>NZ_AWUK01000031.1 GCF_000499205.1 Paenibacillus sp. MAEPY2
AAATCTGGGGATAACAGCGATCGAAAGAACGATCCGAATCCGGAACGGGCTTAGAGTCGCATCTACCTCCCCCGTCCAACTGTCTTCTTAATAATTTTTAATACACTTGTACGAATCAAAGGAGTGGCATGAATGGTGGAGCACGCTTTTGGTCCTTATCTGAAACAACTGCGCGAGCAACAGGGATACAGCATCAATCAACTCGCCGAAGCAGCAGGAATCAGCAATTCGCAAATTTCACGCATTGAGAATGGGGTTCGCGGTGTTCCCAAGCCCGCCACCATCCGCAAAATCTCGGACGCACTCTCGGTTCCTTACGCGGATATGATGAAGCAAGCCGGGTATCTTGAAGTCTCAAATACAGCAATCGAGCTGCAGGAAGCTCCGGAATGGGCAACGTACAAGGACCGTCGGGACTTCAAAAAGATGCTGGAGGACGAGGATGATCTCATGTTTGACGGCATCCCGCTGGATGATGAGGACAAGAAACGAATCAAGGATGTCCTGACAGGTCTGTTCTGGGAAGCCAAGCAGATGAACAAACGCAAAAAAACGAATGATCCAGACGAGCGCCCATGAAGCATTTCAAGCTGAATAAACTAAAGCAGCAGGTGAGATGATATGGATGACATTGTAACAAAACTGATTCGAAAACACCGGACCAACTGCCCTTTCAGCATTGCCAGAGCCATTGGAATACAGATCCGGTTCGCCAACCTGGGTAAGTCTACCAAAGGACTGTATTTCCGCAAGCTCCGTCGCAGATTTATCGTCATTCACAATGATTTACCGCCGGAATGGCAGCGTTTCGTGTGTGCCCATGAGCTTGGACATGACCGATTGCACAAAGGCATAAACCGGTTCTTTCTGGAGGAACACTCCTATTTTGCACCAGGCAAGCTGGAAAGACAGGCCAATCGTTTTGCCATACAGCTACTCACTTCCGGATTAAGGCCTGAGCCGGATGAATCACTGGAGAAATTTTGTTTACGTACAGGACTGCCACGTGAAGTGCAGCATTTTTTTTAGTCTTTTCAAGAATATATGTTCCTTATAAGTCAATTCATCTCTTAATCTTCCACTATTAAAATCAGATGTCACTTTCAGGTTACCTATTTTTACACTAATCACGAGATTTCCTAATAATAGTCTGGTAAAATACAACATGAGTTGTGCAAACGCTCACGAGATTATTATTTTTTGGGGGGTTACTGATTCATATGAAAATCTGGAAGACTTACGTTTCACTTGTGCTAACGCTCTGTCTGTTATTTGGCAGTGTAGGCTTCGCCTCTGCTGCAACAGATACGACTTCGGGCACAGGTAAGCACATTACTATTCTACATACGAATGACATGCACGCACGCGCAGTTGAGTCCTCACCTGCGATGGGTTTCGCCAAGGTTGCTGGAATTGCGGACAAATACCGTAGCGAAAACCCAAACACCCTTCTACTGGATGCCGGAGATGCAGTGCATGGTACAACCTTTGCTACGCTCGTTAACGGTGAGAGCATTGTCAAAGTCATGAACGAAATGGGCTATCAGGCCATCGTTCCAGGCAACCATGAATTCAACTACGGTTCCAAGCGTTTGCTTGAACTGGCGGATATGATGAATTTTCCAATGATCAGTGCCAATGTGAAGAAAAAAGACGGTACTCGTCTGTTTGAACCTTATCTTATTAAAGAGGTAGATGGCGTGAAGATTGGTATTATTGCCCTCTCCACACCAGAAACGATGTACAAAACGAACCCGAAAAATATGGAAGGTCTGGACATTACAGACCCATCTGCGGAAGCTAAAGTGCTCGTAAACGAAATTCGCAACAAAGTCGATGTTGTTGTGGTATTGGGACACCTTGGACAAGACGCGTCCAGCACCGATACTAGCCTCAAAGTTGTGAAAGAAGTGCCTGGCATTGATGTATTCATCGATGGTCATAGCCATACGGTTCTGCAAGATGGACTTATATCCGATAACGGAACACTGATCGCCAGCGCCGGTGAGTATACTAACTTTGTAGGTGTTATCGACCTGTGGGTTGACGGCGGTAAAGTAACCAAAAAACAAGCAACATTGATTGATGAAATCGAAGCAAAAGACATCAAACCGAATGAGAAAGTAGCCGCATTGGTGAATTCCATTCAGAAAGAACAAGAACCTATTCTGAAAGAAGAAGTAGCCAATACAGCGATTCTGCTGGACGGCAAACGTGAACAAGTACGTGCAGGTGAAACTAACCTGGGTGACCTGCTGGCAGATGCCATCCGTGACGTCAGCAAAGCTGATATCGCACTCACAAACGGTGGCGGTATTCGTTCTTCCATTGAAAAAGGTATCGTAACCAAAGGCGACGTAATCACTGTACTTCCTTTTGGTAATCAGGTTGTAACACTTGAAGTAAAAGGCTCTGATGTACTTGCAGCCCTTGAAAACGGTGTAGGATCTTATCCAGAACCAAGCGGTGGATTCCCGCAAGTATCCGGCATGACATTCAGTATTGATTCTTCCGCAGCAAAAGGCAGCCGTGTACATTCCGTCATGATCGGCGATAAAGCCCTTGACCCGAAAGCAACGTATACGCTGGCTACAAATGATTTCACTGCTGTTGGTGGTGACGAGTACACTATGTTCGCAAAATACGCAACGTCAGGCATGTACGGTGCTATGGATGAAGCGTTGATCGGATACATGCAAAAACTGGGCGCTGTTGATATCAAAACAGACGGCCGAATCAAGGAAGCAAAAGCTCCTGCGGTTGAACCGGAAGCTCCAGTAACCGAACCACCAGCACCAACTACACCGAAACCAGAGACACCAAAACCAGAAACACCGTCGAAACCGACACCAAGCAAACCAGCTCCAGCCAAAGTGCATGTTGTTAAATCCGGAGATTCCCTGTACTCCATCTCCAAACAATACGGTACAACTTGGCAAGCTCTGCAAAAGCTGAATAAAATCAAAAATCCACACTGGATCTATCCAGGTCAACAATTGAAACTGCCTGCAGCCTCTTAAGATCATCAGAGAAAAACAGCTCGAACCGATGATCTCCAGGATGCGACAGAATCAGAAATAGTTGTACCCATCAATCCATTCCAAAGAAAGGGTGTCCCTCAAGCCATAATCGGCTGATGGACACCCTTTTCTAATTAACAATTACTTCACTCCATGGTTAATCTGCTGAGTTGTACAATCCATGTCTACATGAATATAGCTTTGCTGCAAAAATAAATCTCTTGATTCACTTTGAGAAATCACTTCATCCCTTGTCCCCGACCATGGACTATAGAAGAAATCTCTATAATTGCCACTCTCATGCGGATATTTCACATTTGAATCGACATATTTATCGTCCATGATTTGCATATTTGCACATGTATGCTTTGCCAACACACCATATCTGTAGCTCTTATGAACAGACTTACTGTATACAGAATACAATTTTTCAAATTCTAGTTACTTGGTATGACAATACGCAAATATTGTTGATTCCTTATGTGACTATAGCCCTCTTTTTAGCGCTTTACTCCGTTACATAACCACAAGCAACTCGTATCGCATAATATCCGGACCTATTATAGATCGTTCTATTATATAGAGACACGTAGCACAGTTCCATAAGGATGGCTATTTTTTTAATTCCGGACTATAAGCTGTTCTTTCACCTGACTTACAGCCTCTTGTGCCGTCAGACTGATTCGTTTGGATTCACCTTGGACTGCAAGAACGTGTGATCCAAATTCCACTTGTCCTTCTGCCGCACCCCGACCAATTACAATCTGGACAGGCAATCCGATCAATTCCGAATCCTTGAACTTCACTCCTGGGCGTTCATCACGATCATCGACCAATACACTGTATCCGGCATCTGTAAGTTGTTGTTCCAGCTGCAGCGTAAGCTCGCGCTGCTGCTCATCCTTCCAACTCATTGGAATCAGATGTACATGATAAGGTGCGACAGCTGCTGGCCAACGGATACCATCTTCTCCGGCATATTGTTCAGCAATAGCCGCCATCAGACGAGACACACCGATACCGTAACAACCCATTACTGGTGCACACTGCCGTCCATTGCGATCCAGGAAGGATGCTCCCATGGCGTCACTGTACTTGGTTCCCAGTTTAAAGATATGCCCCACTTCGATTCCTTTTGTGAATACAAGCGATTCTCCACAGGTTGGGCAGCCGTCACCTTCAGCAGCGAAACGAATTCGATCTACTTTGTCCAAAGTAAAGTCTATACCCGGACGTACATTCGAATAGTGTACATCGACTTCATTCGCTCCTGTAATTGCATGTTCCATAACAGCGACATCCGCATCCACTACAATCGGCAGATCCAGTCCAATCGGACCCAGGAAACCTACAGTTAATTTCGGATGAACTGCAAGTGCAGTTTCATCAGCCAGGATCAGCTCCTCTACACCTAGTACCTGCTTCAGAGCGATATCATTCACTTCATGATCCCCACGAACAAGTGCAGCGATTAGTTGACCATCCGCTTGATAAAGAAGCGTTTTGATCATATGCCGAGCGTCCTCACCCACAAAGGCGCTTAGCTCATTGATCGTTCGTACCCCTGGAGTTTCGATACGAACCAGTGTGTCCCCTTCAGTATTCCCATCTGCTTTATCGACTGTTTTGGGGTCAGTAGAAGTATCAGCTGGTCCTGCATGATTAGCAGAAGATTCAGAAGTCTGATATCCTGCCTTCTCCAGATTTGCGGCATATCCACAATGTTTGCAGGTTACGATCGTATCTTCTCCCACATCGGCAAGTGCCATAAACTCATGGGTCTCTCCCTGACCACCAATGGTGCCTGCATCGGCTTCCACGCGAATATATTCCAGTCCACAACGCTCCAAAATGCGCGAGTATGCGGTATTCATGGCCTGATAGGTGCGATCCAGCTCTTCCCAATCGGATGCAAAAGAGTACGCATCCTTCATGATGAACTCCCGTCCCCGCAGTAATCCGAATCTTGGACGACGTTCATCTCTGAATTTGGTTCCAATCTGATAAAGTGTAAACGGCAGCTTCCGATAAGAATTAACCTCGTCACGAGCCAGTGCAGTTACGACTTCTTCATGGGTTGGACCCAGGGCGAATTCTCGTGCATGGCGATCCTTCAGACGCATCAGCTCAGGACCATACTGTGTATATCTTCCGGATTCCTCCCATAGCTCAGCAGGCTGCATGATTGGCAGCAATACTTCCTGACATCCTGCACGGTCCATTTCTTCCCGAACGATACGCTCGACATTCAGCAAGATACGACGTCCCAAGGGCAGATAACTGTATATTCCTGCTGCGAGTTGGCGAATCATGCCAGAGCGCAGTAACCAGCGATGTCCTGCTGCATCTGCCTCTGCTGGTGCTTCACGTAATGTTGGAACAAGCATTTCACTTTGACGCATCTTGTCACACCCCTTACCTTCTATTCGTTATTGTGAATCAGGTTATAAACAGCAAAAAGACACATCCGTCAAGGGACGAATGTGTCGTGGTACCACCCTTATTTAACTGCATTTTGCCGGCTGACCTGCCATTCAATCAACAGGGCATTTGCCATAACCGGTTCCCCGTTTGCAACCTGTGCCAAACGTGAACTTACAGTCCTTCAGGGCATAACGGGCCCATCCGGCGGAGGGTACAGACCGATTGGGCCTTCTCCTCCGCAGCTCGCGAGGTAGGAATAACGAAACAGCAACAGAAACCTTGCACTAGGCGGTTTCCTCTCTGCAGAAGCTGGCTAACGTCATTATGTCCTCGTTGATCGCTGTTATCATTTTGATCACCATAGTGTATTTACAAGAAATTGTCAACCATACGGTTGACAGCTTTACGTTAAAATGAATTCCTGAGCGATGGCTGACATGGCCGTTCGTTCCCTGTAATATAGAGAAATAGAAAACATGTATTAATTGATAAAGGAGTTTGTCCTATGCCATATATTATTTACGATCTTGAATTCACGGTAAGTCGCAATACACGTTACTCTTCTGAAATTATAGATATCGGTGCCGTCAAAGTAACGGAAGGTGAGAACGGCCTGTGCGTATCAGACACGTTCCATACGTATGTTCGTCCATCCAATAAATCGGTGCTGTCCGCCGATACAATTCAATTTACGGGTATTACGCAGAAAGATATCGACGCATCTCCCCTTTTTCCGGAAGCGCTGAATCAATTTATTGCCTGGATGGGAAGTGAATCCTATTACATGTGTTCCTGGGGACCGGATGACCGCACCAAACTGATCTCTCATTGTCGAACGCATCAGCTTGATGTCGCCTGGATCACCAATCACAATGATCTTCAGCAGCAATGGTCGCGCACAGTGCGCAAAGAAGGGAAATTCCGTCAGCTTGGACTTGCTCAGGCTCTTGAGCTGTGCGGTATTGAATTCGATGGAACCCAGCATCGCGCTTTGGATGATGCTATTAATACAGCCAAAGTATTCATGCATCAATTTGACCAGTTCAACCTGGAAACCAATTGCGCAGCAGATGATGAAGGCATCACGTCCAAAGTGGTCTATTCGAGCAGTACAGAAGACGATGACAACGATTCCCCTTTTGGTAACCTGGCACACCTGTTCAAGACCAAAGAGTAACTGCATATAACGTATGTTGAACTAAGACGAACCAGCCATGAGCAACATAGAAGTTCAGTTGTAGATCTCCCTCCAGCGCTCCAGACGTTCTTTCATAATGAGGCGGCATTTCTCAGGTTCCAGAATTTCGGCATCGGGTCCATATTGAGACAGCCAGGTTAGAAAACCTTGCTCATCACTCAATATGGCCTCAAACAACAATGTGCCTTCCGGTTCAATCGTCAAGATGGGGCGTGCAAAAAACTGCTCCTGCATGACACGCTCTACAGCGTGCGGCGAAAATCTGATTTTGAATGCAGTCCACTCCGTACTGCTGCCAAGTTCCCGTGGCGTACGGAAGTGAGATTGTAAAAGGTAATCATCTTTGCGGAACGTGCGTGGCAAAATCCGAACCCTGTGCAAACGATTCACTTGAAATAATGTCAGTTTCTCTGACAGGTGACAATACGCCAACAGATCAAATCGGTATTCACGCGGAATAAGACAGTAGGGATCCATTCGCACAATCCCCTTTTTACCTTGAGACAGATATTCTCCTTCAATAGTGTTCTGGGAAATTCCAGCCTGAAGCAACATCACCAATGAATGATTCAGAAGTTCGGTACTTTCATTCTGCCATGCAGAAGTACCCACTTTGAACATCCCGCTAATTTGCTCAGACCATTCCACTCGCTCTGTTTTGTTTTTCTGACTCGAAGCAACCACTTTCTCATACGCGCTCTCAAAAGCAGGCTTCAGCAACGGACGAATATTCTCCATGACTTCTGCCAGGTGCATAAAGGCTTGAGCTTCATCATCAGACCAATTCAGCGGATACATGGCAAAATGGCTGATAAACATGTATCCTCTCCCGTGTCCCATATTGGCGATGGGGATATGCATTGCACTGAGGGCCTCCATGTCGCGGTATATCGTCCTTTCCGTTGTCTCGCACCGCTCGGCAAGCTCACGGGCCAGAATGCCCGGCTTGGCCTGCACAAGAGTTATAATGCGCATTAATCGGATCAGTCGGTCTGTCATTTTGCCGGACCCTCCACGATGTTGTTTCAATAAATTCGATACAACTCCATCCATTTTTTATTATTATGTTGTTTAGTACATTCGACTTATTCCCTGACTTCACCTTCAAAAAATTATGTAGAAACATTCCTGGCCCTACCATCATCACTAGTTCTTTATCCCTATTCACCTAACATCGTTTTTCCGCGATTATGAGCCATGGAATTAAAAGTAATCCCGTAGTGGTACCGAAGTTTTTCCACAATTTCGGCTTCCGTATAATAATCCAGATCCTGTTTACGAGCTGCTTCAATTAACAAAGCATCTGCGTGACGACGCAGCAGATCACTGCCCTCTTGTGTACGACCTCTTTCATAAGCGCGCAAAGCTTGTTTAATCAGAGGAACGGTTTCGTTCAATTTGATCGTCTTCTCTACCTTAGGATCTTCCGGCTGGCGCAGCATGCCCAGATGACTTGTGTACTGAATATACAACTGTTCTCTGCGCAGCAGCACTCTTTGGCTTTGTTTCAACTTTCGTGTACTCCAATAAGCTGAACAAACGGCACTTTTCCCAGATACACGAGGTCCCATGGCGAATTCGAGCAATATTTGTTTACTCTCGCCCTTGTATACATCTCCGAGTCTTAGAACCCAACCGATATCCGTTTCTTTGGAACGACAGCCATAGATGCCCTTGAGCTGAATTCCAAATTCCGGTTTGAGCAAAAGTTCCAAGTCTCTCGACACAATTTTGGGTGCTATTTTCCTGAGTCTTTTGGCAGGGGCTCCGTTACGCCACTCTACCATCATATATACGGGGTCGGCTCCCCCTGTCGGTATGGCCTCTCTATTCCACGAATAAGATACTTCAAAGACTGAGTTCACTGGTAGTCTCTCCCCCGATTTATATGTATTATCTTCTAACTTATCAGGGTAAATGGACACTATATTGTCACGGAACATATGTTCGCAGGAAATTTTTCCATAATATTAGTTTTTCCTCCCTAAATCCGTGTAATTACGACAATAAACGACGAAAAAGCTTGGCAGTATGCCAAGCTTTTAGACCACTTTTATATGACAAGTCCTAACTTAAATCGCAGATGGATTCATTCCCATTTTGTGTAATTTTTGTACAGATTCAGGTTCTGTGATGGGAGCATAAGTAATACTGTCGATAATCAATTCACGCCCGATGGGCTCACCATTTACAGTGATCATAATCGTTTTGGTCGTTGCAGCTTGTTCAGTTGTGTACATATATTTCTACTCCTTCGTATTCACGATCTTTATAAAAATCGGATATATTGTTTTCGCTCATTAAATTGCTAATTTCGTTAATATGAATAGCTGCACCCGGAACTGAAGTAAAGGTATGATGTCAAGACCGTCCGGAGTGCTGCCCTGTCCTTCTATTACCCTGTCGCTCTTAAAATTAAACAAATGCGCATGTATTGATTTATTCTCATACAGGGTAATTAAAACTACATCCTCTTGAACCCATTGTCCCGGTTTTGACGTATAATGTAAGAGCCGTATTTCAACAAATGACGACGAAATCGGCAAACGATTATGTAACCGAAAGAAGGTGCCATACATGCCAAAACCCATTCAGGGTTATTTCATTCGGGTGTTATTCACCACATGTGTATTGTTTACTGTTTCTTTGACTTCTACAGTCAGTGCAGCGAATGCCAATATATTTTCCGATATCTATAGTGGATGGGAACGGGTCTCCGAGCTTCCTGGAGAAGTAAACGCTTTGCAGGAAAGCTACAAACAGACGCTGGAGCAATTAAATCAGACTTCTGCCCAATTGGGACAAGCTCAGGCTAATGTGGAAGCATTCAAGGCACAGAACGAGTTGCTGCTGGCGCAAAACGAGAAACTGACCGATATGGTAAGCAAATTGCAAAATGATCAGGATGCCAAAACAGCAACTGCCAAACGTATTCAGACGATGATTATCACAGCCGTTTCTCTCATATTGGGATACTTTATTCTGATTCGGGTGATGCGCTGGGGAATGCGTCGCCGTTCAGGCCGAGTATAAAAGGACAGGAGCAACCGCATGCACATACACCTGAACAATACCGAAGCTGGCGGAGCCGGACAAGTAGTTACGTTCTCACTGATCCAGGACGACCGCCTGCATATTTTACACCCCCAGCAAATTGTCGCTTTTCGCGGCCCAAGCAGCAGTCGCAATGATAAATTCATGAATATTACGGGGATATATCGCAAAAAAAAGCTGATCAAATCCGAAATTACCGGTCCTTGTCAATTTGTGGCCGCCCTGCCTCCCGGATTCACCATGAAGGAAGTTGAATTGAGTGAGAATAGCGATCTGCTGTACGACTTCCGCCACCTTTTTTTCTATTCCGATGGCGTAACGATGCATACCAAGATTCAGAAAATCAAAAACATGCTGATCACCCGGGACGCAGTCAAAATGAAATTTTCCGGCGAAGGCAAAATCGGATTGCTGACACAAGGTCAGGTCTGCCAGCAGGAACTGCACCCTACTGCACCCCTCTACGTGGATGCGGGCAGTATTATCGCTTATCCCGAGAACGCGCAGCTTGAACTTACCGTGTATGGGAATCACCTTGCCAGCCAGCATATGAACTATCATTGGAAGATGACGGGGCATGGCTCGGTACTCTTTCAGGCTGGCCGTGAAAATCATCGACTGGAACAGGATATGAACGATGAAGGCTTATTTAAGCGAATATTGAAGGAAGTCATTCCTTTTGGAAATGTATTAATTAAATAAGTGCAGATATGCTCACCATAATAAAATTGTGTTATACTGTACCGGACAATTGAAGAAGAAAATCCATGCCTGTGGCATGGGAGAGGTTCGCGAACTCCCTCTATAAGACTCGACCTTCATTAAGGTTAATGTGGTCTTGCGTACATTTTAGGTAACAACGTACGTAAAAAACTAAGGACACTAGATCGTGCCTGCTTTTTTGAAGCAGTCTACGAGAAGGTGTGTTTTTTGATGGATGCCAGTTCATGAACTTCTCTGTTCTTCCGACACTCTGTGCCTATGCGCATGGATTGATCTTAAGAAGATGGAGAGGTTTTTTTATGTTGAACGAAGAAAAAGCAGTCGTTGTATTCAGCGGCGGTCAGGACAGTACGACTTGTTTGTTCTGGGCCAAACAGCAATTCGCCGAGGTTGAGGTGGTTACCTTCGATTACGGACAGCGCCACAAGCTGGAGATTGAATGCGCCGCAGAGATCGCTCGCGATCTGGGTGTACAGCAAACGGTACTGGACATGAGTTTGTTAAACCAACTCGCTCCCAATGCACTCACCCGTACAGATGTGGAGATTACGCATGAAGAAGGCGAATTACCGAGTACGTTTGTCGATGGGCGGAATCTGCTGTTCCTCAGCTTTGCGGCCATTATGGCGAAGCAAAAAGGGGCTCGTCACCTCGTCACCGGTGTATGCGAAACGGATTTCAGCGGTTACCCGGATTGTCGGGATTCATTTGTGAAATCGATGAATGTTACGCTGAACCTGTCCATGGACTACCCGTTTGTCATTCACACCCCACTGATGTGGTTAGACAAAGCCCAGACGTGGAAAATGGCGGATGATCTCGGTGCCTTCGATTATGTGCGTGAACGTACACTAACCTGTTATAACGGGATCATCGGCGATGGCTGCGGTGAATGTCCTGCCTGCAAACTGCGCAAAGCCGGACTGGATCGCTATCTGGAGCAACGCACCGATTCTGCTTATGTTGGAAATGTAGGAGCGGACGTATGATGAGAGAACCGGGAACCTTCCGTATTGTGGAGCGATTGCAGCGGATCGGGGAAGATATCCTTCCTGCACAGCTTCGCTATCATCGCAAACGCGTGCTTGTGAGCAAGGAGTTTACGTTTGACGCGGCACATCACCTGCATTGTTATGAAGGCAAGTGCAAGAACTTGCACGGGCATACCTATAAAGTTGTTTTTGGCATTAGCGGTTATCCAGGTGAGACCGGGCTGACAGTTGATTTTGGACATATCAAAGAGATATGGAAAACAGAAATTGAAGGATATCTGGATCATCAGTATTTGAACGAAACCCTTCCTCTCATGAACACAACAGCTGAAAATATGGTCGTATGGTTGTTCGAGCAGATGGAACATGCCTTGCAGACCGAACCGTATGCTGCACTGACCGAGGGTGGTCGAACGGAGTTTGTCCGCTTATACGAGACGCCAACCAGCTACGCCGAGGCAAGACGGGAGTGGATGATCGATGAGTAGTGTTGGATTACGCAATCTCACAACGTCGACCCTTACCGATCAAACCAATGCTGCTTCTGCGGAGGAATTAGCTGACAACAAACTTCCCCACGGACAAGAAGGAAACAAAGAGGCTCGTATTCCTGTGATGGAGATCTTTGGCCCGACGGTTCAAGGTGAAGGCATGGTCATTGGGCAGAAAACGATGTTCGTCCGCACCGCGGGCTGCGATTATCGCTGCTCCTGGTGCGACTCTGCCTTCACATGGGACGGCAGCGGCAAGGACCTGATCCGGATGATTACGCCGGAGGACGTGTGGAACGAGCTGCGCCGCGTTGGCGGCTCACGCTTCTCTCATGTGACGATTTCCGGCGGCAACCCCGCCCTGCTCGCTTCGCTGGGCGGATTGGTTAAGCTGCTTCGGGAGAACGGCATCCGCACCGCGGTAGAAACACAGGGCTCCCGGTGGCAGCCTTGGCTGGGGGATATTGACGAAGTCACCGTCTCGCCCAAGCCTCCCAGCTCAGGCATGAACACCGACTGGGCTGTGCTGGATGATCTGATCCACCGACTGGCTGCTGGCCCGGTGGAACGAAGCCATAGTCTGAAGATCGTGATCTTCGATGAGACAGACCTGGATTATGCCCGCCGTGTGCATGCACAGTATCCAGGCACAGATTTATTTTTGCAGACCGGGAACCCGGATGTCACTTCTGCCGATACGCCAGATCTGGCGTCTTCATTGCTTGCCCGTTACGAGTGGCTGATTGATCAAGTTAGTGCATCGGATGATCTGAACGACGTTCGTGTGCTGCCACAGCTGCATACTTTGGTGTGGGGCAACAAACGCGGCGTCTGATGGACTTTATGGGTGGAATGGGCGGCATGATGTAATTTTGAGAACATACAAAGGCTATGAAGGGCCTATCATATATACCGGTAAGCTTCGTGCGTCGCCGGAAATAAGGAGCGTTTACGAACCGATGAGACAACCTGATGAAATGCAAGATTTGACGCTGCTGGGCAACCAGGGCGTAAAATATACGTTTGAATATGATCCAGGCATTCTAGAGAATTTCGATAACAAGCATCCGTACCGTGATTATTTTGTCAAATTCAACTGCCCGGAGTTCACCAGCCTGTGCCCGATTACGGGGCAGCCGGACTTTGCAACCATTTATATCAGCTACATCCCTGATGTAAAAATGGTAGAGAGCAAGTCACTTAAGCTGTACCTGTTCAGCTTCCGCAACCATGGAGATTTCCACGAGGATTGTGTGAACATCATTATGAACGACTTGATTAAGCTGATGGACCCACGCTACATTGAAGTGTGGGGCAAATTTACGCCGCGCGGCGGCATCTCCATCGACCCGTACACGAACTATGGCAAGCCGGGTACGAAGTACGAGCAGATGGCCGATCACCGCATGATGAATCATGATATGTATCCGGAGACGATTGATAATCGTTAAATTGGCAGTTACATCTACCCTCATATATGAAATAAAATCATAGAGCGCACAAAAGCCGAACTCTTCTATTTGAAGAAATTCGGCTTTTGTTTTTAGTATGGAAACGGAGCGTTTCCAATCAATCGTATGATTTGAACTCGCGTTCAAGTGTTATGATCTCGCTTCAGTTCTTTGACTTTTTTGATGTAATGTCTCAGCATAAGTGCACCAATAGATTGAACAACCACAAAAAATCCGATAGCAAAATATAGAGACGTCGAAGCAACATATATAGTCAGAAAAGTCATGACTGCCATAAATAGAATGGTCATCGCCAAATTGCGTTTGGCAAGAACATATGGCGCTAGCGATTTCATAGTGATCAGTCCTTTATCATTTCTGATTTAGTAGAACTTTAATAGTGAAATCAGTAGAGTATATCAAGATTTTACATTATATAGAGTACGTTAATTTCTTCTGTTCCCCTTGTCGCCCCTGCAAATCTGTCCTATTATGTAACAATATGCTTAGGCACATCACATCATCAGGCGCTGATCCCTCGTGACCGCGACCAAAGGAGAACTGTACATGTCCATGCAAAATTCATTACCCAAAGACGCCGCTGCGCGTTCGAAAGCTCCACCCGGATTGGATGCCCAAGGTACCGTTTACCGGATCTTAATTGCCATCAGTCTGGTTCATTTGTTCAACGACTCGATTCAGTCAGTCATTCCAGCTATTTTTCCAATCCTGAAAGACTCCATGCATCTTACATATACGCAGATCGGATGGATTTCGTTCGCTATTAACTTTACTGCGTCCATCATGCAGCCGGTTGTAGGCTGGTTTGCTGATAAAAAACCGACGCCTTCCATCCTGCCCATCGGCATGGGCTTTACGTTTACGGGCATGCTGCTGCTTGCCTTCGCAGATAGTTATATGGCCGTCCTGATCTCCGTTATCTTTGTTGGTCTGGGCTCGGCGGCGTTTCATCCAGAGGGCTCAAGGGTATCCCATATGGCCTCAGGGCCTCGTCGAGGTCTGGCTCAGTCCATCTTTCAGGTCGGTGGTAACGCCGGGCAGTCTCTGGCTCCATTGCTCACCCGATGGATTTTCATCCCGTTTGGGTTGTTCGGTGCCATCGGATTCACAGGGATTGCTGCTGCGGGGATCGCGGTCCAAATCTATATCGCTCGCTGGTATGGACGCATGCTGCAATCGGGAGGGTATTTGCGCAGACAGGCGGCAGCCCGTCGTACACCCAATCCGGCATTGCGTAAAAAGATCGCTGCTGCGATAACCATCTTGATCCTGCTCGTCTTTGTCCGTTCGTGGTATGTCGCTTCGATCGGCAGCTTCTATGCGTTTAACCTGAAGGATACCTTCAACCTGTCCACAGAAGACGCACAGATCTATATCTTCCTGTTCCTGGCTGCCGGGGCACTGGGTACGTTCTTTGGTGGTCCACTGGCGGATCGCTTCGGCAAACGTAACATGATCTTCCTGTCGATGGCCGGAGCCGCTCCACTGGCCCTGCTGCTGCCTTACGCCAATCTGTTCTGGACAGCCGTATTGCTGAGCATTATTGGTTTCATTATGTTGTCCAGCTTCTCAGTGACCGTTGTGTATGCACAAATGCTGATTCCAGGCAAAATCGGCACCGTCTCTGGTCTGATTACTGGCCTGGCATTTGGTATGGGCGGTCTGGGTGCACTCGTGCTGGGGAACTGGATCGACGTGTTCGGTGTATCTCCAGTCATGCAAATGTGCAGCTTCCTGCCACTGATCGGCATCTTCACCTTCCTGCTTCCATCGGATAAGCTGCTGAACCGCTGGGCGGAAGAGAACGGTAGCGAAGAATAATTGTTTTTTAAATGGACCAGATTTAAAAGATCAGTTCCAACAAAATAAGCTGCAATGCTCAATGAAGGGAAATAGAGTTGTTAAACCAGCCGCGTGAAACGTAACGTCAGGTGGTTAACCAACCTCGAAATGTTACCTGTTGTGTGAACGGGATAAAGCCTTGTATCATTAGGCTTTATCCCGTTTTTGTTTTGTCAGCGTTATGGTCAGAATCAGAGCCAAGTGGCTGTGGTAGGTTCACAGCCATTTGGCTCTAATGGACATCATTTTGAAAGGCGTTGAAGAATCAGCCGCTTTTTATATAACATCTTCCCCGCTTCGGCAACATCACGAATCGTATTTTTGTTACTCACCGAACCAAATACCATGCCGGCAATCGGAATGAGCTGGAACAGCTTTTTCCATCCAAACGATTCGCTATAGGAATTAAAAACCTCCCGCCAGCCCTGCATCTGAGAGATAACCTCTACCTGCTTGTCCGGATTATCGTAATCGGAAAGTTCATCAATAATCGCTTTCTTGCCCACAATATCAGCGGAGGAGAATTGCAGACATTTGACGATAAATATACGCTCTTGAGGCTCGTCGGGATCATATCCATAGCATAGCGCCATCTCCTGCAGCACCTTTAGGGAGAGTCCCATCACGATCGGTATATCTGCTGCAATCGTTATAATGCCGCCAATACCTGTTGCAGCGCCTTGTGCGGCAGCAAACTTGGTTCGACTATCCGTAATGCGATCAGCAGTGCGATCCAGCACTTCAAGGGGCAAGCCTTCCACGCTGTGGATCTTCGCCGTATCTTCTGCTTCTACATCCTGTTCCATGTGTTCATGTTCGTCCTTCATGGCATAACCCGATCTGGCGGCTTCCTCTTGAAGCAGCTTGGCCACTTTCTTTTTCTGAACGAGAAATCTCCCGCCATTCTGCACATACTGACCAACTTCGTTCAGCGAGTCTCCAATCTTCTGTTTCAGCGCTTTAGGCATCACTTTATCCAGCATGGCAAATGGCAAACGACCAATTTTGTCCCAAATAAACAAGTCCTTCTGCCCTTTTTCCCATTTTAAAATCTGTTCCAGCTCCCGGTCCAATGTCTCGCGTGAATCCATATATGGCCTCCTAATATTATGTGTATAGTGAATTGTATACTCCTCATACGCAGAGTTCGAGGGATGGTTGCTTCGATGTAAATGTAGATGTAAATCTAAGATAATCATCTTCATGGCTTCATACACAATGTGTGCATAAATAAGAGCCCTTAATCAGCGTTATTCGCTAACTAAGGGCTCTTCCTATCCAAAACTTCCATTCCTTATTTTGCTTCAGCCGCAGCCTTCCCATCTGGAACAGGGACTCCAAAATCAGGTGTACCATCCTCGTTCCATTGAATCACCTGCGCGCGGGCATGACGGTTTGGATCATAAAGAGGGTCTCCCTCGATGTCCTTGTAGTTTCGTGCGTGATAGATCAGAATATCCGTTTTACCATCCGGTGATACCGTGAAGCTGTTATGACCCGGACCATACTGGCCGTTTGCCTCACACGTCTGGAATACCGGTTTAGGCGATTTTACCCAACTCGCTGGATCAAGCAGGTCGGCATCTTCATCCGCAGTGAGCAAACCCATACAATAATTATAGTCGGTCGCACTCGCCGAGTAACCGATGAAGATCCGTCCATTGCGATGCAGTACTGCTGCCCCTTCATTCACCTTGAAGCCGATGATTTCCCAATCGTACTCCGGTGTAGCGATCATGACCTGTTCTCCACGCAGCGTCCACGGATTTTCCATTTCGGAAATGTACAGGTTCGAGTTACCCACAATGTCCGGATCTTTCTGAGCCCAGACCAGATAGCGGATACCCTTATGCTCAAAGGTCGTTGCATCCAATGCAAACGTCTCCCAGCGCGTTCGAATCTGTCCTTTCTCTGCCCACTCACCTTCCAGTGGATTCGCAGAATCGTTCTCCAATACATACATCCGGTGGTCAAAAAGACCCTCATTCGTCTCGCTCGTATGGGCTGCTGCATAATATATGTACCATTTCCCATCGATAAAATGAATTTCAGGTGCCCATATATTGGCACTCATCGGTCCTCTATCATGTTTATGCCATGCCGTTACCGGCTCGGCATTCTTCAACTCTTCCAAGGTTAATGCACGCCGAATCTCAATCCGGTCAAAGGCTGGAACGGAAGCCGAGAAATAATAATATCCGTCTGTGTGACGGTACACCCACGGATCAGCACGCTGCTCCAGAATGGGATTGGTAAATGTAATGGAATCAGTCATGGGAATGCTCCCCTTTCAAATGTGTGTGTATGGCTCGGAGTAATTATTTTGTAAACGCTGATGGAAAAAGAGCAAAGAACCTTTGATGGTGCATCGCGGACGCTCCGGGGGTGGTAGGGCCTTGTTGCTCTCTTGTCCTCCGATTTCTTCTTTCCACCGCTCTTGGCGGTTGAAATCGGATGCCAAAGTCACTCCTTCGGCTCCTTCCTCCCCCTTCGCTGCTTGTGCACCTTCAAAGTGACAGCTTCGCTCTTTCTCGCGCCGCTGAAACAAATTTAACTCCGAGCCATTGGTTGTGGCTCTGTATATGTGGTGTCGCCCGCTTCGCTCAGGCGACTCTCCCCACACTAAATGCATGGCTGGCCGCTTTTTTAGGCCAGCTCTTGGTGCACCGCAGACGCTCTGGAGGTAGCAGGGCCTTGTCGCTCTCTTGTCCTCCGTCTACGCTCGCTGAACCAAATCCAAACTTCGAGCCATTGGTGTGGCTCTGTATCTATGGGGTCGACCGCTTTGCTTGGTCGACTCCACATGATCTCGAGCCATAATTATGGCTCTCTATTCCGCCGCCTTGATCTGCTTGCCCCAGACGGCAATCCCGCGGTCGTTCAGGCCCGTTACCACAAGTGCTGGCTGGCTTCGCTCCCAGTCCCAGGATGGAAGGAGCTTCAACTCTTCTGTAGAAGCTCCGCCCCACGGGCTTTCTGTCCACTCCAGCGTCAGTGTTTGTTTGCCGTCAAACGTCCATTTGCCTGAACCGTTTTCGCTTTTCGCTTTGCCGTTGGCTTGTAGGGTGTAAGGCACTGCCTGCACCTGTCCGTCCACTGACGGGTCAACAGCCAGGCCTTCCCATTCCCCGGCGATCATCGACTTCAGAATGTCCTGTGCGTACTCACCTGCATAACGTTCTGGTGACACAACAGGCCAGCCGTCCTTGGTCCACAGCATTTTACGTACATGCAGATACGGCCAGTTTTTATCCGTCTCGCCTCTCGCATGATGCACAATATAATAATCGTCGCCATCCTTAAGGACTGAGTTATGTCCAGGTGCAACCCAGCCCTCACCTTCGGTGAAGCGGTAACCACCCAGAATTTTGGTTCCGACTTCATATTGAGGCAGATGCTCCGTATCCAGCATGTTCATGCCATTTACGTCCGTGTAGGGGCCTGTTATGGAATCGGCACGGGCTACACGCACATTATAATCTTCGAATAAGGAATCATAGGAGACGAATAGATAATACTTTTTGAACTCCGGGTTATATACGATATACGGACCCTCCACTGCACCTTCTTCCGTAGCACGATCACGGGCGGCAATGCGGGTTCCATAGCCCTCTTCCTTGAACTTTCCGGTTTGCAGATCGAGAGGTGCAATGTATATTCCGTCAAAAAAGGAACCGTATACCATCCATGAATTGCCTTCGGCATCCACTACCGGATTGGCATCAATGGCATTCAACTTATCCTTTTCGTTCTCGGAAGTTTTAACAACCAATCCTTCATCTGTCCAAGGTCCTTCCGGAGACGCAGAGGTCTGCAAACCGATAGCCGAACGTGTACTGCCAAAGGTTGAAGCCGAATAATACATTCGGTAGTTATCGCCAACCTGAATCACATCCGGTGCTCATAGATTCACAGCCCCTGTCCAATCGAGCGCTTCCTTCGGAATACCTGGTAACGCTTGACCTACCCATGTCCAGTTGATTAGATCATCCGATTTGCGAACCATGACTCCAGGTTTCGCTTCTCCCGCTACCCGAACGTCGGTCGAATAGACGTAATATCCCTGATCCGTTTTGATAATGGCCGGATCATGTGCGTTGTTCACCGTCCAACGGGATTCGTCGTCCAGAATGGAGGTGTCATACAATCGAGTATCTTGAGGAGCTTCAGGAAAGACAGGCGGGGACACGGCTTGCCCTGCCCCATCTCCAGAACAGCCTGTAACCCCAATCAACAACAGCAGCAGCATGGAAGCAACCACTCCTTTACCTGAATTTGTCCACCCGCGGAATGTTCTCCGCTGATTCATCCTTTCACTCCAGAGATCGCTACCGATTCAATAATCTGTTTCTGGAAGATCAGGAAGATGATCAACACCGGCAGCAATGCAACGATGGATGCTGCCATAATAAGCGGATAATCCGTCTGTATCGCATACGTGGCATTGAAGTTCGCAATAACGAGCTGCAAGGTCTGCTTCTCCGGTGAATTCAGATAAATAATCGGTGCCAAGTAATCGTTCCAGATGCCCATAAACCATAGAATCAACTGTGCAGCTATCGCAGGCTTAATGAGTGGGAACGTAATGCTGGAGTACAGTCGGAAATAGGAACTGCCATCAATTTTGGCTGCTTCAATAATCGCATCAGGCACACTGAGCAGATATTGACGAAGGAAAAAGATCATGACCACGTTGCCGAACAATCCCGGAACAATGAGCGGTAACAACGTATCCACCCAGCCGAGCTTTGAGAACATGATGAATTGTGGAATCATTACCGTTGGGTACGGAATCATCATCGATGCGAGCAGAGCAAGAAACAGTTTGTTTTTATGCGGGAATCTCAATTTGGCAAAAGCAAAGGCGGCGATACTGGACGTAAACGTCCCGACAATCGTCACACTCAGCGCAACGATCAAACTGTTTTTGATCCCGCTGAGCAGCGGACCCGCTTCCCAGATTTCTTTATATTTGCCGAACTGAATAATCTCTGGAATCCATACGGGCGGCAGGGCAAATACATCCTGCTTTTCCTTCACCGAAGTGGATAACATCCAGATCAGCGGTGCAATCATGGCAATGGCCCCAATCGCCAGAACAATGAAGATGATCGAGTTGGTCAGTTTTCTCTTTTGACTATAAGACATATCCGTTCACTCCTTTCCTTGTCCTCAATCCCCATCAAAGGCTGATTTTTCATTCATTTTGAATTGCACGAGTGTAATGACAAAAATGAATACGCCGAGAATCATTGCCATGGCTGACGCATAACCCATTTGCAGGTTACTAAAGGCCTTTTGCCAGATATAAAAGACAATGGAGGCTGATGAGTATTCAGGGCCGCCAGTAGGCGTCATAATGTTCATCTCGGTAAAAATCTGCGAACCGCCAATAATGTTTGTGACGACGAGGAAAAACGTAACAGGCTTCACCATCGGCCAGGTGATATTGCGGAAAATCTGGAACCCATTCGCTCCGTCGAGCTCAGCCGCTTCATAATATGTACGCGAAACGCTTTGCAAGGCGGCCAGATAGAGCAGCATCGTGTAACCGAGCCCCTTCCATACGGCCATAATAATCAGGGCAGGTTTCACCGTTTCTTTATTGGCGAGCCAGTTGGGCCCTTCAATCCCGAATAGATCAAGGAATTGGTTCACCAAACCATAATCCCCGTTGTACGCCCAGTTCCACATGATGGACACCGCAGCCAAAGAGGAAATAACCGGAATATAGTAGATTACACGGAAGGTTGTTGTGCCCGGAATTTTACGATTTAGCCCCATCGCCAGCAGCAGCGCCAGCAAGAGACCGATCGGAATGCCAAGCATGAGATAGAATGTATTAAACATCGCTTTGTAAAATAGGTCATCGGTAAGCAGGTCCTTAAAATTGGCCAAACCAATAAAATTCATCTGTCCCAGTCCATCCCAGTCTGTAAACGAACCATATAGGGAGTAGAGAAAAGGGAACATGACAAAGATCAGCAGCCCAAGAACCGGAGGCAAAATGAACAAGTAACCGTACAGCATCTCTTTGCGATACAATTTCGATTTTGTAACCACGGCAGTCACCCCTGTTTCTAGTATCAGTTCAGCATGTGGCATCATTCGATTGAAACGATCCGATCAATTGATGCCACATACCCGCATGGAATCATCCAATAATAACGATGCCAGCAGCATGATCACAGACCGCTGGCATCGCCTTTTCATCTATTATTTCTGTGATTTCTTCTCTTGCTCTACCGCTTTGTCCAGCAGCTTCTGCATTTTTGGCTGCTGCTGCTTCACATAGTCTGCGGCTGTAATCTTGCCGTCCAATACCGGCTGAATGTCGGTGAAGAACAGGTCATACCATTCCGCATTGTACGTGTAGTTACCTGGCAGAGCACGGCCGTAATCTTTTACGATATCAATGAATTCCTGTTTGTTAGCAGGTTTCGTTGAAGTATCTTTGGCCCATTCGTCAGCCATATCGAGCAGGTTCGGAATTTGTACTTTGGCATCCACCAACTGCTGCATGCCTTCCTTGGAAGCCGTGAGGTAATTCACCAATGCTGCGGCTTCTTCCGGGTATTTCGTTTTAGCAGACACCCCGATACCGAGGGAGCCGATCCACGTTGCGGATTTTCCGGTAGAGCCCGCTGGGAAAGGAAGCAAATCATAATCGAAAGGCAGTTTCTCGAAAGTACTCATATCCCATGGGCCTACAGGGAAGAAAGCCATTTCCCCTTTCATCCAGCGTTGGTACGTATCCAATGTTTGCGCTTCCTCAATGGAAGGCGTGATTTTATATTTGTTTTGCATGTCGGCAAAGAATTGTAACGCTTCAGCAAACTTGGGATCATCAATCGTCACTTTTGTTTTGCTTGCATCCAGCCAGTCTGCACCATTGCTCCATACAAAGGATTGCAACGCCCACTGTATGTTAAAGCCTGTACCGAACACGTCCGGTTTGCCGTCGCCATTCGTATCCTTGGTCGCTTGCTGGTTGACCTTGATGAATTCTTCCCAGGTATAAGGTTTGTCTTTATCAGGGAATGGAATGCCTTCTTTTTCAAATAACGTCTTGTTATATCCGAGTGCAAACGGACCCAAATCTTTCGGCATGCCGTAGATATCACCCTGACCTGCCATTTTGCCATCATAGCGGTACAGGTCGACACCATATTTCCAGATGTTGTCCAGATCCACGTCCGCATTGTTTTCAACGTAAGGTGTCAGATTCATCAACACATTGCTGTTCACGTAGGCTTTCACATCGCCAGGGTTAATATAGAATACGTCTGGCAAGCTGTTGCCTGTGATGGCAGCTCTCAATTTTGTCGCGTATTGATCCGCAGCAGTAACGATAATTTTGACTTTGACACCGGGATGCTCTTCTTCATATTTTTTAACAACGGCTTGATAAGCCTTCTGTTCATCCGTGCCACCCCGGAACATAAACGTCAGTTCCTTGTCCCCGCTTGAACCACTGCTGCCACCACAGCCTGCAAACACAATTGCGCTCACAAGCATAAGAAGCATGATCGTAACCAACCTCTTTTTCTTTACCATCTGAACCCCTCCTGATCTGGATTTGTAAACGTATTCAATTAGCTGAAATAAGATTTCTGTTGTTAAATTTATCAAACCCAGATCACTTTAGTCAATACTTTATTAAAACATTTTATGTTTATATAAAATAAACTAGTACGTTGGCCATCCGCTGGAATCCCACAGCAAGTCGTTGATTAACAATTTTGGATTGCCGTTATCGTCAGCATCATAGGCATGGCGTGCAATGACGTTACCGTTATACACATCCTGGCCGCCGGGTCCCTTCCACTTGACATTCCCTGAATCCAACAGGGTTCCGCCGCCGTTCAACATGTTCACACCGTTTTTATCCACATAAGGACCTGTAATACTCGTTGAACGACCATAGACCATTTTGTACGTGCTGTTCACGCCCTGGCAGCAAGAATCAATGGAGGCAAACAAATAATAATAACCATTCCGGTACACAATACTCGGTGCTTCGATGGCCCCTCCATTATTCGGACGCGCCGCAATAGAGGATATGCTTCCAGTAGGTTTCATCGTCGTTTTGTCGAGTTTCACAATCTTCAGACCGCTCCAGAAAGAACCGAAAGCAAGCCATGGGTTGCCAGAAGCATCGATGACCAGATTCGGATCAATAGCGTTATAATCGTTAGCAGATGTGGTTTGAAGCACTAACCCCTCATCCTTCCACGAGCCTGCTCCAATGCTGGTTGCAGACGCAAGCCCGATCGCCGATCTGTTGGAGCCAAAGGTAGAGATGGAATAATACAGCCACACTTTGCCGTTATACTGCTCAACGTCTGGTGCCCATACATCCAGACCGCTCTGCCCCGGAACGGCTGAAGCCCACCAGGAGGGCTTGCTCAGAAAAATCTGCGGAACGCGGTACCATGAGGACCCGTTATCTGATTTCAGCACCTGAATGCCCGCACCCGTTGAAAAGGTATACCATGAGCTTCCCTCTTTGATGATGGATGGATCGTGGACGGCAATATCTCCGGTCAGATTCCAGAATGCTGCAAATGCCCGAGACTGACCCGCCAATAGCAGCACAAGTACAAGCAGTGCAGGTAACGCCCAACGTTTCTTCCTGAATCCTGTCAATCCTTTGAACTTTTCCAAACTGAATTCCACCTCTCCTGATCAAATAGTTAATTTGGTTCATGAAGTATTAAATCAATTTAGGTATACTAGGATTATAAAAGCGGTTACATTACATTTCAATGGTATATTTCAAATATATATAAATCGATTCACACTATTTTTTAGATTATTAATTCATCCATATGTGATTTATACTTACATTTTTGTTATATAAACAGGGGATTTGGCATCCTTTTCTCTGCCCTTCCCTTCCTTCAACGAATCATTTATAATTATCTAAAACAAACCATATAAATGTGCAGAAGCCTGAATCAGAAGGGCTTTGTTCAGAACGTGGAAAGGAAACCCACCTATGATTTATATTAAAGATCTGATGTCTGGCGTTAATATATTCAAGGCACTCAGTTCGGAAATTCGGATCCAGATCATTGAGTTGCTTGCCAAGAACCAGAGTCTTAACCTCAATGATCTCGCGACCAAACTGGGGCTCAGCAACGGCGCCATTACAATGCATATTAAGAAATTGGAAGAAAGCGGCCTGATTGAAATTAACACCGCAGTCGGCAAACACGGAATACAGAAGATTTGTTATCTGAATGAGGAAAAACTGATGGTTGATCTGCGTTCTCAGGAGATCAGCAATCGTTATGAAGTTGAAATTCAGGTGGGACACTACAGTGATTATCAGGCAGCTCCAACTTGTGGACTCGCCACCCGGGACAGCATTGTTGGGGAATTTGATGATCCGCGGTATTTTGCGGACCCATTGCGAATTGATGCGGAGATGATTTGGCTGGCTGAGGGTTATCTGGAATACCGGATTCCGAACTATCTCAAGCCTAATCAATCGTTTAGCGAGATCCAGCTATCCATGGAGTTAGGCTCGGAAGCACCGGGATATTGCGATAACTACCCTTCGGATATTTATTTCTACGTCAATGGAATTGAGATTGGATGCTGGACAAGCCCAGGGGATTTCGGCAATACACGTGGTACATTCAATCCAGACTGGTGGCCACCGCATCTGAATCAATACGGAATGCTCAAGCTAATTCGTATCACTCAGGAAGGTAGCTATATCGACGGTTGCCGCATCTCGGATGTAACCCTGAACGAGATCGGCCTGGATTACAAAAGCGATATCCACTTTCGGATTGCTGTAACTGACGGACCAGTGAACAAACGGGGATTGACGATCTTTGGCAAGCATTTCGGCAACTATGGACAAGGTCTACTCGCTCGTGTGCTCTATAACGTACAAGAGGAATAATTACGCAATTACAACACACCGCGTTAAAACTTAAAAACAAACAGCCGCCAAGCAATAAGCTTGGCGGCCATATTCATCTCTATTACTTAACCTCGCCCAGACGCTCTGCGAGACGGTCCCATGTTTCCGTAATCCCTTGCAACATTCCCATATCCATGACCGTTTGGAGAGCTTCTGCGGATACATATTCTGAACGATTAACGATCTTTGTCTTGCCGCCAAGGTCAATGAATTGCATAGTCACCTCGGTTGTCGGCAGGCTCTCATCTGTGTTCCCTTCGGCATCCGAGAAAAAATCGGTATATACAATCCGTTCCGGTTCAACAATTTCCTTATATACAGCTTTGCCCCAAGATTCCATACCGTAAAAATCACCCTGTTTTGTATCCTCACATTTCATGCAGTAATGCCAAGCGCCGCCTGGGCGAAAATCGACGTTACAGACAGGAATCGTCCATCCTCTCGGTCCCCACCATTGCCGAAGATGCTCCGATTCCTTGAACATGCTGAACACAAGCTCACGAGGTGCGTCAAAAACACGCTCAAGTACAAGTACCTTTTCATTCTCCACGCTCGACACCATTCCATCGTTTAACATTGTCATTCCTCCTTATGAATTGGGAATACTTATGGTTTGTCTTTCTTACTTTGCAGTTCACGCAAGTATTGATCCAGGTTGTCAAAACGATCTTCCATGACGCTCTGAAACGACTTCACCCACTCATCCAATGTTTGAAAAGGTTCGGGACGGAGCTTGTAGATCCTGCGGTTGGCTTCGGCCTTTACCTCCAAAACGCCATTATCACTGAGCACTTTCAAATGCTTCGAGGCTTGAGGCTGGCGTAGTCCCAGCCGTTCAGCAATTTCCCCTACAGTCAGAGGACCATCACGCAATAGTTCGACGATATGCATACGATTCGGTTCAGCCAAAGCGCCCAACAAGGCCATGTCCATACCCGGATTGTGTCCTGACATGCCTTTCACCTCATTAAGTTATAGTGTATCGGTAGAATCTCATCTCCTTCACCAAAATGCTCTTCTTCCTGATATCTGAAGTATACTCTACAAGGAATATTCCTGTAAAGGAATATTATTTAGATAGTCAGTCCCCTTTTCTTCATTAAATACTCTTTGGAACATACCGAAGGACCGCAGGTGCTTACCTTGAGGTAAGTACCTGTACTAAAAGTGCATACTTACATCTTGGTAGCACTCCCCTTATACTCAAGAAATATTAGAGTTTAAGGAGGAAGTATTATTTTGAAAACACTTGTCATCGTAGCACATCCCAATATGGAAACATCGGTCATCAACAAACGGTGGATAGAAGAACTCCAACAATATCCGGAAAAATATACAATTCATGAACTTTATAAAGTTTACCCTGATGGTCATATTAATGTGCAGCAAGAACAGCAGCTCATTGAATCCCATGACGAGCTGATATTGCAATTTCCGTTCTATTGGTTTAGCAGCCCACCTCTGCTTAAACAATGGCTGGATGACGTTTTTACTTACGGCTGGGCTTATGGCTCTAAGGGAGACAAACTACAGCAACGCAAAGTTGCCTTGGCCGTATCCGCCGGAATCAAAGAGGTGGATTACGCGGAAGAGGGCAAATATCGCTATACCCTTGGACAACTGTTATCTCCTTTTGAAACAACCATGCTTTACTGCGATGCGGATTATCGATCATTCTTTGCCTTTTATGGGGCAGAACACGAGCCTGCGTCAAGTGAATTGGAACAAAGTGTACAAGACTATTTGAATTTTATTGACAATATGTAATCCTAATCACCAGGTCGTTGAGGAAGCACTATGCTTGTTCTCCGTCTAGAGAAGTTGGCAAAAAAAGAAAATAAAATGCATGGTCAATGGCTTGACCAGGAACGTCTTCTGGATGATTAAAGTGGCATTGAAACCATTGGAGATAAATTGCTTCCTAAATCTTGTAAATCAATCATAATAACAAAAGGATCTTCCATATCACGTATGGGAGATCCTTTTGTTGTTATAAAACGGCTGCACTAGCGTTGAACAGACTCCGGGTCAGATCCCATATTGGCTTCTCCCCAATCACACATCATATGGAGCAGCGGCATCAGTGAACGCCCCCGCTCAGATAATGAATATTCAACTTTAGGCGGGATCTGGGGATATTCTTGACGTATCACCAAACCATCCTCCTCCATCTCTTTCAGCATAACGCTCAGGCTCTTAAAAGAAATGGTACCGATACTTCGCTTCAGCTCATTATGCCGCATTACCTTGTTTTCGGCCAACCAATACAAAATGACCATTTTATATTTACCACTAACCAGGGACAA
This sequence comes from Paenibacillus sp. MAEPY2, assembly GCF_000499205.1. Classification (GTDB taxonomy): domain Bacteria; phylum Bacillota; class Bacilli; order Paenibacillales; family Paenibacillaceae; genus Paenibacillus; species Paenibacillus vandeheii. Next base: position 27,463 of record NZ_AWUK01000031.1, read on the forward strand.
CGTATATCCAAAGCCGGTGTCTTTTAATGCCACGCCAGTCGGAACACAGGTTTCGCGCATAAGTTCCCCCTCCTTCTTTTGTTCATCGTACCATAGTGGAATGTTATAGAGACTGCCTGAACGTTTTGGGAGACATGCCATATGCCTTTCTGAACTGTCGAGTGAAATAATTGCTGTCGTTAAACCCGCATTCATACGAAATTTCCGTGATGGACAGGTTCCCGTGTTTTAACAGATGACACGCCCTTTCCAGACGCAACTTCTGCAGATAGGAGATGGGCGTCATCCGATAATAAGATCTAAAGATCCGATTCAGATGCCTTATAGAAACATTCGACTTTCCTGCAATCTCTTCCAGGGACAGAGGTTCCAGATAATGATCCTCAATATAGGAAATGGCATTAGCCAAATGCATCAGATTATTGCCCTCTATCCCCTTCTCCTGTGTATCATAATGCCTCGACAAATAAACAACCATCTCCGTAAAACGAGAAATCAGCATGGTCTGATACCCTTGCTGCTTACTTTTATATTCCTCAATCATGACAGAAATCAGCGACTCCACGTACTCCAGACTGGGAATAGGCAAGGCCATTTTACTCGGATAAGAGTGAATACTGCGATAATACGGCTCCAATACAAACAAAGCCTGAAAGCCTTTGGATTTTCTCAAATCCGGTCCTGCTGAGGCGAGCATTTCAGGTCTGAACATAATATTGCATATCTGAAAATCCTGAGGATCTCTGTAGGCATGCGGAGTGGAACCATTAATTACAAATACATTTCCCTTTTTAACAAAAAACGCCTCTGTATTGACAACATGTGTCGCATTGCCATTCAGGACAATGACAAGTTCCGAAAAATCCACATGCCTGTGAAGTTCGGTATCTTCGTCATGTCCTCCATATTGAATATAAAATGGGAACTCCGGATCGGCTGTAAACCAATTCAAATAGGCGTTGCTCAACAGTTCGCCCTCCATGGTTCATGCTGGGATGAATGTCTATATCATGCTACTCCTGGACCGAAAAATCAAGGTTTGCCGATCATAAGACCTCTATAATTCCTCATGTAGCCATGCAAATTTAGCACAGAAACGAGGGGTGTTATGAATCGTGAAAACAGGATTATATGATTGATCTGTCGGATGCAGGGACTTTTTTAAAATCCATAATTGTAAACGCATTCAAGAAAATAATGAATAACAACAGGGGGTTAATATGATTCATACAATGAGAAAGATTGCAAAATACTCTGTGGTCCTCACAGTCTCATTAAGCTTGCTGGCAGGATGCAGTAGCGGCAATGACCGTTTGGAAGGTAATGAAGGAAGTGACAGTGATACTTCACCGATGACGTTGACTTTCTTCGGAGCGGATTCCAACGCAAACTGGAATAAGATGCAGGATGATGTGGGTAAGGAGATAACCAAACAGACAGGAATTACACTTGATGCGGAATTTGCAGTGTCGGACCCCGCACAGAGACTGGCACTGATCGCGGCAAGTGGAGATTACCCGGATCTGATCAGTCCAAAAGGGGATTTGGACAAGTTGGTAGATGCAGGTGCCATGCTGGACCTTACCGATCTGATTGATCAGCATGCCCCAAACATCAAGAAGCTGTTCGGTGATCAAATCAAACGCTTGCGCTACAGTAACGATGATCCGTCCATCTATGTCATCCCTACCTACTCTGCCATAGACGGAGTCAACTTCGTGGCTGGCGCAGGTTTCGAGCTTCAGCATCGTGCTGTAAAAGAGGCCGGTTATCCACAGATCAATACACTGCAAGATTATGAAAATGTCATTCGATCCTATCTGGAGAAGCACCCTACCGACGAGAATGGCAACAAAAATATCGGCATGACATTGAACGCAGATGATTGGCACATCCAAATTACCGTGACGAACACCGCAGCTGAGACCACAGGCAAATCGGGCGATGGAGAATACTACATTGATCCCAATACAAATGAAGCAACTTATCATTTCCGTACGGAAGGTGAGAAAGAGTATTTTCAGTGGCTTAACCATATGTATAATACCGGGTTGCTTGATCAGGAATCTTTTGTTCAGAAAAATGACCAATATCTGGCCAAAGTCGCTTCTGGTCGCGTCATTGGTCTGATCGATGCAGACTGGGGCTACTCCGATGGGGAGAAAGCACTGAAGGCTTCAGGAAAAAATGATCAGACTTATGGACATTATTCTGTCATGCTGTCCGACCAATACAAGGATAACCGCTACCAGTCCACAGGTTTCATGGCTGGCTGGGGAGTAGGCATAACAGAACGTGCAGAAGATCCGGTCCGAGCCATTAAATTTCTGGATTTCCTCGCTTCTGAAGAAGGTCAGGTTCTCAACTATTGGGGGCTAGAAGGCAAGCAATATACCGTTGAGGACGGTAAACGTGTTGTGCCTGCGGATGTGCAGCAGCGTATTATCAATGACAATATCGCTTTTACCAGAGAATCCGGTGTAGGACTCTACACCAATATCGGAGGGCATTACGGGGATGGCGTAAAAGACTCCACTGGCAATTATTTTACCAAGAACTTCCCGGAACAGATCATTGAGAATTATACGGATGCTGAGAAAGAGACCCTCAAAGCTTATGATGCAGCGACCTGGATGGATCTGTTTCCGAATGAGAAGGATTTCCCGGTAAAACCGTGGGGAGCGGTATGGAACATCTCCGTACCAAGTGATGATGAAATCAACATTATAGCCAACAAGGTGAAGGATATTACATGGAAGCAGATTCCACAGGCCGTGATGGCCAAACCGGAAGAATTCGATGCGATCTGGAATGACTATCAGCAGAAGCTCATTGATGCAGGTGTCGAAAAAATGGAACAGGGATTCACCAAATACGTCCAGGATCGGGTTAAACTCTGGAATGAATAGGAGCACAACATGATGAACTACACCAATCCCGTGATTTCGGGCTTTTATCCTGACCCCAGCATCTGTCGGGTAGACGACGATTATTACCTCGTAACCAGCACATTTGAATATTTCCCGGGGGTGCCGATTTTTCACAGCAAAGATCTCGTGAATTGGCGCCAGATCGGCCATGTTCTCACGTCTGCCAAGCAGCTCCCGCTCGCCAATGCGGGGAGCTCCGGCGGCATATATGCGCCGACCCTCCGCCATCATGATGGCTGGTTTTATATGACAACGACCAATGTAAGCGGGGGTGGTAACTTCTTTGTACGCAGCAGAGCGGCTGAAGGACCTTGGTCCGATCCCATTTTTGTTGCCCAAGACGGTATAGATCCCTCCCTACTCTTTGATGAGGATGGTCGTATATACTTTCAAACCGCTTGTAATGGTGATAAAGGCGAAGGAATCTATCAATGTGAGATCGACATCTCGACAGGTCACAAGCTGACAGAAAGCCAATTCATCTGGAGTGGAACCGGCGGTGCTGCACCTGAGGCCCCACATCTTTACAGAATCAATGACTTCTATTATCTAATGATTGCCGAAGGGGGAACCGAATACGGGCATATGGAAACCATTGCGCGAAGCACGAATCCATACGGGCCATTCGATCCCTGTCCTCATAATCCCATCCTGTCCAATCGAAGCATAAAAAGCAGTATTCACGCCACTGGGCATGCGGATCTGATACAAGCACAGGATGGGAGCTGGTGGGCGGTATGCCTGGGAATTCGTCCTGCAGCCTACCCCATGCGTCATCATTTGGGTCGTGAGACATTTCTCGCACCAGTGACCTGGACGAGTGACGGATGGCCAATAATCGGTCATGACGGACATATTGAGCCCGTCATGACCGGGCCTCAGCTGGCTGAGGTTCATTGGCCCCGCAATGCAATCCGGGATGATTTCGATGGATCCACACTGGGCCTGGACTGGATCTTCCTGCGAAATCCGGCTCCTGGAAGTTGGTCACTCACAGAATACCCGGGTCATCTTGTTCTAAGAGGGAATCCGGTCTCTCTCAATGATGGTCGCAATCCCGCCTTTGTAGGTCGTCGATTGAGCCATTTCTTATGCAACGTGGCTGCCAAATTGAACTTTGAGCCAATACATGATGGTGACGAATCGGGATTGACTGTCTTCATGAATGAGAGATATCATTATGATTTAGCCATAAAACGAATTAACGGCCAGAAAAAAATCATATTTCGGCGAACGATTGCTTCATTAAGAACAGAAGAGATTCAGGATTGTGAAGCCGGACCTGTCATATTACAAATCCAGGCCCAACGTGATCTTTTTACGTTCTCCATACAGCAAGGTTCAACAATTGGCACTGTACTTGGCTCTGGCGATACACATCTGCTCTCTACTGAAGTGGCGGGTGGATTCACGGGGGTCATCCTTGCCATGTATGCCTACAGTCCATCGGGAGAAGGTGCGCCAAGCCAGTTCGATTGGTTTGATTATGAACCGTTGGATTAAATCATAGTGCGACCTTCGAATTTCAATGTAAAAACGTTGAATATCCTCCATTAAAATTATCCCCTTCAAGTCGATACTCTTTTGAAAAGCCTTGTGTGGTAACATAAGGAAAAGAGTTAACTTGAAGGGGATTTTGCTATGGTCATATACATCGATTCTTTCAAGCAACTTTCCGCACAACTCCTCTTAAATTTCAGAAAAGTCCATTGATTTATTAGAGAAGTTCTCCTAGTATTTTTAGTAGGACACCCAGAGCTCGACATCATAGCAATAGCTTTACTGTTTTATGAGAGCGCTATCGCTGCAGCACTATAGAAAAACGGGAGGTTGCAGATATGAAATGGAATCACTTCAAGTCCAAGCTTCTGCTTAAGTACACACTATCCTATATCTCCATTTTCCTTATACCTCTTGTTATATTAACTATTATTATTTATCACAATGCTGTGGACACGCTCCGTTCAGAGATCGAACAAACCAATGTCAATCAACTGACCCAAGCGAAAACGGTCATTGATGACCGAATGAAGGAATTGCAGGACATCGCATTTCGCATCGCCTACGATGAGCAGCTGACCCGATATTGGACCCACCATCCCTATTATAGCCGGGAATCGATTAGTGCCTTGGTTAAATACAAAGCGACCAGTTCCATTATTGATGAGCTATTCCTGTTCTTCCGTGGAGATGATAGCATCTATTCGTCCCAGGGCTCTGAGAACCTGGATGTATTCACCGGCCGCTACAAATTTAACACCTGGAACGAAACGGACATGATCCGGGATTTGAATAACGTTCCGTTTCCCACGATACGACCAGCAGAGCAAGTCGTCCAAGGAACCAAAATACCCAATTCCATGCTGGCCTACCTTGTACCGATTGCGCCTAACAATACGCCCGCCCATGGCACTGTCATGTACCTGATTCACGAGTCCAATCTGACCGGATTGATTGATTCCATTCTCAGCGACTACCATGGGATGACTTATATATTCGATAATTACGGGCAGGTACTGGCCGCCAACTATCAAGGGGAAACCATTACCGATCAGGAAGTCAAAGCTCTGTTTGCACTTGAGCCGGGAACGCACAGTCTCTCCTTAAACCAGGAACCGCATTCGGTTGTATCCGTCAAATCAGATGCTGGCTGGACTTATGTAACGGCTATGCCGAGCAATCAATTTTTTAGCCGTATCGTCCATATTCGTACCTTTATTGTTCTGGTTTTCTCCTTCGTGGTGGTGATGGGCACTTTCCTTGCCATCATGCTGGCACGAAGACAATACCATCCGATTTCAGACTTGATGGAGTTCATTCGGTTGAAAAATAATCCTGAACCTTCCACATCCAGCAACGAGCTGGAATGGATCAAGAAAACGCTGCATGATTACAGCCAGCGCGTAGATCTTCAGGAGCCCTACGCTCGTAATCATATACTGCTCATGTTACTGAAGCATGGTCATACCGGAGAAATCCCTTCTGAGTTTACGGACAATCTCGGCATCCGTTTTAATCGGTCCCATTATTTTGTCATGACCTTGGGCTGGGAAATGCACGCTTTTCCCATCGGCGATAACCCCGAACAACGTACGGTCATGCAGATGGTAAACGATATAGAACTGCCGGAGTTGTCTGCTTATGCTTACGGCGTGGAGCTTCCACAGCCAGACCAATTAGCCCTCATTGTCGGTTTTGATGCCGAAATCGGCCATCATGCCAGCTTGAGTAATCGTATGGAGTCTATTGTTGGGTCACTGCAATCGATGGTGACAGAGCACGTCGGAGTCGCTCCGGCGATTGGTATCGGCAACAGCTACAGTTCTCCATTGCAGCTGAACCAATCCTACATCGAGGCATCGACCGCACTCGAAGCATCCATGCTGCACGGACAAGGCAGCAGTACCTTCTTCAACGCCCTTTCCGGTTCCGGTGCACAGGATTCGTCCTTCTGGGTACCTAAGGATGTGCTGCTGAAGCTGGTTCAGAGCTTGAAACAGGGCAGCTACGATGTGGCGGTTCAGATGGTATCCACCGCGTTGAATACCCTGAAATCTGAAATGCCATCTGTACCGCTGCTGCGCTGCATCTGCTTCGACATTCTGAATACGATGCTCAAAACGGCCTCGGAGCTTGGCATTCATCACGTGGTTAATCAACTTCCACGGATTACTTCCTATGACTCGCTGGAGGATTTGGAGAAAAAACTGACAGGCCTTGCCGCCGAAATCTGCGCCCATGTCGAGGCGAAGAGCGAGACGGAAGAAAGCTCGCTGATGGATGAAATCGTTGCTTATATTGATGCCAATTACTCGGATTATGATCTCAGCCTGGGTACGATCTCGTCTAAATTCACGATCTCTTCATCGTATTTCAGCCGTTCATTTAAAGAGAAGATCGGCATGAACTTCACCCAATACATCTGGCAGAAGCGGATGGATGAGGTCATCCAGCTGCTGCTGCATACAACTGATCCGTTAAAAGATATCATCACGCGCGTCGGTTATCTGGACACACCGAACTTTATCCGCAAATTCAAGAAAGAGACGGGTTACACCCCCGGACAGTACCGCAAAATGCACCGCCCCAACGGCTCCGCCGATTCCCCGGATGACGACGACGAGGAATGTATTGGATAAAGGCTTCGAATGACGTCTTTATAAGGAGTTCATCGGATAACCGATTCACCGAATAAATAGAAACCTCCCCTTCATCGTATGGTGAAGGGGAGGTTTACGTATTTTCAAGTTTACTTTTCGAGTGTTCGGAACGATCTCGTACGCCGAGGCTTCTTCTATTTTGCAGCCGAAATACCTTGAAGCCCTTGATGCATTGCACCCAGCAGACGGTGGGTCGGATCACAGCCATATTCCCAGAACATGATTCCGGCCAGGCCTTGATCCTTCACGTAATCACATTTGCACTGAATGGATTCCTCATCATCATACGATATTAGGCTGGAGCCGTTAAACAGAAACGGTGCACACGCTTCATCATCCCAATAACGGACGTAACCATTCTTGTTGATGTACTTTGCATCCAGCTTGGCAAAAGCCGGACCGTACCCGCCTGTACTGCCGGCCATTTGATGTAGGCCACGGTTCCGGTCAGGAACCTCAGTCCAGATCCGGGAGTAGAACGCAGCACCGATCACAATCTTCTCCTTCGGAACGCCGGCGCGAATGAACAGGTTCACGGAAGCATCTGTACTAATTCGGAACAGATCCCCGGTTGGCGTATACAGATTCGTATGATGTCCAGTCAGAACCTGAAAACCGCCCCGCATATCATAGGTCATCAACTGCACAAAATCCAGATACTTCTGAACCTCAGCCATTTCTGTACCGTCTACGTAGTATTGGTCAGCCCCTGCCGCAATCGTGAGCAGATAATGACGGCCATCCCGGGAGCCTTTGGCATCCATTGCCCCCCGGATCGTCTTGAGGAGCAAGGTGAAATTCCGTTTATCATCAGGACTTGATGCGATGCCGGCTTCACCGTAACAAGGATACTCCCAATCCAGATCGATCCCGTCAAAAGGATATTCCTCCAGCACCCTAACCGCCGATGCGGCCATGCTATCCCTTCCGGCTTGGGTTGAGGCGGCTTCAGAGAAACCGCCAGCGCTCCATCCGCCAACGGACAACAGCACCGTTAGATTCGGATGCTCCCGCTTCATGTTCCGGATAACCTCGCCGTTTTTCAAATGCTCGGTTGTAATTTCATCATTTTTGACATGACCGAAGGCTACGTTCAGATGTGTTAACTTCAACAGATCCTCATGGCTCATATCGGGAAGAACTGAATCGACGACATAACCTGCAGCAATATAGTTTGGCACCCTCTTCACTCCGATCCATTCAATGATTGAGATATCGCTGCAGCAATCTGCAAGGCTTCCTTCCCGGTACCAATCTTGTACCCGGAAGCTGAATAACGGATTTGATCCTGGCTATCCAGCACGAACAGATGTGGATAGCCAGCTTCGTGAGCTGCAGGATTTGGAATGAAACCGGATAAGGACGCATAGCTTGAATCCCTTACAAAAATCGTACGTACGGGCAGCTTCGGATAAGCAGCAGGGTCAAAGGAGGCGTTCCATTCCGTATCTCCAATCAGCAGCACGATGGGTAGACCCAGCTTATCCAGCGGCTCAGCCAGTTCGCCCAGCTCACGAATCAGATGCTTGGTCGGTTCCCGCTCGGGTTCGATCCAGGCAGCAATGGCACCCTCTGCTCCCAGAAGAGCCTCCAGTACCACCTCTGAACCATCCAGACGGGTCAGTACACTGCCGGGTGCCAGTTTGCCCAACACGGGAATGTCTACCACCGTCTCGCGATAAGTTAATACCACCTCCGTAGTGTCTCCGGCGCGCACGGTAAAGTAAATGAAGCGTACTCTTACCGCTCCATCTTTCAAACGGATGCCCGTCGTCAAGCGATAAGCTCCCGGTTCAACCTCATATGGCTGGCTATAGACATCCGTGCTGCCATGAGGATATATCAACGTTTTATACACGCCATCTTCCAGACGGGCAAACGAGAAGTTCTCGCCATAGGATGCTGTTGGTGCTTCCTGCGGCCCCTCTTCATCCCTAAGGAGTTGCAGCATTCCCCAGCTTCTGTCCTCCTGATTACGAGAAGCGTTGAGACTGAACATCGCATTTTCCCAGCCTCTGTCACCTAAGTACTGAGGCTTCTGCTCGCTCGGATGCAATCGGGCCGGAATGCCCAAACTGCGGCACACAGCGACAAACAGAATATCCAGCGACTGCGGATCTCCCTTCATCAGGCTGAAAGTGCCTAACGGATTTCCCTTGCCTTTCAAGTTAGGGAGGTCCTCATTATACGCATAACTCTTTTCCAGCTGCCGGACAAGCGCCGAAGGCCCCTTCCTGAACGCCGCTGCCTCTTCCTCCGAGTAGGCATTCTGGAACACGGATCGATAAGGTACCACCATTTCATAGGAAACCCGCGGGCACAGAATGTATTCCACGAACGTTTCTTCTGTCCATGAGCCTCGCTGCGAGAGCGCACCTGTAAGGTGATCGTCCAGCGTCTGACGAAAAGTATCAATTAAATCTTTTTCATTCATCGACTCCAGCAGCCGGAGCGGCCACTCACCGTATTTCTCGGAACGTTCCTCCAGGAAAGCTGCGATTTCACGACTGTTGCCCCGTGCCTTCTGGAGAATATCCCATACCCGTTCCCGAGGAAGTCCAGCCGAATGAGCCAATGCATACGCCTCTTCCTTACTCAGGAATGTATCCTCATATCCACTCCGAATCTTAGCCCCTTCCTCCAGACGGCGGCTATGTTCCTGAATCTTCTCTTGCGGTAAAGCAATTGCTGCTTCTGCCTCTCCTTCGGGAGGAGGAACCATATCGAAATCCACGCTGCCTGATGGCTGCTCTGACGAGTCCAACACTAGCTCAACCTGATCGCTGTCCTGAGCTTTGAATAGGACTTCACTCCATTGGCCTCCGCTAACCGCATGAATCAATAAATCGCCACAACCTGTCTTGAAGGCAGCCTCCCCTAGCACATCGGTCTTAATTTCGGCGATCGGATAAAATTCAGCCGTGTTATACAGCTCGAAGCGGAGGCTCGCTCCAGGCACAGGCTCTCCCTGCATATCTTTCAACTTCACGCGGATGGTTCGCGTTGGTGCATAGTTTTCAAGCAAATTAATCTCCGTAAATCCCTTCTCGTTAAGGGTTATATCCTCTGGTCCCGGATAATCGGCAAAAATCCTCGTATTGATCAGCATGGCCCTGCGGGCTGGCGGAGTGAACCACCCTTGATTCAATCCGGCTTCCGGCTCGCATGCCCCAATGTAATACCATTGGCCGTCTGCCCAAGCTTCTACCCAGGCATGATTGCTGTCACTGTGAGCCCAACGCGGCGTATAGACCTGACGGGCAGGTATGCCGATACTGCGAAGAGCGGCTACCGCCAGCGTGGACTCTTCTCCGCAACGGCCGCGAGCATTCCGAATCATCGTCAGCGGCGATATCGTTCGCAGATCGCTGCCAATATAAGTCGCTTTCTCATGACACCAGTAATTGGTTTCCAGAATGGCATCCGCCATGGATAACTTCGCTGTCCGGCCAGCCAACTCATCAAATATAATGCCGCGAAAACCCTCAATATTCTCTGTATTGATTCGATAGGGTAGTACAAAATGCAGAAACAGATGATCCGGTACACGCTCGCCCCAAGGCACACGTTTGCGAATGTCCAGCGCCCGACGCACATGGCTGAGGAACAGTTCCCCATCATAATCAGCCATGTCATTCACTGGCATGTAGGCATACACATATTTCAAAGCCCATGCCTCTTCTTCAGTTAATGGCTGCTGAAACACATGAAACAGTTTATCTTTGCGGGCCTCTGCAAAACGTACCTTCTCCTGGAACTTCTGCTCAATCCGCTCCAATGACTGTGCATCCAGGGAAAATACCAAGGTTTGACTGGTCATTTCTGGCTCACTCCTTCCACAGCTTTCCGTCTTCCCGAATACAGATTACAGCCGTACCGTCCGAGGAAGGCGCAGTAATCTGGAACAGGCTGCGAGTCGTTTCAATTACAGGCGAACAGCTCCACGATTCCTCACCCATAAGTAGCTTCACATCCTGTGTAAATTCACCATGCGTTTCATAATAATTACGTTCACGATAATAGAGCTTGCGAAGCTCCCACTTGATTCGTTCGTCCTCCGGCAACTCAAAGGATTGTAACGTCTCATCTTCCGAAAAAACGACATAGCCCCATAGCTCCGGATAATGCATGTTGATAATGCCCATAGGCGACCAGACCCAGTTGTCCTCCGGAAACGGCTTGCCCGTCTCCGGATTTAGCACCTTGCAGTACTTACCATCCTGCACCTCGGTCTGCCATTCCACGCGCGAGAAGTTGACACGCCAGAACTCACCCGGCGCAGGCGGACGGTTGCCTTCGGCACATTCCTTTAGACTGGTCCAAGGAATTGCGACCTCCACGCTCCATTTCCGGTTATCAGCACCAGGTGTGTTCAGCTCCCCATCGATATGTACGGCCGTCTTGAGACCACTGATATCCCAACCATTGACCGGAGGTCCACCATCCCGATAAGGCTTCACCAGTAACAGATCCCATACCGTATTGAGCGCATTGATCTCGAACTCATAATATTGGTGGGAATCTCCGTCAGGATCGATAAAAATTTCAAAATCATTGTCATAGAAAATAACGGAATCGCGCTCAGTCAGCGTAGCCCATATCTGATCTTCCATCAGCTCGGCAGCAAAATAGAAATAGTCATCATCCCACAGCATTTTTACCTTTGTCTGTTTCCCTGGCTTCGGACGAAGATCGCCTTCGATATCAACGAAATCATCCGTCCAATCAGCCGCTTCCCAGAATGCCTTATCGACGCGGCCGTCCAGCACCAGCTGTTCCTTCGCACGCTTGCATATATAATGTTTGGGAGCATACTCAATCCTTGGCTCAGGCACTCCACTTTGGTTCATATCGCTCTCTCCCCTTCATGAGAGAAGGCATGCATCTATCAGCGCATGCCCTCCCGTAATGTTAGTTATGGGTAACAACGGCTCCTGAACCGCCATACATTTCCAGTTCCTCATCGAATTCGAGCTTAAGCACCGTCACCTGCTCATGGGTGTCCTCCGGGGTCATTTTGATCCATGTTGTGCCCGGGATATTGAACCAAGGCACGCCTCCATGGATCTCATGGTTAAGTTCTTTGCCCGAGTGCAGTACGGTAATCTTTTTGATCTTATTGCACAGTCCCTTAATGCACACATTTTCTTTTGGCTCGTCATATACAAACAGGTACAATGTCTTTCTGTCCTCGGATACGGTGCTGCCCCCCAGATAATAGCGGGGCATAATGCCTTCACCCGTTCCGAATACAGCCTCTTCATGCGTTCGGATCCACGCTCCCAGCCCAAGCAGAATATCCTCCTGTCTCTTATCGATGGTGCCATCCTCGCGCGGGCCGATATCCAGCAGCATGTTGCCACCCATCGAAATACAGTCACAGAACATCCGAATGATCTGATTTAACGATTTGTATTTATCGTCTGTTGGCACATAACCCCAAGATGTGTTGATTGTGGTGCAGAACTCCCATGGTCCCTCCGGTCTTGTGATCGGAATGCCTTGCTCCGGTGTTTTATAGTCCCCATAACCTTGAAGGCGGGAGTTGATGATGACATCTGGGTTAAAAGATTGCAGGTAATGCTTGAACTCCGGCAGATTCCACTGCTCGGCACTTCGCTCCCAGTCCCCATCGAACCACAGCAGATCCACCTTACCGTAATTCGTCATGATCTCCCGCAGCTGGTGGTTATTGAACTCAAGGAATTTCTTCCATTTCTCCTGATCCTCAACACCATCCACAGGGCTTGAATGCCGATTGACACTGCTGAGATCCTCCGGTACCTTTCCACCTTCAAACACGCTAGGATAATCCGGGTGCGACCAATCAATTAGCGAAAAGTACATCCCCAGATGTATGCCCTTCTCCCGAATCGCTTCCGCATATTCCCTCACGAGATCCCGATTCGCTGGTGTCTGCTTAACGACATTGAGGTCACTATACTGCGTATCCCACAGCGCAACACCATCATGATGCTTCGTTGTCAGCACAGCATATCGGGCTCCGGATTTCTCAATCAAGTCCGCCCACTTCTCCGCATTAAACTTCGAAGCCGTAAAGCCGTCCAGCTGCTTCATGTACTCTTCGTAGGAGATCCTTCCATTATAGAAGGACCACGATTCCGAAACCCCGTCCACAGCATAGATGCCATAGTGGATGAATATTCCCAGCTTGGCCTCTTCAAACCATTTCTGCATCCTTGTTCACACCTCTTTCTGGAGTCCTTCTTCTTATTTGCCTGTGTTCCAGCGATCGTAGGCCCCTTGATACAGTTCAACGATACGGTCGCTGCCCATTTTTTTGATCTGCGCAATATACTTATCCCAGTTCTCAAGCGGCTCTTGGCCTGTTACGAACTTCGCTTCCATCTGCTTGACGTACGTATCCAGATCAGATAACAGAGCGGTCGCTTCGCTTTGTTCTTCATTTGTTAAATAAACGTTAGGGAATGGTGATTTTCCGATAGGCACCAACTTCTCTTGATTCTGCTGGTCAAGCCATTCGTCAAATTCAGTGCGAAGACCTTTCGCTATATCCGGATCATTAATGCCCGGTGTCAAAATGCCATAGTTCGGTGTGATTTTACCGCGATATTCCTCACGATCCCCGCCGCCAGGAACAGGCAGCCATTCTTTTACGAGATTTTCCTTGTCTTTGAATTTCCAAAGCACACCTTCAGGTCCTTGATTGAACAGGGTCGCCCCATCATAGCTGTACAAATAATCGATCCAACGCATGGTTGCCTCAGGAGACGGGTTGCTGCTAGTAATCGCAAAGGTACCACGTGCCGATATGCCCGGGTGTTTACCGTATACAGGTGAGTCTGCGATCTCACTCTTTACTGGTGTCATCAGCGGATGTTTCGTGCTAGGCTCGCCGCCGAGTGTGAAGTATGGATGGTAATCATTGAACAGCGCAAGCTTGTTGCTTTCGCCTTTTGCCTTTTTCTGATCCCCTGTTTGGGAGAAGGTCTCATGATCCAGCAAATCTTCTTTCCACAAGCGGTTCATGAACGTCAGATAACCTTTATAGCCTTCTTCTTGATAAGGATAGTGAACTTTTCCGTCCTTATCCGCGTAGATTCCTTCGTTGTACATCCCCCAGAATCCGAAGAAGTACATACGAAGATCATCCAGTTTTACAGAAGTAAGCGGAATTTCATCTTGTTGTCCGTTGCCGTTAGGGTCTTCTTCCTTAACACGCTTCAGGTACGTATATAATTCTTCCGTAGTCTTAGGTTCCTCTACCTTAAGTGCTTTTAGGAATTCCCCGTTATACCACATCGGGCCTCTGTACCACACGGCAGCCGTATCGATAAATGGCAGTGCATACATATGTCCGTCAGGCGTTGTAAATGATTTGCGAACATCCGGGTTTTCGTCGAGAATCTTTTTAATGTTAGGGGCGTAGCCCTCATCAATGTATTTTTCCAGCGGGATCAGAATGCCTTGAGTCCCATAAGTAACCTGCTCAGCTGGCTTGAGATCCGCAGCATAGAACATATCCGGTAAATCGCCGCTCGCGAATACCAAGTTCTTCTTTGTTTCAAAGCTGTCGATCGGCGAAAGCTGGTATTCCAGCTTGATACCTGACAATTTCTCCATCTCTTGCAGGACTGGCATTGTATTCCAGTCGGCTACGCCCGCATCCTGGGACATGACCTTTAACGTAAGTGGTTTGTCCACAATCGGGAATCCTTCTTTCTTGACCCCTTCGACATTTGAAGTCGCAGAACCTCCATCTTCATTGGAACCACAAGCTGCAAGCAATGCTGCGGATAGGGTGAGGCAGAGTACAATGGATGAAGCCTTGCGAAGCTTTTTCATGACGACAACTCCCTTTTTTAGTGTGGATTATGGTTTAAGATCATCCCTTAACGGAACCGATCATAACACCCTGCACAAAGTAACGCTGAAGAAATGGATAAATGGCAATCACAGGTAAAGTTGAAACAATAATGACGGCATATTTGACCAGCGCAGCAATTTCCGCTTTGGAATTCATCGCCGTTGCTGAAGAGGTATCGATAGCTCCCCCGCCCTGTGCTGCCATCTCCTGAAGTACCAGGATTTGACGCAGAAAGAGCTGCAGCGGATACTTCGAGGAATCATTTAAATAGATCATCGCACTGAAGTAGCTGTTCCAGTGTCCAACTCCGTAAAAGAGCGCCATCACGGCAATGATCGGCATGGAGAGCGGAAGCACAATTCGAATGAATAACCGGGTATTGGTACACCCATCAATATGGGCCGCTTCCTGCAGCTCCCTGGGAATGGTCGATTGGAAAAACGTACGGCATACGATAATATTCCAGATGGATGCAGCTCCTGGCAGAATAAGCGCCCACATGCTGTTCACCATACCAAGATCCTTAACCAGCAAGTAGCTCGGAACAAGCCCTCCGCTGAAAAACATCGTTACCATAAACATCGCCATGAAGAATCCACGTCCTACAAAATCAGAGCGGCTAAGCGCGTAGGCTGCCGGAAGAGTGACCATCAGGTTGACGAGTGTACCTACGACGGTATAGATAATCGTATTTTTGTACCCAATCCAGATGTTGGTGTTCTCAAACACGCGGGCATAACCTTCAAACGTAATGCCTTTGGGCAGCAGCCACATCTCACCGGAGCTTACAAATTTGGGATCACTGATTGAGGCGCTAATGATGTATAACAGCGGGTAAAGCACAATGACGAGCGCTATCGTCAGATAGATGTAGTTGCACCATAAGAACACTTTATCGCTTCTGCTTTCCTTAACCGCGGTTGACATGTGTTTTCCCCTCCTTTTACCACAAGCTGTTTTCACTGGTGCGACGTGCAATTTGGTTCACCGTAATCAGCAGAATCGCATTAACTACCGAGTTGAACAATCCTACAGCTGTTGAGAAACTGTACTGCGCATCGACCAGACCGGACCGATAGACAAATGTCGAGATGACATCCGATGAACCCATATTCAACGGATTTTGCAGCAGCAGGATTTTCTCAAATCCGACGCCGAGAATACTGCCCATATTCAAAATTAACAAAATGGTGATCGTAGGGATGATCGCTGGAATGTTAATATGCAGAATCCGTTTAAACCGGCTCGCACCATCCACCACAGCAGCTTCATGCAGTTGTGGATCCACACCCGAGAGTGCTGCAAGGTATATAATGGTACCCCAGCCTGCACTCTGCCAGACACCCGACAACACGTACACCGTCTTGAACCACGCAGGGTCCGTCAGGAATTGAGGGGACTGGAATCCAAGAGCCTCCACCAAATTGACAATCATGCCTGACGAAGGCGACAAGAAGGTAATGATCATACCCGACATCACGACAACCGATATAAAATGCGGTGCATACGTGACCGTCTGTACGGTACGCTTGAAGAATGAATCCTTGACTTCATTGAAAGCTAACGCAAGAATGATCGGCAACGGAAAACCTATAGCCAGCTCATACAAGCTAATGCTAAGGGTATTCCATAGTAGATCCCAAAAATAATAAGAATTGAAGAAACGGATAAAATGATCGAACCCAACCCACGGGCTTCCCGTGACACCAAGCGTCGGGATAAAGTTTTTGAATGCGATTTGTATACCGTACATCGGTCCGTAGTGGAAAATCAGAAAGTATAGAAATGCTGGCGCGATAAACAGATACAACTCCCAGTTTCGAATCATCCTTCTCCCTAATTTATTTTTCTTGCTGTTCGGAATCGTGTGCACCGATAGGTTTTGCGACAAGGCGGACTTCCCTTCTGGCTGCATCAGTTGTTTCCTCCTTTTCTAAATGAAAATCCGTCCGTTTTGTAAGAAGAGCGAAACACTCCTGTTCAATTGTAAGGAATGAGTCCCGGACCACATTTCGATCATGGGAAGCTTTTGCTCCCTCTCAATTTGGTAACGCTTACATACTGAGTTTATGGATCAATTTTGAATTCGTAAATATGCTATTTCGATCTTCCCTCCCAAAAACCAGGAAAGTGCTGCTACAACGGGGGTTTACACTTTTGATTACAGCTTGTCATTGTCATTTTGGAGAAGTAAAACATGTGGAATTTGACTTATTTTCGTCCTGAAGTTGTCATAAGGGGTAGCTTCGCATGAACTTGACAGATGCCAGATCTGAACAAAAGTTGAGAAACAAACCTAAAAGTCAAAACCCACATATGTTTAGGAAAAAGATAGCCATGGTTGCAGACATCATCGTGGGGATTCTGGGCAGTTCCATGATCCAAGTCAAGTCGCAAGGTCTTGTCATGTTCAACGCATCTCAATCCAAAATGAGATAGAGGTGCCCTTCGTTACTGCTGCTCCACTCCCCTCCTCATGCATTTTTCTTTTCAGGATAGATTTAATTCAATCACATTAATGTAATATTATCTATCATATATTTACCACCTGCTTCAAGCTCCCTTATTGCTTAGCTTTATTCTATGAGTTCCTTCCCAGCTTCGTAAATATGTCGTTTTCACCCTGGACTAGAAGCCTCACAAACCCAGATAAACATTGGGAATATCAAGTCATATATGTTGATCTTGTGCATGACATGAAAGTCTGGAATCATTGATAATTTCAGGATAACTCCAGAAAAAAAGCCGCTCTATTTAAATCAGAGCAGCCCTTCTACCTATGTGGATATCGATTCCCAACTAATAAATAACATAAATATGTCACTTAAATTGACTTAACAACCCGTTGTAATATACAAAAATGTAACATATACTTCCGTATAAAAAAACAATCTCAGACCTACTACGAACGATTCGGACTAGAAGGCAGACAATCTTGCTAACCAACTCACTTCATAAAGATCATCACTCTCAAGAAAAACTCAAAAAAAACGTGCTTCGATCAGGGATCGAAGCACGCTGGCATGGTTTGCTTACTTTCCAGAAGGCTGCGCTTCCGCAGTGTACCCTGTTGGAATATCTGTCTCAGCCGTAACATTGGTGATGACCATTGGATACATCATATCCGGATCAGGTTGGATAATGGTATACAACACGATGGCACGTCCATCCTTCTCCAGCTTCACATCTTCAATCTTCAATCCATAGCCAGGATGAGGCATTTGCGCGGACAGTTTGACTTTGACCGTCTTGTCATCCACCTTGGTTGAAGTCACGGTAGGTACAATCGCCTGTTGGCCTTCGCCTGGGTTCGTTGGAGTCGGTTCTGTCGATCCGCCATTGCCGTGCTTATCCACAAATTCAAGTGCATTGAAGATCATGCTTGCAGCCTCCATACGGGTAAGCGACTGATCTGGACGGAAGTTTCCGTCCTTATCCAGTTCAATGATGTCCATGTTCAGTAGGTTCTGGACCGCAGATTTGGCGTCCTTACCGATTTTATTTTCGTCCTTAATATCATTATACAGCATGATTACCGGATATTCCCCGGTTGTATTAATTCCTTCAAGGAGCAAGATAGCAAACTGCTCACGCGTCATCTTCCCCTGCGGATTCAATTCCACCGGAATGGATAGGCCATTCTGTGTTGCAGCCTGAACTGCATCGGCGTACCAGGTCGTTGGACTAATTTTATGTTGTGCCGAAGCGGCAGCGTATTCATTTTTCAGACCAAAAGCGTTCACGATCAGTTGAACACCCTGTGGCTCGGACAATGCGACATCCGGACGAAACAGATCCGCCGTTACTCCATTAACAATACCCTTGGAATGCAACGAGTCCACAATCGTTTTTTGCCCTTCATCTTTTACATCCGAAAAAGCAAGTACCGATGCACCTCCTGCAGTCAAAGAAACGCAGAGCGCAAGCGTTGCAGCCAATCCTTTTTTATGTTTCATTTCGTGGCACCTCCATAGTTAGTAAACCCAATTTTTGACCTCTTCAACCCTACAGACGGGAGACCCCCTGGAAATGTTTCAGTAAAATCGACATCTGGTGAATAAATGACGAATATACCGCATATATCACTTTCGCTGTGGGCGCTGATCTGCCTTCTTCCATGAATGCTTACTTGCTTCGTTGACATCTTTATCGATAAGCGCAAAAATAAGAATATAGAATTCTATCGAATGACGGATAAACAGCAAACCGGATCGCATAAAGTAAGAGGGCACGACGCGCTATTATCAGGTGTCGGCCCTTTTCTTGACTCCGCTTGCAACCAAATTCCACCCCGAACAAAGGAGAACAAATCTATGTCCAAGAAAGGATTACTACGAGGCTATGTCATTGCCAACTGGCCCGTATATCTGTTCGCTGTACTACTGATTATCGCCTCCAATGTGGGTCAGGCGTCCTTGCCCCGAATTCTGGGCAGCTTTACGGATCAGCTCATGCAGAACACACTTCAGATGAATACAGTCATCCGGTACAGCCTGTCGCTATTAGCCATAGCCATCGCATATAACCTGTTATTCGGTACCGGACAATTCATGATCATGAAGCTTGGACGCCGCTTCGAATTCATGACACGTGAGCGTATTTTCGGCAAATTTTCCGAGCTGAGCGAGCACTATTTCTCCAAACAGGGAAATGGGAAACTACTCAGTTACGTCATGAATGATGTCACCTCTGTACGTGAAGCCATCTCCAACGGCGTCACTATGATGACCAATGCAACATTTCTATTATTATCCTGCATCGTGATGATGCTGCTCAGCGGAATCCCGATGAGACTCATTCTGATCAGTATTGTGCCTTTGCTGGCCATTCCCTTTCTGGTCGTTTTTTTCGGTCCGCGAATTCGCAAGCGCTCTCGTGATGTACAGGATGCTCTTGCAACGATGACGGAATCGGCAGAAGAGCAGCTGGGCGGCATTCGTGTAACTAAAACATTTGCCATTGAAGACAGCGCTCGTGAGCGATTTGGGATCACAGTAGATGCGATCAAAAGCAAGCAGCTGCGACTCGTTCGTCTGTCCTCTTTATTTCAGGCCCTGCTACCGCTGCTGGGTGCCATTTCACTGGTTGTCTCCCTGCTTATCGGCGGAATCTTGACGATGCAAAATTCCATTACACTCGGAAGTTTTGTGGCCTTGACGTTATATTTGCGGATCATCATGGGACCGCTTCAACAAATCGGTAATGTGATCAATACCATGCAGCGTTCTGGAGCGTCATTGGAACGGGTAAATGATCTGCTGACGGAAGTGCCTGATGTGCGTGAGCTTCCCAACGCAACAAGGCTTCAAACGGTGAATGACATTACAATTGAAAATCTGTCCTTTTCCTATCCCAACAGTTCATCCCCTGCACTCAAAAACATCAGTCTGGACATCCAGGCAGGACGAACCGTGGGGATTGTGGGTAAAACAGGTTCGGGTAAAAGCACCTTTGTCAAACTATTGCTGCGTACATATGAGCCGCCTGAAGGCACGATTCGCATTAACGGTACCGACATTCGGCAGTTGTCGTTGGAGGGCCTGCGGTCCCGTATTGCCTATGTTCCCCAGGATGGGTTCCTGTTCAGTACAACCATTCGGGACAACATCGCTTTTAGCAACCGGGAGGTTCCGTTGGACACCGTAGAGCATAGTGCACGACAAGCGATGATCTACGAAAACATTATTCGGTTCCCCGATCAGTTCGATACCCTGCTGGGTGAACGCGGACTCACATTGTCTGGGGGTCAGCGTCAGCGCACCAGTCTTGCACGGGGATTGATCAAAAAAGCTCAGGTGCTCATCCTGGATGACAGCATGAGTGCTGTAGATGCCGTCACCGAAAGTGGCATTCTGCGCAGCCTGCGTGAGATTGGCAAAGGTAAAACAACGCTGATCATCTCTCACCGGATCAGCGCAGTCCGTCATGCCGACGAAATTATCGTTCTGGATGAAGGCCGAATCGTTGAACAGGGAACGCACGCAGAGCTGATGACCGCAAAAGGGTTATATGCTGCAACCTATCGTTTGCAAGAGGAGGGATTACATCATGACTGACCGTAACGCAGAAGTTCGTTCAGATGCGGGAGCACAGGCACCGTCAGGGCATGGGTCCGGTTCCGATGCAAGCGCAGACCAGAGTAAGCGTACCTCGTTCAAAGCGATGATGTCCTACGCCCTCCCCCATAAATGGGCCTTTGCAGGTATCTTTTTCTGCTCACTGCTCGGTATTTCCGCAGATCTGCTTCAGCCTTATCTGGTGAAGATTGCAATCGATGATCATCTGGCAATCGGTCAGACCAGTGTAGGCTTCCTTATCCAACTGGCAGCCATCTTTCTGGGGTTGGCTGTAATCAGCTTTATTTTCACTTATGTACAAAACAATCTGCTGCAACATGTTGGTCAGAACATCGTCTCTCGCATCCGGAAAGACCTGTTCAAGCATATCTCCAAAATGTCGATGTCTTTCTTCGACCGTTTCCATATCGGCAGTCTGGTTACGAATGTATCCAGTGATACGGAAACAATCAGCAGTTTCTTCACCCAGGTGCTGCTTAGTCTTATCCGGGATGGCATGATGCTGGTGCTTATTATCGTCTTTATGTTCCAGCTCGACCCGGTACTCGCGGGGTATTCTCTTATCGTATTGCCTGTAATCGCCATTGTGGCCGTATTGTTCCGAAGTCGACTGCGCAGAGCTTATCAGAATGCCCGCACTCGTCTCTCCCGTCTGATTGCGTTCACGGCAGAGAACCTGTCCGGTATGTTTCTGATCCAGGCTTTCCATCAGGAAGAAGAACAGAAGAAAAGATTCAAGGAGCAGAACACACTTCACCTAAAGGCCAATATCGCGCAGGCCCGGTCCAATGTTATTTTCAACCGAACGTTTGATATCCTAGGTAATGCCGCGCTCGTCATGATGGTTTGGCTTGGGGGACGTGCCGTGCTGGGTGAATCATTGCAGGTGGGTGTGCTCTATGCGTTTATCAGTTACATCCGTCAGTTCTTCCAGCCGATCAACCAGATCACCATGCAGTGGAACACGTTTCAGTCAACTACCGTATCCATGGATCGGATCTGGAACATTCTGAGTACCCGTCCGGAAGTCGCTGACCCGAATCCCGGGACCGCCTCCACACTTGAACCACGGCATGTGATGGGGCAGATTGATTTTAATGATGTATCGTTCGGTTATCGCGCAGACCGCCCTCTGATTCAGCATATGAATCTGCATCTCTATCCCGGAGAAATGGTGGGCATTGTAGGAACTACAGGGGCAGGCAAAAGTACACTGATCTCCCTGCTCAATCGTTTCTACGATGTGAATCAGGGCAGCATTGAAATTGATGGAATAGACATTCGTCATTTCCCGCAGGCCAATCTTCACCGGATTGTTGGTCTGATCCAGCAGGAACCGTTCCTCTTCTCGGGCTCCATCATTGACAATGTTCGAATGTTTCGCGAAGATATTACAAGGGAGCAGGCTATTCAGGCCTGCCGATTTGTCGGAGCACATGCGATGATTTCACGTTTGCCGCAAGGCTATGATACACGGCTTTCCGAACGCGGA
Source organism: Paenibacillus sp. MAEPY2 (assembly GCF_000499205.1). Lineage (GTDB taxonomy): Bacteria > Bacillota > Bacilli > Paenibacillales > Paenibacillaceae > Paenibacillus > Paenibacillus vandeheii. Next base: position 49,971 of record NZ_AWUK01000031.1, read on the forward strand.
AGCGGTTTGTCCGCCGGCGAGCGTCAACTGATATCGTTTGCCCGAATCGTGGTCTTTCAGCCCCGAGTGCTTATTCTGGATGAAGCAACCGCAAATCTGGATTCACATACCGAACAATTGGTTCAACAGGCGCTGGAATCCGTATCTCAGGGCAGAACAACGATCGTCATTGCGCATCGTCTATCTACGGTCATGCATGCAGATCGGATTCTCGTTATGGAGAACGGTGAGATTGTCGAGGAAGGCTCCCATCAGAAGCTGATTGATGCAGAAGGGGTATATGCTGATCTCTACACCCATGCCCGTGAAGCCGGTAATGATTCAGCTATCTCTGGATAGTGGATCTGGATCTGGACCACGTGGGGTTAAATAAACGTTGAATGTGCCGCTCTGCGATGCAGGCGGCATGTTTGGTATATTTTCTGGGAAATGATAAGGAGGCGTACTTATGAAACCTGAATTACATACATCATCGGAGGCGGAGCTTGAGCATCGGCAGATGGGCTACCGCCGTTTTACGGCTATATGGAAAGGAGCACTGTGTCTTCTGTTCTTGCTGTTATGTGTGATCCTGTTATGGATTATTTATGACGAGCGCGCTGGACAACTGGAGACTTTGTATTATTCCATCGCAGCCATTCTTGGCATGTGGTTTATCGGGCCTTTATTTTTTATGTTTCTGTCCCGGGCAATCGCGAGTTCTACCGTGTTATTATCCTGGAATGATGAAGGGCTTCATACCCTAAAGCGGACCATTCCCTGGGATGAAATTCGTAAAATTGAGCTTAGCTCTCCCGCATTTAGCAAATGGATATTGTCCTCATCGCCCATGATTGCCCTGTATCTGAAAGACGGCACCCGGCGTCATATCCAGACCGATCATTTGCTAACCAAAAAAGAGCTCAGCCGAGCAGTTGTCCTTTTGCAGGAGACGCTGCACGAGAAACAGCAACAGGACCTCTGAAATCCAGCTCACATCATTCTGACTTTTCGATACCAACAGACAGGTTCATTCTATAATTTCCATACGGCAAAATGGCTTCCAGCAAGCTGCCAAGCTGCTCCATCGTTCCCGTGCGCACACGCATCAGGTAGCAGCCCTCTCCGCTGACACGGTGAACCTCCACGATGTCTTCACGTGCAGCCATAAATTCACGGAAGGCGGCATGCCTGTCGCCGGAATTCAGAAAGATCGTTACAAATGCCTGCATGCCCAAGCCGAGGCGTTCCGGGTTCCATTTTACCGTATACCCTTCAATAACACCCAGATCATGCAGCTTGCGTACTCTCGCACCTACAGCTTGTCCGGTCAAATGCACCTCTTCCCCGATCTCTTTGTGAGAGCGTTTGGAGTCCCGGATCAGGCTTTTCAGTATACGTATATCTGTATCATCAATCGTTTCATTCATCTATTTTGCAATCCTTTCAACTTGAAATTAAAGTGGTCTGTTTTCTTTCAGTGTGTTATTTACGCCGATAAACGGGTTGTATAACATATAGGATAATAACATTAATTCCCGAAGGAGTGCAGGTTCAATGAAAATTCAATTGATTCGTAATGCTACATTATGGTTGGAATATGGGGGTCTGAATATACTGGTTGATCCCATGTTGATGGATAAAGAAGTGATGCCTGCTTTTCCGAACACGCCCAATGAATTACGCAATCCAAGAGTCTCATTACCCGAGACGGAAACGGATTATATGAGCCCGGATCTGCTGATCGTTACGCATACCCACCCTGATCACTGGGATGAAGCAGCAGCGAAGAAGCTCCGCAAAGATGTACCTCTGCTGTGTCAGCCAGGAGATGAGGCCGTGTTCACAGGAGCCGGGTTTACCAACGTTACCGCCGTGGATGACAAACATGAGTACCACTCCGTACGTTTTGCCCGTACTTCGGGACATCACGGAACCGGGGAAATCGGCGAGCGTATGGGCAAGGTGTCTGGTTTTGTATTGGAAGCGGACGGAGAACCTGTCTCGTATATCGCTGGGGATACCATCTAGTGTGAAGAGCCAGCCGAAGCCATTCGTCAATATCAGCCTGAGGTGATTGTGGTGAATGCTGGCGGAGCCCGCTTTCTACAAGGAGATCCGATTACGATGGACGGACCTGACGTAGCTGACGTGAAACGCCTTGCACCGGATGCGCATGTGATCGCTGTGCATATGGATGCCATTAACCATTGCATGATGCCCCGCGTGGACCTCGCCAGTTACCTGACCTCCGAGCAGTTGGACGGACAAGTACTCATTCCACGCGATGGAGAGAGCTTTGAGTTTGGACAGGGCGCCGGGTTGAAGTAACATTCATTTACTGTTTGTCCAAACATCTAACGAATCTGAGACGCTCTATTTGGCGAAATCGCATAAGTTCGCCGTTCTAACGAATCGTAGACGTCCTATTTCCCTTTTTACACCCTCTTTGCACGCGCAATCACAGGTTTTCAATGAAATAGCGATTCCTGAGTTCGTTAGATTTGCTGTACCACACTAATCTGCACAATAAGGCGCACACGATTCGTTAGAGGATGGAGCACCAGAGTAAGTTCTCTTCTCTTGTTGCACTCAAAATGGGTTTTGAGTTCGCTTTGCTTCACTTAAAGGCGGACACTTTATACCACGAAAAAGGCTGAATGCGTATAAACTCGCATCCAGCCTTTTTTCTCTTATTGAGATCACATCATACGGCGTTGTTCTGCCATCGAAGTGTCCTGTGTTCCTATGTCTCCTTTATTCCGGCTGCAACCCGCATACTTCCTAATCTATTACTGGACTTTCAATCGGATCACGTTCCACGATGCTTTGGCCAGGCTTGCCGTGATCAGTGTATCCGATACCTCTGCATCACCACGATTATGTGGAGCGACGCGATTCGGCTGTGCGGCAGTATTGGCTGCTTTCAGATCATCACTTTCCAGTACAATATGCTCAATCAACTGACACTTCCCAAAGCTGCGCAGATCCACTTCAAGCGGAAGTGATTCTTCCAGATGACGGTTGACAGCGAAAACAGTCACTTCACCCTGCTCTTCGTTATGCACCGCAATGCCCTCCAGATAAGGAACATCCGTAATTTGTTTGGTGTCATATTTCGGTGACTGGATCAACGGCACAAGTGCTGTTCCACGTCCGAACACGGAAGCGTGCATGAACGGATAGAAAATCGTCTGTCTCCATGCAGCACCACCATTATCCGTCATGATTGGAGCGATAACGTTGACGAGCTGCGCCAAACACGCCATTTTGACACGGTCGGCATGTTTAAGCATGCTGATCAGCATACAACCCACAAGCAGTGCATCTTCATGGTTGTATACGTCCTCCAGCTGTGGCGGAGCAATCTGCCATGGGTCCATTTTGGAGTCGTTCTCATGAGAGTGATACCATACATTCCACTCATCGAAGGACAGATACATCGTTTTTTTGCTGCGTTTCTTCGCTTTGATATAATCGCAAGTCGCTTTCACCGTATCAATGAAACGATCCATCTCCAATGAGCGTGCAAGGAAGGTTGGTGTGTCATTCTCCTGATTGCCGTAATACTGATGTAGAGATAGATATTCAACATGATCATACGTATGGTCCAGCACCGTCGCTTCCCATTCCGGGAAGGATGGCATGCCCAGGGATGAACTTCCGCAAGCGACGAGTTCAATTGTTGGATCAGTCCACTTCATCACTTTTGCCGCTTCAAGTGCAATCCGCCCATACTCTTCTGCTGTTTTGTGACCAATCTGCCACGGACCGTCCATTTCGTTGCCAAGACACCAGGTTTTGATAGCATGAGGCTCTTTGTATCCATGTTTAATACGCAAATCACTATAATAGGAACCTTCCGGATGGTTGCTGTACTCCACGATGTTGCGGGCTGCGTCTACCCCCCGTGTTCCCAAATTGACGGCCATCATCACTTCTGAATTCGCCTGTTTGGACCAATCCACAAATTCGTTGAACCCAAATTCATTGGTCTCGATGGTTCTCCAGGCCAATTCAAGTCTGCGTTTGCGTTCAAACACAGGCCCAACGGAATCCTCCCAATTGTAACCGGATACAAAATTACCTCCAGGATACCGTACAATCGGAACCTGCAGCTCCTTCACCATCTCCAACACATCTCCACGGAATCCCGCTTCGTTCGCTGTAGGATGACCCGGCTCATATATTCCACCGTATACGGCACGTCCCAGATGTTCAATAAATGAACCGTATAAACGTTTGTCAACTACGCCAATTGTGAAATCCTTGTCTACCGTCATTTTTGCTTTTTCCATCGTGAAGTTCAGCTCCCTAAGATTAATATAAAAATTAATTGATAATCTATGGATCAACGTTCATATTTATATTAAAATCGATTATGGCAGCAATTTCAACATGAATTTTGCAAAATGTTATTCTTTTGGCTGGATTTATGTTTAACTTAATTCTATAAAAATAATGGATATGAGTTTGTATCGTTATTTACACGTGCACGAAGAGGACAGAAAAAACCTGTAGAAGCGTAGCGGTCGCCTTTATCACCGGATTTCCCCCCATTATACATGGGAAATCAAAGAAATCCGGGGATAACAGCGATTGGAAGGTTATTCTGTCAGCGTAGTGGCCTCGTGTGAATAACACTAGATCAACTCATATTACCTGGAGGAACAGATGTGATCAGAGCAAATACCGATACAGAATGGCTGCCCCTATACGAGGCACTCGCGAGTGAGGTGCGTCTACAGATTATCAGGCTTGTTGCGGAGACTCCAATGAACGTGAAGGACATTGCCGCCTCACTCGGCCTAAGCAGTGCAATCGTAACCATGCATGTTCGCAAGCTTCAGGATGTGGGCATCATTCAATCCAAAATGATTCGCAAGGACGGCGGCACGCACAAAATGAACAGCCTGGCCGTCGACTGGATCGGCATCTCCATGCCACAGGAAACGGGAGCCTCACGCAAGCTTCATGAAGTGGCAATCCCTGTCGGGCATTACACCCATTTTGATGTGTATCCAACTTGTGGCCTGGCTACGTCCAATCAGGTCATTGGACAGTATGATGACCCACGCTATTTTCTGGATCCCGAGCGGATGCATGCCCATATTCTCTGGTTTGGACGTGGATTCGTGGAATACAAGATTCCAAACTATATCTTGTCCGGCCAACAGATCAGCGCCATTGAATTGTCACTTGAGATCGGTTCAGAGGCACCTTCAGTCAACCCGAACTGGCCTTCGGACATTACCTTTATGCTCAATGGAATTCATCTCGGTGAATGGACAAGTCCTGGAGATTCGGGAAATGGACGCGGCATGTTCACCCCGGAATGGTGGAGCGACAGTGTTAATCAATATGGCATGCTCAAGGTGCTGCGAATTACACATGAGGGCACATTTATTGATGGACAGCACATGTCCGAAGTTACGCTTGCGGATATTCCCGTAGAACGGAACCAATGGACATTACGCCTCTCCGTGGAGGAAGATGCGCAGCATGTTGGCGGGCTAACATTGTATGGTCAGGGATTCGGCAACTATGATCAGGATATTCTTTTCCGGCTCTATTACCAGGACTGAATGAACAACAAAAAGAACCTTCTATCCCGCCGCATAGGCAGAGATGGAAGGTTCCTTTATATGTTTTTCAGGTGTTTCAGGCTTGTATTATACGCACGACTTAGAGCGCACTTCCACCAAACAGGAAACGGTACTCCCAGTGTTTGCCGGAGATATCGCTGATGGTTACACCACCACCAGCGTTGGAATACGTGTGCAGAATTTTGCCGTCCCCCAGATAAATTCCCGTGTGGGTAATGGTCGCAGTGGATTTGTTCACACTGGAGTACGATGATGCCGATGTGCCTTTATAGGACATAAAGTACATCAGATCACCGCGTTTCAGATTTTTCCAATTGGTCTGAACGGTTCCATTAGCTTTCACATATGCTCCTTGCTTACGTGAATCGGACGGAAGCTTGATTCCAAGTGCATCAATAAATGCCTGACGTACAAAGCTTGAACAGTCGAACGTAGCCGTACTGGTACGACTAGCTCCAAACTCATATGGTGTCCCCTTATATTTCATGCCTGCTGCAATCACTTTCTCCACAGAAGCACTGCCTGTAACAGACGTACCGCTTGTTCCAGACCCGCTTGTGCTGCCTTTCACGGCTTGTGTATATTTTGAAGAAGAAGATATGTATCCTGTCCGGTTGCCGGAATCCTTTACTTTATACCAGCCTGAGCCGGAATTTTGAGTTACCGTTACCGTTTCCCCTTTTGGCATCAAACGAACAATGCTTGCGGAAGAAGATGGTGATGTACGCAAGTTTACTCCCCAGATGACTTTAACTTTTGAATTCGCAACTGCGGCTGCCGATGCCGGTGTCGTTAATGCTCCTGCTGTCAGACTTCCCATCAGCATCGTTGCTGTTACACTCGCAGTAATGATCTTGCTTTTCCAGTTCATGATGTCGTGTTCCCCCTGATGTTACAGAATTTTAACCTGGCCTCATTTGCCGGGCTTGCCCCATTGTAAAACGGGCTGTCCATAACGATCATCAGCCCAAAGTCCTGTATTCGATCTGGCAGGATTGAGCACTAAGAATCAGGGAAACATCTCACACCAGTTGGCTAAAACTACCGTTAATCACTTCTTTTTCAAAGGTTAAATTATTGTAACTATTTGCTGTGCTTCGTTTTACGCAGAAAAGTGGCTTAAGCCAATCCTCACTCAGGACATGCGTCATATGACCTATATTTTAATATTTAAATTCTATATATGGTAAACATTACTATGGTTCAATTTCTGAATCAGCTGCCTACATGGAGAACATAAACGCCTCCAACATGCAAAAAGCCGGAGATTTCTCCCCGGCTGTACTCTGTTTCAATACGAGTTGATTATGGCTCAATGCCCCATGCGTTGACTCCGCCAATATAAGCGGTCACCTTGTTCCAGGCAGTGAAGGCCGTTTTGGTAGCATCGAAAGAATAATCATTGGTCTGATCAAAATTCGTCCAGTTGTTCTTCGAGAAACGACCCTGAATAATTCCCGTCTCCGCCCCCGCTGCCAGACTGCCGGCCCCGGATTTGAAACCAATCTCCAGATACGTATCCGCTGTCCCTTTTGCCGGATCTACCGTCACAAAGTGAGCTTCAACGTTGGCACTGCCAATCTGAGCGTAATCACACCAGAAACTCAGATCGGATGCACTATCCTTCGTAAAGTAATACCGTACCTTCACCTGGCTCAGATCCACTGCTGTCGTGCCTGTGTTCTTGACATTGAGCTGCGGGGTCACTGCATTGCCTGACGTTCCTGGACCGCCATTGCGGTATTGCACTTCAAGTGCACCTGTTGTTACAGGAGGCGCTGTTAGGGTCACCGTCACGACATTGGACAAGGTCTGCCCGCTTGCATTTACGGCCACCACTCGGTAATTGTATGCGGTACCGTTCACTGCCGTGGCATCGGTGTACGTTAGTGCCGTCAGTCCTGTAGCCAGATCGGCGTAGGCTCCGCCTGCTACCGAGCGTTGTACCTTGTAACTTGCAGATCCAGTCGATGCGGTCCATGTCAGTACAGCCTGATTATTGCCTGCCGTTCCCGTAAGGGTTAACACTCCCGGTACGGACGTTCCCGCTTGCGGAGTAGCAGATGCTTGAGCAGACGGTGCCGATTCACCTGCCGTATTCACTGCGGTCACCACATAATAGTACGTTTTGCCATTGGTCAGTCCTGTATTTGTGAAGGTCGAACCGGTTACCCCCGTTGCTACGGAAGTATACGGGCCACCGTTCACCTCTGCACGTTTTACCGTGTAAGAAGTGGCACCCGATACAGCATTCCAGTTCAGAACAGCCTGCTCACTGCCTGCTGCCGCTGTCAGCCCCGTCGGAGCTGCTGGCACTTGGACCACTGGGCCTCCTGCGTCCCCGAGGAGACGATCATATTCGCCATATGCCGTAGCCATATCTACCTGTGACCAGAAGCGGTGATACGTAAAGGTTGGTGCGCCATTTTCCCATTTTTTCGTTGTTGGATTATAAGACGTTTTGTACAGGTTATCCAGATAAGCCCATGCCGGATCTTGCTTGATGGCTGGACGCAGGTCAGCGTAGCCAATATATACGCCATTCCCCCCTTTGGCAGGATCAGAAGGTACGCCGGCCGTACCCGGAATGGTATTGCCCTGACCGAAGGTTCCCGTCCAGTTTGCCGGAATGTAAATCTCTTTGGCGAAGAAACGGAAGTAGTCTTTACGGACTTCCTCGGTCACGATCCCTACACCATCATTGTAATCCCATGCTGTATTCAGCAGCTTCTCGGCCATATCTTTGGCTTCCTGTCCTTTGTTACTGAGCACGCCGCTTTCTGCTTGAGTCCCCGCAGCAAAGAACGTCAAGGCTTTGATGTAGCTCCCCAGCACACCTGTATCCTGAGCAGGATCTTTGGTTACCACATGAAAGTTCGGATTGTTCGTAAAGGAACTGAATCCATTCCATTTGTCCGGCTGCCCCTGCCATTCCTGGCTGCCTGGAATCCAGAATTCGCCCGGTGCAGGTGTAGTGGCAACCTGTGCGTTGGTACCGCCAAGAATCCGTTGGCCCGCCGCATTCAAATAATATCCTTGTGCATCCGTCACCGGACGCTCATCAACGAATACATAATCCTTGGCCCAGTCGACCCACTTGGTGATGACTTTTTTGGCCATCTGGAAGTTCTCAGAGCTGAGGTCTCCGCTCTCGGCAAGAATGTAATACATCTCCGCTACACGTTCCAGCGACCAGGCTTGGAATCCGAACCACGTGTTGGAGTCGGGATCACGATATACCGGAGCTTCCTGATAAGCCATGTCGTAGAACGTACTGGTTCCGGCAGGATACGCTTTGTAGGAGCCATCAAAACTGTTCGTCGCTCCGCCGCCAATCGCCCCTTCGTGAGACTGTAACCAGGTGTAGAATTCCAATTGGCGCTTCAGCGAGGCATTCCAATCTGCCTCGGCTGTTGTCGATTTGGGAATCAGGCCACCTGCCGAATCAGACAAGGCATAAGCTGCCACCGGATTCTGGTATGCCTGATGTGTATGACTGGCGCCAATCCGCCAAGCCCAGTTGCCGCCCTCACCAAGTCCGCCGCCCCATGAGGTATACCACGCCATGAGATACATATTGGAGTCGTCTTTGCCCGTACCGGCCGTCGGTGTGCCGTTCTTGGCACTTCCGATCTTCTGGAAGTACTTGTCGTGCATCCCATAGCGCAGATAGTCACCCATCTTCTTCGCTTTATCCAGATACGCTGTATTGGTGTAGCCCATCTCCTTCGCCCAATACAGTACCTGCACTGCACGTGCGTCAGCATCCGTTGCGTTGGTATAACGCCACTGGGCTGCCGGTGCCTGGGTCTCCTTGGTGAACAGGCTCATGAAACCTTCGCCCGTTTTGCCAAACGTTTTATTGTCCTGAGACGGGTGTGGAATGGCTTCCCATACGGACTCTTGCTCTCCACGCTGGAACGTATTCACGTAAGCCGCTGTATGATTCGGATTCAGCAGATTACCATATCCGTACCAGTTATCCACATCCAGCAGCCAGTGCATCAGGTACGTCTGATTGTTGCCATAGGAAGCTTTCAGCTCGGCATCCAGTGGGTCTTTCCCGGCTGCATATTGCCCGTTAATAGCTGAAGGATATTGATCCGGAAAAGGTTTTTCCGCTGCATAAGTGGCCGGGCTGTTCGGATTGTAATAACTCATCGTAGGCTGCTCTTCCTTGCCGTCGCCTTCATTGATAGGGATGATGTATTTCTCCATGCTGTCCCAAGCCGCTTCCAGTTTGGACCAATCGCCCGTATAGTGACCGTACATCGTTTCCAGCCAGAGCCAGTAACTGTACGCCTCGGATGTCGTCATGTGCCCATAATCCGGTGCCTCACTCATCAGCGTTTCAATGGAATGATAGGGAATGCCCTCTGGAGAAAAATAACCGTTTGCCGGATCTTTCAGCTGATCATACAATTGCAGAAACCGCGCTTCATTGATTCCGTCCGCCTGAGCATCAACGGTCTGCTCCTCGGCATAAGCCGTTTGGGGACCTGCCCACAAACCGGTGTACCCGGTCAGCATAACGGTCCCTGCAAGCATGGCAGACAAGCTTTTTTTGGCAGCTGATTTCAACATGTATATACCTCCCTGGAATGGTGAATTCAATTTGAATCACTCTGGGTCTGCGCATGCTGTTGAGCTGATTTGTTATATTGATCTACCTTTAACGTTACGGCTCGATGCCCCATACCTTCGTACCTCCCTGATATCCCGTTATCTGATTCCAGGCAGTGAAAGCCGTCTTGGTTGCATCATAGGAATAGTCGTTGCTCTGATCGAAATTGCTCCAATTATTCTTGGAAAAGCGCCCCTGGATCACGCCTGTCTCCGCTCCTTCAGCCAGACTGCCAGCCCCGGATTTGAAGCTGATCTCAAGAACCGTATCGGCTGTTCCCTTTGCCGGATTCAGCGTGACAAATTTGCCTTCAATATTGGCACTGCCGATCTGGGCATAATCACACCAGAAGGTCAGATCCCCTGTGCCGTCCTTCGTAAAATAATACCGCAGCTTCACAGTACTCAAATCGATCGGCTGAGTCCCTGTATTCTTCAGATTAAATTGCGGAGTCACCGCATTGCCGGAAGCACCAGATCCTCCATTACGATACTGCACCTCAAGCGTGCCTGTCGTTGCCGGAGGCACATTCGGTGTCAACGTCACGATATTGGACAACGTCTGTCCGCTCGCATTCACCGCGGCGATTCGATAACTGTACGCCGTGCCATTTACCGCTGTTGCATCGGTATAATTCAGCACTGCCAATCCAGTTGCCACATCGGCATATACGCCGCCCATAACCGAGCGCTGTACCTTATAACTCACAGCTCCCGTTGCTGCCGTCCAGGTCAGAACCGCTTGTGCATTGCCCGCAATCCCGTTTAATGTCAGCATCCCCGGCACAGACGTTCCAGCCTGCGGCGTGGCAGAGACTTGTGCAGATCCGGGCGATTCCCCAGCTGAATTAACAGCCGTCACCACATAATAATAGGTCCTTCCATTCGTCAGCCCCGTGTTCGTGTATGTCAATCCATGTACACCTGTCGCGACAGAAGTATATGGACCCCCACTCACCTCGGCACGCTTTACGGTGTACGATTCTGTCCCAGGCGATGCTACCCAGTTCAGGATGACCTGAGCATTCCCTGATACAGCCTGCACCCCCGAAGGTGCAATAGGTGTAACAACTGGTGTGACACTAGGCTCCTGACCGTATATCCGTATTCCCGCATCGTAGACCGGAAGATATACACTCTTTGCCACATTGCCTGTGCCCAAACCCTGGAATGAATGATCATTATTCGCATTCCACGCGCCTTGCGGGCCGGTAATGCGGAACTGAACCTCTTTGCGATAATGACCTTCCCCGCCTGGATAGATCTTAGTCCCGGTGAAGTCCGCAGTAACCGCATAAATTCGTTTTCCTGCATCAACCACAACCGGTTGGGATACAGTCGCTCCCTCGGCATATGCGGTTGTAACATGGACATCGGAAACGGTATATCCTGCAGCGTATACTTCACTCAGATCCAGGAAATAGCGAAAAGACAACTTATCCCCCATTCGCGCAGGCCAACCCGAACGGTTGTTCAGTTGAGCCTTGATTTCCGTGTAATTGGAACCGGACGCTTTCACGGCAGCCTCGACAAAGAACTCATCCGTCTTCACTTCGGGAGCCGGGAAATTCGCAATGGGCTGATCATTCTGGCCGAACAGCAGATTCATCTTGGCTAACGCGCCTGTAAATCCTGCATTGTAATCGGTCGCCACCTCATTGCTGACATAGTCACCAATAGAATCGGTATAGGCATCCGAGGCATCCGGTCCACCAACCATCGCGCCGTACAACGTGTGACGATGCTCGGAAGGTACATTTTCATTGTTCGTCCATGAACTGTGGGAGGTCCGGTGATGCGGGTGTTTAGGAGGATTCTGTCCATAACCGACCACATAACTGCTCTGGCGAGGATTATCCCCCAGAATATAGTTCATTTGAGAGACGGCAAAATCCTGATACCTTGCTTTTTTCACCGGATCACTGACCCAGTCGGAATACACAAAAGCAATAAAGGATGCATTCGCTGCATAACGGAGCGATCCCCATGTATCAAGCCAGGCAAGCCCGCCCGGTGTATACTTGATTCGTTGTCCATTCGTGCCTACGGACCAATAATCCAGATTTCGTTCTGTTGATTGAATGAACCGTGTCGCTTCAGGCATGTTCAGACTCGACGTAATACGAGCCAATAGAATCTGGGCACCATAATGTTTGTCATCCCAGCCTTGGGTCCATGTATAAGCCCAATTCCCGCTCTGTCCATCCGCCTGCCACAGATTCGCCGTAGCAATCGCCTTGGACAAGTAAGCGCTGTCATTTGTCGCCATATATAACCATGTTGCAGCCCAGGCGAGTTCATCATAGTAACCTGTCCATGAATTGTAGAACGATTGGGCATCTGTAATGCAATCCGAATATTTACCTCGATACGTATCGGCGAAGCTGTACAGCTCCTTGGCATGCTGGAGCAGCTTGTTGGCATAAGCTGGGTCACTGTCCCGGAACACAATAGATGAAGAAGCGAGTGCCGCTGCAGTTTCTCCCGCAAGCTCACTTCCCGGACAGGATGCATCAATCTTAAATGCAGGGCGACTCATTTGCATCACTTCAGCCGGTCCCCACCAGGCATGGTCCGTATTGCCCGCTCCGACCTGTCCCCATAATTCATTTGGTTTCGTGTGCGCTTTCACAAAATAATCTGTCGCCCATTTCAAATTATCCTTAATCTCTTCCAATTGTCCTGCCTGTTCGTACCCTTCGCGGTATTCCACAACAGACCAGGCAAGCATCGTAGCAGAATAGGCCATAGGCAGGCTGAATTTCACATGATCTCCAGCATCGTACCATCCTCCGGTCAAATCAACCCCAACATCCGCTCCGTCATTTAATCCGGAATCACCACGCCATTCAACCCGGTTGTCCTCCGGCAATTTCCCTGAACGCTGGGTTTCATAGAAATAAACCGCCTTCTGCAATGCTTCCGCATAGTTATGGTTCCCGGCAGCCGCATCTGCCTTGCCATTCCATGCCTGTATGGATGTACTTCCTGCCAGTAGCCCTGTCGATAACGCGAAAATAGCGACTCGTCTCCACCAGCTTCCCTTCATCTTCAACCATTCATCTCCTTTTGCAATCGTTATCTTATCATTTTCCAATTACACTGATGTAATAACCCGCTCCTTTCTATGGTGTGACTCCGTGTATTTCCACCATTAATTACCATTATAGTCTTTTGTTTCAGTTGCAATATCAGCGCTGGTGACTTCTGAAATAACATTGTTGTGACATGTTTGGGGAGTGATATGACAAAAAAAGACCGCTTCTCATATCGCATGAACGCGATATGAGAAGCAGTCCTGATAATTCGTATCACCCTTGATACAGGCTGAATTATGATCAATTCCATTATTCAGTCTGAACACCCGTCTTTTGGATCGTCTACACTCTAAACTTGTTGATTTGCTCCTGTAATTCTTCTGCCATTTTGGACAAAGAGCCCGCGGATGAAGCAATCTCTTCCATCGAAGCCAGCTGCTGCTGGGTTGCCGCAGATACATTATGCACGCCACCTGCTGCTTCTCCAGCTATGTTGGAGATCTGATCCACGTACCCTACAACTTCATTTGTACTTGCTGACATTTCCTCCGAACCTGCGGATACTTCCTGAATTTCACCAGCAACCTTGTTCACTACGTTTGAAATCTGCTCAAATGCTTGTCCTGCCGCGGTTACAATCTCAATTCCGGCCTCTGTTTCATTGCTGTTCACTTTCACAGCCTGCACGGCATGATCCGTATCCTTTTGAATTAATTGCACAAGATCCGTAATCCGTTGTGCAGATGTAGAGGATTCCTCTGCCAGCTTCCGCACTTCTCCAGCTACGACCGCAAAACCACGCCCGTGCTCACCTGCACGTGCCGCTTCAATCGCTGCATTCAATGCAAGAAGATTGGTCTGACGAGCAATATTGTTGATAACCTCGGTAATCGTACCAATCTCTGCGGAACGTTCTCCCAGCCCTGTAACCAGTTCTGTCAGCGAGGCAATGGAATTACGAACAGAACCCATCTGTTCAACAGCCTGCTGAATAATCATATTTCCTTCGGCAGACTGATTCGCTGCATCAACAGCAGATACGGATACACTTTGAGCAAGCTCGGCAATTTGTTCCGAACCAAGAGCCATTTCACTCATCGCCTGGGAAGAACGCTTCACCATATCTACTTGATCGGATGTACCCACGGCCAATTCTTCAACCGTTTCGGAGATCTGTTCCGATGCTCTGGTGTTCTGTTCTGCACTTGCCAGAAGTTCCTCCGAGGAAGCAGCTACCTGTTCGGATGTCATCGATACAGATTGAATCATCTCCCGCAGGTTGCCTGTCATCGTATTGAAGGAATCAGCCAGCGTTCCCAGTTCATCCTTGTTCTTGAGCACGATCTTCTCACTAGTCAGATCCCCACCTGCAATCAACATCGCCGCTGCATTCATCTTCTGAATTGGACGTGAGATGATGCTTGCAATGAAGAAGGCAATAAACATAGCCATCAGGAAAGCAACAATGGTTACTCCCAAAATAACATTAAATGCTTTTTCGGCCAGTTCAACCGATGCATTCGTAGCCGAATCTGATCCTTCATTCCCCATTACAATCAATTGGGCAATGGTATCGTTGGCTGAATACCATAATGAATAAGCCGCTGTGTGTAGTTTGCTGGCTTCGTCGTAATTGTTATTCAAGCCTAATTCAATGAATGCGGGCATTTTTGCGATATAGCTCTCGTAGTTCGTACTGAACTCATTGTAAAGTTTCATTGCCTCTGCATTGTCTTCAATGAAGGCTAGCAGCTGTTTACGTTCATCCTCAATCTTGACCAGGAGCTGCTCCAGAGCTTCATTCATCTTGGCAGTTTCATTTTCATCCTGTTCAACAATGATGGCCAGAGCAAGCCGCTCCACATCGGATATGTCCCCATTCATCTGGCCCAACAAAGATACACTGGGCATCCATGTCTTGTCCACATCATCGGCTTTGTTTGACATACCATGGATTTGGGTGAGCGCATATATGCTGACAAAAGCAAGCAACGCCACAACCATTAAAAATCCAGTCAGTAACTTCATCCGAATTGTAAATCTAAGCTTCCCCATCACGTTTCCCCGCGAACCTTTCATATTCCCCACTCCTTAGCTTTAGCGCATAACTATATAATATATCGACACCTATCGTCATGAATTGTAGATATCCGAATTCGATTTTCAGAAATTTCATGTAACTCCGAAATTAACGCAAAAAAGCCCCAACTCTTTGGCTATGCCAAGGAACTTGGGACTCTATACGAATGTACCTCTCATCTCAAACGTATACGTTCCAGAACTAACGAAAAATCCGCCGATGAATGTTAATGAAGAAATCGGGAATCGACTTGGTATAATTACGCGTAGCAATCAGGATTACACTGACCAGACTACCCAGAATGAATCCGCCCAGAATATCCCCAGGATAATGTACACCTACATAGACACGCGAGACCCCTGTCAGCACAGCAAGCAATAACATCCATACTCCGAATCGTCGACCGATAAAAAACGAAGCAGCAGCTAGTGCGAATACAAAGGAAGCATGTTTACTTGGAAAAGATGGATCTGGCACATGCGGGACCAGTTGATTCACGGCGCCTTCCACGAACGGCCTTGGATGACCTACCGCAGGTGAAATTCCCCATTTTGCCAGACCAAGCGCTATTATTGAGGCTACACAAGCATAAAACACAATTCGTTGTTTAGACGGATTGCCAAGAAACCACACAATCACTAGCAATCCAATCATAACCCATACCGCATATTCAGCAGATGTAATCATAAACCAGTCCAGAAACGGAATTCGGTCTGCAAACTGGTTGATCCAATTAAATACAGATTGATTCATAACAGTCGTTTAATACCTCCATTACACAAAACACGATTATTTTTTACATAATAAATATACACTAACTATTTGTCAAACATATCGCCTTGTAGCCGAACTTTCGAAATCAAAGAGGACATTTCTCTTACTTTTTGTTAAACTAGTTTGGGTTACATAATAGTTCATTCATAGAAAGGTGAAGATTATGCTTAAGAAATGGTTATGGGGGACATCCCTAACCCTGGCACTTGCCATAGCGGGTGTCATTGTATATTACGGATACTCGATCGTTCATTTTGCCAATAGCATCTCAACCGCTTCGGACACCTCCTCTTCTGACAAAAACAAAAATACAGACACCCCAACTACCCCTGTTCCCAAATGGGAAGGGAAGGAACGAGTTAACATTTTGCTGCTTGGAGGTGACACCAGAGGAGATGATCCGGGCCGTTCAGACTCAGTCATGGTTGCTTCCATTGATCCGGTATCCAAGAAAGCCCATCTCTTCTCTATACTGCGGGATACATATGTTGAGATTCCTGGACATGGCAAGAGCAGACTCAATGCAGCCTTCTCCTACGGTGGTGCGGAATTAACCAAACAAACGGTCGGTGACTTGCTTGGCATCCCTATTCAGCATTACGTGTATACCGATTTTATCGGATTCATGGCGCTGGTTGATGCTGTGGACGGGATCGACATAGATGTGGAGAAAGACATGTATTACACCAGCAAGGCAGATAAACATATGTACGATATTGACCTCAAAAAAGGACTTCAGCATATGGACGGCAAGACTGCCCTGCAATATGTCCGGTTCCGGCACGATGCCACCTCGGACTTTACGCGTACCGAACGGCAGCGGATTTTCATGACTGAGCTGGCCAAGAAGATGCAAAGCACCACTTCGCTCTTCAAAATCCCTGATATATTGGAAGCTGTCGCTCCATATATCGAGACAGACCTCAGTCCAACTCAAATGTTAAAACTGGCTTCGCTCGGATTTGATATTAATGTGAATGAAATTGATAAACAGCAGATTCCTCCTAACAAACTGCTAACCAATGAGCTTGCAGGTTCTGCTCAGGTACTCGGTGTGAATAAACCGAAGCTCCAGGCATATATTCAGAATCTGTTTGAGGAAGATGCCACATCTTCAGAGGATGATTCAACGAAGGTACAGGACTTACACTGAATTAAATGAAAATGAAGCAATGATAAGATCGGTTAATTTGATTAAAAGACGGCGAACGCCGTCTTTTTTTGTACCTATTTCCCCCATTTAATGCAGCCTTAATGTTCAGCATGTACCCTTAAATGATGAATTCCGGTTACAGAAGGAGGATTACACGTGAATAAACCGCGAATCGTGGAATGGACACAACTGCGCGGCCTTGCATTTCTCGCCATTGTGATGCAGCATAACATCGCTGAATATATATATCGCGCCGATATTGAACAACCTGACTCCGTCATGCTGACCATGATTTATCATCTGACTCGTTTTGGTACCCCGACATTCGTCTTTCTGTCCGGTGTAATGCTCTTCTACCATCACAGTCACACCAAACCGGATTACCCCCGGTTTATCCGCAAACGATTTGGAGATATTTATATGCCCTTTGTGGTATGGACGTTCATCTACTGGTTGTTTGTCCGGGTATTTACCCCTGAGTTCTGGCTTTCGGGTATGCCGGACTTCCGTAGTCTCGTTCGTGAACTGTTCCTCCCCCAGACGGGATATCATCTGTGGTTTGTGATTATGGTATTTCAGTTCTATATTTTGTTCCCCCTGTTTCTGGCGGGAGCCAAGTTCATTCAAAGACGTATTGAAAAAGTGACTCGTTTCACCCCGATGCAATCGATTATTACGTTGGTTCTCATAGGAATGGCATTATACACATTGCTTATGAAATGGTCCTACTACGATATGGCAGGATGGACAGCATCTCTGCCACAGCCCTGGGCAGGCCTGCTTCAGTATCGCTCCTATTCATGGATTATGTACTGGTTCTACTTTTTACTGGGTGCAGTATGTGCGTGGTCCGTGGATAGCTGGAGGGGGTGGACTGCGAGGGCATTGCCCTGGATGGTCTGTCTGTTTATCGGAATGTACATCTGGCTTGGATACGATGTGCTGCGGGGATCGGGGGATGTTGTTAACCTGAATATCTCAACCTATCTGAAACCGACGACATTCATTATCATCATGGCTCAGATGTTTATGTTCTATGGGTTCCTTGTATTGCTGCGAGGAAAAGATACCCCATTTCAGCGTCTCCTGACGTGGATTGGCCGATATTCGTTTGGCGGCTATCTTGTTCATGCACTGGTTCTCTACTGCATCGCGTATATTACCCGGCCACTTACACTTACGGGATTGCATCTTCCCGTAACGTTGTTGTCGTTTCTCGTCACCGTGGCGACGGCTCTTGCCATCAGCTGGGGACTTTCCAAACTTCCGGGTTCTCGCTTTACCATAGGATTACAACGGAAGAAGCGCCCAGGTCGTCGCTTGCATCATGCTGTGATTCCCGGCACGGGCAGAACAAGTTCAACCGAGCGCAATCCGTCAGCCAGCGCAAATCGCAGTCCGGAAACCAGCCAGTCTTAGTCGTATAGAAAAAGCGTCTCCCTTGTGGAAGACGCTCTTTTTTTACTTCACTTCTGTAGAAGCGGATTTTCCGGGTACAGGTTCGTGAGGACCAGGGGCTTGGTGTGCATTGCCCTTCTGGTTAACGAATCTTTTCAGGTCACCTGTCAATTGCTCCTTCAGCTTGTCAACCAGCTGCGTTTCGCTGATACCTTTTGCCTGGGCGATCTCAGCCAGGGACTTCCCGCTCTGGAGCTGCTGATGGAGCTGTTCCGGGGTGATGCCGATAAAGCGGGCAATAGCGCCCTTGTCCATCATCGGACGTCTGTTACCATGGTTAGCAAAATCACGTCTTAATTCCCGCAGTGGTGTATTGATTACCTTTTTCAGCTTGGTATCCATACCCGCTTTGGCTGCTGCTGCCTGCTCCTTCGTGAGACAGCCTTCTTCGGCTGCTTTATCCAATCGCTGAGAGAGGGAAGGCTTCAGCTTCTCCAACAATTGATCTTCACTAAGTCCCTTGCGTTCCTTGGCAATCTGAGTCAGCGTTTTGCCAAGCTCCATCTGTTCCTTTAAATCCCGGAGCCCAATGCCAAGCAAATCTGCGGTTTCTCCAATCATAAACAGGCCGTGACCTGCCTGCATACATGGCTTGGTCTGATTCGCGGAGGAGGATGGTGTCGCCACATGATCTTCAACAGATCCATTTGGATCAGCGAATGCCGTATAGCCGGTTGCTGCTGTTATAAATACGGCTGCCAGTCCGGCCGCCATCCATTTCTTCCAATTGTATTTCATTTCTCTTCTTCCTTTCGTATGTCAAAATCCTGTGCTTTCTTAGTTTGAGCCTAACTTCCGCTTTTTTATGCCATAAAAATACAAAATGTCATTGTTTTTTTCACAATTCATCACAAAACCTCCTATTTTTTTCTATTCTTTTCCGGTATACTGAAAGTAACTTCATGATCTAGTCAAATAGTCCTTAATCACTTTATCACGGGAAGGGCGTAACCAAACGATGCGGAGAGAATGGTTTGATCCGTTTAGATCCGATGTGGAGGTGGTGTTCGCTGCGGCAGAGCAGCTGGTACAGAAATATCCTGAACCAATGTCAGAACATGCACTAGAACAAATTCATTTGGTCAATCCTTTGTTACGAGATTCGGGTCACAGCTACATCGGCTACATTATTCCGTTGTGGTTGCAACTCTCGGATGGACTACCTCCAGAGAAAGCACACAAACTGAGTACTGCCTGCCTCATGCATATGTTATATTTTTTGAATCAGGATGAAGTTATGGACGAACGTCCCGAAGATGTGACACTGAAATTGTCACTCGGTAATCTGTATTACGTCGATGCCATCTGTGCCTATTCAGAGCTATTCAGTCTTTCTTCCCCGTTCTGGACGTATTTCAGACAGTATGTCGAGGATTGGGCCATGAGCGTCACCGGTGAGAACTCCATCGATTATTTCAAGAGAAGCCCGCTTTTAATTGCCCAAAAAGCCGCCCCACTTCAGCTTGGAGCTGCTGGCTCACTCCTTCTTTTGGAACAGAAGCATCGCATTACTCCGGTATGTTCTGCCGTCAACATTGCACTGATGACTCTCCAGATGACAGATGACTTTACAGACACGAAACAAGATGCTGTGCATGGAAATTACAACAGCTTCCTCTCCCACATATCCGCAGCACTAGAACATAACTATCCGGTTCATCCTGTAAGCGAACGTGTACAAGACAATGTATACAATACTCAATTCATGAACTCCTATGTAGACATTGCTAAGAAATATAACCTCAGACTAACATCTTCTAACTCGGGTATTTCGCATCTTGAAGCGTTTAATTCCTACTTATGCGACATTCTGGGACAAGCTGTTCAGGACATTGAACAGCACAAAAAAATGCTTCTTCAAGGCGGGTTTCATTACTGGATCAGCGAGAAACAACATTTGTCCTAATCATAATTGAAGAGCTGGTACAGTTGAATTTTAAATATGAAGGGAATGTTGACGATGATGGTATCAGAGAAAACGTTGCACGAGGATATTATTGAAAAGGCCTGGACAGATGAGCACTTCAGACAACAACTGCACTCCAACCCGAAGCAAGCGCTTCGTGAAGCATTTGGCATTGATATTCCTGAGCACGTTCAAGTCCGTACGGTTGAAGAACAACAGAACGACTATGTTCTCGTAATTCCTCCCAATCCATCCAAAGTACAATATGATGTGAATTGCGGACCGTGGAGAAGCTAAACGAATTAGATTGAATATGTGAATTGAATCAGAAGGGGTAGCGAACAAAAAAGCCATTGTACACTTCTGCCGCTCGTCATTCGACGAACGCGGCAAAAGATACAACAGCTTCTGTTCCTACCCCTTTTGTGCTTGTAAAGCTGATCTGCCCATGCATGGCTTCAACGATTCGGAAGGTCACCATCATGCCAAGGCCTGTCCCCTTAATTTTGTTCGAGAAATAAGGCTCACCAAGGCGGACCAACGCTTCCTCATCCATGCCTTCGCCGTTATCTCTAACATGTACCTTAATGACCCCATCCTGGGCATAAGCCCAAATATCAATCTGGCCCTGTCCTTGCAGAGCTTCAATACTGTTCTTAATAATATTAATAAAGGCCTGTTTGAACTTGGAAGAGTTCCCTCTAATCCATAGATCTGGCGGAATGTCGGTTGTTATTTTACCCCCTTCGAGATTAGCCATCGGTACAAGAATACCTTCAATATGGTTAAATTCATCTGCGATATTCAGGGAGATGATATGATCAAACTCTGGTTTGGCGAACGTCAGGAAGTCGGTAATAATGCCGGAAGCCCGATCAAGCTCCTCCAGAGCAATCCGCACGTACCCCTTGTTTTTGTTGTCCTCCTGCTCTGTCATGAGCTGAAGGAATCCTCGTGTCACCTGCAGCGGATTACGAACCTCATGAGCAACCGACGCTGCCAGTTCGCTAATAATCTCCATTTTCTCGGATCGCTGCAATTCATTATTGAACAATTCCAACTCTTTCGAGTATTCAAGCACTTTGGTATGTTTTTCAGCAAATCGGCTTCCCAGTATGGCAATAAGTGAGATAATAAAAGCAACCATCGACCATTTCCACCATATCAGATGATATGTTCCATTACGCTGGTAATACCACAGTAGTTCAGCAACACTGATTAAGGCAAATGTGCCGAATCCTGTAGCCAGCAATAGAGCTTCCCTGCTCCGTTGAAGCGCTTTGGAGATGGTACCGATCATTAAGATGCTTAACAAGATTACGAGAATGAATCCAATCACGTTCTGAACCAACAAACTGTAGAGCATGTCCCATTGACCGCCTGAAATAAAATCGATCATCAGGGCAGCTACAGCTACTCCAGAATAGATGACTTGAAATTTTCTTAGTTTGGTAAAGATGCCATAACGACCTGGTCCGATAATTTGTTCAAAAAAATAACAGAGTGCAGGCATGCCCATGAGCATCGCCAGATCAAACAATACGGAATACAGATTACCGTAAACCTGGTAAAACGTATATAAAAACTGCGAATAGGTGATAATCATCGTTCCGATAGAACCCATCACGATACATAGCGAAATCCACATCCCTTTATGGAACTTGCCTAGGAAAAATGTGCAGCTCAGCATCGTTAGAGCCGTGAATACAAAGGTCGCTCCCAGTATCACATCAAGCAGACCGTTGTGAATGTACTTTTCCTGTAAGGTAGCATAAGACCCAACTTGAACCATTCCGTAGATGCCAAGTCTGCCTTTCTCATTCTCGGACCATATATACAGTTTCCCACCTGAATTCTCACTCGATAAAGGTAACAACACCGCGTTATTATCATAATTGTAATGATAATTCTCATACACCTTACGATCTTCCAGATAGATTACAATGTGATTTCCTTTAATATTCTCAAAACGGATTGCCGAGCTATCTTCGCTTATTACAGGAATGGTCACACGAGTCCACAAGGAACCTGTAGGAGCTTCAACACTGCTGTATTCCAGCTTTTCTGCACCTTGCTTCTCCCAGATCTCCTCCGAACCTTGAACCTCACTGATGAATCCCTGATCGTGCACGTTCCCCCATTTTACTTCCCATCCCGTTATGGATACAGGTCTGTCAACTTCTCCAGCAGTCGCTGAAACGAAGTCATGCGGCAAGCAGAGAATATTCAACATACTTATCCATAAGATGATGATAGCTTTGGGCACATTTTTCATTCACAGCACCTCAAAGTTCTTATTTTCTCTATCCCCAAGTTCTCTCATTTATCATTCGCCACAGTTTAACGTGTCACCTTCTTGGAAGAAAATGAAAATTCACAATTTAGTAGATTTATAGTTTTATTTCCATTTTATTGTTGAAAAAAAGTGTTTTGTCCGTTATTCGCGCAGATCTTCGAACTGGTTCACAATCATTTCGTGCTCTTTCTGTTCGATCTGTGTGCGATACTCCAACCACTGCTCCGTTTCCTCATCGTCATAGATGGTCCATATATCCGAGAAAAGATAGTCCCTCAACTGGACAATCTGTCCTGACCATATCCCGCCTACCCAGAACAGCCCGTCCGGGCGGCGAATAACCGTACGGGAAAACCCGGGCGTAGACGCTTTTTGCCCGATTCGGATTCGAGTGATCATATTCCCCAACGTAAACCAATCCAATTGGAATTCCTCCCTCATATATCCATGTTTCATCATAACATACGCAAAAGATGAAAAGCTGTAAAATTGGTGTGTGCGATTCAATTGTCCCTGCCGGGTGTAATGGTTCCTCAAAGCAAACAATTACCTTTAAGGAGATGATTGCAATGAATGAGCCACACAAAACGGTAGAGGTAGAGCATAAGGATGTCCAGTATAAATCGGATTCAAGTAAGGTTGCTTCCACGTTTATCAAATATGCGGCTTATATCATTATTTTCTTTGGATTCCTGTACTTTCTGGTCAAATATGTATTCCCCAAATTTTAAAGCATATTAAGTTGAATTTGTCATCTGTACATCTTTCACTTTCATCTTGTATTCATATTTAGGGAACACTAGGGAATCCTTCACAAACAACCATCAAATATAATTTCACTGAAACGGAGTGTTACTTATGTCAGACAGACCGATTAGCAATGAAGAGAGTGAACGTTACTACGACCGTTATCAGAGGTCCCGTGATATTCCACTGGAAACCGAAGTCCCTGAAGGTGACATAGACACTTTTGATGAAGTTACCGGAAGACGTATCGAAACCGAAGATACAGTTAACCCACCCATTGTAGCTTTAACGGCTGCAGAAGAACCGGAACTGGAATCACGGACAGCGGAGCCTTCACTCGAATCCGTACCTGATGCTGATCTTATTCAACCGAATAGTCCAGTGGATCCCGCCGCACCCGACCCCAATGCCCTTCACGGAACGGACCTGCTGAACGGTGCCGGAGCGGATGCCAAACCGGAGAACGATATTCCACCACGGCGTTAAATCCTCATGCTACAGCCTGATTAGGAGGTGCAAACATGATGAAGGATGATCACAAACGACACGCACATGAGCCGGAAAATCTGGTAACCGAAAGAGATATTGATCCGAATTTTGGTTTGTTCACAGAAGATTCCTTTCCAGAAGCTCTAGCGGATGAAGATCAGCTTGATGCTGTTGAACATGCCATTCCGAAGGAGAATGTTAACCGGAAAGATTCACATGCATCTGAGGATCAATAGGATCGTATCGCACATTCAATGAGCGTATAGGAAACCTCTTCCCCAAGAGGTTTCTTTTTGTTGTGCTCTTCACAATGATAAAGCGTTCATCCGAAAAAGAGATGGTCACCGTATCTCTACAGTGCCATCCCATTTCTCTGTTATCCGATTAGTCATTTAACAATTTCGTCTACTACGCTAAAGGTTTACCCGATCCCGGCAACCTCTGTTCCAGTCTGGACCATTTCGCCACAATGGCGGTAATCAGCAGCGCAACTCCGTTGATGATAAAAATCCAGCGAATCGGTAACCAGCCACCCAGAACACCACCGATAATTGGCCCCGCCATCGTACCGATCTGGGAAGCCGACTGATTCAGGCTGAATGCTCTTCCCCGGAAGCCGGGTTCAGTCACTTGTACAATCATCGCATTAATCGCCGGGAACACTGCAGCAAAGAACAATCCATACACAAATCGCAATATGCCGAAGCCGATATAACCTGTAGTGAAGAACTGCAGGAGGTTACCAATTGCCCCACCCACAAGGCCAATAATCAGCACTTTGCCATATCCGATTCGCGAACCAATCTTACCCCAGCGCGGTGCCATAATGACCGTAGCTACACCAACTGCGGAGAAAATAATTCCCGAGCTGAGTGAAGCACGATCAGGCTGAATGCCCATTTCCATCACGTACACGGTCAATAATGGCTCCAGAATCATGACGGAGAAGGTACATATACCCATCATGCCAAGCACCGTAATAAACAATCGATTGGCCCGGGCTTCCCGGATGTCATCCATCACATGAGAACGAGCCTTGTTCCGGTTGAAGTTCTCTTCTTTTACCCAGAAAGTTGCAATCAACGCAGAGACCAATACAACGATACTGGAAAATAAAAACGCATTCCGGTTGCCGTAATAAATGCTTACTACCCCGCCAATTAATGGGCCGATTATTCCTCCTGTTGCCCCGGCGGTAGACATGATGCCAAGCGCATACCCCGTCTTCTCTTCCGGTGTGTTCGTACCGACCAGTGCAATCGCTGCCGGTACAAACCCGGCGAGCAATCCCTGAAACAAACGAACCACGATTAGTGAATACGGATCCTGCACAAAATAATTGATCAAATACAAAACCGCAAGGCTGTATCCCGACCGGATCAGCATTGGCTTGCGCCCGTATTTGTCAGCCAGTGATCCCCAGAAGGGAGACACCAGCGCACTAGCCAGAAACGTGATGCCAAAGGCAAGCCCTGACCAGAACTCCAGGTGATTACGAACGCCCAGATCGCCACTCAGAAACAAAGGCAGAAATGGGATGGAGATTGAATAAGCGGTGCTGCAGAAAAACACACCTATCCACAAAATCACCAGATTACGCTTCCACGAGAAGTCCATATACCCGCACACCCTTTCCGTTACTGGACGTCGGGACTGCCGTGTATTGGAGCGGACGGAACAAACCCGTACGTCCCTGACTGCGGAAGCATTTTCCTTATTTTACACCTCTGTAAGCATTTACACCATCTCTTATTACCATAATATTCTGCCTTGCATTGCCATATTATCTGCAAAAACGGTATGATAGTTGAAGGATTATCCGAAAATAATTCTGACTAAATATATTATGCAGAGATGCAAGGGGGAACGTTCTCATGTCTTTTCGGTGGAAAAAAACAACAGCTGTGTCGCTGGTTCTAGCGATGCTGCTTATCGTCATTAGTGGTTGTGGGCGCCCTACAAGCGGCGCGACGGAAACACCGGCTCCAGTGGAACCTACTGGTCCAAATCCAGTTGCCACCATTGAAATGTCGGATGGTCAGAAAATCGTCATTGAGCTCTATCCAGAGATCGCTCCAAACACGGTGAACAATTTTATCTCACTCGCCAATAAGGGTTTCTATGACGGCCTGATCTTTCACCGCGTCATTCCAGGCTTTATGATTCAGGGTGGCGATCCAGATGGCAACGGTAAAGGTGGTCCAGGATATTCCATTAAGGGTGAATTTACATCCAATGGTCACAAAAACCATCTGAATCATACCCGTGGGGTCATTTCCATGGCCCGCACAAATGATTTGGACTCCGCAGGCTCCCAATTTTTCATCATGTTAGCGGATGCTGATTACCTGGATAACGCTTATGCTACCTTTGGCAAAGTCACAGAAGGTATGGATGTCGTTGACGGCATTGCGGCTCAACAAATAGGTGAAAACGATAAACCAGTCACCGATCAAGTAATGAAAAAAGTCACTGTCGACACTCATGGTCTGGAGTATCCAGAACCTGTAAAAATGCCTTAACCTGTGGAACGGAGCGAGTCGTCGTTCTGATTCATCCTATGTAAGACAAACAAAAGCTCTGTCCTGTGCGATTCTCGCCAGGCAGAGCTTTATTTAATGTTAGCGTTTACATAAATGACTTTATAAAAAATGCCCTCTTCTGGCACGATTCTATATGCAGCAGCTCTGCAACCCGCTGTTCTCAATACATCCATCCCATCAAACGTAACCAACCGATGATCGCAATCCATAACGGACAGCTGAAAGCAACACCCCATGCAAGCCCTTTCAGTAAACTGCGGTTTACTTCCACGAACAACGACTCCTTTCTCCAGGGAATAGTCGCAGTATCGGTAATAATATATGAATTTATACCCGTTTTCATTCGTCACGTAACCCTCTATATCCTGCTTTTGTTCCGCCGTTTCATGGAATGGGTTGGGTGAACCTGATATAATATGAATACTGAACGATAATGGAAGCTGATTTATGTTTTTGAAAGGAGATTATTCCATGGCAAAATCCAAAAAACACACCCCTGCTCCCAAAGCAGCACAGGATAAACCGACCACACTAAAGGATCTGCTGAGCAGTGACGTGCTTGAGAAACTGAAAGCACAGGCTGATGAAGCCAAGGCGGCCGAGGCAGACCGCAAAGAGCAGGAACGCCTGCAGGCGGAAGAAGCTCGTAAAGCGGAACAGAAGCGGAAAGATAATGATTTTGAGTACCTGTTGAATAACAGTTCGATGGACTGGAAGAAACATAAATAACTTTGCAGCAATCCAGATTATCATGATATCTACATTACCGATACAGGGCCGTTCAACGGTCCTGTTTTTTTGTATGGTACATATGATTCATCACTCTTTAGTCGGGTATGTAGAGATAGAGAGTATACTGATAATCTATACGATACGGAGGGATCAGGATGACTGAACAACGTTTGCAAGGGAAAGTCGCGATTGTAACCGGAGGTGGCTCAGGAATTGGTCAGGCAACAGCCATTCGTTTCGCTGAACATGGGGCTAAAGTGTTCTTGCTGGACCGGACCCCGGAGAATGCAGAGGAAACCAAAAAGACAATTGAGAGCGCAGGCGGAGAAGCCCACGTCATTGAATGTGATATATCCAAACCGGACAACGTGCAAAAGGCCATCAATCAGGCAGCAGAGCAAGCTGGACAGCTGGATATTGTGTTTGCCAATGCGGGTATCAACGGCACGATGGCTCCAATTGAAACGATGGAACCTGAGGACTGGGATCAGACGATGGGAATTAATATGCGCGGCACGTTCGCAACCGTGAAGTACGCCATTCCCCATTTGAAAGATCGCGGAGGAAGCATTATTATTACAAGCTCCATTAACGGTAACCGCGTATTCTCTGGCATCGGCTTCTCTGCATACGCTTCCAGCAAAGCGGGTCAAACGGCTTTTACGAAGATGGCTGCATTGGAACTGGCCCGTTACAAGATCCGTGTCAACGCCGTCTGTCCGGGAGCCATTGATACGAATATCGATGACAACACCTATCCTTCGGACGATCTAAAAGAAGTACAGATCCCGGTTGAATTCCCGGAGGGGCATGAACACCCGCTCAAGGGTGAACCAGGAACGCCGAAGCAGGTCGCCAATCTGGTGCTCTTCCTCGCTTCCGACGAATCTTCCCATGTGACAGGTACTCGGATCTACGTGGACGGTGCGGAATCTTTGCTCCGTGGATAATACTAATATCAGGCTCAATGAGCAGTCAACAGCCAAACATCCCGCAAACAGACTGGATTTCCAGACTGCTGCGGGATGTTTGGCTTTCCCATTGGTTTGAATTCCCTTTTAACTAGAGCGCTGAACTCTTTCCTCTCTTCACTCGGTTATTCAGCCGCTCCGGAATCGCAAATAGCAGGACGTACATCAGGGAAAACATCACTGCTGCCAACACCTCTTCCCCAAGAATGTACAAGGGATAAGGGCCCAACAGGTCGAGCACTGAAGGGGTATCCGGTTTGTGTCTCAGGAACATATAATTGGCGTCAAGCAGAACATCCACACCGTACACGACCAACGCTGCCACATTCACAAATATCATTGAACCCAACACAGTTCTCCAGCTTGGACGAAGCTGTTCTACCCAAGTCATGTAGAGCAACGCCAGAATAATACAAGCGTGGGCCGTAAAAAATTGAATGAAACGAAAATGGCCATAAGCATAACCAAGATTAGGCGTTACGATTGCCATCAAGGCTCCTGCTATTCCTGCGAACAGCAATGCAGAATGTAGCAGTCGGCTGCGTGTCAATAATAGCAGCGCCGATAATAATAGTGAAAGACTGCATAACTCCAGCGGTAATGAAGTCTGCAGGCTCCACACGCCTCCATACACGTACCATAGTTGAAGCACAATCTCGCAGCCGAACATGACACAGGCTAGAGCAATCCGAAAGATACGGCGTAGGTTGGATGACGATGAACGTAGCCAGTTTCGTAACAGGAACATCAATATAATCAGTGCAGCAATTAGAGCGATCGCCCACAGGTGTGAAGTTGAAAATAGTATAAAAGGTTCCGCATCATAAGGGTCTAGCCACTGGGGATATGCCATTGCGCCTCTTCTCTCCTTCTCATTACACAAACACAATATATCTCTATAATGTTAACTTTTTCATTTTGGCATTGAATGAGTAGACTGTCCAGATGGAATTCTAAATTAGGATTGTATTTTAAATATCTTTATGTTAAGATAAATTCAAGAACTAAACAAACTAAAAGTTAGTAACTTTCTTAACGAAAATATTATAGAAATAGAATTAAACCATCAGGAGGTATTTATAATGCAAATCAAAGGACTTCACCATGTATCTGCACTCACTGCACACGCCGCTGAGAACTATCGGTTCTATACCAATGTTATGGGGCTGCGACTGATCAAAAAAACAGTCAACCAGGATGATGTCTCGGTCTATCACCTCTTCTATGGAGATGAAAAAGGGAATCCGGGTACCGAGCTTACCTTCTTTGAAATTCCGATGGCGGGACAGACACGCGAAGGCCTGAACAGCATCTCAGCAACGTCCCTTCGTGTGCCTAGCGATGCAGCCCTTACGTACTGGCAACAGCGGTTTGACGAATTTGAAGTCCCTCATGGAGAAATCACTGAACGCGGTGGACGCGCTACTCTCGCGTTTACGGACTTTGAAGGACAACGTCTGATTCTCGTCTCCGATGAACACAATACAGGTGTTGCAGGCGGAAAACCGTGGGATCAAAGCCCTGTGCCTGCTGAGTATGGCATTGTCGGCTTAGGTCCGATTCATCTTACCGTTAGAGATGCATCCCTCACCACTCCAGTCCTTACCGAACTGCTCGGCTTCCGTCGAAAAGGAACTTATCCTGCTTTTGTCGCTGGCCAACCCGATGTGCTCGTCTTTGAATCCGGTGAAGGTGGCAGCGGCTCCGAGGTGCATGTCGAAGAACGAACTGACCTTGCTCAGGAACGCCCGGGACGTGGCAGCGTGCACCATGTGGCCTTCCGTGTGGATAATGAGGAAGAACTGAAGCAATGGGTGGAACGCGTGCATAACTTCCGGTTCCCGAACTCTGGTTTCGTAGACCGTTTCTACTTCCGCTCCCTGTATTTCCGTGAACCTAATGGTATCCTGTTCGAGCTTGCAACTGACGGTCCCGGCTTCGATACGGATGAAGAACTGGCTCATCTTGGCGAGTCCCTGGCTCTGCCACCATTCCTTGAAGGTCGCCGGGCAGAGATTGAATCCAGACTGAAACCATTGGATACCATGATTAGATAAACAACGCAGACATCATAGAAAAAAATAAACGATTATCGCTGTGCATCATCCCGAGAGACCCGGCTGATGCTCCAGACGATAATCGTTTTTCAGGTTCCATAAAGTCATTTTATTTGGTCAGATAAGATGTAGTCAGGGGTACAAACAAGGAAGAACCAGGCGTCTCTTCCACAATCTCTACAACCACAAAATCCGTTTTGGATACATCCACATCAACACCAATCAAACCATCTTCCGCAGCAAGCGATACAGATTTCAGGGTTGTATTATTGCCATCCATGATTTTAATTTCCTGGGAACCACCTACTGCTGCCAGCTCCAGATGTAATTTGGAATATTTTTTCTTCGTCATGATTTGGAAGCTAAAATTATTGGAATACCTTCTGTATTCGGACAGCACAAAATGAGGCTAAAGTTTCATTATTTTTTCAGCCTCACTCGGTTCCCTGTGTCATTAAGACAATGGGGGTATATTTTTTTGTCATAACTACCCGTAATTCCGCTCTTCGCTAATTAATCAATTCAATCAAAAGATTCATAATACTCCTCTTCATACTCTTCCGTGCTGTACTTCAATTCAACAGCCTGCCACTGACCATCCTTAAATTCATAGGTAAAGTTCAGATCGCCGTCATATAAACCCATACCGTATGCACCGGATGCTGACACCACCAACTTGCCATTCTCCACACTGTAATAAACAACACCGCCGAACTTGAGCTCCTCGTTATACACTCCCTCGCTTGTGTCTTCCTCCATCAGAGAAGGCTCTGCATGAACACCATCAACGGTAACGTTGATCGTAACCTGACCTGGTGTAACACTGACTTTCGAATTTACATGCTGCTTCACAATCTCAACCAACGATTGCATCTTCATCTCTTCCAACGTATTTGGATCGATAATATGAGCCTCGCCCAGATAGATCCCTGTTCCATGACCGGCTGTAAACAATACAACTATTTCCTTCTGGCCATCTCCATTCAGATCCAGTTCGTGTACTTCCGGTTTGTAAGAGCCGCCTTCTCCCTGCCACTTACTGAATTCTCGTTTCTTGCCGTTCACTTCCAACACCATTCCGTTGTATATATATCCAGAGCCTTCGACTTTCATGGGGTATAGTCTTACGTTCTCATTTTCCGGAGCAACCGAAACGTACTCTCCCTTAACAGGGATCGATTCCTTCGTTGTAAACGCTGCTTCATTCATTGTTTCCATATTAGAGGCCGCGACCGCTGAGGTCTGGCTGGATTGATCATCTATGTTAAGCTGTTTTTGCGATTCATTCATGGTTCTGGCAGACGACGTTGTACTAATCGTAGCTACCGCCAAAATAATCATCAGCAGGATACCTGTCCAAGTTTTCAATATGCTGGGCTCCTTAATCTGTAGTGGAATACTACCATTATATCTTCATTTATCGCCCAAGCGTTGCGAATTTGTTAATGTTTCATAAAAAAATCTTTACATATTTCAGTTTTTACGAAAGAATGTTCGGCTTTAACCATAATAAGCAAAAAAACACCCCGGAAACAGCTCAAGGCTGCATCCGAAATGCTTTCGTTTTGTCCATTAATCGATCTGTTAACTGTCTTAACTCTTCTGCTGAGGATGAAATCTCCTGCATGATTGCCGTCTCTTCATGTGCCGCATCCATAATCCGTCTCGCCTCATCCGAGAACGATCCGGCTTTCCCCTGAATCTTCTTCACATGACCATGCGTCTGTTCCACACGGCTGGTCTGCTCCCCAATTTTGGCTCCGATTTCATGAGCGCCCTTCATAAACACTTCCACCGTACCTGTAAGCTCCTGTAACGTCTGATCAACAGAGATCGTGCGCTCGGATTCGTTCACAACCAAACCGTGCTGTTCATGAATCAGTTGAGCTGTATCCTTAATTCGCTGCTGTACGCGGCTGATCAGCTCATTAATCCGATGCACCGATTGTTTGCTCTCGTCTGCCAGCTTGCGAATCTGCTGTGCCACCACAGCAAAGCCCGCTCCCTCTTCTCCCGCACGTGCAGCCTCAATGGAAGCATTCAAGGCAAGCAGCCCTGTTTCCTCTGCAATGTTTTTGACGGATTGAGTAATGGCTTCAATATCCGAGGCTTCCTTCTCGAGCAGCACCATGATGTCACGGGAACGATTGTGGGATTCCGTCAGCTCGTCCATTCCTTTCATCAGAGAAGAGAAAGTTTGCTTCGTATGATCTACCGAGCGTTCCATCTGGCCGGACATCTCTGTCATACCGATCGACTGACTGTGCATACGCTGAAAATCGTTCAACATTTCATCTGCTGTAATCAGCGACTGATGTGAAGTCGTTTTCTGCTCTTCCACACCCACCGCAATATGATCCACCGCATCAGACATCATCTCGATCTGCTCTGCTGCCTGGGCGATTGCTTCACTGAGTGACTGTGCGTTCTGCGAGGTAGTGCGTGTACTATCTGTAATATCGTTTACAATACTTCTCAAATTGAAAACCATTACGCGAAAAGCATCATATAATACAGTAATTTCATCCTGTGTACGCCGCTCTGGAACTTCAGCCGTCAAATCCCCCGATGAGATTTGTTGTGCCGCACGGGACAAATGTACAATTGGACGAGTCAACCAACGGGAGGCAAACCAGCCCAGAATCGCGTTCCAGCACACGCCCATGATAAGTACGATGGAGATGTACAGCCAGCTTGGCATAGAGAACGAGAGCCAGTCCTGGAGGAAAAATATAAAAAAGCCGCTAGTTCCGTACGTAATCAGTGAAATCAGTACCAAACCTGCGACGGTTTTTGCGCCTAAAGTCCATTTCATTTTCACACCTCATAGTCCTTTTTTCCTATTTTACCAATAGATAACCAAATTACATGTGATTTAGATCACTGAAAACGACAAATTGATCATTGTGTAAAGGTTCATGCATGACTTCATTCCAGTGGAGCATAATGGATAAGACAACAATGCCCGAGTTGAGTTGAGAATCGTTTTGCCAAGGTGATATCCTGAATTTAAATTATTTATCGGCAAGAAGGGTGAAATGATTTAGCTTGGCATCCATTTTGCTTAAATGATATACTGAGTGCGCTTCGGCATTGCCGGAGCTGACCTATTTTTGGATGCCACTGGAGGCGAACGAAATGTCTACAATGTCCACAAGGACGGAGAAAGATTTTATTGGAGAAAAAGAAATTCCTGCTTATGCTTATTACGGAATACAGACGGTTCGGGCTGTAGAGAACTTCCCGATCACTGGCGTTCCTGTACACCGGGAGCTGATTACAGCTCTGGCTGCGGTGAAAAAGGCTGCGGCAATCACGAATATGGAGCTGAAGATGCTGCCACGCAAAATTGGCGATGTCATCGTCATGGCTGCGGAAGAAATGATGAAAGGCCATCATCTGGATCATTTTATTGTTGACTCCATTCAGGGCGGTGCAGGCACCTCCATGAATATGAATATGAACGAAATTTTGGCCAATCGTGGACTGGAGCTGTTATTGCAGAACAAGGGTGACTATTTCCACTGTAACCCGAATAACCACGTGAACATGTCCCAATCCACCAATGACGTAATCCCAACTGCACTGCGTATTGCTGCGTATCGGTTGTCTGAAACGTTGCTGGATACGATGAAACGTCTGCAAGATGCATTCCGCAAAAAAGAACAGGAATTCAACGACGTAGTCAAAGTAGGCCGGACACACCTTCAGGATGCTGTGCCTATTCGCCTTGGACAAGAGTTCGGTGCTTATGCACGCGTTATTGGACGTGATATTGAACGTCTCGAGTTCGCCAATCGTCGCCTGCTCACCATTAACCTTGGAGCGACGGCTGTAGGTACAGGTCTCAACGCCAAACCGGAATACATTGTCAAAGTCACGGAGCATCTGTCTGATGTGACAGGATTGAATTTGCAAACGGCTGAGGACCTCGTGGATGCCACACAGAATACGGATGCCTATCTGGAATTGTCGGCTGCTCTGAAAGTATGTGCTGTCAGTCTGTCCAAAATCTGTAACGATATTCGGATGATGGCTTCCGGTCCACGTGCAGGATTCAATGAGCTGCGACTTCCACCACGTCAGCCTGGTTCATCCATTATGCCGGGCAAAGTGAACCCAGTTATGGCTGAAGTGATCAATCAGGTATCCTTCCAGGTTATGGGGAATGACCATACGATCTGCATGGCCTGTGAAGCTGGTCAATTCGAATTGAACGTCATGGGTCCGGTTATCGCGTTCAACTTGTTGCAATCGCTTAAAATCATGAACAATGGCATCGACGTCTTCACTCGTTATGCCGTTGAAGAGATGGAAGCGAACCGTGAGCGTTGTGCGTTAATCATGAAGCAGAGCTTCAGTGTAATTACAGCGCTGAATCCGCATCTTGGCTATGATGTGGCAGCTTCCATTGTGAAGGAAGCACTGAAAACCGGGAACACCTTGCAGGAGATTATTCTGGAACGGGGTCTGCTGACACCGGAAGAACTGGAAGAAATTTTGCACCCGGAGCAGATGACTACTCCAGGGATTGCAGGCGAGCACTTCCTGCGTAATATGGAACGGTTGTAGGCTGTTTAAGTCCAACGAATGAATATACACACTGACTCTCCGATGACAGAATAACCTTATGATCACTGTTAAATAAGAACGAGCAACCCCCGCAAACCGAGTTCACGGTCTGCGGGGGTTGCTCGTTTATACGTTATGTTGTGTAAATGAACCACAGGGTCATTTACCCCAACGTTTACGTTCAAGTGAAGGCAAAATCTGAAGCTCTTCCCTGTATTTCGCAACGGTTCTACGGGAGATAACGATACCTTCCTTCGCGAGTAATGCCGTGAGTTGACTGTCCGAGTATGGGCGTTCCGCACGTTCAGAACGAATCAGCTCTTTCAGTCTGAGCTTCACCGCCGGCACAGAGGCCATCTCTCCGTTCGTTGTTTCAAGACCTGAGGCAAAAAAAGCCTTGAGTTCAAATACACCATGCGGAGTCTGAACATATTTGCCAGTGACCGTACGGCTCACCGTCGACTCATGCATGCCGATGGCCTCGGCAATAACCGCCAGATTGAGCGGCTTCAAACCGGCAGGTCCTTCACGCAGAAAAGCTTCCTGTTCAGTCATGGTCGCAGCCAGGACACGCATCAGCGTTCGTCGGCGCATGCGTACGCTGCGAATAATTGCTCTTGCCTCAGCTGCCCGACCTGACCAGACCTCGTCAGCATCAATTTCCCTGATCCAGCGGCAACAAGCTTCGTTCAGGGATACCCGCGGCACACCCGCCGAGTTTAAACGTAGTGAAACTTCATTGTTCCTTATTTGCACAACAGCATCGGGTATGATGTAATGCGGACGTTCCGTACACCCCATGGATCGGCACGGTTTCGGGTCCAAACGGGAAATATAATCATAGGCTGCCTGAGCCTGCTGTGAAGTAAGCCCCAGCCTTGTTCCCGCCCTGCCCGGATGGAAACGAACCAGTTCCTCCAGACCTTCATTCACCATATGCTCCGCATGCTCGTTACCCAAAGGATCACGCCTAATCTGAAGCAACAAGCATTCACGCAGATTGCGTGCGCCCACACCTGCAGGGTCTAACGACTGAAGGATATCCAGAGCTGCTTCAGCCTCCGGCATGGATACCTCCCTTGCCGACATAACCTCAGTCAAATCCATCGTCAGATAGCCATCCTCATTGACACAGCCAGCCAAAAATATAGCTGTTTTCTCCAAAGAAGGCGGAAGACTCTGCAACCGAAGCTGGGATATTAATAGATGTTCCAGGGTAGGTTCGGCCCCTTTTACCTGTAACAGCGGATCATGAGAAGAGAAACTCCCCACATGTAATCGTCGGGAAAGACGGGTGCGCAGGGCAGAGGGCTCTTCTAGCTCAAGCACCGGGTTTTCTTCTGCTGCCTCCTGCAAATAACGAGCCAATTCCTGACCCGACAAGGTCAGCAGATGAATGGATTGCTTCATCTCCGGCGTAATGGATAATCGAATACGCGCCTCCTGCACCAACTGAAATCCTAACATCCGTCTCCCCCCTTAAGTGCTGCTCAAGCAACTCCAGTAAACTGACGAACAAAGACTATTTTTAGGAAATGATAGCATAAAAACCAAGCGATTGTCAGCGGGCCCAAACCCTATTTTTCAACTTAATATTTCTCCGATACCAATTTCGCTTGGGTGAACAGCAGCAAGTAGTCTCTACCACCTGCCTTGGAATCGGTCCCCGACATGTTAAATCCGCCAAATGGATGTGTACCCACCAGTGCACCTGTGCATTTACGGTTAAAGTACAGGTTACCCGCAAAAAATTCCCGTCTGGCTTGTTCTAGATGTTCTCGATTGCGCGAGATTACCGCACCCGTCAGGCCATAATCGGTATTATTGGCAATATCCAGTGCATCCTCGAAGGATTCTGCCTTGATAAAAGCCAGCACCGGTCCAAAAATCTCTTCCTGCGAAATCCGTGCCTGTGGATCCACATCGGCAATAATAGTGGGTACAATGAAGTATCCTTCTTCGTTCCCTGTACCCCCACCGAGTACAAGGCGACCTTCACTCTTGCCGATTTCAATATATTCCGTGATCTTGGCGTACGCCTTGTCATCGATAACCGGTCCTACCTGGCTGCCAACTTCAAGCGGACTGCCCATGCTCAGCTGCTTGGTTCGTTCAATCACTTTTTGCAATACCTCGTCATATACATCTTTATGAATAATGGCACGGGAACACGCGGAACACTTCTGTCCGGAGAAACCAAACGCCGAAGCCGTAATCGATTCCGCAGCCAGTTCCAGATCACTGTCGCTATCCACAACGATCGAATCCTTGCCGCCCATTTCAGCAATAACCCGTTTAATCCATTTCTGTCCTGGTGCGGAGCGTGCTGCACGTTCATTAATTCGCAGACCAACATCTCTGGAGCCGGTGAAGCTAATAAAACGCGTGAGCGCATGGTCCACCAGATAATCGCCAACCTCATTGCCTGGTCCTGGCAAATAGTTTACTACGCCATCCGGCACACCCACTTCTGCAAGCAGCTCCATGAATTTGGCGGCAATCACCGGAGTTGTGCTGGCTGGTTTTAATACAACCGTGTTGCCGGATACTAATGCTGCCGAGGTCATGCCCGCCATAATCGCGAGTGGGAAGTTCCATGGTGGAATGACAACCCCCACACCAAGCGGAATATAACTCAATTCATTATCTTCGCCTGCAATTCGTGTGAGCGGTTGCGGCTCACTCAGACGCTGCATCTCACGGGCATAAAACTCCATAAAATCAATCGCTTCGGCTGTGTCTGCATCCGCCTCCGGCCATGTTTTGCCTGCTTCATATACCATCCAGGCGGAAAATTCATGCTTGCGCCGCCGCATGAGCGCCGCTGCTTTGTACAAATAACGGGCACGTTCATTCGGGTCCGTATGCTTCCAGGTGTGGAATGTTTCTGCAGCGGTCTGGATTGCCTGCTCGGCAAGTCCCTGATCCGCCTGATAGATCGTTCCGACGACCTGATTTTTGGACGCAGGGTTTACGGAGGATAACGTACGGGCGCTCGTTATTTTTAGTCCGCCGATAATAATAGCGTATTCCTGGCCTAGTTCAGCCTCCACCTTGCGAAGCGCGTTCTCAAAAGCTTCCCGGTTGGCCGGGACTGCAAAGGATGTGAATGGTTCGTTAACAAAAGGGATATTCATGAATGATTCCTCCTTCAGATGTGGGGGTTCGCTGGCTGTTTGCCTGAGTTGTGCCATGCATTTTACTCATCACCCAATATATGTAGCAAGATCCGTGCCAACTCCGGTTGAAGAATGAATATTTTTTGCGGAAAATATTTTTTCAAAGTACCGCCCGTTTTTTTCTGTGCAGATCAACCTTGGCATGATTATTGCTTGATAACTTTGTTATAAAGAAGCATGATCCATAAGGAGGAAACCCGATGAGTATCGGAACGGAAATGTACCGTAAAACGCTGCTAACCGTCGCAGGTAATAAAGCTGTGGAGAATCTCTCCATCAAATACGGCAAAAAGCTGGCTGGCAAATTTATCGCAGGCAATACACTGGAAGAGGCTCTCGAAGAGATTCGGGTACTCAACAACAAGGGCATTATGGCTACACTGGATCATCTGGGTGAGGGAATTACTCATTTAAAAGAAGCCGCGTTGTACCGGGATGAGTATGTACGTCTGGTGGAAGGCATTGCCCGGCAGGGTGCAGACTCCAATGTCTCCCTAAAACCAACTCAAATGGGACTCGCGCTGGACCCTGAAGAGGGATATCGAAATATACGTGCGGTTGCCACTCAAGCGAAGCTCCATAATCTGTTTGTGCGGATTGATATGGAGGACAGCCCGTTCACCCAAGCGACTTTGGATATTGTGCGCCGTTTACATTCGGAAGGACTGGATAATACAGGTACTGTGCTGCAAGCCTACTTGCATCGTACCGTAGAAGATACACGTGATATGATTCGGGAAGGAATCCGGCTGCGTCTGGTCAAAGGTGCTTACAAGGAACCTGCATCCGTAGCTTATCAGAACACTTCCGAAGTGATTGATCAATTCAAAACGATGATTCGCAATCATCTTGATCAAGGCGTATACACTGCGGTTGCTTCACATGATGACCACATTATCACCTGGACCAAGCAATACGCGAAGGATCGGGGAATTTCCCCGGATGCGTTTGAGTTTCAAATGTTGTACGGTTTGCGCATGAGCGAACAGGAACGCCTGGCGAGGGAAGGATATCGTATTCGTTGTTATGTTCCCTACGGAACCATGTGGTACCCATACTACACCCGTCGTCTGGCCGAGAAACCAGCAAATCTCTGGATGGTGCTGAAAAACATGTTCAGATAATTTTCCAGCTGGGTCAACATATATAAAATACAACGATAAGAACAAAAACCATGCTGCCACCTTCTTTGAGGGCACATGGTTTTTTATAGTTGCAAAGCATCCCGGAGCATCCCACTTTTTCTTTTCCTCGGCTCAACTCTTAATGTCTAAAAAATGAACATCCCCAATTTAAAATGTCTAGTTTTCTGTACACCCCTTTTGGTGTTCACAAGTGAACTTCACTCATTCGGAACCTAATTGCCCGGAACTGCCACATAGAACATTCTGGCTCTGCCCGGTATTATGGAGTGAAATAAAAGAGTACAGTCTCATTATAAATGTCAGTTTTAATGACTCGCATCTAACCTAAATTCCTGATTCGTCAATACGAATTAACAATTATTCCTAGACTATAGAAATGAAAGCGTATTATAAAATTGAATAATCCATCCTCCTCTCTTCCACCCCGATAACATGTATGCTTCATGTCAAAAAATATATACACACTTCATTTGGAAAGCTATAATATGGATAACCATCATTATTCCAATCATTTCATTTGCAGACCACTTGTATGTGGCTCATGTAACAGGTTTGGTTTCCGAAAGTTATGCTCTAGCTGAGGTGATTCCGATAAAACATTTACTTCCAGATTTGATGTCCTTATTACGTACAGATATGAGTATCCTGGATTCGGGACTCTGCATGACCGTCATCCCTTCAACAACAGAGCTGGTAGACGCCATCCCGCTATTTAATACCAGCCCTTATCTGTTAATTCAGGATGATGGACCCTCGTTGGGCTATATCGCTGTATCCGATGTTCTGCAAGAAATGATGCATGCTCATCGACTTATGGAAGCTTATTTCGAGACAACACTGGAGACGGCAGGCTCAGCTCTGACATTGATTAACGAAGATGCAAAGGTGACCTACTGGACATCGGGTGCGGAGCATGTTTTTTCAATTAACAAAAAAGATATCATTGGGAAACCGGCAGCGGATTTCTTTCCCCCTGATCGCCTCCAATCGCTCAAAACGTTATATACTGGGGAAACCGTGTACCGAAAGCAGCACCAGCCAAGACCTGATCTGTTCGCCCTGATTAATGCACGTCCGGTGCAGCTCGATGGACGCATTGTAGGTGCAGTTGCCGCCGAAGTGGATATAACAACCGAAATTCGTCTTCATCAAGAGTTATTACATATGACATCCAAAGTTCAGCATCTGGAGAAAGCCGTTGCCCGTCTACGCCCGGATTCCGATCCGTTCGCCAGAATCAAAGGCAGTAGTCCAGTGATTAACCAGTGTCTGGAAACTATTCGCAAAATCAGTACCACCTCAGCTACCGTGCTCATTCTCGGAGAGAGCGGAACGGGGAAAGAACTATTTGCCAAAGCCATCCATGACCTGCGTGAACCACAGACAG
The DNA here is from genome assembly GCF_000499205.1 of Paenibacillus sp. MAEPY2. Classification (GTDB taxonomy): domain Bacteria; phylum Bacillota; class Bacilli; order Paenibacillales; family Paenibacillaceae; genus Paenibacillus; species Paenibacillus vandeheii. The sequence continues at coordinate 90,706 of NZ_AWUK01000031.1, forward strand.
CGCCATTTATCGCCATTAACTGTGGAGCTATTCCTGGTTCATTATTTGAGAGTGAGTTATTTGGCTACGAGAGGGGGGCATTTTCAGGGGCTGATCCCAAAGGAAAAAAGGGGAAAATCGAACTCGCCGAAGGCGGCACGCTCTTTTTGGATGAAATAGGCGAAATGCCGTTGGAACTTCAAGTGAAGTTACTGCGTGTATTGCAGGAGAAAAGTTACTTCCCTGTTGGAGGTACACGCATGAAACAGGCAAATTGCCGCATTATCGCCGCAACCAATCAGAATCTGCTGGGCATGATTGCCCGCAATCAGTTCCGGGAGGATCTCTACTATCGATTGAATGTCATTAATCTCGTCATCCCTCCCCTGCGTATGCGTAAGGAAGACATTTACGAGCTGACACAGACCTTCCTGCAAGAGTTCTCCTTACTCTATAATCGTCATATTGAACTCGTTCCTCCCGAGGTGTTCAAGCTGCTATTTCACTATAACTGGCCAGGCAACGTACGAGAATTAAGAAATGTGATTGAGCGAATCACCATTCTCACCACGGATGGCGAGGTTAAGCCTGAATATCTCCCTGACACCTTCATTTCACCCATGGAGCAGGAACCATCCATATTGCAGGAGACGGTGCAGCTGCATTCACAGCCTGAGCTGAAATCGAGCTTGTCTCCTATCTCCAGGAGCACGGACACATTTGCCGCATCCGATAAAAGCGTAATAGACGAATCTACGGATTCTTCCAACCTATCCTATCAACAGAGGTTGGACATCTACGAGTCGGAGCTCCTGCTGCAATATCTGAAAGCCGCCCGAGGCAACAAAAGAACGCTTGCCCGGCAGCTTGGCATCTCCAGAGCCACGCTCTATAACCGCATGAAGAGGCTCGGTCTATGACCAGCCTCTTCTTTCTTGTCGTTATAATGCATGATCCAGCGTATTGTTAAGCCTCGATGAGAGATTCTTTCTATTCCCTATAGCACTCTCGCCAGTCGTATCAAAGCGGCTCGCAGATGCCGATAGAATGTGGCCCGACTCATCGAGCATACCTCTGCTGCGGCAGTTGGATTGCCATCATGTGTCCAATAGGCCGCGTATAACAGCATCTGATCTTGCTGGGAGATGCCATGAATTCGGCCCTCCAGCAAATCCAGAATATGCTTCTGTAGATGAATTCCATCCGTCATACCCTTCACTCGCGCTGCGTACTCATGCAATTCTCCGGGAGAATGCAGATGAGTCAGCATTTTGCGCACATCCTGTTCGGACCAGGGTATCCGACTCTCGCCAGATGTCCTCTGTTGTAACCGGCTGCTCTTCATATCCAGACCCAGAAGGGACATCACCCAGTCACCGAATTGTCCACTGCGCAAATCCAGATCCAGCACACTTGCCTGATCTGCATACAGGTCACATAAACGTGTACGTGCTTTTCTACTCCGAAAACCAATACTCTGCAAAAACAGCTTCAGATGCGGATTAGTCGCGACCAGTATGACTCTAGCCCCTTCTCCAAGCAGTGACAACCGATCCAGCGACATATAACCCACCAGTTCCTCACGTTTGTAGCCCGGTATATCGTCCCTTGCCGCAGCGAGCACCGCAAAGTGAGTATCCGTCTGATTCGGATCGCAATCCAGCTCTTCCGGTGTGAAACATTCCTGCATTTCGGCCGGAAAATAGTTCGACAGTATCCCGCTGCTCTCCCGGTGCACGAGCACCGTAATGAACATCGCGATCGGCTCGCCATCCTGGTCACGCATCAATACAATCCCCTCAGGATAACGGTGTGCAAGCTCATCCAAAAAAGCAGGATAAGATGGCGCCTGCCAGGGCTCTACACTATACTCACACCACTGTCGGAGCAATTTGTGCAACGCAGGCAAGTCCTCCGCTCGCATCACTTCCATTGGAGAGAACAGTGAATCAGCCGAGACATCAGCGTACTTTCGGTGCTGGAGCATGGATTCCTGACACAAAAGGAGCATTTTTCGGGTGATCTGGCGTCTCTCATGTGGACCCGCCTGTTCATGGAGCGGCTTGAGCAGCTCCGCAATTCGTACACGAATGGCTTGCAGACGCTGTGGTTCACGTTGACGAAAATCCCGAAGCAGATGTACTCTGGCCATATCATGCAGCGCCAGACCATTAGGACCGGAACGAATGAACGACATACGCCTCAGGACGTTGTATTCTTCAAGCGTTACCTCTGTTTGCAGCACGGATGCCAGCAATTCCTGGTTCGCTGTTTCCAGCAGAGTTAATACCTCAACCATCGGATGCAGGCGGGGAAGCGTCAATTCAAGCAGCAATCTGGCGCTAATCATTTGTGACAATTCAGTCCAATCGGAAAGGGGAAAATTCCTGCGCTGATCTGCTGCCTCCACGGCAAGTGCCAATCCAAGCGGATGCCCATCCGTCATACGTGCAATCGTACCAGCCATGCTCTTGTTTAATGACCCTGCACCTGCAATATATTCAGACACTTCTTCACACGTAAAATGCTTAAGAGGCATCTGCACGAGGCGCTGCTGCAACCTTGGATGAGTCCTCCACGCTGAAGCAGGCTCCGGTCGTGAGGCCAGAATGATGAGTACGCCGTATAACGGGAGCTTGGATACGAAAACTTCCATAAACCAGCTCTCCAGTAAAGCCAGCTCTTCATAATTATCCACAGCAAGGACCAGTCGCCTCTGTACTGAAGTTTCATTCAGAAGGCTTAATGGCCGAGGGTTACCGTCACTACCCATGGTCTCCAGCTCCAGTGTAGAGGACAAATATTCCAAAAAGACCGACGGTGTCGAGCCACAGGATCTGCCATCCATCCATATGGCGGTCGCTCCCTGGTTGCGAGCAACGGATAACATCTCGGACAGTAAAGAGGATTTACCAATCCCCCCCATGCCCGTAACTGAAAAAAAGGTTAAAGGTGCTTCCGGATTGCTGAACCATCGGTCCAACATCATCAGTTCCTTGGCTCGACCTACGAAACGTTTTCCATGACCATAATATCTGTCGTTATGAACCTCACTACTGTTTCCCATCAGTGTCCTCCGTACTAGATACTGGTACTTTCGATAACCTTAATTTTCTCCCAAAGTTGAGACTATATTGAGACGCACAGTTACATATGAAGTGATAAAATTTAGTTAAAAGCCAAATTATAGAAAAAACACACAAAACAGCGGTAACAAACATTTAACCGGTTTACATAGACCATTCCCACACCGCTGGATCATCATAATCGATTATTCCGCCGATCGGGCAAACCAATCCATTGGGCATTTTGCGTGATGCAAATTGCTGAAGTCCATGAGCACCAATCCATATCCAACTTCATGCTCCATGCTTCCCTTTCATAACTAATACAGCCCGATATTTAAGGAAAGGCGGATTTGTGTGAGAAAAAATCTCGACATCTGTAATTTGAGCGGACAATTAGGAATCACTCGTGAACAACTTGATGAATGGTTGTGTCAAAGCGGTGTTTCATTCAAAAAGCTGGATACGGGAACTCTTCCGGAGCGAAGTTCCTCGCCATATCGCTTGGCCTCTCCTACCTCGTTATCCCTTGCACCTTCCTCCGGCCACCCCAGACTGTTTCGCGGCCGCCGTCCTGCTTCTAACACTCCCGTATTACCAAGAGCATTACGACTCTCTCGTCGCATCAGTAAAAATTGCTAGACTGTGCACATCTTTCAATGATGCACAGTCTGGGCTTTCTTCCAGCCTGGTCTATCAAGATGGAAAATCCTGTTCCTCCTCGATCATAGCATGAGCAAGCAGTGCCATCTCCAGGCAGATTCTTCTCTCCTGATCCATAAAGTCAGGTCCCATTAATTCTTCTAATTTCTCCAATCTATTGTACAAGGTCTGTCGATGTATGAACAATTGGGCAGCCGCATCCCGCTTGGAACCGAAGTTTTGTAGAAAGGCATCCAATGTCTCCACCAACCTTAGATGGTGTGTCTGATCATATTCAATCAGAACACCCAGATGGTCATTCACAAAAGGCTGAAGGAACGATTGGGGTAATGCTTTTAGCATTTGATATATACCCATGTGTTCGTAAAAATGAATACGTTCCAGCCGATCTATGGATCGCGAAACCTCGATGACCTGATATGCTTCCCGCAGACTGTCCGGCATGCCTGTTAAACGGTTGCGCACCTTGCCAAATCCGGCATGAATCACTACCTGCTTCAGGTTGCGACTCGCAAATCGCTTCACATCACCAACAATGCTTTCCAACGATTTTACCAGTTGTTTTCGTGTGGATGTCTTGCTCTCCTCCTTGGCACAGCATACATATACCTGATTATTTTTCAGCATGATGAGGCTGGACAGATTGTTCTTTTTGAGCAAGGAACGCAGCAGCACCAGAATATCCTGATGGTTGGTTTCCATACGCTCACGGCCGATCCCTTTCAGACGGTGCTCCATCTCAATAACCCCGCCTGCAAACCAATACTGTCCCTTCACAAGCAGACGGAGTCCCATTCGGGTCTGGGCCTGCTCCTCATGCAGAATGTTACCGTTCATCAGATCCTGGAGCAGCTCATTCTGGTTGCGTACCATCTTCTCCTCCAGAAACTGGGAGCGTAAAGTCAGTGCCGCAGCTGCCTTCGCTGTATAATCAAGCAATAGCTTGAGATACTCGACGGGTGCTGAAGGATGTACAACCATGCCGACAGCCGAAAAAACCTGACCAAAACATACGACCGGGTGACACAGTAACACCTGCTCCTCATCCAAATGGAACCATAACTCGGTGTCTGAATCATTAAGATCCAGATGCTCGACCTCCTGCTCATACCATGTGTAGATCGCTTGCTGCGACTCCGAAGGCAGCTCCGGCACAAAACTGCCCGGTTCCATGGACGAAATATACACCACCGGCTTGGCCGCGTATTCATGCAGAAGGTTAAGCACAGCCGACATGTCTGTGCTCTGTAATGTTCGCTGCTGAAGCTGACGGGAATAGGTTTCCAGGCTCTTTAGCAGCTGGTGTTGATGATTAATAAGCAAAGCATGAATATCTTGCGTAATCTCAACGAACCGGACCGGTTGCTCAAACACGATAAGCGGGAATTGATGCCTGTCAGCCAGTTCAATCAATTCTTCGGGGATGCCATGAATGCTCGTGCCAAACTCCACGCATAGCCCGGCAGCTTCGCTCCGAATTAACTGGAGCAGATATTCTTCACGCCCTTCTTCCGATTGAAGCCATAGTCCTGTGGATAAAATAAGATCATGAGGACTTACAAATGGAGAGACATTCGTGATCTCCAACACATGGACCCATCCGACCTGACGGGATGTTCCCTCTATCCCCGCAGCAAGCCGGGCTTTGGCAAAGACGGGGCGAGCCAGAATATCCTTTATCGTAAACACGCGGTCATTTCTCAATATCGATCCCTCATAATGTCATTTTTTCTTACATTATAAGCTATGGATAAATGTCCTGAATAGTCTTTTCTCGACATTATGTTGATACGATTCTTCAAAACATAGACATTAGGTAAGGTGCAAATCTGTTATCCAGGTCATAAACTTGTAGTATAAGCTAACAACCATTAAATGGACGAGGTGCATGGCGATGAGAATCGGAATTCCGAAAGAAATTAAAAACAATGAAAACCGTATAGCACTGACCCCGGCTGGAGCTGCTGATTTTGTCAGAGCCGGACATCAGGTCATGATTGAACAAGGCGCGGGACTCGGCAGTGGATTCACGGACAGCGAGTATCAATCGGCCGGAGCGGAGCTTCGGGATACAGCTGCATCCGTATGGTCAGACGCAGATATGATCATCAAGGTAAAAGAACCCCTTGCCAGCGAATACACCTATTTTCGTCCTGGCTTGATTCTCTTCACTTACCTGCACCTCGCAGCGGAGCCTGCATTGGCGAAGGCACTGATTGAAAGCCGGGTAACCGCCATTGCATATGAAACACTGGAGGTCAATGGTACGCTGCCTCTTCTCACCCCGATGAGTGAAGTTGCCGGACGTATGTCGGCGCAAATTGGAGCGCAGCTGCTGGAGAAAACGGAAGGCGGCAAAGGCATTCTGTTATCCGGTGTACCCGGCGTAAGCCGTGGCAAGGTCGTGGTTATTGGTGGCGGCACGGTGGGTACCAATGCCGCCAAAATCGCGATTGGTCTGGGTGCGGATGTGACCATCCTCGATTTGAATCTGAATCGTCTGCGCCAGCTGGATGATATTTTTGGCAATCAGATTCATACGCTGGTATCGAGTCCATCCAATATTGCGGCAGCTGTGGCTGCTGCCGATCTGCTGATCTGTGCGGTGCTGATTCCGGGCGCCAAAGCGCCAACCCTTGTCAGCGAGCAGATGGTTACCACCATGGCACCCGGTTCGGTCATTGTGGATGTGGCCATTGATCAGGGCGGAATCGTGGAGACCATTGATCATATCACGACCCATGATGAACCGACCTACGTGAAGCATGGTGTTGTTCATTACGCGGTAGCGAACATGCCAGGCGCGGTGCCGCGCACGTCTACGGTGGCGCTGACCAACGCCACCATGCCTTACGCGATGCAGCTGGCGAACCACGGTGCAGCCGCCGCGATTCGCGGCAGTTCGTCCATTCGCAGCGCGGTAAACGTGCTGAATGGGCATATCACGTATGAGGCGGTTGCCCGGGATCTCGGGCATGCCTACGTTCCCGCAGGACAGGCGCTGGAGAATACCGCCGCGGTCCAGTAATTTGGAAATGATCATTCCACCCGGCGCCTTGTTGCCCGGCCTGTGGAACGAAATAGAAGCGCCAGTCGGGCAGATCCTGTCCAGGCTGGCGCTTCTTGTTTTTTTTCGAAAAGGGATGAGATCTGAGTAGGCTTCGGGTGGCTCGCTATACTGCACGTTCACTGCACACCTCGCGGAAGTTACAGTCCCGACAGGCGCGGCGCGAAGGCATCGGCGTGAAATAGGAGACGTCTTTGGGACGGTTGTAATACTCATCATCCACACAGGAGTGCATCTCTGCAATATACCGCCCCACGTTCTCCTCCACCTTTAGGATATCCTCTTCCGTTGCCGTAAACTCTCGGTGTGTCCCGGTTAACAGGTACTCCACCCGCAGCTCAATCTGCTCCAGCGGTACCCGGTAATGCTCCCTCACATAGGATGCGTACAGCATCAACTGATCCGAGAAGTCATCCTCCTTGCCCGTCTTCCAGTCCACAATGACAATGTTGCCGTTGCTGCGACGATATAACAAGTCCATCTTCACATACACGCGTGTATCGTGCAGCATCATGGTATCCCATTTCTCAATCTCCAAAATATCCGTACTCGCACGGGACAGGTCCTCCCACGTGAGCGTCTGATACAGATTGCTGACACAGGCCGAAGCTCGCTCTTTAATCGTGGCAATTCGGTCATTCAATGTGTCGTCTCCATAATACATCTCGGACAACATTACCCGGTTCTTGGGGTCCAGCCGCCACTGATCCTGATCCATTGATTCCACATAAGCCTGATTCAGCAGCTTGCGCATCGTCTGTTCCAGAAAGTGTTCACGAGGTTTATCCTTACCTTCCTCCCTGCTGCGTACCGCCGATTCACACATCCGGTGCGCGAGATCACCGAATACAAGGTATAGATTACTGAGCTGCTTCAACCGATACAGACGTACCTGCATCTCATCCGCCGACTCTGCCTTCCAGCCGTTATGGGCTCCGTAATAATGATAATAATATTTGCGCAGGCACTCATCGAACATACTCGCCCGCGACTGCGAATAAGACCACTGCGGGTATTGTGCCATAAGATATTCTGCCTTTCTGTATGCCGGATTTCTGCATGTTTCTAGCATCCCTTAATGCTCACAGTATATAGGAAAGGGCAAAAACGCCGCAAGCACCCTTCCGTTATTTTCTTCTAACCGCAACCGTTTCCGATTCAATGCGTAACGTTTATATAGTAACATCACCAAAAGATGAAATGACAGCGCAGAACGCATACTATACCAAATAGAGTACAGGATTTTGCAATTAGACAGATGAATTGTACAGGCATATCCTAAAAGGAGGCAACACCCATGAATCGACCGGATTGGTTCCAGGCGGAAGAAGCATTACAACAAATCCAAGTCATCGGAAGCGACCGGAATGAGCTCGTGAACATCATAGGCCATGTAGAAGGATTGAATTGCATTGGCACAGGAACGGATGCGGCGGTATTTACGTATGACGGATTGCCGCAGTATGCCTTCAAGATGTACTCAGATCATGCCCTGGACAAACTGGAAAATGAAAAACAGGTTTATGAACAGCTCAAAGGCCTGCCTTATTTCCCTACCTATTATGGCAGCGGCCGGAATATTCTTGTGATCAGTTTTGAAGCGGGAGATACCTTGCTTGAATGTCTGGAAAAGGGAATCCCGGTGCCCGAGCAGGTCATGCTCGATGTAGACGAAGCGCGTGAAGCCGTACGCAGCCGTGGCCTAAACCCACGAGACATTCACCTGAAAAATGTAATTCTCCAGAATGGACGTGGGAAAGTCATCGACGTATCGGAGTATATTCAGGACGGCAATGATAATCGCTGGGAGCATCTCGTCTGGGCCTATCACAACATTTATCCACGGATCAAAGGTACGCCCATATCCCCACGCATGCTGCAAACGATCAAATGGGGATATAATCAACTGGATCAGGCCAATGTCAAAATGGACGACCTCTCCAAAAAGGCTAACCGACTATTCTCCAAATTCATGAAATAAGCATCTTCATAAACAGATCAAGTGTAGTTCTGATATTTATAAAATAAATCCGGATCACCGCCAGAAATGCGCGAGTATCCGGATTTTTGTATGTTCGATGTTGACGATTTTGACGCTAGGACCATTATTTCAACCGCCCCTGGGAGGGGGTCATCCCTTTATATTGTTTATACAGCTTTGTAAAATAGTTGGCGTTCTCACAGCCAACCTGAGCAGCGATCTCGGTAATGGTCATACTGCTCTCCTGCAGCAGCTGTTCGGCTTTTGTCATTCGACACCCGTTCACATATTCCACGAAGGTGCGTCCGGTCAGTTTTTTAAACATTTTGCAAAAATGATACGTGTTCAACCCCACCTGGCCCGCTGCCTCGGTAACAGACATTTTTCCTGTTGGCTCCGCTTCAATCTGCTCAATCAAATGTTTGAATCGCTCCCGATTGGGAAAATAGGATTGGGCTGTTTTATCAGAAAGTTGATGTGGCATAAAGGTTCGCGCAAGCAGGGTGAACAAAGCATGCAGCTTGGACTTCACAATCAGTTGGTAGGCTGGCGGCTGTGACGCCATCTCCTCAATAGCTTCATCCAACAGGGAATAATAGCCCTGACAGGCTACGTCATGCTCCGCTGGTTTTACCGGGAACCTTACCTTTCCCTCCAGATATGGCGCAACATATTTCAAGTGAACGGGATCATGGGTAAAATCATGAAATAATGCACTGTTGAGCACGACTGAATCATAGTTGATATCCCCTTCCTCCAGTGCATACCCGACATGCAGTGCCCCTCCAGGAATGATAATAACCTCACCTGCTTGAGCGACATAGGGCCTGCTGTCGATATGAAATAAAGCACTTCCCTTTCGCATAAAAATCAGTTCAAAGTGTTCATGCCAGTGCAAATATAGAATGCATTCTTCCATTTTCATCCCCTGACAACGATTCTGGAACAGCTGAAATGGATGAGATTTATGGTCAATGCGGGTATTTTCATGAAGCGCTTTCAGATCCAGCATACATTCTCCCCCTTCCCCCACAAGATCAGACTAATATTGCACAAGATTGTATAGAGCCATCCGGCAGACGCCCGGCTATAATGAGTGTGTCACGAAGTACTATAAGCCAATATTGGAGTGAAATACAACCATGAATAATCCGTTACGCATAGGCACCCTCGTAGGTGGCCACGACGCAGTTCGCGTCATTCCACAGATCATGAAACACGGCTTCGAATCCTTCAATCTGACCTTCTGGCAAACGACGGGTGATCTGGACCTCGCCGAAACAGCGAAACGTGTCCGTGAAATCGTCGACGAACAGGGAATTATCATCTCTGCAGTAAGTGTATTTGGCAATCCGCTTACTGGAACCGGGGATAACGCCGACACACTTGCCAGCTGGGAACGGGCTATTGACCATGCCCAGCTCTTCGGAGCGGACATCGTCTCCGGGTTCACTGGACGACTCACCGATCAGCCGATTGACCAATCGATTCCACGGTTCAAGGAAGTGTTTGGAGAACTGGCACGCCGGGCAGCGGACCGGGGTGTGCGCATTGCTTTTGAAAACTGTGATATGGGTGGTACATGGCAGACGGGCGACTGGAACATTGCACATAATCCAACCGCTTGGGAGATGATGTTCGATGCGGTACCCGCTGAAAACATCGGATTGGAATGGGAGCCATGCCATCAAATGTCCAGCCTGATTGACCCTATTCCGCAGCTGCGTAAGTGGGCGCCTAAAGTGGTCCATGTGCATGGTAAAGATGCCACCATCGCCTGGGACATCGTCAAAGAATATGGCGTTCACGGCCCACGTGAATTTGTCTGGCACCGTACGCCCGGCTTCGGCGATACCAACTGGTCTGACATCATTACGATTTTGCGACAAAACGGGTATCAGGGAACAATCGATATTGAAGGCTGGCATGATCCTGTCTACAAAGACGAACTCGAAATGACCGGACAGGTACACGCACTAAGGTATTTAAAACAATGTCGTGGTGGGGATTTTGTGCCAAATCCGGTATAGAAACGACAATTAACTTCGTCTTACATGATATCTATTGCAAGAACATAGAAAATGAAAAGCATAAGGAGATGATAGGATGAGTCATCCTTATCGGGTAGTTGTGGCAGGCTGTGGGGCCATGTCTAACACCTGGGTTGACTACGCCATGCAAAGGCCGGACACGGAAATTGTAGGGCTTGTTGATCTGTATGAACAGACTGCTGTCGCACTCGCTGCACGACACGGCCTTTCCTGTCCCACGTTTACGGATATCAGCGAGGCCATTCGAGCAACCGATGCCAACATCGTATTTGATGTCACCATTCCAGCGAGCCATCACGATATTGCTATGACGGCGTTACAACAAGGATGTCATGTGTTTGGCGAAAAACCTCTGGCGGAATCCTTCTCTGACTGTGAAGACATTGTTCAGACTGCACGCCGTACAGGTAACATTCAGGCAGTGATGCAAAATCGCCGTTTCGATCCGCGCATTCGCGCCTATCGGCAGTTGATTTCCGATGGAACGATTGGTCAGGTCGGTTTTGCAGGGGCAGACTTCTTCCTTGGACCGCATTTTGGAGGCTTTCGCGATCTAATGGATAGTCCACTGCTGCTGGATATGGCGATTCACACCTTCGACCAGGCACGATATATTCTCGGTGCGAATCCGGTCTCGGTCTACTGCCACGAATTCAATCCTCCAGGGTCGTGGTATAAAGGAAATGCGATGGCTTTGTGCATCTTTGAAATGTCGGATGGCTCCGTGTTTAACTATCGTGGGTCCTGGTGTGCAGAAGGTGTGCCTACTTCATGGGAAGCATCCTGGCGCGTAACCGGAGAAAAAGGAACCGCCATATGGGATGGACATGATGACATTTATGCTGAAGTTGTCTCGGCGCAGCATCTGGATGCGGAAGGCAAGCCATCCTTTTTCCAACCGTGTGAGCGGATCGAAGGGCAACAGCCTGTCATGGAAAAAACAGGACATCACGGGTGCCTCGAAGACATGTTCGCAGCGCTGGAGTCCGGGCAACGGCCTGAGACCGATTGCAGTGATAACCAGTTCAGCATGGCCATGGTCCTTGCGTCCCTCGAAAGTGCCCGCACAGGTCAAAAGGTGTTCATTGCTGATTTGATGAAGACTGTATAGTGTTAAGTTCTTTATAACTAACCAAGCCCAAACTGCGAATCTTTTGCAGTTTGGGCTTTTTGTCTGTTTACTCTTTTATTCTAGAAATGATGTCGACAAAAAAATTGTCATGCCATTAGCAAAAGCAGTGCAGGGGACGAAATCGATTCTGAAGAAGCAGCGCGTTCGCCTTTATCACCGGATTTCGACTTTGCAAAAGGCGATCAGGAAATCCGGGGATAACAGCGATCGAAAGAACGATTCGTAACCGGAACGGTTGCCTTGCAGGCAGTTATTTTTTTGAAATTACATCATTTTATAGAATTCCTTTTTTCATTGCTTTGTACACAAGCTGCGAGAATAGGCTGTTCGACCAAGCAAACCATGGCCTTGTGAACGTGTTTGGATCGTCCGAATGAAAGCCTTCATGCATGTACCCGGTACCTGCATCCGTGTTCTCCAGCAGCTCAATCATCTCCAGCATTTCCTTATCATTGTCTGCGGTGAGACCCTGCATGGACAGAGCCATGTGCCAGATGTATCCGGGCGGTGTATGAGGGCTGCCGATACCTTTGGCGACTTGTCCTTCATAATAGAATGGATTTTCCTTACTCAAAATAAAGCGGCGTGTATTCTGGTACACGATGTCCTCGGTGGAAGCATACTCGAAATACGGAATCGACATAAGCCCCGGCGTACCTGCATCATCCATGAGACAAAAGTTGCCGTAACCATCGGTCTCATAGGCATAGATCTGCCCATACTCGGGGTGACGGTAAGTACCATACAGGGTAATCCCGTGTCGTATTTCTTCTTCCAGATGCGCCATCTCGCTGACCAGCTTCTCATCTCGAAATACCCACCTTGCAATCTCCCCCATTTGGCGTAGAGTCACCGCTGCAAACATATTCGCGGGAATATTATAATGAAAATCACATGCATCATCGCTGGGGCGGAAGCCGGACCAGATCATCCCCGTATAGTTTACGGGCATCCCTAATCCTTCGTAACGGAGTGTATCATGGGCTGGACAATTCCGGCGCATGAATCGATATGGGGACCGCTCACCATGACGCTGTTCCGTTTTCCACAGATGTAACACACTCTCCATCACCCTCTTGAAACGCTCGTCAAATATATCCGTCAATTCCGTCTCCCGCCAATACGCATAGGCGAGCCTCATAGAGAAACAAAGTGAATCCAGCTCAAACTTGCGCTCCCACACCCAAGGTGACATCTGCGTCTCATCATTTGCATCCCAATGCCATCCATTAGCCGTTTCGTTGAACGCATTGGCATAGATATCGATGTCCGCATAGAACGTATGCCGTTTGATCAGCCCTCCAATGATCCGTTGCAGTTGTTCGTCTTCCTTCGCGAGCGGAACGTAGTGCATCACCTGCTCCACTGAATCACGCAGCCACATGGCCGGGATATCCCCTGTAATTACAAAGGTTGTTCCATCATCCAATAGCTTTGTCGTCGTTTCCAGCGTGTTGGGAAAACAGTTACGGAACTGCGCCAGCAATCTCGGTCTATGTTGAAGCTGTTCCTCGGCCTCGGCGAGAATGTTCTGCACAGCTTGCGGCAATTCCAGATGCGGCATGGGTATTTTCGGTAATCTGAACTGTTCCATGGATGTCGTCTCCTTTGAGATGAAGTTTTCTCATTTGTTTGCATAGTTTCATTCAACGAATTTTGTCATATTGTTATTTTCGTTATGATAATTTATAATAACATTATTATTTGTAAGTGTACTGTGCCGGAAGATTCTCGTCAATTCATAACGGATGGTTCATTGAAAAAAATAAATTCGATCATATCTTGTATATATAAATTGAACTAAAGAATATTTACACCTGCCACTCGGATGACAGAACAACCTTCCGATCGCTGTTATCCCCAGATTTTTTGGATTGCCTTTTTCAAA
>NZ_AWUK01000032.1 GCF_000499205.1 Paenibacillus sp. MAEPY2
GAATCCCTCCTGGGACGTAATAAAGATAGCTTCCTTCGGGGAGCTTTTTTTGCGTTCTGGGGATAATTGGGTACGTTCATTGCCTCATGTTGACATGGAATGTTATGCTGGTTTGTGTGTATGTATGTATCAATGCATACATATTAGACAAATAAAACATAGGAGATTTATCATGCCCTCATCTTTACAACAAAACTCACCTAACCAGTCTGCAGTCGATAATTCATCGTCAGCATCCATGAAACTTGGACTCTTACTGGCAGGCATTATCGTTATTGCAGCGACAATGCGTTCACCGATTACGGCAACAGGTCCAATCGTGGATCTGATTCGTACAGATACAGGAATAAGTCATACCATGGCAGGCTTGCTGACCTCTCTTCCTTTGCTTGCCTTTGCGGCAATCTCTCCCTTCGCTCCAAAATTGGCGCGAAGATTTGGACTTGAAACTGCTCTTTTAACAGCCATAATTCTTGTGACCATAGGTGTTGCCCTCCGGTTCATGCCCTCTGTTCCCGTTCTCTTCGCAGGAACAGCGATTCTCGGATGCGGCATTGCCCTGAGCAACGTATTGCTGCCCAGTCTGATCAAGCGGGATTTCCCATTGCGTGTAGGACTTGTTACCGGTCTCTATTCCGTGTCCATGAATATATGGGGCGCTATCGCCTCAGGAATCAGTGTTCCCGCGGCAGGGTTAACCTCCATGGGATGGCATGCCTCACTCGGCATGTGGGCTATACTGTCCATTCTGGCCCTGATTCTCTGGCTGCCTCACGTCCGTTCTGGACGGCGCGGCGAAGTTTACGTGGCTTCGAGAACGGAGACGAAGCCGGTTCGTCTTATTTCATCTTCCTTAGCATGGCATGTCACATTGTTCATGGGACTGCAATCTTTAATTTTTTACACTACAATTACTTGGCTGCCTGAGGTTCTATCTGATCAGGGTTTCAGTTCCTCTTCAGCGGGCTGGATGCTATCCCTAATGCAAATGGTTAGTGTTCCGGTAACGTTCATCGTTCCGATTCTGGCTGGACGAATGAAAGATCAACGTGGGTTGACAGCAATTACAGGCTCATGTCTGATTCTGGGATACGCATTCCTTCTAAGCGGTATTTCCTCTCTCGTAACTGTCGGTGTTGCTTTGGCCGGAGTTGGAGCCGGAGCATCGTTCGGACTTGTAACCATGTTTTTCGTACTGCGTACGGCTGATGCAAGACAGGCTGCAGGACTTTCAGGAATGGCTCAATCCTTTGGGTACATGCTGGCGGCCTTCGGACCTTTGCTGTTCGGGTTAGTCCATGAATGGACTCAGGGATGGACGGTTCCATTGCTAATACAAGTTGCCCTGGCCGTTGTGCTATTGTTCATGGGATTGAAAGCAAGTGCAAATCGGATGATTGGTTCACGTTAAATTAGAGTTTTTATAACATAATAAAGAGACCTTCTGTGATAGAAGGTCTCTTTTTGTAGACTCACGATTTAATAAAGATACATATTTTTTTTCAACATTAAATTTTATCCAAATGTTCAAGTAGACGGTACAGAATAACAGATACTTGAGCACGAGTCGATGTAGATTTTGGAGCAAATTCGTTACCTGACATACCTTTTACCAAACCGTTCTCAACCGCAAAAGCAACAGCTGACTTGGCTTCTTCCGAAATCAGATCTCCATCTTTAAAAGCTACTGATGTTGACCCTTTTTCCAAATTCAAAGATTCTGCTATCATCATAACCATTTTTTCACGTGTCAATTGATCTTGTGCACCCACTTCTTTACTGCGGGTTTCCCAATCGACTCCTGTTCCGAAAATACGATCAAGCAAAGTTGCAAATTCTGCATGAGTAATGGTGCTATTCGGTGAGAATGTGCTCGCACTGATGCCCTTAGCAATTTGCTGAGAGGCTATAACTTCAATTTCATCTTTAGCCCAGTGATTTGTGATGTCTCCAAAAGTTACATCATTCTCCACAACAACATAAGCACCTGGTTGTGTTACATTGAATTCCAATTGCCCTTTTTGAGACACATTAGACAAAGATGCAGGCTGCCATGTTTCTTTTGTTGTCTGATGATAGGCAATAATTTTACGTGTGTCTTTAACAGAATTCACATCATACTTTAACGTAAGCCCAATATTGTGCTTGAATTTGGCTGATTCAAGATCAATAGTTACAATTTGAGAAACAATATTCAGGTTTTGTTTGTTATCGCTGCCTCCTGCAACATGCAACTTCAAGCTGAATCCGCTAGCGGTAATGTAATCCGTTAATGAAGCAGCAGGAATGGTCACATTAAACGTTTTGCCCTCAATGATTAGAATTTTACCTGAGGCTTGAATCTTATCAGCAAGCGCCTTACTGAATGTCAGATCCACTAGATTATATTTGTCAAACTCTACGCTTGATACATCAAGCTTGATTTCTTTCCTATCATCCTGCAATTGTGTGTTGATTACCGTTTCGGAAATTGCAGCTGTAGCATTTGTAGTTCCGTCAGCATTTTTCTTTTCGGAAACAGATGCATCACCTTTAATAGTAGGAGTTGCTGTAGGTGATGTTGATTGGTTGGAGGAGCTTGATCCGCCTGAAGACCCTGAACCAGAGCCCGGTGATGGTGTTTCCGGATTAGGAACCTCTGGACCCGGTACTTCCGGATCAGGATTTTTTTTCACCAACAGTAATGTTGACGCTGTTCCAGTTAAGCCTTGTAAGTCTTTCACAGACAGTTCCACAGTGTACTCCCCAGCTACCAACTTGCCAAGTTTAACACTGAATGAACCGTCTTCTTCAACTTTAAAGTCTCCTTCTTTAATCTTCTTACCCGTTGTATCTTTCACACTGTAACCAGCCTTCAATGAAGCTGATACGTCCAGATCAGTATCCCATCCATTTTTAAGCGCTGGAGCAGCTTCGATATAAAGATCATTAACATTACCTGTCAAAGCTTCTTTGTCCGCCTGCTCCATTTCCAACTTTGCTGGTGCCGTTACAACCGGAGCAGCTTTTTTTACCAAAAATGGAGAAGTATCTTCAATATATGTTTTGCCATCCACACCGATTGCGGTAATGTCAACCGTGTAAAGACCATCCGGAATTGTAGTTACCTCGTCAGTAGTGTAGTCTGCATACTCCCCATCCCAAGCCAGATTATATCTTGTGTTAGCAGCGAAATTGTTGTAGCCGCCAAAGATAGATCCAATATATCCATCTCCATAATAGCCCCCTTCCGGATTAAGGCCATCGAAGATCTCAATAAGTGCAAAATTCATGGGATTATGGAATTCCATAGCTACATTGAGTGTATCCAGCGTACCATCAGACTTCAATGGATAATGGAACGGGTTCTTCTCTGTACCTTTTACAGTCTCAATGTATTTAACGCCTGCCTGTGTTACGTTGAAATGTGCAACATAAGGCACCGTGAATGTGTTCGTTCCATCAGACAACTGAAGATATCCTTGCGCTTCTGATACCGCAGTAACCCCTTTTGGAACGGTAATGGTCACCTGCAACTCTTCCTCACCACTCAGTGTAAAAGAGCTCTTGTCCACCACAACGGATACGCCTGGCACCGTACGTGTTGGATTCACGCTCACTGTGTAGTTTTCACCGCTGCCATTCAGCGACTCCACTTTAATCGTTTTGCTGACGGTTTTTTCGTCCGTGTTCAGGAAGTTGCCGAAATTGACACTACCTGTAACATTAGGCTTCTCAACTACCGTCCCATTCTCTGTATATTTCGTTACATCTAATACTTTAACCAGGGCAGCAGGATCAATTGCTTTCACCGCTTGAATACGTCCTGCACCTTGATCAAACACATCATATTTCGTCGTATCGAGAACTTTACCATTGTTCATGAGTGCAACTTTGATATCAAATGGTGTCCAGTCACTGTGCTTCTCAATCAACAGGGCAACCAGTCCGGCAACATGAGGTGTAGCCATACTTGTACCTGATTTACGATCATAAGCCTGTGAATAATCTGCTCCGGGCTCATCCTTGCCATAGGCAGGAACAGTAGACAAAATGCTGGTACCCGGCGCAACTACATCCGGTTTGATATCCAGAGTCACCTTGGCTGGTCCGCGGGAACTGGATGTATTCATTTCATCGCCAGCCGTTTGGCCTTTAACAAAGTCATTGAAGCTCACTTCAACACGTTGGCCGGCATCCAGCTCAGCTTTGATACTTTCTCCATCTTCCTTCGACATGCTCAAGGTTGGAATGAGTTCAAAATTATCTCCCAAGCTCACACCGATCGGACCTGGAATATTGTTATATACGATAATCGCAACAGCACCAGCTGCTTTGGCATTGGCTACTTTCTCCACAAATGCCAGCTCACCACGCTGTACAAAAGCCACTTTACCCGTGAAATCCTTGCCTTCAAAATCGGTCGGTTTACCCAACCCGGCAAATACAAGCCCATATTGATCTGTCAAAACAGATTCCGGATCTGCTGAAAGGCTCCAGCCCATTACATCAAGACGGTACACCGACTCAGTAACAGCCAATGGACTTTGCTCTGTTTTCGTTGGAGCAATCGCAGGCTCTTCTTTTGCAGGTGCAACCTCTGGAGATGTTTCGATCGGCGCAGATGGAGAGGCTGGTTGAGTAGGATCTTCTGATTCACTGATCTCGGCAGTAGGTGATGCAGCATCGGCAGGTGTTTCGGATGATACTCCACCTTGCTCCGATTCGGACAAAGCAGCTTCACCAACTGCATCTTCCGGTGTTGGTGATGGTTCGCCTTGAGCCGGAATTTCAGAAGTATCCTTTCCCGGTGCTGTTCCCAACTCAGGAGATGGCTCTACCTCAGGGACAGGTTTTTCCTCCGGAAGCACACCTTCACCTTCCTCACCAATCCAGAAATGAGTGTTGGCTGTAATCGTTTGACTAGGGCCTGTGGAGTTACCTACAGTAATCGCCATAGCCGATGCTCCTGGGGAGCCCAATGTATAGCGGTTAGGACCACTGTTACCACTCGCCACAACAGCTGTTACGCCAGCTAACATGGCATTGTTAAGAGCAACCGAGGTAATATAACTTGGATCATTGGCAGCATTACCCAGTGAGAGATTGATCACGTCCATACCATCAGCAACGGAACGATCAATTCCCCCCAGTACCCATGAGGTCTGTCCACTGCCATAAGGTCCAAGAACACGATAGGCATAGATATCCGCTTCAGGAGCAACTCCGACAATGCCGTAGTCCCCTGCTTCACGAGCAGCAATGGTACCTGCTACGTGAGTACCATGGGAAGTATAATAGGAGCTTCCCGTGTCATTGAATTCCGGTTGACCAGAAACCTTCCACTCTTCATGTGTTGTTTCGTAAGGATCATTGTCATTTCCCACGAAATCCCATCCACCTTTGTAGGCATCTTGCAAATTAGGATGCTCATAATCAATTCCTGTATCAATAACACCCACTTTGACGCCTTTTCCTTTGTATCCCAGATTCCATACTTCAGGGGCGCCAATAAATGGTGCGGTATCTTTCATATAAGGATTCACTTCATCTGTTTCCGGGGCTACGGTAATTTCAAGGTCAGGATATACACTGACAACACCCGGTATGCGAAGCAACTGTCCCAATTGGTTGCCCTTAAGTTCGATGGCTACACCATTCAGGGCGTATGCGTAATTTTCCAATACTTCATGTTTGATTTTATTCTGAGTGAGGCTTTGTGCAAATGACTCTTGTTGTTGCTCCACTTGAGTCACAGCCTTTGTTTCCATAGAGGAGGTAAAAGATTTACCTGAGAGGGTAGATTCGCCTTGCGCCACAGCAACTGGCTTATTGGAGAGCTCAACAATTACTCGTGTTTTCTCTGCCCCGAGACCTTCCAAGCTCTTGTCCAAAAATGGATCTGCTGCAAGCTGTTCTTCCCGCTGGGCAAGAATCTCTCTCCATTGTGTGGCTTCAGCCTTACTTAGCGAGTTCTCAAACTGAACACCTACAGGAGCGGCTCCGGCCACTGGCATGATGATAGAAAAAGTCATTAGAATACTTAACAATATGGATATCAATCTTTTATTCAAGGCTATGCCCCTCCTTCTCAATATGAAAGTACCTCACCAATCACCTGGGTCCTGCTATGACAAGTACTGCAATACCTGTGACAACTCACCGCCCTATCTGCAAGAAGATTGACCCTTGGTAAATTATTCTACTAAAATAACACATTCACCTTCTAAATAATTACAGTTATGATATAAAAATTACTTATATGGTTCTTGAGTAAGAGAAACGTGTAAAATTGTATTTATTTGTCGATTGAATATTTCAATTTTTAATTACTGCATAGGAAAAAAGGCCAAGAGCCTCTTCATCTGAAAGAGATTCTCAGCCTTTATGTGATCGGAGATTTTGATAGAAAAACAGGATATGAGTTCATTTAACAAAGATATTCATTTGATTAGTTAACGTCCTGGCTTCACGGCTTCAATACGAAGACGCTTGTAATCGGCATAGATTGCATCATCTTTCCAGAGTTTTGGCACAACCATTTGGCTGGTTTCACGACAGATTTTCTGAATCTGCTCCTGATTCAAACCCTCAAAATAGTCCCCACCAAAATGAGACAACCAGCCCTCTATACCCTGTTCACCATCCGCTAGTCTGGTAGGGCGGTCATAATGGTAGGCCTGTCGTACCAAAAATCCGCCTTGTTCCAGAATGTTGCTATATTGCCCAATCGTCGGGAAATACCAGGGATTGCGCTCTGATCCACGAATGCCAGTGTTTCGTTCAAACACTTCCTCTAATGCATCTACAATGATCTGCACATTTCCTTTGCCGCCGAACTCCGCTACAAAACGTCCTCCGGGCTTCAAAGACCTCCATATACTGTCCACTACAAGTCGCGGACTTCGCATCCAATGCAGTGCTGCATTGGAAAAGACTGCATCATAGAGCCTGCTCGTCTCAAACTGATGTCCATCACCTTCCACGAACTCGATATCGGGAAACTTCTCCCTCGCACGACGAATCATGTCTGGTGATGCATCCATGCCAATCACCTCAGCCTGCGCTACAGAAATTTCGTACGTCAAATCCCCCGTCCCGCATCCTAAGTCGAGAATAACCTCCCCCTTTTGAGGTTGAAGCCATGAGATCAGACTTTTACCGTAACCCGATACAAAAGCCAGTTTGTTATCATATTCATCCGCTTGCCATTGATTCATTGATTGCATGGATACCACCATCGCTTTCATGATTGATATCTTCATTGTGTCATAAGATGGTTTATTATTTAAATATATAAATTCTATACACTTAATAGGTTATACCTATATACTTTCGACTCTTTCCATGAAAAGCAGATTCCCTCACTCTTGCCGTATTCAGTCGAGACTGCGAAGTATTCCTCCCGAAGCTTATCCTCCGACGAACCTTTGGGGTTCTCATCCCCTGGACGCAAAAAAGCTTCCCGAAGGAAGCTTTTTTCTTACGTCCCAGGAGGGATTCGAACCCCCGACCGACGGCTTAGAAGGCCGTTGCTCTATCCTGCTGAGCTACTGAGACAAATATGTATAAAAAATACGGCGCGATTCCTATTATACTCCGTTTTCTAAATTTTTCAATAGTTTTATAAAAAAATTAATAATTGCATCTTTCCACATGACTTGAACGTATTATTTTCATACTCAACACAGGTACAGAATATGAATGCTTTAAGCAGGCAATATTGAGGATATTAAGCTCAGATGCATATAGAAAATGGGCAAACATATTCACGATGAGTATTGCTGGGTAATCTTTTGCATACATACATTTCACTGAATTAGATAAAGGAGAGAAACGCTATGAGACAACTGTTATCAGCATTATCCTATTTTAGTATTTTCTTCGCCCCGTTCCTGTTTCCCATCATTATTTGGATTGTTGCCAAAGACAACTATATTGAGGGACATGCTAAACGGGCCCTATTTTCGCATATATTCCCGTTTCTTGCGGCAATTCCGCTACTTTATTTCTTCGTTACCGCCCACAGTCTCGGTTCCGCTGTCGGATTTATAATTCTGTTCTTTGTCATTTATGCATTAAGTTTTGTATACAATATCGTTAAAGGGATTCAAGTGCTGCGTGAATATGCCTAACCACAAGTTTTCACAATCAAGTTAAATTAAACATTCAAAAACCCGCCTTTCGGAAGAAGGGCGGGTTTCAGCATTCCGGTTACTTGTTTCCCTGACGCCACGGATTTTTCTGGGCAGGACGCTTGCTGTTTATGGCTAGCACTTCCTCGGCAAACTCGGTATGATGCGCGTAAAGGTTTCCTTTGTTTTTCTTGAACTTGGAAGCCATTGCTATCACCTCCCCGGAACTTGTATTTAGTATGGCTCCGGGTAATTCCGCTTATCCTTTGCCCCAATCGGCATATGTTGGAACACTCTCCTTACGCCTGCCCCACTAAATAGCGCTGAAGAGTCGGCCCCAGTAAGCCAAAAGCAAGCAGTTCACTCTGAAACCGGGCTTTATCCTCTCCTGCTGTAATGCCTTCACTGTTCTCAAACGCCGTTTCCGTGGCATCTTCAAACGCTGTGTGCATATTGTTATTGTACCAGTCCAGGACAGCATCCGAATGATTGCGTACAATTCGAACAACTTCTAGCGAGTTCCCTGGCTGGGTTGCCGTAACGTATACAAGCAAAGACGGGTCCCCCGTATTTCCAGGCTGCACCTCAACTTCTGCACAAGACAATCCATCCACTTCGGTTAATCTGCGTATTTTGGCATCCTGAATAGCATACATTTGTTATCGCGCTCCTTTGTCCATTTCATGTACTTTGTTCGATCTGGTATCGGGTCTCCGGTGTTCCCAAGCGATATATCTCCCGATACACCTGCTGTAATACAGTTTCATATGCACGGTTTACAGTCTCCTCCGGCGTATCCGGCCAAGGAAATACCATTCCTGGAAAGGCTTCTTCCTCTTTTTCCTGCATTAGATTAAGCAGTCCCAGTAATTGTTCCGCCTCTTGAGGCGTCGCATGGATAACCCATTCATACGACGTTGCGTACGGGTCCGGAATAACGGAGCGCCCCATGACAGATACATAATAGGTCATACTGTCCATTTGCAAGTTCTCTCCTTCACAGGCATGTTGAGGCCGTTGTCCCTAGAACTAGTTTCCGAAGAGGACAGACATTTTATGCCTGCTTTCGGCATATATTTGTTACGACTTCTGACGAAAAAGACAACATTTGCTGGCTGTTAGCAACTTAAGCAGCCATTCGGATGAATGACTCGACTAAGAAAGGATGAACAAACCATGTGCGGTATAACCGGCTTCATACAGTGGAATCGGGACTTGACCCAGGAATCAGAGCTGCTGGTCCGGATGACGGACAGCTTGTCGAACCGGGGGCCCGACGCTTCAGGTACATGGATCTCCAATCCTTGTGCGTTCGGACATCGGCGTCTCAGCGTTATGGACCCGGAGAACGGGGCACAGCCCATGCATGCGTTACAGGGAGACACCTCCTATACCGTCGTGTATAACGGAGAACTATACAATGCCCCCGAGTTGAAAAAGGAATTGCTCCAGCGGGGACACCATTTCCGCACACAATGTGATACGGAAGTGCTTCTCGCCTCTTATATTGAGTGGGGACCGGCCTGTGTTGACCGGTTTAACGGAATATTTGCTTTTGCCATATGGGATGGGGGACGTGAACAGGTTTTTATCGCACGTGACCGCCTGGGGGTCAAACCTCTGTTCTACAGTAATGCAAAAGATACCCTTGTATTCGGCTCAGAGCCCAAAGCACTTCTCCTCCATCCGGATGTTGAAGCTGCTGTTGGCCCTGAAGGATTGGCAGAGGTATTTATTGTCGGTCCTGCCCGGACACCTGGACACGGCGTATATTCCTCTCTTAACGAGCTCAAACCTGCCCATGCGCTTATCTACAACCGAAACGGTATCAAAACCTATGCCTACTGGAAGCTGGAAAGTCAGCATCACGAACATAATCTGGAAGAAACAGCTGCTGAGGTGCGCAGCCTGTTACAGGATACATTAGAACGGCAGCTTGCCTCGGACGTTCCGGTCTGCTCCCTGTTGTCAGGAGGACTGGATTCCAGCGCTTTGTCTGCTTTAGCGGTGGATTATTACAACCGTACCGGTCAGGGCCAAGTCAGCACGTATTCGGTCGACTATGTGGATAATGCAAAGCATTTTCAGGCCCATTCCTTCCAGCCTGGTGCTGATGGCCCCTGGATTAAGCGAATGGTGGATGAACTGAAGACGGATCATCACTGGATTGAGATTGAAAATGGTGAACTGGTTCATGCCCTGACTCAGGCCATGCTCGTGCGTGATTTGCCGGGCATGGCAGATGTGGATTCCTCCCTCTATCTCTTCTGTAAAGAAATCAAAAAAGGGGCCACGGTTGCCATTTCAGGCGAAGCGGCAGATGAAGTATTTGGCGGTTATCCCTGGTTCCATCGGGAAGAGATGCTGAACTCCGGTACATTCCCATGGTCTGTAGCGCCTGACATGCGAGCAGGATTGTTATCCCCGGACATTCGGGAATGGATCAAGCCGCTGGAATATCTCGCGGATCGTTATTCAGATGCTGTAGCTGAAGTGCCGTTACTCGATGGAGAAACTGGTAAGGCAGCCCAAATGCGAGTCATGTCCTATCTGAACATCACCCGGTTCATGCCTACACTCCTGGATCGTAAAGATCGGATGAGTATGGGGGCCGGGCTTGAAGTTCGGGTGCCTTACTGTGATCATCGTTTAATTCAATATGCGTTTAACGTGCCTTGGGAAATGAAAATGACAGGCGGACGGGAAAAAGGAATTCTGCGTAAAGCGCTGGAAGGTGTATTGCCTGACGATGTGTTATATCGAAAAAAGAGTCCGTATCCGAAAACACATAACCCGCAATACCTGGCGGCCGTTAAACAGCAGGTGCTTGATATTTTGGATGACGCAAGCTCTCCGATCTTGCCATTAATCGATAAAGCTCAAATTCGCAAATTGGCCTCCTCATCGGATGCTTCATCGAATTTGCCCTGGTTTGGACAGTTAATGTCGGGTCCACAGCTGTTTGCTTATCTGACACAGATCAACTCGTGGCTCCGTACGTACAAAGTGGCCATTCGGTAAGTTATACTAAGGTTCACATGTATGGGGCAATATTAAAAAGGGGTGTTTGGTGAACAGCTAGCTGTTCTTACCAAGCACCCTTTTAATATATAAAATATAAAACCAAAATAATATTCACTTTGAAATTTTGGTTGGAGGCCTTCCGCCTATCCATGGATTGCAGCTGGATTTCGTTCAAGCAATCCACTGCCAAAGATATCTCTGAACGGTGTATCCTCCATATGAATATAACCGATGTAACAGCCACACTTCTTCATGCCACAAGGGCGATCTGCTGCTAAAGCTTCCAAACCATCGCGGTATAAATGTCCTAAGATCCGACGATCTTTATAACATCTTTTTACATGCCCTGACCCTTGCACATAAAATACCTGCGAACCAGCGGAACAGCGCTTGCCCAAGCTATCGTAATCCTGCAAATTCCCTTCAAACAGCGGGTCAATCGACCGTAAAAAGGCGACCTCATCTACGGTGTAATACTTCGGTCGATCTTTAAAGGCATTGATCCACATATACACATCTTCGGGTAAAGCCTGCCTCATCGATTCAATGGCCGGAAATGCACTGCGCAATCCAACCGTCCCCACACTAAAAGCAAGCCCCATCTCACGTAAAGTCAAACATTGTTTGACAAAGGAAGACTCCTTCGTCTCACGTGGGTGATAGGTCGCCCAAAATGCCGCTTTCTGATGATTCAATTCACGGGCCCAGTCCAGTTTGACAGATAAATTGGTTTGGACTGCAATTTTGTCCACATGCGGCATATGTGACAGCTCTATCATGGCGTCCCGGTACCAGCGACGTACCAGGGCTTCTCCATACGGGTTAAAGAAAATCGAAAATTGATGTCCTGCGTTCTCCTGTTCACCCACCCAATTCACAAATTGACGAAGTTGTTGTTCATCCACTTCCAGCGTCTCCTTGGAATCTACCGTTTTGCTAAACGGGCAGTAGGGGCAGTCGTAATTACAGGACGACAGCTTGCCCCGATAATACAAGGTTGCTCTCATGAGAACACAAACCCTTCCATTTGTTCACGAACCTCAGCGGAGATGAGCCAATCTCCAATGGCATCCGAGTAGCCCAATCCCTCTTCTGTCAGATGCAGCACTTGGTTACCCTCGCTGTCCTGCCCAAGCTCAGCCATGCCTTCAGATAGCAATTCACTCAACCATCCGTAGTCTGACATAACTTCCGTCCCGAATCGCTGATCATAATCCGACAGTGCCAATCCTTCCCGATGCAGCAAGGCTTTCAGAATAAAGCGACGTTTCTGCTCCTCCCGGCTCAAGACAATACCGTAATCGGCCACATCATAGCGCTCGGTCGCCACATAATCAGCAATGATGCTTTGTGTGGCCTTATAACTCACACCATACTTGGAAGCATAGTGTACTTCACTGGTATACGAGCGCGCACCGCATCCCAGACCAACCATGCCTTCCTCCTGACAACTGTAGGGCAGAAGCTCCTTACTGCCAAAAGAAGATTGCTCTTTGGCAAATCTGCGCATGGAATACTGGACATAGCCCCGGCTTTTTAAAGTCTCACGCGCAGCCCTGTAAAGCTCCATCCGAATATCCGGTCCCTGACGCTGAATATCATCCGGTTTCACAATGGTATTCTCACGGGTGTAGAGCGGATAAATGAAAATCTCACCCGGTTCATAGGAGAGGACACATTCCAGGGAATACAGCCATGATTCCACCGTTTGTCCCGGCAGCCCATAGATCAGATCCAGATTCAACAAAGGAAATTCAAAACGCGCAAGTTTCTCAAGCGCGCGTTCCACTTCCTGCGGTTTCTGTGGACGGTAGATCGCAGCGGCTTCCGCTTCAATAAAACTTTGGATGCCCATGCTTACCCGGTCCACGCTTCGCTCCTTCATGATCGTCAATTTGGCTTCCGTCACGGTATCCGGTGACGTTTCTACCGAGATCGAAGCTTGCGTCGGATCAAGCCCCATCACCTGTTCCGCAATATCAAACAAGCGGTTCAACTGAATTTCATTCAATAATGTGGGTGTCCCACCACCGATGGCAAACCTCGAATAGGGTCTGCGTGAAGTGAGTGGTGCCCACTGCTTGGCTTGCCGTTCCAGCGCATCCACATAACGTACATGGGTGTCATCACGGCGATCCGGCAGCGTAAACAAATTGCAAAATCCGCAACGAGCGGCACAAAACGGAATGTGCATATATAAAAAATACGTATCGGTATTCTCACGTTCCCACAACGGACCGAGCGGTAACGGCGGGTTCAAGTCCCGATATGCGGTCTTGTGGGGATACGAATATAAATAAGAGCGATAGGGTGAAGCAAGCACTTCTCTAAGACTGGTAGCTGTATTAGAGCCGGACTGTGCGGAATGACCTGCTGTCGTATGTTGAGATTGATCGTCCATCAGTTTCCTCCCTGTATCCGGTTTGTAGTTGTTCAAGATATGAACCATTTGTTTTATAAAATAAATTCACGGTAAGGCACATTCCAGACGACATCATGCGCCAGCCTGTGGCCCTGATAGCCGTCCTCACCATAAGCCGTGCCATGATCGGAAAAAGCAAGACAAAACGTAGGCCGTGAACGCTGCCTCATTGCATCAAACAATGGCCCGAGGGCCTCATCCACATACCGAAGCGCTGCACGCTGTGTCTCTACCGAGTCCTCTCTGGCACCCTCCACAAAATAACGATTGGGTCCATGGATGGCAGACACATTCAGGAACAGAAACAGCTTCTCATCCGGTGCGCTCTGCTCCAGCAGCTTCAGGGCATGCTGAACCTGATGCTCGGTCGATTTGGGATTGGTTACCCCAAAGTTCATCCGCCAGTAGCTCTGCTGGAAATAACCCGGCAGCACTTTGGCGAGCGGATTTTTCTTGGTGAAGAAAATGACCCCGCCAATACAGATCGTACGGTACCCTTCAGCAGCGAACCCGGATACGATATCCTGTGTGTCGAACAGCCAGGTATGCGGATGAGTCTTTAATCCGGTATTCCGGGAATGAAAAAGTCGCACATGGGAGGCTTTGTCCGTATTGGCAGGTGTAGGCATGAAGCCGCCAAAAAAGGCATGATGTGCCGCATACGTAAAACTTCCCGGTGTATGACGCTGCTCCCAGGAACCCGAGCCGCACAGGTTGGGGCAATTCTGTTCCTCCAGCTTTGCCACGTCATACCTCAACGTGTCCAGCGTAATCATTAACAGATCATGGGAGCCTACGATGGTGTTCATATCAGGCATGGTTGTAAGGCCCCTTTCGCAAAAGTTCCATTTCCCATTCATACGTTCCAAGTCCGTTATGCTGTACTCTGTACAACAAATCTCCGAACGGATTCACATCCAGAACATAAGAGCGGGGCTCAGTGCCACTACTGAGCATCACATCAATACCAGCAGACCATGAGTTGGGAAAGGCAGCCATCGCCGCTTTTGCTGCCGTCTGAACCCGTTCCATCTGCTGTCCATCCAGCCCCGCTTCTGCGGGCAGCAACCGCTCATTGCGCAAATGCAGATTGGTGATCGGTGTCTGACTAAGCCGTACGACGGCATGACCTGCTTGTCCGCCCGCCACAAGCTGGCGGATATCAAACACGCTTGAACCCAGGGACGCTTTGGCCATCCAGCGTTCAATCTGGGCACCCTCAGCACACAGCCAATCCATGAGCGCTGAAATCTCCGAAGTACGTGTGTACCTGCGCATCCGGCCTTCATTGTAAAATATGGTCTTTCCCAGAACTTCTTCCATTCCCACAGTGGTTATGGCAATTTCAGCACCCGTTCGGGGATTAATTTGATAGGCAACAACGCCTGAAGCCCCGGAACCACACGCTAGCTTCACGAAAACGCGATTCATACCGGCTGTCTTCATTGCGATACGAAGCTCGGCAGCGTTTCTGTTCGGCTCCGAAGAGGGGAGCATTGGAGGGATCTGAACCCCGTGTGAGTTTAGATGCTGCTGGCATTTCCTTTTATCAAACATGATCGCAATGTCATCGGGATCATTCATGAACCGGGCATTGGGCCAATATTCCCGCGCTTCACGGCCGATTCGTTCCAAACATGCCTTCCAACCACGAAACCATTGACCAGGGGCGTGGATTCGCCCCCAATCCTGTTCAAGAACGAGTGTCTGTTCTGCCGAAATCACGCTTGCAGAAGTACCATCCTTTAACTGAGCTGTATCACTCCCAGCTCCAAGAAAGAGCAGCTCACGCTCCACCTCCCATTCCTCACCAGGAGCATCCACTCGAATAAGAGGTATGTTAATTGCTCCGTGAACTGAATCATGATACGCATATGACATCGAAACTGATGAAGATAGCCACGGCGCTACGTTCGTGTGCGTAGTCCCTCGCCCTCTCAGACATTGCTGTAAGGCATCCGCTATAGTACCGCCCTGTCTCCAAGTCTGTAGCAACCGAGCATAAGGCAGCACAAGTGCAGGTTGTAAGCCAAGGCGCTGTCTTGCCTCCTGTAATCCAAGGGTACGACGATTGTTCGGGTTTCCAATTAACAATAACGGCTGCTCCAGAGTTTTATTCGAATCCTTCAATGGGCGTTGCAAATGATGTTCCATCTCCGTCATGCCTGACATCATTTATTCCGTTAACGACGGGTAACGCCAGTCATCTTCATCACTCTGTTGTTGCTCGCTGACATCTACAGATATGCCAGAACGTTTCCAGCGAATGAGCATTTCGTCCGTCATGTAGTGGTAACTAAGATTAAGATGCTTAAGTTTTTTGATCTTGTCACTGGCAAGCAGCGCTTCGGCCCCTTCATCAGACAACGTGCCCTCCGACAGATCAAGGACTTCCAGTTGATCCAAAATCGGCGCCTCTGCTGCAGCTTTTGCAATCTCATCCTGAATCTCACTATCTTTCAGACCCAGGTAGACGAGCTTTGGAAACAAGCCTTGTTCCAAGAATGGAAGTACATCCTGAAGCGAACCATCGAACCCGTAATCCTCCACACCCAAATATAGTTCAAGTTTGCGCAATTCAGGCAACTTAGCGCGGGCAATTGAAGCTAATACGCCTTGGGGCAGACCACCGCAAATAATGATCAATTCTTCAAGTTTGGCATGCTCCATTGGCTCCAGACTTAGTCCGCTGCTGCCCTTTACTGAAAACGACTTCAATTCAGGAAAAGCAACCAGTAGTGGTGTGAGATCCGTCTGAATAATCCATGATACCTCGCATTCTTCAAAGCCCATATCTCCGATGAACAGTTTCTTCAAGGACGGAAAGCTTGTAGCCAATTCGGTGAGTGTTCCCAAGAATTCATCCGGCGAATTTTCATAAGCCTGTCCCCAGTCTCCAATAATCAGGCTCTCCAGCGAACCAGCCTCCGGTTTGGCAGCCAGCTCCCTGATTAACGTTTCCATACGGATACCGTTCTCATAATCATCATAAGACACCGTAAGTTTCACTTCTTGCATAAGCAAATCCCCTCCGTTTGAGTTCATTGATGATTCAATTACCTTGAATGTTAACCCATACGGTACAAGACTTGCAACTTCTTCCAACCCCGGTCCTAATGCTCTGCTCAAACGTGAAATCTTCGTATTTCCTTTATAGGCGAAAGAACATACGTTCTGATATTTATCCTGAGAAAATTGGGGGTTATTGGGGG
The DNA here is from genome assembly GCF_000499205.1 of Paenibacillus sp. MAEPY2. GTDB lineage: Bacteria > Bacillota > Bacilli > Paenibacillales > Paenibacillaceae > Paenibacillus > Paenibacillus vandeheii. The sequence continues at coordinate 16,773 of NZ_AWUK01000032.1, forward strand.
GCTAACGTACTGGCTTTATTAAGTCAGCTCACTCATTTAAAAATAAAAAAACGTTAATGGTCGGTAAACCATCCCACAGGAATGATTCTTACCTTCCACTAACGCTTTGATATTGAAGCAAGGCTATGAATTCACCTTATACATTCATATTCGTATGAGCCGGTTCGGTTGAAGCTCAGCCTTCCAGTGTGGATACGAGCGCTCTCAGCGCATGACCCCGGTGACTGATCGCCTGCTTTTGCTCCAACGTAAGCTCAGCCATCGTCATCTCGTATTCAGGCACATAGAAGAGTGGGTCATATCCAAATCCGCCACCACCGGCTGCTTCAGCTGTGATCCAGCCTTCCACCGTGCCTTCTGATTCATACTTGTCTCCGGTTGCCGGATCATATAACACCAGTGCACAGACGAAACGGGCCGGACTCAGCAGCGGTTGCTCGGTATCTTCACCGGATTTGAGGGATTCCAGCGTCTCAAGCAGCTTGGCATTGTTCTTCGCATCGGTTGCACCCTCGCCTGCATATCTCGCAGAATACACTCCTGGGTCACCGTCCAGCAGATCCACGCACAATCCCGAATCGTCAGCCAGGACAGGCAGCCCAAGGGCATCACCCACCGCTTTGGCTTTCTTCCAGGCATTCTCCGCAAAGGTTACGCCATCCTCAACAACATCCGGCAGCTCCGGATAGTCAAACATGCTTTTGACCTCTTTGCCCAGCGGAGCGAATGCATGGGCAAATTCACGTACTTTCCCCGCATTGCGGGTTGCAACAATGATAATTGAGCTATCCAGACTCATCTTAGGCTTCTCCTAGTCCACGAGCGCCGATCTTGAGTGCAATGGGACCAAGAACTTCTTTTTGACGCTCAATCATTTCCAGAATACCCTGTTCACCCAGCTCCAGCATCGCGTTCAGCTCACGGCGGTCAAATGGTGCTTCTTCGCCTGTTCCCTGAAGCTCCACATATTTCCCGCCGCCTGTCATCACCAAATTCATATCCACTTTGGCTTTGGAATCTTCATCATAGTTCAGATCCAGCACAGGCTGTTCTCCAACTACACCCACACTTACCGCTGCAATGAAATCTGTAATCGGGAACACTTGCAGTTTATGTTGTTGGGAAATTTTGTTCACAGCGAGAGCCAGCGCTACAAACGAACCGGTAATGGACGTTGTGCGTGTACCCCCGTCTGCTTGTATAACATCACAGTCCAGTGTAATCGTACGCTCACCCAGCGCCTGCAAATTAACGACTGAGCGCAGTGCCCGGCCAATCAGGCGCTGAATTTCCATGGTGCGCCCAGTCAATTTGCCGCGGTTCGCTTCACGCTGATTCCGGGTATGTGTTGCACGTGGCAGCATGGAGTATTCAGCCGTTACCCAGCCTTTACCCTGCCCTTTCATAAAGGGAGGAACACGTTCCTCCACAGTAGCTGTGCAAATAACCTTGGTATCTCCCACTTCAATCAGTACAGAACCTTCGGCGTATTTATTTGTGTTAATTGTTAAATTCATCGGGCGCAGCTGGTCGCTTGTTCGTCCGTTAGATCTCATCATTTCTGCCTCCTACGACTTAAGCATCCTGTAATGTCGAGCTTGTTCACACTTTTACTAATCCCTTCTATATTACCAAAGAGTTCAGTTAAAAGCATCCTGTCCCCCAAAGAGTTCTCTTAAAAGCATTCTATCCATCAAAGAGTTCTGTCAACTTTACGCTAGAAGGCTCTTTGTGGCTTAAATTGGAATCTCGTTGATATATTCAGGCTTCGATACGGGGGCACTATAATCCCGATTATCATCACTCATGACTGTCTTTTGGCCATTCCATTCAATCTGGACTTTAGCTTCCTTGCCTGCTGTATTCTCAGCCGTGGTCAACACGACGGATTGCAGCAGTTCACTTGGCACGACATCTCCCTCGGTGAACATGTCGTCTTTGAGTGCAACCGTTACGGTTCCATTCTGGGACGTTTTGACCGATTGCAGCTGGGTTCCGCCTGTCATAACCTCTTCCAGCTCCCCGCCTTTGGCTGGCCCCTTGATCAGTTCATTCAACGCAGCCTGCACCCGGTCTCCACCTGGTGTCACAAGACGTGTAACCGGAACATAATATTGGATGCCTGCTGGCGTAGCGGCTGAGAAATAAACCGTCACCGGACTGCTGTTGGTCGTGAATGTATCACCCAAATCGAGATTGATGCCCACCGCCCGGTTCAACGGTTCCGGCAGCGGTGTGCTGTTTACTGGCATTTGCGTCAGCTTTTTGCCGTCTACCCAGATCTGTACGTTCTGCACATCTGGTGTACCCGTGAGTGTCCAGGTGACAGCCTCCAGCATTTTGCGCTCGTCCTTGGCATCATACTTGGCGAAGTCGCCCGAGAACTCCACGACTGCCAGCTTGTCATCCGCATGAATCGTTACGTTCTGAACAACAGTGCCCTGCGGGAGAACGCCCTGAAATCCTTCAGGCAACATCCCTGCATAAGGACCGCCCGTCACGAGTGTATCCAGAGCTGTTTTGGGGCTGCTAACGTCCGTGCCCGACGGAAGCGTCATGGATACCGGAGCAAGCAAACCTTGCTGGTCCTGCAAATACACGGTTGTAAGCGGCAGCTTGGCGAGTGATCCGTTGCCTTCGGCCGCCTGAATCATAGCCGCTTCCTGAATCGGCGGCGGTGGATCGATTGCCTCGGAGGACTGTGCCCCAAACATGCCACATCCGGATAACACCACAGGAATACTCAACAGTGCAGCTGCAGAAGCTGTACGCAAATAACGGATCTTACTCATGATCACGTTCCCCCTCATCATTTTTACAGTTTGTACTACCATGTATACGAGCCTTTGCCCAAAAAATAACTACTTTTTAAACAAGCGCATCATGCATAAAGTCAAAAACAGGCGTTCCATCCCCATCGAAAGTAGCAAAGAAACCCAAAACGGTTAATAACGTATTAGGATACAAGCATAAGGACATTGCTAACTTCAGAGGAGGAATCGCCCATGGAACATCCTGAGCAAGAAAAAATCCCTTACAGCCTGAATAGCCGTAAAGTGGAAGAGGCCACGAGGGAATGGCTGCACAAGCGGGGCGTCAAAATCTCTGAGATCGCGGAACTGGTCATGATGCTGCAGAAAAAGTATTATCCAGATCTGACGATGGAAGAATGTATCGACAATGTGGAGAAAGTGTTACGCAAACGTGAGGTCCAGAACGCAGTCCTGACAGGCATTCAGCTGGACCTGCTGGCAGAGCAAGGCAAACTCATTTCGCCTTTGCAGGAGATGATTGAGAATGATGAGGGGTTATATGGTGTGGATGAGATTCTCGCGTTCTCCATCGTCAACGTATACGGCAGTATCGGATTCACGAATTACGGTTATGTAGACAAGTTAAAACCCGGCGTGCTTGAACGTCTGAACGACAAGAGCCTTGGGCCTGTGCATACGTTTCTGGATGATATCGTGGGGGCTATTGCCTCGGCGGCCAGCAGCCGGATTGCACATCGCAAACAATCGGAGCTTGAAGAAGCTTTGGGACAAAAACCGGTCAGCGATGATATCGTATAATTTACGATTCTGATCATGACAAAAAGGCGGCCACCAGGCCGCTTCTTTTGTATATCCACTTATTTCGGTATACGTTATTTCATATGCTCCTGTCTTCCCGCTTCCGCCAAACGATACACTTCTCTCCAATTCGGTTCGGCTGAAGCTGGCTTAGCCTCTACACGACTGGGTCCAATCGTAATTTCCGGGCCTTTGCGTTCTCGCAACAAGCCACGAAGTACAGTAATACCAAGTATGCTCAACCCAGTAAATACATACATCAGGCGCATAATGACGTTGCCGGAATCCGTACCGGTAACCATGCCATGGAACAGTAAACCGATAAATACGGGATAAGACAGCATATGGAACATAAACCACCATTTGCGGCCAAGCTTGTTACGCAGGTCACTGGATAACAATACGATCACCAGACCATAAAAGGCTAACGTACCCAGTCCGCTTCCGATTGGATGCACTGGAGACGTAAACGGAATGAGCAATTCACTCCAGGTGAACGGACTATAGTGATCAATATATAGGTTTAACGCATGCACAAGTCCAAGTCCGAAGGCGAGCCAGGTCGTTCGGGTATGCCATGTATACATGGCCGCTTTGGGTTTGCCTTTGGCGATGGGCATTCCTTGGGCAATCCCCAGAAACACACCCGCAAAGAGCAGCAAATAAGCGGCTATCCCACTAATTCGAATGATATTCCACGTTGGCAGATAATCTACAATCCATTGTGCCATAACCGGCTCCCCCATATCTGATAGACTTGGCGTTTATATAAGGCTGAAGCGGTGATCCGGATCAAAACCGGGCCAGCGTTCAGCAAGCGTATCGGTATTTCCTCTAAAATAAGTGCTCCCTTCCCGAGTCATCCACAGGACGTCATGCCGATCATAATGTCGGTTTAACCAGCCCACTGCCTCGGCACTTCCCAAGATACAAACGGTCTTGGCAATAATCTCACATTGCGATGTATGCTGGCCCAGAACGGTACACTGCAGCACATCGGTATCTGCCGGCTCCATCGTCCGGGGATCAATCAAATGATGCGAAAGGCTACCGTCCGTATTCTGCCACTGTCGTCGCACAATACCAGAAGTGGCAACTGCACCTTTCCTCAACTGAATGTTCCCTATCAGATTACGCTCCTCTTGATAAGGATCAGTGACATGTACGGACCACATCGGTTGATCCATTGTCCCCCATGCCTGAATATCCCCACCTGCGTTAATCAACCCCGCCGGAATATGAAGTGTACGTTGCAGCCAATCCGCGATACGCTCAACGGCCCAGCCCTTAACAATGCCCCCAAGGTCCAGCTCGGTTCCAGGGTCCTTATGAACCATTCGACTGCCTTCCCTTTGAATCCAGCTTGGGCGGCTATAGTCATATTCGTCTCTCAGCATATCTGTTATATCCGATTGTCGGATGTCCAATCTGAGTTCGATTCCTGATGGACGAAGCTCTCTTTGCTGCAGCTGCTCGAAGCTGACATCGTAACCCGAAGCCCGCAGAGCCTGAGAGATACCTGGCTGAAAAATCCCTTCCGTCTGACCAATATAACCGTATGCCAAACTTAACACTTCATCCATTGCTGCGGAGATGGGCATCCAGCCTGTGCAACGATTCAGACGATTCAATTCACTATCTGCCACAAATCGGCTGAAACGCTGTTCCTGCGTTTCGAACCAATTTTTCACCAGCGCTGCCGCATGCTCAGCCTCTTCCCGTCCTGCTGCCAACTGGACTTCCACGTCCGTGTTCATCGCTCGGAAGCGGAACCTAAGCAGACGGGAGGCTTGCTTTGTGCGGCTCATGATGCACCTGTGCGTGACTGATAGTTGCCACGGCTATAACCGGAGTCTGTATCCTGATTGCTGCTCTGATCTGACATCCAGCCATCCGACGATCTGCCTTGATTCGGAACGATGGCGTTGGTTCCATCGGCTGTCCCCTCATCCAGGCTATAGCCCTCATTGGACGGTGCATTGGAAATGCTATCAGTGTTATCTGTCCATTCGTCCATGACATCATCCTGGGTATCCACCCGGGTAGAGGCTGTACTGCTTATATCGTTACCATTAGCCGCCGCATAAGCGATATCAAAGGCATCAGAAGTTCTTACATATTGAAAGAGTGCAGCCACGGTCAACGTTGCTGCCGCCGAGGCTTGCCATTTTCTCCATTGGTTTCGTTTTTTTCTAGTCATCGCTCTTCCCTGCTTTCTATGGCGAAGTTCATGCATTTATCATAGAAGTGCAGGCTTAAAAGAAGATGAATGAACCGTTAAGAGAGACTAAAGCTTTATTTTATTGAAGTCATTATTTAAGTCGTTACACGCAAAAAAGACTCTGACCAGGAAGATCCCCTGCCTCAAAGTCTTGTAATCCCAAGTATAACCCCTAACCATGCTCCCTAAAGAAGAATTCTCCGTCCAACCGCTGCTCCTGTACAATAACCTCACGCCGGATCAATTCCTGCAGATGCGCCAACGTCTCACTCATCGCAAAGCGAAGCTGATGTGCTCCCAAGCGGTCGCCGAACATAAATACACACATATCATATGCACTCGTCGGTGCTTCCCGGATTCGCTCACCCATCTTCTGAAGGCGTTCCTCATGATGAGTAAGCAGATGGACGGTTCGATCGGCAAAATGGTTAAACGGATTCCGGTGACCTGGATATGCCACCTCTACATCCAAAGCCCCCAGTCGATGCAACCCTTCCATATAAGACAATAAAGGCTGATCGTCACTTCCCGGCTGCAGGCTGATATTCGGTGAAATCTGCGGCAATACCGCATCTCCACACAGGATCTCCCCGGAGTCGGGCGCATAGAAGGATAGATGTCCCGGCGCGTGACCCCCTGTTTCCACTGCAAGCCACTTTTTCCCGCCCATAAGCAGCCATTCGCCATCTTCAATCGGTGTCACAACCGGAAGTGGTGTAATCTGTGAGTGAAATCCCTCCATATGTTCGCGGATCTGCTGCGTCTTGTCTCCCGGCATCCCATGGCGGCCATAGTATTCCGTTAGCACTGTGTTAATGGTCGCCTCAGGACCCCACATATAATCTGCCTCCTGGCGGGATCGTGTGGACATTCGGACAGGCGCACCCGTTTGCTGCTGTATCCGGCCAGATAACCCCAGATGATCGGGATGATGGTGGGTCAGTACAACTTGCTTAATATCCTGAAAAGTTAAATTGAAATCGGCAAGCGCTTCGTGCCACTCCTGTTCCGTCTCAGCACTGCGTGGTCCCGGGTCAACAATCGTTATTGTTCCGTCCGGTTCATGAAGTACATAGCTGTTCACCCAGCGCAGTGGAAAAGCCATCGTAATCTTGACCCGATGCATGCCTGCTGGCATGGATATGGATTCCGTTTGCTTCATTAATATTCTCCTCCAACTCTACTGCACAGGCCGATGACCGACAAAAATCATCCGCGGCGATGTCTGCTCATCGTACTTTTCTTCATCATAACCGCCATGTACCTGATCCACCACGAGTCCTGCCTCGTGAAGCAGATCACGTAGTTGTTCGCGGGTGTACAATTTGACGCGTTCCTGATAGATTCGCGGTTTCTGCCCGGATGCGATATCGGTGATGTGTATTTCTTTTTGCACAAATCCATCCTGGATCTTGCGAAACTCTTCAATATACTGTCCTTCGCTTTCACGTGTTGAATGCTGCACCAGATGACGAGTCACGTAAGCCGTGTTCATAAAATCAATAATATAACTGCCTCCCGGCTTCAGCATCCGATGAATGGCGCGTAATACTCGAAGTTGCTCTCCATCCTCTCGGAAATAACCAAATGAGGTAAACAGATTGACCACGGCGTCAAATCCGCCTTTCAGTGGAAGCTCGCGCATATCGGCGTGATACCACTCTACACGATGTTCGGTATCCATTTCACGTGCTTCACGCAAAAGCACATCAGAAAGGTCGATACCGGTCACCTGGAAACCAGCGTCAGCAAGGGCCAAAGAATGTCGGCCCATACCGCAGCACAGATCCAGTACCTTGGATTTTGGCTGAAGCTTTAACCAGCTTATCATTTTATGTACTTCCTGGTATGCACCCTGCACATCCCTATGTTTATACACAAGAAGATAGTCTTCTCCAAAACTCTTTTCATACCATTCCGTCATTACGTATCGCCCTCCACATGGTCACTGGCCCAACTATCCGTAATACGCTGTTATACCAGCCGGATCATTTCTCTATAGCTTTTAGTCATTGTACCGTCTTTATCCTTCAAACTCAAAAATTCCCACGAATCGTCCGCGTTGAACGGCCGGAAACCACACGATATAATGTTAAACATAGTCAGGCCCTCGCGAATCGGTTAACTATACATAGAGGATTGATATCAAACCAGTATGGCATTTTCACATCATGAACGACAGATGACGACTGAAACATAACGCTAACATAAGATATGCAGCAGCAACAGGAGGTGTTATTGATGATTCGGATTGGACTTACGGGCTGGGGAGATCAGGAAGATTTATACCCCAATCGTACCAAAGCGAAAGACAAGCTCCGTCTGTATGGACAATATTTTACGACCGTAGAGGTAGACAGTTCCTTCTACGCCGTTCAGCCTCGGGACCGGATGGCACGCTGGGCAGAGGAGACGCCGGAATCCTTTGCTTTTATCGTCAAAGCCTATCAAGGGATGACAGGACATCTGCGAGGAAAGCCCTATTTCACCAGCACCTCGGAGATGTATAAGGCTTTTCGCGAATCGCTGGAGCCTGTCATGGAAGCAGGCAAGATGCAAGCGGCCTTGTTCCAATACCCGCCGTGGTTTGAGTGCAATCGGGACAATGTCAATGAGCTGCGTGAAGTAAAGCTGAGAATGGAAGGCATCCCGTGCGCTCTCGAATTTCGTCATCGCAGCTGGTATGAAGAAGGCATGCGCGAGCGAACGCTGGCTTTTATGAAGGAGCAAGGCTGGATTCACAGTGTCTGTGATGAACCTCAGGCAGGTCAGGGATCTATTCCCATCGTTCCCGAGGCTACCGATGCCGAGATGACGCTGGTACGCATGCACGGACGCAATGTATCAGGCTGGCACCAGAATGGTGCACCTAATTGGCGCGAGACCCGTTATCTGTATCGCTACAACCAGGAAGAGCTGCTGGAGTGGAAGGGTTATCTGGAGCAATTGCAGGAGCAGAGCAAGGATGTTTATGTGATTTTCAACAACAACTCAGGCGGCGACGCCGCTGCGAATGCACAGATGATGATGGAGCTGCTGGAGCAGCCTGTGAAGCCCTTTCCTGACCGTACGGAGCCGGAGGAGGAAGAGGGACCGGAGCAATTGGAGCTGTTTTAACCCCCTCAGTGCAATTCAGAATATAAACGGAATATTTCCATCCATAAAGATAAAGCGGCAAGCCTAAGGGCTATGCCGCTTTATTGGTCATTAGGCTATATGTGATGAATTCATGGTTGCTGCACTAGCGTTGTGCGGCTGTAATTGAAGAGTCGAGCGAAAAAATGCCGCTCAGCTGCTGGTTCATTTTATACGCCTCAATTCCTGCCAGGAGCACTATGCCGATACCGTGGGTATCGTTCAGAATCCACCCCAGATCATCCCGGTAATAGAGTGCGGTAAAGGAATAACCGGAACCCCGGCATACACCGTACACATTGCCTTTATAATCGATGGACAGACGGGTTATGCCTTCCCATCCTTTGCGCACCGCATCCAGATAGGCTTCTGGCTGCTCCAGCCAGCCTTCACGAATACCGCGGGCATAGGCGTAGATGAACATCGATGTGCAGGAGGTTTCCTCATACGAATCCGTGCGATTCAGCACCTGATGCCAGAGTCCATTTTCACCTTGCAGGACCAGATATCCCTGACATAAATCCCGGTAGAAGCTCAGCAGTTCCGGCCGTTTGACGTGATCACTTGGCAGAATCGATAGCAGTTCGGTTAGCGAAAAGAGAACCCATCCATTTCCGCGCCCCCATGGAATGCCTGTCGCCCGCCCACGTACAAAATCATACACATGGGACATGATCTGTTGTTCGGGAATATAGAGATATTTGCGGAACATGAGGAACTGGTTGATCGCATCATCCCAATAAGAAGTATCTCCCGTCAACTGACCGTAACGCATCAGGAATGGCGTGCTCATATACAGATCATCGCACCACATCGTTTCCTGACGCATCTCGCCGCTGCCACGAACACGGTAAAAGGCCCCGTCCTCCAGACGTTCCTGTTCATCCGTGATGTAGTCTGCAATACGATCTGCGGTATCCCGGCCTCCACGAATGTCGCCTAGTTCCATTGCTGCGAGCAGCGTAGAGCCAAATGAACCGCAATCATCCAGACTGTCGATGGCAGACAACTGATTATTGATTCCCGCGGCGCCGTACCCTTCCCGATCCCATAGACCGTAACGGTCAAACGACGTACTCAGGCCGATATGGTCCCGAACATACTGAACATAGTCGTCGCGCCCCAACTCCTGTCCAATCTGCAGAAGGCCAAGCAGGGTAACACCAAGTGGATAATTCCATTTCCCGTAATGGGTATTTTCCAAATAGGGACGAACACTGGTTTCGGGAAGATCTACATGCCAGTACACGCCTTGGGCTCCATCATCAAATACGGTATCTGTTACCACGATGTCTTCGGGAGACGGTTCAGAGCCTGGCGAAAATAAACCTGTGTACAGCCACGCATCGGAACATCCTGCAACCGGATGAGGTGGTCTCAATCTCCAGCCACTTGAACCTGAAGTCTCTGCATTATCCAGCGTGAATCCCCAGGGAACAGCTGTAGCTTTCGTTTCGCCTTTGACTACGAGATCACAAGCACCATAACGACGAGGCAGCTCAACATGGAAATTTCCGGTAGCCCCAGCAGTGTACACTTCCCTGCCGTCCACATATAAAGTCAGTGCACCGTCATGCGTTCCTTGTAAAATTACTGGTGACGATCCAGGCTGGATTACATCCAGCTTGGACCAAGCATAAGCCACCAGCGGCGGTTCTGTGTCGGAAGAATTTGCTGAATCTGATTTATTTATCGGATCTGCGGCATCTGTCAGAATTCTGTTAAAACAACCCGCTCCCAATTCCTCCTCTGTCCAGTCCCTGCGTGGGTACCAGGAGAGACCCGTTTCTGCTTCAGTCATATCATCACGAGGGAGTATTGATAGAAGTTCATCGACTGGTTCGGAGTACAGCCAGCCCTCCTGACCTTGGCGATCGACGCCTGGCGTGAGGAAGTGAAGCGAAAAATTTTTAAATGAAGCCGTGCCGTAAATACCACCGAATCCCACCTCTGTTTTTACAAAACAAAGCAGCACATCGTTCCAGCCATATTTCACGGAGATTGGAATCTGGGTTCTGCGCTCGGGAAATAACTCCTGCAACAGCTCGGATTTGAAGATTTCTTCTCCGTTCACGTAGACCGTCACCGGACTATAACAGTTCAGTCCCGTACTTAATGTAGCCTCCTGCTGACTCCACAGCTTGCCCCACACGTACACATACTGTCCTGCACGAGCCTCTTTCCACTTGGCATCCAGATTCAGATCATACCGGTAATCCCCAAGCCTGCGAAAACCTCCCCGATGGTACGCCCGGAAAAAAAAGGAGTGTTTCGGATGATCCCCAATATATCGCTGGGCCACCGTGGTCAAAATATCCGGAATTGAATCATACACCTTGCCTGCAATCGCCTCGTTCTCATGAAAATAACGAATGATCGTCAGCTCCCTTCCTATACCTTGATTCGTTCGGTTAGTCGCAATGTCTCTCCAGCCTTCACTTCAACCACCTGCTGATCCACCGTTAACCAGACGGAGATGGCCGATGGATTATGAATGATGGACCGATCTGCTGAACATTCCAGACGTTTGACTGCTCTCCAGTAACCCATCACTTCAATGTTCGTTGCGTACCAGATGTCCTCCCGGCCGCCAATGTGCTCAGCAAACTGTTCGATAATCTCCCAGTTGTCGTTATCATTGAATTCGTAGCTGTGGCCCCATACATATAACAAGAGTGGCGTACCTGTCTTCGTATGCTGGATATAACGTTCAGCATGAGCCGCCAAATCATGGTTATGGTGGCAGGTTGGATGCCATTCGAGCGGTCGCTCAGGCAGTGTGTACCTGCCATGGGATTCAACCGTACGTGCATAATCGATACCAAGCCACTCCAGCTTGGTGCTAAGTGAACGGTCATAGCCCCCATTCGGGTAGGCCATACCTCGTACCGGATAACCGACAAGCTGCTCCAGCGCTCTCCGATCCTCCATAATCTCTTCGGTCAGCAGCTCATCCGGAACGTAAGGCAATGTAGGATGGGTGACCGTATGTACAGCCACTTCATGCCCGGCATACAATTCCGCTACTTCTGCCGTCTCGATCCGACCAGGCTTGCCCAGCGTACCGGAGTTCAGATTGAATGTGCCCCTCAGCCCATGTCGATTGAAAAGTTCCACCAGTCTGCGGTCATGTATCACCCCGTCGTCATAACTGAACGTCAAGGCTTTCATCACGCCACCCGGATACCGGTCGAATTGAATGCGATGTCCCATCTTGTTCCTCCTCCTCTTGAGTAGCCAGAATCTCCAGATGAGAAAATGGTAGAGCGTAATCCCGACATACCCTTTTCTCTCGTAATGTTAATTTTTCAGCGGATCACTGACCCGCTTCACGCAAGCTATGACTGGCTGAGTCAAAATACGTACCTTCCAGCAATCCAATCAATGTATTGGTAACACGAACTTCAATATCGTTATCCCCTGCTCGAAGCCAGGAGGGTTCTCCCGTCCAGCGATATGGAGACCAGCATCGAACGCCCAGACTATGACCATTCACCCGTACCTCTACCACATCCTGTACCCGCCAGTCGATGAATTCCAGGTCGAATGATGCCCTCTCTTCAGCAGGCTCATCCAGCCAAAAGTTACGTTTATAACTCATCTCTCCTGCAAAGTAGGGATAAAGCGGTTGGGGTTCTGGTTGAATCCGAATCGCTGTATCCGGTTCAGGAACAAGAGAGATCATCCCCTCATGATGGAATTCCACACCAAATCTCCCTTGCAGATACAGCGGATCAACGATACCTTCTTTATCCCTCGTGACCTGTACAGTAACGGTCATTTCATTCAAACCACTTTGTAACAACTCTGTTATATCGATGCCAATATTATGGTGATCGGTAATTTCAATCGACTCGAATTGATCCAGTCCAATCTGTAGTCCGTTGATTTCTATGCTCCATTCACCCGCTATAGCCGCCCTGTCCATGAATAACAGACATTCTGTCAATGCCGTCCTCAGCTCAAATGAAGTCGTATATTTGCACTGGATTGGATAGGCAACGGATGCTTTCTTTGGTGTGCCAAATACCTGATTAAACTGGAGCGGCAGATGATGTTGCTCCGATAATTCTGCCGCCTGGTCAATAAAAGGTTTGACTGCAACAGGATTACGTTCAAAAATTACACCGTTGTCATTGGAAGCCGTTAGGTTGAACTGTCCCATTCGAAGTGTGTTGCATTGCACCGTTTCCAGTCGCCATGGTCCCTCCGAAGGAAGCTGAATGGTATAGGGTGCGTTTTCAGTCTCAGTAACTAAACGGCCCGCGCCAGACTTCATCCCTGTTTGGTTCAGAGCAAAAGGATCCCCCTCAGATGCTTTTTGGGCATGTTGTAAAGTGAGCTTCACAGCATGGGCTTCATAGGGAGCAAGCTTTAGCGTAATGCACCACTCCCCACCACTGCTGGTATATGGTAATGGATCAAACTGCCCCGTCTCCAGATCGAGCCGTTCAGCCAGCAGACGTGTACCCGCCGATAGATCCACACTCGACCATAACCGCTTGGCTACTATTTTCAACTGCCCATCAAGGTGTTGACCCTCCTGGTTGGACAAAAAGATCATAAATTCTCCGTCCGATAATTGACGGGTCTGCATAAGCAGCGACGCACTTTCTTCTTCCATGATCCAACAGATCGGTTCGGGCAGTACCTGATCCAGCAGCAGGGAGATCAATTCCAAGGAGAAGTCATCCCCGCGACCTGTTCCCGCAGGTAGAAAATAGGCATTTCCCTGCCCCCGTCGCCACATGGATTCTCCGCTGTCGTGATCTGTTTCTTCCGTATTGCCCCAATATGCCTCGTGCGGCTGGTTGCCTGCACCAAAGAACTGAGCGGCCTCATCTCCCACAGGGCTCTTCGGCTGGATGGCTACATGTGGTGGCATGCCTACGGAAATGACCGTTCCTCCCTGTTCCACGAACTGTTTCACCTGCTGCCAGGCTGCTGCCTCCAGGTTCAGCATCGGTGGAAGAATCAGTACCTCGTAACGTGCAACGCCAATCTGAATTGTGCCATCGGCCAGCACGGCTTCGGCCAACAGCTCAGGGTCCAGATGGTCATAGTCACGTCTGTTTTCGAGCAGGTGAGAACTGATGCGCATCCAGTCGTTCGTGAGACGATCCAGCTTGGTCCGTTCTACTTCGTCCTCTCCACCATATTCAAATCCGTGTAACGGATTACCCATCAGGCTCCAGAACGTAGTCGTTGGATCAAGCACAGCAATTCGGATATCCGCTGTTCCGGTGCTCATCAAATAGCTTAAACGTCCCGTGTAATCTCCCAACTGTCGGAAATGACGCCAATACGGGTTCTGTATGAACTGGGATGGTGGCGCATCATGCTTGGCAAGTCCGCCAATCGTATAGAAAAAGGCATGGAAGTTAAAAAAGTTTGTGCCCATGGCTGCCATCCGATCAATCATCCACTTGGCATCCTGCAACGTCATCGACCAGCCTACACTGTGAAAACACTCCATCAGATTACGGTTACGTCCCAGCTGTCGGGCAAGCGAGCTGACCATCTTCGGATTGTCGCGCATTTTTTTGCCATACCGTTCCAGAATCCAGGATAAGGGGCGTCCGATTTTCTCATGCGCCGAGTCTCCCCCTGGCATGTGGCTGAACAACTGCGTGGTCATCCGAACCCCGGGCACTTCTGCCGCATATTGAATCCCGGCCTTTTCGCACCAGTCATGTACCTGCTTGTGGTACGACTCCCTGAGCAGCAGATGCAGCGACTGGTAATAGTCATACCGGATACGTTCTGCATCTGGAACATCGCCATGTAGCAAAGCGGGCAGGGACTCAATCAGACTGTAACCGCAGCGTTCACTAAAATACCGGGGAAGCTGTGGAGACCACGGGATACGCCCAAGCGGCGCGATTTCATCGGAGAACATGCCTTTGATTACGCTTTCAAATTGTTCTCCAACTGCCTCCCTATATCGATCATGGGTCAGTTCAATAAAACGGCTCATCGCTGCCTTGTGACACGGGTCAACAAAGTTGCCGTAATATTTGAAATCATCCAATTCTTCTTCCTGAAATATAATCACGTCCCATTCCCCAGCGGGAGCTTCCCACAATAGTCGAAAAGCCGTTCGATATGTAAAAAACCGCTTGCGATTATACGACGTGAGTCCTGTCTCCTGATATACCTGCTCCATCTGAATATTGCCGATATTGCTGCGCAAATCAATGGATTCATGCCACACTCGTTTGCCGTGCGCATCCTTGGGTATTGCCTTTGCGACTAGAACTCTTCCCCATGGCAATTCATGCTCCACAGCTTCTCCTCCAGGAACATGGAATTGATGATGTACAAGCTGGCGCTGCTTCGCCTCGGGAAAATCAAGTGTCACTTCACCGCCGGCCATTCCGCTTGGATAAGGGTACTCGTCATATAACCAGACCTGCATGCCGCAGGCAGCCGCCGCTTCCACCGCAATTCGTACCTTGTCAAACCACGCTTCAGACAGATAGGGAATCTCCAGCCCCTGACGTGGACAGATGAAAAAACCGCCTACGCCCTGTGCAGACATTTCGGCGATTTGCCGTTTGATTTGCCCTTCTTGCATATCCCCATTCCAAAACCAAAAGGGATGAACCCGGTATTGCACTTCAGGATTTTCAAATGCATCCTCGTTCCACATGTCGCTTCCTCCCTGTATGTTCAAGAGTGGCTATTCGTCTACCAATACCGTTCATTTAAGTTCAAATCAGTTTGTTTTGCATTGATTATACATCAAAATCCAAAGACTGGAAGCCATATTTCACAAAAAGAGATGAAGCTGGTTTTCAGATGGCCTGAGCAATGCATATACGGAAATGCCCGGCTGCCGCCCTTACACTGCGAGCAAGGCTGCCGGGCTCTGGAACATCAATCTACTTCAGTGCAGCGTACAGCTCATTCACTTCTTTGACATAGTCATCACCACCACTGCTTTTCCACAGTGCTACGGCATCCTGGAAGCCTTTTTCATCAATTTGCCCTACGATGAATTTGATACGCGCATCATTAATGATGTTATCCAGCTGTGGTCCTTTCTGGGCATACACGTCAGAGATCAGCGGTTCGCCAGGATTGGCTATGACGATCTCCTCATTGGCTTTCTGCACCTGTGCAACCTTTTGGCGAACAGGTGTCTGCTGCACACGCAGCGTTTTGTCCTCTGGAATAAACATCAGGATCTGGTTAAGACCCTGTACGTCTCGCAGCGCCAGTTTATCGGTCGTAGGAATGATGTAATCCTCTTTTTTCTCATACTGCTTACCTTCCAGACCGTTCCCCAACAGCGCCTGAAGCTCAGGTTCATTCAACTGATCCAGGAAACTCAGCACCTTTTTCAGGTCTTCTTCCGTTTTGACACTGCTTTTGGAAATGGCAATCATACCGGAATAACCGGATGTTGGCATGTCACGAAGGCCCTTTGGACCTTCCATTGCTTGAAGCACATCCACGTGTCCAGTTGCTGCCGGATCCTTCTCCAAAATTTTCTGATCCATGCGCTGTGCGTTATCTGCCACATCCACCATCACGCCTGCTTGCCCGTTCACAAAAGGATCGGACAACTTGGTTGCATCCATCACGGCAAAGTCCTTGTTAACCAGACCCTCGCTATAGATTTGACGGAAAAATTTCAGCGCTTCCATATACTCCGGTGTCTCATGCGCCGGTATCAAACCTCCGTTTCCATCTTCGCCCCATTTGTTGGGTGCACCGAACCAGATCTGCATATTATCCCATGGACCTGTGAATTTGCTCGCCACCAGACCGTAAGTGTCATCCTTACCGTTGCCGTCCGGATCATCCTTCGTGAACGCTTTCAATACATTGTAGAACTCGTCAATGGTCTTTGGCTCTTCCAGGCCAAGCTTCTCCAGCCAATCCTTGCGGATCGTGACACCGTTACGTCCAAGGGCACGTGCGCGGTAGATGCCATAGGTTTTGCCATCGATGGAAGCATTGTTGGTGATAATTTCATTCATCTTGCTCAGGTTCGGGTAGTCTTTCAGATAAGGCCCAAGCTCCCAGAACGCTCCGGTACGAGCCGCATTAATGAAACTCGGAGATTTGCCAAGCACAACCATAACATCGGGCAGCTTGCCCGAAGCCAGCGTAATATTAAATTTGTCTTCATAGGAGCTGCTCGGTACCCATTGCAGATTCACATCCAGCTTGGTCAATTCCTCAAGCTTCTGAATCACAGGGCTGTTATCTGGCGGATTCTCCGCTTCAAAGTTCGGAAGCATGATCGTAATCTGATCCGTGCCCCCCGCAGCGGTTCCAGAACCTGCTTTCTCTGTGGAGCAAGCCCCCAGAACCGTACTCAGTACTAATAATGCAGAGAGTAGTAATGCACCTTTTTTGAATCCCGTCTTTTGTCCCATACGTTCTCCCCCTTGGCTTTAGCCTTTGATTGAACCTAACATGACACCTTTGGCAAAATGTTTCTGCAAAAACGGATACACCAGCAAAATCGGAATGGTACCGACCACAATCACCGCCATCTTAATGGACTGCTCCGGTGGCTGTACAAAGTTGGGGTCCATATTCGCCATATCGCCGACACTGGCCTGCGAGAGCAGAACGATCTGTCTCAGCATGACTTGCAATGGCCATTTGTCACTGTCGGAAATGTACAGGAGGGCCGAGAAAAAGTTATTCCAGTGCCCTACGGCGTAAAATAACGCAAACGTGGCAATCACCGGTTTGGATAATGGCAGAACAATGCGCCACAGCACCCCAAGATCCGAACAGCCGTCGATGCGGGCCGCTTCCTCCAGCCCGGGCGGCATTTGCTGAAAAAAGTTTTTGACAACAATTAAGTTAAAAGCGCTGATCGCGCCAGGAAGCATGAGGGCCCAATAGGAATCCAAAAGTCCAAGTCCACGAATGACGAGATAGGTTGGAATCATCCCGCCACCGAACAGCATAGAGAAAATCACCATGTTCATCATGACATTACGCCCCCAAAAATCACTTCGGGACAGCGGGTAAGCCATCGTCAGCGTGAAGAAGAGATTGACCAATGTACCTGCAACCGTTACAAATATGGAAACCCCTATGCTGCGGAAGATGGTGGACGAGGAGAAAATATACTCATATGCACTGAATGAAAATACCTTCGGGATAAGAAAAAAACTGCGTTCGGTTATCTCGGCTTCGGTCGCGAATGAATTTCCTATAATATACAGGAAAGGAAGGACGGTTAATATGCCCAGAATCCCCAGCATGACGTAATTGAAAATATCGAATACTCTGCCGGCAGGGCTGTTGTATAGACGGCTGTTCATGGGCGATTTCCTCCTTTATGAATGGATGGCAATGGATGGCAACACACCTTAATAGATTCCGGGATGACCGAATTTCTTGGCCAGTTTGTTACTGCCGAGCACCAGAATGATCCCGACCACAGACTTGAATAATCCGACAGCCGTACTGTAACTGAATGCACCTTGCGTAATCCCGACGGTGTATACATACGTATCAAAAACGTCTGCCACATCACGATTCAGCGAGTTGGTCATCAGATAGATCTGTTCGAAGCCGGTATCCAGGAAGTTCCCCAGTCTGAGAATGAGCAAGATCACAATGGTTGTGCGAATGGCTGGAAGCGTGATATGCCACATACGCCGCAATCGTCCTGCACCATCCACAATTGAAGCCTCATATTGCTCTGTATCGACACCTGCCAGTGCCGCCAGAAAGATAATCGTTCCCCAGCCCATCTCTTTCCACATCATCTGAACAATAATGAGCGGACGGAATGATCCCGGACTCGCCAATACATCGATCGGTTTGCCTGTGATCCAGGAGATCAGGTCATACAGTACCCCGCCTTGCGGAGTCAGGAATACATAAGTGATACTCGCGATAATAACCATGGATACAAAGTGAGGTACATAAACGAGCGTCTGAATGGTTCTTTTGAAGAAAGCGACCCTGATTTCATTTAACAATAACGCGATAATAATCGGCGCCGGGAAAAAGAATATAAGATCATATAAGGCAAGGACGAGTGTATTCCTCAGCAATCGGAAGAAGTCCGGATTGGAGAAGAAATTCGTAAAGTTCTCCATGCCCACCCATTGACTGTCGCGGATGCCTAGAAAAGGCTGATAATCCTGGAAGGCAATAACGATCCCCCACATGGGCAAGTATTTAAAGATGACAAAGTACAAAAATCCGGGAAGCACAAGCACGTACAGCCATTTATTTCGTTTGATCTGCCTCTTCCAGTTGGACTCCCGCTTCATCGGCAATGCGGCCATTTCCACTTGAGCTGCTGTAGCGCCATTTCCATTCCAGTCCGTCTTCCCGCTCATAATGTCTCCCCCCTTATTTATGTAAACGTTATCAAATGACTTGTTATTCAGACTATACAGCTGCCCTGTTTCCGGCAACCTTCATTTTTTGCATGGTTACGCAAAGTGGCCCGAAAGCCCTCTATAACGCCATTTCTACTTAGACTTGAACCTATTTTGGCAGTGGAGATTGCACATTTTTGCAGCATTATCCTTCTTTGCTTCCAAGGTGTTTCCGAGGTAAAACATGAATAACCGGAGTCCCATGAAGCGGGATTCCGGTCAGCGTTGAAGTCTTATGCACAGGTTTATTTACCCAGCCATTGATCCCGATACTGGCTTGGCGTTAAGCCTTCCTGTTTCTTGAAAATCCGATTAAAGTAACTGTGTTGGTATCCAACAGCGCCTGCGATATCATTGATTTTCATCGTGGTCTCACGCAGCAATTGCTTCGCCGCATCCATTCGTACCCGTGTTAAATAATCAATGAAATTCATACCGGATACCTGCTTGAATGCTTTGCTTAATGCGTAAGGAGTCATCTGCTCCACATCTGCACAGCCTTCCAGGGAAAGCTCATTTTGATAATTCTCATCGATAAACAACATCGTGCGTTCCACCACCTGCTTCAGCGGCTCCTGGGATCGGATCTCGATCTCCTGTATATAAGGAAGCAATACTTCTCCGGTCATCCATTTCATCATTTGGGCAGGTTCGCGAATGGTGGACAAGCGCTCATACATGTTGCAGCCCCCGAACAGCTTGTAGGGCGTTACCCCGGTCTGCAGCATCATATGCTGAATACTTCCCAGCAATTGAAGCATCATCTGCTGCACCTGGAATTCGGAACTACCTGCTCGGGTGACCTCGATCATAAATTGCTCCAGTACGCGCTCCGACTCATCCTTCTTCCCAAGCCTGATCGCCTGAAGAATCTCACGTTCCAGCCCCAGTGGATACGAGGCTTCTTCCGTCCTGCGGAAACATTGCTCATCCTCCAGATCGAGAATCTGGCTCCCAGCTTCCACGCTTCGATAAGCAACCGCCTGCTCCATCTCTACGAATAATCCCGGCAATTCCTGCAGGGAAGCAGCCGGACGGCTTACCATCACCGTCACGTTCATTTTCAATGTCTGACCAATAACTTCCACCAGTTCCCGTCCCCATAACAACGCTTGTGACTTTACAGGCTCGTCCTCGGGAGCAATCACGAGCATGGCTGAAGACAGGTCGTGAAAGTTCATCACGCTAATTTGACTGAAAACATTTTTGGCAACTTCTTCAATAATATTGACTGCCGCAAAGGTAACCAGCCCCGTATCCTGGCTCCCAAATCGACCCTGCAGTTGAGCATATCCCGTAAAATACATCTGAAGCAGCAAAAACTGCTGGCCTTCCACCTCGAAGCCAAGATTCCTCATTCGCTGCTGGAGATCCTGCTCGTTATAGGCATACAGATGCCCTTGCACCAGTTGTAATACAAAACTGTCCCGCAAGTGGGGCAGCTGCTCCTGCAGTTGCCGATGCGCCGTTAAACTCTGCGAAGTCAACTCGTTCCACTGCTGCTCCAGCAGCTGGAATTCATCCAGCTTGGTGTCTGGTGTCGCTTCATTCCTGCCCGGCGTCAACAAGTGGAGCATCCTGGCTACGGGAGAGTATATCCTGCGTGAAGCAAACCAGGATAACACCAGCCCCAGGAGAAGACTGCCTGCGCTCGCAATAACAATAATTTTGGATACAAGCTTCACCGGCGAGGTCACCGATGTCAGCGGAGCTGCAGAGACATACGTCCAGTCCGAATCAATCCGGCTTAAAGATCCATAGGATACGGAATAGGTCTCATCCTCATATTTGAACAGGAAGGAATGGCTGTCTGCATGCAGGACGACTTCTTCTTTGAGCTGCTGCTCAAAAGCATGGTCTCCCTTCCCAGCTGCCGGATTCCCGGTAACGAGCGTATTTCCCTCCTGGTCCATGAGAAACGTTAACCCTTCGTCATAAGGAGTAAGCGTTTTCAATAAGCTGGCGACTTTCTCATTATCCAGCGTAATGATCAGCGCACCGAATGGATTAATGCTTTCTCCCGGAATCTTATGTACAAGAACCAGTGCATCACCTGAATCGGTATGCAATATACTATCCTTTGCTTGGACTGCCTGATCGCTGCCCTGGCTCGCAACCCAATCTGTCCAATACACATGGTTGCCCATCGTCAGATAGCGATCATAGGCCTCTATTTTCGCATCATCCTTCAACTCGTTATAATCCCGGTTAAACAAAATCGATTTCGGTTCCTGTAAATATAGCTGTGCGGTTTTGATGAGCGGATGGGAGCCTTGCAACACATAAAGAGTGGTGACAATCTCCTGTGTTTCGTTGAAATAATACACAAAATCCAGCGTTCGCAGCGCGTTGCCAAATCTAGGTTCAAAAGCCCAATGGGACAAGGTCATCTCCAGATATGCGAGTTGGTCGTCCACGTTGCGTGCCCGATTCTCAATCTGGCTTTGGTGCATCTGATTAAATTCATTTTCCATCCGGCCAACGACCAACTGGTACATCACGATGCCTGTAATCAGTCCGGGAATGCTGGCAATGAGCAAAATAAGCATTAGACTGTTTCGGTAAAAACGCCCTTTATGCCGTCCTGTCGTGAACCCTGGCCAACGCGTGAGTCTACCGGATAGCCTTACCTTCCTAGCTGGTTCCATCAGCGCTCACCTGCCTGCTTGCGTATGGTCTGACTGTCATGGGAACTCCCTCAACTCCCCTGCAAAATACATCTGAGAATATATGGATGAAATCCGTTTCTTGTATTATACGCATAATTTCCAGGGGAATGAAACGGTACGTAGCAGATCATTTTTTAACCAATGTTTTATTAACACATCAAAATGGATTACAATAAGGTAAAGCAAAACATGAAGGAGGCCCTTTTAATGAAGGAACAAGCTTATTTTCAAGAAAATAGAGAGAAACACCTGGCAGAATTGAATGAATGGTTATCCATTCCAAGTATTTCAGCCATTTCAGCGCATAAAGAGGACATTAACCGTGCGGCACAATGGGCTGCGGATGCACTCACACGTGCAGGCATGGAAAATGTAGAGGTTATTCCAACGGCGGGACATCCGATTGTCTATGCAGACCACCTGCATGCACCCGGCAAACCAACCGCACTGATCTATGGGCACTATGATGTACAGCCTGTCGATCCGCTAAACCTGTGGGATACACCTCCATTCGAACCTACCGTGCGGGACGGCAAACTGTTTGCACGTGGTGCCACGGATGACAAAGGACAAATCTTCATACATATTAAGGCGGTTGAAGCTCTGCTTGCCGAAAACAAGGAACTTCCCGTGAATGTAAAATTCTGCATCGAAGGGGAAGAAGAAATCTCCAGCCCGAACCTGCCGATCTATCTGAATGACAATACGGACAAGCTGCGTGCAGATATGATACTGATCTCGGATACGTCCCTGCTCGAAAAAGGAAAACCGGCGATCTCCACGGGTCTGCGTGGCCTTTGCTCGCTCGAAGTGGATCTGAACACAGCCAATACGGACCTGCACTCCGGTTCATTCGGAGGCGGTGTACCGAACGCACTGCACGCATTGGTATCCCTGCTCGCTTCGCTGCATGATGAGCAAGGTCGCGTAAGTGTTGATGGTTTCTATGATGGTGTTCTGCCACTTTCTCCTGAGATGAGAGAAGAATTCGTGAAGCAGGGCTTCAATGAAGAACAGCTTCGTCAAGACCTGGGACTGGAGCAATTGTACGGGGAAGAAGGCTACTCATTCGTGGAACGTGTTGGCGCACGTCCAACGCTGGAACTGAATGGGGTATGGGGCGGTTTCCAAGGGGAAGGCACCAAAACCGTTATTCCGAAGGAAGCTCATGCCAAAATCACATGCCGCCTTGTTGCGGACCAAGATCCACAACATGTGCTGGATCGTATCGAAGCACATCTGCGCGCTCACCTTCAGCCAGGGGCGACGCTGCAGGTGAAGCAGATTGAGAAAGCCTTTGCGTTCAATACCGATCCTTCCGATCCGGTAATGCAAAAAGCAGCCGATGCGTATGAGCAAGTGTACGGCGTTCGTGCTCTGTTTACGAAAGACGGCGGCTCCATTCCGATCGTGGAGAAACTTTCACGCGTGCTCGGTATTCCGGCTGTCATGATGGGCTTCGGTTTGCCAGATGAGAATCTGCATGCACCGAATGAGCATTTCAACCTGGAGAACTTTGATAAAGGGTTGTTGACGATTGTTCAGTTTATGAAGAGTTTGTAAAGTAGAGTTCATGTGAAAAATAAGTGCTGGAAAGCGTGCTGAGTGGCCGTTCCGGTGCCGAATCGTTCTTTCGATCGCTGTTATCCCCGGATTTCTTTGATTCCCTTTTGAAAAGGTGAAATCCGGGTATAGCATATGCTTCCGAAGTAGCTTTCTTGCAGAAAGCTTTTAGGCGAACGCTTCGCTTCTACAGAATCGATTTCGTCCCCTGCACTACTTTGCAGCTTTTCCATAACTTATTTTACGATTGAACTACTTTACAAATGATGGGTAGTAGGTAGGTATATAAATAGGGGTGTGCCGTCCATATTCAAGACGGCACACCCCTTTTGTAATTGGTAGATCTAAAAACAATACCTTCCGGTAAAGATACTTGTCATCCTCCACCTATGAGCGGAAGGTTGTGAAATTTAACATATGCACAAGCTGCATCATGTGCGTGATTTCCTGCTGGACTTCGGTAGTATCCGTACCTGCCATCGCCAGATTGGCCCGCAGCGTTCTGCGGGTGTTCAGCATTCCGTCGATTAATTTCATAACCGTGTTGCGTCCACGATGATCGACAATCATGTACTTTTTACGTGCATCCAGCTCCACCCATACGATATTGCTAAATGAGGTGAACAGGTGTCTGCGATACTGCTCCATATCGGTCTCATTGTAGTGCTCACCATAAAAGGCATAATATCCGTGTACGTGCAGCTTTTCCGCCAGCTCTGTGATGAACGGGTCGAATTCGAGCATAGCGTTACGTTCCATGTTTCACGCCTCCGTAATGCGTGATCCGCAGATCCCGGCTTTTTTGAGATCTATTTTAACACATTACGCAAGCTATTGCCTGTTGAGGCACACAACAACTCTACAGATGTAGAATTAACCGCCGATTCGTCTTCCCTTCACCCACACTTCCTCAATTTTCAAATCACCATTCAGCAAAACGACGTCCGCCTGTTTGCCTTTAGCAAAGGAACCCGTTCGGTGATCAATGCCGAGCAGACGTGCTGGAGTCAGGCTGGCTGCACGTGAAGCTGCATTCAGACTCATACCTACTTCCTGTACCAGATAGCGGAAACCACGAATCATCGTGAGCGTGCTTCCTGCCAGTGCACCGCCATCTTTCAATCTGGCTACGCCTTCCTTAACAATTACAGGCAGGTCGCCAATTTTGTATTCCCCATCCTCCAGCCCGGCAGCAGACATGGCATCCGTAATTAGCACGATTTGATCGGTAGCTTGCTTCAATTGTGCGATGAGTGAGATTGCCGCTGGATGCACATGAATACCGTCTGCAATGACCTCTGCACTAATCCGGGGATCACTGAGCACCGCTCCGGCAGCCCCGGGATTCCGGTGATGCAGCGGTGTCATCGCATTGAATGTATGCACTGCATGATGCAGTCCGGCTTCAACAGCCCGCTCTACTTCTTCATAAGTTGCATCCGTATGTCCTAATGCCGCCGTAATTCGCTGCTCGCGCAGCCACGAAATGACTTCCAGCGCTCCCTCACGTTCTGGCGCCAGTGTGACTTGACGAATCAGGCCCGGATATTGTTTTTCCCACGCCTCAAGCCAAGACACATTAGGCAATACGATATGATCTGGGTTTTGTGCGCCAGGCCATTTGGGACTGAAAAAGGGACCCTCCAGATGTACACCTTCCAGCTGTGCATAAAGCATTTCACCGGAACGGTAGCTGTCCACTTCAGACAATACCCGATCCAGGCTATCTTTGGGCGCTGTCATGGACGTAGCCAGCATTGCAGTGGTCCCCTGTGTGCTGTGGAATGAAGTGATCTTATCCAACACTTCCTTACTCGCGTCCATGAAGTCCTCTCCGTTACCACCATGTACATGGATATCTATAAACCCAGGGACAATGACACCATGCTTGGAAACAGGTACAGATAAGGCTTCACGACGAATCTTTTCTGTTAGTCCCTCGGGTGCACCAGCATATAGGATTTTCCCTTCTGTCCAGACGAGTACACCATCCTCCATTACACCATCAGGCAATACGAGTTTGCCTCGAAGAAGGGAAATGGTTTTTTCACTCTCTTGCTCCTGGTTTTCCATAGGTTCTACGTTCATTTCACCAACCTCCCAGCAGCACGGTCCAGCAATACGACCACATTGGGATGACATTGCAGCAGCGAAGCGGGACATTGTGTCGTAATCGGCCCCATAAAGGCTTCACGAATAATTTCGGCTTTCTCCTCACCACGAGCGATCAGCAGAATTTGTTTGGCTTTTAGAATCGTACCTACTCCCATCGTAATGGCCTGAGTCGGAACTTCATCAATGCTATTAAAAAAGCGGGCGTTTGCTTTTCTTGTCTCTTCTTTGAGATCCACCACATGTGTCCGCCCTGTCAGCTCGGTTCCAGGTTCATTGAAGCCAATATGACCATTATGTCCGATTCCCAACAGCTGCAGGTCTACAGGGCCGCGATCATCAATCCGTTGTTCATAGGAAACACATTCTTGGCCCAAATCCGAAGCCTGCCCATCCGGCACATGCGTTCTGGCAAGATCAATATCAATATGGGAAAACAATTGTTCATTCATAAAGCTGCGGTAACTTTCGCGATGATCTACAGGGAGACCGACATATTCATCCAAATTGAAGGACGATGCCTGCGCAAAGCTGACCAGACCTTTCTGATACAAAGCAATAAGCGATTTATAGATACCCACAGGAGAACTTCCAGTCGCAAGTCCCAGTACAGCCCGGGGTTTCGTCTGCAGCAGGCTGGCAATCACACCTGCACCCGTTGCGTTCAAATCTTCCTCATTTTCAAAAATACGTATATTCATCTTCTTAGGCACCTCCGTTATGTTGAACTCGATAAGACTGTACATTGTGATACGATTGTTCCAATTTGGGGATAAAACGATCAAAGTCTGCACTCACCATGCCCGTGAACAAAATATCAACGACATGCAGCAGTGCTATACGTGAAGCCATATCTCCCCGCCTCATGCCTTCTTCCAGTGAAGAAGTAAACAGCGGAATATCCGACACCCCCGCAAGCTTGTTATTCCCATAGGAAGTTAGCGAAATCGTTGAAGCTCCAGCCTGTTTGGCACAATGCAAAGCATCGATCGTCTCCGGTGTTTCACCCGAATAGGATACTGCCATCGCCACATCTCCCTCACTCAGTGAAGAGGCCGACGTAATTTGCATATGTGAATCCGAGAAGGCGGTACAGCTTTTGCCGATCCGCACAAGTTTCTGGTAAAAATCCTGCGTAACAATGGAAGAGGTTGCGACACCGTAGAGATCAATGCGACGTGCATGACATAACAGCTGAACCGCATGCTCCAGCCTGCCCAAATCCAGCAAACGGGTAGTATCCGCAATGGAGGCCAGATGATTGGCTTCAATGGCTTCCACAATTTTGGATAATGGATTGCCCGCCACGATATCCTGATATGCTGTTTCATTGGTGGAATGAGACAATTCTGCGGCAAGCTTCATTTTGAAATCGGGAAAACCTTTGAAATGGAATGATTTGCAAAAGCGGGTTACCGTAGCCGCACTCGTTCCGCTTTGCTGCGCAAGATGATTAATGGTCCAGCCAGGAATATCGGAAGGAGACTGTAAAATCACCTCTGCAATTCGTCGTTCCTGAGACGGAAGGTCATTCAGTTCTTGCTGCAACGCATGTAGTATGGCTGCCATGAGTACTCCTTTTTTTGAAAATTATTTTTATAAATTCATTATAAATAAAGAAAATCATTTTTATATTTTCATTTTAATCAATACGTTGCCGCAAATCAAGAGGATTCTCACCATAAAATCACAAACAAAAAAGTCTTTCCCCATTCTTCATGATGAAGAATAGAAAAAGACTTTCATGCTGCTTCAATCAACTGTGCAGTATCGCGTCAGATCTTCAGTTCTCCGAGCTTAATCAGCTCTACAACTGCTTGCGAACGACCCTTAACATTGAGTTTTTGCATCACATTCGAAATATGGTTACGCACCGTTTTCTCGCTGATGAATAACTGCCCTGCGATGTCACGCGTTGTTTTGTCCTGAACCAGTAATTCGAATACTTCGCGTTCACGGTGGGTCAACAGAAATTTGCTTTTATGATCGATACCCTTCAATGTTCACCCCTCCTTGCTCGGGTTGTGTTGGTGTAACAAGGTTAAGGGGATACAGTCAACTCATCTTATGTAAGGTCAAGGGCGTTGGTTCAGTTTTATCAAAAAAATGGGCAGTAAATTGGGGTTTTAAGAATAAGCTCAGTCTTATATAAGCATTCTATTTCATTTTCTTAAAAACGTTATTCTCACTCAGAAACAAGCATGCCTTTGCTGCTGATGTAACCATCTGCGCAAAGGCAACTTGTTCTTCTGACTATTGGTTATCGATGATTCATGCGGTTCATCATGCCATCGTTGTTGTTACGATTCATGATGCCATCATCGAGCACGCCGTCACGGTGCTTGGTGTTCAACGCATTTGTTGGGAAAATACGTTCAACCATCGATTGGAACGTGTTAATCATGCCTCTAACCGGTTTACCATTACGAATATCCGTGGCATAGCTCTCCACATGCTGGACAAATTCCGGGTTAGCCGACACGTATACGTTCTCTACGTTAGGTGCAAACTGTTTGATCTTGGCCGAGATTTTGGATTTAATCTCTTCCGGTGTGTTGTCATCTGTGCTGTCAATTCGCGAGGTTTCACTCTTCATGCCATAATGACCATCGCTCATTGAACGTGAAGTGCCATTGCCACTGTTGGTCAGACCACGCATCATGCCATAAGATCCAGTACCCATGGTTCCATAGATGCTGCGGTCATTGCCCATGTGGCTGCGATCCGTAGCTGCATTGGTGTTCAGTCCTGGTGCAATGCCACTTGTGCTGTATGGAGACATCGTTCCATTACCACCATTTACACGCAAACCGCCCATTTCCTGACCCATGCTTTCAGTACGCATTGTACCATTTGCACGGTTACGCAAAGATTTGCTTTCCAATTTGCCAGTGTGACCATCTGTCAAGCGGACTGCAACATACGCGTTACGATCGGTCAGCATAACATGTGCTGACTTCACTTCCTTCATTTCCGTAATACGTTTAGCCAGCTCGTCACTTGATTTCAGGTCAGTGACGTTATGCGTCCGATAGCTTTTCGCACGAATACCATCCATCCCATTGGACTCAACACCATAACGGTTAATGCCTTTCACTTCATGACGAACACTTTGGGTGTGCAGATTGTTATCTTTTGTGCTGGTTCCACAACCCGTCAATCCGGCCATTACGAAGATTGCAGTAGACAAAGATAAGCTGATTGCTGTCGCCTTTTTGGCTGCTGGCATGTCTCATCCTCCAATTATGTTGGTTTTGGTCACAAGGATAGGATGCTCTTCTGTACGGACCGATATGCTGAAAGGATATGGAACATCAACCTCTATTTATCTGGGCTCAACGGGAATTCTTTCAAGGTTCAAAAAAACAAAAAAAGCGGTGCATGCACAAAGTGCAGCACCACTCTTCATTACCTTCGTATTCCCTGTTTCAGTTAGCTCCTCAATTGTATGTTGAAGCAGCCACTTCACTTATTTGGATGAGGAAGTTCCATCAGCGTCCTTCTCCGTTGAAAATGACGCATCTGATTTTTGAATCGAAGTCGGAAATTGCTCTGCTTCCTTCAGACTAGCTGCATCCATGGGATAAGCCCACTGACCGTCTGGTGTGACTACCCAGATCTGATCCGGTTTCGATGGAATAATAAGCCCACGGTACACATCCGTAACAGCTTCTCCATTAACCGTCTGTTCAACGGATAAAGAAAAGCGTGGCACGGTGCCTTTCAGTTCAGAAGCTTTGCGTACATCGTCTGCTGTGGACAGGTTTTTAATTTTGCCAATCAGCGATACAGCATCTGTAGCTTCAACCGCTTCACCATTAAGCGTCCACGTCTGCTCTGCTGCACCCTCCTCAGAGGCTGATTTGAGCATCCATGTGGCTGCTTCACCTTCCCACTCCAGCGTAGTCACATTACTTTCATCCAGATTAAAGGGAGTCGTGTCCAACAGATCGTGCCGTGATTTTTCTATATTGCTGATGGATTCCGTCTGTACGGCTACGATAGGCCCGGAGTCTACCCGAACATAACGAGCGTCATCAGCCGGTAGCTGGCCACCGATGCTCAGTTTGATCTTACGGTTATCCTTCAGTTGGATATCCAGTAGCGTTGCATCTGCACCCAATCCATACTTGTCGAGATCTTTCGGCTCTTCCTCTACAATCAGTTCCTGATCCGCGCCACTCAAGGCATCAAGCCAACTGCTAACCGCATAACCATTCAGAGGATAAGCCTTTGGTTCCACCATACTCCATACGCCATTGTTTAGTTCCAATTGTGAGGGCTTTGAGGCACCTGATGTGTCTGCATTGTTGTCATGAATCGTGATGGACTGAATGTCGGCAGACTTAATACCAAGCAACTTGACCTTCTCCGCTTCCTCTTCACGAAAATAATTTTGACTGGCCGCATAGACCCAGCCGATAATCAAAACCAATACGACCAGAATCGTTGGGAGCCATTTTTTCATACCCGTCTGCGCCTCCACCATAAGAGTACACCTATCATAACAAAGATGAGCGGGAATGCGACGATTGCCACGAAGAAAATGGTTCTGGCCTGCTCACCGTCCAGGTACGCCGTTTGATAACCGGATTGCACCCGCGGACGGATGGTTACCCCGTCTTCTTTTTCACTTAAATAATTAACGGTGTTCAGAATAAAATCCCGGTTTCCGCCGTTCGCTATTTCCGAGTCCTGCATGAAAATGGATGAACCCAGAATAACAGCCTTCGGTTTGCCATCCGTTGTATCAGCTGCATATCCAAGCTCAACAGGACCTTGTACATCCTGATCTGGATCATTGGATGTCTCGTTTTGCAATAATCCCCCAATGTTCGTCTCACCATAACTGTCATTCGATGAATGAATGAGCGGCGACAACGTGTATTTATCTTGCTCTTTGCTTGTCAAAGCAATGGACAAGGATAACATTGGATACAGCTTGCTTTCTGCTAGTTTATCCGTGATGGCATGTGTGCCATACTCCGGCACGACCCAAAGTGGTCCCATTGTGCTGGCCTGCTGATTATCCACCATGACTGCATGCTCATCCACCACGCCATAATCCGTCATGAGTGCATCAATATTTTTCCATGTCAATTTCATGTCTTCGTGAAAACCGAGGGATAACAGCAATTTTCCTCCGTTACTCAAATAAGTCCGTATAGCCTTCAGTTCCGCATCACTGATGTCGCGCTGTGGACCGATGATCGCAAGCACATCCGCATCTTCGGGAACCTGACCTGCCTGATTCAGTTGAAGTTCTTCTGTTGAGATATTATTCTGTTCCAGAGATGAACGCAGCGTAGTCAGTTGATCCACCCCAAGCTCCTCATGCCCTGTCAGGAAGACCATCTTGTGCATCTCCGTTGAAGACAGGTTCATTAGGGCTTGTGTCAGCTTCTCCTCACCTGTGAACTGGTACGATCCATCGCTGCCATCCCCGACAGCGGTGAACAGACTGGCGATATCAATGACTTTATGCTGATCGCCCTGTTCCAATACAATGGAGCTGCCTGTGATGCCGTATTTAGAAGCCAGCGTAGGCTCCTGTGTCAGATTGTACTGCTTCATTTTCAGTTTGCTGTTGCGTTTCGTGTATTCCTGAACCATATCGGTAACTTCGCGGTTCAAGACTGTATTATTCGCATTTTCGACAGTTAACACCAAGACGTTGACGTCTTCTTTTACGTTTTTGATCGCGGTTAGAGACTGGTCTGACAAGGTATATTGTTTGTTCGAGGTCAGATCCAATTGGAAACCGCCCAGCGAATTCAGAAACAGGGTCAGCAAAATAAAGATGCCAATCACCGCTACAGACAGCACGGTACTGTTGGTATGACTCAACCATTTTTTCATCTTCTCACCTCCACCGCTTCCGTTCCACAATTTGAATACTTAACAGGAGAAACACACCTGAGAGCGTCACGTAATACAATATATCCGGGCCACTAAGTACACCCTTTGTAAAGCTGTCAAACCGGTTCGTCAGTGCAAATGGGTCAAGCCATTGCTGTAGGGCAGATCCGGAATTGCCAGCAAATGAATCAAGCATCCAGAATACGAGCAAAATAATAAAACCGGCTACCGCAGAGACCATCTGGTGTTGAGATAGCGTGGAAGCAAACAGTCCAATCGCCATCATGCTTCCGCCCAGGAAGAAGAGACCCAGTGCAGACAACCATACCGAGGTCAGATCCAGTTCACCAAAGAAGGACATAATAAACGGATAAACGAGACTGCACAGAATAAGTACGGCAAGAATGGCCAGTGATGCCAGATATTTGCCGAAAATAATCTCGGTCACCCGTGCAGGTGAAGTCAACAACAGTTCGTCCGTCCCCTGTCTAAATTCCTCTGCCACCAGTCTCATCGTTAGCAGCGGCACTACAAACAGCAGCATGGATAACGTGTCGCCCAGTACCAGGCGATAATCCACAATACTTGGCTGATAGTACACAAAGCTGGAATAGAACAGCAAACTTGTCATCAGTACATATACAGCAAACGCGAAATACGACGTCGGTGACAGGAAGTATGCTTGCAATTCTTTGTTGCAAACCGCCATCATTCTTCTCATTTGGACTCCTCCCCTGTGCGGGATTCAGATGAAGCGCTCTCGGACATTGCCGATGGCTCTTGATCTGAAGCGATATCCGATTGGGTCTCTGCTTCCGTCGCCGCGACTTGCACGATATCCGCTTGAGGAGCCTTCGTTGACAGTTCCATTTCGGATTCCGTTTCCGTTGTCGTAAGCTTCAGGAATATCTGTTCCAGACTGAGGTTTTCTTTCCTCATCTCCAGGATCGGCAAGCCTGCCCCAGACAAAAGGTAAAACAGTTCTTCCCGGAAATCGTCCGACGATTCACCCGTAAGCAGCATTTTAACTGTATCGGAAGAATCGTTGGACGCATGTCCATCAGGTGTTTGAACGAGTTCACTCCGCACCTTCTCCCAAGGTGTCAGCAAGTTATGTAATTGCTGCTCTGTTGCCTTCACTTCAATGGATACTTTGAACTGATCACCCATCGCTGAGCCAAAATGCTGAGGTGAACCATCCAATACAAGCTGTCCCTGATTAATGATTAACATGCGATTACAAATTGCGCTTACTTCAGGCAAAATATGTGTACTAAGCAGCACGGTATGATTCTCACCCAGTTCACGAATCAGATCCCGTATTTCTATAATCTGATTCGGATCCAGTCCTGAAGTGGGTTCATCCAGCACAAGCAAATCCGGTTTGTGAATAATGGCTCCAGCCAGACCCAGACGTTGCTTGTACCCTTTGGATAGTCCACGAACCAGTTGCTTCTCCCGATCCTGGAGACCCAGTCTGCTCACCATCTCACTGACCCGTAACTTTACTTCACGTGTTGGGACATCTCTTAGATTAGCGACGAATTTGAGATACGACTGAACCGTCATATCTGGATAAAGCGGTGGCGTCTCCGGCAGATAACCAATCTTGGAACGAACGCTCCGCCCCTGATCGTGCACGGATATGCCATCTACCGTTATGGAACCTTCTGTTGGATGCAAATAGCCTGTGATCATTCGCATCGTCGTTGTTTTCCCGGCACCATTTGGTCCCAAAAATCCAACAATCTCACCGCGCTCCATTGTGAAATCCAGTTGATGCACGCCACGCCGTCCATCAAATACTTTGCTTACCTGTTTCACTTCGAGCACATTATTCATCCTTTCCCGTTAAAATACCCGTGTGCCATCGTCGCTTTCTTCGGATGGTCAACACGGGAAGTTCCTTGTATCTTACGTGTTGTATCCTAAATGCAGCTTAAAGTCACTTAAAAGAGAGCTTAAAAATATGTGTCTAAAATGTGAACAACTCTTCATTCACCCACACCCTGTACTCTGGGGCAACGTACCATACAGTACGGGAGCATGAGCTCCTTCACAAAAGTCAGAGGGTGAACCGTGTGAAAGTACTATTCACATTTTTTGTTCCAAGCGGTGGTGTGAATACATTAAACCGACTTCGTACAGCCGTTCTGCAACGCCATGGCATCGAAGCGCATGTATTGTATCTGTACCCTGGCTCGGGAATGCAGAACAATAACAGCACGCCGGTCTTCACAGCTTCCAGTGATGAGGAGATACACAGCTTGATCCATCATCATCATTATGATGCCATTATTGTCACTTCGGATATTTCCATGCCGGGTAGATTAAGGTCCCTCGGGTATAATGGGCGCATTATCTTTGAAGCACAGGGACTAGGGACGCGTGAACATGCTATGGAAACCATTCAGATGGGAGTACCTTATCTGCAAGCCCACTGTAATGCCGCGGTCATTCCTCCTACGGATCATTTACTGGAGCTGTTCATCCATATGTGTCCATGGCTTCATCGGTTTGTCATTCCCAATATGTTGGATACCACTACCTTTGCCCCCATCTCGGTGGATATCCCACCCTATCCGGTACTTGCATGGGTGGGAAGGCTCGAACACAACAAAAACTGGCGGGAATATTTGATGATATCCAGCGAAATTATTAAAAGTGTTCCAGAAGCCAGGCTATGGATGTTCCATGATCCAACCTTGGCCAATCCAGAGGATGAGGTCATGTTCCGACACATGCTTGCGGAGTACGGGCTAGAAGATCGGATTGGCATCTTTATCAATGTCCCCCATTCCCAGATGCCCACATTCTACTCCATGATTGCAGCTTCGGGGGGAATCATGCTGTCTACATCACTGCTTGAAGGCTTTGGATACGCTGTTGCTGAAGCCATCAGCTGCGGCTGTCCTGTACTCAGTACCGATTCGGATGGCGTACGTTCCTTCATTACACATAACCGAACGGGAAAATTCTATCCGATTGGAAACGTGAATGCCGCTGTATCTGAAGCAGTAGAACTGATGCACAACATACAACTGCGGGATTATATACGCATTCAGGGTAGACAGCATATGGCCGTTTCCTTCTCACCTGACCGATATGCCATTTCATTCCGTGAAATGATGACAGCCTTGAGCATTTTCTTTTGAACAAAACAAAAAGGCAGTTCAGAAACATCTCTGAACTGCCTTAAATTCAAGTGAAGTGTTACCTTAATCTCAGCTTATTTGAATTAGTGTCCCATCATCATCGCTGGATCGGGTTTATCCCCTGTTTGAAGGGAATCTTCTTCCACCCGTTTCGGTTTGCGCAGGATCAGACTGAGCAGACATCCAAACAGGGCAATGCAAGCGGCCAGGAAGAAGGTGTCGTTAAAACCAGCCACTAATCCATTCACCATACCTGCAGCATCAGTAGCTCCAGCTGTATTGCTTGCAATATGGGAGGTCAGGAATCCGGTCAGGCCGGCAACGGCAAAGGATACGACTACTTGTTGTGCAGCCGCAGTAAGCGGGGTGACCCGACCTACCAGCTTACGTGGAGCAGCATTCAGTACATGCGTATTAAGAGGCATCATGGAGAAGCCCATACCCAAGCCCATCATGACAAGACTAAGAATGATTAGACCCAGACCGGTATCCGCCGTAATAGAAGACAGAATAAACAGTGCACCCGAGATGATACCCAGACCCACAAAGGCCAGTGGTCTTGCACCGATTTTATCAAACAATCGTCCACCAAGTGGCATACCCACACCCGAAGCCAGGGCCTGCGGAAGCAGAATGAGTCCTGTTTCCAGTGCAGTGTAGCCTTTAATCTGCTGCAAATACAGTGGGATCAAAATCATCGCTCCGAACAGAGCAACCTGTGATACCCATGCCAGAATAATACCACGTGTGAAATCCGAGGATCTGAATACCCGAAGTTCCAGCAGTGGATTTTTGTGACGAAGTTCCACGATAATGAACAGAATCAGTGCCACGCCCCCGACAATCACACCCGTCAGTGCTGTTGCAGAACTCCAGCTTGTTCCACCCTCACTTACACCGTATGCAAGCATCGAGAATGCAATTGGCGCCAGAATCATGCCGAGCAGATCTAGTGCAGGTGTGCGTCCACGATCCGTATCCGGCAGGAACTTGATACATAGAATAAAAGCGGCAATACCAATCGGCAGATTGATCAGGAAAATCCAGTGCCAGCTGAGTGATTCAATGAACCATCCGGATAATACGGGACCCAGTGCAGGGGCCAGCAACATCGGAATTCCAAGCATCCCCATAATGGAGCCTCTTCTTTCAGGAGGAGCCAGACGGAACACCATCGCCATACCAATCGGAGCAACCATGCCTCCGCCAAGTCCCTGGATGATCCGGTAAATAATTAATTGTTCAGGAGATTGCGCAATTGAGCATAATACCGAACCCAAGGTAAACATCGCAATCGTGAACAGAAATACTCTTTTGGCTCCAAATCGGT
Organism: Paenibacillus sp. MAEPY2; assembly: GCF_000499205.1. Lineage (GTDB taxonomy): Bacteria > Bacillota > Bacilli > Paenibacillales > Paenibacillaceae > Paenibacillus > Paenibacillus vandeheii. The sequence goes on from NZ_AWUK01000032.1 coordinate 52,759, forward strand.
CGGTCAACCATCCCGCCAGCGGAATGACAGCTGACAAGGCCAACGTATAACCTGTAACGGTCCATTGAATGGTCTTCAGATCCGTCTCAAAATATTGAACCAGATTCGGAATCGCCACGTTAACCACCGTGCTGTCCAAGATGACCATAATCATCCCGACGATAATAGCCAGTAGCGGCAAAATAATCGTTTTAATCGAAAACTCCGCCGGGTCCTGGGGCACTGCTGTTTGTTGTTTCACTCTCTCCACTCTCTTTTCCGGCCTGGAGGCGTTATCTCTGTATCTGCCTCTCCATCGGCCTTATATTCACGACGTTTCAAACTTTTGTTTTAAACCGTCGTTTTAAACTTTTGTTTAAGCATAGGTTAATTCTAATGAAAATACCTTTGCTGTCAAGCTATTTTTATTGGGCAACGAATTAAGTGTGCATGCCAAAAAATGGACCAGGTCTTCTCCTGCTCCATCCGTTTGGATAAACTCGTTCTCGATGTGAGCTTTACTAATCTGCCATCTTGATCATCTGATGCTCCGAAAGTATTCCCAGGGTCTGACCCTGGTCACTTCTGCAGTATATGCGAATAACCAGATGGCTTGGTGAAGAACTGTTGCTAATGATACGCAGCTCGCACGGATCGGATGAGACTGCCAGATTATGAATAATATAGTTTCCTGTATCTGCCCCTATCCGAAAAAGGTATCGATATAGCTCCCCCCGGGTAGGACTTACTCCTCCAACAAATATATCCACATCGTTGTTCCCTGCAAATGCCAATTCAATGTCCATGTATCTCACCGGAACAACGGTTTGCAGCAGGTTTTCGTGAATCTCCAACACAAATGCGACCACTGTACATCCCCTCCTGTAAAGCGAGTTGAACCTTTCTCCAGATATGTTATGCCTTCTCTCGTCCATTGCTATTTAAAATCACCCATTTTAACCAATTCCACGGAAACGCCCACCCTTTCGTCTGCCTTTTTTCATAGACTGGATAGATAGAAGCTCGGCCTGTGCAGGCCGAGACAAGGGGGTACCTATGAGAGTTCTGCTCGTGACCTATTGGGAGCTTACACAGATGGGTGGAATATGGACATATGTGAAGCAGCTGGCTGACAGGCTGATGGCACTTGGCGTAGAGGTGGATATTATGGGCACCAACGGAGCCAAAAATGAAGTGTACATTCGCAATCTAAATCGTTCCTTCTCAAAGGATAAGGTATGGCCTATGCTTCAAGCCAAGCTTAATCCGACAGATTTTCCTCAATTCACTGCCGATTCTCTCGTGGCTTATTATGAGTTGAACAGATATGCCTTTGAAATGGGTGCTGCCTATCTAGGCGTTGATCATTACGACGTCATCCATGCGCAGGATCCGGTCGCTGCCGTTGCGATGAAACGCATATTGAACCGCAATACACCGCTGGTCACAAGTTACCACGGAGCGCTTGCGCGCGAAGCCTTTTACGATGCTCAAAACTCTAACGCGAAGCTTACACTTCCCGAATATATGCAATCCAAACGCGGACGTTACTTCCTGTCATTAGAAGAGCGAAGCGCTGAACAATCCGAACTTATTCTGGTCTCCAGCCATTGGATTAAGAGCACACTTACGGACCTCCGGGTTCCCGAGTCCAAATTCCGAATTATTCCTTATGCTGTTGATATTCCAGCCTACCGTGCACAAGCAGGGGTTAAGTTCCGTCAGCGCAAGCCAGCGGGCAAAAAAGTGATCGCCTTTACAGGCAGACTGGAGCACATCAAAGGGGTGCACATTCTGGTCAAAGCACTCTCCAGCCTGAAAAAGACCCGATCCGATTGGGTCTGCTGGATTGCTGGAGAAGGCAACCTGATGGAGGATTTGCGTTCCCTGGCCAATGATCTTGGCGTAGGTGGTGACATCGTTTTCTGGGGTAAACTCGACAACATTCCTTCATTCCTGCGTCGTGCCGATATTTATGTGCAGCCCAGCTTGCAGGATACGCAGCCTTTCTCGGTCACAGAGGCTCAGCTCGCCGGATTGCCTGTCATCGTAAGCGGGACGGCAGGTATGCCTGAGATGGTGCAGCCTGAACATACCGGCTGGGTCGTGCCACCGCAGGATGTCGAGGCCCTTAGTGAACTGTTAAACGCTCTTCTGCAGGATAATGCCACCCGTGCGAAGGTAGGAGCAGCAGCTAAAGCATGGGCTGAACAACATCGATCACTGGAGGAGATGGGATTGCGTACGCTGCATGTTTATCAGGAAGCCATTTATTTAGGAGGTCAGAGAATATGACATTGCTTGTCCCCAGTGATTTGTATAACCGTTGGTTCTCCATCCCAGTGTCGACGACACATATTGAGGTGGATTACGCTGTAATGAACGAATTAATGAGGAAGCTGCCCAAAGGATATGTTTTCCCTGATCCGGAAACCATGATCATTCTGACTTTTGAGAATAACTAGATTCAAGACACTTTACTAACAGGAACAAACAAGAGGATATTCGTTCATGCCGCCCCACTTCACGGCAATCGAATACCCTCTTTTTCTCTCTTTATCTTACGTTTCACTATCTAGCCTAGGATTCGCATTTGTGGCTCCCACGACTTTAGCTTTTGCTTCATTCTACTTCCAATAACCGCCTACCTGCAGCAGATTAAGCAGCACAGGCCGATGCTTCGCTTGAACCAGCTCCATTTCTGCTTTCAATGCCTCGAAGTGTTTCTTGGTTCCCATGGATTCGTGAACCCGATAACACATCAGAGGCTCATTGTAATAGAACAGCTCATAGAGCGGAAACAGTCTCAGCCACATCTCATAGTCATGCGTGTAACGAAAATCGGTGTCAAACATGCCAAACTTTCGAAACGCATCCATCTCTAGCATCACGGTACAGCCGTTAATTGGGCAACCTTCGGTCAATACCTGAAGCATCTCCAGACGACTTCCTACCTCCGGTCTCACCGTGTCCATCCACTCGCTGTTTGCATCTACATAATGATAGGCCCCGTGACAGAATGATGCCTTGACGTCGAGCATGAATTTCAGTTGTTTCTCTACCCGGTCGAGCAGCATCACATCATCGGAGCTGAGCCACACAAAGTAATCTCCTGTCGCCTGCTTGATACCTTCATTTAACGCCGTTGCCGTTCCCCCATTCTCTTTTCGAATATAGCGAATGCGATCCATGAAGGGCTGCAGCCGCTCCACATGCTTCGTAGAGCCATCATCTACCACTATGACCTCAATATTCTGATACGTCTGGTGAACGGCGCTGTGAACAGCCTGCTCGATGTACGCGCAATTATAAAAAGGAATAACAATTGATACTTTCGGCTCCATTCGGTCCTCCCCTTTCTCCGCGTAAATAATCCCCATTCCCCCCTATTATATGAGGACAGATCCGATAGGTATCAGGCATCTGTTGGCATAGCTACGGATAAATTATCCACATCTAAATAAGCATTATCCATAAATCCAAAGAGCATCTTTCAAGCCGTAGGATACAGCTCAAAATTCTTCTATTCGTCTATATCTTGTTCCCGGAGCGAGTTTAGTGAATTATGAAAAATGCTTACAAAAAAAGAGGACGTTATTCGGCCACCCTGCGGCCTCCATAACCCCCACCAAGTTTTTTTTATCCTCCCATCACAGCAATTCGCTGTAACAAAGACTCCCGATATCTGGACCACACCATGGAGGCCTCCCGGCCGATGGAATCCGCATGACGTACCGTTCCCATTCCTCCGTGCCGTCGATATGCTGTGAGTGACTCGTTCAGATATGGAAAACGATATCCGTTCAGCAGGATACGCATCCATAGATCCAGATCATGCGTATAAGGCAACAGTTCATCGAACAATCCCACCGCACTGAACAGATCCTTGCGGATCATCACGGTACAACCGTTCACCGGATTACCATTAACGAAGAGGCGCAGCCAATCTGGCTCAGGTACCGGGTCAGCCCCTCCGTTCAGCTTGGTCACCGCAGAATGTTCATTAATGTAATTAAAGTTGGTATGTGAGATGAGCACATTCTCCCGTTGCATAAATTCAACCTGATGACGAATCTTATCCGGATATAAAAGATCATCCGAACTTAACCATGCGATATAGTCCCCGGAGGCATGACGGATGCCGTGATTCAGAGCCGAAGCTGTGCCGCCGTTGCTTTTGCCAAGCACATAAATGTATGGAAGATACGGCTGAAGCAGCTCCGCATGCCGTGTAGAACCATCGTTGACGATAATGATCTCCACATCGGTATATGTCTGGTTCAGTGCACTCTGGATCGCTTGAGGCACATAGGGACAATTGTAAAATGGAATGACGATGGACACTCTCGGATTCATTCAGTCGACCTCCCTTGCTGGGTACGAACATCACTCAGAATGTCCTGAAGAGATTGGGTAAATGGAATCAGTGGCTGCCAGCCCAACTTGCGCAGCGCCGAGAATTCCTGCTGATCTCCAGCCCCGTCCGGACCGGAAGAAGCGCCGTCCCATCGTACAGGCACCTCCGCTTCGGTCATGGTTAGCAGCGTATCCGCAATCTCTCCGAGGCTGCGCTCCGTGCCTGACACAACCGGGTATACATTCCCCGTGTTGCCTTGAACAAGCAGTGTTGCATAGGCTCTGACCGCATCCCGCACATCCAGAAAATCACGGGTATTATCCCGGCCGGATAGACGAAAGGCTTCCGTCTTGCCTTCCAGTTCACAGGCAACAATATGACGTGCCAGCAGCGAACATATGCCCGTCGAAGGGCCTGCCCCGATCAGATTCCCCGGCTCGGCCAGCATAATCTGCTGTCCAAAGAGAGACATCCAGGATAGAGATACCATTTCCTCCAGTGCTTTGCTGAGACTGTAGGGATGAGGGGGCTGCGGTGCATGACCGGGTTCGGCGGTATATTTTAATCGGGAACCTACAATAACGGTCCGTGCCGCCGGACAGCTTCTCAGCGCATCCAGTAAATACAGAACAGCCATCACATTGGTCTCCAGTACGAGCAACGGATCAGCCCATGAATCGGGTACGGAATTTTTGCCTGCAAGATGCAGTACAAAATCCGGTTTTACCTCATCAATCAGATGACGGACTTGCTGTTTATCATTAAGATCACAGACATGTACAGCCACGTCAATGCCAAACGAATGTATGCCTACCCGCCTGACCACCGCTGCCACCTCCGCACCGACTGCCCTGAAGTAAGCAACCGCATGCCGTCCAGTGAAGCCGGAGGCACCCGTGATCAGTACCTTTTTGCCTGTTAGCTCTGTTCCATCCATAATGCCAGCTCCTTCAGCATCGTAGAATAATCCGGAAGGTCTGTCTTCACATCCTCACGTGTGGATACTAACGTGCGGTCCTGCACAACGCTATCATCAGGTACGATAACAACATCCTGTTTATCCCATGTCTGTTTGAACAGCACAAGCAGATCGTGCTTGCTGACAGGCACCGGATGCGCCAGATGGATGAGACCACTGACCGGCGACGCCAGATAATGATCTACCCATTTGGCCAGTTCTAGGGTGGTCACTCCATTCCAGAAGACACGTGTATACCCGCCAACCTCTCCTGTGCAGGACATGAACCAGTGCATCAAACCGATGCCGCCTTTTCGAATTTCAGGTCCTATAATGGACGTACGGATCGTCAGATGCCCGGCATCCTGAACTTCACCCAGTGCTTTCGTGATGGCATAGGCAGATGTTCCATCCGTTACATCATCCTCCCGGTATGCTCCCCGGTCCCCACTAAACACACAATCTGTACTGATGTGAATCAGACGTGCACCGATCGTATCGGCGATCCGCCGCAGACGATGTGGCAGAAATCCGTTAATATGATAAGCGGTAATTTTGTCTTCATCCGCAAAGCTGTTCAATACACCTACTGCATTAACGATGACATCCGGGTGCACAGCCTCCACCAGACGATCGACCATGAAGCAGTCGTTTACATCCAGCAGCAGACCGTTAGGATCTGATACATCCCGGGTCGTGTAGAAAACGCTATGCACGCCTTGACGGCGGAAATAGTCGACCAAGATATGGCCGGCCATTCCGTTTCCCCCAAGTATCAGAAGTTTCATGACAGGAATCCTCCGCGTTGCAAAATTTCACGAATCTCTGCTTTGCTCATCAGTTGATGCTCGGAACTGAAGCTGCTGAAGGAGACCGGAGGACAGTTCGTGTAATGCTCTTTCAATCCCGGAATACCCAGTGTAGGCAAAATCACCAAGTATTGCTCATCGTATACCACAGTGGTCATGCTCTCGAATTCACTCATCAAAATCTCGTGAATCTTCTCACCAGGACGGGTACCGCGCTCCACAATGGATACATTCTCCACACCTGAATCCTCAATCAGTACTTCTGCGAGATCTACAATTTTGCAGGTTGGCATCGTCATGACAAAAATCTCACCACCGACACTTTCCACTGAAGCCTTGAACAGCAATGTGATCGCATCTTTCAGGGTGAGAAAGAATCGGGTCATCTTCATATCCGTGATGGATACTTGACCTTTGGAACGAATCTGATTCTTGAATAAGTGTACGACACTGCCGTTCGTTCCGAGTACATTCCCTCCACGTACAGTGACAAACCGTGTATTGCTGTGCAGCAGATTGGCATATACGATTAACTTCTCGCCGATTGCCTTCGTCATGCCATAGAAATTGGATGGATTCGCGGCCTTGTCAGTCGAAATATAAATGACTTTTTCCACATTATTTTCAATCGCAGCCTCAATGACATTCTGTGTGCCGATCACATTGGTTTTGAGTGCTTCATACGGTTGGTCTTCACACACCGGCACATGCTTGAGCGCTGCGAGATGAAATACATAGTCCACATGCTGACAGGCAACGGTTAGGGCATCCTTATCTCGAATATCACCAATGCGAAAATGAAGACGAGGGTCTTCGAATTCACGACTCATCGCCACTTGGCTGGACTCATTCCGGGAGTAAACAATAATCTCCTTGGGCTGCTGGGGCAGCAGTTGAGCCACAAGTTCATAACCCCATGATCCCGTACCGCCAGTCACGAGTATACGCTTATTTTCAAACATGCATTTTCCCTCCAAGCAGAAATTTGACCACTTTACTGGATACATCGGTTGCTTTGTAACCTTGTGGGCAATCCCAGTCGTTTGACATTTCAGTCATTATTTTCACACAGCCCGCAATACGCTCCGCATCCAGACCGGAGACCACGTTACTGCCGCAATCCACGGTCTCCGGACGTTCTGTCGTTCGACGCATAGTTACCGTAGGCACTCCCATGATGCAGCACTCCTCCTGTACGGTTCCACTATCCGTAAGTGCACAGCGTGCATGTCGTTCCAACATTACGAAGTCGAAAAAACCGAATGGCTCGTGAAATTCCACCAGCGGGTGCATCTCCAGCTGCAGATGTTCGGCGATTCGAATGGCCGTTCGAGGGTGAATGCTGCATATGACTCGCATCGCATGTTCTTCAGCAACCTTGTTCAAGGCTTTCATGATTTCCAGCAAATGTGGAGGGTGGTCGACATTCTCCGCCCGATGGGCCGTAACCAAGAAATATTGCCCGGACTTCAGCTTCAATTTCTTTAGTATTTTGCTGGAACTCACTTGTGCGTCGTAGTGTTGCATCACTTCATAGATTGGGTTACCTGTCAGCACGATTCGGCGACTGGGCACCCCTTCACTAACCAGATGTTTCTTACTCTGTTCGGTATACGGCATATTAATGGTAGAAATAGCGTCGATAACCCTGCGATTTTTCTCCTCGGGTACATCCAGATCAAAGCATCGATTTCCTGCTTCCATATGAATGACGGGTATGCCCATCCGTTCTGCCAGAACGGCACATAATGCACTGTTCGTATCCCCGAGCAGCAGTACTTTATCCGGTTTCTCCTGATGTAATAGATCTTCTATTTGCGTAAACATCGAGGATAACTGTCGACCCAACGAAGCCGCTTCATCCTGAAGGACGTAGTCCGGCGCCCGCAGGCCCATTTCCTTGAAGAAAAGACCGCTGAGACTTTCCGTGAAGTTCTGTCCCGTGTGTACCAGAATATGTTTGGACGCGTACTGGTCCAGCTTGGAAATGATCAGGCTGAGCCGTATAATTTCAGGTCGCGTACCCAGCACCGTCATGATCTTCATCGTAACCCCTGCCTTCATCGTCTATTGGATATTCTCCGGCGAACCCGGCTTCGTTTGGCTTTGCCAGGCACATGTTTGCGAACAGTCGGTTGCATCACACGCACACGCTGTTTCTTCTTTTTGCTTGGCTTCAGTTTTCTCCCGCCTGTTCCCGTTCCTCGTTTCAACCGGTCACGTCCCCTCCTGCGGTGAGGCGATTTCGGGTAACGACTTCGACCTGTTCTGTGGATTGAGCGAGGTTCTGTTTGTTCATGAACAGGCTGACCGATGGCAAGCGGAGGCAGGGGAGAGAGCGGCAAGGCCTGCATCACACTCAATGGGAACAATCGTGCCCGAACCGAAGCCGGATCCAGAATCAGCATGGTTCGCAAACGGCCCTCACCCCAAGCGTACACCGGCCCATTCGGAGGCTGAATGTAAGGAAACCATCCGGGAAAACGCATCAACCACTGTGTCACCATCGTATGCAGCATTGCCCTGTAGGTTTCAATACCGTACAGCTTTTCCGCTTCTGTCCGATTACGCCAACCAGTGTCGGAGGCCAGTTCAGGATCATTTAACAGGGTTGTTGCCAAAGTAACTAACGCCTGGTAATCCCCGGGCGGGGCCAAAAATGCACCACTGCCTACCGATTCCAGCAATTCCTTGAGTCCGCCCTGGGCAAAAGCAATAACCGGTTTGGCGAAATAAAGCCCCTCCAGCGCGGTCATGCCGAATCCTTCTTTGACCATGCTCGGAATAACCACCATATCCATGGCCGTATAGGCCAGAGATACGTTCTCTTCAAACGGCGTAAAGGTAAATCTGCGATAATAACCGGATTTTTTCACCCGTGATACACATTCGTCATAATACTTTTTGTCGGCTGATGTACCAATGATCCAGAAACGGCAGCGTGGATGGGTTTCACACAATTGCAGAGCCATATCTACAAAAGGTTTCAGACCTTTGGCATCATATATGAAGGAAGAGATGTAACCGATACAGATCTGCGATGACTTGAAACCAAGCTCTTTACGTTTGCGTTCCCTCAAATGAACCCATCGTTCCGGGTCCGGCAAGGCCGGGTCCCAGGTTGGGGAAATCACGGTCAATTTGGAACTCATGCCGGCTTGCTTGAATGGCGCTACGGCACTTTCGGATATGCCTATGATCCAATCCGAGTAACGTCCAATCATCTGAACAGCTTCGTTTGTATGCTCATTCATCTGAATAATTTCGGTAATCTTCCAGATCACCGGAATTTGCAGAGACTTCGCTGCTACGGCAGGCATCACATTGACACAGGTATTCGTCAACACCAGATCAGGTGCAGTCTCCCGTATAAGGGAGACCACGTCCTGGTAAGCCGACTTATGTCGAAGCTGTTCTGCATCCGTTGCAATCCCCCGGTAAGGTGTGTACACACCGTGAAGCATCGGCAGGAAGCATACTTTGACCTGAATATCGAATCTCCGTGCAAGCCCGGCAAGCTTACCTTCCTGAGGAACCACGAGTACACAATCGAAGATGGAACCCATCTCCCTCATAAAATGAAGCAACAGCTTCTCCGCCCCCGTAATGCTGCGGGTGTTGCACACATGGGAAAACAACATGAGTTTGGGTTTAGTCGCCATGGCTGCACGGACCCTGAATACGAATATGCAGGGTTCTGTGCACACCTCCTTCCGGACAGGATTAAGGGAATATAATACTCAGCAATTCGTTAATTCTTTTGCCATACGTGTGATCCTTCAATGTCCGTTCCAGTCCTCGAAGTGCAATCTCACGGCGCTCTTTCTCATGATGGAGATAGTATTCAACCTTATCGAGCAGCTCCTGAGGGGAAGAGTAGGTCTCGATTTCCACACCCGGTTTATAGAAACGTGCCAGGTCATCCCGCGCATCGGTCAATTGAAGGGTTGTGGAAGCTGCGATTTCAAAAGTTCTCGGATTCGGGGAGGCTGGTGGAATTTTAACATGGTTGTTATTGACAGAATCGTCTTCGTGGGAGCGGTGAAGGTTGATGACAATTTTGGTGCCGTTATAGACATCGTTCGTTTCCTGCGGACTCATCCAGCGACCCAGTTCAATCTTCTCGCCGTAAGCGGCATAGTCAGGCAAGCGATCCCACCAGATGCCATTAAATACGGTATTATGCGACATCAGCTGTGCCATGATCGGATTGAAGAAATACACCCGGTTCCAGTAAGCCGAACCGATAAAGCTGACTTCCCGGTGCAATGGAGATGGAGTAGTGATCGGGAAGTAATGATTGGTGAATGCAGCAAAGGGCAGGTAGTGAACAGAAGGGCAGCCATTTTGTCGATACAACTCGACACAGTTCAGTTCCAAGGTGAACACATGGTCAAAATGCTGTACTGTCTCAAGTGTCATATCCGTATAGTACGGATCATCCGTGAGCCAAATTGCCGTCTGAATGCCTGCTTGACGAATCGCATCCAGATGTTCCAGTGGAATATCCATGCCATCCAGCACAAGCACCAGGTCAGGGCGGGTTTGCAGCGCAATTTCAGATACAGGCTGACGCGGATCGGAAAGAGTTACCTGGGCAACCATACCCTGCAATGTTGCCATGATGGCTTCGTCCAGTGGGGAATATGGGAATCCCTTACCCGAAGATACATACAGCACGTGAAGCTGCCGGAACGGCAATGGCTCCTGTGCACAATTGACAATATAGTTGGCACGGCCGCGCAGATATCCTTCTTCCTTGCCCGCATCATATCCGGCATGTTGCCCGTTTTTGCGTGCTTGGTCAGCCAGACTGAGCACTGGTGCATGAAACTTTCTCGTTTTACGGTGTTTGAGAGACATACCGCCACTCCTTTTATTTTTGGGATAGGGTTCTCTAACTCTGCTGTCCGGCAGAAAGAGATTTACACGTGCTCCAGCAGCTGAGCGATACGACGGGTGAACGTATGCTGGTTCAACGTGGTGAGCAGCCCACGCCAGGCTAGCGCTTGCCGTTCCTTTTCATGGTGCAGATAATATTTGATTTTGTGCTGAAGTTCATCCGCCGTTGTAAAGGTTTCGATGTCATACCCGGGTCGGTAGTAGCGTGGCAGATCCTGGCGTGCATCCGTAATCTGCATCGTGCCACAGGCGCTGATTTCATACGTGCGTGGATTAATGGAATGACCTTCAAGATGATGTGTATTGCGATTGTCTTCCCCGTTCTCACAAGTCCGATGAACGTTAATGACGATTTTGGCGCCATTGTAATAATCCACTGTCGCTCCAGGATCGATCCAGCCTTCATGGATGAATTGGCCCAGGATGTCGAAGCGTTTCAGCCGGTTCCACTGGCTGCCGGCAATGAATACCTTTTTGTCCGCCAAAAAAGGAGCCAGCTCGTCGAACAGTGCAATTCGGTTCCAGAATCCGGTGCCGATAAAACAAATGTCATACTGATGCTGTGGTGCCGTACGTCTTGGTTGAAACATGCCCGGGTTCACTGCAAGCGGCATATAGATCACTCGACCCGCTCCATGTGCAGTATAGAACGGCACGGCCGCTTCCTCATGCGTGAACACCACGTCATAATGCTGGCAAATGCTTGTCGTATCTTCGGTAAAATACGGGTCATCCACAAACCATACCGCTGTTCGAATTCCCAGTGCCCTTATGCCATTCACCTGCTCCAGATGATCGGGTGGGAATACGTGTAGTCCATTCATGACCAGTACCAGATCGGGCCTGTGCTGACTGGCTTCCTGCAGCATGTTTGCCGGCGATCCGACAACACACTCACGAACCGATTGCTGCAGAGCTCCAATGACGCCTTCATCGATGGCATCGAATCCCTGTGGAATATACAACACTTTCATATTTCGCACGGTCGGCTCAAACATCTGCACTCGCTCCATCATGGCCTGACAGCCGCCAAATCTGCGGCCTTCTACATATCCGCCACGGTAAGCCGTCGCCGCTTCTGTGGGCGGTCGGTGTCTTCGTTTTGCCACATCCTTCACCCTGTCTTCCTTCAGGAGATCCCATTGTCAGATTCTCCCCGAGATTGGTGTTCCCTCTAAAGGATATGCCCCGGGGTCAGATGCATCATGGACGGGTGTCCTGCAAGGCGCAAAATTGGCGTCTGCCCTCCACATCCGCCTGCACGGGCATGTCCGCTTTTGCGGCGATACAAATAACCCGGAGGGATCTGTCCCCCGGGCAATCGTCATACACTGGGATGCATCTATCACTATTTAGAAAATGCACCTATTCGGTTATTGCGCTTTGTAAGCCAGCTGATGTCCGTCCTCGAATCCCTTGGCGAAACCCGCGTTGAATCCCTCGTTGTACGCCTCGTTGTACCCCTGGCTGTAGGCGCTGTCCGGGTTCGGATCGGTAGGGGTAGCCGGGACGAACGGTTGTGCAGGTTTCACACTCCGGTGCCGTCGTACCGCACGTTTCTTTTTTTTGAGCCACGCACTGCGTCCTTTGAGAGTACGTTTATGCAGTACACGTTTGCCTTTGACCGCACGCAGTTTACGGATTTTGCGCAGACGGGCCCCCCGAGTAAGCAGAGCTCTTTTGGTTCTCAGACGTATTTTTTTCTTCTTTAACATGTCAACATTCCTCCTGTATGTTCTGGACCATGCGGATCGCATATCCAGGGTCTTTGAACCATGGCTCACCAGGCTCACCATGCTGGATTCGGGCCAGCCTTATCCCCGTAACCATACGGGACATCTCTTCTTGATAACGGCTAAGTAAACGAATGTTCTCAGCCAGACTGCGGGCGGATACTTCCGAGTGGGCAGACACGCTGGCCACACTGTCCAGAATGCGGGCGAGCGCCTGCTGACTGTGTGCAATGGACTCAATGAGGGACAGTTTCGCTTCCTGCTCACGCCGCAAAAGACTCATTTTCCGAGATCCCCCATATCCATACCGCCAAACATGCCACCGTCCATGCCGCCTTCTTCACCATCGCTCTGGACCAAAATGGCCTTCAGGTTGTTGCATAATCCGGTTTCCATTCGGGTCAGTCCTTCCAGTATTTCCACCAGCTGATCATGCATCTTGAGTGGCTCCGCCACCTGATCGCTATGCGTCAGAAAAGCTTCACCATTCAGATGATTTAGCGCCCAGTTCCTTACCTTCTCTGCTTCAATCGCCTTGGCCTCCAAAATCAGGGCAATATTCCACTGCATTTTGGCGGCTGCATCCAACATCAGGATGAGGCTTTGTTCTCTGCTCATGTCCATTCACCCGCCTTCCGGGCTTATTCTTCCTCTTGATCCGCCATCTCCCGCATCACCTGGGTCAGCGTTTCGGCTACGGCTTCTTCCAGATCTGCCAGGCCTCCCAAATAGGAGATGATGCTTTTGTTGATTTGTCCTGAGCTGTCCAGCAGACCGTCAACGCCATCCAGCTCCGGTTCGATATCCGGCAAATGATTAATGATTTCAGACATGCGCACAGCGACTTGACGTTTGGCATCCAGTACACGTGCAACCTGCTGGTGAGAATGTGCAATATGTGTGAGTATTTCATCGATCTTGCTCTGCATGGTCCTCCTCCTTACCGTCACGGCCTGCTTTCACCCATAGAAAAACCCGGCCTATCAGCATTTGCCTGCTACAGCATATGCCGGGCCGGGATCGTCAGTTACTCCAGCTTGCGCCTATATCGTCAGATGACATAACTCCAATCGGATGAGTATCGGCTGAGGAATTGGCGGGTACGCTCCTGTTTGGGACGCACGAATACCTCCTCTGGTGTCCCTTCTTCCACGACGGAACCCCCATCCATGAATACAACTCGATTCGCCACCTCGCGGGCAAAGCCCATTTCATGGGTGACAACAATCATGGTGATGCCTTCCTGGGCAATGGATCGAATGACAGACAGCACCTCACCTACCAACTCGGGATCAAGCGCCGAGGTAGGTTCATCGAACAGAATCACCTCTGGATTCAATGCCAGCGCCCGAGCAATACCAACCCGCTGCTGCTGTCCACCTGACAGCATGCTGGGATACTCATTAATTTTGGCGGACAGACCCACTTGTTCAAGCACACGCAAGGCTCGTTCACGAGCATCTGCTTTGGACATCTTCTGGGCAATAATTAACCCTTCGGTAACGTTATCCAGCACTGATTTATGTTTGAACAGATTATAATGCTGGAACACCATCGCCGTTTTTCGCCGTAACTGCACAATGTCATGTTTGCGCGCATGCTTGCAGTCTACGGTTAACCCGCTGATCTGTACCTTGCCCTCATCGGCACGTTCAAGAAAATTCACACAACGCAGTAATGTCGTTTTACCGGACCCGCTTGGTCCAAGAATGGCAACAACATCCCCCTGTTCCACAGTCAGATCAATGCCTTTCAACACTTCCTGCTGTCCAAAAGATTTGTGTATATTCGTCAGTGATATCATGACACCCCTCCTTTGCTGTACACGGCAACCCTGCGTTCCAGCAAAGCTGTAATCCGTTCGGCAATTACCGTCAGACCCCAATAGATTAATGCAGCAGCAATGAAAGCCTCCAGAAATTTCAGACTGACCGAAGCGACCACATCCGCTTTGCCGAGAATATCCATCTGAGACACAGTGAACGCCAGGGTTGATCCATGCAGGAAACCAACAAACATGCTGCACAGATTCGGCAGAACCGCACCAACTGCCTGCGGTAAAATAATACGTCTCATTGCCTGGGAGGTACTCATGCCCACGGCATGTGCAGCTTCCAGTTGCCCTGGATCCACCGCCAGAATACCGGAACGGATAATCTCAGACATATAGGCTCCCGCAGTTAAAGAGAAGGCGAACAGCACAAATACCAGAATCGGAATGGAAGACGATTGAAAAGCCCAACCGTACCGGGCAGCAAGCTTGTCGATGATCAGCGGAATTCCGTAATAGATTAGAAACAAGTGCATCAGCATCGGTGTACCACGGAAAAACGAAACATAGAAATCAGCGATCGGGTAGACCCATGGTACCTTATAAATACGCACCAAAGCAGTAACCACACCCATGCCAAAGCCTGCGATCAACGGTACAATCGTAATGACGAGTGTCAGTGGCAATGCCTTTAGAATCTGGAAAAAAGAAGCGTAGATAAAGTTGAAATCAATAGACATTCGCTCACCCCGCTATTCGTTTCAGGCGTTCAGCTCTTACCGCTGGCCCACGGACTTCTTTTTTGCGTTCGTGACGCTGGAGTCTGCGTTCTGCGAGCGCAAACCCTTTTTCAAGTACAAACACGATAACATAGTAGACGATCGATAGACTAATATACACTTCAAGTGCATGCGATGTAGCCGAGATCAGCGTTTGCCCCCTGCCCACCATATCCATGACCCCAATGGAAAAAGCCAGAGACGTATCCTTTAACGAACCAATCAACGTATTCGCCATATTCGGAAAAGCAACAATGAGCGCCTGCGGTACCACAATGCGTCGAAATGACTGAAACGTAGTCAAGCCCGCAGCATATGCTGCTTCCGTCTGGCCCTTGTCCACACTGCGTACAGCTCCGCGAAAGATTTCCGCAAAGGACGCTGCATCACTGAGCGCATAAGTCACGATGACAAATACCAGCGGATCAGTTCTGGACAAATCCACACCTATAGGCTTGAGCAATTCGGGTAATCCGTAATAGACCAGAAACAACTTGATGAGAATCGGTGTGCCCCGCATAAAAGAGATGTACAGGGTCGCGAGCTGGCTCAGCACCGGAATCCGGTATAATCTCGGAACCGCCAGAAGCACACCGCCCACCAGACCGAGCACAATGGAACCACCCAGTACAATCAGTGTAATATGCAAATATCGCAGCAGTTCGGGGACAAAATCCAGAACCAATGACAGATCGAATGATTTACCCATAACCGTCGCTCACCTTTCTCAACGAACTATTCCTCAACTGTGTAATCGGCTCCCAGCCACTCTGTGCTCAATTTGCTTAATGTGCCATCTTCCTTGATTGATTTGAGCGCTTCATCAATTTTTGTTTTGAGCTCCTGCTCATCCTTATTCAGAATAAAATAGACTTTGGAATTGGACAGCGCTTCACCAACCGTTTTCAATTGGGCATCCACCACTTTATTTTGATAATCGATGGCAAACTGTGTACTGATGGTTGCATCCACCCGGCCTGTTTTGATCTGGGTATTCGTATCTTCCCCTGCTCCGGAATACACAATGTCAATGGCTTTGCCATTCGCTGCATTCCATTTTTCAGCCAATACAGCTGCATTACTTGTTGCACCAACAATCAGCTTCTTCCCTTTCAGATCCTCGATGGATTTTACATCCTGGTTTTTCTCGCTGACAACAATTTTATTAGGAAAAATATTATACGCCTCGTCATTGAAGAGGAACTTGGCCTGCCGCTCTTCATTCACTTCCATCTGGTGAGCGATCAGGTCTATTTTCTTCGTTTCAAGACTGAGCAGCAGATTTTTGAATTCCATCGTACTGAACTCAAATTCATATTCAGGCAATCGTTTATCAATCTCGCGAATCAGCTCTACATCGTATCCGGTCAGCTTGCCATTCTCATCAATAAAGCAAACATTCGGGAATTGTGTGCCTGTACCCACGATAATCTTCTTCACTTTATCTTGACCGGACGCAGCTGCGGTATCCGATTCATTCGCTGCATTGCCTGAGCTGCAACCCGCCAGTACCGCCAACATCGTAATGAACAGCAATGCTGTCCGGAATTTCCGAATCCCCCATTGATTAACCATTCCCGATCTCCTCCACAGGCTGTCATTTCAGCCAATATGATGTGTACTCCCATTCCTCATCTTCAATTTAACTAACCATTCACACTTGTATAGTCGGAATTAGGTTGAACAAAGAATAGCACCCTATGTCATATCCAGGCAATATATATGTTAATAGGACATCCTGATAACGTTATAGAACTTCTCTATGCTTCACCCGCGATATGATCTAAAAGTAAAGCAAAAGAAGCGATCCACCAACCAGGTTGGGGATCGCTTCTTCAATTCCAGATCACTTCATTTCAAATACGCATCTATCTGCGACTGGCCCATTTAATTTTACGAGCCACTTCTATACGCTGCAGTTGCAACAATCCGATTCGTTCTTCAAACTTCTTGCGTTCATCCGTTGAATGGGCCGCGTGAATCTGGTGGCAGAGACCTGTCAGTTTACTGTTGATATAGTCAAATCTCATCCATAATTCTTCTTCAGGTGTGCGCTGCTCCGCTTCCGGCTGAAATATTTTGAGCTGGTGGATAAGGGACTGCTGCCATTCCTGATCCTCGATTTGGATGGCAAAATGCAAAAGATCCAGATAGTCGTCAATTTGCAACGATATACCGCAATCAGATTTCGTATTCATTAGTCGTCTCTCCTTATTTCAGTTCTTGGCTGGAATCAGTCATTTCTATTTTACAGGATGGAGCATGCTTTAGGCGAGTCCTGAAACGAGTAAAATTGGAAAAAATTTTGTCATTTTTACATATAGAAGCTTTCGATGAACTTATAGACAGATCTGATTCGAGAATTATATTCCAACCATCAATTTCATGATAAAATAACACCAAAATATTAAACCAACTTAACAGGTTGGAATAGATGATTTCCATAGAAGGGATTGATCGACCATGACCGAACAATACCGATTGGCTACGCTTGAAGATGCCGAACAATTGCAGGCGGTTACCGTGGATGCCTATGAGACGATTCGGGCCCTGAACATTCCTTTTCCAGCCGGACACGCTACACTGGAAGTCATCCAGAATAATATTGTACAGCATGAATGCTATATTCTTGAAAAAGGGGGAGAGATCATTGCCACGGTTACCCTTGACCGAGCAGAAGATCCACAGCGGCAAGCCATCAGCCCTTTTCCCTTCATCCGCTGGTTCGCGGTAAGTCCAGCGCACAAAAGCCAGGGTTATGGCTCCAAGCTGCTCGATTGGGTGGAGCAGCATATCATTCTGCAAAAGCTTGATGCTCCTGCCGTATTTCTGGCAACGGCGACCCGCCATCCCTGGCTTGCACCCATGTATGAACGGCGGGGATACGAAACTTTTCACATCAAAACGGTACAGACACCTGAACGGCTGGAAGAGATTGTATTTATGATCAAAACACTGGACCCTTCCCGGTTTAAGACCCCTTCTGTACAAACCGGATAAGCAAAGAACAGCTTGGTTGAGTGCAAACATACATGATATCTGAATATACCAGCCTGTGCAAATGAAAACCCGCTCTGAGGAAAGATTCCTTGAGCGGGTTTTTGAATGGTCATTCCTGTCTTAATCACATTGACTGCTCAAATCATTCCTTGCCGTCACGCGGCTGTCTGGTTAAGAGCAGCATGATAAACGAAATGATAATAATGGAGCCTGTCCAGGCCCAGGCCATCGTCTGATTGCCCGAATCGACAGCAACATAGATCGCAGTGGGTACGGTTTGCGTTTTGCCCGGAATATTACCTGCAATCATGAGCGTAGCTCCGAATTCCCCCAGTGCACGAGCGAAACCCAGGATGAAAGCCGTCATCAATGCTCTCCCTGCAAGCGGAAGCGAGATATAACGGAATACCTGCCATTCATTCGCTCCTATGGAGCGGCCTGCATCTTCCAGATCCCGATCAATCCCGCTAAATCCGGATTTCATCGTCTGATATACCAATGGGAAAGCAACCACCACAGAGGTAATCACGGCAGCCCACCAGGAGAAAATGACAGGCGCGGAGAATATCGCTTCGATCCACTGTCCCAGCAGACTCTTACGACCCAATAACACGAGTAATATAAATCCGACAACGGTCGGCGGAAGCACGAGCGGAAGCATAAATGCCGTTTCCAGAAAAATTTTCCCACGGAACGTAGTAAGCGACATCTTCCAGGCCACAGCGATACCCGCCACCGCTGCGATTACGCTGGACAGCAGGGCAACCTGAAGGGAAAGACGAACCGGTGGCCAGAATACCGCCCAGTCTATTGCGCTCACATTCATTCCGGAATAGAGAATCCGTATTTGGCAAATACATCGAGCACTTCAGGGGTTTGCAAATACGTGTAGAATTGTTCCGCTTCTGTCCGGTGTTTCGTACCTTCAATAATCCCTACTGGATAATTGGCAGGTGTATAGCTGTTCTTGTCCACTTCAAATGCAATTTTCACCTGATCCGAAGTGAGCGCGTCCGTTTTGTACACAAAACCCGCATCCGCATTGCCTGTCTCTACATATTGCAGAACCTGTCTGACATCCTTGCCCTGCACAAGCTTGCCTTCCAGCTGATCCCATAGTTTGGCATTGGTCAGTGCTTCCTTGGCGTAGGTTCCTGCAGGTACACTATCAGGTATACCAATTGCGACTGTCTTGATGGAATCGGCCGTCAGATCCTTCTCACTTGTTACGGTATTCGAGCTATCCGCTGGAATAATGGCTACCAATGAATTTTGCAGCAAATTCTTCTGATCACCGGATGCAATTAATTTCTCATCCACGAGCGCGTTCATATTTTTGGTCGCAGCCGATACAAAAACATCTGCTGGCGCACCTTGTTCAATCTGCTGTTGCAATGCACCTGATGCGCCAAAGTTGAAGTTAAGCTCCACATTGGGATTCGCGACTTCAAAATTCGTTTCAATCTCCTTCATGGCATCCGTCAAACTGGCTGCTGCCGAGATCGTCAATTCCACTGTTTCCTGCGGCTCGGTACTTTCAGTTGATGTACCCTCGCCTGATGCTGCTGGAGTTGACCCTGTTTGTTGTGTTGCTGTGGATGTATCTGTACTCTCCGTGCTTGCCCCACAACCGGCCAATACGAGAGCCAGTCCAAGTGACATACTCCCCAACACATATCCAATACTCTTTTTCATCTACTTCTCCCCCGATGTTATGTTTAGTTATAACTAGATATAATTAATTATATTTCATTATACATAAGATCATTGAAATAGGAAGGTCGTCTTTGACGAACCCGTTGAAGAGCAAGCCATATATAGCTGAATTCCGGTGGGTGAGTTTATACCCTCTGGCTGTTAATGGTATAGTACAAGAGACCACAGCGTTTATCTGTAATAAAGGGATTAAAGAAATCTGGGGATAACAGCGATCGGAAGATTGTTCTGTCATCGAAGTGCCAATGTAAATATTCATTAGTTGAGGTTATATAGTTATGATCTGCACCTTGAAGGAGGATCTTCACTGATGACGGAGGAGCAATCCTATACCACCGAAGAAATATCCAAGCTGCTCAAAATATCCAAACTGACGGTCTACGATCTGATCAAAAAGGGAGACCTCGTCGCTTATCGCGTCGGCAAACAAATGCGTGTTGACGCCACCGATCTGGAAGCGTATAAACAGCGCTCCAAGCAGCTGCAATCGCCAGCACACCGGGCCGCTGTGGATTCGGGTCAACCTCTTGAATCTGATTACGCGACGGGAACCAATCTATCTAATTCTGCCGTTCACTCCGCTGCAAATGTTTCTTCTCCATCCAGAGGCACATTCGCCGCTTCATCTTCCATGACGGGCAACACTTCGTCAGCCCATTCGACTCGCCATCTGGTCATTACTGGACAGGATGTGAGCCTCGATATTCTCATGCGGTATATGGAGAAACAAACACAGGATATTCGACCACTGCGTTCCTTCATGGGCAGTCTGGACGGCTTGATCTCCATGTACCGCGGAGAGTCTGATCTGGTCAGTACCCATCTGCTCGACGGAGATACAGGAGAATATAATCTGCCTTATATACGCAAAATCCTGATTGGCTGGTCGTATGTCGTCGTCAATCTGCTGACACGACATGCCGGGCTGTACGTCCAACGCGGTAACCCGCGCGGCTTGCAGAACTGGACCGATTTGAAGCAGCCTGAGCTGAGATTGGCGAACCGGGAGAAAGGTTCGGGTGCACGTGTACTCCTGGATGAACAATTACGTCTGCATGGTATCCCTGCTTCTCATCTGATCGGGTATGACGTGGAAGAAACCAGTCATATGGGCGTAGCCGCCAAGGTCAGTTCCGGCGAAGCCGATGTCGGAATCGGCAGCGAGAAGGCTGCACGACTTGTCGGTCAGGTTGATTTCATTCCACTTGTCCAGGAACGTTATGACCTGGTGATGCTGAAGAAACCGGGAAACGAAGCGTGGACCGAATCGGTATTACGTATTCTTCAATCAACGGAGTTCCGGCATGAACTGCAATCGTTTGAGGGATATGATGTATCCCGAACAGGTGAAATTTTATACGAGGTTTAGCGCGATTATACCTGGATTTCTCATGGGAAATTAGGAAGTACAGAAAAAACAAAAGAAACGCCTCTGATCTCTCTGACGGCGTTTCTTTTGTTTTCTTTCATATATAAAATGAATTCTGTAGCCATCAGGCATTGCTATCTCGACTTATCATATACGATGCGGGCCACCGCATCATGCTGATGGATGGACTCTTCATTCCTGCAATCCACCTTAAATTTGCGTACCCAATGCTTCTCATACAGATCTGCCGCCACCAGCCTGACGATATCTTCCACAAACCGCGGGTTCTCATATGCACGTTCCGTGACCCGTTTCTCATCAGGTCTTTTGAGAACGGGATATAGGCAGCTGCTTGCATTGGTTTCGGCCACATTCAGCAGCTCTTCCTTCCAATAGCCCGGCAAGGCTTCTCCCGGGTCGCCCTGCACCTGGATACGCAGTAAACCTCGCTGATTGTGCGCACTATATTCGCTGATTTCTTTCGAGCAAGGACATAACGTCGTGATCTGTATATGTAAACCCGTTCTTAGAACGGGGGATTTGCCAGCTTCCCAGAGGACATGAACCGTAGCCAAAGAATGATTTAGTCCAGACATACCGGTTACGGGCGCGGATCGCTCGTAGAACCAGGGATAGGTTACTTTCAGCTCTGCCTTCGGTTGATTCATCTGTTCGGCCATCTGTTGTGTCAGCGCAATCAGATCCGGAATCCGGTCACTCAATCCTTCATTGCGACTTTTCTGAAGCTGCTCCATCAAGCGGCTCATGTTAATGCCTTTGGATTCTCGATCCAGCGAAGTCGTCAGCCGGAACGTTCCAATGCTGGACAATTTCTCAGGATCTTTGGCCGAAATGACATCCAGAGGATACTTCACCTGATCAATACCGACTTGTTGCAGCTCAAACAGAAAATCATTTTTGCTGTTCTGCAAATCCTGCATATCTTCTTTTCGCACAGGCTTATCTCCCTGTATCGGGTCAACAGAGCCGAATAACCGCAAGCGCTCGGCTTTGTCCGGCATGATCAAAGCATCGCTCGACACTCGGTTACTCCTGTTAACCAGCTGTTCCTTTTGCATTTTTCAAATCCCTCCCTCCATCACATATTTCCGTTATCCGCTGCACCTTCAGCGCCAGAACAAACCTGCCTCGTCCCGCTCAACCTGCTCCAGGACAACTTCAAAATCAGGACAAGGCTCAATGACGTCGACCACATTCCAGCTACTGTGATCACCTTTCGCATATACCTTCCACTGATTCGCTTCCCAGTAAAATCGGGCAATGGGCAGCTTGTCCCACTGATAGCGTTCCTCAGCAGGCCTTTCCTCGGTCAAAATCAGTTCATTGTTATTCAACTCATACGTTAATTTCACCATTGTTCGCAGGGGAGCCGGCACCTTCTCGTGAATATAACCGTCCAGCACCGACTGAATTCTCCGAATGGTAAACGAGTCCAGCATGGTGATCCCCCCTTTCCTCTACATCGTTACGCCATCCAGTTCCACACCCATGCAAGTACAAATGCACTGCACAGTGATGTTAGCAGCTGTCTGCCTGTCAGTTGTGCAGCAATGGCTGCTCCCAATTCCTTACGTACGGTCCACATGGTCACCAGACATGCCGTTAACGTGGAAGCCAGATACACCAGGATAAATAACTGGCCACCGCTCAAGTCTGCAATAAAGGAACCCTGATCCTGATTCAGTACCAACAACCCGTCTTTTCTCAAAATGGAAAATAAAATGCCGCCCGCGGCATCGCCCGGCAGATGAAAGATTGCGAGCAGCGGCGTAAGCGTTCGGGTCAGAACAGACAAGACTCCTGTCTGCTCCAGAAGTGAGGCTACCACACAAATACCGATGAAAATGGGCATTGCCTGTATCAGGAACTGTTTCATCACGGATCTTACGCGCCAGCTTACGGAACGCCATGAAGGCTTTTGCAGAAATGTCCGGTTCGCATGTAACGGGAGCATATCATCCATCCGATTTCGATTCCACAGACGGGTATGAAGTGCGCCCACAAGGACCAGGACAAGCATATAAGGAAAAAACAGCCACGGCTTGCCACCGGAACTGAATATCGATAGAGAAGCCCCAATCTGGTAGCTGCACGCCGAAGCGAAGGAGATCATTGAAACACAGGCCTTTCGTGTGCAGGAACTGCATGTACGACTCTGGAACACAGCCACAACATTGCAGCCAAAACCGCTGAGGACCGGAATCAGATCCTTACCGTTCAGGCCGATTTTGCGCATCCACCCATCCAGCGAGTCGGTAATGCGATCCTTCAGTCCGCTCTCCTCCGTCACCGCCACACTGACGCCAATCAGGAATACGACCGGAAAAGCCCAGATAAAGGAATACAAGCCCAGACTGATCATGCCGTAATCTCCGAGCATCATCGCTTGTAGCGGGTTCCATAATCCCACAGTCATTCGATCGAGTGGTTCAAGAATCCAGACATCCGCAAGTGGTTGTACCCAGCCGGAGAACAGATAAGCCACATATACCGGAACTGCAAATAATAAGATGAGTGCTGTCAAAGCCGCAAAACGCCCCCAAACCGTGTGTTCAAACATCGTTGTTTGCGGTTCGATCACAGGGGAGGCAGGCGGTGATTCCAACTGTAGATGCCTCTTCATCGGTCTGGCGGCAACGATCGCGCGACATAACAGGCCTTGGGCGTTCCCGTCCATTTCCCTTGTATTGAAGGGCAGGACGGAAATCCCCAGGCCTTTACGGTAATAGTCAACCTGAGCCGTTAAACCCGGTCCGCATTTGTCGGCAAACGTAAGCACCAGTACAGCATTTTTGCCTGTGACATCCAGCATGCCGAGCAGTAAAGGCAGCTCCTGCACGACATCTGTGCCGCGTACCACCATGACAACCGTATCACCTGCTGCGAGTTGTTTTAGGGTCAGCATGGTCGTGACACTGTCATCCTTCAACCGGATTCCAGGCGTATCGACCAGCTCAAGCTGCTGTTCAGGCAGTTCTGCCCTGCGTACAGTCACCGTGGAGCCTCGAACATTGGATTCTTCGCCTGTATCTCTGCCCGTGAGGCCCCGAAACAGAGCCGATTTACCTGCAGATTCGAAACCGACCAGCACCACTTGACGAAGTTCCTCCGGCTGTTCCAGAACCGAATTCAGCATGTGCAATCTTCACCACAGCAAGACAGATCATCAAGAAACATGCCTTCTTTGCGATAGGTTTCCAGCGGAGTCAGATTGAGCCCGAGTCTCTCACCCATGGCCCCGGCCACAACTGCAAAGCGCTGTCTGAATTTATAAATGAAACAAAATTGGAGGTGCGCATGCATGACCTGTGGTCCGGTAATGAATAGCCCAGGGGCAATCGTCGATTCATCCGCTGCTCCTAATTGCAGCTGTCCCTCCTTGTTGCGCTCGACCAGGTTCTCAATCAGGTGTAGACTGCTGCGGAACCCCGTCGCCAGAACAGGAGCCTCAGCCGTCTTAAGCAAGTGTGATTCCCCGGAATCATTCTCGCAATAGAGGACATAACCGCCCGGTTCATCCGGTTCGATCCACTTGACCTCATAGCCTTGCATCATTCGTATCCGCTGATCCATCATCGCCGTGCGCAGACGATCCTTCGTATAGGGGCTCAGCTCCACACTTGGATCACTGCTGCCCTTGGCAAGCCCGCGTCCGTTCCGATCGATTACCGTTACGTTTTTCCCCAGTTTACTCAGGTGAATGGCTGCATCCACGCCGCTCTCATAGCCGCCAACGATGACACATTCCTCTCCCTGAACTGCCGTCCAGCTGGAAAACAAACTGCTGTGCATACCATATTCGGCACCAGGGAACGGGTCCAGTCTCGGGTACTGGAATTCACCGGCTGCCCAGACGACAAAGCGCGTGCGCAGTTGTCCATTGGATGTCACAACCCGAAAGCCATTCTCTTCCGGAATCACTTCCGAAACGTCTACACCCGTCTGCACAGGCAATTTCTTAAACTGGCTCACCACCTGCAAATAATTCGCATACTCCATCCCTGTCGGATGTTCTGTTCCCAACGTATACGCTGGAGACGTATGCAGAGCCACGGCGTTCAGATCCATCATGCCATAGGCGTTGCTTGTAAACGAAGGGGTGATCAGACGCATTTCCTCCGGCCACGCAAGAAAAGTGGCCCCCACTTCATTCCGTTCCAGCACGGTAAAGCGGGACAGCCCCAGATCCTGCAGGACAGAGGCCATGCCGATTCCGGCTGGCCCCCCTCCAACAATCACGCAATCATAATCAAAAAGATCATTCATGCGTCTTACCAGCTGGACTTCGTGACGCCCGGAATTTGCCCTTGATGAGCCAGCTCACGGAACGCGATCCGTGATACCTTGAACTTGCGCAAATACCCTCTCGGGCGGCCCGTCAGTTCACAGCGATTTTTCAATCGGGTCGGTGAAGCGTTGCGCGGCAATTTCTGCAGCGCTTCATAGTCACCCTTTTCTTTCAGCTCACGACGCAGCTCCGCATATTTGGCGACGATGGCCTGACGTTGTTTTTCGCGTACTACTTTTGATTTCTTAGCCATGGATTACAGCTCCTTAATGATTTAATTTATACAATTTCAACGGGCCAAGGCAGCGGATTGTCGAAATGGCCCCAGTCGGCCTTCATCTCCTCATCGCTGAGCAGGCATTGGTCCAGTTCTTCTTCAATGATGGCGCGCTCCATTTCAATCCCGATCATGACAA
Source organism: Paenibacillus sp. MAEPY2 (assembly GCF_000499205.1). Lineage (GTDB taxonomy): Bacteria > Bacillota > Bacilli > Paenibacillales > Paenibacillaceae > Paenibacillus > Paenibacillus vandeheii. The sequence continues at coordinate 78,857 of NZ_AWUK01000032.1, forward strand.
GCTCAGTCTGGCGGTCTCCCCACTGTGCATCCCACTTCTCCAGCACATCAGGCTCCGTACGCAAAATTTCTTCCTTGTCCGCTTCCGGCAACGCCGCAACCCAATGTCCGGCAGGACCAAACTGAATGGATGAACCCGCCTGACTCAGGCTTGCAGCCACATCCCCTTCAGCAGCCAGCCATACCAAGCCTTTGGCTCGCACCACTTCTTCGGGCCAATAGCTCATGAATTCAGCCAGACGAGAAGGATGGAATGGTTTTCTCCGACGGTACACGAAGGAACCAATACCGTATTCCTCCGTCTCGGGTGTATGTGATTCTTTCTCCAGCTCTTGAATCCATCCGGCGGACATGCTTGCTTTCTCGAAGTCGAAGAGACCTGTATTCAAAATTTCAGACGGGTTGACCTGTCCGTTCATGGTCCGAATCATTTTGGCGTTGGGCTGAAGCTTGCGAATGATACCTTCAAGCTTGTTCAGCTCCACGTCTTCGACCAGATCACACTTGTTAAGCAACAGCACATCGCAGGTCTCAATCTGGTCAATCAGCAGGTCCACCACGTCACGGGTATCTTCGTCCCCTGTAGCCTGATTCCGATCCAGAAGGCTCTGTCCTGAAGCAAAATCCTGCCAGAAACGATTCGCATCCACGACCGTTACCAAACAATCCAGCTTCGCCAGACTTGTCAGATCGATACCCGACTCCTCGTCGGCATATGTAAAGGTCTGCGCTACCGGAACAGGTTCACTGATTCCTGTCGATTCAATCAGGATATAATCAAACCTGCCTTCATTCACCAGTTTTTCAATCTCCTGCATCAGATCATCCCGCAGCGTGCAGCAGATGCAACCATTGGACAGCTCCACCAGCTTTTCTTCAGTGCGCGATAATGTCGCTTCCCCTTTTACTAGTGCAGCATCAATGTTTACTTCACTCATGTCATTGACGATGACGGCGACCTTGAGCCCCTGCCGATTGTGCAGCACGTGATTCAGAACCGTCGTTTTACCCGAGCCAAGGTAACCGCTAAGAACAGTTACCGGAACTTGCTTTTGTGTCATGTGTATCTACTCCTTATGGTTGTGGTCATATGCCTCTGACCTTAATAGTAATTATTACGATTAACAACAATGACTATAATCCTGTTGAACGATGTTGTCAAATCATTTTTGTTTTTCTCGTGCGAGGTGGCCGCTTTGGTCACGGATCGTCTTCCGATCGCTGTTGTCTCCAAATTTCCTTAATTTAGTCTATCAAAGGTTAGAAATTCGGAGACAGCGTATGCTTTCGAAGCAGCTTTCTTACAGAAAGCTTTCAGGCGAACGCTACCGCTTCTTCAGATCGATTCCGTCCCCTCCGCTACTGCCGCAAACCCCCGCCAAAAAAAGGCCTATGACCTGCCTCCTGTAGCTTTGCATCATAACGATACGTCTCCAGAAAAGTCAGTCCATACGCCTTTAACTTTTTTCTTATAGATGCCATACAATCAGGCCGTCACCACAGGTTTAACCCTATTGCCTGCTTCCATTCGTTGCCTGTAGGCCACAACCAGAATCATGGCTGCAACGGATAGCAGCGTACAGATCGTAAACATGGTGGAATATGAGCTTATTTGTACAATCAGTCCCATCGCAAGACCGCCCAGGGAGAACCCCAGATCATACGAGGACATGAAAATACCCATGAGCACATATCTGGAATCGGCAGGCAGCACAAATGACAAATAGGTGGTTAATGTCGGGTACAGCAATGCTACGGCAAAACCGCTGAACACCGCGGACAGGTACACTAATAAACCAACCGTCTCCAACATTGCGAGCAACTGGGATCCCAGTGCTGCACACAGCAGCAGCCCCGCCATCAGCCACGTATTCCAGCTGCCGTCGGAAGGGATTTTTTTGCGCAAAATGAATCTGCACAGAATGACCACCAGCCCCTGGATCGTTAAGAACACCCCTGCACTCGCCATTCCGGTCGATACCATATACAACGGAAGAAAGGTCGCCGTGGCTCCAAATACACAGGAAGCAAACAGCATGACCACACTGCTAATCAGCAGTGGTGTGCTGCGCCAGATGCCGCCGAATGATCGCATCATATCACCCAGCGTATACGATTTATTCCGCACCGTGCTTTGGGGCAGATCCACGTTATAGCCAATCAAGAGTGGAAAAGCTGCCAAACCGATCATCAGCAAAGTAAACCAGATATCGCTGGCATTTTCCCAGATTTGGATGGCGAGTATGGGAATGACCAAGGATGGAACCATCGTGAAAAGAGTATACATGGACAGTCCCTGAGCCCGGTCCTTTTCCTCCAGCTTTTCCACAATGCCAGCCTGCATCGTCATGGAAAAGAACGCCGTCGCTACACCTTGCAGCGCCCGCAGCCACAAATACGTTTCCACACCAAACACAACAAATAATAATAATGTTGCGGCATGCAAAATCAACAGCCACTTCATTACACGCAGCGGACCATAACGCCCCAGAAGCTGCGCCGCAAAAGGCCGTAGAAGCATACACGTAAACATGTACGCGCCCATCATCAGACCAATCTCGGCCTGGTTCAACCCTGCTGCTTCACTCCGCAAAGGGAGAATAATCGTCAAAGCCGAATTGGCGGCAAAAAATAAAAAGGCCAACAGATAAAACCGGATAAACGAAAAGGATACCGGATTTAATGTACCGTTGGTCGTAACAGAAGACTTCAAAACATGTCCCCCACTTTCTAGTTGCGTTAACCCACAGACATATCTGTGACTGGTTTTCTTCGTTCATAGGCAAAAGCAATCATTACCGCTCCTAGGATAGCACAAATCATGTACATAAACGAATAGGAGGACAGATCAGCGATCGGTCCCATCAACACACCGCCCAGAGATACACCCAGATCTGCTGTCGCAATAAATAAACCGATCAATACATTCCGATTCAGCTGTGGCAGCACAAAGGATAAATAGGTGGTTAACGTCGGATAGAGGATGGATTGAGCAATACCCATCAAGATTGCCCCAACATACAGCAAGGCAGCCCCTCCTGTAATGGCCAGGCTGACACATTGTGCGGCAACTGCCAACAAAAACATCGTTCCCATGATAAAAGGTGCATGCCACCTGCCATCGGAAGGGATTTTTTTGCGTAACATGATCCGGGTCAACACAACAGTTCCCGCCTGAAGCATCAGATAGACACCCGCATTGCCGCTTGGCAATTGACTGGCGTAGAGGGGAATAAAAGTCGTAATTGCCCCGAACACAACGGAAGCACTTAGCATGAGTACACTACATCTAAACAAGAATCGATTTTGCACTAACTGACGAAAGGAATGAAACATGCCTACGTTCTGTTCGGACAAATTCCCAGGAGGCTGCTCCTTGCTCTTGTCCATTTTGGCCGTATATCCGAAGACGCCTGTGCAGACGGCAATACCGATCAGGACAACTGTAAAATAATCCATGCCACCTGTTTGCCAAATCCCTAACGCAAGGACAGGACCCACAATTCCGGGGATATAGCTGAATAATGAATAATAGGAAATACCCTGGGAACGTTCCTTCTCCGGCAGGGCATCAATAATGCCGATCTGCAAAGCCATCGAGAAGAATGCCGTCGATACCCCCTGTAAAATACGAGCCACCAGATAGCCCCCGAGACCCGTAAACGTGTATAAAATCAGGGCAAAACCATTGATAATCAGAATAAAACGCAGCACTTTAATCGGCCCGCGCTTTTGAATGATCCGCCCGGCCCATGGCCTGAAAAACATGGTCGTAAACATATAGGCGCCCATAATCAACCCAATGGTTGTACTGCTCGCTCCCAAGGATTCACCCTGTAAAGGAATAATCACATTAAGAATGGCGTTTGCACTAAAATACAGAAGAACCAGGATGTACAAACGCAGAAAAGGCCAAGACATCGCTCCACTCATCTTTGGTCCTCCCCCTGGAAAGTAATTAAATAGGTTAATAATTTTCTGGCATAATCAGACTGAACATCCTTCAGCTGCTTAATCGGTACCATTTCCTCAATCTGACCGTCCCTGAAAATAATAATCCTGTCACAAATATAGGCTGCCGCCTGAATATCATGCGTAATAAACACATAGCTCATCTGATAGAATTGCTTTAATTCTTTTAACAATCGCAGCACCTGAATTTGCACAGACACATCCAGCGAACTGATGGCTTCATCAAATACAATGCATCGGGGTTCTGTGGATATGGCTCTTGCGATACATACTCTTTGGGCCTCTCCACCGGACAGTTCATGTGGATATTTAAGCCTGTAGGAAGAATTCAACCCCACCTGATGCAGCAACCGATCCACCTTGCTGTGCATATCCGCTTCCACTTTTTTTTGAGCCTTCAGGGGCTCCATAATAGCTTCCTCCACCGTGAGAAATGGATTAATGGAGGACGCATAATTTTGAAATACGGCACTGATGCTGCCCATTCGCACACGGCGATTGTTCACGTTTTTTCCATCAAATAAAATACGACCGCGATCAGGCTTTTCAATGCCCAGGATCAAACGTCCCAATGTGGACTTGCCGCTTCCGCTTTCGCCGATAATGCCGAGACATTCGCCTTGGTAGCATTCAAATGCCACGTTTTTCAAAACCTGCTGCTTTTGTTTGGAGAACAATCCGCCTTGTTTATAGGATTTTTCTATCCCATCCACCTTGAGCATCTGTATCCCCTCCCTGCATCAATTTCCTGAAATGATTGCTCAGCTCCAACCGGGTGGAAACCAAATATTGAGTATAGGCATGCTTCGGCTTCGTAAAAACAGACCGAATGTCGCCGCTTTCGACAATAGCTCCGTCTTTCATAACCATCACTTCATCCCCAATTTTCTGCACCACACCGAGATCATGGGATATAAACAGCATGGAACACCCCATTCGTTCACGCAGTTGAATCAATTGTTCAACCACTTCATATTGAGAGATCGTATCCAGCGCCGTTGTCGGTTCATCCGCAATGATTAGATCCGGCTCCAACACGAGTGCCAATGCAATCATGATTCGCTGCAGCATGCCACCCGATAGCTGATGAGGATATTGATTCAGGATTTCCTGCGGATGCTTTAACATGACACTTTCCATAGCGCTAATGATCTTCCGTTCGCTCTCTCTGTTATTCCAGTCAAAATGCGTCTGGAGCGTCTCTCGAATATGGACGCCTATTACGGAAGACGGGTCAAAAGCACTCATGCCATTTTGCAGAATCATGCATATGTTTTTGCCTCTTCTTCGTCTCATTTCTTGTTCAGAAAGCTGGTTCAAGTCCTCGTCTTGGAAGAGAATCGTTCCGGATTGGCGAATCCAGGGTTTATTCAAACGCATAATGGACCTGCAGGTGACGGACTTGCCACTTCCGCTTTCCCCGACTATGGCCAGACAACTTCCTTGTTTGACCTGAAATGAACTGTTATGAATAATGACCTTGTTCGTATTGGCATCCCAGACCTTCAAATGTTTAACCTCTACTGTATTCATAAACGTTCTTTCCCACCTCTTTTTTACGAAGCTTACCTTGGGAAGTCATTAATTTGGGGTCCAAAGCGACCTGAAGTGCATCCGATAAAAAATTAAAGGCCGACACCACAATGACAATGGCTATTCCAGGTGCCAACATTAACTCCGGTCTGGAGAACATGACTTGCCTTGCCTCATTCAGCATCATCCCCCATTCGGCATGCGGAGCCTGGATTCCCAAACCCAGAAAGGAAAGCCCCGAGATCTGCAGCATCATCGAACACATAGAGCCACTCGCAATCACTGCTATATCGGCCAAGGTAACCGGAACAATATGCTTGGTGATAATGCTAAGGCTGCCAATACCAGAGGCTTTGGCAAACTTCACATACTCCATATCGGAGAACTGCATCACGGATGTCCGAATGACGCGGGCAAACCACGCCCATTTCATGACCACGAACGCTATCAGAATATGTTCAAGTCCTGCACCCAGAATACCGACTACAGCCAGTGTCATGACGTACCCCGGGAAAGACAGCATGACATCACATATTCTCATGATCCAGGCATCTGTCTTACCCTTGAAATAACCCGCGATAAATCCGACGACAGCTCCGACCAGAACAGACATCATCAAGGCAGCCAGCACCCATAGCACACTGGGACGAACACCATAAATGAGTCTGGATAACACACATCTGCCCAAATGATCATTTCCTAACCAATAACTCCAGGAGGAGGAAGCATACCGAAGTTTCATATTCACTTCCTCCGGGTCATGGGGTGCACACAACGGGGCAAATAGGCCCGCAGCCACAATAATTACAATGACAGCCAGAGATGTAATCGCAAGCTTGTCTTTGCTCAAATTTCTTAATAATCGCATCAGAGATCCTTTCTTAACCTGGGATTCATCGCCGCATTGACCACGTCAGAAATCGTATTAAACAGCACAAAGGTTACGGCCAGTATAAGAACATATGCCTGAATAATCGGGAAATCCCGGCTGAGGATCGACCTCACACTCAACCTCCCAAGTCCCGGCCACGCAAACACATTTTCAATCACGACGGTGCTTCCGAGCACGATGGGGATCGCCATACAAAATATGGATACCGCCACTTGCAGCGAATTTCGCAAAATATGCAGGGTCACCTTCCGCTCACTTAAGCCGCTTGCCCTTCCGTAGAGCACGTAATCCTCATTCATGTTGCTTAACATCGAACTCCGAACCGTTCTGAAATAAATGCCTGTATAACTCACCGTAATCACGATGACCGGCAGAATGTAGCTCTTCCATGAGTCCATCCCGCTCGTAGGCAACAAGTCCAGCTTGACGGAAAAATACAAGATCAGGATGGCTGCAAGCCAGTAGGATGGCATCGCGGTCAGGACAAACGAAACGCCTCTGACCGATTTATCGATGGCTTTCCCTTCTCTCATCGCACAGATCACACCCAGAAGAATGGACAACCCAATAATGAATATCGAGGATACCAGCGTTAATTTTAATGTGTTCAGGAAAGCCGGACCGACCAGGGACCATACCGGTTCACCGGATACATACGAGCTGCCAAAATCAAACTGCATACAGGCCATCAACCAATTCACATACTGGATGACGAACGGCTTATCGAATCCCAATGCTTCATTGGTTTGCGCAATTAATTCATCCGTAATCTGAGGAACATCCTGTGCCTGTAATACAACTACAGCAGGGTCCAGAGGCGACAAATTAATGAGTACAAACGTTATAAATGAAATAACGAACAGCAAGGGTATGGCGAGCAATATCCGTTTGACTATATAACTTCCCATATCCATCCCCGCTCTATTTAAAATTCATTTGCTCAAATGGCAATTCATATTGAGTCTGCTTGAATGAGATTCCGTCCAGATTTTTGGGAGCAACGACAGTAACCCGCCCATTGGTAATTGGAATAAACACGGCCTCATCATGAACGATTCTCATAATATCAGCGTACAGGGATTGGCGGGATGCCTCGTCTGTGGACACCATCACTTCATCAATTTTCTTGTACAGCTCATCCGCTTGGGCAAGGCCACTTGTTGTATGCTTGTAGGCAGAATCCGAAGTAAAGGCAGAGATGGTGCTCTGTGGATCGTACGCCAGTCCCCAGGTTTGGTTGAATAACAGATCATATTCCCCGGTTGCCCTTCTGTTCGCGATGGATGTGGATTCCTCTCCGACAATCTCCAATTGAATGCCCAATCCTTTTAAGGCATGCTGGATCAATTCTGCCTGTGTTTTCTGGGAAGAAGAATTGCTGTCATAATACAGGGTCATGGCTAGTTGCTGGCCGTTCTTTGTCCTCACTGCTTCCGTGTTTGACAGGGTCCAGCCTGCTTTTTCCAAAAGCTCCTTTGCCGTCTCCGGGCTATACTCCCGCTTCTTCAACTCGACATCGGCATAATTGACGTTTGATGAGAATAAGGTATCCGCTACGGTCTGTGTTCCATTGAAAATATCATTGCTAATCGTTTCCCGATCGATCGCAACCCATATCGCTTCACGAACAGCCGTCTCGTGCACAGGGTTATCCTTTTTGCTGCTATTGGCGACGATCATATTTGTATTCATCGCTTCACTTCGGACCACCTGATAATCACCCGAGTCAGCCAATTGATTCATGGCTTCAACATCTATGCTGTCCGCGCCCCGATCATCCGTGAACACAAAGTTGATTTCGCCCTTCTGTAATGCCAATAATGTCGTTTCTCCTGCTGGCAGAACCTTGGACGTAATTTTTTGAATCTCAGGTGCGCCGCCCCAGTACTCTTCATTGGCTTCAAACGTTGCACTTTCGTCGATTTTATGTCCGGTGAGCTTGTAGGGTCCGGTGCCGTCGTAGCCACTCACCCCGTCCTTTGTGCCCCCATTCTTGAAATCCTTCGGTGATATAAATACATAAGGTCTGGTCATGGACAGCTCTACCAGAGCTGGGTAATAGGGCTCGGAAAGTACCAGTTCGAATGTGTATTCATCTATGACGGTTGTACTTACGATTTTGGTGGACAGCTTGATCCAGGCATGTTTTTCGGCATTCGCCTGAACCGCATCGATATTTTGTTTGACTGCCTCGGCGTTAAACGGCTCACCATCATGGAATTTCACATCCTGTCGCAAATAGAACGTATACGTTTTCCCGTCTTCGGCAATATCCCAGGATTCCGCCAGTAATGGCTTGATTCCATCGACTGTGTTTTCAACCAAAGATTCGTAAACCATCCCTTGTGCGGGCATCGAACCTGTGTACAGATGGGGATTCATATCATTAATATCCTTGGCGGATGCATATATGAGTTCAGACTTGACTTCGCTATTCGCTGACTCTGTTTGGGTGTTGACACCCTCTTTTTGGCCGCACCCTCCGAGCACCGTAATGACAGACAATAGAAGCAATATAAAACGAAAACCACTACCCTTTTTCACAACATTTCCCCCTGATGATGAAAGATATATACAAGTAAAACCAATAACTTTACACTAGACCACTGCGCGGTCAGAACAACCTTCCGATCGCTGTTATCCCCTAGATTGAGATGTAATTAAACCTTGCTGTTCGCCAGTCCTGAGCAGATCATCCGAATATCATCATTGAAGGATTGAACGACAAAGGCATCCGACAGATTCTGATCGGGGTGAGCGCAAGCGACTTCTTGAATCTTCGCCTCATATGTGGCAATAAACGTATCAATGGTTGGGCAGCTTACCTGCAAATGTCTCGCAATGCCCTGAATGATTTTGATGCGGTAATAATCCTCCTTGGGCATTCTGGGAATGTCCAAAGCTCCATTCTGATTGATGAACATCTTCCTGAAAGGAACGGCCGAAAAGTCAAAATACTTGCCCTCCGGGCTGGGCTCCGAAAAAGGATCAATCAATAGCGAGGTGTATCGTATGTATAATAAATACTCTTGATGAAGGTCCTGCAATTGATTGAAATCCTCGATATCCTGACGCGACAAACTCTCTAATCGTACCGGATAATTATCATCCGTCATGAATTGCAGCAGATTGACACCCTGGATACGAAGTCGATCCGTAATTGTCATAATTTCATTCCACTGCGCCCGCATGTCCCGAACTAAATATTGGGTTACCGGACCTTCGGGATAGATTTTGTATACATATTTCCGAATGTCTGACGCTCCGAAAATGGCATCCAAAGAAAAGTCATTCATGAACAGCGGCGGATGCACATATAAAGAAATATTTCTCGTTTCCGCCTCGATTGCAGATGGCATGACTTCCAGTGCAATGCCCAATTGCCCGTACATCTTGCACAGTCTGTCCACATGTTCGGAAGGTGTTGAAGTAGAACCAATGTAGACCTTTTTCTTGACGCCTGTTGTAATCACATGATTGGACGGTTGGTCGTGCATCCAGCGGGTGTCCCCCAAATAGGTAGAGAAGCTGACAATTTCCGTGTCCGCATGTAGCTGTCTCACATAATGCTTTACCAGCAGGTTGGAACCAAAGGTTGGGGAGACCAAAATAATGCATTTCACTTGTTTAATGAAGTTGTCATTCATTTGTTTCAGTACATCGATGTAAGCATCGGTTGTCACGGCCAAAATGAGTGTATCCCATTCTCCTTCTATGCTCTCATATCCCATAAACACCCGGTCAATGAAGCATTCACCCGCCAACGGTCGATGCTTTTCATTTTGAATGCTTGCCCCAATGAATCCGTCCGTTTGCCGAATGGCCTCAAAAAAAGATTCTGAACGCACCGATTCTCTTCCCACGATGCCTAAGGTGCAGCTGAATTGCTTTTTGAGCGCTACCGCCAGCTGAATGGATGCCGGACCTGTTCCAAGCAACAGGATTTTCTGAAATCCGCTCATATAAGCCTCCCTTTTCACAAGCTCAATCGAGCTAGGCTTTTTGATATAACGCAATATCGAACACATCATCCGGACGCAGGATATTGTCGACCATGTTCCATTTGCTGCTGTCAGTCTCTCTCATGGGATAGTTGAACAACGACTTTAACTGGTTACCGTATCTCATGGCCACCACTACATGTTCATTCGTCAATGCATGCAATTGATCCAGCAGATCATATTTATTAGCAACCGTGGAACTGAAAATGATATGTGTTGCTTTTCTCGTAAAGGCAAGGTCCTGCACCAATGTTTGTTCCAAATGAATGTTCAAGCCCGCACCCAGCGTCTCCACAACCTTCTGCCCGAGTGTAATGGCTTCAGCGTCTATATCGATGCCAACCACCTCTGCCCCTGTTCGCTTGGCGATAAACAAAGGCGTCATCGGAAATGCCCCGGAGCCGATCAACAGCACTTTGGAATCCGAAGTGACATAAGAGCTGCCAAACTCTTTTTCAATACATTCTTCGATGTTTCTGAAATAATCCGCGATCTCCACATCTCCGTCTTGCAGCTTCAATGCCCGATATTTCTCCATAATCGCCACACATCGTGCAGACTTGTCTCTCAGATCAAGGACAAGCTGATGCATGCTGCCAGATTCCTGACGATCGAGCTGTTCCCAGATTCGTTCATTTTGCTTGTCTGTTATAAACGTGGAGTAGTCATCGATTAAAGCCTCCAGCTCGGAGCTATGCTGAACCGTATGATCATATCTGCCTGCCAACTCATCGAATTTCCCGAAAAATTCACTCAAGCATGCTTGAAAATCAATCAATGTCACCATTCCTTTTCCTCCTGTAACTCGTCATGGTCATGCATCTATAAATGCTTTGCCCTGTGCTACAATTCCAACAGATCCTTCGATCGTAATTCGTTCAAGCTCTGCTCCATTCAACTCGCCATTACTTTAATCGCACCACCGGGCTGCTTGATATGCTGAACGATCTCCCCTTGCCTGCTCCATGCCAGATAGGCTCCCACGGAGGCTGTACCTGAACCGCACCCCCTTTCCCAGATCAGACTATCCAGCCGCGGGACAAAGATGAGCGGTGCCAGCTCTTCGGATCGGGAGTTGTATAATAAAATGCCAATCAGCTTATCCCCCAAGGTTAATCCGAGTAATCGCGCCAGCGCTTGTGCCCTCTTTCTCATCGCTTCATCAAACGTTTCCACTTCAATGACGATATGAATGAATTCCCGATACCGCACGATCACCATATCCATGTATGTTCCCTCATACTTGATCGTTCGCCGTTCAATCTGCTGAGGGACCGGCATCGTTACCTGACAGAAATACTCATTCTGTTGCTGCTTCTTCACCTGACAGCGGATTAATTGGTCTGTTCCCGAGACTTCCAACATGATTTCTGTAAACTCATACGATTCCATCTCTTCTTTGGACGCGATGTACGCGGCCAAGGCCATGCAGGCATTCCCGCAGAACTCTCCCCCGGCCATTTCCAAATGGGCAGCCGCCTCCTGTTTTTTTGCTCCCCCAATGAACCCCACTTGTTCAGCGTACACATTGTCATAGGACATAATTTGGGCGGCAATGTGTGGATATGTCTCAGCCGGATGATCCGTTTTCACCAGAACTGTCATATTTTGCGTGGGATTGAACTTGATAAAATCGATCTCCTGTTTCATCGCAGCCGCTACTCCTATTCTTGATATGGAATTAAGCCTGAGTTCACATTGCTTTAATATTAATAGTAATGATTACGATTATCAGTCGAGAAAAATATAGCACATCCCACTTGGGAGCGTCAACAAATATTTCCATATCAAAAAGAGAGCGTTACGACTGTCATTTTATGTTCAAACAGGAACAGAGCTGACGCATTTGCGTCAACCCTGTTTAGCCAAACGTATGCAATTGGAGGTACATCAGCGACTTTTAAAAGGCATAACGGATGCCAGCAATGCTTTTGCATAATCATTGGTAGCATCCGAGAGACGATTCCGTTCAAGCTCCTCTACGATCGTTCCCCGATAGAGAAAGAGTACCCGGTCACACAGATTCGCCACAGCCTGAAGATCATGTGCTACAAAGAGATAGGTCATGTTCATTTCATGCTGCAAAGTGCGCAGCAACTCCAGGATTTGCGCCTGGACGGAGACATCCAAAGAACTAAGTGCTTCGTCCAACACCAGAAATTTCGGACGGGTTGAGATTGCGCGGGCGATACACACCCGCTGTAATTGCCCGCCACTCAGTTCATGAGCATACTTGTGCATCACCGCATGAGGAAGCCCCACCTTCGCAAGCAGGTCATTGACCCGGTCATCCAGATCCACAATATTACCCAGTGCAACCAATGGTTCAGCTATGATATCCCGCACGATGAATTTGCCATTGACCGAAGATGTATAATCCTGAAAAACAACGCTTATTTTCCCTTTATTCTTCTTCATCCATTGGGAAACAACCATCCCCTCAATCCGAACTTCACCTTGTGTTGGTTTCTCCAATCCAAGAATCAGGCGGCTTAACGTGCTTTTCCCACTTCCACTCTCACCAATCAGACCCAGGCATTCACCTTCACGGATCTCAAAATGAATATCTTTCAGAATTTCGGTTCTCTCTTTCCGAAAGAAACCACCCGATTTGGGATAGCTTTTGGACAGAAGATTCACTTCGACCAGCATTACTGCACCCCCGCTTCCATGGACGCCTGAAAAGGCTCGGACAGCTTGATTCGGGTCTGGATCAGAAACTGTGTAAATTCATGCTGAGGATTCGAAAATACGTCATTCGCCTTTCCTTGTTCGACGCATTCCCCATCCCGCATAACGATAAGATCATCCGCCAAATACTGAACGACACCCAAATCATGCGATATGAAGATGATGGACATACCCATCGTTTCGCGTAGCTGCTTGAATTGCTCAACAATCGCACGCTGGTTAATGGAGTCCAGTGCGGTTGTCGGCTCATCGGCAATGATTATATCAGGTTCCAGCATCATGGCAATGGAGATCATTACTCTTTGCAGCATGCCTCCTGATAGTTGATGCGGATACTTTTGCAGCACCTGCTCAGGCTGAAGAATATGAACACGATGCAAGGCATCCGCCGCCAGTTGTCTGGCTTCTTTTTTGGAGATTCGAAGGTTCTCTCGAAAGGTCTCTATCATTTGTTTCCCAATGGGTTCAAGCGGGTTAAACGCCGTCATTGCATCCTGTAAAATCATGCAAATACGCTGACCGCGGATCTTTCGAAGCTCTTCCCCGGTTTGCTGTAATAGATCTTTCCCTTGATAAAGGGCTGTTCCACTAATTTCAAGCCAGGGAGAGGTCAATCCCAGAATGGCTTTGGTGGATAAGGACTTGCCGCTGCCACTCTCGCCCACAATGCCAAGGCAGGTATTGGACTGCAACGCAAAGCTTAGATTTTGCACAATGGGCAGACCGGTTCTGGAATCAGTGATGGACAGATTTTTTACTTCTAACAAAGACATTCAACCGGCCTCCCTTCTTATGCATATAACTTTTCGGATTCATAGCCGCGTGCAGGCTGTCTCCCAAAAAGTTGAAAGCAGCCACGACCAGCAAAATCGCCAATCCAGGTGCAAGCATTTGTGTTGGATGTGTAATCATTACATTTTTTGCATCATTCAGCATCATGCCCCACTCCGGCGTAGGTGCCTGTACACCCAGACCAAGGAAGGACAACGCCGATATATTGAGGATGACCCAGCCCGTATCCAGCGTCGCAAAGACAGCGACTTCGCCTGAAACGCCAGGCAGCACATGTTTTCTCATAATATGACCCGTCCCGCATCCCGAGACTTTGGCAAAACGAATATAGTTCTTGTCCGTATATTGAATAACTGTTGTACGAATCATCCGGGTATACCAGGCCCATTTGGCGATAATATTGGCGACGACGACATTTAGCAGGCCTGGACCGAGAATGCCGACAATCGCCAGAATCATCACTTCTGCTGGAAAGGAGAGCATCATATCACAGATTCGCATAATGACTTCATCCACCTTGCCGCGAAAATATCCCGATATGATCCCCAGAAGGGTTCCGATCGTAATTGTAATCGCGGTTGTAACTACAGCAAACAGGATCGTTGTACGAATGCCATAAAGAAGACGTGACAGATTACAGCGGCCGAGTTGATCTGTACCCAATGGATACTCCAGACTGATCCCTGCATATTTGTTCATAATGTTTAGACTCGTGGGATCATGCGGTGCGAACCAGGGTGCTCCCACGCCAGCGACGACCACAAGTGCGACCGTAATCATGCATAACACTGCCATTTTATCGGACACCAGGCGCTTCCAGAACATCATGTTACCCCTCCCTTCTTATCCGGGGATCCAGAGCTGAATTCAGAAGATCCACGAGTAGATTACAGACGACAAACATCACACCCATAATCAGAATATAGGCTTGAATAATCGGAAAATCCGAATTGAAAATCGCGGTGACGCACAAACGCCCAATGCCTGGCCATGCATAAATATTTTCCACAATGACCGTACCCGCGATTAACTTCGGGATCGACATACCCAGCGCCGTAATCGATAATTGAAGGGAATTGCGGAATACTTTCCAGATAATCGTCCGTTCCTTCAATCCTCTGACACGAGCGTACAACACGTAGTTTTCGGTTTTGTTTTGCACCATATTGTTGCGGATCAGCCTGACGTAGGTAGAGATGAATACCAGGGACAGCGTTACTGCCGGCAGGATGACTGAACTTGCCTGCTCCATGCCACTCGTGGGAAACCAATTCAGCTTGACGGCAAATAACCACATCAGCAAAATGCCAATCCAGAAGCTCGGCATGGCTGTGCCAATAAAGACCAATGCACGCATCAAACGATCCACTAATCTATTTTCATAAATGGCACTGAGCACACCAATCAGAATACTTATCGTCAGAATGATAACGAGGGCAACAGCCGATAGCTTTAATGTGGCTGGAAGGGCTCGTGCAATCTGCTCTCCAACCGATTGTTGGTTGACATAACTAATGCCGAAATCCCCCTGAATGCTGCTGCTAATCCAGTCCACGTAACGGGTCAGAAACGGTTTATCCAAACCTAGTGTTTCCCTCATGGCATCCACCATTTCCGGTGTCGGCGTAACTTGATTCACCCGCAGCGCCACTTCAGCCGGATCACTGGTTCGCAAATGGATCAGAATAAATGCTAAAAATGAAATACCGATCAGCACGGGAATAATGGCTAATATTCGTTTTATGACGTACCTGCCCAAGGTGATCCTCCTCTCTACTTCATCCATATATAAGGAAACCTCGCTTCACAACTTCGCAAATGGAAGAGGATGAGCGAGGCTTCCTGACTTTCCTAATGAATTTTAAAAATTCCTGATTACTCTTCGAAGTACATCTTCTCAAACGGAATTTCGTATTGGGAAACGTTAAAGCCCACACCCTGAAGCGCCTTGATATGAACGGCTTTGGTAACCGAATAGGTCAGTGGAATATATACATTTTCATGATGAATATACGTTAGAACCTCTTTGTACATGTTTTGGCGCTGTTCCTCATTCTGTTCGACCATCAGGTCTGTAATCGTATGATCCAGCCACTCTTTTTTCTCCAGCCCCAATTGGGCTTGATAATCGGCGTGGGAGGGAACCCTCCAGGAAGAGACATACGTTTGCGGATCATATGGCAATCCCCAGGAGAGGGAGTACATCAGATCAAATTCGCCCGTTTTTTGACGGTCCAGATAGGCCTGCTTTTCCTCGCCAACAATGTTCAACGCTACGCCGACCTGCTTCAGATCGTTTTGCATCGATTCACTAATGGTTCGCTCCTGTGCGTTATCGGAATTGTAATAGATCGTCAGTTCAAGCTTGTTCCCATCCTTGTACCGATAGCCATCCGAGCCTGCAGCCCAGCCAGCCGCCGTAAGCAGATCGCTTGCTTTGTTCATGTCATACTGCACACCTTCAAGGCCCACATCTGCATACGGCACCGAAGTAGAGAGCAACGTATCTGCCACTTGTTCCGTCCCGTTCAATATGCCTTCCGCGATGATTTGTTTATTAATGGCATACATCAGTGCTTCACGCACTTGGGGCTCCTGAGTTGCTGAGCGGTTGGTATTAAGAACAATCGCACGTGAGCCAACCGGATGACTGATGACCGTGCTGTATTTCCCTTGATCCGTCAACACTTTGAACGATTCATTATCCACCATGTCACCGTCCGAACCGAATAACAGGTCTACTTCTCCCTTTTCCAGGGCAAGCAGAATCGTTTGATGGTCAGGCATGACTTTCCACTTCATCGTTTGGATCTGCGGTTTGTCTCCCCAGTAATTTTCATTGACCGTAAATGTCGCGTACTGGTCCTGCTTGTGCTCTGTTAAAATGTATGGCCCTGTTCCGGCATAGCTGCTGACTCCATTCGCAGTTGTACCGTCAACAAAGCTTTTTGGTGAGATAAAGCGAAACGGACGAGTTAACCCCAATTCCTCCAATGTCGGGTAATACGGGTGTTTCAGTACAATCTGGAACGTGGCTTCATCGATCACTTTCGTCTCCTTGATCTCGGCGACCAGATTCAGCCATGAGTTCTTCTCGACATTTTCCAGAACTGCATCGATATTCAGCTTCACGGCTTCGGCATTAAACGGCTCTCCGTCCGAAAACTGAATACCTTTATGTAAATAGAAGGTATACGTTGTACCATCTTCTGATATATCCCACTTCTCTGCGAGTGCAGGCTTAATACCTTCCGGTGTATTGATCACAAGGGATTCAAATACCATATTCTGTGCCGGCATCTCTCCCGCGTATAGATGAGGATTAATATCTCTAATATCCTTGGTGCTGGCAAAGACCAACTCGGCGTTGGATGCTTTCGTATTTTGTTGCGCCGTTCCTGTTTCTGTCCCGGAGCAAGCGGATAATACTAGCAGGAGCGAAATTAATAAAGCCAATGTGTAAACCTTGCGTGATGTGTGCATGATTCCCTTCCTTTTCCCTCGTGAAGTAGATAAGTTGAAACCATAAACATTACACTTGGCCACTTCGAGTGCAGAATCATCTTCTGATCGCTGTTATCCCCAGATTTTTTTGATTCCCTTCTCCAAAGGGAAAAATCCGGTGATAAAGGCGAAGTGTATGCTTTCGATGCAGCTTTCTTTCAGAAAGCTATTGGCTCCGCTTCTTCTGATTGATCCCGCTCTCTTCGTTCTTGTGTAATTGTTCAGTTCATCTTATAAAGTGATTTCAGTAATATCTTATATAAATGTAATGATTACGAATTATAATAGTAATAATTACGATTAGAATCGTAGCATACAATCTGAAGAACCACAACTACTAAATTAAAAATACGGAAATAGCAAAAAACGGTCACCTGATTGAGGTCACCGTTTTTTGCATCCATTCGCAATGGTATTGTATTAGTTAAACTAAAAATATTTACACTGCCACTCCAATAACAGAACAATCTTCCGATTGCTGTTATCGGTTATCCGCCGTTTGGCTGCAACTTTTGCAGTGCCTGTTCAGCCAGCGCTGCCAAAAGATGTGCGCCAAGCGGCAACGCTCGTTCATCCACATCGAATGCAGGATGATGCCACTCATGCGGACCTGACGTTCCGAGGAAGAGGAACAGACCCGGGACCTCCTTTTGGTAAAAGGAAAAATCCTCGCCCGCCGGAGATGGTATCGGTCGGATACTGTTCAGCCCAATTTCACCTGTCACCTGCTCAGCCGAAGCAGCCAAGGACGCATCATTGACCACGGCAGGTGGTCCCTGAATCCAGCGCACCGTAGCGCGTGTCCCGTAGGCTGCTGCAACACCGGCAACCACCTGGTTGAAGCGCTCGCGAATCCGGGCACGCACCTTCTCGTCAAAGGTACGCACGGTGCCGTCCAAGATGGCTTCTTCGGGAATGACGTTCCAGGCGGTGCCACTGTTTATTTTGGTCACACTGATTACAGCGCTCTCCTGTGCTCCGACATTACGACTCACGATGGCCTGTAATGCAGTCACAATATGAGATGCAACCACAATCGGGTCAATGCCCGCTTCCGGCACTGCCGCATGCGTTCCGACACCCTCTACTTTAACCACAAAACCATCTGCCGCTGCGAGCAGCGCTCCTTCACGAATACCTACCGTACCAACCTGCAGATCCGGTTTGTTATGCAAACCAAAAACAGCCCGAACTTCAGATAGCGCTCCGCTCTGAATCACCTGCCGTGCCCCCGTTGCTTTCTCCTCCGAGGGCTGGAAAATCAAACGAACCTTGCCCGGCAGCCGGGACTCACGCTGTTTCAACAATCGTGCAGCACCGATCAGAATGGCTGTGTGTGCATCATGACCACAGGCATGCATCCGACCCGCCACTTGCGAAGCATACTCCAGCTTCGTTTCTTCCTGGATCGGCAGGGCATCAATATCTGCGCGCAATGCCACTACCGGGCCATCACCCTGCCCAATTTCAGCGATTAGGCCTGTTCGCAGCGAGTATTCATCCGCAATCCGCACGCCTTCCTCAACCAGCCAGCCCCGAATGGCTTCTGTCGTTTCGCGTTCCTCTCCCGATAGCTCGGGGTTACGATGCAAATGTCGCCGAATCGCGGTTAAGTGCTCTGTGAATGCTTCATCCTGCCCAACGTAAAGTTCATGCTTGCGGCTCTGTTCTTCTTGCGCTGCCTGTTTCTCAGGCTGTTTCAGATCACTGCTCACGACATTGCCTCCTTTTATCATCGTATGTGCCATGTAAGATGGATGAATATAATACACGGGTCATTTCGTTCAGCAAGTATGCTCTCTACCATGGTTATGCCTAACTGATCACCGCTTGCGCAGGTGTCGATTCAGTTGCGAATTCGCCCAGTCCCTGCTCATCCAGTGCCTCACGCAACAATTCAAATGAACGAATACGCTTGGCAAAATCACGTGTGGCTGTGGTAACAATCAGTTCATCCACGACAAAATCCTGCTGGAACTTCGCCAGAGCCTGGCCGACCGTTTCCTTCGTACCTCTCGTCACACTTGGCTCCAAAATCTCGATCCGATATTTCTCGTTCGATTGCCGCCCGAATTCTTCCGCCTGTTCTACGGAACCAACGGTTAATGCCTTGCCATTCTCCAGATGGATCTTGACCAGCATATGTTCACTTGCCAGTCCTTCGGCTTCTTCCGCACTCTCCGCCACAATTAATGAGATAGCGAGAATGGCATAAGGCTCCCGCCCATGTGAGCGGTCGAATTGTTCCCGGTAAGTACGCAAAGCCTCCTGAGCGACCTCCGTATTGCTATTAATAAACAATGAAAATACATACGGCAGCCCCAGTGCTGCCGCCATGCCTGCACTATCGACACTTGCCCCAAGCACGTAGAGCTCGGCCGGGATTACGGATACCGGTGCAGCGCTCAAGCCTGCCAAAGGATGTGTTTCATCTTCATGCGGTTCATTATGAATGAACTGCTTCACCTGATTGATTTTATCTTTTAGGGAAGCGGCCTCCTGAATTCCTTGCTGTAGTGCCTGTGTGGAGCGAGGCAATCCCCCTGGTGCACGTCCAATACCAAGATCGATTCTCCCCGGGCCAAGCGCAGAGAGCACATTGAAGTTCTCGGCCACTTTGTAAGGACTATAATGTTGGAGCATTACCCCGCCAGAACCGAGACGAATCCGCTCCGTATGCGCCAGCAAATGGGAAATGAGCACTTCCGGTGAGGAGCCTGCGACATGGCCTGAATCATGATGTTCCGATACCCAGAAACGATGAAAGCCAAGCTGTTCTGCCCGCTGTACCAATTCAATCGTATGCCGAAACGCATCAATCGGCGTCTCCCCTTCGTAGATCGGGGTTTGATCCAATATGCCAACACGAATACCCATCACATTCTCCTCCTTCGATCATGCCGAGCCTGACTTATTAAATCCTTCCTGCTTCCTTAAACGACGCTCTATAGCTGCCGCAGCAGCTCCCCGAAAGGCTCTGCAAAAGGCGAATGTTCTTCTTTTAACGTAACGACGCTGATCTGCAGCGATACACCTGCAACCTCGTGCACCTGTATGGGAAACAGTTCCTGCTCCCGTACTTCCTTCTGCACCGTTAACCCAGGCAGAAATGCAATGCCTGCCCCCTGCATGACCAGTTTCTTCGCCGTTTCCGAATGATCGACATGATATGTAATATCCGGCGGATGTTCCAGCGAGTCAAAGGCCCGGTGAATGCGCAGCCAGTCCAGTGACCCACATTCGAAAAAGACGAGTCGTTCATTCCGGATGGCTTCCATACTGACATGCCCACGTTCTATAAATGGATGCCCTTTGTAAACGTAAAGCTGAATGGGGTCTTCATAAAAGGCAACCGTACGGATCGCCGGGTGCATGACCTTCCGTACAAACGCCAGATCAATCTCCTGACTGAGCAGCTTGGCGACCAGTTGGTCTGTCGTTGCTGTCGTCAGCTTTATGCTGACCTCAGGATAAGCTTCCTTGATTTTGGGCAGAAAATCTGGAATGACATAGTTGGATACGGATACCGTACTGCCGAGTCTTAGTGCATCGGGCGTCGTACGGCGTTGCTGGATCTTCTGTCTGCCCTTCTGAATCACTTGCAGCACCTGCTGGGCGTAGGGAAGGAATTTTCGCCCTTCTTCCGTGAGCACAATCTGTTTACCCAGACGGTCAAACAATTTGCAGCCGAGTTCACGTTCAAGGGACTGAATACGAGCGGTGACAGAAGGTTGGGACAAAAAGAGTACCTCGGCAGCCTTATTGAAGCTTCCATAATGATTGATGTATACAAATGCTTCAATGTTCTCAATATTCATAAGCGCCCCCCGAATCCAGTTTATATACAAATTGAACAAAGAATATTTACGGTTTTTCTGTCCTCTACGTTCTTGTTTAAATGTATAGTTCAATTTATATATATTTATCCAATGAATTTACTTGGTTTTATGATATCGTAATCCCATTCTTTTCCAGAGTCAATACCAATTCTTCCACGGAACGATCCAATCGCGTAGTAATATCAGCCGAGAGCACATATTTCCCGTCATCCAGTCGATCAATTCCCTGATCAACCGCATATACCCCACCTAGAATATGTCTGCCGCCAAGTGCAGCCAGAACGGGCTTCAATGCATAATCGATAGCGAGCAGATGGGCGATTGAGCCGCCGATGACCAATGGAAGAGTCAGCTTGCCCCGCAGTCCTTCCTGTGGAATGAGATCCAGGAACAGCTTCAGCACGCCTGAGTACGACGCTTTGTATACCGGGGTCGCCACGATGACTGCATCCGCGGCTTCAACAACAGCGAGTGCATCGCGAATGAATGAGCTATCAAACTTGGCCTGCACCAGATCCTCCGCTGGCAGGTCAGCCACATGAATCACCTCAACGGTAATGCCCGCCTCTCTTAATTTATTGCTGCTGTACTCCGTAAGGCCTGTCAGACGTGAACGTTTGGAAGGCGCTCCGGCAATAATAACGACATGTGACATCATGATTCCTCCTTGGAATAGCGGTCAAGCCGCTCCTTTTACTTTGGGGTCAAGCCGATCGCGAATATCGTCTCCAATCAGATTAACCGCCAGTACAAACATGGTAATTGCGAGTCCCGGGAAGGTACAGATCCACCAGGCAACGGTCAGATAACCTCTTCCTTGCGAGAGCAGCGCTCCCCAATCCGGAATTTCCTTCAATACGCCAAGTCCGAGAAAACTGAGCCCGGAGCCTGTCAGAATAGAGGTACCTACGCCCAGCGTCGCCATAACCAGCAATGGTGACAACGAATGAGGCAGTACATGTTTCCAGAAAATACGGGCATTGGAGCCCCCAAGTGAACGTGTAGCTGTAATAAAAGGCAAACCTTTAACGGACATGACCTGCCCACGCATCACCCGTGCATACCCCGGAATGGAGGATACCGCAACAGCCAGTGCAATGTTTAGCAGTCCAGGCCCCAACGCTGCCGCGACGGACAATGCCAGTAACACGCCTGGAACAGCCATCAGAATATCGACGGCCCGCATGGTGATGGTGTCCAAAACTCCTCCTGCATAGCCGGCAATAATGCCAAGGGCACTCCCCACAAGACCACCCACCAGCACCGAGGCAAATCCAATCAGCAGTGAATCCCTGCTGCCATGCACAACTACACTGAAGATATCCCTGCCAAAATAATCGGTTCCAAACAGGTGCGCAGCAGAGGGAGCCTGCAGAATGGCGTCCGTCATCATCTGAGTAGGATCATAGGGGGCAATCCAGCCCGGCACAATCGCACAAGTGACGGTAAATACCACAACCAGCAACGCTGCATAAAAGAATAAACGGGATACCGCGAATGAGACGCGGTGACGCAGGGGACGGCGACTCCACAGGCGTAAACGCCCTGTTCTGCCGGTCCAACCTTTTTTGTCACCCACCAATGGTTTCATGCTCATAAGACTCCTCCTTCCTCACTACGCGTTCAGATGTTTTCAAGCTGTTCCATCCGCCATCACGTTCATCATGTTAGGACTGCACGCCTAACTCTGGGATCAATGTACGCATAAGAGATATCCACCAGTAAATTCAACACGACATAGATAATCGCTGTGAAAAAGACTACGCCCTGCACAACAGGCAGGTCTTTGGCCATCAACGCATCCGCGATGATTCTGCCGATACCCTGTCTGGAAAAGACCGTTTCCACCACGACGGTTCCGGCAAGCAGATCACCAATCAACATGCCGATGACCGTCACCGCAGGAATCAGCGCATTACGCAGCGCATGACCGTACATAATGGTTCGCTGTGAAAGACCTTTTGCTCGCAATGCTACGATAAACGGTTCGTTCACCACTTCCAGCATGCTGTTACGCACCATACGTACGATGAAACCCGCACCGACGAGGCCCAGTGTTGCAGCAGGCAGCACCAATGAACTGAATCCGTCGGAACCCATTGCCGGGAACCAGCCAAGCTGGACCGAGAATAACAAAATCAACAGAATGCCGGTCCAGAAGGTCGGCATGGAGATGCCAAACAATCCAACGAGGCGGGCGATGAAATCAATCACGCCATTACGATGAATGGCAGACAGTACGCCGAGCGTAATGCCGATGGTTATCGCTATGATCGAGCTGAGCGCGGTCAGCGCCAGTGTGGCAGGGAAATGCTCCAGTATTTTGGGCAGAACCGGGTCGGAATTAATCATGGATTTGCCAAAATCCCCGCGCAGCATGTCTCCGAAATAGTTGGCAAACTGAATGTAAAACGGCTGATTCAGACCAAGCTGAACCCGCAGGTTCTCAATCATCTCGGGTGTTGCGGATGACGGGTCCAGCATGAGCAGGACCGGATCACCCGGCAGCAGATACATGATGCAGTACACCAGCACCGAAGCTCCGAAAATAACCAGAAGCGATGTAGTAAGTCTTGTCAGTATCGTTTGAACCATACCGGGTCGTCTCCTTCCTGTCTGCATAATTGACGGTACGTGTTAGGGCTGAATCCGAACATCGTTAAAGAGCGGATATCCGAGTGAATCAAACTTGATGCCCTGCACCGATTTGGATGCAGCCACCGTATAAGGGAACACATAGATCGGCAGAATGACAGCCTGATCGATCAGATACTGCTGAATCTGATTATAGATATCCACCCGTTTATCGGGATCAGTCTCCACCGCTCCTTGTTCCAGCAGCTTATCGATCTTCGGATCGGATAAGCCGGATAGCGTTGGGCGTTCACCTTCTGCACTCGTATGATAGAAAGCATAGAGTGCATTCGGATCAGAGTTGACCTGGCTGTTGCCGTAGAGATCATAATCCCAGTTCTGATAGACGACCGTAGCAATATCCTTCGTAATTTCAACTTCAACAGCTATACCCACCTGCTTAAGCTGCTGCTGAATAATCGCAGCAATGTCGTTTCGCTTCTCCCGGTTCGGCGAACCGTCCACATAATGCAGGGTCAGCTTCTTACCGTCTTTTTCACGAATGCCATCTGCTCCCTTGACCCAGCCTTGCTCATCAAGCAGCTGATTGGCTTTGTTAATATCCGGTTGGATACTTCCTTCCAGGGAAGCATCGTAACCGAGAATTCCTGGAGACAGTGCAGACCACGCTCGTTCATAGTTGCCCAGATACAATGTCTTCACAATGGATTCCACATCAACCGCAGATTGCACCGCCTGTCTGACTTTCACATCATCCCAAGGTGCTTTGCGCAGATTGAAGAAGAGGGTATACGGCAAACCAACGGTATTCGCCTGCAGCAATTGCTGGTTCGGATCGTTCTTCAGCGCAGCAATATTTTGCGGCGGAACGGTCTCGGCGGCAAGTACCTGCTTACTCTGTACACTGCCGATGCGCGTTGCTTCTTCCGGTACAATTTTGAACGTAATCGTATCCAAATGAGGGGCACCTTCATTTTCAACGGTTTCCGGAGCCCAGTTGTAATCCTTGTTCTTGGCGACAACGATATCCGCATTTTCATCCCATTTCACGAAGGTATACGGACCAGTCCCTACCGGGTTTTTGCCCAGTTGGTCACCGTATTTCTTGGCAGCTGTAGGAGACACAATCCCTAGCAGGGCCTGACTCAAGTTACCGAGAAAGGCTTGCGAAGGCTGTTCCAGATTCACCTTGATGGTGTATTCATCAATGACCTCCGAGGAGCTATAAGGTCTAATCAGGGCAAGGGAATTGGCGGCTTTGGTGGCCGGATCGATCACCCGATCCAGATTGAACTTCACGGCTTCCGCGTTAAATGGTGTGCCATCATGGAACTTCACATCTTCACGCAGCTTGAACGTATAACTTTTGCCATCCTCCGATACACTCCACTCCTTGGCGAGCCAAGGTTTAATGGAACCATCCGGCAGCTGGACCACCAGATTGTCATAGATCGTCCGGATCGCACGTACGGTTACGGCAAGGCCACTTCGATGCGGGTCCAGCGTATCCGGAGATGTAGCGAGTGCATAGGTTAAATTTCCACCTTCTGCTTGCCCGGACTGCTCCCCACCGGAAGCCTGGACTGCACTGTTCGAGTTACCTGCTGCTCCGCAACCGGATAATACCAGCACCATTACTGCCGCCAATGCCATATATTTCATCCATGAGATAGACCTGTTCATATAGCTTCCCCCTCTGTGTATACAGGTGTCATTGATTCATTGAATTATTGAATTTACTAATTTACGCCTTATTCCTTGACTGTGCCGATTTCCAGTCCCCCAGTTTCTTACGCTTCGGTTCCGACTTGCTCCCGGGCAGCCGTGTAACGATTCACCGGAATTGGCACCCCGAGATTGCCACGCAATGTGTCATGCTCGTATTCGGTGCGATAGATGCCGCGCTCTTGCAGAATCGGAACAACGAGCTCTACAAAATCGGACAATCCACTCGGCAGTTCGGAATGAATAATGAATCCATCTGCCGCTTCCGCTTCAAACCATTCCTGAATCTGGTCAGCCACCTGCTCCGGTGTTCCGAGGAATTTGCTCTTCGGTGTTGCAGCTCGCAGGGCTACTTCGCGCAGCGTCAATCCCTGCTCTTTGGCATCCCGCTTGATTTTGTCCGTACCACTGCGGAAGCTGTTGCTGCCAATGCCATTCAATTCAGGGAATGGTTCATCCAGCGGATATTGGGAGAAGTCATGATGCTCGAAGAAACGTCCCAGGTAGTCCAGCGCTTTATCGATAGTGACCAGGCTGGCAATCTCCTGATATTTCTGTTCTGCTTCTTCTTCTGTCCGTCCAATGATCGGATTAATTCCTGGCAAAATGACAATATCCTGTGCGGAACGTCCATAAGCAGCTGCACGGGTTTTGACATCCTTGTAAAATGCCTGTGCATCCTCGATTGAATCATGTCCCGTGAAGACAGCATCCGCTTCTTTGGCAGCAAGAGTCTTGCCATCTTCCGAAGAACCTGCCTGAAAAATGACCGGCTGCCCCTGCCGTGAACGGGCAATGTTAAGGGGGCCCTGTACGGAGAAGAACTCTCCTTCATGATTGAGTGTGTGCAGCTTGGATGGATCGAAGAAAACACCGCTCTCTTTGTCTCTTACAAAGGCATCGTCTTCCCACGAATCCCACAGGCCTTTGGTTACCTGCAAATATTCCGTTGCAATCCGGTAACGCTCCGGGTGGGTTGGATGGTTGCTTTTACTGTAGTTTTTGGCTGAACCTTCAAGCGGGGAAGTAACGACGTTCCAACCGGCGCGGCCATTACTGATCAGATCAAGAGAACCGAACTGTCTGGCGACTGTGAATGGATCACTATAGGAGGTGGACAGTGTTCCAACCAGACCAATCCGTGACGTAATTGCGGCCAGGGCGGACAATAAACTGATGGGCTCAAATCGATTCAAGAAGTGAGGTATGGATTTCTCGGTAATATAAAGACCGTCAGCGATAAAAACGAGATCGAATTTGCCTTCCTCCGCTTTCAACGTCTGTCGTTTGTAGAACTCAAAATTCACACTGGCATCCGGCTGGATCTCCGGGTGTCTCCAAGTCGTCATGCTGCCTCCTACACCGTGGACAATCGCTCCAAATTTCAAACTGCGCTGAGCCGTCATAACTATTCCGCCTTCCTTGGATTAGGATATATCAAGAAATGTTCTTAAGTCCGATCTGATATGGATTACGAATGAAAAACAAAAGTTAACTATTCCTATGAGTTTTGTCAGTTTTAATTTCACAAAGCTTATCACTGCCCCGCACATCGGTCAACAGCGTTACTTATAGAACTTTTCTATATAAGGATTGGATATCTGAATATGAGAATACGATGCCTTAAAAGTCCCGACTGCTGCAAACTGAAATGACAGCCTTCAGCAGCCAGCAGCCGGAAACTGCTTTATCAAGAGATCCGCCACGTCCGGTCAGACTACTGCTTCATCGGGCTGGGCGAGAAGTTCCGCCAGTTTCTCCAGATCGGGCTCCAGCAATGCTTCATACTTGCCATCTCCACCCACTTCAATGACAGGTACATGGCGAATGCCATATTTGGCTTCAAGCACATCCCTCAGCACATCATTGCCTTGCACTTCGATGTTCTCGAAAGGCTGGTTGCGGGCCGTTAGAAATGCCTTGACCTCCCCGCAGAAATGACAGCCTGTTTTGCTCCAAAGCACTACTTTTTTCGATGTAGAAGACATCGGCATACCTCCTGATTGATTCATTGTCAGATCAGGATGGATCACCACCCAGACCATTAATTCCTA
Organism: Paenibacillus sp. MAEPY2; assembly: GCF_000499205.1. Taxonomy (GTDB): domain Bacteria; phylum Bacillota; class Bacilli; order Paenibacillales; family Paenibacillaceae; genus Paenibacillus; species Paenibacillus vandeheii. The sequence goes on from NZ_AWUK01000032.1 coordinate 106,454, forward strand.
TCTGTTAAATAAGAATTATGGCTATAAATGTACTCCTCACCTCTTCAAGCGTCAATGGATCTGCCAATAGAATAAACCTATAAGAGGATAGAAAGATTAAATTTTAAATTTGAAAAGAGTCGTTACATTTCATAATTCGTAATTTATGTAAAGTTCGGATGCGGAAAGGATGTATAGCGTAACGATACGCTGTACATCACATGCCGCATCATGCTGTCGAACCGATATACAAGGCAGCCGGACCCCGTCATTACAAATCTTCGTTCAAGAGCTGGGGAGGAGCAATGATGGGCCAGCCTTCTTCGATTGAACGCAATTGGTTAGCAGATACATGAACGACATGCCCGGATTGCACGCCCCATCGTTCCGCAGCATAAGGGGTTACAAACCTCCTGCGTTTATTGCCACTCATCTGATACCATACATCCCGTTCATTGGTTGCGGCAATAATCATGCCTTCCTCCAGCGCATCGCGGTTACGTTCAACCGGTTGAGCATGAACATGGCTTCTTGCAAAGGGCCAGCCCTGTACCTCACCCCCTGATACCAGCGGCTCACCTGCAGGTACGCCGAGCAGGTCCGGTTTGGCAACCAGAACGGGAGAAATGCCGCGTGGTACGGGAATGTTCAGCTTGCGTCGCTGTCTATGCATCAGTCGGTAAACATCGCCCTTGATATCCGTGATGAAACAGCCCTCCGGGTAAAAGTCCGTGCTGCGTCTCAGTTTATGCATTACATCGCTGCTGCCCTTGGTGGAAATGCGCTGTCGCAGGTCAGAGGAGTCCGTCTTACCAAGGGGTGTCGTGCTCTCCTGCTGACCGGTCGACACCCTCGAATGCAGCGAGAGCCGGGAAGTTTCGGCAACGAGTGCATGGGGATCTCCCCATTTTCGAGTGTAAAACTGTTCGTTATCCTTATTCATCGCTACATAATCCTGTTCTTCCAGCGCCTTCATGCTTACACTTCCGTAGTGATGTATGAAGGCATCCCCCGCTACCGCCAGCCTGTATCCCGCCAGCCTCGCCCGGATGATCCAGTCGTCATCTTCAAAATTACCCACAGCGTAGCCTTCATCGAGATAACCTACCCGCTCCAGCAATTCCCGAGAGAACAGCCAGCAGAATCCGACCAGCCTATCGGTCTCCCGATGTTTACCGGCATCTGGACGATTATGCTGTGCTGCAAAAGACCACATATCCTCCACATCTGTGTACGGGACTTCGATCTGCTGATCTCCACCAATGTAATTGGTAACCGGGCCCACGACCCCCATCTCGGGATGACTGTCCAGACAGGACATCATGTTATCCAGCCAGCCTGGAGTGACCAGCGTATCATTGTTCAACACGACAATGTGTCGGCCCCTCGCCATCATCAGTCCATGATTGACACCACCGGCAAAACCGCGATTCTTATCCAGTGCAGCGACCCTCACCATGCCACCTTTGCGAAGCATGGCTTCCGCCGTGCCATCCTTGGACGCGTTATCCACAACAATAATTTCATAAGGCGCAGGTGTATGCTTTTCAATACTGGACACACATTGCAGGACATATTCGCGCTGGTTGTACGTCGGAATAATAATGCTTACCCCTTCGAATACCAGCCCGAATGAGCTTTCTCCCTGCCTCACGCCCTCATCATAGCCTCTACGGTAACCCTGCTTATACAGTTTTGCGTTCTTGGCTGCCCGTTTACCTGAGCCTTGACGTCTAGTTTTCCTTCCACTACGACTTCGAGCTGAGTGCAAAACAACGGTTTCGGATGACGTTGCTTTCCGCTGCTTTGAACGTCTGCCTGATGTGCTCATGTTGCTTCCTCCATTTCCCCTCATCCCAATGCGCGTTACGATGAACATCGCATCAGACCGTCCCTTAGAGCTGAAGCTCTCCTATAACCAATTTGTCAGCCAAATGTCCAAAATCGATGGCAACCCGCCCCAGCTCACCAGCGATTCGGCGACACAGAATGACGGCTGGAATTCCTGCCGCTACAAGAGCGATATCAAATGAATGCTCCGCAGTCTGCTGCATCACCCTCGGGATATCCGCAACCCCCTCCACTGCACCGATGATACCTGTCACATGAACGCCACGACCGTTCAACAACGCTCCGAGCGCAGCAGCCTGGCTTCCAATCAGCAGCACCCGGCGGCCATGTATCACAGGCAACAACAGACCCGACTGATGCAGGCTGTAGTTAATCGTGGAACTGGTCAGATTCAGACGGGACCAGTCAATGCCGAAATGCCGAAATACTGGAAATAACAGCCCTTGAAAAGTGGGCGCACGCGAGATGGGTACGCCTACCCAATCGGCGCCCTGAATGGCTTCCGCGAGCTCAGCGCGGATGTCCGGTGTGGAGCGTGGCACCCCTGCATAAGGCAGAAACGGTGCCAGCTCCTGCACTTGTTCACCTGGCAGCACCGTATCGGCTGCCAGGGTCAGCAGTTCGCCATCTCCGAGGCGAACGACGGACAGAGGGCGCTGCGCATCCAGCGCCCTCTGGATCTGGCCAGCCATCTCATGAGGACTGGCCAGCCGGGTCAGGGTGGGCGCATACTGGCGGAATCCCGCCTCGATCAGATCTGCCGCCGCCACGGCAGGCAGAATATGATCGGGCGGGATGTGCTGCGCCACCAGCGCCTCCCCGCCTGCGAACACGCCGTCGCGGAAGCCCTCGGCGTAGCCGCTCTCGGGCGCTGCAGCCGGCTGCGCAGGCGCAAGTGCCCTTGCGCTGCCCGCATGCGCGGCAGCGCTTTCCCGCCCCGCGGGAGCGACACCACCGTGCCGGTGTGTCGCTTGCTGCGGGGCGGGGCCAGCACCGCTGGCAGGCAGCGCCTGTGGCGTGCTGGCTTGCGGTGCTGGCCCGGGCGCACGCTGCGCAGCCGTGCGCGGTTTGCGGCGGGCGCCTGCGGCCCGCCCGCTGCGCGGCGCAGCATGCCCGCGGCCTGGAGCTGCGCGCCGGCCCTTTTTGGCTCGCGCCGCTTTGCTGCCACGGCTCACGCCTGCACGCTCACCTGTTTTTGCTCGCGCACCTGCACTGCCCCGGGCTTCGCCTGCTTTTGCCCCTGTTCGTGCTCGCGCTCCTGCGCTCCCACGACGTCTTACACTTTTACGCCCGCCGGCTTTGCCTTTCGGTTCTGCAAGAAGCTTGTGCTCTATTCCTGCGAGCTCCATAGCTCTTGGCTTCAAACCTTTGTTTCCCCATTCGTGATCTGAGCCCGCTTTGGGCTGCACTCCCACAGATACGTGCCAGGGTCCGGCATGACTGCCCGGTGTCTTCTTCCTACTCATGTCGCTGCGTTTTGCTGCTCTCACGGCATTCCCTCCCTTGGCATGCACGAGGAGTGCCGCCGCTGCACAAAGCGCCGGAGCATTTTTCCGGCTCCGGCGCAGGTTGTTCTGCTCTCAAGGGACCTCTCACAGCGGCAGCATCAGGCGCATATATTTTAGGGCAGTTGTCCCTTCATGCGGATGGCTGCTTCCTGAAGCGATTGGAACGTCCCAGCATCACTCCAATATTTTTGCAAAATATCGTATTCCAGTCCTCCAGCCGCTGCATAATGATTGTTCACGTCTGTAATTTCGAGTTCACCGCGTGCCGAAGGGGCAATGCGTTGGATAAGATTAAATACATGGTCATCATACATATATATGCCAGTAACACAATAAGAGGTCTTCGGATCGCTCGGTTTTTCCTCAATGTATGAGATTCGTTCCGGATGTTGTGGATCAAACACCGGCACCCCATACCGCCGTGCATCATCCACTTCTTTAAGCAAAACACGAGCTGTACCCGCAGGTTGTTGCAAATACCTATCCACATAAGGCTTCAAATCGTCGCTAAACAAATTGTCACCCAGCAGAACAACAAATTTTTCTCCAGGGAGGATGAACGAAGTCGCCAGATCCAATGCTTCAGCAATTCCGCCTGCTTTTTCCTGAATCCGATACGTGAGCTTGACGCCATGATCTGCTCCACCGCCCAAATAATCCGTGTATAAGCCAGCGGAATGTTTGTTGATGACAATCAATATTTCTTCTATGCCTGCCTGGCGGAGTCTGTCGATGCCATACATAATCATCGGGTGCTTGCCGACTGGAATCAGATGCTTGTTAATCAGCCGGGTCAGAGGATACAGTCGTGTTCCGGTTCCGCCTGCAAGAATTACACCTTTCATTCCACTATCCCTCCTTCATCGGATGTCTCAATATATTTAAGGGGATCGACATGCCATTTGTTGATAAAAATGGATCGATTGCGCTCAAGCAACTGTTTCCATGCCACAGGATCGGTCTTCAGGAAACTCGCGCTGCCGCGATGATGTATAAGTACATCCCCGCATACCAGCAAACGATACCCTTTCTGACAGGCCCTGTAGCAATAATCGTCATCTTCATAGTGTCCCGGCGAATAGGCTTCGTCAAGCACACCAATGTCCTCCATCACACTTCGCCGAATGAGCATGCATAAGCCGACAATCCGTCTGACTTCCTTCCACCTGGAAGCATCGACTATATTGTTGGCAGCAGCCAGTTCCTGAAAATGGGCCATGTCCCGGAACTCCAGTTCCACCTGCTGGATTCCACTTGCATAGTTGGTCATCGGACCTGTAATGCCAATGTTGGCATCACTGTAGAGGGCAGCCCGCAAGTTTTCAAGCCAGCGGGCGGTAACCGTTACATCATTATTCAGCAGCAACAGCTCATCACCACAGGCTGCACGGAGCCCGGCATTGCAAGCCGCCGGGAAACCCCGATTATCCGGCAGCCGGACAAAACGAATTCGTTCCTGGGCACAATACGCTGCAGTTCCGTCAATCGAACCATTATCCACAACGATAATTTCATATGACGTATGAAGATCAGTATATTTTCGAATGGCATCAATACATGGCTTCAGCAGGTCCAGCCCGTTGTACGTCGGAATAATGATACTCGTCAGTGTCATCTGGCATTCCTCCTGTAGGCCACTTCGACACGGGAAATGGACCCGGCTTGTGACGTATTGCCGCCCATATCCAGCCAGGTTGCAATCGCCTCCAGATGGTCGCCGATGATCAATCGGGCAACTTCGTTGCCGCTGCCCGTATTGGTGGAACGCAGACGATTGGAACGAATGACATCCACTTGACTGGGCGCTGTCACTTTTAATCCATGCTGAATGGCTAGACTTTGTGCCTTGGGAGGAACGGCCAGGGCCTCTGGTTTTACGATCTGGATCATCCTGCGCGAGAGGGCATGGGGTACGGCCGTCAACGAATTGGAACCCAGATCCGAACGGTTCAGCACTCGGTTGAGATATGCTTTGATCCGGCTCACTTCATCCTGGCGGGCAAATGGAGGCAAAAGGGATGAAAGATTATTCAGCGCCACATCATCCCCCCGGTCCACTGCATACAGAAACGGGGCAAGTTGCTCTGCCGGAACGACCATATCCCCATCCACAAAGAGAAGGGTCTCCGCCTCCGTCATCTTGGCCCCCAGTGCACGGCCTACATCATGTCCCGCCCGGTCAGGTTCATATACGAGCGTGATACCGGGCTGTTCAAGCACCTGCATTAGACTGTTATCCGTTGTTCCATTCAATACCACAACGATATCCGTCAGCGGTAACCGTTTCAGTTGTACGAGCACTTGCCCCAGCGTAAGTTCCTCATTACAGGCACAGACGACCGCAGCGGCAGGTTTGTTAAGGGCAAGTGGTATGATATTCAATGGACGTCCAGCAGCATGAGCATAACCCTGCATGAATGCTTTCCCTGCCTGCATTGCAGCAGGATAGCCCCTTAGCTCCGCTGAAATCGCAGCCTCATGCTCCTGCCATGTCGAACGTACATGTTGTTCAATCGATTGCTCATTGTGCAGCGCCTTGCGTCCGGCCCGTTGCCCTGCGTTGAATGCTTCATGCAATACGGAGCTGTTCGTTGTCGATCTGCTCGCTGCTGAACTCTTGAGCGGCGATTTAATCGGGCTCTTCCTGCCCATGGTTCTGGTTCTGTTCCTTGTTGTTCGTCTGCCTGCTTTCCGTTGACGACGGACGCCCCCAGAACGCTCCTTCATTTCCTCACCTCCAGCATGTTGCAACTTTTGACGAAGCCGCTTTCTTGATTTATGCAGCATGCTCACCTCGTCAGGCTACGAACACGCTGCAGATCGGAATGCCCTCCACGTGGGCCAAGCGTATCGGTTATCCACTTGATCGCTGTCAGATGATCATTCCATATCACTTGACTGAGCGGATCAGGTCCGCTTCGTTTCTTGACTCGAACTGCATTCATTTTGCCTACAGGCACATGATGGACAGCACGCACCTTCAACCCGCTAATAACTGCCTTTGCATGTGCCAACGGTGGAATCTCCAGTGTTCCCGTACCCATTACCTCAAGTGCCCTGCGACTTAATGCATGCGGAATGGCTGTCATGGAAGCCCCTTGCAGATCAGGTCTGGCGAGCATGCTGTTCAGCGCATGTTTCGCCTCTATCACAGGGTGAACAGGGGTACGAGCCACCGGCCCGTTATAATCATTAAGTGCCACATCCATCCCATCCAGAATCGCTCGCACAAATGGCGCGAGATGTTCTGCCGGAATTAGAATGTCTGCATCCGTGAACAACAGCACTCTGCCACGAGCTGCCGCTGCACCGATTCTTCTTCCTGCATCATGTCCCAAAGCTTCAGCATAACGAAGCACCTGTGCTCCTGCCCTTTTTGCCGTCGCTGCCGTTCCATCCGTTGAACCATTCACAATAACAAGCACTTCAGCATCACGGCATATACGCAGCGCCTGACGGACGACTGCACCAATGGTTCGCGCTTCATTCATGGCAGGTATAATGACCGAAAGCAGTGGTTTATGCGAGCTCGTCGAATCCTGTGCAAGTGTCTCTCTCATCGCATGCTCATCTCTGAATGCTGGCAATTTCGTTTGGTCCATGGGTGGAATCACGTACGTATAGGCCTTTGTACCCTTTTTGTATGCAGATTTTAAACGACGTTTCTTTAATTGCGCTTTTCTTTGTGCCAGATTCGATTTAGCTGCAACAAAAGCGGTATTGCCGCGTTTTTGCAACACTGTCACCTCCCGGGTGTACATCATCGGCATGCAAAGGGAGTACACGTTATTCTATGTATTCATGGAGCAGTGGAAACGGCGTATGTCCTTGAACCGAGCAGGTTCTGTCCGCCATCAGGCTAAGTCAATCCATTTATTCAGACAATATTCGTCAAAATATTCGAAATCCGCTACAGCTCCCCTACTTCAGACACAATTTCAAAAAAAATTTAAAATTGCATCTTTTCCAACCTTTTACATTGTGATAATATACGTTGCAAGAAGTAAATTTACAAAAAAATCCTAAGAAGGAACATGCGTTCCTTTCAATTCTTTTTTACTCCTGTTAATTGACCTTCGGTTAATTATGCTCGCAGCAGGATGATCCGGGAGACTGTTGTAGCGTTTGCTGCATGTACCTTGAGAGGAGTGATGCCGTTCAATACGTAATTCAGGTTTGGTTATGTGAACCCGGAACGAACACCCCGGCTCCGTAAGAACATCTTCTGCTTCGCAAGTGGACAAGACCCCTGGCTTCTGATTGAGGAACTACAATGAACGATTAAGCCTCATGGCTAAACCGGATAAACGGTTCTCCTTTTACACCTAACCACAGGCACACAGGCTCTGCCGATTTTGTTCCTTATCGTTTCTTGTCATATTCCACATTTCAGATTCAGCCTCACGCTCCGCGCTGCCCAAGTTGCAGACGGAACTCCAACCGAGATTGGCATAATTATTTGTTTTCCAAAAAATCATATTGAGAATGGGAGAGTTTACTATGAAATTTGCTAAAGTTATGCCAACAATTCTTGGAGGAGCTCTTTTGCTCGCTTCCGTATCTTCTGCTGCTGCAGCTCCATTGTCTGATCAGTCCATTCCATTGCAGGCCCCATATGCCTCTGAGGAGGGTATCCAGTTGAACAGCGGCTCCGACGAAACCATCTTCAATTTCCTTGGTCAACAGGAACAATTCCTGAATTCCGACGTAAAATCCCAACTCAAAATCATTAAAAGAACGACAGACACCTCTGGTGTACGACACTTCCGCCTGAAGCAGTACATTAAAGGAATTCCAGTCTACGGTGCCGAGCAAACGATCCACCTGGACAAAACAGGACAGGTTTCATCCGCACTTGGTGATCTTCCACCGATTGAAGAACAAGCCATCCCTAATGACGGCGTCGCTGAAATCAGTGCAGAAGATGCGATCAAGATTGCATCGGAAGAAGCCACTTCCCGCGTTGGAGAGCTTGGCGAACCACAGAAAACGCCTGAAGCCGAGTTGAACATTTACCACAATGAAGAGGACAACCAAACCTATCTTGTTTACATTACTGAAGTCAATGTGCTTGAACCAGCCCCATTGCGTACCAAATATTTCGTGAATGCCGTTGACGGCAGTATCGTATCTCAATATGACCTCATCAACTTCGCAACAGGAACAGGTACAGGTGTACTTGGTGATACCAAGACTCTTACAACCACCCAATCCGGCAGTACCTTCCAACTGAAAGATACCACTCGCGGCAAAGGGATCGAAACCTACACCGCAAGCAATCGCTCCACCATTCCAGGTACTCTCCTGACGGATTCCGACAATGTATGGACTGACCGTGCCGGAGTAGATGCCCATGCCTATGCTGCCGCCACGTATGATTTCTACAAAAACAAATTCAACCGTAACGGTCTGGACGGCAACGGTTTGCTGGTCAAATCCACGGTACATTACGGCTCCAACTACAATAACGCCTTCTGGAACGGGGTACAGATTGTATTTGGTGACGGAGATGGTACAACCTTCACTTCCCTGTCCGGTGATCTGGACGTAGTAGGTCATGAATTGACTCACGGTGTCATTGAGAACACAGCCAACCTGGAGTACCGCAATGAGCCAGGCGCACTGAACGAAGCCTTCGCAGATATCTTCGGCAATACCATTCAGAGCAAAAACTGGTTGATCGGTGACGACATTTACACACCTAACATTGCAGGCGATGCACTGCGCTCCATGTCCAACCCTACATTGTATGGACAACCTGACAAATACAGTGACCGTTATACCGGAACAGCTGACAACGGTGGTGTTCATACCAACAGCGGTATCATCAACAAAGCATACTATCTTGCAGTTCAAGGCGGCACGCACAACGGTGTCACTGTAACCGGCATTGGACGCGATAAAGCCATTCAAATCTTCTACAGCACACTCGTGAACTATCTGACACCAACATCCAAATTTGCTGCGGCAAAAACAGCTACCATCCAAGCAGCCAAAGATCTGTACGGTGCAACTTCCGCTGAGGTTACTGCAATTACCAAAGCTTATCAAGCCGTAGGACTGTAAGAATCCATTTGTTTTTGAACTCATATTATATCGTTCAGGCACCCCTCATCGTCCGAACGGAGCAAGCTTATATATGAAAAAAAGCGGTGTCCCGGACAAATCCGGGAACCGCTTTTGTCTATTTGAACATGTGCCCTCCTTCGTCCACAGTTGTCTTTGAAGATGAAGGCACGTGATCCTGCACTTTTACACGGAAGGCCCAGCGGCAATCCATGATAACAATCCATACGTGTGTTTGGAGCCTCCAGTACGTGACACTTCCAGTACAGCTTCATCTTCACTCTGGGAGAGCAGCGACACCTGAAATCCCCGATCATTACACATGGCTACAATCACATAATGCTCCGATATAAACGATTCCTCAAAGGTTACCGATACTTCCACACATTCTTCATCCTCAGGCAATATGAAAGCCTCCATACCGAACTGCTGCACGACAGGCTGACGGCTGACACTCCGTACAGGCTGGAATGCCAGATGTTTGGCCTGAACGGCTCCGGATTGCAGCTGCTCGCTGCCCACCGCTCCATCACACAAATGTTCCTGTGTAATCGATTGTTCACTCAGTATAAACTCCGTAGTTCCACCGATCTCCTGTGACAATTCAAGCTGTGATTGCTGAGCCTGAACTATCTCCTCTGTCGTCACTGGAGCAGCTGCCAATGGCTCCCCAAGCTGGTCCGTTTGGGCTGTCTGCTCTTGTTGTCCCTCCAGCTCCTGATTCAATGCCTGGTGAATTTGTGTTTCCTCCAGACCAGCACCCGGCAGTACCTCGACCAGGGCCTGCTGTGAAGGCTGTACTGCTTCGCTCTCTGTCTTAAGCAATGCTTCTTGTCTTTTGATCGCTGCCAGCTGCTCCAGTGTTTCTCCACTGAACTGGCGAATCGCATTCCATATCTCTTCGCTCAAATGCGCCGGGCCTACAATTCCCGCATTCAAGTGATTGGATGTAATGCTTTGTTCACTCAGTTTGCTGCCATCGATGGCGCAGTCTGCAAGATGCGCGGATGTTATCGCGCCGTCAGCCAATTTGCTGCCGTTTACACTGCCGTCGGCCAGTTTAGCACTCGTTACAGACCCATTTTGTAGATGGATCCCGCTTACTGCTTCCTCTTCCAGATGGGTTGTGCGAATACTACGTTCTTGAATATGATCAGCATGGATCGTTCCATCCAGAATATGCCGAGATTGCACACTTTGGTCTGCCAGGTGGATAGCTGATACCGCTCCTTCAAGCAACTTGCTGCCGTTTACACTGCCGTCGGCCAGTTTGGCAATTGTTATGGAACCATTGTGCAGGTGAATCGCACTTACCGATTCCGCTTTGAGGTGGGAGATCCCAATGCTGCGTTCCTGAATATGGTCCGCATGAATCGCTCTTTCTTGGATATGACGGGATTGCACACTTCCATTGGCAATATGAACCTCTGACACCGAATCTTCAAGTAATTTGCTGCCGCTCACACTGCCATCGGCCAGTTTGGCACTCGTTACAGACCCATTTTGCAGATGAACCGTACTGATTGTATCCTCTTCCAGATGGGTCGTGCCAATGCTGTGCTCCTGAATATGGTCAGCAAGGATTGCTCCTTCCTGGATATGGCGGGACTGCACACTTTCGGAAGCGATATGGATCCCCGACACTGTATCTTCGAGCAACTTGCTGCCGTTTACACTGCTATCCGCCAGTTTGGCACTCGTTACGGAGCCATTTTGCAGATGAACCGCACTTACTGCTTCCTCTTCCAGATGGGGTGTGCCAATGCTGCGTTCCTGAATATGACCCGCATGGATGGCACCTGCCTGAATATGCCCGGATTGCACACTTTCCGATGCGATATGAATCCCCGATATAGTACCTTCGAATAACTTGCTTCCGTTTATACTGCCATCCGCCAGTTTGGCACTCGTAACAGATCCATTTTGCAAATGGACTGCACTTACCGACTCCTCTTCCAAATGGAGTGTGCCAATGCTTCGTTCTTGAATATGATCAGCAAGGATTGACCCTTCTTGGATATGGCGGGTTTGCACACTTTCGTCTGCCATGTGGGCAGCCGATACTGCCCCTGCGGCTAATTTGCTGCCATCAACACTACCACTCGCCAGTTTGGAGCGTGTTACCGATTCATCCTGTAATATAATCGTACTTACTGCTTCTTCTTCCAGATGAGACGTACCGATACTGCGTTCATGGATATGATGAGGAAGAATCTCACCATCTTGAATATGACGGGAATGTACAGCTCCTTGCTGCAGGTGAACCGCACTTGTCGACTCTGCCTGAAGGTGCAAACCACTGATCAAACCTGGCTGCAGATGAGCCGCTGTAATGGATAAAGGTGCCAGATGGTCTGTTTCGACAGATCCAGGTGCCAAGTGATGGGATGTGACTACCTGTTCAGCAATATGTTCCTCATGAATGATGTCGGGTTTCAGATGCTGTGAATTCACCACCCCCGTACCCAAATGATCCGATTTCACACTTCCATCAGCCAGATGAACGGATTGCACAGCGGATGGCTGCAGATGCTCGCTGCCTACAGAGGCCTGTTGTAATTCTGTCCCGGATACCGAGTCTGCTGCCAAATGGTCTGCTGTTACGGAGCCATGTCGCAGTTTGTTGCCTGTAATACTACCATCGGCAAATAATTCGGGTGAACGTACTTCCTCCGACAAATGTTCCAGTGAAACAGCATGCTGCTTCAGGTGATAACCGCGAATGGTTCCTGCTGGAATATGTTTGGCGTGAATGCTTTCTGCCATAATTTTGGAAGAAGTCACGCTGCCGTCTGCCAGTTTGGCTGACGTGACAGCAGAATCCGCCAGTTTATCCGTGGCAACACTCTCTGGTGATAGCTTGGGGGAGGTAATCGCATGATCTGTCAGATGAGGTGGAAAAATGGATCCGCCTGCCATCTGGGCTGAAGTTACACTGCCAGGAGCCAATTTGTCTGTTGTGACGGCTGCCCGTGCAATTGCATCCGTTTCAACACTGCCCGGCTGAAGATGAGGCATACCTACGGAATGCTCTGTCAGGTGCTCCGATTTCACTGCATAAGGTCTCAGGGCCTCGGAACCCACGCTGCCTGGAGCCAGATGTGTACCTGTGACTCCACCGCTCGCAAGATGCGAGGATACGACGCTCCCCGGGGCAAGCGCTCTGCTGCTAACCGAAGCCGTTCCAAGTTTTTCTGTTGTCACACTTCCATCCGCGAGCTTGGCGTCTATAACTGCAGCATCCTGCAATTCATACGTACCTACAGCTGACTCTGCCAGATGCCGCTCAGATACCACGCCATCCGCGAGAGCATCTCCGGACACACTTCCGGCAGACAGATGAGTAGCCTCGATGCTTCCACTTGCAATGTGAATAGAGTGAATTGCGGAATTGTCCACATGTACCGGCATGATTCCCCGGTTCGCAATGTGTTCCGCACGAATGGACCCTTTGGCAAGATGTTTGCCCTGTACAGCTTCATCCGCGATTTTGGAAGAAATGACGCTCTGATCAGAAATCTTGGAGGCTGTAATCGACTGTTCCAGCAATTTAGCTGTTCCAACCGACTGGTCTGCCAGTTTGCTGCTGGTTACAGCTCCGTCCGTCAAATGTTCACTGCCTACTTCTCCGTTGCCAATCTGCTCCTTGCCAATGGCATAAGCGCGGATCTGGCTTGAACCGATGGAACCGTCCAGCAGATGTCTTCCGCTTAGCGAACCCTCAGCTAAATGTCTTGTTTGTATGGATCCATCCTCAATCTGGTCACTCCCAATACTGCCAATAGATAGTTGTGAACGACCAATCGCCCCTTCTGCCAGATGCATCTGTTTAACAGCACCTGCCTGGATATGGTGAGACTCGATGGATTGTTCTTCGATTTTGCTGCCTGTGACAGCACCTTCACGAATTTTGGATGTAGTCACCGCATCGTCAGCCAGTTTAGAGGTATGCACAGCTCCTCCCGAGAGATGCCTTGTATCCACACCGCTAATCGCAATCTTGTCTCCAGTTACGGCATGATTCTTGATTAATTCTTCCGTAACCAGCATTCGGCTGAGATGTCTTGTGCCGATGGAACCGTCGGCAATTTTGGCTGAATCGATGACCTGGTTGCCAAGCTTCTGGGAAGTAATGCTGCCATCTCTGATTTTTTCACCGGCAATAGAAGCATTTCGTATTTTGTGACCTGACACGGAGCCGTCAATCAAGTGCTCTTCGGATACAGACGCTTCCGCAAGTTTAGCGGAAACAATTGCCCCGTCTGCAATGTGAATGCTGGTCACCGCATAATCCTGCAATGCTTCACTGCCTACCGCATCCGGTTTCAGCTTGGAGGCATCCACAGAGAATGGAGCCAGTTTGCTCTCCGTAACAGCAAATTCACTCAAGTCGTCCGTGTAGATATAGTGTCCGGTATGACCCGGCATCTGGTTCTGGTTCAGGATCTCCAGCCGATCCCTGCTTGTGATTTCCTGCTTGTTGACGTCCTTTTCTTCTTCTAGAACATGCGGAGCCACGCTGCTGACCTGAATCTGCTTTTCCAGGCTATCTTGTGTCTCGACGACTTCCTCGTTATCAGACTCTACGGGTTCCGGCTTGATGATTTTGGCTACGATTTTTAGGTCTTCCAGCTCGTTCGTTGTAGCAGGTAGCTCCGTTGATTCGAATAGGAATTCTTCTGATGCCTGAATGGCCCTCGAATCCCGTTTATTTGCATTCACGCGCGCTTCTCTATTCGAAGTGAAACCTGAGCTCATTGTGTCTGACCGTCGATTGGTCAGATCCAGTTCCTTAAATTTTGGACTCACATGCCGCAGTTTCGGCGTAGGAATCTTCTTATTGCTCTTTTTACTCATACAGCCTGCTCCTTCCTCTGACGTTCGTCTCCGGCATCATATGCTCCAGTCTGGGCATCTGCCACTGCAATTCATGACTTTTGCCAATTACAGTACGTGGATGTATAAGCTTCAAAATATGCGTTAACGGAATGCTGTCTGCTGAAATAGGCTGTACCAACTCACTTATGTAAGGCGGCTGTCCACGCCCCTGCCCCGGAAATGTCATACGATATCATGTAAGCATTTTGCATAAATCTATAGAATGCAAAGGGCTGGTATGAGAACTCATTGGTGCCTATCGAAGCATCATGATTCCGGTCTGCGTTATCGTGATATCCAACCAGGCGTTGACAGGCCGGCATTTCATGGATGGACGATCCATGGTCGCGATAACATTGAAGGAGGAACGGTCATGCTACAAGAAACGATCGGTATTCTGTTCGATTCACGCATGTACCGGGGGATACCGGCTAGAAGGACGGGTCAGGAATCACTCGCGAATGTTGAACAGGCAGCGGCCTGTTATGGATTAATCCCTTGTTTTTTGCGGCTGGAAGACGTGGATTCGGATAACAAAACCTGTATGGCTTATGTAAAAAAAGAGGGTATATACGTGCGTCAAAGGATGCCATTGCCTTCCGTTATTCATAATCGGGCTCTCCAGCTTCGCCGTACGGAGCAGCACCAGGTGACCCAACTTCTGTTGCAGGGCATACAGGTATACAATGTTCGCAATCGATACCGCAAAGATCACATTCACGAGATGCTTTATCAGGACCCCGGTCTCAGGCAGCATCTCCCCCGTGCGGTCAAGGCTACACCCGATTCTCTGGCCTATATGATGGAACATTACGATGATCTGGTGATCAAGCCATGCAGCGGAAGCATCGGCCACGGCATTATGCGGATATTCCAAAAGGATGGTCAATGGAAACTCACTTGTGAGACAAGAACTTCACGCAAGGGATGGGCTACCTTTCGACTGAATAAGGGACAACTGCCCTCAGCTACCCTTCGCCGTATTTTTCGTCATGCCTATCTTATTGAAGAGCGCATACCTCTGGTTCGTTATGAAGGAAGACCCGTAGATCTGCGGGTCTCGGTGCAACGTGGAGGTGACGGTCTGTGGGGAATCACGGGCATATTCGCCAAGGTAGCTCCGGCTCATACGTTTGTTACAAATATCGCCCAGGGCAGCAAAGTCATGACGCTGGCTGAAGCCCTTGGTTCGGAGGAATCCGACTGGCATCTACTAGAACTGGAGGACAGAATCAAGTCTGTGGGGCTCCGCATCGCACGGACGCTGGCTTCGAGCTTGCCACATCTTGCGGACCTTGGACTTGATATGGGGATAACAGAGAAAAGGCGGATTTATTTTATCGAATGCAACGGAAGGGATCAACGCTACGGTTTCCGCAAGGCCGGGATGACGGAGCATTGGAAAGCCAGTTACCGACAACCGATGGCTTATGGACGTCTGCTGTTGGAACAGAATTCGCGCATACCGCGGCAACCTCAGACGTACGATAGGAGCCTATATTGATTTCGCGGGCATTCTGTGTCAATATTATGCAGAACGGCCGGTCCTGCCGGCCTTGAAGTTCGCACTAACCCTAAGGGGGATATTCATGGCAAAAACGCTGTTGCGGTTAATGACCGAGCTTTCTTCTCGCAAATGGATCTCCCGGACTGTGGGAGCCTTCTCCAAAAGCCGAGGAAGCAAGGCATTTATCCCTTATTTTGTCCGGACCTACGACATCCCTGTTCAGGAAGCTGAAAAAGACTGGAAGGAATATCGTTCATTGAATGATTTCTTTACCCGTAAACTTAAACCGGGCATGCGCCCGCTTGAACTTTCAGAACATGCATTGATCAGTCCGGTAGATGCCAAAATCACGGCAGCCGGTCCGATATCTGCTGGAACGCTCCTGAATGTTAAGGGACAAAATTATACACTTGCTGAATTATTAAACCACTCACCGCATCTGGAGAAGTACAAGCACGGCTATGCTTTTGTCCTATACCTCAGTCCTCGCGACTATCACCGCATTCATGCGCCTGTTAGCGGTCGCCGAATGGAGAGTGAACATATTAAGGGCAAGGTTTATCCGGTAAATGATTTTGGCCTGACCCATATGAAATCGGTGCTGAGTCGAAACGAACGGCTCATTACGTATATTGCCCATGATTTTGGAGAAGTTGCTGTCGTGAAGGTAGGCGCAATGAATGTGAGCAGTATACAGTACGCCGGTACGGATGTCAGTTCCTGGGCACAAGGCGATGATCTCGCATATTTTGAATTCGGTTCCACCGTCGTACTGTTGACGCAGAGCGGCACATTCGAACCGAAACCGGGCTTGCAGCCTGGTGATTCCGTCAAAATGGGAGAATTGCTCGGTCGGTTAAAACCCATCCAATGAGCAATGAGCAGATGATTCCTGAATAACAGGAGTCATCTTTTTTAATTTCTGATACACAGAAGAGATTACACGCAGAACATTTGCCTATATAAAAAGGTACTCGCAGCCGGAACACCTTTTTAGGGTAAAGTGTCCAGGCTATGAGTACCTTTGGCTGATCAGAGAATCCAATTATCTGCTTCAGATCTATGTAGAAGCCAAGATGACATCCGTTCTCATTCCATGTATACATGCAATACGAAGCTATGCTTCGTCATATTAGTTTTTCTGACCATTTCTTAAAACCATACGTCCTGCATTTCCTCTGCCGGTTTGTTGCGGCGCAGGCGGTTCCGGAAAAGATTAAAGCCCTTTATAGAGCATCCCCGGTTGCGGACCCGACGTTTTCCGTTCATCACAAGTTCCCCCTTTCGATCGTCTGGAATGCTACATACTTACCCCTGCTTCCCAGAATTGAAACGTTGCCATATTCTACCCGACAAAGAGGCCCTATCGAATCTCGGACGGACTTTTGCCGGTATATTGCTTGAACTGACGACTGAAGAAAAAGATATCCCGGTACCCAAGGGCATCCGCCACTTCGGTCACATTCATGCCGGTATGTACCAGCAAATGCTCGGCCCGCTCAATGCGCATGCGAATGATATAGGATTGCACGGACGAACCAATCAATTCCTTGAACTTGATCGAGAAGTATCGAGGCGATAATCCAGCTCTGGCAGCGAGGTCTTCCACGCGATGTGTTATCCCCGGATGCTGGCGTACATAGTTAGCAACCTCCTGGATGACATCAGATAACTGGTTGCTCACCTTTTTCTCCACAGGAGCTTCCGTGTCCGCGCGCAGCAAATGAATCATCAGCTGTTTCAGAATCAGCCGACTTTCTTCCTCACGCCCATATACATCGGATAAGAACAGCCGTACATACCGAGCCAGCAAATGCTCGAATTCGACCGTTTCCAGTACTTCACGGTAGGACTGCGGAACATCATTAACGGGTATATCGACATCAAAATGAATATACGTAAGTACCAACGGTTTTTGCTTATTATGTGTAGCAGTAGGATGATCTCCTGGCCTGAACAGGAAACAGCTCCCCTTGCCCACTTCATATGGCTGATCGTTCAGCACCACGGTCCCCTCACCGCTCCACACGTAAAATAAGTCATAGTTTTGCATCGGTTTTTCCCGCTTCTGCCACTTCCATCCCGGTTCGCAGACAATTTTGGCGACGGCGGGCAAAATAACAAAAGATGACGGCGATGCCTGCAGCATGTCGCCACTCCCCCTTGAAAGTTAATCTCTTTTGCATACGGCATCAATAATGATGCGATATGTGTATATATATGATTCCTGCTCCTGCTGGAGCGAAACGCCTTATTCCATTATACAGCGGAATTCACCGAAACGAAAATGTGCACTTCTCCCATGCTAACCGCAATCGCCTTATCCCCTCTTGAATCTCCTCTTTCTCCAAATGTGCAAAGCCAAAACACACAGCCGGAGGACCTGGAGTCAGCCGATAACGCACCGCATCACGGAATACGACACCTTCTTCCAGAGCCAGTGCCTTGAACCGTTCATAACTGTCGATACTCCCTTTCCAGGCAGCATAAATATGCAATCCAGCATCCCCAGGCTGCATGAGGAAAGGTTCCGGTAATTCCCGCTTCATCTCACTGACAAAAAAAGCATGCCGTTCCCCGTACAGACGGGTTAACCGTCTTAGATGGCGCAAATATCCTCCCCGGGTCATAAACTTCGCAAGTGCACGCTGCTCCAGAAGGGCAGGAGGGACCGGTTCGTACAGTGCTTTTGCAGCGATCAGAGGCTGCACCAGACCTGGCGGCAGAACCGCATAGCCAAGCCGGAAGGATGCAACCATCGTTTGTGAGAACGATCCGACATAGATGACCCTTTGTTCACGATCAAGTACTTTGAGCGGTTCAATCGGTCTACCGCCCCAGCGAAATTCACTGTCATAATCATCTTCAATAATGACGGCGTTGCGCTCCGACGCCCATTCAAGTATGGTTCTCCGCCTGTCCAAACCAAGGACTGCTCCTGTAGGAAACTGGCGGGTTGGGGTCACAAATAACGTCTGTGCCTCCCAGCTCTGCGGAATAATTCCCCCGCTATCCACCTCCGCTGGAATAATCGTTCCTCCACAGGACTTCACTGCATGGGCAATCCCCTGATAACCCGGATTTTCCAATACAACAGCTGCCCCCTCCGGGATAAGCAGCTGTGCCAGCAGGGTGATGCCCTGCATGGAACCACTAAACAACACGATCTGTGATGCATCAGCCTGGATGCCGCGTGTCCATCTTAGATGTGACGCAATGGCCTCACGCAGTTCAAGATCTCCAGCAGTACCACTTCGTTCATGTGATCCACTGCTGCGATGAACGGCGGCCAATGCACTTTTCCATTCCGCTTGCGGGAAGTGCTCGGCAGGCATGCGCTGTACATGGAAGTTGATGACCGGTTTCTCCCGTTCAATAGATGACGGTTTTTCCTTTTGATTATGAATATTCAGCATGCTCACCCGCTCTCCCCATGGAGAAAGTGGAAGGATCGCTTCCTGTCCCGCATGTTCCTGTGCCGTTAATGTGTCCGAAACAAAAGTCCCTCTTCCCCGATGTGCCCGCACATAGCCATCAGCGAGCAGCATGTCATACACCTGGGCTACGGAGCCGCGTGACATTTCATACTGACGTGCTAACTCTCGGGTGGAAGGCAGTCTTGTGCCACCAACCAGCATTCCTGCATGAATGGCGTCACGCAAAGCATGGTACAATGCCTCGTATTTGTAGCGATGTTGAAGCTCGTATGAATCCATGTGCAGCCATAATTCCATCCTGCACCCCTTTTCCAAATAAATTGGTCTATTAAAGTGAATGTAAATTGGATCTTTTTATATGTCAATGCAGGTTCTATTGTTATGGCTAAGGTACAACGATCTAATACACATTGCCATTCAAGGGGGAACACCAGTGAGAAGAAAAGAATTCAATGTAGATGAAGAGCAGGAAATGATAACCTTTCTGGACCAATGCTCCTTTGGTTTTCTGGGAACGGTCAGTCCAGAAGGGCAGCCACGGGTAACACCGCTCAACTTCGTATATATGGACGGTTGTTTTTATTTCCACGGCAGTCTTGCCGGAGAGAAAATGAAGCAGATCAAAATGGATTCCTCGGTCAGTTTTACAGTGGCTGAAGAGTTCTCCCTGATTCCATCTTATTTCAGTGATCCCGAGCTGGCCTGTCCGGCAACCTCTTTTTTCAAAAGTGTAATGGCATTCGGTCAGGCAGAGCCGCTTCAGGATCTGGATATCAAAGGCAAGGTTCTGCAACGTTTCATGGAGAAACTTCAGCCGCAGGGCAGATATATCCCCATTGATGCAGCTGATCCCCGTTACAAGGGACAACTTAAAGCTGTTGCTGTGGTCCGCATTGTTCCGGAACGGATGAGTGCCAAGTTCAAATTTGGACAGAACCTCACAGCCGAACGCTTTGATCATATTAGTGGTGAACTGGAACAGCGTAATGAAGGAAGAGATGCGGAAACCGCAGAAATGATGCGGAAATACTGTCCTTTTCATCAGGAATAATACTCATTTTCCATAGTAGAATCAAACGAAAGAAGTGACATTAACTTAACTCAAAAACATCCACAACAACGCGGTGAAGTGATAAAACTGTCATTATGCGTTATTTCCGTGACGGGGGGAAGGCAAGGTGTTATAATGTTAGGCAGTTGAATCACAAAGACTTGGAAGGATGAAAAGAATGAATCCACTGGCTGAACAGTTGAACGAAAGTATTCAGGCAGGCAGCAGTCACGTCTACTCCATGCTGTCGCAGCTCGGCAAAGAAATCTATTTTCCAAAAGAAGGTATCTTGAGTCAGTCTGCTGAAGCAGCAAGTCTGGCCAAAACCTACAATGCTACGATTGGTATCGCTCTGGAGGGCGGTGTGCCGATGCACTTAGCTGTTATTCAGGATAAGCTGTCTGCATACCAACCGAAGGATTTGTACCCTTACGCTCCGCCTGCAGGGAAGCCTGAACTGCGGACCGTATGGAGAAACAAGATGCTGAAGGAAACACCTTCCCTTGAAGGTAAGACGTTTGGTAATCCGATTGTGACTAACGCATTAACTCATGGACTAAGTATCGTAGCCGACCTGTTCGCTGAAGAAGGGGACGCTGTTATATATCCGGATAAAAACTGGGAAAATTATGAGCTGACTTTCGGAATTCGCCGTCACGGCCAGTTGGTTCATTATCCCCTGTTCGATGATCAATTGAATTTCAACAGTGCAGGTCTACTCGAAGCGTTGCTTGCGCAGAAGGACAAAGGCAAAGCCATCGTGCTGCTCAACTTCCCGAACAACCCGACAGGTTATACGCCTGGAGCTGAAGAAGCGGATGCAATCGTGGACACGATTCGTCAAGCGGCGGAGGCTGGTGTAAACGTCGTTGCTGTAACCGATGATGCCTACTTTGGTCTCTTCTTCGAAGATTCCATTCACGAATCCCTGTTTGGTAAACTGGCGAACCTTCACCCACGTGTCCTGACTGTCAAAGTTGACGGTGCCACCAAGGAAGAATTCGTATGGGGCTTCCGCGTTGGATTCATCACATATGCTCATGAAGACGCTGCGGTTCTGCATGCACTGGAGCAGAAAACACTGGGTATTATCCGTGCAACCATTTCCAGTGGTCCGCATCCTTCCCAAACGTTTGTACTGGATGCGCTGAAAGCACCTGAGTTCGAAGCACAGAAGCTGGAGAAGTTTGAAATCATGAAAGGCCGCGCCAACAAAGTAAAATCCATTCTTGATAGCGGTAATTACGGTGAGGTATGGGATTACTACCCGTTTAACTCCGGTTACTTCATGTGTCTGAAGCTGAAAGATGTGGGTGCAGAGCAACTCCGGACCCATTTGCTACAGAAATATGGCGTCGGTACCATTGCACTGGGTGAGTCCGATCTGCGAATTGCTTTCTCCTGTATTGAAGAATCCGGCTTGGAAGATCTGTTTGATACGATCTATCGCGGAGTTCTGGATCTACAGACGAACTAGATCATATGCAGTAAAATGCTTATCTAAATAAAGAAGTCAGGAAACGAACTAGCTTGCGTTTCCTGACACCTATGAACACCCCTCTGTATCCTGATGAATATCTCTCGATACAAAGGGGTGTTTTGTGTTGTATTCACTCTGAAAACGTATGGCTGTCTGGGCCGGGGCAAATGCCCAAAACGATGATTTTGAAGCTGTACCGGGCAACGGCCCAATCAGCCTACCTCCACGGTACATAATATACGATGTACGCAAGGGCGTGCCTAACACCACTTGAAAGGGGAATGACCAATGTCTGGAGTTGTTGAAGAAACAAGAGGCGGTTATGGTTGCGGCGGTTTCGGAGGAGGATTTACAAATACAGGTGCCATTCTCGTTCTGTTTATCTTGCTCGTCATTATCACTAAATCGTTCCTCTGTTAGTCCATACGTCCTCAATATGAGTCGGAACAAAGTAAGCTGACTCTAACAGAAAGACGGGTATTCCGAGATACAGCTCGGAATACCCGTCTTTTGTTAGGTTTCATTAGAATTACTGATCGGCATCGCCAATGAACGCTTACTGGCAGATGCTCGACCGTTCATTCATCCTCTTCTTCCTTCAACCACTTATTGCCCTGAGAACGTCGCATCAAGTAGATCACCAGCGCACCAAGGACCAATGCCGCTCCAGTCATGCCTAGTCCACTCACTCCCGCAGCGAGCATTGGCAACCACATAAGTAAGGCAACCATTGCATGCAGATTCGAGATGAAGCCCAGCACCTGGGAACGACGACTCTCTCCCGAGATAGGATATATCATAATCCAGAACGACTCACTATGACTGCGACGCAGTGCACCCAGTTGCACACCTGCAAGCAGCAGGAAGAACAGGTAGACACCTATACCGAAATAACTGCCCGCCGTCCACCAGGACAACAACATTCCGAGTACGACCAGGCGTACAACAATCGAGAACACTTCAGTTCGGATAAATGTTTTGGTAATCAGATAGCGGTAAGCTTTCCCTGCATTCCAGGGGAGGCCACTCCCCCATTTGCTAAGCCAGCGGCGAGAAGTTACTTTCTGGCCTGATGAAGGTACATCGACAAACCAGCCCAACGTTCGCATCACTCGTCCAGCCTGGCCCTGCTCTACCTGGATAAGACGTTCCCATGAAACCCGATGTTTCAGAGGAATACGCAGGGCAACGATATAGACAACAGCCAGCAGCAGCAGGAACCAGATGCTGCGCTGTGGAGGCTGCCACAACCAGGCCGCAACCGCAAGCACAGCAAGTGCCCATCGGAGCAAACGATATCCTCTGGCTGCACCGATCTGCACCATGCGCAGCTCTTGCCATGCCCCATAGCTGGACAGCCCTTTCCACAGCAGCAGCAGCAGGATAAACCAGCCAAATGGCCTAGCATCCTGATCCGCTCGAACATAGAGCGGCCACAGCGTAATGAATATGAAGAGCATGCCCAGGGTTTTATAGATGATGCCACGGGCGAAGCTGTTCTTCAGATATTCGTGCATCCGATATTCCTGCGGCCGTAAAAATACGATGTCAGCCGGATGCAGATATGTACGATAGCTGCTAAACAGCACCAGTGGTGCCAGCAACAGCAACGTAATCCAGCGAATCGGGAATCCCGCCGGAATATGCTGTACAAACGATGTATACCAGGCGGAGAACGCAATGACGAGAAATAAGAACACCATGGCTACGCCGCTCTGAATGACATAACCCAGGTAAGGAAGAATTCCATTCCAGAATCCCGTGCGTCTTTGCTTCCATAGCTGCTTGAGATCCATGCTTAATCCCTGCCCTGTACAAGGGAATAGAACATATGCTCCAGCGTGGCATTCGATTCCCCGAATTGAGTACGCAGCCCATTCAGCGTCCCTTGAGCAATGACCTGTCCCCGGTGTAGAACAATGAAACGGTCACAGTAATTTTCAATGGTGGACAGAATATGTGAACTGAGCAAAATGGAAGATCCCGACGCTTTCATTTCGAGCATAAAATCAAGCAAAGAGCGGATCCCGAGTGGGTCAAGTCCCAGGAAAGGCTCATCAATGATGTAGAGTGGCGGACCTGCCACAAAAGCACACATGATCATGACCTTTTGCCGCATACCCTTGGACAGGTGGGTGGACAGACTGGTACTTTTCTCATTCATGCGGAACAATTTCAGCAGCTTCTCCGTACGCTGTTTGAAATCAGCCTCCGAAACGCCGTATGCTCTGGCTGTAAACTCCAGATGCTCCATGACCGTCATTTCGTCATACAGCTCGGGAGATTCCGGTACAAAGGCCATGGCAGATTGATATACCTGTGGATCTTCGTCCCGCTTCTTGCCCATGACCCTCACTTCACCCTGCTGAGGGGTCATTAACCCTAAAATATGCTTCATCGTCGTACTTTTGCCAGCACCGTTTAATCCGATCAGTCCGACCATCTCTCCGCGTCCAACTTCCAGATCGATGCCGTGGAGGACCGGCCGCTTGGCACTGTATCCTCCGCTTAGCCCGTTGATTTTCAATACGGGCGGTTGAACGTTTTCCATCTATCCCTGCACCTCTTTCGTCAGGTTTTATTCTTCAGCGCGTGGCTCTTTGCCTTTGCTCCATTTGGGAGCGCCCTTGTTCTTGCGATCTTGGTCCCGCTCTGTTCTGCCTGCATTGCCAGCTGGCTTGCCACCCGTCGGGCGTTGATTCGATACAGCAGCTCTGGCGCCACCATTGCGGCTGGCCTGACCAGGCTTACGATCCCGGGACTGCCCTGGTTTTTTGGAGAAGGAATGCCCTTCAGGCCGCGTATCCGGGCGCGGATCAGCCTCGAGCACTTTCCCCCCGAACAATACACGTTCCGGCAATTCGATTCCAAGTTCCCGCGCAAACTTGCGCATAATGAAAATTTGCGTTTCATCCACGATCGACAACACGATGCCGCTGCGACCCATGCGGCCTGTTCTGCCTGCGCGGTGAACATAGTGTTCCGAATCAAATGCAGGGTCATAGTTAATGACCATCGGCAGACCTTCAATGTCCAGTCCTCTGGCTGCGACCTCGCTCGCGATCAGCAGTTGCAGCTTGCCATTGCGGAAAGCGGATAGCACATTGCTGCGGGTCACTTTGTCGGCGTCTCCATACAGCGCAGCTGCGGAGAAGCCCAGATGATTCATTTTCGCTTCAACCTCGCCAATATCCTCGGTAGCATTCACAAAGACGATGGCGCGATCCGGGTTATATTGTCTAACCAGACGTCGCAGCATATCGATTTTGTTACGGTTTTCTTCCACAAAATAAAAATGCTCAAGTCCCGCAGCGGTTGCCCGGTCCGGTTCAATACCGATCTGTACCGGATCTTTCATCTCCCGCTTCGCGAGTCCAGCTGTATGTTCATCGATCGTTGCAGACAGGAAAATGAGTTGACGGTCGCGCAGGGCACTGCGCAATACGAAGTCCACGTCGCTTACCCCGCCGAGCTGGAATACCTGGTCTGCCTCGTCAATAACAATTGTGGAGACGTTGTGCATTTTCAGCTTTTTCAGCGTGATCAATTCTTTCAGTCGTCCTGGCGTTCCCACAACCAGTTCGGGATGTTCACGCAGCTTCTCAATCTGACGTTTTACCGCTGCACCGCCAATGAGTCCCAGAACGCCGATTTTACGTTCTTCTCCATACCGCTGTGCCTCGCGTACAATCTGCATTGCCAGCTCTTGCGTCGGAGCTATAATGAGCTTCTGTGTGCCTTTCACATCACTTTTGATGGATTGCAGCAGTGGCAGCAGATAGGCGAGCGTCTTGCCTGTTCCCGTCTGAGATTTTGAAACCACATCACGACCTTCCAGAATAACCGGTATCGTCTGTGCCTGCACCGGTGAAGGTTCGTTGATGCCATGTCTGGCGAGTACAGCCTCAAGATCCTGTTCTACGCCAATTGAAGCAAATGTTTGATTCGTCATGTATGTCCATCCTTTAAATTTATTCGTTTTGATGCTCTAGCCCTGCTTGTACTAATAAAACCGAAGCCTGTCATCACATTACCTTTCATTATATGCGAAAAAAGCCTGCGGACCAAATCTTATTCACGAAACATACCTTTACAGACAAAAAAAAGAAAAGCCCCTCGGCGGAGCCTTTCTTTCATCCGATATGTGATGCCCACTGTTGCATCTTACTTCTGATTCATTACACCGTGCGACAGCCTGTCAGCAAGACGCGGAAATAGCTGATACAGCCACACACCAGCCGAAGCCAGTCTGGGCAGATTCACTTCTTCCTTGCGCTTCTTCATCGCCCGGATCATATGCCCCGCAACCTCTTCCGGCTTCAGCATCATCCAGCGTACATTATTAACATAGTTACCGGAGGGATCCGCCCGTTGGAAGAACGGTGTATCGATAGGTCCGGGATTAATGGTCGTTACCGTGACTCCGGTTTTGCGAAGTTCCTGGCGCAGGGCATTGCTGAAGCCAAGTACGGCATGTTTGGTCGCCGTGTATGAAGCGGATTTTGCAGTTCCGATCTTGCCAGCCATGGAAGCTACATTTACAATTTGTCCTCTGCCTCGTTGCAGCATCTGCGGCAACACTGCCTTGGTGCAGCGGACAATGCCCATGTAATTCACGTCCATCATCTCATCGAATTCCTGCACAGACATATCCGTCATCGCCGCAAATTTTCCGTAACCCGCGTTATTCAGCAAAATATCGATTCGTCCGTATTTCTGCAACATCGCATTCACGGCTGTCTGAACCTGCTCATCATTCGTTACATCTAACGTGAGTAGTTCGTGTTGCCCTTTCAGCGAAGCACCAATCTCCTCCAGCTTGTCCCGCGAGCGGGCAGCCAGAATCGGGATGGCTCCTTCTTCTATCAGCATCTGCGCACAGAGCGCACCAATTCCGCTCGACGCACCTGTGATAAAAACAACCTGATCTTTCAGCATACCCGATGTCCTCCCGTATTGAACACATATTGCCCCTAGAGGCGTATGGTTCTATTCTACGAGATCATCACTTGAATATCCATCTCACCAATTCCGTCCATCAGCAAAGGAATGCTCAACGCTTTCGTTGCACTAAAGGAAGCCACATATTCAGAATTCATCACTTGTGGAGGTGTAATATCAACAACGACACCCTGATTAGACAGGATGGTACTTGCATTGCCGCTAATCATATTGCCAAGTTCCGAAATAGCACTTTTACTCATTTCGTCCATTTCTGTAATGACAAAACCGCCCATCATGGCAGAAACAATTTTCAATGCAACCGACTCTTGTATTCCAAATACAATGTTTCCGCTCAGTTGTCCAGTCATTCCGATCACGATCCAGACATGGTCTGCAATGTACTCCACATTTTTCACGCCAAGACTCCCGGTGGAAGGCGAAACCTGGATGAGCTGTTCGAATACGTTCCGTGCGGATTCCAGGAAAGGATTAATCACTTCCGCTTTCACTGTCTAATGTCCCCCTTACACTGGGTTATTGGTCACACACCAAAAGTCCCATATTCAATAAATTTATTATACTTTATCACGTACAAGAATTCACCAAGAATTCGGTAAGGCATGTGTAATATAATTTATCGTCATCCGCGGGGGAAATGTTTATAGCTGATTCTAGCGAAAAAACAAGGCTTTTCGCATCTGTTGCAAAAACAATTGCCACGGAGGGGCATGGCAAAAGGTATTTAGGACTTTTTTACTGTTTCTTAAAATATTAAAAATTTTATTTTCTTGAAATAAAATTAATTTCTCGTTCTTATGGACCTCCCCAAATCCATGATGTACCCTTCATTGCCCTGCTGTCCTGAATCACCTATAATTTAAGGAACGGAACAATGACCAGTTACGGGATTCCACTATGGATAGACAGAAGACATTTTACGTGCAAGGAGGCCATACATGAATATCAGTCAACTGGAGACGCTGATTACGATCTCGAAAACGATGAGTTTCCGCAAAGCCGGAGAACTTCTAAATCTGACCCAGCCTGCCGTTTCGGCCCAGATCAAAAGCCTGGAGGATGAATTCAGGACCGTTCTTGTTGATCGTAACCAGCCGGTAACCCTCACCGATCGTGGACAGGTGTTTCTGCAACATGCCGAACGTATGCTGGACATCGTGGGTGAGCTGAAACAAAAACTGATGGATCTCGATGAGACCCCTCAGGGACATATCAGACTCGGCACAACGACGTCCATTGCCATTCAGATTTTGCCACGGGTGTTATCTTACTTTCAGGATCAATTTCCACTTATCAAGACCAGTATCCAATCCCTGCCCTCCTCACAGATCTATACCCAGGTCGAGAATGGTATGGTCGATATCGGTATCGGTTATCTCACGGAGCGTAATCCTAACCTGAATACGTCCGTGCTGTATTATGATACGTTCGAACTTGTGGTATCTCCATTCCATCCGCTGGCGAAGCAAAAGCATGCTGCGGTGGATGTCCTGCGCAGCACACCTCTGATTTTGCTATCCCCGGATACGGTGGGGCGTCGCTTTACGGAAGGCATTTTTAAGAAACATAACATTGAGCCCAATATCGTCATGGAGTTGTCGAGCAGCGAGGAAGTGAAGCGGATGGTTGAGATCAATCTCGGGGCAGCAGTCATATCCAAACAATCCGTTGCCCACGAGTTGCGGCAAGGCACACTGCGCATGATTCCACTCAGTGAACTGGAGGTCAGTCACCCTGTCGGAGTCATTTACAAATCAAGTCGTTATCTCAATTCGGCCATGCAGCAATTCCTGAGCGATCTCAAAGGCATGCCGGAGACCCAGTTCATCAGTTCAGAATGATAAATGAGCCATGAGAAAGGAAGGATTTCCATATGAAATTTGATCTTCACACCCATCATTTTCGTTGTGGTCATGCGGACGGCAATATTCGCGACTATATTGAGGCAGGTATTCAAGCTGGACTTCAGGTCATCGGTATCTCGGACCATACGCCTTACTTTGGCAGTGACGCAGAGCAGGCTTTTCCCCGGATTGCGATGGGCAAGTCAGAATTGCATCATTACGTGGAAGAAGTAATTGCTCTGAAGGAAGAATACGCAGGCAAAATTGATGTGCTGCTTGGCATCGAATCCGATTATTTCCCTATTCATGCCGAATTGTATCGCAGTACGCTGGGGCAATATCCTTTTGATTATATTATTGGTTCAGTTCATCACACGGAAGATGTCAGCATATTCAACAAAACCCGCTGGAATGGTTTAAGCGATGCACGTAAGGTGGAAGTGAAAGAGAGTTATTATGCATTGATTCGACAGTCAGCCCGAAGCGGCATGTTCCAGATCCTTGGACATATTGATGCGATGAAAGGAAATTATCCACCTTTCTCGGACATTATCGCGGATCACGCCATTGACGAAACGTTGCAGGTCATTGCAGAATCGAACGTGGCCATTGAAATTAATACGTCGGGTAAAACCAAGCTCAGTGGTGGCTGGTACCCGTCAGATGCCATTCTGGAGCGTGCGCATCATTACGGAGTGAAGGTGACCTTCGGATCGGATGCCCACAAACCACAGCGTGTTGCCGATGAACTGGATGACGTTCGTACACGTCTGCAAGAGATCGGGTTTACGGAATGGGTATACTTTAAACAGAAACAGATGCAAGTTGTACCGTTTTAATCATATAGCATCACAATAAAACCCTCATGGCGTGAATCAGCACGCTGTGGGGGTTTTCGGTTCGTTTCCTAATATAAAAAAAATGAACCCGCAAACAGCGGGTCCCAACAGCATTATCTATTATCAAAAAGGGGGTCATGAGATAAGTTTACCCGCTGTCTGTTAGAGTTCAATTGCAGCTATATTTCATTTGTGTAACAAATGATTGAAGTTCGTTTCAACCCTCTGCTGTTTCATTTTATTCTATGTTACTCGTGCTTGTCGGATACCAACGTTTGCAGGCGATTTTCCCAATGAGAACGGACATGCTGTTCACGATACAGACTATACACTTTAACATCCAGCAGAGTATCCGGCGTCTCACCATCCTCATGATTCAAAACAAACGAGGGCAGGGTTCGTTCATAACTCATGCCGCTCTTGCAAAGCACTCGTTCGGATGAAACATTTGCCTCGTAACAGCGGGCTTCCACTTTGGACAAATTAAGCTCGGCAAAACCGAATTCCAGCAAACGCTGTACTGCCTCAGTGGCGACTCCCTTGCCCCAGCAGGACCTGTTCAAGATGTATCCAATCTGTGCGGTACCATTCTTGTCATTCCAATGTTGGAATGAAGTGATGCCAATGATCTGCTCACTGCCTTTCCAGCAGATGCCGTAATGCAGTGAATCCAGCTTCGCGCTGCTGCTGCGAATCTGATTCAATAATCGCCGAGCCCGGATTGGCGTGGGCTGACTTCCCCTGTTTACATAACGGATCACCTGCGGGTCGGAAAACAGCTCCGACAACGTGCTGTAATCACTCTGACGTAATGATCGAAGAACAAGGCGCTCTGTCCACAAAGCAGGCAATCCTTGGCCCAGCATTTTTCGGGTCAGCATGACAATCGCTCCTTTTGCCTAACGGGTTCTAGTCCGGTAAGACAAGCATGCTCTGAGGATGATCCGGCGCAAATAGAATACATGGATAAACGACGATACATCGATATACTCAACAACACTCCGCTCAGTAGCCCGAACATTAGTATGCCAATTCATTACAGCAATTTATTCCTGAAATCACTAATCCGTTTGCAGCCCGCGATAGACACCTGTACGAAGCTCTCGGATATAGAAATCAAGTGAGGGCACCTGGGCCTGCTGAGCAGTCTGTACTTCCTGTTCAATATCATAAGGTACCCTTACAAATTGAAGGTTGAATGGAGTGTTCCAATCACTGCTGTTCTCTCCTTCTAGAATACAGTATGAAGCCTGGGTCAAATCAAGCGGGTTACCCACGCTGCCTGCATTGAACAACATTTTCCCATTCAGAAATTGCAAGTATGCGTTATGCACATCCCCATATCCTACGACATCCGCCACACCGAGCTCAGGCTCATCTGCCGGAGGATCAAACATGGCTAACCTCTTCCCCATCTCATCCCATGGCTGTACGCGGTGATATACACTTTGGGGAGATGCATGCACCAGGCGGATCTTTCGACCACTCAGCTCTAATTGGTGGCTAAACGGCAAGCTTTCCAAATATGTCAATCGCTCCTTACCCAGCCGCTTCGCTTGCCAAGTAAAATTCTCATTGTCCGAATTAACCGCAACCAGTTCATCCCAGTTGCCACGGATGACTTGCTCACATGTCTCTCTTACCAGATCCACAACCTGTACCGGGTCAGGTCCCTTGCCAACGAGGTCGCCAAGACAAAAGATTCGCTTCAATCCGCGACTCCGAATATCGTTTAATACCGCTTCCCAAGCAGTCATGTTGCCATGAATATCGGATACAATCGCAATTCGTTCCATCTGGCTAACCTCCCTTTATGCTCTATATTCTTTATGTTGTTAACCCTTTAACTCAAAAACAGTCAATTCCGGCCTGCACAAAAAGCGGATCGGCAGTTGGGTCATGCCAAAGCCACGGTTCACATAGACTGGCATATGCTTATCCCCTGCGTAATATAACCCTTGAATATACTTGAGTGAACCTCTCGGTGTAGTCAGCGCCCCAATCCATGGAAAACGCACCTGCCCGCCATGACTGTGTCCGGAGAGCTGTAGTCCGAAACCGTAAGGTGCTGCAATGTCTGCATAATCGGGCTCATGCATAAGCAGCAGTTTCCAGACCTCTCTACTCAATCCCTTGATTGCTGCAAGAGGATCAGGTCTGCCCGTAAGCGCGTCATCCAGACCTGCTATAGCAATACGTGAATCCCCGCGTTCAATCAGAACATGGCTGTTTCGGAGCAACGTGAATCCGGCCTCCTTGAACATCAGCTCCACTTCATGCTGCTGCTGGCCACGATAATCATGATTCCCTAATACGGCATATTTGCCATACTTCGCTTGCATCGAGGCAAGTACAGGAATACATTCACGCATCGGTTCTGCTTCCCGTTCAACCATATCTCCGGTAAAACAAATCAGATCAGGCTGCTGTTCCCGTATCGTTTCAGCCAGCTTCTCCATTTGTTTCAGCCCCGTATGGAATCCAAGATGAGCATCACTGAACTGAATAACGCGCAGTCCCTCGAATGCTTTTGGAAACTTGGGTAATTTCAATTCAACGTGCTTGATTTCCAAATGACGCGGCTCCCATAACCAGGCATATCCTCCTGTGAGCAAACTGGCACTCGCCGTCATCAAGATCATGCGCAGCAAAAAACTGCGCCGGGAGGGATCGTGATCCTTTTCTTCTCCAGGGAAAATGGGGTTCTCCGAATCAGATCCATACTGTGAGCGCCGGGGCGGCGAGATCTTGCTGCCCTCACGCGGTGTTTCTCCC
The DNA here is from genome assembly GCF_000499205.1 of Paenibacillus sp. MAEPY2. Lineage (GTDB taxonomy): Bacteria > Bacillota > Bacilli > Paenibacillales > Paenibacillaceae > Paenibacillus > Paenibacillus vandeheii. The sequence goes on from NZ_AWUK01000032.1 coordinate 138,631, forward strand.
ATGCGTCCCCCTCCTTCTTCCGCTCCAAATCCATCTCCTTAGTATACCATATTCTGCATGACTAGCCCGGTTCCTCTGAGTATACAGAAAAAGAAGCCGTGTTCTTGGGCTACAAGCGCCTAGAATCACGACTTCTTCTAATGGTGCAGATTGAAGTTCTGCATTTTATATGACTAGATTACACGCCCAACCAGCGTTTGAACATGTGTTTGGTCGTTTGTTTGTTCATTTCGGCAATGGAAGTAGTCAATGGAATACCTTTTGGACAAGAGCGCACGCAGTTCTGCGAGTTCCCACAGCCCTCAATACCTCCATCTTCCATAAGTGCTTCCAGGCGGTCTTCGGCGTTCATCTCTCCTGTTGGGTGAGCATTGAACAGACGTACCTGAGAAAGAGCAGCCGGACCGATAAAGTCTGTTTTTTCATTCACGTTCGGGCATGCTTCGAGGCATACACCACATGTCATACATTTGGATAGCTCGTAAGCCCACTGACGCTTCTTCTCCGGCATCCGCGGACCTGGACCAAGGTCATAGGTACCATCAATCGGAATCCAAGCTTTAACCCGTTTGAGGGCGTTAAACATCCGGGTACGGTCAATGACGAGGTCACGAACCACCGGGAAGGTTTTCATCGGTTCGATGCGAACCGGTTGTTCGAGCTTATCAATCAGGGCTGCACACGCTTGACGCGGTTTGCCGTTGATGACCATGGAGCATGCTCCACAGACTTCTTCGAGACAGTTCGATTCCCAGCAGACCGGGGCAATAGACTTGCCCTCCGTATTAACCGGGTTCCGTTGGATCTCCATCAGGGCGCTAATAACGTTCATGCCGGGACGGTACGGGAGTTCAAACTCTTCGTTGTACGAAGATGACTCCGGGCTGTCCTGACGAGTGATGATAAACTTGACGGTTTTTTTTGCTGTAGCTGTGTCCGCCATATCGTTGTCCCCTCCTTTGGTGACGATGATTGGTGTTGCTTATGCGCAAAGTGATCTTTTCGGCGCATGGGTGGCGCTTCGGCTGCGGAATGCCCTTCTGATCGCTGTTATCCCCAAATTTTCTGAATCAACCCTTAACAGGGTTAAAATTTGGTGATAAAGGCGAGCGCTTCGCTTCTTCTGGGCATTTCCGCTTCCTCCGCTACGTTGTGCACGTGGGGTCGCTTTGCTGGAAACTGCAATCCATTCATGCTGGATGCAGTATTTAATTTCTAAAGCATCGCAAACGCTTTGCTTCTTCAGGACATTTCCGTCTCCTCCGCTACCCGTGCTTATAGAGTCGCTTTACTGAAAGTTGCAATAATTCATTCTGGTTGGCAGTAACTTTGTGAAGCTTGGCGAATGCTTCGCTTCTTTAGTATTCTTCTGCCTGCTCCGTTCAGTGCTACGTCTTTAACTTTATTAATAGGCCAAGATTTCGCTTTACTTAATCCTTCGAGTAGTCCCGGATCCGTGGTGGGATGAGGGAAACGTCTACAGGCTCGTACGAAATTTTTGGACCTTCCTTCGACCAGCTTGCGATCGTGGTTTTCAGGAATTCCTCGTCGTTCCGTTCAGTGAAGTCCGGTTTGTAATGCGCTCCGCGGCTTTCGTTACGCAGCAGTGCGCCCAGAGTCATCGCTTCTGCCAGTTCAAGCATGTTCCACAGCTGACGGGTAAATGCCGCACCCGGGTTGTTCCAACCGGAAGTGTCGTACATGTTGATTTTGCCGTAACGCTCTTTCAATTCCTTGATTTTGCCGATAGTGGCTTCCAGTTTATCGTTGTAGCGTACAACGGTCATGTTCGCTGTCATCCATTCGCCAAGCTCTTTGTGAATGACATAGGCGTTTTCACTGCCCTGCATGTTCAGGATGCCTTCATACTTATCGGTTTGGCGCTTAGTATAACCATCGAATACGGAAGAACTGATATCTGCGGACGATTTTTTGAGTCCTTTGATATATTCAACCGCTTTCGGTCCAGCAACCATACCACCGTAGATTGCCGATACCAGAGAATTCGCACCCAGACGGTTCGCACCATGATATTGGTATTCACATTCACCGGCTGCGAACAGTCCTGGAATGTTGGTCATTTGGTTATAATCTACCCACATGCCGCCCATGGAATAATGGACTGCCGGGAAGATTTTCATCGGAATTTTGCGCGGGTCATCACCCATGAACTTCTCGTAGATCTCAATGATTCCGCCGAGCTTCACATCCAGCTCCTTCGGATCTTTGTGTGACAAGTCGAGGTATACCATGTTCTCGCCGTTCACGCCGAGGCCCATATCCACGCAGACGCTGAAAATTTCGCGCGTCGCGATATCACGAGGAACAAGGTTACCGTAAGACGGATACTTTTCTTCAAGGAAGTACCAAGGCTTACCGTCTTTATACGTCCAGATCCGTCCACCTTCACCACGAGCCGATTCGGACATCAGACGCAGCTTGTCGTCGCCTGGAATGGCTGTCGGGTGAATCTGAATGAACTCACCGTTCGCGTAATTTACACCTTGCTGATACACCGCACTTGCTGCAGTACCTGTATTGATAACCGAGTTGGTTGTTTTACCAAAAATAATGCCAGGGCCGCCGCTCGCCAGAATAACCGCTTCTGCCGGGAACGTTTGTACCTTCATCGTTTTCAGATCCTGTGCTACAATCCCGCGGCAGGTGCCTTCGTCATCCACAACAGCCTGCAGGAACTCCCAGTTCTCATACTTCGTAACGAGACCCGCTGCTTCCCAGCGACGTACTTGCTCATCTAACGCATAGAGCAATTGTTGTCCTGTTGTTGCACCTGCAAACGCTGTACGGTGATGCTTCGTGCCGCCGAAACGACGGAAATCAAGTAAACCTTCCGGTGTCCGGTTGAACATTACGCCCATACGGTCCATCAGGTGAATGATACCTGGTGCCGCTTCACACATTGCTTTGACCGGAGGCTGATTCGCGAGGAAGTCGCCGCCGTATACCGTATCGTCAAAGTGTACCCACGGGGAGTCGCCCTCACCCTTGGTATTTACCGCACCGTTGATGCCGCCTTGGGCACATACGGAGTGCGATCTTTTAACAGGAACCAGTGAAAATAAATGAACATGGACTCCGGCTTCAGCCGATTTGATCGCCGCCATCAACCCCGCGAGACCGCCGCCCACAATAATTATATTAGATGATGCCATTGCTGTTCACTCCCTTATAAGTCAGCATTTAAGTCTAAATGCTTAAATCAGAACTGTCTTAACTGCGTCAATCATTGAAGTCGCTACCTGGAAATCCATGCTCCGGAAAGCAAGCAGCGATACAATAAACATGATGGCTACGATGGCAAACAAGCTCATGCAGATGTAGGAAGATACACGCTGCGCACGCGGACCGACGGTAATCCCCCAGCTAACCAGGAACGACCACAAGCCGTTGGCAAAGTGATAGGATGCCGCAACCACACTGATCAGATATAAAATAAACGTCACCGGATTCATCACGATGTCATGTATGACACCGCCAAGCTCTTCGTGTGTAACGTTCCCCAGCGCAACCTGGAAACGAGTCTCCCAAATGTGCCAGATAACGAACACAAACGTAATAACACCGCTGACGCGCTGCAACGTATAGCGCCAGTTGCGCTCGTTGCCAAAACGTCCCACGTTTGGCTTGGCCTGATAGGCAATGTACAAACCATATACACCGTGATAGAACAGCGGCAGCCAGATGAGAAGCGTTTCAAGAACAATGACGAGTGGCAGACTGTTCAGAAATGCAACAGCACCGTTAAAGCCTTCTTTGCCGCCTTCAACTGCCGAGAAGTTCGTCACCAGATGCTCAACAAAAAACAGACTGAGCGGAATGACGCCAAGCAAGGAGTGCAGCTTTCTGGAGTAAAACCCTTTCATAAAATGTCGATCCCCTTTCGCTAAATACAACGTTTTCATAAATAATTTCACATATCATGACACAAACCTTCCCCACGGAAAGGTTCGACAAATTGTTCCGTTTTCTTCAGGTGTGAACAACTTGTGTCACGGTTCATGTTACTCCTTTTTTTCTTATAAGGGAATTGCAATATAATTATTAAATGTTATAACCTATAGGTATAAGTTATAAACATCGGTCGTGCAGGCCATACAACATGGAGAAATATTTGACAAGGAGATGCCTCACGCAAAGTACCTTCATTAGAAAAGAGGTTAGTGCTCATGTTCGAGGAATTAAACGCATTTGCGGCGGTTGTGGAGCAGTCCAGTCTGAACCGTGCATCGAAATTGCTGAATCTTTCACAGCCCGCACTATCACGCAAAATCGCCAAATTGGAGGATGAACTCGGGGTGGCGCTCTTTCATCGCCGTGGTAAACGACTCGAATTAACCAGCGTAGGTCAGGTCGCCTACACTTTCGCGATAGAGCAGAAACAGCAGCAGCAGAAATTTTTAACCATGCTGGCGCAGTATAAGGACGAAGAGCAAAGCTCAATTACGCTTGGAGCCAGTCTGACGACCCTTCAAACAACATTGCCACCGCTGGTTAATGCCTTTATGGAGAAACATCCTAATGCGGAGATTAAGCTGGTGACAGGAAAAACGCATGAAATTGTCTCTTTTGTCCGGGATAAAAAAGCGGATGTGGGCATCGTTGCGTCTTCTATTAGCGAGGCCGGCCTGAACTGTGTGCCGCTCTTCGATGATCATCTGGAGCTGGTTGTACCATTGACGCATCCATTGTCCGGCAAGGAGGCCGGCATGGAGCATTTGCAGGACCTGCCGATGATTACGTTCTCCAAAGGGACATGGTACCGCAAATTAACCGACGACCTCTTCCAGCGCTGCGCCGTGATGCCGGATATTCGCATGGAGATTGATTCCTTTGAAGCGATTGTCCGCCTTCTGCCTACCTGCAAAGCCGCAGCTCTGCTTCCCAAGTCATATCTCCGCCCTCAATTGCTTGCGGATAATGATCTCGTCTCTGTATATCTGCCTCAGCTGCAACAGACACGGCGTACAACCTGCATGATCTACGGGGAAAAGGAAAACCTCAGCCAAACCTCCAGACAGTGGGTCAGGGAAACGGCTGCGCTCTTTACAGCAAAGGCGCCGCTGCCCTCACGGAGGACTACGACGCCTTAGCATTCATATATTAGCTGAGCTCCACGCTCAGCAGTCATCTTTCCGTTTCAAGGAATCAGCTCTCCTGGCTGATCACTTCTTCCTCAAACCGATCAATGTCATCATTCATACCGATAATGACCATAATGTCACCCATCTGGAGCGAGTCTAGTGCAGTCGGGGCAATAATGACCCCGGCTTCCTTTTGCAAAGCTACAATGCTGCACCCAAAGCGCACTCGTGCATTTAGCGTGGACAGCGTTTTATTGTGCAGACAGGCTGGAACCTTCATCTCCACAATACTGTAATCATCGGACAATTCGATATAATCCAGCAGATTCGGCGTAACAAGCTGGTGGGCAACCCGGATTCCCATGTCACGCTCTGGATAAACGACACGATCGATCCCCAGCTTGTCCAGTGCCCGTCCATGAAGAACCGAAATGGCTTTGGCCACAACTGTTTTCACACCGAGTTCCTTCAGTAAAATGGCAGTGAGAATACTGGTCTGGATATCCGCCCCGATGGCAACGATACAGCAGTCAAAATTGCGGATACCCAGGGAGCGCAGCACTTCCTCATCCGTCGAATCCGCGACGACGGCATGGGTGACCAATTCACTCATGTCATCGACGACTTCTTCATTTTTATCGATACCCAGCACTTCATATCCAAGTTCCATTAATTCCTGTGCCAGGCTGGAGCCAAAGCGCCCAAGCCCAATCACCGCAAACTGCTGTGTTTTCATTGTTCTTCACGAACCCCTTATCCAATAATCATTTTGCCTTCCGGATACCTGTACAATTCTTTACCCTTTTTCTGTCCAAGTGCATACGCGAGTGTAATCGGCCCAAGACGCCCTGCAAACATGGTGAAACAGATCAAAATCTTGCCGATCGTGGTCAGCTTCAGCGTAAGTCCCATAGACAAACCGACCGTACTAAAAGCTGATGTCGTCTCAAATAAAATCGTCAGAAAACTGCTGTCTTCCGTTGTACTAAGCACCATCGTAACCGCGATAATCAGCAACAGTGCGAGGAGCGTAATCGTCAATGCTTTGAAAATCCGTTCCTGTAAGAGCCGGTACCTGAAAAAGACGATATCTTCCCTCCCACGAATCATCGCGACAACAGCCCCGATCATAATCATAAAGGTGGTCGTTTTGATCCCGCCTCCTGTAGAACCTGGAGAAGCCCCGATAAACATTAATATAATGATGAAAAATTGCGTTGCCTGCCTCAGCCCGGCGATGTCTACCGTATTAGCACCAGCTGTTCGCGGCGTGATGGACTGGAAGAAAGAACCCAATATTTTGCCGCCCCAGTTCAGGCCACCTAATGTACGGGGATTGCTGAATTCAAACACAAAAATAACCAATGCACCACATACGATTAACAATCCTGTCGTCAGCAGCACCACCTTGGAGTGCAGCGACAGCTTCTTCGTCCTCCGATATTCAACTAGATCAGACAGAACAACAAAACCAATGCCGCCGGAAACAATCAGGAACATAGCTGTAAAATTGACGAGCGGATCATACACATATCCGGTAAAGCTGCGGAATTCTCCAAACATGTCGAACCCAGCATTGTTAAACATGGAGATGGCATGCCAATATCCATAATATATGGCCTGCCCTACCGGCATATCGAACGACCAGCGAATGGCAAACAGTGTGCCACATATGCCTTCCAGTATGAGTGAGTAGACTACAACCTTGCGAATAAGGCGGACGATCCCTTCCATCGTGCTCTGGTTCATTGCCTCCTGTAGAATCAAGCGCTCACGCAGAGAGATGCGTCGTTTGAACGCAATCGCCACCAGTGTAGACATCGTCATAAAGCCGAGTCCGCCAATTTGAATCAGGATTGCAATCACGACCTGACCTAGCGTCGAAAAGTGAGTTCCCGTGTCCACGACAACCAGCCCTGTTACACAGACTGCGGAAGTCGCGGTGAAGAGCGCATCAATAAAAGGAAGGCTGACCCCGCTTCGACTGGATGCCGGAAGCATCAGCAAAAGTGTCCCAAGCAATATAATACCTGCGAACCCGAGGACCAGAATTCGGGGTGGCGATAGCCGCATCCATTGAACATTCATTTTCACTTGAGTTTCATCCACCTCTGCCAAAAAGAAAATGACTCCACGACGTGGAGCCTTTCTCCGAAGCGCTTTTCCATAACGCTCTTCGTAATACCCAAGCACTTGGAAAGCTCCATTTCGGAGCGTAAACATGTATGCATTATCGTTGAATCACATAACATTAGGTTGGAATACATTCTATTCGTTCCCTTGTTAGCCTAAAGACATGCGGAATATTGGACATTTGATTCAAAATTATAAGCGCTGCGGCGTTTGTATACAAAACGATTTTTGTGTAAATAGCATCGAATTCCGTCAAAAAGGGAAAAACTCAGATATGGCGACGGATAGATCAGATTGTTTCGATCATTTTCATTCGTTTTCATGCATTTGCACCGCTTCTCGTTTCACCATTGGCATTCGGGGCTTGGGCTGTGCTATCTTTACTTTAATATCCATATTAATAAAGGAGGAACAATATTAAATGAATCCCTTAGGGCAGCCTTTGGTACTCAAAGCTAACTTCAAGCGTTTAGGGTTGCTTGCGGCGATTGGTCTGATTCTGTTTTTTGTTTTTCAAATCTTCCCTGCCACCTCATCGCAAACGACTGATATCCAGTCTACATCCTTCATAAGCAAGGAGAAAGCGGCAGAGTCGGCTCGATCTTTTGCAGCTTCTCTATCCGATTATACCCTGCCGACGAAGACTGGAAACGAGTTGGTAACATACCAAACCCATTCCGATATCTATGGGTATATGGCTAAAACCAAACAGTTAGAAACCTATAATAAGAAATGGGAAACAACCTATCCTTACGATGTGTACCGCGTTCGTTTGCCCGATCAGGACAAAGGCGGTTATTTGAATGTTGACGTACATATGAGAACAGGAAAAGTGGTCGGTTTCAAACGTGAGCTCCCTTCTTCCCTGTATGCATCCATCGAGGCTGAGCAGGACAAAAGTAAAGTGAATGCTGCCCAACGTTTAGCCGAAGATAACCTTTCCTTAAATGAGAAAGAGCAGCTAGCCGCTGGTGTTCTTGGCGAATTCGGGTATAATGTACCGAAACTTCAGCTCGACACCCGTGAAGAAGAAGCGGGACTGAAATACACGGATAATGAAAAGCAAATTGGAGATTCCAAGCTGGAACTGAACTTTACGTTTGAAAACGGAGCCGTCCGCTCCTTTGAATCGGTCTTCTCGGTCCCTGTCTCCCATACCGATTATGTACAAAATCAGACCCGCCAAGCCAACTGGATGACTTACGGTGGTTATGCTTTTCTGACCTTTGTGCTGGGCGTGCTCGCGATCATCTACAGTATTCTGACGAGAGCACACACGTCGTTCAAACGCGGAATCGTACTGTCTCTGGTATACTTTGCGGCTTCCGTTATTGGAACCCTGAACATGATGCCGCTATTTCAGGCGCAAGGGCTATCGAACTTTATGCTGACCTTCCTGATGGTCATGCAGGCAGGGATCACGCTGGTCATGAGTGCAACCATCTATCTGTCGCTCGTTGCCGGTGACGGCATGTGGCGTAAAATCGGACTGAATCCTTGGCCTCGCGCCAAAGAGCCCGGATATGGAAAATATGTGCTGCACAGTATGTATACAGGTTACCTATGGGCCTTGATTCTACTGGGCGTGCAATCTGTACTGTTCTTTATTTTGGAGCGGAGTATTGGAAGTTGGTCGACAACGTCGGCTGATCAGTCCACGTACAACATGAGTTATGCCTGGATCTTCCCGATTATGGCCTGGATGGCCGGGATTGGTGAGGAAACAGTCTATCGCTTGTTCGGAATTCGCATGATGCAGAAGGTAGTACGCAATACGTTCATTGCCTGCCTCATCCCAACATTGATCTGGGCACTGGGTCACACCTTGTATCCCATCTATCCCGTCATTACACGTCCGATTGAGCTGACAGTCATTGGACTCTTGTTCAGTCTGATCATGCTGCGGCACGGCTTCATTGCCGTTGTATTCGCACATGTTATCTTTGACAGCCTGTTGATGGGCCTGAGCCTGATCTTCATGGGTGATGCGCTCAACATCTCCGCCGGACTCTTCTGGATTGTACTTCCGGGGATCGTTGGTTATGTCATTTACAAATTGAATCCAAACAAAAAAGAGAAGCCGTATGTTACGACTCCTCATCACGAAGTGCTGCAATAATTTGATTCGCAAGCTTGTCACCAATAGATAGAGGCCGGAAGTCTTCGACGCTGGCCTCTTTTATTTTGCGTAAAGAGCCAAAATGCTTCAGCAGCAGCTTGCGCCGCTTTTCACCTATACCTGGAATAGCATCCAGACGAGAAGTCACCATCGATTTTCCGCGCTGCTCCCGGTGGAACGAAATTGCAAAACGGTGGACCTCTTCCTGAATCCGCTGCAGCAGGTAGAACTCTTGACTGTCGCGTGGCAAGGAAATGACTTCCGGCGGATTGCCGATCATTAGTTGCGAGGTCTTGTGCTTCGCATCCTTCACCAAACCACATACCGGAATAAACAATCCCAATTCATTCTCCAAAATGTCCACGGCGGCCGAAATCTGGCCTTTGCCTCCATCGACAACAATCAGGTCAGGCTGGGTCAAGTTTTCTTTCAGCACCCGCTCGTAACGGCGGCGGATAACTTCTCGCATCGTTTCATAATCATCTGGCCCTTCTACCGAGCGCACTTTATACTTGCGGTATTCTTTCTTATCCGGTTTGCCATCGGTAAATACAATCATCGCAGATACCGGATTGGTTCCCTGGATGTTTGAGTTATCAAACGCTTCGATCCGGCGCAGCTGATCTAGGCCAATCCAACGTCCCAAGCCTTCCGAGGCCTTTGAGGTTCGCTCTTCGTTGCGCTCGATCAGACGGAATTTCTCCTCCAACGCTACGCGTGCGTTATCTACCGCCATCGTAATCATCTGTCGTTTCAACCCACGCTGCGGGATGTGGACTTTGATTTCCAGCCATTCCTGCAATGCAGCTGCGACCTGAGAAGGATCTTCGAGGCCTGGGGCCTGTTTATCAGCCAATACATCCGCCTCAGCAACAGCGTTGTCCTGAATGACCATCGCAGCTTCTTCTGAATCTACCTCTGGCTGGATATCTCCATAAGATGCACGGGATTCGGCAACACGTGGCTCCATAATTGAATCTTGTGTTAACCGTGCTGTCTGTTCTGACTCAGCTGTCACGGCCGCAGATCGCGCTCCATCAGCATCAGATACAGCATCCTCGTTGACTTCACCATCTTCCAGATTCTTCGGCATTTCCGGCAGTAAAATTTCTTGCGGCAATGCTGGATTATCACTATAGTACTGGGTCACGTAAGACATAAAATCACTGTATGCCTCACCGTAAAAAGGGAATGTTGATACGTGACGTTCGATCATTTTCCCTTGACGCATATATAGAATCTGGACACACATCCAGCCTTTATCAATGGCAAAACCAAATACGTCGCGGTCTCTGGCGTCCGCCATCGTAATTTTCTGTTTTTCCATCATCGCGTCAATGGCGATAACCTGATCCCGAAGCTCTTTGGCACGTTCAAAATAAAGGTCCTCAGCCGCTTCCTGCATTTTGCGCTGCAAATCCTTCTTGATCTCTTCATGCCCGCCGCTCAGAAAGGAACTGATCTCCTGGGAGATCTCATCATACTGCTCCTTGCCCACTTCTTGAACACATGGAGCCAGACACTGACCCATATGGTAATACAGGCAAACTTCCTTTGGCATTACGCCGCATTTGCGCAGCGGATACATCCGGTCAAGCAGTTTTTTCGTTTGGTGTGCCGCATACGAGTTCGGATAAGGTCCGAAGTATTTGGCTTTATCTTTGAGCACACGCCGGGTCACTTCGAGCCGGGGATGCTTTTCATTCGTAATTTTAAGGTAAGGAAATGTCTTGTCATCCTTGAGCAGCACGTTATACCGCGGCATATGTTTTTTGATCAGGTTACACTCCAGAATGAGCGCTTCCATGTTACTGCCAGTAACGATATATTCGAAATCACGGATTTCAGACACCAGGCGCTGGGTCTTCCCATTATGACTGCCGATAAAATAAGATCTTACGCGATTCTTCAGCACTTTGGCCTTACCTACATAGATAATGGTACCTTCACTGTTTTTCATCAGGTAACAGCCGGACATGTCGGGTAGCAAAGCCAGCTTGTGGCGGATCTGCTCCAGTGCCTTCTCCTGTTCCTGCACGTTTGTAAGGAATTCATCCATAATTCGGTGGGTCCTCCTTCCCGAAAAAAGTATAAATAAAGGTTACACTGTACCACTCCAATTGCAGTACCATCTTTCGATCGTCATTATCCCCGGATTTTCTATGAGTTCCTTTCTATTTTAATTGAACTAAAAGATATTTCACACTGACACTACGATGACAGAACAACCTTCCAATCGCTGTTATCCCCAGATTTTTTCGATTCCCTTTTTTCAAAGGGAAAATCCGGTGATAAATGCGACCACTCCGCTTTTCCAGGTTTTTTCTGTCCTCTCCGTTACTGTGTAAATAATTAGATCCAATAATATATAAGGGAAAAGTCTTAGAATAATTGGGAACGCTACGCTTCCCCAGATCGGTCCTGCACTCTACGTTATCGTGTAAAAATAATTATACTTTATATTGTCCTATATAAAAGGTTTCGACGCAAAACGCCCCCGGCGTATAACCGGAGGCGTATGTGTAAGCCTGGTAACTTATTGGTGTTTTGCGATAATTCCTTTGAGAGCATCTTTCGAGTTCAGACCAACCACTTTATCAACTGGTTGACCGTCTTTGAAGAAGATCAAAGTTGGAATGCTCATTACGCCGAAGCGGGAAGCAGATTCCGGATTTTCGTCCACATTGACTTTAGCAATTTTCACTGCATCGCCAACTTCAGTGGACAGCTCTTCCAGGATTGGAGCGAGCATTTTACAAGGACCACACCAAGGCGCCCAAAAATCAACAAGAACCGTTCCTTCGCCTTCGACTTCAGCGTTAAAGGATTGATCGGATACGTTAACAATAGCCATGAAATTGTCCTCCTTATATATACTTACGGTTTATTTTAACCTGTAACGTCGTGAACGACACTTCCAGTATAACACAGGTACTTTAAACTTGTGAAATGAACGCATCAATGTTCATCTTCCCAACATCAAATCTTCACAATTGAAGAACTTGGCAGGATCACTGCAAAATCTTTACAAACGCTTTCTTTTCCAAGTATACTAAAATTACTCCGGGCTTCAGCTCCCTGTAAGGGCAAGCTGTAATCCCCATAAGGAGGCAATACCATGGATGCAAATGTGCGAATCAACGACCCGCGTGAACATGTGAACGAGGAACCCCGTAACGATCTGTTTGATCTTATAGCGGGTGTTACTGGCATGGCCGGCCTGATGACGGTCATCTTTTTCGGAATGGTTATCTTCAAATTTATTACCGAATAGGATCTTCAGGCTGCACGCAGGCCAGAAAAGCCCGGTTTTCGCGACAATGCGAAAGCCAGGCTTTTTTTGGGACTCGACTATATGTGTAAAAATAATCAGATAAGATCGGTGACATAATAGGGATTAACGTTTGCCCCGTTGATTCTCACCTCGAACCGAGATGACATCCACAAACGGACGAATCCGGTCCATCAAACGCTGGCCTTTGTTCATTTCCTCGCCGTCCCTGCTGGTGAAGCTAAGATGTTTCTCCAGCCCATCCAAGTTGTAGTTGGACGTATAAAATGTAGGCTTGCGATTCATACGATAATTTAGAATGGAACCCATCACATGATCCCGAACCCATGGGTTCAGATTCTCTGCCCCAATATCATCAAAGATGAGCAGATCACAGCTTTTCAGAATATCCGTCGTTTCCTTCAGCTTGTTTCCTTCACTGATCATGGATTTCAGATCTTCCACAAAGTCAGGCATGTAGATAATGACACCTGTGTGGCCCACAACCGCGAGTTCATGCAGCAGATAACACATTAGAAACGTCTTGCCCGTTCCAAATGATCCTTCCAAAAACAGTCCTTGCGGAGACAATCCATTCTCCTTGGTCTCGTTAATATAACGCAGAACCTGGTTCACCGCCGGAGCACGCATCCGATCCTTGCCCATAATTTCCACATCGTTATATCCTGCATTAAGCGCACGCTCGTCCACATAGAAACTGCGGATTCTCTGCTTGATAACATGCTCGTTTTGCCGGGCGATATGTTTGGAACAAGGTGCTTTTTTATCTATAATTTCGGGTTTACCGTTAAAATGCTCTACTTCCAGTTTGCAAAAGTGACCCTGGAAATCGTTAGGACAGTTGTCGAGTCCCGGACAATTCGCACAGTTCTTCGAATCTTTGGCATACTGATACAGCTTGCTCAGATCGGTAATAAGCTGTGCATCTTTCAGTTCAGGATGACCTGCGCGGAATTCGCGTACGTACGGATCTTCCATCAATTCCGCCGCAATCCGCCGCGACTGTTCACGAAAGGAAGGATTCAGCTGCTGAAGCAGTCCTCCCAAGGATTCCATGGCTTCAAGCCTCCTTAATAGTTTCAATATAGAATGAACAATTGAATTTTACGATGACCATCATGATGGCAGGGTAACCTTCGATCGCTTGTAATGCTACTGTTCATTCTATATAAACTTGAGGAATAACTCAACATTTTCAGCTGGAAAAAACATTATCCATTCCATGACAGTCCGTTGAACTTCAGGTAGACTCTACACAAAGAATGGATCCGATCACGCTTGCCAAATTAACGACGCAACCCCACGGTAACAATCTCGCAAGGTCCCGCCTGCAAAGCCCATTCCTTGCTAATCATAGCAGCCGAGGATTCATTTATAATAGAAGCATTCAGCTTGCCTGTCTCTTCCTCCAGAATGTTGCTCTGATATGCGTCTGCCAATGCTTGCGGGATGGACTCCGAAGCAGCAAATTTCAATTCCGTCGTATTAGATCTCATGTTATACCAACGTAACATCAGATCACCCGAATCCTCGTTCACCTTCAGTGAAGAAAACGCAAGACCGTCCCCTTGCCACTCAAACGGTGTGTTGCTTGGCGTCAGGAAACCCGGGTGTACGTCCGTCTGAGCCACAGTCCATGGAATCTGGAACTGGTAAGCTTCAATGTATGCTCCGGAGGTAGCTCCGTTCCCGTCATGAGGGATGATCTCCAGCTGGAAGGAATGCTCTCCGAGACACTGAGCTTCCGGTGTCGGGAACAATCCCCAGTCTCCAAGCTCTCCCACCGCACGAAGCAATGTTACGGCAATTGTATTCCGTCCATCCTCAAGAACCTCATATTCATTCAGACCCAGATTGGCTACAACCAATCCAGCCTGATCCTCGCTCACATCAACAAAACTTTGCTGATGCTGAGTGTTACTTGGATTCTGCCATTCCGGTGCAGGCGTATTATCACGAGCAGCAATTTCGAACATCGAGTCCACGTGATGAACAGCCGCTGTCAGATCCGTCGGGAAGAGTGCCCGCACCCGATGATCCTTCGCCTGATTGTTGAAGGTTGTTTCGAGCTTGACACCTTTCCCACTGCGGCTCAACGACACAATGGTTCGGATCTTGAGCGTCACCATTTGCTTGGAACGCTGCGCTTTGCGATGCGGGTAATAGATCAGTTCCCGCTGCTCACGATCAAGCACTTCGTCCGCGGACTCAGGAATCTCCCAATGATGAACAATTTCGTAGGATGCTCTGTAAGGCGCATCTTCGATGACCTGAATTTCTGCCCGAAGATCCTTCGTAGTTAATGCCACTTCATTCTCCGGCTGTTTGAACATGTACTCATTGCCGATATCGCCGACATTTTCATACACGCCAAGATCCTTGTACGTCCGTCCTGTCCGTTTATCTGTGAGTGTAAATGAACCGTTGTCTGCAATATTTACGATAAAATATTCATTTTCCATGCCACGTTCACCACGCAGCAGTGTAGTTGAATTCGCATTGGTATCTACAGACTCCCCAGCAACAGCATTTGAATCAATCGCAGCATTGCTGTTCATGCGAACCAAAGCATACGTCTTCAGGCCAAGTGCAGGCACGTTCCCTGCTTCAAACGTAATGCTGACCCGGCGACAGCTATAGGGCTGACGGAATCGGTCATCCGGCAGATCATAGCCGAATTGCAGACCCAAATCCTCTACCGTACAAGGAACTGGTTTACCTTCTTCATCCACCAATATACGGCCTGACAGGTCAATGGCGTTCATTTTGGCAGCCATATCCTCCAATGAGAAACCTTCGCGGAAGTACAGACGGGCCGCATCCAGTTCCATCTGAACCACACCGCTGCGCTCCCATCCCGATGTATTAAACACAACCACAGGCCGCGCTTCTTCACCATAGCGTTCAAAGGTTGAAGTATCTACCGCTGCTGCGATTTGGCTGGTGCTGTCCTCAATCAGGGCCTCAGCGACGTGACGGCTTTTATCGAAGCGTGTGACCATCTCGCGATGCACCTCGTCTACGCTACAGCCACAGATGCTGTCATGCGGATGATTCTGCATCAACGTTTTCCAGGCATAAGTGAGTTGATCATGAGGGTAAGGATGCCCTAACAGGTGCGCGAACGAAGCCAGTGGCTCAGCCACCTTTTCCAGCATGGCCTGTCCCAACTGATTCATTTGTTTCAGATAAACGCGAGCCGAAGCTGTGTTCACCAGAGTGCCCCAGCCGTCGGTACGTTGACTGCGCAGCTCTCCTTTTACAACAGACAGCTCTTGAACCGCAGATTCTTTCAACGCTGACAGATAGTCAGGGAAGTTGGAGTGAACAAACTCGATATCGGGATACAACTGTTCAGCCATACGGATGGCTTCTGGCAGATCCTTCTGAATCGGCTGGTGATCACACCCGTTCATATACAACAGCTCATTCGTCGATGCATATTTCTCTGCATCCGCAAGCTTGGTTTCCCAGAACTTGCGAGCCGAAGCTTCGTCCACCGGAACCTCATTCCCGTTGGAGTACCAGTTGGCAAATAAAACACCGAGCACCTTCGATCCATCCGGTCCTTCCCACATCAGCTCTGAGAAACTGGATTCGTATCCAGCGTCAGACACCGTGTTGTTGAAGCCCGTTGGCTTCACACCCCGTCCGAAGAAGACATTATCGATGCCCGATTGCAGCATAAGCTGTGGTGTCTGACCCACCAGTCCAAAGGTATCGGGGAAATATCCGATCTTTGAAGGTGTCCCGTAACGCTTTGCATCCCGATGCCCGACCTGCATATTACGTACATTCGCTTCACCACTGGTCAGGAAGGCATCTTGCAGGATATACCATGGTCCAATGACAATTCGTCCATCACGAATATGCTTCTCCAGCCGTTCCTTCTGCTCAGGTCGAACCTGGAGATAGTCCTCAATAATGATGGTTTGGCCGTCCAGGTAAAAACTTTTGAAATCAGGGCCCTGATCGAGCTGATCCAGTAATGAATCCACCAGTTGAACCAATCGCATATGGTGCTTCTCATACGGCAGATACCATTCCCGATCCCAGTGCGTATGAGAAATAATATGTGCTCTCTTCGATTTGCTTGTCGGTTTAGTCATTGAATTATTCCCCCTCTACCTCTTGTTGTACAATCTCTACCTCATCCGGACGATACACGGCTTGCAGCTGTCCGGCAGCATCTGTGGCAAACAGCACAGAGCGATTTTTCTCCAACAGGAACGTATACAGAACTCCCGTACGCTTATCTCTGACTTTCACCTCATGATCCCAAGCGAATTCTGACACGAATACGTACAGATTTCCTTTCGGGAAGCTCAGCTTCCGGCCATAAATCCCTGCCAGATCACCGCCAGATATCCATTCTAGCTCATGTTCAATGCCAGCCACTTCTGACGCATATCGATACAGGTCTGCCAGCGGCTCATCCCGGCCATTCAACTCTAGCGGCAGCGGACTCCAGATCAATTTGCCTTTGCCTAATGGCAGTAATACTACTTCATCAGGTGTATGATTCTCCGCATGAAGCAACGTTTCCTTCGCCACCTCGGCAATCCGGCGACGACCATACGTGACGCGGTGATTCACCCCGTTAATATTCAGCATTTCTTCTCGCTGTACGTTGCCCAGACTGCGCTCGCCTACAAGGTGATCTGCCCGTTCACTTCTCTTCCAATAGGCATCCAAACCGAGCGGTCCGGTAATAAGCAGCGTAGCTCCTTCATTCTCCGCGAAGTTCAGCAGCTCGCTTAACGCACTGTTGTCCATGTTGTGCGGACTCGGAACCATGATCAGCTTCGGTGGCTGCTGCTTCAAAGCTTCCAGGTGATACTCGGATACAGCCCGGAACGGCAGCTTCAACTCATAAGCCATCACACGGGTAAGTTTCGTTGTTGCATCGTAAGCAAGGGCACGGTTCGAGAAGTCGTTGGAATACGGGAAGACTACTGCAACTTCCTCCAGCTCACGATCGGTAAACAAGTCTCGAATCTGTTCCATAAATCGTCCATAGTCATAAGACACATCGGCCTCAGGTTTTTCCGTACCGTCCGCTCGCAGCGCCCCGATATGAGATTCATTGGCATTATCCATATAGAAGTTGGTATTCCAGATCCACTGCACGGCTCCGGCACCACCTGTTGAGAAGGCATAAGCGTATTTACGCTCCAGAATGCTGTGAAGCTCTTCCTCTGTGCGTTTGGCCCGGCCATCCGGCGTTTCCACATACATGATGCCTGTCTCCTGAATGAGATTCGGTTTATGTGGTGTTTTGGCAAAAATACCGTCCCAGATCAGATCATCGTTGAGCCACCAGGAATGCACCGTTGTATAATCCACTTCCTGTTCATAGAAGAACGGTGAAGGCCGCTGTGCTCCAAGAGCTTCATCCTGTCCAACGGTAACCAGGTGATCAGGAACGAGATCCTTGATTGTGCCTACAAGCTCTCTTGCCCAAACATTATGCATCTCCATCGAGAAGAGACAGTAATCCAGCCAGCGTGTTCCTTTTTTAGCCTTGTGCATATCCTGAACATCGAAATTGATCTCTTCTGGCTCTGGAATAACTGCTGCCGTAAAGTCCGGGAGCTGCTTAGGTGACATGTTCCATGCCTCCTGCAGCGCTTCAATCGACTGATGACGCTGCTGAAGCCACTCGATAAATGCCTGCTGCTCATACAAATCTCGTGCCGAACGTGGCCCATTCGAGAATATGCGCACAGGATCAAACATCGACGGTTCATTAATCAAATCCCAGTCCACATGTGTGGATTGTCTGTGACGACTGACAATGCTGCGGATGAATCGTTTCTGAGCATCTACGCTCTGCGGGTCCAGATATGGATTCGTTCCTTCCCACGTCTCAGGTGTAAAGGAGAAAAAGGTAAACGTCACTTGAAGGCCATGCCGTTTTGCCGTTAACAGGAACGCATCAATGGCGCGCAGTACATCCTCGGACATGTGTCCATCCACCTGCATCATGTTGCGATAGGCAGTCCAGATCCCGGTCCGAATCCAGTTAATGCCCGCTTTCGCCATCTGTGCCATATCCCGATCCCACACATCTGCATTGGGCAAGAACAGAAATTTCCGTGCCACGTCAGAGGTCATGTAGGTCATACCAACAACAGGCAGCGGACGCCCGTCTTTGATAAAATAATCTCTGCTGCGTGTAATAACTTCACCTTCTGCCAACAAGGCCGCGTCCTGCCCCCAGAAACCCTGCCGCATTATGCGAACTTCTCCATCTGGTGCCTGAACCCGACTCACGATGCGGTACAGCCCGCTCTCAATTGAAACCGGAAGAAGAATGCGTTCAAAACGCTGCTCGCCGGAAATTTCCATCTCCAGGTGATGATTCCATACCTTCTCTACCGTGCCATTGGTGCGATTCTCCCGTTCAACCGTCAAATCAAACGTCCACACCTCAGGCTCACTTCTTCTGCTGCCCGCACGCTGTAGAATTTGGGTTTGGAGAATCAGTGAAGCTCGTTCACCCGGTTCATACGAAGCATAGTTCGGCTTCAGAGATAGCTCGGTCACACCTTTGGCGCAATACCGCGCCCAATTCACCATTTCAGCTGCTCCGTTCTGTTCCCAGAAGGTAGCTGTCAGAGGCAGATGCACAAACAGCCAGCGTGAACCGGCAAACGTACTGCGGGAGTTTTCCCACAATACGATCGGGGCAGCGATGCTACGACCATCCTTGCTGTAGCCTCGGAGCAGCGGAGAAATCTGCGTGCTCATCGGACCTGAAGAACCCATCTGATGTGGCAAATCACTTGTTTTGGTTGTATGGGGTACCAGATTCCACGTATCCGCACTCTCGAACATTCCTTCCTTACCTGCAAGGAGCGGAATATCTTCGGATGAAGTTAGTGAATCCACTTTGGCTGCGGATACCTGTAACGCCTCATGAATGTAAAGTTCCTGGTGATACGCCGTTTGTTCCGACTCGGAAACCCATGTCCCATTCTCCTGACGAACAGGACGCTTAAATGGTGCGCCACCAACGCTGATCAGGCTTCCGCCCTGATGAAGAAAAGCTGCAATTTCGGTCCAAGCCGATTTGGGAAAATAGGGTGCATGCAGATTCACGAAACACCCTTCGCCTGCCGCCCTGCTCAAAACCGAAGCCAATTCATCCGCGCCTGCAACGATGACTTCTTCGGATGTTTTCCATAAATCAAGAGCATCTTGCGATGGCAACGTGCCTTGCACCGGAAACGCTGGATCAGAGAAAATAATCAGCTTGGTTCCCTTCACCTGTGCGCTACTCATAGCAGGCCATCCTTCATGGATTTATAGACCAACTGGGAGAACAGGCTGTTGGACCAGGCAAACCATTTTCTTGTGAATATCGTCGGATCGTCTGCATGGAAACCTTCATGCATATACCCTGTATCCGCGTCCGTTGCTTCCAGCATGCGAATAATCTCCAGCTTTTCTTCAGAAGACTGGGCCGTTAACCCCTGCATGGACAGACCCATATGCCAGATGTAATCCGGCGGTGTATGTGGGCTGCCGATTCCTTTGGCAACTTTGCCTTCATAATAGAATGGATTCTCTTTGCTGAGCGCAAAACGTCTCGTATTCTGATAGATCGGATCATCCGCTGTGACATAGCCAAGGTAAGGAATGGACATCAGTCCAGGTGTACCCGCATCATCCATCAGGCAGTAGTTGCCGAAGCCATCCGTCTCATACGCGTAGATCGGGCCAAATTCAGGATGACGATAAATCCCGTAAAGCTGAATACCATGATCTACTTCAGCTTCCAGATCCTTAAGCTCCTGTAGAAGTGCCATGTCACGGAATACCCACTCCGCGAACTCCTGCATCTGACGCAGGGCAACAACGGCAAACATATTGCCAGGGATGTTGTAGTGGAAATCACACGCATCATCACTTGAACGGAATCCAGACCAGATCATGCCTGTGTAATTGACAGGCATGCCTCGTCCATTATTGCGGATCGAATCCGTAGCAATGCCGTTATTGCGGGTAAAGCTATATGGTGATTGCTCCATGTGATGCTGCTCCACCCGGAACAAATCCACGATTTTGAGCATTGCGGCTTTGAAGCTGGAATCAAAAATATCCGTCAATTCGGTTTCTTTCCAATATAAATAAGCCAGACGGATAACAAAGCACAGGGAGTCAATCTCGAATTTGCGCTCCCATACCCAAGGTGACATCTCAGTCACGTCGGTTGTGTTCCAGTGCCAGTCATTGGCTGTCTCATTGAAGGCATTGGCATACGGATCAATATGAACGTACTGGATGTGGCGCTTGATCAGACCGCCAATGATCCGTTGCAGATCTGCATCTTCCTTCGCAAACGGAATATAGTGCACCACTTGCTCCACGGAATCACGCAGCCAGGAAGCTGGAATATCGCCCGTGATGACAAAGGTCGTGCCGTCATCCATTAATTTCGTTGTCGTTTCAATCGTATTGGGAAAACAGTTCTTGAATAGCTGAAGCAGCTTCGGTCGATGCGCCAACTTCTGCTCCGCTTCTTCCATTACAGCCTGAACGGCTTGTGGCAATGCAACAGGTGGCATCGGTATTTTGGGTAGTCTGAATTGTTCCATGAATGAGTGCACTCCTTAAACAAATTGAATGGTGTAGCCATAGCAAGATAAACCCATTAACTGTACACTAGGACACTACGATTGCAGTACCATCTTCCGATCGCTGTTATCCCCAGATTTTTTTGATTCCCTTCTCCAAAGGGAAAATCCGGGGATAAAGGCGTAGCATATGCTTTCGATGTAGCTTTCTTTCAGAAAGCTTTTAGCTCCGCTTCTCCATCTGGTTCTGCACTCTACGTTTTCGTGTACATGGTTTAGTTCATCTTACATAGCTCAGAGTATTTCAAAAAGGTTTACCGTAGTAGCACGGTTTTTATTTCGTAAGGTTTAAAGGACAATGTAATCTGACCATTGGTATTGGCCAGCGGTTGGCCTGCTTCTTCCAAAGCATTGGAGTGATAGGCTTGCTCAAATGCATGCGGCCATTGCAGCGTCACCTGTTCACGTATGCCTGAAGATTCATAGAAACGGAGCACTGTACCATTTCCTCCCTCAGCCGGTTTGACCGTATCCAGAATGACATGGCTGCTATCGAATTCAATCCATGCCCCGGTTGCCGGGCGTACGCCTGCGTTCTGGTCCACCTGCTGCACTGGCACTTCATGATTCAATTCAGCTGCCTGACGCACGGTATGTGCACTTCTCCAGTCACCTTCATGTGGATACAGGGAATAGGTAAAGTGATGTTCTCCAAGATCCGCAGTCCGGTCAGGCCATCTCGGTGCACGCAGCAAGGAGAGGCGAATCGTGCTTCCCTGTACGTCGTATCCGTATTTGCAGTCATTAAGCAAACTGACGCCATATCCGTACTCCGCGACATCTGCGAAGCGGTGTCCGCACACTTCATACTGAGCTTGCTCCCAACTCGTGTTGCGATGGGTCGGACGCTCCAATGCACCGAATGGAATTTCATAGGTTGCTTTGGAAGTCACTACATCGATCGGGAAGCCCACTTTGAGCAATTTATGATCTTCATTCCAGCTCACATGGGTCTTGAAATCGATCCGTCGATGGTCATGATAGAACACCATATCCTGTGTAATCACAGACTGGTGAAGCCTCCACTGAAAACGAAGTACATCCTTCGTCGTGCCTGCCAGCACCAATTTCTTCTCCACAAGCTCTGCTTCTCCAGCAACCTGGGCCTCATAACGGCTGTCGATATCCCAGGCATCCCAAAGCGTCGGACGGTCATGGAAAAATTGAAATTGATTGCCGCGTTCACCCGGCTTCAGGATCTCGCGTTCTGCTGTCTTGTCCCACAAGTGGGATATCTCGCCTCGATCGTTAAACTGCACGTGGTAATACGCGGTTTCCCATGTATCTGTAAAGTTCTTTTGGCCAGCAATGCTCGCCATTTCCCTTACATTCGTTTCTCTTGCATTTTCCGGTACAAGCCAAATCGTCTTATGCCCAAACGCTGGAATGTCGGTTACCAGGATCGAAATTTGTCCATCCTCCCGATCCATTCGCAAACGCTGGCCCTCTTCATCTATGACGTAACGATCAAATCCATCATGCATTTGAAGTTGAATGACTGCACTTCGAGTCCAGCCGAGGCTGTTGAACATAACATAGGGAACTGAACCCTCTGGCCCCTGCGTGTTAATTTCCTCCGTCAATGCCGCAACCCCTTGATTCAATCCTGCTCTACCTAACTCAAATACCCGAACATACTCCTCATCCGAAGTTACATAGGATTCTGTAATGGCCGAACCAGGGATAATATCATGGAATTGATTCAGCAAGATCAGCTTCCAGCCATCATGCAGGGAAGAGCGTACTTCCGCTTCCTGCTGTGCATCCATATTCGATAGCGCAAGGGTGTTCCAGAGCTCCGCTTCACGATAAAGCACCTCAGCCTTCCGGTTGTTGCGCTTATTGCGGCCATGAGTCGTATAGGTACCCCGGTGAAGCTCCAAATACAGGTCGCCATGCCATTTTGGAAGATCAGGCTGTGCCTTCTCGATTCCGGCAAAAAAGGCTCCGGCCGTGCTATACCCATTCTTCGGCTGTCCCACCATCAACTCCGAACGGTCCACATACTCCAGCATCTCTCGTGTTACGCCACCACCGCCGTCGCCATGCCCATACAGAAGCATATGCTCAGGATGCGCCGCCTTCTCGCGGTAAGACTGCCAATGATCATGAATGTCCTTCGGCAGCGTGTGCTCGTTGACACCATGATTGAGATAAGACAGGATAGCCGTTCCATCAATGCCTACCCAGTGGAAAAGATCATATGGGAACACGTTCGTATCATTCCATCCGAGCTTGGTCGTCATAAAGTACTCGACATTCCCATGCTTCAAAATCTGAGGCAGGGAAGCACAATAACCAAATGTATCTGGCAGCCATTCAATCTGGGATGTTTTGCCGAACTCCTCCATATAAAAGCGCTGACCGTATAACATCTGACGAATCAGAGATTCCCCACTCGGAATGTTCAGATCCGGCTCAACCCACATACCGCCAACCAGTTCCCATCTTCCTTCGGCAATGCGCTTCTTCACCCGTTCATACAGCTCCGGATCATGTTCCTTCAGAAAAGCATAGAGCAAAGGCTGGCTCTGTGAATAAATATAATCGGGATATTCATTCATAAGTGCATCCACCGTGGAGAATGTACGACTGGTCTTCCGCACCGTCTCACGTACAGGCCATAGCCAGGCAATATCGATGTGCGATTGCCCCACCATATGCTCCAAGCCTTCGGCGTTTCCACCAATCTCACGCACTTCATGAATCAATCTTTCTTCGATACTGTAGATGCCATTTCCCTGCTTGACAGCCTCTTCAGTCAGACCAACAAATTGATCCATCGCTCGATAGATCGCTTCCAGCAGGCGCACACGGCGGAAATCACTTTCTGGAAGCAGCACCGCGGAATCACGCACAATCGTGACCGTGTACATCAGGCTGCGGACAGGTTCATTCGGTCGCACCAACAAACTGTGGATCGATGTAATCGGCGGCTGAATAACCGCTTGCTGATTTAATGGATCGACAGGCTCAGGCACCGGATCAAATAACTCAATCTCAAGGTCGGGCTGTGCCCCGATTCGGGAAGGATCGAGTGTTACATACGTATGATTGCGATCCAGCCCCTGATAGGAGTGTCCATTCACCCGCAGCAAGCCTTCTCCACCGGATTCAAATACAAGTCCGTAAGGTTCCTTCTGCCAGGAGGCAGGAACTTCCAGACGCGTACGGAAGAAATAAGTCGTTCCCTGATCGCTCGGGAAATGATCCAATCCCCCTCCTTCCGGATAGGCCTTCTGATCTTCATATTGTCCTGGTACTTTATAATAAGCGCGAGTGATGTCCCAGCTGCGCAGCTCCATTTGCTCCAGCCACTGACGTTCGGATAACTCGCGAATAAATCGTCTGATGCGTTCCATTTCCTTACGCCCCCTCTACCGTCAGCTCGGTGAACTGCGTATCATTCACATGTCTTCCGATATGAATATGGAATTGTCCTGGCTCAACGACAGGCGTGAGATCACGACCGATATATTGCAGCTGCTCCGCTCCAATATGGAAGATTACAGTCCGCATCTCTCCGGGTTCCAAATTCACTTTAGCAAACCCCTTCAGCTCCTTGGCTGGACGAGCCACTCGGCTGACCACATCGGATACGTACATCTGAATAACTTCTGCACCTCTGCAAGCCCCTGTATTGGTGACATTCACGGTAACGGTAACCGTCTCGTCTGCTGTCATCGATTCCGTACTCAGCTTCAACTCGCTGTAATCAAACGTAGTATAACTAAGCCCATATCCGAATGGATAGCGAGGCTCCAAATCCTCTTCCAAATATCGCTTGCCTCGTGATCGTTTACCATTGTAGTAGATCGGTAATTGACCCACATGCTTCGGAATGGAGATTGTTAATCTGCCGGACGGATTCACATTGCCAAATAAAATATCCGCAATGGCATGTCCGCCCTCCTGGCCTGGATACCATGCTTCCAGAATGGCATCGGCATGTTCATCCACCCAAGGCTCGGTAATCGGACGACCGTTGATATAAATAATGACAAGTGTTTTGTCCAGCTTGTGAATCTCTTGAATCAGCTCCAGTTGTACTCCTGCAAGTCCAAGCGTCATACGGTCAATGCCTTCCCCGCACTCCATGTCATTCCATGAATTATCCGACACATTGGAAGCACCGGTCTTCAGATCGATCGTTCCTTCACCAAAATCACGGGCGCTTGAGCCGCCAACGACTATGATGACTGTATCGGCCTGACGTGCAGTTTCTATCGCGTGCTCGAACCCTTCCCTTGAATCGCCCTTGATGCGGCAACCCGGCGCATAGAGCACTTCGACTTCACCATTCGAATTTCCATCAGAGCCTTCCTCCGCGTGCCCACTCTTACTAACGGCAAACTTACTGCGGATGCCATCCAGCACCGTAGCCACTTTGGATTTTGGTTGGGGGGATGTATAATCGCCCAACTGGTTGTAGGCTTGGTCTGCATTAGGACCAATGACAGCAATTCGGCCTGCTGTTGCCGCTGACAGAGGCAGAGCTGCAGCTTCATTTTTGAGCAGGACCACACCTTCTGCAGCCAATTGGCGTGCCAGTTGAATATGCTCTGCGCTGCCGATGACTTCTGCTGCTCGATCAGCATCCACATAAGGCTTCTCGAATAGTCCCAGCTTGAATTTCAGCGCCAGCACGCGGCGGACAGCCTGATCCAGTACATGCATCTCAAGCTTTCCTTCCGAGATCGCCTGTACCAGATATTGTCCAAACATCTCACCGGACATCTCCATATCAATACCTGCCTGAATGGCCTGTATGGATGCTTCCAGTCCATCCGCCGCCACATCATGCCCACTTGCGAGCATGTTGATGGCACCGCAGTCCGTAATGACCAGACCGTCAAAGCCCCAGCCTTTTCGCAAAACATCCTCCAGCAATTCCGTATTAACCGTACACGGGATACCATCGATTTCGTTATAAGCCGGCATAATGGATTGAGCGCCTGCTTCAACAGCTTTTCGGAACGGATACAGATCTACTTCCAGCAGTTCACGCCAGCCCATGTGCACCGGTCCCGCATTGCGTCCACCTTCCGAGCTTCCATAACCGACAAAGTGTTTCAGTGTAGCCGCTACCGCATCCTCTTGGTCCAAACTTTCGCCCTGAAGTCCTTGCACGGATGCAACAGCCAGTTCGCCAATAAGGTATGGGTCTTCACCAAAGCATTCCTCGGTACGTCCCCAGCGTGGATCACGTACAACATCCAGTACAGGGGAATATGTTACCGCACCGCCCTGAGCACGCGTCTCACGGGCAACCGCCCGGCACATATCACGGTACAAGTCCACGTTCCAGGTACTGCCCAAGAGCAGGGGAACCGGATAGACTGTACCGTCAATCGCCATATGTCCGTGTGAGCATTCCTCTCCGATCAGAATGGGAATCCCCAGTCTGGAATGCTCTATAGCATGACGCTGAATGAGGTTTACGGCTTCTGCCCCTTCTCTGGCAGACAATCCATTTTCAAGCGTAACACCCGTCCATGGATCTGCACGAAGCGCACCATACAGGGAGCCTACGCCCCCATTTTCAACCTGCTGCTTAAAGGATTCATTCAGCGTGATGTTTCCCTCATCATTCGTATAGGTCTGCCAGCCAAAGGGCTGGATGAGTTGACCCGCTTTCTCCTCCGTCGTCATTAAGCTCAGAAGATGTTCTACTCGCTCTTCCACCGATTTGCTTTTATCCTTATATATCATCATCCTTCGATGCCTCCATCTGTAGAAGTGATTCGGTTACTCTTTAACGGCTCCGACCGTCAGACCCTGTACAAAGTAACGCTGGAAGAACGGATAAGCGAAAATAATCGGCAACGTGGCGAGAACCACCATAGCCATCCGTGAAGTATCCTGCGGAATGGATTGCATCGCCGCCAGACTCATCGAGCTGTTCGCCGAATTCTGCTGGATGAACTGGATGCTGGATTCGATCCGCATCAGCATGGATTGCAGCGGTACGAGGTTCGGATTATCGATATATAACAGCGCATTGAACCAATCGTTCCAGTAACCGAGCGTACTGAACAACCCGATCGTCGCCAGCCCAGGCAGAGACAATGGAATGACAATTTTCAAAAACGTATAAAATTCTCCGGCTCCATCAATTTTTGCCGATTCAATGACCGCATCCGGTACACTGGTTGAATAGAACGTACGCAGGATCATGATATAGAAGGCATTCATTGCAAGCGGCAGAATCAGTGCCCATAAGGTATCTTTCAATCCAAGAAGCTGGGATACGACCATATAGGTTGGGATCATCCCGCCGTTGAACAACATGGTCAGGATGGCAAATATGGAGAAAAATCTCCGATAACGGAAGCTCTTGCGGGATATCGCATAAGCATACAGCGACATTAGAATTAAACTGACGATGGTACCCAGTACCGTGACCAGAATAGTTACCCCGTACGCACGCAGCAGCGTGTCTCCACTCTGCCAGACAAACTGATAGGCTGCGAGACTCCACTCCGCGGGAATAAGTCGGTACCCGTCACGGGCCAGTACCTTCTCGTCCGTGAGCGAGATGATGACCACAAACACAAAAGGAAATACACAAATTAAAGCGAATAGACCCGCTATGATGTTCATAATTACGTTCCAGCCATTGGATACATGATGGAAGTCGCGTTTTTTTACGAGTTGAGCCACAGTGGTTCACTCCTTTCCCTTATCCTAGAATAGGCTGCTATCTTTATCGATTTTGCGTACAACATAGTTGGAAATGATAACAAGTACAAAGCCCACAACGGATTGATACAATCCGGCAGCTGTACTCATGCCAATCTCACCGCTTGTTTTCAAGCCGCGATACACATACGTATCAATAACATTTGTGACGGAATACAACGTACCCGAATCCCTTGGAACCTGATAGAAGAGACCAAAGTCGGCATAGAAGATACGGCCAACGGCCAGCAAGGTCATAATAATGATGATAGGGGATAGCAATGGAATCGTTATATTGCGAATCTGCTGCCATTTGTTTGCACCGTCGATCATCGCTGCCTCATACAGTGACCGATCAATCCCCAGGATTGAAGCGAGATAGACGATGCTGTTGTACCCGATGGTTTTCCATAAAGCGACGAACACCAGGATATACGGCCAGTACTTCGCTTCCGAATACCACTGAATCGGCTCCACGCCGAACCATCCAATAATTTGGTTCAACATCCCCCGGTCCATGCTCAGGAAGCTGAACGCGAAATATCCAACAATGACCCAAGATAGAAAATACGGTAGGAACATACCTGTCTGATACAATTTGGCCAACCGTTTATTAACCAGCTCCGAGAGCAGAATTGCCAAACCTACTGCGAATACCAGCCCCAGAACAATAATGGCGATGTTATAAAAAAGCGTATTTCGGGTAATAAGCCAAGCATCGTTAGTGCTGAACAGGAATTTAAAGTTATCCCAACCCACCCATTCACTCTTCATCAGACTTGCCCAGAAACCTTCGCGGCTAAAGCGATATTGCTTAAATGCTGCTACTGTGCCCACCAATGGCAAGTAGGAGAAGAAGAAGAACCAGATGGCGCCTGGCAGCACCATGAACAGCATGACTCGGTTTCTAATCAGATTTTTCAAAAATGCGGTCATATGGAGATCCTCCTTCAGGCTTGAATGAAAAAGGATCGGGCGCAACAAGCAGCGGCCCGATCCCTGAATTTACCCTTACTTATTTGCCGCTCTCCAGGCATCAAGCTGGGTTTGGGCTTCAGCCATCACTTTTTCAAGTCCGGCTTGATTGAACTTCTCAATCACTTGCTCCAAATTGTTCTCTGGGTCCAGAGTACCTGTCATCAATGCGGCCCAGTATTGCTCTTTGACATTCTGTACTGCGGTCAATTCCGACGACACGTTACTTGAGTCAAAGTTAAAGCTCAGAATTGGGGAATTTACACCCTCTGCATTAAACTTCTTGAACTCATCCCATTTGTTATCCGGGTCATTGTTGTTCAGATACAACAACATGTTGTTACCGAGGGAGTAAGAAGGCATATCATAGTTCTTGGATTCAGCCAGATTTTCCATGTGCGTGTCATCCACTTTTTTGTAGTGAACGCCCTCAATACCGGAATCAACCATATTGCGCAGCACTGGATCTGTATTCAACAGGTTCAGGAACTCCATTGCTTTCTCCGGATATTCGGAGTTGGCTGAGATAGCCATGATCGAACCTTGTACAGACGTGTTGGTGATGATCGCGTCACTTGCTGGTGTGGAAACTACGGGATATCCGTAACTTGCCGACCATTGATTGTCCGCGAGCGGTTGTGTCTGTGCACGATCCAGGAACCAGTTGCCTGATGTGGTCAGGTCGTTGGTCGAACCTGTTGTTGCAGCCTCTGGCGATACATAACCAGCTTTGTAGTATTTGCTCATCGTTTTGAGAGCTGCTTTCATTTCCGGAGTATCCAGAATGTTCACAATCTTGTAATCCGTCGTATCCAGCTTGATTGCCATTGGCAAGTTCTGAATGACGTAGTCGTAAGGAACATAAGGAACGAAGTTTTTATCCATTCCAAACGGAGTCACGCTTGGCTCATTTTCCTTGATTGTTTTAAGCAAAGGCTCCAGACTGTCCAACGTACGGATATTGGAGATGTCCATTTTGTATTTATCAAGCAGCGTTTTGTTGAAACGCCATACTTCTTGTTGAGGCAGCTCCTTATTAGCCGGAATTCCGTAATTGTGTCCGTCTACTTTCGAACCGCTCAGGAATGCAGGATCAATGGTTTTAATGAGATCCTGTCCGTATTTAGGGAGCAAGTCATCAAGTTCCAGGAATGCACCCTTTCTGGCATTTTGAACATAATCGAATCCACCGGAAGAGGTAAACAGAATGTCCATTGGCTCGCCGGATGCTACGTTAACTTGCATCTTTTGCGGATAGTCACCCCAGTCAACCATCTTCATCGTAACTGTGGCATTGATTTTTTCTTTGGTGTACTTGCTGACTTCTTCCATCACTTTATTAACATCTTTCTGAGGAGTACCGATGGTATACCAGATCAGCTCGACAGGATCCTCACCTGCTCCCCCTGATTCTGACGCATCCTTGCTTCCTCCACAGGCGCTAAGAACAACTGTAACCGCCATCAATAATGCAAGTACGAGAGAAAAACTTTTTCTTTGTTTACTCATTTCCTTGATCCTCCCTTTTCGTGTTCCCTTTAGCTCTACAAACTAACTGCTTTAACCTTATCGAATGAAAGCATTTTCAAAAAGAAGATAAACTTAAGTTTTCGAGGTACAAATTAAAGAGAAATCAGTACGAATTCATTAATTTGTACCTTTTGAATAAATCGCTTACATAAAAAAGACATGCTGAGTAACATTTGGCATCAACTGCACTGCATGCCCTTTTGTCCTCAGAATGTCTCATCGATGTCAGACCAATGGTCCAATTGGTGCTCCACTGGCAATTATCCAAAAACCTTAAAATCGGTAGGTGATATTCCCACATATTTCCTAAACTGTTTATAGAAATATCCTGTCTCCCAGTACCCGACATTCCTTGCGATCTCATGTACTTTCAGATTCGAATTGCGCAGCTGTTCCTTGGCACGTTCAATCCGGTATTTATTGATATATTCGGCAAACGTCTCACCCGTCTCCTTGTGGAACAATTGTCCCAAATATACCGGATGAAGATGATAGTGAGCACCCAGCAGCTTCAGGGAAAGCTCTTCTGCGTAATGTTTGTCAATATGTTGAAGCACCTGATTGACGATTGGATTTTTCAGATCCTGAAGCAGAGACTGAATCGTCGCCGTACCCACCTGCTGCAACGCCTGCACGAGTTCATCAAAGGTTCCGCTGTCCAGCACAAGACGAAGTCCACGTTGGTAAATGGCCGATTCATCCGAATGTTTGATACCCTCCAGCTCCATCTTGAAGCGAATGACCACTTCCAATGCGATGTTCTGCAACTCAGCCGGAGTAACCCCGTCGCGATGCTGTTCAAAATCAAGCCGAATTCTCTCAGCAAGCAGCTCTGCATTGCGAGACAGAATGAGCTTCGCGTACTCCTTCCAATCAATGGAGAAGGAAGAGGCAGAGCTTCCGCATTTGTCCAAGATGGCATGATCAATCACTTTGAGGTCGGGATAGATCATCACATACTGGAGCGCCTTTTTCGCCTCCTGGTAGCTTGCAGGCGCATGCTGAAGTCCGCGCATCAGACTTCCTACTCCAATCAGAACAGCAGGATGTGTCTCACACAGCGCAGCGGACAATGCCTCAAGACAACCCATAAACCCCTTTTTCTCGTCCTCGCCTGCATGCACATTGGCAACCATGACGATATCCCCATCGATGTCATGAAATATATTCACATAGGACTTATCCTTCAGCATTTCCTCCACTCGCTCGAACATGCCGGATGTTTCTCCTTTTGCTCGCAATACAGCTACTGCAACATCTGGTGCATCCAGCGAAAGGTTTAAGAACTGTGCTCGTTCCTCGAATTCCGTAGCCGCGATCTGTCCCGTCAGCCATCGGTGAAGAATATTGTCTTTCAGAATTTGAACACCATAAGCATCATCCGTTTGAGGAGACAACGCATGGTCCAGCTTCGAAGCCGTATTGCGAAGCGTCGATTCCAACTCTTCCACATTGATCGGTTTGAGCAGGTAATTTTCGATGCCCAGCTGCATGCCTTCTTTGAGATATTCAAACTCATTGAAACCACTAAGAATAATCACCTTGATATCAGGCTGCACTTGCCTTGCTGCCCGAATGAGATCCAGACCATTCATGAAGGGCATGGATATATCCGTAATCAGAATGTCAACAGGCTGCGCCGACAAGGCGTTTAAAGCGGCCTGTCCATTGCCGGCATGGCTTACAATTTCCATATCAAAAGACGACCAATCCAAAATATCGTACAACCCTTCAATGATGAACGGTTCATCATCCACAATAAATACCTTGTACATATTAAATACCTTTCCCTTCTGTATGAGGATAACGTACCCTAATCAGGGTTCCTTCTCCGAGTGTACTCTCGATCGTGATGCCGAATTCCGGTCCATAGAGGAAACGCAAACGGGTGTGCACGCTTCGCAGTCCGAACATCTGGCCCGATTCTTCCGGACGTTCCAGTTCTTCGAGAATTTCAGTCAGACGTGCAGGTTCAATACCTTTGCCATTATCTCTGACCTCAACCTGCAACACATCATCCAGCTCTTCAACAACGATCGATAATTGATTATCCGAACGTTCTGTCTGGATGCCGTGCACCACATAATTCTCAATGATCGGCTGCAGGGATAGCTTGACCACCGGATGTTGATTATGAACGGGATCCAACTGAATCGAATACATGAAAATGTCCTTATACCGGATTCGAAACAACTCCAGATATAAACGGCAAGCTTCCATCTCATCCTTCAGTGTATAGTTTTTCTTTTGCTGAACGAGGCTCTTGAATAACACGGATAAACTGTAAATCATCTCTCCGACATCCTTCGCCCCCTGAGAGATTGCCCTCATCCGAATGACCTCAAGCGTGTTATAGAGAAAATGGGGATTTATTCGAGCCTGGAGTGCAACAAGTTCAGTCTCCTTTTGTTTGATCTCGGCTTTGTAGACGCGTTCAATATACTGATTAAGTTCATCCAGCATATCATTGAAGCTGTGCGAGATCTGTCCCAGCTCATCGTCACGGGTATCATCGATGCGTGCTGTCAGGTTTCCATACTTCACCTTTTGCGTGAAACGAATGATTCTGCGGGTACGTTTGGCAAAATTAATAATGAAAAATGCCGGAACCAATACCGCAAACAGGATACATATGATGCTAATCGAAACGATGGTATTCCGTGTACCTGCATAGGCCTCAGCCATCTCATCCACAGGAACCGTGCCAATAACCACATACCCCTGATCCGCCGAGACAAACTTGTTCACGTACATGTTCCGTTCCTTTTTCATCGAATCCATGTCGGTCTGATCAAACAGGGAATCGGCCACATCTATATATGGGTACTTCTTGCCGTAATAGTTACTGTTGGAATCAAACAATACCGTACCTTTAGCTGACAGCACCACAATCTCTCCCTTGAGGTTACTTTCATAGCTATCGAGAGCATTGCCAATGCCCGCAGAGTCGAAGAAAACGAGGAACTGCCCCAAATTTCGAAGGGTCTGTGTATTGTTGATGGGCACACGAATCGCATACAGTCCCGGGTCCCATTGATTTATTTCTTTACGTATCCAATAGTTTGGCGCGCTAATATTTGGTGTCTCCATCGCCATCACGTCAGGAATGTAGGAATGAGCCACATTGGTATCCAGCTTTCTGAACTGTTTATGTTGGTTGAAGGTGGACAGATCCTGCTGCTCTGCACTATATAACATCACTTGATTGATATCCGAATTGCGATCCATGATGTTCTGAAAATGTTTCAATACATCAGCTGAGTAATCATCCTGATTCGCATAATAGCCATTTGTCAGATGCTGTACATACTCGGCGTACGTGTGATTCATCAAGTAGGTAATATTGGCTGACAGCGCCTCATTCTGATGCATGTCCCTTACCATGTTCTGCACCGATTCATACTGCTGGTGAATATAACGGTCGACACTTTCCATGGCCGCTTTCTGGATCGCCAGCTCTCGGCGAATCGTGGCGTCGGACACGGACAGGAAAATGATATAGGACAATGTAATAATCGTTACAATTGATATCATGGAGAAGATGAACAGCATCTTCATAAACATATTGTTTTTAAAGAAATTTTTGTAAACGCTAACAATTTTCAAGTCCCATGTTCCCCCCGATGCAGTTTTCCTGTCTAAAGTATATCATCTGCCTTCTGACATTAACTTGTCACCTGGAACTTTTCTTTAGTTTATACCTGTGTTTCTTTAATTTCGCCCTAATTACGTCCTGGATTTTGCCATTGGCCAGCAGAATCCAGTCATAACTGGCAGATACTCAGATTACACCATACGCCAAGGAAAAGGTCATGGTAAAGGATGGAAAGCATACTACCCTACAATACGCCGTTCATTCCACCAAATATCCGACCCAAAACATTAAAATAGATCATAATAAAAGACATGATGAGCGCTATGGATAGAATCGGGAAAAGTCGTATTTTATTTTTCGGAATGACCAGCAGCAAAACAACACTCATGATTAGATATATCGTCATAAGGTATGGAATTAAATAGTAATGAGTATGAATGGGTAAGTACGCGTGACGTAATTGAAATCCTTCTGACAGTATTAATGTAATTGGAAGTGCTGCAACAACATTAGAAAACCGACCATTTCCACGTGCATACCACATGATATAACCACAGATCGGAGATCCCACCGCGCATATCCCCCAGAAAACCATAGCCCTCTCAGGAGAAAAATGTAGGAAGAGCACTGTGTACGCATAATACACCGTCAGCATCGACCCAAAATAAGCAAATATGTTAACAGCGGCCCATTTAGGCGAGTAGCTAAAAACCGATATAAGTGTTGCAACAAATACCCATACAGCCAAGCGGCCACCGATATCGTCAAATATAGGATTGATTCCTGGAGCATCAACAAGTTTGGCTGCTACACCCATAATAATTCCGACTAGCATTATGTACCCGATTGATAAAACTTTTTGTTTTGTGGTTGTCTCGCTTTTAGCTTTAATCTGATCCAGCTTGATATATGCCCCCATTTTCCCCCTCCATTCTTCTAAAACGGATCTCAATTGGGATCGTCTTCATGATGTTTGGCGATATGGTATGCCATTTCCTGAATCCGCAGCTTCAGCTCTAGTGGTTCCCGAATGCGAATGGCCGTACCGAATGACATCAGATATGTCGGAAGGTACTTGTTCATTGTCGGAACATCGAGCAGGAACCGTGCCTCCCGATCGGTCCGTTCCGTCAAATAGTGGCGCAGATGCCAGTGGCCGCATACCGCATTCAACGTGTCAGGCTCTCCCTCGATGCGTATCACTGCCAGCGGGCCATCCGCCTCCCGTCTCTGGTTGGACTGTTCGCCAAAAAAGGAGGAAGCAGAGAAACGCTCCGGCTTGTCAAACCTCGCCTCGGTTGCCTCCAGCCGCTCAATACGGTCGACGCGAAACGTCCGCAACGCCTGTGACCGATGGCAGAACGCAACAGCGTACCAATCGTTTCTGTTATACGCTAACCCATACGGATCAACTTCACGTTCGCTGACCTGTTCCGCATTTGCTTTGCGATAGGTAATCCGAACTGTTCGCCCCTCATTTGCCGCCTGTTCCAAGTCCCGCAGCAACGGAACGACTGAAGGCGGACGCGCTGAAGAAACCACATCCAAGCTGCTCGTCTGGCGGGATAGATCGTAGCGTTGCTCCTCGTGTAGTCCGTTCTCCACCTTCTTCAACGCCAATTCAAGTTCCTGCACATACGGATAGCCAGCGCCTTGGGCAAATTTGAATGCATCCACAAGCGCCTTCAACTCTACGGAGTTGAAGAACAATGGCGTTTCTTTGAAACTTTCCAGTATACGAATGCCACCATCATGGCCCGATTCCGCAACGACCGGCACGCCACTGGCGCATAACGCGTCGATATATCGGTACACCGTGCGGACGCTGATCTCCAAACTGTCCGCGATTTGGGCAGCGGTGAGCTTTCTTCCGGATCGCAGCATCCAGAGCATGGACAGCATATTATCCCATTTCGCCATCGGGAGTCCTCCTCTTTTCCTTGAGAAAATATAATTCATCTACGTCTTGTCCCATTACGTAAAAAATGATCATTTAGCAAAAAAGGCGAGTCTCCCTGATTTAGGAACTCGCCTCTTGATTCTATATTATGAAAGTTATGAAGTTCCCTTTTGTTTGCTTGCCTGCATCTGTTGGGCAAACCTCATCATCTCTTCGAACTCTTCTTCGGACACTGCATCGCCTTCGGCACCTATGTCTTGTACAATCGGAATTTCGGGTTTGGCTTTGGTTCCTTTGCCGTATGTACGGGAACGGGTTCCAGCTGCACCAGCAGCCTGCTTGCCTTTGACCTTGGCTTGGTCACGAATGTACTGTACCGCCTTCTCGTAGGAATTCACCTGCTTGAGCAGCATATTGGAGGCAATGGCCTCAACGAAGTTACGGTTAATTCTTTGCTCACCGCCGGATACAAGCAATGCCATCAAATAGTGAATCAGTACATTGATCACTTCACCAGGCAGCTTGTAGCTGAGGTCGATTTTCTCAAAGATGTCCACCAGATTGTCCGGTACGGCACCAGGGAAAAACGTCTGAAGCAATCGGGTATAGGGCTCATTACGCAGCATCATGTTGTATTGATGAATATCACACTTGGTCGAAAATTGCGGAGGCACTTCGACGTAGTATTCCATCTGTACCACATGTTCGACAGGCGGTTCACCGGAGTCCTCTTTCCGCTCAGGCTCCTCCATGTGCTGTCTTAGGGCAACAACCTTCGCTGCCTGTACGGTCTGCTGCTCATGTCGCTTCTTGGTTTGTCTGAACTGCAGGCTCGCCTTGTGTTGAAGATCATCCAGCACGAGCTGCCCCTGTGGGTTGAAGATATCATCCTCATCCAGCAAACGACACACATCCTGTACGCTGAGATTGAACTTGTTCACCACATAATTCACAATGCCAAGCTGTTCATGATCGAACCGTAATTGCTCCACATGACGACGATTGACCGACTCACGCGGAAAACGCAATATAATGTCGGCATAATTCAGGCTGTTCTCTTCGGCTGCCCCATTGAGCCCGTTGCGCTGTGCCGAAGTTGACACTTCCGACAAGGCCTGTTCCAGTTCGTAATCAATGACATGGGTGTTTAATTCAAATATGTCGTAAAAAGGAACGGAAATATTCTCTTTATTCGCTGCTGGGTAAGGCGCGTCACCACTCTCTATCGCCGAAAAACCGGAACGTAGTGAAAGTACGGCGAACTTGCCGATTTTGTCACGAAGCAGCAGTGTCAAATGCTGTGTGCGGAAAAATTCTGCCGGGGAGAGCGGGGGCTGCAGCTCATATTCGTAAATGTAATCGTCATTTTCCGGAATATACAGCCGTGAAGTCTGAAGTAAGCCCACGGCTTCCAGCTTGGATGCCTGCTCCACCAAATACTTGCGTCCTTTCTCGCTTGGCTCGAGTCCAAGCGTCATGAACAGCCTCCGTTGCTGTTCAAGTGGCGAATAACCGACCTGTTCCCCGGGAAGATGCTGAAACAGCAGTCGATACAAGCCAACCGCAAAGGCACCTACCATTGGCTGATACGCTCCGGTAAGCATACGGTCATCCAGGGCGCTAAGTCCAAACTCCCTGTACACGCAGTAGCGATGATGTTCAGTATAATGATGCAAATTCTTCATGCGCATAGCTTGATCTCCTTCTCCCCAAAAGTATGTTTATCTATTCTATCATAAATGTCGGATCCTCAAATGTTCAAAAACAGGTAAAAAACGGACCTGTTCTCGTTCCGTTTCGTCCTAGGTCGACAGCATTCACGTTTTCGCAGAGTTGCTAGATTACTATAAAAGCTACAGCCATAGAAAACAAGTAAATCTATGGAGAAATGTTATCCAGATATATATGAGACATGTCCGAAAAATAATGCACACTTTTTTGCTGCATGGCAAAAAGCCTTCCCTTTGCGCTCGTAAGCGTTTACGACAAAGGCAAGACCTTTACGGACAATGCAGCCCAGCATTTGCTGCCCTCTGGCTAGCTGATTAAAACATTTTGTATCCGCCCAGACGAAGTTTGCGAATGGCCCAGCCACTGATGACCGCTCCAGCAAGTCCAGCTATGCCCGTCATATAGTCAACAATATGGAAAGAACCCAGATGCGACATCAGCGATGCCGTATGATCCCATAAGGAATACACGACAACAGGCAAAATAACAATAATGAACAGATAGGAAGGAAACCAGGTTGTCTTCATCAGCATATTCAGAATGAAACCGATACCAAACATCATAACGAAAAATAACACCATCAAAACCAGCACAGGTATAAACTGCATCGGGTGACGTTCACCTCTTCTTTCACTGACTCGGGTTTCTCTTACTACGGATAGTAGATAGTGTACCGCAAAAAATGTGGCGAAGCAACGAACTTTCTGGACAAATTTCCCTATAATCAGCTTCACTTCATTTGCCCTTCTGCTTCCTATTGGGATACAATAAAGACGATAACGCATTCAACCGTCCCTTACCGGATTTGGAAATATACATTGCAGGAGGAATACAATTCATGAACGAAGCCGCATCAACACTGGAGGGCTGGTACGCCCTGCATGATTTTCGCTCGATTAACTGGGCCGCCTGGAAAGCAGCCGATGATGAGGAACGTGCCGTAGCACTGGACGAGCTGGAGGAATTCTGGAAAGAATGGAAGGAAGTCGAGAATTCCTCCCAAGGGAGCACAGTCGTGTATACGGTTGTGGGCCAAAAAGCTGACCTTGTCATGATGCATTTGCGTGAAACGCTGGAAGATCTGAAGGCCGTTGAGAATGCCTTCAACAAAACGATGTTTGCCCAATACACGACCAAATCGTATTCTTACGTCAGCGTAGTGGAGCTGAGTAACTATCTCGGCAAAGAGGGCGAAGACCCGATGCAGAACCCGGAAATTATCGCCCGTCTCAAACCCGTTCTGCCACAGCGGCAATACATCTGCTTCTACCCGATGAACAAAAAACGCGAGTTGAACGACAACTGGTACATGCTGTCCATGGATGAGCGTCGCACAATGATGCGCAGTCACGGCATGATTGGTCGCAGCTATGCAGGCAAAGTGAAACAGATCATTACCGGTTCCGTTGGTTTTGACGACTGGGAATGGGGCGTTACGCTGTTTGCGGATGATGCACTTCAGTTCAAGAAGCTCGTTTACGAGATGCGCTTTGATGAAGTCAGTGCCCGTTATGGCGAATTTGGCTCTTTCTATGTGGGAAGCCTCCTGAACGAAGAAACTTTGGAAGACATGCTCAAGCTGTAATCGTATAAATCACAAAAAGCACCGCGATCCCTCCATTAAGAATAGGGTCAGCGGTGCTTTACTTTTTTCGAATGAATATGAAATGTTCAATATTAAATGGATGACTCAGGTTCTTTGGGATAACGTGATTGCTTAATCCTCTTAATCCTGATCCTCTTCATCAACCGCTTTCAGAGACTCCAGAAATTCAGCTGTTGCTCTGTCACGGTCACGTCCCTTCTCCTTAAGCCGCTCGATGGCAGGCAAAATGAGAATATCCACTTCCTTCTGAACGATGTAAGCCAGATCATACTGATCCTGTTCCTCCAGATAACCACCGACTTGCATCAGGGCGTTGTACCGATCCAGTTCTTCTCGCGTGAGTAGTCCTCTGACCTGAACACTGCAATGTCTCATCCAAAAAACCGCCCTTTCTTCAGTACCAAAGGAATGCCACCGATGATAAACAAGTACCGGAGATCCACCAGCTTTTTCAGCTGAGCCGCTTTCCAGCCCTTGTACTTCTTACCGCCTACGACGGCAATAGCTTCACCTTTCCCCAATGACGCGACCGTACCTTTACTTGTAAATACAAAAGGTTGTGGCTGCTTCTTGCGGATGGCAGCGACAACGTTTTTGGCACAGTTAACACCCTGCTGCATCGCGATCTGAGCGGTTGGTGGATATGGGCGCCCTTCATTGTTGAACACCAGTGAATTGTCACCGATGACATAGACGTGCTCATGCCCTGGGGCACGCAAAAACTCATCGACCTTCACCCGTCCACGCATCACTTCAAGGCCTGCCTGCTCAAGCAGGGCGTTTCCACGAATACCGCCGGTCCATACGACCGTTGCTGCATCGAGTTTTTCACCTTCACCCACAATGACACCGTCTGGCAGACATTGCTTGATCGGAACACCGATTTTGAAAGTAACGCCTTTTTTCTTCAACACGTTCATTGCATGCTCAACCAGTTCCGGGTCAAAGCCCGGCAGAGCTGAAGGTGCTGCTTCGACATTATAGATGTGTACGTTTTTCGGATTCACGTCGAATTCCTTGCAAAGCTGAGGAATGCGATCCGCAAGTTCCGCCACGAATTCGACACCACTGAAGCCAGCTCCACCCACGACAAAACGAATGCGGTTACGTTTATTATCGTTTTTGTACATGGCAAACTGATATTCGATATGCTCGCGAATCATTCGGACCGAGTTAATGCTGCGAATGGTCATCGCATGATCGAGCATCCCCGGAATACCGAAGGTTTCCGGTTCCCCGCCCAATCCAATAATCAGATAATCATAGGATAACGTGCCGTCCTCCAGAATGATCTTCCGATCCTGCAGCCGGATCTCCTTAACCGAAGACTTGACCAAATCAATCTTGAACTCGTCAATCAGCTTCGATATCGGGACCCTTGCATGTTCAATCGTATCTGTGCCGGCTGCCGGCATATGTAGATGTGTGGTGATATAATGATAATCATGCCGGTTCACCAATGTGACATCGGCCTCGTTATAGTTCAATTCCTTCTGCAGCCGCTGGGCTGTCAGAATCCCGCCATAGCCCGCGCCGAGGATGACGATTTTGGGAATGCTGCTCATGTCTGTACCCCTTCCGGTTTCGTTCGCATCAACCGTTCGTTTGTTTTGTTGTAAAAAGGCTCTTACTTACCCATATTGATGAGGTCTTATCCATTATGACGACAAATGTTAACTTCGCGAATTTATTTGAACTTTTTGCATGCAAGTTATCGATTAAAATTGTGAAATTATACACAAGATTCAACAAAACGCGGGTATTGTCTTCACATTACAAATTGGGGCTAAATTAGACAAAAAAACACATAGTACAGGTCAAGGATATCTGTATTTCTGGCAAATATCAAGGTTTTTTTTGTTATTTTTCATAACCTTTCATTTCCAATTTCATCCTATTCTCACCTGATCTTCATCTATTGTTCCTAGTTTCATCATACTGCCAACTTTGCAACCCAGTTTACACCGTTTATAATGAAAAAGACAGTTCAGCAACAAACGCTGGGTACAATACGTACCCGGCTTCATTATTTCTGTTAACTACCTATTAAAATAAGAAAGGTGTTGTTGATTCTTGACTGCACAAACTGCCGGTCATGACATGACCGATTTACTTATTATTGGTGGCGGCCCTGCGGGTCTGTTCGCCGCGTTTTACGGAGGGATGCGTCAGGCATCTGTTACTCTGGTTGAAAGTATGCCACAACTTGGTGGACAACTTGCCGCCCTCTATCCCGAAAAATTCATCTATGATGTAGCCGGTTTCCCGAAAGTGACCGCTCAGGAACTGGTGAATAATCTGGTGGAGCAAATGAGCCATTTTAACCCGAACATCCGTCTTGAAGAAAAGGTTGTTTCGGTAGAGAAACTAGAAGAACGTCACTTCGTCGTAAAAACCGATGTGAATGAATATCACGCCAAAGCCGTAATTATCACTGCCGGTGTGGGTGCATTCGAACCCCGCCGTCTGGAGCTTGAGGGTGCTGCCAAATTCGAAAAAACCAATCTGCACTATTTCATCAGTGATCTGAACGCCTTTGCCGGCAAAAAAGTACTGATCAGCGGTGGCGGTGACTCCGCTGTAGACTGGGCACTCATGCTCGAGCCGATCGCTGAGCAAGTAACCCTGATCCATCGCCGCGACAAATTCCGTGCGCATGAGCACAGTGTCGAAAACCTGATGAATTCCAAGGTGAACATCGTTACACCTACCGAAATTACCGAACTTCACGGTGAGGACAGCATTACCAAGGTTACTTTGGCTCACGTCAAAACTAAGGAAACACAGGAAATTGAAGTGGATGATGTCATCGTCAACTTTGGCTTTGTCTCTTCCCTGGGACCTATCGCAGAATGGGGCATCGAAATTGACAGTAATTCCATCGTGGTCGATTCCCGCATGGAAACTTCGATTCCGGGTATCTATGCTGCCGGAGATATTACAACATATCCAGGCAAGCTGAAGCTGATTGCTGTAGGATTCGGTGAAGCGCCAACCGCAGTCAACAATGCCAAGGTATACTTCGATCCAGACGCCAAGCTGTCTCCAGGACACAGCAGTAACATGAAGCGCTAATTCCTTATGGAATCTTATAGAATATAAAAGACACAAAAAAGGGTATCTTACTCCTGAATGAATTCAACATCAGGAGGGATACCCTTGTCTTATATATGCCCGCTGTGTAACGGTCTGGTTGTACCGGAGCAGGCTTGTCCCCACTGCCTTCAGGGACTGTCAGAATGCGGCAAATTGGACGATTACACCGGACCATACAGCCCCTACGCCATTCACACTTCCTCTGACACGGCAGACGAAGCCGAAAACGTTTGCAATCATATGATGTACTGTCACCATTGTCAGACAAGCACACTATGGCCTGTAAATCTATGGGACATGTCCGGAAAACTGTAACATTGCCTGCAAATGAGGATCTCTAGTGAAGAATGGCAGATACGTCGGTACCCAGTTTGCGCTTATGGATTTCTGCCAACAGCAGTGCGATGAAATCTCGTTCGAGATCCAACTCAATCGCCTTATGGTAGGAGTCCAATAACATCTCATCGGATAACATAGCCATTTCCCGCCACAACCTTTCCTTTTTTTTCCTCAAAACTATCATATCAGAGATTTATAAAGAGAACAAGCGTTCTTGTTATCCACAACGTTATGTGGAAATCCTGTGTATAGTTTGTTGATAAATGGTAAAAATGTTGATTGATCAACGTGGATAGTGTGGATAGTATTTATACACAGGATCGAAGCTTATCGAACAGAACGATTATCATAGCATTTTTTTTAGAATAAATTCATAGTTTCAAGAGTTGATGCGAGTAAATTACCCTTAATTGTTAAATTCCAAACGTTTTCCACCTAGTTTCCTTCTATTTTACTATCGGATTTTCTTTGGATTTTTTTAGCTTTTTTCACCATTTTCATTGTGGTCTGGTGTTCACTTCCAAAATCCATATCTTGCCTGAATGATCCAGTCCATAATCGAAACCGAGCTGTCCCACACCTGGAAACTGATTTTCCATGATCCGTGTACATGTGAGTGTCAGTGAACGCATCTCTCGACGTTTGTGTTTTCCAGAAATATGAGGCAGCGACAGAGCGAGTGCTCTTCTGCCGGACAGCATCGTACCACCTTTGCTAAGATTGGTTACGACCAATCCCGGACGAGCCAGCCGTCCCACCATCGAACGGAATACCCAGCCCCTTTCCGTCTTGACGACCTTGACTCTGTAATCAACAGGTCTGCCCTGAATGGTCGCGAGATGAATGCCTTGCTGAATCAAGTATCTCCGTCTGGCTTTTACACGGATCAGGGAGCGGTACATCTGATTAAAATGAGTAAAAGAACGGGTTATTTTCATATGAGTGTACCGATAGGCTCCTCCACTTACTGATACTCTAATGACACCGTAACCTCCACCACCAACAACAGGTTTGATATACACCATTCCGTAATGACTAAGCATGTTTAGCAGATTCCCCGAGTTGAACGTCTTCGTCTGTGGAATGTGGACAGCAGCTACCGGATATTTCAACAGCGCCGCTGTCTTCAGCCATTTGCTTGCAAGCTGTCTCGACATGGGTTGATCTCCTTTCCTGAACAATAGTCCTTCCTTATACATACTCAACAGGAGCCGTGCTTTCTTGGATGTCTGTCCAAGGCTGGGGCCCCTTTTCCGTGGATAAAGTCCATAAGCTTGTTTCAAGGCCGGAACAAGCGCCTGGTTTGCTTTTCAAACGCATCAATCTATCGTATGCTACTAAGGAATGGTTTGGAGAGGCTTAAATATGAGGATCTAAGGAGCGTTCAGAAGACATGGAATCATTTTTC
Organism: Paenibacillus sp. MAEPY2; assembly: GCF_000499205.1. Classification (GTDB taxonomy): domain Bacteria; phylum Bacillota; class Bacilli; order Paenibacillales; family Paenibacillaceae; genus Paenibacillus; species Paenibacillus vandeheii. The sequence goes on from NZ_AWUK01000032.1 coordinate 182,780, forward strand.
AAATCACTGTATGGCGTAGCCTATTTTGCCATTTCTATCGTTCTGGTAGCCATTACGGTGCTTCTATTCGTTACAGGTATTCGACTGTTTATGAAGAAAAGCAATCGCGGTTTTGCTGTAAGTTGTATTCTGTTTGCCTGCTTCATCGTCTTCATTATTGTGGTAATGCTGACCACGCCCTTCTCCTCGACGCCTCCGGGTTCACCGGAAGCCATGGCAGCCTTGCTGAGAATCGGGTAGATTAACCTCTGTAGAAGGAGATGCTTATGACACATAACGAAATACTCGGAATCATCGATATCGGCTCCAATTCCATACGTCTGGTTATTTATGAACTCGATTCGGATAGGGCCTATCGCATCATTCATGAAGACAAATATGCAGCTCGTCTAAGCAATGTGGTTGAACAAGACGGAACGATTCTGCGACATTCACTGGACAAGGCTATCACGATTTTGCGACAATTCAGGGCTACCTGCGAAGCTTATCAAGCCAAGCTCATCCGTGCGGCAGCAACAGCGGCCATTCGGAATGCAGGCAATGCTTCAGAAATTATAGGTTGGCTGGAAGCTGAGACGGGACTTACGATTGAATGTGTATCCGGCGATCAGGAAGCCTATTACGGCTTCCTAGGCGTCACTCAATCGATTGATCTGGCGGATGGTTATGTCGTGGATATTGGCGGAGGAAGTACCGAGATCACTGTATTCCGCGATCGAAAAAGACTGCACAGCATCTCTCTGCCTATCGGAGCTGTGAACTCACACGCCCGTTATGGCGGAGAAGATCAGTGGACTGAAGCTAATGCGACCGCCCTCTGTAATGAAGTTATCCAGGCATTAAGTGATCAGGATTGGGTCAGACAGCATCCCGGACTACCTCTCATAGGGCTTGGCGGCACGATGCGTACCCTGGCCAAAGTGGAACAGAAGAGAACGCAGTATTCATTGCCGGTTACGCATCATTATGAAATCGGTGCAGAAGAGATGGAAAATATCGCTCGTTCTTTGCCACATCTCACCTCGGCACAACGCAAGAAAGTACCCGGTCTTGCCAAGGATCGTGCAGACATTATTGTGCCAGGTGTTCTCATATTGCGCACGGTCTTTCAGATCATCCAGGGAGATCGTTATGTCGTGAGCGGAGCGGGGTTACGGGATGGTTTGCTAAGGGATCTCCTGGCTGCAGGTCAGCCGGTCGTGCCAGACGCGCTGAAGGACAGCATTCGCAACTTCATCCATTTTGGCCCACCGATTCCGGAGAAACGTCTGAATCGGATCCATCAGGATGCGCTTACCCTGTATACTGCTTTACAAGGTAATTCCCCCGATCCAGCAGATGCCCGGATCCTGTACACGACCTGTATGCTGCACATGGCTGGAAAACAGATTAACTATTTCCGTTATCCCCAGCACTCGGCCTATTGGATTATGAATGCGAGTATCTACGGACTCTCTCACCGGGAGACGATCCTTAGTGCCATTGCAGCCGATTATCATCCAAAAAAAAGAACGCCCCAGCTGCTTCAAAAGCATAAGGACATTCTAAAGGATTCAGACGAACGACATGCCCATCGCTTGGGCTCACTGCTGCGCGTAACTGAAGCGATCAATCGAGCTGAAAGTATCACTGCCATAAAGGCAGCAAAAGAAAACGACTCGCTGCAGATGCAATTCATCTGTACAGCCGAGCCGTTACTGGAACTGAGCGACCTCGAAGAGGCCGTCAAAGATTTGCAGGAAGCTTGGGGAGTTACGTTAACACACTCCATTCAGCAGGTTTCCAAGGGATAATCCCCATCGCCTCCGTCTGACTTCTCAGCGGGGGCTTTTCATTTTGTACAAATACATAATTGCCGCCAGGCATAAGCTCTCTTGCTTTCACATTATCGTTCAGAGACAGGTTCAGAATGTCCACCAGCATCTTCTTCAGCTCTGGATCAAACACGGGACACATCAGCTCAATTCTTCGCTTCAAATTGCGGGTCATCCAGTCTGCACTGGACAGATACACATCCGGGTTCCCACTATTTTCAAAATAGAACAGTCTGGAGTGTTCCAGGAACCGGTCCACGATGCTGATCACACGTATATTCTCACTAAGTCCCTCTACACCAGGACGCAAGCAGCACACACCGCGCACGATCAGATCAATCTGTACTCCGGCTTGAGATGCCAGATATAATTCATCAATGATATCCTGATGGGATAAGGAATTGATTTTGGCAATAATCCTGGATTGTCTTCCCTTCAAGGCATGCTCTGCTTCCCGTCGAATAAGCGCGAACAGTTCGTCCTTCATGCCGTCTGGGGCGACGCGGAATGCCTGCAATGCTTTGGGTCCGGAATATCCGGTAATCTCATTGAACAGTTCGGATGCATCTTCGCCAATGATGGGATTGGAGGTGAACAGTCCCACGTCGGTATACACTTTGGCTGTGCTTTCATTGTAGTTCCCTGTTCCAACATGCACGTACCTTCTTAGACCACTCTGTTCTCTGCGTACGACAAGAATGATCTTGGCATGAGTCTTTAATCCAACCAATCCGTAAACCACATGACAGCCTGCTTTCTCCAGCGTGCGTGCCCAAGCAATATTCCGTTCTTCATCAAATCTGGCTTTCAATTCAACCACAACGGTCACTTGTTTACCGCTCTCGGCAGCATGAGCCAGTGCGGGAATGAGACGGGAATCCCCATTCACCCGGTATAACGTCATTTTGATCGCCATAACGCGCGGATCTTCCGAAGCCTCTACAATAAAGTCCGTTACCGGTTCGAAGGATTCATATGGATGATGAACGAGCACATCCCGTTTACGCAGCAACTCGAAGTGACTTTCCCGTGGAAGGAACTCCAGAGGATACACAGGCTGCACCGGACTGTATTTCAGATGAGAGAAGCCTTCCAGACTATCCACAAACCCGGCCAGAAAACTCAGATCCAAAGGTCCATCAATTTCGTACACAGGATCTTGAATATCGAACTCTTCCCGCAGTTCAAGCAATGCATCCGGCCGAAAATCCGTACACACTTCCAGTCGTACCGGTGCTCCCCGGCGTCTGCGCCGCAATTCCTTCTCAATTGCTTCAAGTAAATCTTCCGCTTCTTCTTCATTAATGAAAAGATCCGCATTACGGGTCACCCTGAATTCCTGTACAGCCAGTGGAACATATCCGCTGAAAAGGGTATGAATATGATGTTTGATGAGATCTTCGATCAAAATGAACGTTTTCTTTTTACTATTCGCCCGAAGAGGTACAGGAATAACCCGAGGAATATTGGAAGGCACCTGCACAATAGCCAAAAACGGCTCCCCCTCCTGCTCTTCTTCCTTCTGCAGCATCACGGACAGATATACAGACTTGTTGTGTACCAGTGGGAATGGGCGACTCTGATCAATAGCCATCGGTGTTAATACCGGAAAAATGATCTCATGAAAATACTGGTCCATTGCTCGCTGCTGGGTCATATTCAGATCTGTGTATTCCTGAAAATTGACGCCTTTCTTGGCAAGAAGACGAATGAGTTCCCGATAGGTTTTATATTGTTCGGCGACCATGGTCCCCGTTCGTTTAATCAATCTGCGGTACAAACCCGAAGGGGTATACCCGGTAAAATCCTTTTGCGTAAATCCAGCCTTGATCTTCTCTTTCGTCTCCGCTACCCTTACACTTACGAACTCGTCCAGGTTACTGGCGACAATGCCAAGAAACCTCATGCGTTCCAGCAGTGGTGTTGTTGGATCTTGCGCCTCCTGGAGCACACGACGATTAAACTCAACCCAACTTAAATCACGGTTAACGTAGTTACCTGTTTTGACATCTCTATGCATGTATGGCCTCCGAATGTGTTGCATATCTTTTTTGAATCAATATTCTGATATAATTAATTGTACTATTCGTGATTGGTTACAAGCGTCATCAAAGTGTAAACGCTATGTAAAATTTATGTAAATGATACCTCATAGCGATAACTTTTTCCATCCCTTTACAAAGAGCAGGAGACAGAGTAAAGTGATGTACAGTGTAAATTGTCCGGTTGCTATCCATCATCCAAAATTGCATTTGTTAAAGGAGTATATAATGAAATCGAACAAACCTAGAACGTTACAAAAAAATATAGAGTTTTTCACGGCTGCACTATCCCAATGCACCGTAACCGCATGGCAGGAAGATCCAGCGGGCGTATATTGTGAAGTGGGTCGTGGCATCGTAGAGCGGATCAGCGAAGACAGCGTTAGAATTCGCAACGATAACGGTACGAAAAGTCATTATGACCGGGATATTACGATGTTCCAAACCGAAAAATAATTTTGCGTAAATATGAAAAAAAGACTAGCTTTCCGGAAAAGAGTGTTGTATACTCTTGGCACAAGGAAAGGAGGTGCGTCAACATATCTAATCACATGTTGAACGTGTCCCTTACCCGATCCACTAGCTTAATTTAACTGATGCTGGTGGAGGCGCGGGATACGGATCAAGGTTTCAAAAAGCGCCACGGGTAGAAAAGCCGTCTTCGGACGGCTTTTTGTTTTGTCTTTTTTCGCAGAGGTTGAAAAAACAACCAAAATATTGGAAATGAACCCTGTAGTTGTGCTAAGGATGCCCGATATAATTAGGTTGCAACTCAACCCATATTCGAGGAGGCATATTGTAATGTTCAAAAATGTAAGGGGTTTCAAAACATCCATCGCTCTGGTCTTTGTTTTGTTATTCACCTCTATTATGCTGCCCACAGGCCAGCATGCCAATGCAGCACCAAGCTTCGCCAAAGGAGCCGACATCAGTTGGGTTCCCGGAATGGAGGCTCAAGGTTACAAATGGAAAGACAAAAACGGCGTGCAGCGTGATATTATTGATATTTTGAAAAATGATTACCAGATCAACTCCGTTCGTATTCGTGTCTTTGTTAATCCTTCGAATGATTATGGTAACGGTTACATGAACAAGGATCGTGCAGCAGCTCTGGCCCTGCGTGCCAAAAATGCAGGCATGAGCGTCATGCTCACTCTGCACTACAGTGATTCCTGGGCTGACCCGGGTCAACAAACCAAACCTGCGGCGTGGAAAAACTACACGTTCCAGCAGCTGATGGATGCTGTATGGAACCACACGCGTGAAGTTATGACAGCCATGCAGAGCAAAGGCGTAACCCCGGACTGGGTACAAATCGGTAACGAAACAAGCAACGGTATGTTATGGGAAGATGGGAAAGCATCCACCAACATGAAAAATTATGCGTGGCTGGTGAACACGGGTCATAATGCCGTGAAGTCCATCAGCACCAGCACCAAAACGATCGTTCACCTAGCAGGCGGGGATGATAATGCCCTCTTTGTATGGAATATCGGTGGCCTGATCGATAACGGTGCCAACTTTGACATGATTGCCATGTCCCTCTATCCTTCCGCTTCCGGCTGGAACACGGCTGTCACCAATGCGGTAAACAATGCCAAGGATCTGATCAACCGGTATGGCAAAGAGATTATCGTATCGGAGATCGGGATGGATAACACCCAACCGGCAGCTGGTAAAAGTTTTGTCGCAGCGATGAAAACGCAATTCCGCAATCTGCCGAGCAGCAAAGGTAAAGGTGTATTCTACTGGGAGCCTGAAGCAACGCCGGGCTACAATGGCGGTTACAGTAAGGGTGCATGGCAGTCTAATGGCTTGCCGACCGTAATGTTGGAAGGATTTATCGACTAAACACGGGGATAAGTATCTGAGGAGCAGCAGGTGGCGTTACGGGTACGGATCGTTCTTTCGATCGCTGTTGTATCCAAATTTTCTTGAATCAACTTTTTATTAGTTGAAATTTGGATACAAAGGCGCACGCTTCGCTTCTACAGAATCGATTCCGTTCCCTCCACTACGTTGGCTGCTTATGAGATACTTCTAAAATGTGTTAAGTAGGAATTTGGGGTAAAAAAAGAAAAATGCGCTGCTCCTGTTGGGAGCAGCCCTTTTTTTGAGGTTGGAGTGAGTTGATTGAATTGGATGCGTTAAGCAAGGCTAGATTGGTTAGTGTGTTTAGTTCGGCTAGATCGAATTCGTTGGATTGGTTTCATGTTAATTAGGAACGCTTGATGAATCTGAACGTAAATAGTCTTTTCGCTTATATACTTATATAATAAGATAAAAGATTCAGACAGCACATGTACAACCTTATTCTAAAGGTGGGGAAACGTATGGGATTTTTAAAAGATCTGGGTCAGTTTGCTGGGGAAGTTACCGGAAAAGTACTGGGCGGCACCGTAAGAGTGGCTGGGGAACTTGCAGGAAGCCCATTCATCAAAGAAATTGGGAATGGCGTAGAGAAAGCTACGATTAATACAGGGAAGACAGTAGGCCAACTTGCCAGCGGTACATATGATATGGCCAGTGGTGTGATCAGAAAAGACAATACAGCATTAGACGCTGGACTTTCCGATATTGGAGGAGCCGTTACCAATACAGCGAAAGGTGTAGTGGTATCCGCGAAGTATGTGTATAACGGTGGCAAAGATGTTGTTGTCGGCATGAAAAACGAGGATATGGAAAGAGTAAAGCTCGGGGCCAAGAATCTGATTGCCGCTGCGGCAGTCACTACATTGGCTGTAGGACTCGTAGATGCCATGGATGGTATGGATGGTATGGAGTCAGTAGAGTCGGCAGAATTGTTAGAAAATCCAAATACAGATGACGTTACACCACACTAGGCAGCCTGAAGAGGACTACGTTCAGTATTTCCGGATTACGTACACCAACTTCAAAACGATACAAAAAAAATGGACGCTAATCTCGTAAGGATTGGCGTCCATTTTCCATCTCTTTTAGTTCGAATCAATTACTTCGCTTCACCTACAACCGTAAAGCGCTCGTTTTTATGCTGTGGGTTCTCGATTTCATCGACCAAAGCAATGGCATAGTCAGCATAGCTGATGTAGCTGTTGCCTTCACTATTGACCAGAATGACATCATTACCTGCTTGGTATTTCCCTGTCCGAACACCCTCTGGATTAAAGAAGCCAGCCGGGCTCAGGAATGTCCATTGAATCCCGGAGGAAGCTTGCAGATCCTGCAAATTTTTCCCTTGATTCGTCGCGGTTGCTTTGTATGCATCAGGGAATCCTGGAGAATCCACTACACGCAGTGTTTTCGAATCGTCCGTGAACAGGCTTCCTGCTCCGCCCACAACAATCAGTCGAGTATTCGGAGCATCTTTCAGAGTATTAATCAAGGCTTGTCCTGCTTCCACATGCAGATTCTCTTTCCCGGCTGGCGCGCCGAATGCATTGACGATGACGTCGAATGATTTGGCATCCTCTGCTGTGAGGTCAAATACGTCTTTTTCAAGTACATTCAGACTTTTATCTTCCACCTTGGATGCATTCCGAACGATTGCTGTCACTTCATGCCCTCTATCCAACGCTTCTTTCAAAATCAAATTTCCCGCTTTGCCTGTCGCGCCAATAATTCCAATTTTCATCTTAATCTCTCCTTTGGTTTCGTATTATAAACTTTATAATGTAACTATATTAGTTACAACATAACTTGTCAACTTACAAAAAAACCTCCATAACGTGATTAGTACGAGACTAATCCGCTATAGAGGTCTTGATTCGCCATGATTAACAATCTTTATCAGGTACGCCCGCTTCTTCACGTGTACGGAAGGATGATCCACAGCCGCAGGTTGCCACTGCGTTCGGGTTGTGGATGGTGAAACCGCCGGACATGCCGGATTCTTCAAAATCAATTTCGAGTCCATTCAAATATTTCAGGTTTTCCTTCTCTACAACAACCTTCATATTCTGAATATCCATATAGAGGTCCTCATCGGACTCTTTATCGTCAAAGCCCATGGCGTACGAAAATCCGGTACAACCGCCCGGTGCTACGCCAAGACGCAAGAACATACCAGGTGCCTCTTGCTGTGCAAGCATTTCTTTCAATCGGTCTGCAGCCGTTTCGCTGATGCTAATCATGCCAGGTCACTCTCCTTTTCGTTAACTCTCCCTTAAATTATACTCCACCCCGTCAAGGGGCTCAAGTCATCTTTGCCTGTTTCCGCGTTCCCCCTTATCTCCTTTTTCTTCCCAGTGTATTGAACCCCCGGGACACGAGGTTTATAATGGGTAGGTGATCGCTTTGAAATGTCGATATTTTGTCATGACTTATTCAGGTGATGGGCATATATGGAGTTGTAATTTTTTTCACATTTCGAGACTGCACGCAGTCCCCAATGAATATAGAGTCACAAGACTCGTTTACATGAAAAAATTAGTTTTACGTACGCAGCACAAGCTGCACCGGGTAAATAAGAGTTAGTCCACATAAGATGGCGGCAGATGACCGCATCTTTTCTATGTAGTTCTGTAAGTAAGTCCTACAACCCAACTCGATTCCGGTTAAGAATAGGAGGATACAACATGTCTACATTGGTAACACCGTTCACAGACAAAAGAATGGCTGAAATCGTTGAGAAGGTACAGAACGGCGTAAGGCTGAGCGTAGAAGATGGCGTTTATCTGTATGAATCGGATGATCTGCTGACTTTGGGCCAACTGGCCAATGAGGTCAACCTGCGTAAAAATGGCAAGAAGGTTTACTTTATTGAAAACATGAGCCTTTATTTTACCAACGTATGCGAAGCCCACTGTGCTTTCTGTAACTTCCGCAAAGATCAGGGCGAAGATGGTTCTTACACGTTGTCCGGTCAGGAAATGATCGATTACGTAGAACAGCATATTCACCCAGGTGTACGCGAGTTCCATATTGTAGGCGGACATAACAACCATGTTCCTTTTCAATATTATGTCGATTCCTTGCGTGCTTTAAACGAAAAATATCCGGATGTTACGTTGAAAGCCTACACGGCTGCTGAGATTGATTTCTTCACTCGTATCAGCGGACTGAGCATCAAGGAAGTGTTACAGGAGCTGCAAAAGGCAGGTTTGAAATCACTGACCGGCGGCGGCGCAGAGATTTTGTCCGATGAATACCGTAAAAAAATGCGTGTGGACAAAGCGAACGTTGACCGCTATCTGGAAGTGCACCGTACTGCTCATAATCTGGGCATGCGTACGCACACTACAATGCTTTATGGATCCATTGAGTCCTATGAGGACCGTGTAAACCATATGGCACAAATTCGCGAGCTTCAGGATGAGACCAACGGATTCATGGTCTTTATCCCTCTATCCATGCAGCCGAAAAGCAAAAACGCGAGTATCATGCGTCGTAACTCCGCTTACGAGGATCTCAAAACGATCGCGATCAGTCGTCTGATGCTGGATAACATCGATCATATCAAAGCCTACTTCATCAACATCGGTGCACAGCTGACTCAAGTCGCCCTTGGATTTGGTGCTTCGGATGCACACGGCACGATCGTTCGCGAACGGATTAGTCATGCAGCAGGCGCACTAACGCCTGAAGGTCTCACCCGCAAAGAGCTTATATGGTTAATTAAGGGTGCTGGACGTATTCCTGTGGAGCGCGATACGTTCTACAATGAAATTCAAGTGTACGAGTAGCATGTAACAAGAGCATCACTCCAGCAGTCGACTTTCAAGCTACCCGGGGAGCCGTTTGGAATGGAGGGGTGCGAATTGCTGGAGCATATCCGTAATTTTAAATTCCTATTTTCAATCATTTCAAATAAAAAACAAAAGGAGCAGCTATGTAATTGCATAGCTGCTCCACAGGTTACAGCCCCGTTCACACGGGACTGATGCAGAAAGGAAGCCGAGTCATGAAAAATTTCGTCATTCTCGGAGGCGGCTATGGTGGCCTCACGATTATTAAAGAACTTTTGGAAGGCAAAATCCCATCAGATACACAAATCGTGTTGGTGGACCGGAGCCCATTCCAAGGATTGAAGACAGAATATTACGCACTCGCAGCAGGGACCGTATCCGACTATGACCTGCGCATCCAGTTTCCAGTGAGCGACAAAGTCACTTACCGTTACGGAGAAGTAACTTCGATTGACCTGGAACAGCGTCAGATTGAATTTGAAGGCCAGGAACCGCTGGAATATGACAAGCTCGTGATTGGACTTGGATGTACAGACCGATTCCACAATACGCCTGGAGCCGAGGAATACAGCTGTACCATTCAAAGCTTCAGCAAAACACGGGAAACCTACCTTCGTCTTAACGAAGTCAAAGCGTATGGTAACGTGCATATCGTCGGCGGTGGATTGAGCGGCGTTGAGATGGCTGCCGAGCTTCGTGAGAGCAGACCGGATCTGAACATCAGCATCCTGGACCGTGGTGAACGTGTATTATCCGCTTTCCCGCAGCGTTTGTCCGCTTATGTTCATGAGTGGTTTAACGAACATCAGGTCGAGACACGTGGACATATCGCCATTTCACGTGTTGAACCACATGCCATTTTCAACCGGGATGAAGAAATTCTAACGGATGCGGTAGTCTGGACTGCCGGAATTCAGCCCGTAAAAGTCGTACAGGATCTCGATGTGACAAAGGACCCACAAGGTCGTGTCGTACTGAACGAATATTATCAAATTCCAGAATATACCGATGTCTATGTTGTAGGTGACTGCGCCAGCGTACCTTATGCACCAAGCGGTCAGGCTGCCGAGGTACAGGGCGAACAAATCGCTCATATTCAGCATGCCCTCTGGAAAGGCGAAAAGCCCAATCCGCAGCCACTCAAGCTTCGTGGCACACTCGGTGCACTCGGCAAGAAGGCTGGGTTTGGGCTAATGGGCAAAACGTCTATGATGGGGCGTGTGCCACGTATTTTAAAAAGCGGCGTGCTCTGGATGTCCAAGCGTCATCTCGGTTAATCGAGATCAAGCTCAGCCCAGGCATCGGCTTCGGCAATTTTGGCCAATATTGCGTTATATAAATCCTCCACTTTGTCGGTAATGACAAGCTCGCCATTCACCAGTGCAAATGGAGTCATGTAACATTGGCCGCAATTGCTGAGGCAGCCGTATTCTATCACATCATAGTCTGGATTTTCTTCCAGTTGATCCATGACTTCATCTGTGCCAAAATGCATATTGTTGGCACAAAATTCAATAATCGGTCTCATGTAGGTTCACCTGCTTTGTTTGACCATTTTATTTTATGGCCATTTGTAATATAATATAGTGAGGAAAGGAGTTGAAAAAAATGAGCGAAAACGCACAAAGCACCATGTACGATGAGGTATCTGAAGTGCTTGACAAACTTCGTCCGTTCCTGCAACGCGATGGCGGTGACGTGGAACTGGTCGACGTGGAGGACGGCATCATTAAGCTGAAACTGGTCGGTGCCTGCGGCAGCTGCCCAAGCTCCACCATTACCTTAAAAGCCGGGATTGAACGCGCCCTTCTTGAAGAAGTCGAAGGTGTCGAAGAAGTCGTACAAGTATTCTAATCAATCCTTCACGAAATAAACCTCAAGAGCCTTTCGCTTCGCATGAAGCGGAGGGCTCTTTTTTGTGCAAATGAAGGCAGTCCTTTTTTTTCATCGAACCTGATTATGCCTTATCCTTGCATTTCACGCCTAAGTCCGCACTTCGCCATCCTCACGCAGGATGTTGGGACGAATCGGATCAAGTCCTCCAGATACATCCATAATGTTGCCTGTTATAAAATCGGAATGATCGAGACACAGATAGGTGATCACCCGCGCAATATCTTCACCACTTCCGGGACGTCCTCTTGGCGTTTCCTCGTCGGTAATTCCTGCCAACTCATCAATCGTTTTTTCCTTGTTGGCACCGCGAATATCACCCGGACATACCATATTAACCGTAATGCCGTAAGGAGCTTCCTCCACAGCAAGTGTCTTTGTAAATGAAACGAGACCTACCTTCGCCGCAGCATACACCGCTCGATGAGGCCATGATCTTGCTTCTCCCGCATGACTGAAGCCAAAATGTATAATTCTGCCCCACTGCTTGCGCCGCATCTCCGGCAATACACGCTGATCCAGCAGCATCGGTCCAAGCAGGTTTCCTTGCACAAGCATCTGAATCTCAGCTTCCGAATATTCGGCAAATAGTCGACGTTCACGGACAAACGGACCGGCGTTGTTCACCAGAATATCAATGCTGCCTAACTTCTCTTCGACCTGTGCAACCAGCATGGTGATCTCTTCTGTCTTGGAAATATCGGCCTGGACGGCAATACACCGCACACCCTTGGCTATGATTTCAGCCTCTAATGCCTCGGCTTCCGTACGACTGTGTACGTAATTCAGGGCAATATGGCACCCCTGGTCCGCCAGACGGAGAGCTGTCATTTTACCAAGACCTTTGGCACTTCCCGTTATGAGGGCAATCTTTCCCTTCACGTTCATCCCCCTCTTCAAAGAGCAGTCACTTATCCAGTATAAAAGATTTATCATTCCCTCACAACTCGCGTTCCCCACCAATCTGTACCATTTGCAAAAAAGTGTAAATTAAGGACTAAATACTTATCTTTCAAATAACTTTAATAAATTGAATTAGGTCTTTAGAAGCAAAATTAACCCTTTATATCCATATTTCCCTTGTCTGGCCCGGATGCCTATGGTAATGTCGATAAGTCCTTATTTTCTTATGAATATAACGACACAATACATATGTTCATGTAAATGACAACATTGCATGACACCTTCGAAAGGGATATAACGCAAATGAAAAGATGGTTAGCCTCTCTACTCGCAATTTTGCTTGTCGCCTCATTTCAAGCTCCATTCTCGACCACGGCATCTGCAGAAAGTGAAAGCAATAGTTCCACCGAAGATTATCAATGGATTGATGGGCCGTCAAATGTAGTACTTGATAACAAAGCAACATTAACCGTAGCTGAAAATCTCTCCTATCTCGATGCAGCTAACACCCAAAGGTTTCTGGAGGACACGGACTCCTTCCCCAACGGAACGGAAATTGGAAGTATCTATGGTGCCGGCGAAAACTCCAACTGGTATGTCATCTTTGAATATAACGATACCGGCCATGTCGATGACAGTGAAAAAGACGATCTGGACGCCGCTGAACTGCTCGATAGCTACAAAAGAGGTACAGAAGAGCAAAATGAGAAAACAACACCCGAGAATCAGCTGTTTATTACTGGATGGGAGATTGAGCCCGCCTATGACAGCACCAAGCATCAACTGATCTATTCTCTTGGTCTTGAGGATGCAGAGCAGGCAAAACTCGTCAATTACAATGTGAACGTACTCACCCGCGAAGGGTACATCGGTGTTATTCTCGTTACGGATAGTGCCAATTTTGAAGAAAACCGCAAACAGTTTGAAAGCTCCGTGCTTAATCAGCTCAACGTGATCAAAGGAAACACGTATGAAGAGTTTGATGCATCCGTAGACAAAAAATCTGAACTTGGCCTAACCAGTCTGATTCTCGGTGGTGCTGGTGTGGCTGTAGCCAAGAAAGTCGGATTATTGCTCTTGCTTAAAAAGGGATGGTTTGTCATCGTTGCCGCCATTGTTGGCGCTTTTGGATGGATTCGCCGGAAGCTGACTGGCCGCAAAAAGGATGCTGACCCAGGAGATCAGAATTCGCTATCTCATGCTGAGGAAGCTTACCAACAGCATGCTGCTGGACAGGAGTCCACAGACTATGACCGCCATCAGACAGATGGACGTTCGGATACTGATCCGAATAAACGTTAAATCTTATAAAGTAAGGTACTTAAAGTGCTCTACATCGAAGCGCTTAACATGACGTACAAAACAAAAAGTCCTGCCTTCTC
>NZ_AWUK01000033.1 GCF_000499205.1 Paenibacillus sp. MAEPY2
ATTCGTTTTGCAGGGCTCTCATTAAGAGGCCCCTTTTTTTATTCGATATTTGCCTTTGATTCTTCATTAGTGGTTCACATCCACGTCAAGCTGCAAACCCTCATTTGGATCTGACAAATCCGGCTCAACCTCCAATTCATTTCCGTTCAGACCGTTTGCTGGAGCCTGCTGTTGATTGGGAGAGGTTGAATTAGGCGTCCCTCCATGACCACTGGACACACCCGTCTGACCCGATGGCAGAGCTATAGCGGGTGCATTGCTGCCGTTGCTGCCCACCGGCTTGCCCTGATTATCGTAGTAGTACATCGGCACATCGCCCACTACCAGCAGGTAGGATATCGGAATTTCCGTATCAACAGTCTCGGGTTCCATGTCAAAGGGCACCACCACCGCAACTTCGGCAATGATGTGAATGTACACTTCCACCAGAATCATGTTAATTCCCGCATTCTGCTGACGTGTGTTCAGATCCACCTTAACGGCTCCCTGAGGCTCAATACGAACCGGTATACTTGGACCAAAGGATGCCAGTACCGGACTGCCCAACGCCTGCCCCAGCGGTATTTTTTCTTTTAACATATGCACGTTCTGCAAAGTGGACTGCACAATGTTCATCGTACTCGCGGTAATCCGCATATGCTCATCGTAATTCAGCATGAATCCGGACACTTTCCCAGCCGTATCGGTTTTCCAGTCGATCAGTCCCTCGGTGGATTTGCCTTCGGAAACCTGCGCTGTAATGGCCTTGTTGATCGCTTCCGTTGCAATTTGCTTTACTCTGATCTTGGCCAGATGCATGATGGGCGGTTTCATTTTCTTATCAACATAGGCAAAACCTTGCATCAAACAGAAGGCTGTTACCAATACAATAATCAACCACATTTTGCGCCTGCCACTTGGCGGCTTGCGGCGTCTTCGGCTTCGCCATCGTCTTCTCATCATCGGGCGTCCCTCCCCTGCGGGATGAGCTATAGGCTATATACTATCCTTATGCACTGTTGTCCCGAAAAAGAAGGACAGCACCTGCTCGTACGCCGATATCATCATGTACAAACCAAAAAAGCCTTCCGCCAGCAGATTTGTCTGCAAGGTGGAAGGCTTTTTTATAGAATACGGCTCTGAGATTCCAGGCCATTGCCTACATTTTATTATTTCGGAACGGATTCCCAATCTTTCAGGAAGCGCTCAATGCCGCTGTCTGTCAGTGGGTGTTTCCACAATGTTGGCAGGAGCGAGCCCGGAATAGTGGCGATATGCGCACCGGAAAGTGCTGCATCCTCCACATGTTTGATATTACGAATGCTTGCTGCAATAATTTCGGAAGGCAGATCGTACGTATCCAGAATGAGACGCAGATCTCGAATCAGCTTCATGCCATCCACCGCAATATCATCCAGACGGCCAACAAATGGACTGATGTAGGTTGCACCAGCTTTCGCCGCCATCAGACCCTGTGCTGCGGAGAAGATCAGCGTTACATTGGTTTTAATTCCTTTTTGCGTCAGTTCATGACAAGCATAGAGTCCATCTTCGGTCATCGGTAGTTTAATCACTACATTCGGTGCCCACTCAGCAATTTCATAAGCTTCCTTCAACATATCCTCGGCTTTAAGTCCGATCACTTCAGCACTGACCGGGCCTTTCACAACGCCACAGATCTCCTGAATCACTTCTTTAAATACGCGACCTTCTTTGGCAATCAAAGACGGGTTGGTCGTGACTCCATCTACCAGACCAAGACGTTCGATCCGTTTGATTTCTTCAACATTACCTGTATCTAAGAAAAATTTCATGATATGTTCCCTCCACTTGATGAATTTGTAAACAGCTATACTCATCATTACCCGATTATCCGTATATGTTAACAGTTATATATGAATTAATTTTTTTCTACAGCGTGGCCGCCAAATTCATTACGCAATGCTGCGACAACTTTACCTGTGAATGTGTCTGTTTCCAGGGAGCGATAACGCATCAACAGGGACAAGGCGATAACTGGCGTAGCAGTTTGCAGGTCAAATGCTGTTTCAACTGTCCAACGTCCTTCACCGGAAGAATGCATAACCCCTTTGATTTCATCCAGGTTCGCATCTTTGGAGAATGCACGCTCTGTCAATTCCATCAACCATGAACGGATAACGGAACCGTTGTTCCATACACGGGCCACTTGTTCGAAGTCGAAATCAAAGCCGCTTTTCTCCAATACGTCGAAGCCTTCACCAATGGAAGCCATCATACCGTACTCGATACCGTTGTGAACCATTTTCAGGAAGTGACCGCTACCTGCTTTACCAGCATACAGGTAACCATTTTCAACGGAAGTATCCTTGAACGCAGGCTCAACGACTGCCCAAGCTTCAGGATCGCCACCGATCATGTAACATGCGCCATTACGTGCGCCTTCCATACCACCGGATGTACCAGCATCCATGTAGTGAATGCCTTTAGGTTTCATTTCTTCGTAACGACGGATGGACTCTTTGTAGTGTGAGTTACCCGCTTCAATGATGATGTCCCCTTGGGACAACAGTGGGCTTACTTCAG
This sequence comes from Paenibacillus sp. MAEPY2, assembly GCF_000499205.1. Taxonomy (GTDB): domain Bacteria; phylum Bacillota; class Bacilli; order Paenibacillales; family Paenibacillaceae; genus Paenibacillus; species Paenibacillus vandeheii. Next base: position 2,545 of record NZ_AWUK01000033.1, read on the forward strand.
CCAATACAGCGTCAACCACGTTGTGGGGAACCATGATCCACAATACGCGAGGGGATTCAAGGGAAGCGACCATTTCTGCATAGGAAGATACGCCTGTTGCACCATATTCTTTCATTTCATTTACAGCTTCAGCGTTAAGGTCAAAAGCAACCACTTCATGTTTGTGGTCAATCAGGTTTCTGCCCAAGTTCAATCCCATTTTACCTAATCCAATAAGTCCAAGTTTCATTGCTAAGTTCCTCCTGTTATGAACATTTCTAATTTTATCTGGCCAATTCCAAAATAAGTGCTTAACCATGTGGCGCAGCAGCCGTTCCGGTTACGAATCGTTCTTTCGATCGCTGTTGTCTCCATATTTTTTTGATTAATAATGTTAATTGTTAAAATATAGAGACAAAGGCGAACGCTTCGCTTCTTCAGAATCGATTTCGTCTCCTTCACTCCTCGCGCGTAATTGTTATGAACTGATTTAGATTGAGCCAACTAATCTATATCAAAAATTTTCGCGGCCTTCCGGGTATTACCGGAAGGACTTATGCAAAATTGGAACGGTGTACTTTATTAAAATTTGCATATTATCGAGCAAAACGAATCGTACGTTATTTTCTCTTTTGCTCACTATTTCGTTTCACTTACCACCAACGGTAGCCGTTCTCTGCGATCAGACGATCTGCGGACTCAGGTCCTTGCGAACCTGCGCTGTACGTATCCAGTGGCACACTGCCTTCCTGGAATGCTTCCAGGATCGGTTGTACCCACTGCCAAGCCAGTTCAACTTCGTTCCAGTGAGCGAAGAATGTAGAATCGCCACGCATCGCGTCAAAGATCAGGTTTTCGTAAGCTTCCGGAATGTTGCGTTCACCTGAGTTGAAGTTCATATGCATTGGTTCCACTTCACCTTGGTTGAGTGGGTTTTTCGCATTCAATTGAAGCGAGATGCTTTCCTTCGGACCAATTTCAATTGTCAGCAGGTTAGGCTCCGTTGTATTTTCGGATTCATGACCTGTTTTGAGCGGAGCCTTGAATTCAACAACAATTCTGGTCGATTTTTCAGCCAGGCGTTTGCCTGTACGAATGTAAAATGGAACCTCGCTCCAGAATGGATCATCGATCCACAGTCTCGCGGCAACATAAGTCTCATTCTGAGAACCAGCTGGAATACCAGGCTCGTCCAAATATCCCACAACAGGAGTACCTTGCAGTTCGCCTGCTCCGTATTGAGCACGAACGACTTCGGAAGCGATATTCTCTTTCGTCAATGGACGAAGAGCTTCAGCGATCTTCTGCTTTTTGAATTGAATTTCTTCAGGTGTGCAGCGTTTTGGCAAATGCAAACCAATCATCATCAGCAATTGAAGCATATGGTTTTGGAACATGTCACGAAGGGCACCGCTTTGGTCATAATACGCGGCACGTTCTTCTACGCCAACCGTTTCACTCGCCGTAATCTGTACATTGGCAATATAACGGTTGGACCACAAAGCCTGAATGACCGGATTTGCGTAGGTAAGAGTTTCAATATTTTGTACCATCGGTTTACCAAGGAAATGGTCAATACGGTAAATTTCTTCTTCTGCAAAAGTATTGCTGAGTTTTTCATTCAGTTCACGCGCAGATTGCAGATCGTGTCCGAATGGTTTTTCGATGATGAGTTTCTTCCAGCCTTTGGTGTTACCCAAGCCGCTTTCTTGAATGTTCAGGGCGATGGGCTCAAAGAATTCCGGTGCTACCGACATGTAGAACATGCGATTTTCGGGAATATTCAGCTCTTGTTCACGCTTCTGAACCAGTTCCAGCAATTTGGTGTAATCTTCAAGCTTCGTATTATTTAACGAACAATAACGGAAAGCTCCAATGAAATCGCGAACCTGAGCTTCTTCTTCCGGTGTTTGACGGGAGAAGGTATGCAGTGACTTTTCAACATTCGCTTGGAAGTCAGCATCCGACAATTCGCGCCGTCCAAGACCGATAACGGAGAAGGATTTTGGCATTTTTGAATCAATGTACAAATTATATAGTGCAGGATAAATCTTGCGTTTGGCTAAATCGCCTGTTGCCCCGAAGAGGACAAATGTCATTGCGTCCATTGGAGTGCCTCCTGTGATCTGTGCAGTATAGTATATGATGATGCAAAATGTTCAAATCCAAGCATGACAAAAGACGGAATTAGTGGGGGAGTTCCCCGCCTTACCTCCGCTTGTGTATCCGACCTGAATTAAACATGGAACATTCCTTCTCTCCACAACCTTAATCAAGGTTATAAATTGTAACCAATTGAATTGACGTTACCCATATTACACCTGTCGTCACAATTCGTCAACAATCGTGTCCAACCTGTGAACACCAGTGTTTATAGGGTTTTTATTTAATGTTAACGCTTTATGTGGTAACATTAAGAACAATTGGTATGTGACATTTTACACATAGGGCTTGTGGACACTCAGGTTACAATAAGTATACTAATGCTATAATAAGCATAACTAAACCAAAGGAGCACTTTTTATGAGCGATGATGAGAATGCCAAGCAAATATGCGAAAAGGTGGAACAGTCTTATCAGATCATTGGCCGGAAATGGGTAGCCCTCATTATTCATACATTAATGGAAGAACCCAAACGATTCAGTGAAATTCACGCTTATATCCCGGACCTGAGCAAACGGGTACTTAATGAACGAATGAAGGAACTGGAGGAAGAGGGACTTGTCGTGCGTCATGTGGTTACGGAACGCCCTGTTCGGACAGAATATATGTTGTCACGCAAAGGTACAGAGCTGGGGCGCGCATTAAGCGCCGTGGAACGGTGGGCAGATAAGTGGCTGTAGCAATACTGACGCTACTTTTAGTAACATCAGCAGTTAACCTTATGTGATTTAATGTCTGCTGCTGCGTTCAAAATGCAGCCGTACTGTAGCGGAGTGGTTCCCGCAGTTTTGCGAAATAATTGAATGAAGTAAGATACATTTGGGAATCCCGAACGCCTGCCAACCTCTTCAACGGACAGAGTTGTCGTTTCCAGCACAGAAATAAGCCTGCTTGAGCCTTCGGGCTGTGACGTAGTCCGTTATACTGCTTCCTGTTTCTTGCTGAAAGATACGGGAAGCATAAGACTTGGATAAGTGGATATCGTCTGCCATATGATTCAGCTTGATTTCATCTGTGTAGTGTTCTTCAATCCAATGCATCATCTTCTCCGCATGTCTTAATTGACGTGACTCGTCCAAGTGTGGTTGACTCGCCTGATCCCCGTCATTTTGTTGATCCAAATCCATAACATTCAATAGTTGTAGCAAAAACAGCACCGATTCCTCCCCCAACCCGACTGCGTGACTGGTGATAACTTCTGTATACCCAATCCATCTGATCCACAGATAAACTCAAATCAAAAACCTGCTGTTGATTCCTTCCTTTCCATAACCTCGAAAAAAAAGCACGGCGATGCGGGAACGCTTCCAAATATCGGTCCATTACAATGGGCTCTACATAGAAAATGTTCCTTTCATACGGTGTATCTGGATGAACCTCGGCATAGACGTGATGCAGCTGATATGGCTGAAAAAAGAAGAGCATGCCTTTACGAATGGGATAGGTATGATTATTCAATACCACAATGCCCTGCCCTTCATGGACATAGAGAATTTCCCCGCATTGATGCCAATGATAATATCCTTTGAATTCGTTTACCGATTTAATTTGATAATCCCACACCAAAGTATTTCCCTCAAAGTCCACAGGTTCAAACACTCTCGTTCCCCCTTTTTCACAATGACAACAGAGCAACATTTCTTCATATCCTAACACAACTTTTAAGGTTTTTAAAAAGATATAATCTCCTTATAGGAAAGCGTTATCTTTACTTTCTAATTAACCTTAAGGAGGTAATCTCATGGCCAAGGCAGAATCCGCTGTAACTACGACATATTGGCAGGAAGTCATGCAGAAGCTGGAAAACAAATTGCCCGAGATGAAAAAAAACATTGGGAATAAATGTCCTCATTTTGCCGGCGATGATGGGAAGTATGATAACATCAACACCGATTGGTGGGTTTCAGGTTTCTGGCCGGGTATGCTGTGGATTATTTACGATATGACAGGAGAGGAAAGCTACCGGGATGCGGCATGGTCGTGGGATGAAACTTTGGAGCAATGGTTTATAAGTTCAACAGGAGAGCTTCATCACGATGTTGGCTTCCAGTTTCTCTCTACTGCTGTTATCAAACATAAAATTACAGGTGATGAAGACGCTCTCAGACGTGGTCTGGAGGCAGCCAATTTCCTTGCAGGACGCTATTATCCGGTCGGCAAATTCATTCGTGCGTGGAATGAAGACAAATACGGATGGGCCATCATTGATTGCATGCTGAATATCTCTTTGTTGTTCTGGGCTTCAGAAGTGACGGGAGATCCCCGCTACAAACATATTGCCATTAGCCATGCAGAGACGACCATGCAGTATGGTGTTCGTGAAGACGGATCGACCAAACATATCCTTTCCTTTGACCCGGAGGATGGTCGTTATATTGAATGTTTTGGCGGACAGGGATATGCTCCTGAATCCTCATGGAGTCGTGGTACCTCATGGGGATTATACGGATTCGCCAATACGTATCGTTATACCCAGGATGAGCGTTTCCTGAACACAGCAAAACGAATCGCCCATTACTTTATTGCTGCGCTGCCAGAGGATCATGTACCTTACTGGGATTTCAGACTTCCGACTTTGGAGGATCAGTCCCGAGATAGCTCTGCAGCAGCAATCGCCGCATCCGGTCTGCTGGAGCTGGCCACCGCCGTTCCTGAAGGTGAAAAACGACTCTATGCCGATGCAGCCGAACGAATCCTACGTTCCTTAACAGAGAACTATGCGGTCTGGGATCAGCCAGAGCATGAATCGATTCTGCTGCATGCCACAGGCAGCGGCAATTCCTTCATTGATGTCTCCCTGATCTATGGAGATTATTATTATCTGGAGGCCATCGCGAAGTTGAATGGATGGAAACATCGGGTGTATTGATTTTGTTTTGTGAGTACTCAAAAAAAAGATGCCAATTCTCACTTTAATGTGGGGTGGCATCTTTTCTTGATGTTTATAACTTGTGGCCCATATGACAATTAATGATTCGTTTATGAATAAGATCTAGTCGCCCACGAGGACATTCTATGTAAAATATAAACTTGAAACCTCAAACTACAATTAATAACTTCCATCCGCTTCCTTTATTCTCTGTATCGCATCTAACATTTCCTGTTTCTGTTTGAGAAGTATTTGGGTCTTGGTATCCAACTGATAAAAGAAAACTTCCACCTTGATCCGAAGTTTATCGGCTGATTGTCCCTTCCAGGTGTTTAGCTTCTCATACAATACTCGTGCTTCTCTCTCGTTTTCTCTCAATTCACGAAGAATAAGATCCAACTCCTGTTCAGCCTGTAGTAACTGATCCAAATCCATGGCTATACTGTTTCCACTCATTTACATCTTCCTGCCTTTCTACTCAATGTCGGTTAGGCTCCCGTTCCACTATCGGCCTGGATAAATAAATCCGCCTTGTTCTGGATATAATCTACAAGATCAGAGGTATGTTCCAGATGCCATTCATCCAGTTGCTTAATACTCATCTGCAAATCCCACACAATCGGCACAAGCCTCTGACTATGACTGCTCTCGGTATACTCGAAAAAGTTCCGTTGGATCCTTTCGAAGGTACGACTCATATCCTGCGCTTGCCGACTCCATTTCCCTGCAATCTCTTTCAATTCTTCTGGCGTAAGCTCAATGGTTCCTGCGGAATATCCACCAACAACGCTAACTACCGACTTGAAGCCTTTAGATAGAGTATCCCATGCTTCACGTGCACGATCCAGGATGTTATGATCCGAAGGTTTCCGCGGAGAGAAACTTACTCGTTCTCCCGTAATTTCATCATACAATGGATTATTGATATATCCATCGTCATCGAAGCTATAATGCTTCATATCGTGATATCCAGGACCATCCTCAAATAATGTATCCCTCACCTTGGCCCAAACATTCATCCCATAGTTCTCATTTGCATCTGCATAATTTGAATTAATAAGAAGCGTAGATCCCACATGCCGCTCATAACCATCAAAGAGGCCACTCGCAATACCATCGCCAGGATGTATGAAATTGGTTACTTGTCCATCGAACGCCCCTTCCTCGGCTTTCCTTCTCATCTCTGGCGTCAACGCGGCCACAACAGTTGGGGCACTAAAAGTGACCGCGTCGAGTCCCGTGTACACCGCTGCATATTGCGCATTTCCCCCACCTAGGGAATGCCCCGTAAGAGTGAAATCTGCATCGGGATACTTACTTTGCATCTCTTTCACATAATCTTCGGCTTCGTACAATTGATTATCCGGTCCGAATTCTTTATCTATACTTTTCCCCGTGTCCCCAAACAAGTTATTAAGCCACGTAATTCCTAGTGCATCTTCGGTGCCCTGAATAACCCCACTCCAGGATTCAGGCCATGGATTGTATTTTCTATCAAACGTAGCTCCTATTTCGGGTAGGCCAATATTTAGAACGTCCGCTTTTAGATCAGGATAAGCTCTCTCCAGAGGAGCACTTCCCTCGGTTCCCCGGAAAGCTATGACGGCTTGTTTCGTTTCTGGATTATAGAAGGTGACAGCGTCCATGCCAGATGAATTATGTTGTTGGTCTAGAACTTCCCAGCCAGGAAGAACTCCTATTTTCTTACCAGTTTCATAATCCTTATATGCTTCTTGTGACATTTTCTTATAAACAAGATCAGTAATTTCTCTATTATTAGAACTATCTTTATCCATTATAAAGTCCACCTTTCATTATCAGTCCAATTTATAAGGATCGTAACCTTCGGTTAACAAGAATTCTTCTAATTCTGGGCTAAAACTAAATGACTCCGTCCGATTCTCTTCATAATTAATAGACACATTAAAAGACTGTTCTTCATGTTGAGAAACATAGCCATAAAAAGTAACCCAACTCATTGCCATTTTAGGCTGCATTTGTTTCCTAGTAATTGTCACATCCAAGTCATAAGTATCCTTTAAGTACTGAATGGCAATGGCTTCCGAGCGCTCCATAATTTCTTGATCTTTATCTTTTGTATCCACTCTTGAACACCCTCCTAAAATAAAAACTATCATCATGGTCAATGTAACTATCTTTATCATCCGGGACACAACCATCCCTCACTTTATCAATCTATTTGTAAATAGATCGAAGAAACCCTCGTGTAAAAGGATTCCTTCGATCAGGATCTAATCCTAAAACTAACTTGCTTTTTCTTTAATGCGGTACCTGCGCACTGAAATCATCCCGGCTGGAACGATCCGCATGGTAGAACACCACGTCTCCGTCCCGCAGGGTGAAGCTGTTGCCATAGCTATCCTCCACTTGACGATCAAAGCCTTCCATCATCCATTGATTCATCAGCGGGGCATGGATGTATTGAAGATGCGGAGCCGACAGATTTCCTTCTCGAATGGACTCGAAGTTAAAGTTCACCACGATATACCCATCTTTCAAGAAGATTGGTGATTTAGCATCCAATCCGCCATGCGTACGTCCATACTCAGCCAAGTTCGTTCCCGCTTGCACCACATAGGGCTCGGCGGGCAAACTGTATTCCCCATACCACTGTTGAATGGATGCATTCGCACGGAGGACATCTGCGCTGGCGGTCGTTGGAATATTCGTTTTCGGACCAATAAATGTCCGCAACTGTTCTGGCATCAAGAGTAGGCTATACCCACCTACCGGGGTTTTCATTTTCGTGAATTTGTCTCGGTAGTACTCCTGATACGCTCGTTCACTCATCATCCCTGGATGAATTTCACCATATCGGTTGTATTTGTACGTCGCTGTATCTCGTAGTTGTTCGGACGGGACTTGACGCAGCCGATCGTTCAGAATCACAAATCGTTTCACCTGATCCTCTGCCGAACCAATGCGAATAAAGTTACGCTGGTTGGTCGAGTAATACAGATCCACTGGTACTCTGGTGTTTCCATCCTTGCTCACAAAGTCAAAGGTTGGCGTGAGACGAATGCCGTCTCGCGGGCCAAACATGTTGCCTTTGGTTTTAAAGTCAAACTTGAAGTGATATCCAGTCTTCACCGCCACATTCTGGTACCCTTGCAGTGGGTGACTGCCCGGGCGAATCGGGACGGTAAACTGGGGTTTGTTGCCCCGCTTGTCCCCGTCAATATCCTGCGTGCCCGTCCAGTAACTGATCCAGGTGGGCGCAATGCTATTTTTGAAACGGCGGAAGACCAGCTCCCAGTTATAGTCGGCGATATCGGTAATCTCAAAGTCGTATAACCTCCCAATGACTTCTACGGATACCTCATCGGAGGCGACGTGGTAGTACAAGTCCGTATTGGCATCGGGCTGAGCGTCGACTTCCGGCTGCGTACTAAAATCAGACGGCGCGTTTTCGGCAATATTACGAAATTCCACCTGGTAGTCTCCTTCATCTACCCACACCGGGAGATAGAACGTCGTATCCAGTACAGGTACCTGGATGTCGATCCACGTATTTCGCGGAACAAATTGTGTTCGGTCGGCGCTGTACACATCAAAAGGAAACCGCACTTGTTTAATCCGATAATATTTAGCGTAATCCCGATTGCCATATCCCGGGTAGGACCCATCATCCAGATGCTGGCCGCTGGTCGGGATGCGTACCGTGAACGGTCGTTCCAAAATGAGGGCGGACCGGTTCATGTTCGGCACTGTTTTCTGGTTATGTGGCTGATCATCCGAAACGAGCGAGTAGTTTACCACCGGCGTATGTACGGTAACGGTGTTGATACCATAGATATCGAACTCTTGGTCATCACCTCCATTCACACTGTTATCCATTAAGGTATAACGAATGGTACCCTCGCTGATGGTATCTTGTTTGTTCGCCTTACTGATTGGAATATAGTTATAGGGACTATATAATACATTCTCATCAATCTGCACGGGAACTGGAATTTCGCCGGGCTGTGGGCCGGATTCAGGGGACCGCTGCGGATCCATAACCGTCCCTCCATTAAAGTAAAAGGCATCATTCTCTACCTCTACATCAGGGACTGCCTCCTCAGCCACACTCTGTAGATCTTCATCGGGCGGGGAGGGTCGATCCTTTCCTCCCGTTTTTGTGCCAGGCGGAGCTGTGACTTTGACTGGATTGGGTGGCGGATAATAATACCCCGTCGTTTCCGCCTGAAAATCCGGTGGGACATAACCTTCGGGTTGCAACGTGATTTGTCCAGATCCAAAAGCATAATTGATTAGCGTCGCCTCATCGATGCTGTATACACTTAACGTATCAATCGTCCAGTAATCGTACGGACGCTCGACAGTATATTGCTTCGTCACCGTTTCTTCCGCTTCCTGCGGATCTGGAACTTCCCTCTCATTACCCTCCGCATCTTTCTCAGTCTTCTTCGGATCCCACTTCAGGGTCCATATTTTCTCAACATCAAACTGATATGTACATGTGCCTGTCATCTGTACAAAGGTATGTTCAAACAAATAATCCCGACTAAATACGTTTCCGTACAGGCTTTCGGAGGTAGGAATCCCCTTGAGCACATCAAAAGCTTCATTGCCCCGTTGATCTGCCTTAATCATGGCGGTCACGAGTGGATCCATGTACTTACCCTCCAACGTTCGTCCTGGAACGGGCTCAGTACAAACATTATCAGGTATCGTTGGACCATCTCCGTTTTTTAACTTGTAATAGAAGTATACATAATAGTAAGGATACTTTCCGTTATAGATGAACTTGCCCGGATCCCCCTGAGATCGACTTCCACCACTCGGCGCAGCAACGGTACTTTTCTTATAACCTTCGTATGTATATTTCTCTCCGGGTGCTGTGTGGGTATAACTATATTCCTTATCTTTCTCCAGCTTTTCTTCCTTATCCCTAAACCCGTCAACGCCATCCAGACTCTGACCGGTTATTGTCCAATGTTTGACTATCGCCTTACCTTCTTCAGGTTCAAGCTCAATTGTAAAGAGGGTTGGGAAGAAGTATTGCCAGCCTTCTACGTTTCGCCCAAAAGTCTTACCATCATCTTCTTCCTCTGCCCTTCGATCGACGGCTCCATTTCTAGCAGTAAGAACACCATCTTTAACCAAGACTTCTTTACTTCCTATATTGGTGCCTTTTCCAACAGGAGGTGACTCTCTGTATGAGTACGTAACATTAGAAGTAGCATTCCAATAGTATTCCTGATTTTTATCTCTCAATTCTCCAGATCTAGATTTATTAAAAGTATCGTTAGCAAGCGTCCAATTGAAATCAAAAGGTTTTACTGTAATATCCTTGATCTTTCGACCGGATCCAAATTTAAACTCGTAAGTCCCTCCATCCACCGTGGGAACTTTAGATCCGGGATGATGACCAGCACCAGTCCATTGCCCGGAAGTGTTACTCCAAACCTCGTAATACACCATACCTACAAAATAATAAATATTCGATTTAGCTGGGTCTGGATCTTGCAATAAACGACTTGAGCTAATTGAAAAAACGGCTGCTTCGGCTTGTCCTGGACGAAATGTAAATATGGCAAGTACAGAAGATATAATAAGTACCAAACTGAGTAATGAGCTAATCGTTCGTTTCATCCTGACCGGCCCCTTACTTGAACGGATTGACAATCGCTACAGCATAGTCGTCTAAGCTACCATCTCCAAGCAAAATGTAATCAGCTTGACTGACCCTATAATCTGTCCAACCTTCATAATTCTGAATGTATTCACCATTCTGGAATTTATCCAGCCTGCTGATTACAGGAAGATAATTCATTCCTGTTTTATCACCATTGTTTTTAAAGAGCGTATCAACCACACCACGATATCTCACAAAACTATTTTTAACTAAAAAACTAATAGAGTTTCCCCGTTGACTGCTTCGAATTTGAATCATATCATCACCTTGAACCTTCACCATACCAATGCTATAGACCACTTGACCATCACTCAATTGAATTGGGAGATCTCTTTCCTTGATAATCTTCAGACCTGTGTATTTTACGTCTTTCTTATTAAGAAAATATTTTTCACTCTGGGTGTATGCCTTGAATTCACTCAGTTTCGTCAACTTAAACTCCTTATCGTCTGTACTCCTGAAGTCTTTATTTCCGATCCACACCCAGCGACCAATCTTATCCCATTCCACTTTCTGACCAAGCCCTTCACTGACCAGACGTAGTGGAACGAATGTCCGGTTCTGCTTCAAGATAATTTGTGTACCATAATCTTTTTTCTGTCCGTCCACTAAAGCAGCCGTTTGTCCAATCGTCATGTCCACCTGATGCTCTTTATTTTGGATACCAACCCGTGACACTTTGCCTGTCTTGGAATAGGTCACTTTTGCCCCTAAGGCTTCTGAAACTAACCGAATCGGAACCATCACACTACCTTGATGATCCTGGAACGGCTTTGCATCAGGGAATTTCATCTTTTTCGTATTCAGTAACACTTCCACTGTTGATTTTTCACTGGCTGCTACAGCTGATCCTATTCCTGAACCCATTATACTTACAGACAAAACACCTGCTAATACAGTTAACGCCAATTTTTTCATTTTCTCTAACTCCCTCGACTTTCGGTATGTACTTGATCTCTCATTTGCTATGCATAGGTCTTACAGATCCTAAACACCAATCAAACTTGCCAGTAATATGAATATATTACCACTATATACTCAATAAATATAGGTATAATGAATCAGTTTATTTAATTCCGTGTTATCTCAGAGAAGGTTTTCATAAGAATGTTAACGATTAAAATATGAGAAAACCTTGAACGGTTTACAGCAGGAGAAAGATTAGATCACAGTTAATTATTCCAGTTGAAAAAGCCTATATCGACTAATGATTCAGTTCGACATAGGCTTTTGAACTTTGACAAAATTCATGTCCTTCTCACCTTCACTATCCCTGTAGGGTAATCTACAGTTGCGAATAAATTTGAAAACGAAGATAACAAAAAACAGGTCAATCATGGTAGTATCGGACCATAATCGACCTGTTTTTTATAACGTTATAGCGTTAATTAGGTTATACTTTTCAAGCATTTACGTGCGTACAAAGGAAATCAAGAAATTCTTGTAGTGGTACTCATGGGTTAAGTATGTTATTGGTTGAATGATGGGTTCATTCGGCTCCGGGTAGCCCCACAAAAAAAGAAACCTTGAAAGGCCTTACAGCTAATAAAATTTTATCGTATCAGCTAATAAAATCAACACTTAATCTATCCACCCGAAGTTGTACGTATTGATTATGAAGATATCCATAATTGAAAAGAAATTCTTTATCAATCTCAAATAATATGCCTGCATCTATAGTACCGCTATCAATATTCAAAATACCCCTAATAAAATGCGAAAAGCTATCTTCTATCTGTTCGATACCTTTTTCGTCAGAATCAGTCATAGAAATCACGAAGTCATCCAGAATAGCCAGTTCAATTTCAATGAGATACTGCTCCCCCTTATTTATCTCAAAAGGACAGTTATTGATAAAAGCCACGATTCTTTGTCCGTTTATTTCGAGAAGAGCTTCTTCTTCGATTAACGGACTTAATTCAATTAATTTTGCTGTGTATTGCATGAATAGGCTACCTCCTTATTTCATAGGGTTGATTGTCTTATCGTGTTTATTATTATTTAGTAATTTCCATAAGTCCTCTCCACGTTTCAAATGATACGTTGTAACATTACCATTTGCATTAGTTCCTACAAACTCAAATTTAGCTTCTCCCTTACTAGAGTTACCCATAAACTTCACATAACCTGTTCGGGTTTCACCTTTGTATTGATATTCTACCTTTGTGCCACTATTCATAACATCCCTAGCACCTTGCATGTATTCATCTGCATTTTTATAAGCACCGCGGAATTCATTATTTTTAACAGCATGTTTTTCGTAATGAGAATCCAGTAATTCCTTAGAAGCAAAATTCTTGTTGGCAAAGTTACCCTTCCCCTCAGTCTCACACTTCATCAACCCTAACGGATCAATGTAACTCACTGGATTCCCGTTCACATACGCATATCGGTTAAATGTCTGCCCATCTTGGATCGCTCCACGGATCACATCCCGGTTCAGGAACCGCTTCAGTTTCGCATCATAGTACCGCGCTCGCATGTAATACAGTCCATTGGCATCGGTCATGACCCCATCTCGACCATTATACGCAAACGGCTGCTGGGTTAATCCTTCATGTTGCTCCAGTTCGCCATATAATCCATACGTATAGCGGTCCGTCACCCGGTTCTGCTCGTCCGTTAGCAACGTCGTACTGCCACGTAGATCGTAGTGGTAACTCAGATACGTGCCGTCGGCATCTTCGCGTCCGATTAGCCCCAGACCATAGATGTAACGGGATTTCACATTCCCTTCCCCGTCTAGCTCCATCAAAACCCGGCTCAGTTCATGTGCATCGTCGTTGACATAGCGGGTCACTTGCCCTCGCTGCGCGAGTTCAATCCGGTCTCCCTGTGGATTGTATCGATACTTGAGCTTACCTGCCTTCACCAGACGGTTTCGAGCATCGTATTCGTAAGCAGAAGCGGTGCTGCCATCGGTCGCATACAGCAGATTTCCGTTGGCATCGATTTCTACCGGATAGTCCCCCACCCGCTGAAGTCGGTTATCCCAGGTATAGTGCAGATGCTGCGTTGGTGAAGTACTCGTGAATTCCGTTTCAGATGTCCCTACTTGTTCGGTTGTCAGGTTGCCAGACGGGTCATACGTGTAGTGTACAACACGACCTGGCTCGGCGCCACTGCGCAGGCGTTTCAAGGTATCATACGTATACTGTTTGTTTTCTTCTTTCAGCAGCAAGCCGCTTGGGCTGTATTCGTACTTAAATTGCTGTAAACGAATGCCCTGTCCGCTCGTATCTCTCAGGCGAGTGAGTTGGCCGGCCGCATCGTATTCCCTTTGCTCCTGACTGCCGTTCGGGCGCCGGGTGTCGATGAGCTTCCCGCTTGCATCATAGCGGTACCGGGTCAGACGGCCGTTCCAGTCCTTCACTTCAGCCAGCTCACCCGTGGCTTGGTAGCGATACTGCACCACTTTCCCATCCGGATAGGTCAGCGCCGTCATCCGGCCTGCCGCATCATACGCATATTGCAGTAGATGCCCTAACCCATCAGTTCGGGTAAGCAATCGTCCTGCCGCATCATAGGTGCGTTCCTCATGCTGCTCGGCTTCCAGCACACGAGTCACCTGTCCATCCGGCGTGTAGGTCAGCACGATTTCGCCCGCTTCATCCGTAGCACGGATCAGGCGGCCCGCGGCATCATACACATACCGGGTTTCCTGGCCCTTGGCATCCAGCTTGGCACTTAGCCAGCCGCGGTCATCATAGGTGTACGCCGTTCGTGCGCCTGCCGCGTTCGTTTCCTGCAGCAGACGACCGCTGCGGTCATACGACAGACGAGTCTCGTTTCCACTCGCATCCGTATAGCTCGTATTGCGGTCTTCCCCATCCCATGTCTGGCGATAGGTCACTTCATCTGACCCTTGGCCTTGAATCACTTCGGTCAGGCGGTGTGCGGCATCGTAACGATAACGGCGGGTATGGCCATCCGCGTCGGTATCTTCGACGCGCTGATGCAGGGCATTGAACCGTAGTCGCGTCATGTGACCGAGTCCATCCTGCCAGGCAGTTGGGCGACCAGCGGCATCATAGGTCAGCTGCTGCACGGTCCGGCCTTCGCCATCGATGACGGAGATGAGACGACCGGCGCCATCATAGTGATACCGTGTAACGTGTCCTAACGCATCGGTCACGATCTGCAATCGACCTGCGGTGTCATAGGATAGCTGCGCAGTTTCGCCGAGCGCATTCGTCTCGGCGATCAGGCGGTTTTCGGCGTCATAGGTATACTGCCGGGTGTGACCGAGTGCATCGGTGATGGTCGCGACCTCACCGTTTGGTGTATACGTAAACTGCATCGAAGCTCCGGATGGACGCGTTTCGCGAATTCGCTGCCCACTGGCATCATACACAATCTGCCACGTGAGGCCCAGCGGATCGGTGATGGAGGTCAGGCGGTCTGCGCCATCGTAGCTCCGGCGACTTACACTTCCGGCGGCATCCTTCAGTTCGACCAGTCGTCCCGCTTCATCCCAGCCCACCTGTAAACGTCGGCCTTCCGGATCCAGCGTATGCTGCAGCTCACCGGTCTCGGTATAGGCGTAGGTCCAGCTGGCTCCCGTAAAGTCCTGATACGTGGCCGTTTGTCCCGTTTCGGTATAGATCCACTTCGCCGTACTGCCATCGGGACGGGTCACTTCGGTCAGGCGTTGTTGTTCATCGTACCGGTAGCTGGTTACACCGCCTTCGGCATCCGTTTCACGCGCGACTTGGTGGTGCACGGTATAACTATACTTCGTTTCCTGACCCAGCGGATCGATTTCCCGGATCAGATGTCCCTCTTCATCATAGACATACGTCGTGGTTTCATCCAGCGGATTCGTAGCACTGGACATCTGTCCTCGCGGCGTGTAGGTATAGCGTGTGATACCGCCATCTTCTGCATGCACTTCGAGGAGCTGCAAGGCGTCATCGTGCACGAGGGTGCGTGTCTGACCCATCCGATTGGTAACGGTGGTCCACGTCTGACCCGGATGGCTCTCGGTATCATACGCCATCCGCCCCGCTTCACCGGATGGGTCGGTTTGCGCAATGATTCGGTACTTCTCGTCGTAGGTATTGGTAAACTGAACGACTCCGGCTTCGCTCAGTGACATCAGGCGCCCTTCGCCGTCGTGGGTCAGCTCCGTGATCGTACCGTCCGGTTCCGTTAGACGCACCAGGAATCCTGCAGTATCATAACCAAACGTTGCTTCACGCAAAGCATCTCTGACCGCAGCGAGGTTCCCTTCCGCGGTATAGTCCAATATCAGCGCACGTCCCGTGACCCGGTCCTGTAGCTGCTCGAGTTTTCCTTCTCCATCATAGACCAGATCCAACGACAGTCCGTCGCTGTGGGTATGGCTGAGCAGCACGCCGTTGGTGTCGAACTGGTAGATCTCACGTGGGCTGCGGGCCATATAGGTCCAGCCCTTCCCGGTGTAGGTCAGCTCGTCATGGTTCACATCCAGGTCATCACTGCGGTAAAGGCCGTCCCCTTGGTGCGTAAATCGGTTTTTCCGTCCCGGAGTCCAATAGACATCTACGATGGGTTGATATGCATCTCTAGCTTCAAAGGTAGTCTGGAAGTCTTTTGGAGTCAAATCCAAACGTAGTCCATATTGATGCGTCCAAGCCGGGCCCAGTTCTCCCCGCTGCAACAGACCGGAATGGTAAATCAGAGTGAAAGGCCAGTCTGCTGCCCCGTGCAACGTCAGAAGACGGTGGTTCATAAACTGATGACCCGTAGCGGCATGAATCGGGTCCTCTACTTGACTTTGCTTCTGCGACTTTTGAGGATTCTGCGTTTCTGTTGTTCGACCCGTAGACGATGGGTGCGGCGAAGAATCGATATCCTTCGACTTCGGCGCCCCTGGCGGCTCTGCTCCTTTGGCAGCACTTCCCCCGGGCGTCTTCTTTATCATCGAAGCCGCTGCGGCAGCCCCGGTTCCTCCCGCGGCACTGGCTGCCGCCGCTTTCTCGGTATCGGTCAGGCCCGCATCGTGACGACTGGACCCGGCATCTCCTGGTGCATCGTCTGCTTTGCCCGTTGGTTTGTTACTGGTCATCGGCGCGTCACCTGTATCCCTGGAGCCTGCGGGGGCTTCGCCTGCTTTGGTCGACTTCGGCGTCGCTCCGGCAATGTCCTCCCCGGCTTCTCGGGTCGAGTTCCCGGGCACACCCGCCTTATTGGTGCTCGTTGGCACAGCGTCGATCGCTTCATCTGCACCACGGCCTACGGTTTTCGCTGCATCTGCAGCGTCATCCGCATGTTTCACGGTTTTTCCCGTCAGTTCCAGCGCCTCATCCGCATACTTGAAGAGGGAAGCGGCTTTATTTCCCGCTTTTCCCAACGGTCCCAGCACGGAAAGACCGCGCTCATACCAGGCCAGTTTCTCTCCCGTGAGCAGATCCCGGCCGGTGATGGCCTCAATAATGCCTTTGACGTTACCGACCACAGGGAGAAAATCCAGCACCATCCCCAACGCAAAGGTGAGGAAACTGGCCAATTTGCCCCAATTGAATTTTTTGCCCTCTCGGTCCGCTTGTTCATATTCTTCACGTTTGCGCCGGGTCAACTCCGACAGCAGTTCCAGCTTGCTTTGCAAGCCATCCAGTTCCCGCATCAGTTGGGTGAACGTACTTTGTACCCCCCCTTGGCTGAGGGTTTTATAGCTCAGGCTGTTCATCGCCCGGTTCAGGTCCCCGCGCAGATCCCCCATCTCATCCGCGGCCCCGTTCAGACTTTTCGAGGTCCGCTTCAGGTCGGATAGGCTGACTTCCAATTTCACATTGCTTCCCCCTTATTTCTTCTTCGCAGCTGAAGCGGCTGCAGCTGCGGCCGCTCGTTGTCTTTCGCGCTCCTGACGCTCACGTTCCTGGCGTTCTCTCTCTCTGCGCTCTTCTTCGAGATCCTCTTGCATGAACTGATTGGCTAAGTCTTCCAGTCGGCGTGCAAATTGTTCCATTTCATCCGCTGTCTGTCTCATCCGCTGAGTTGTATCCCGGAAATCATCCATAAAGTGTTGATACACTCTTCCCTTCCAGATCATGGACTGTACGTTACTATTGATACTGGAGCGTTCATTCTCCAACTTGCTGCTGTTACTGCGTATTTTGGAGGCGATGCTCCGCAGCTTACTGACATCAGGCCGAATTGGCATATGTACATCTCCTTACTTTATTGAATCTGCCTTACTAAATCTCTCGGCAATAGCCTTAAGCTCGTCCCCTACATCCTTCAGCACAGTAGATACACTCTCCAGTTGAACATGGGCATCCTTGTAAGAGGAGTAAAAACGCTCTTGAGATTTCCCCTCCCATTCCCCCGTGATTCCATCAATCAGTGACTTCAACTCTCTGGACAAAGCTATACTTTCCTGACTACTGGCTAGAAATCGGGTAGCGATCTCCTTAATACGTTCAGGTTCAATTTTGATACGGTCTGCCATTTATTTGACCCCTTTCCCATCCAGTTTTTCAATTTGATCCGCAAATCGTAATAACGCTTTTTTCAATATCGCAGGCTTGTATGGCTGGAACTGAAGCGTACCCTCCGTCAATTCAACCGCCAGATACAGCTTGTCTCCCCATTGCGCATAGTGATAATCCTCCTGATGCCACATTAGTCCATGCCTCTTCATAAACATCATCGAACCTGAACGCTCTCCATTGCTGAAAATGGCTACTGCAAGCTCTGCCTGCTCTTCCGTATGCCCCGCTTGAACCAGTCTATTAAGCTGATCCACTTCGGTAAGCTGATTCCATTGTTCCCACGTGCAATCTTTGATGACCGCCTTTTTGGCTGCACTTTTATATTGAAGCGTTAGTGGGAAGAAACCTTTCATAGCTTCTAACGTTAACTGGGCATCTGCAACAGGAACAAGGACAATAGCTTCTTTCTCATCCATTGTCTGTTCGACAACGATTCGAGGAGTAAAGTAGTAGTGACCTTCGTATTTCCCAGTGCCTTCAATCTTCTTACTGACATGCATCACATCCGCACTGCCGCATGCAGCAATGCAATAGGCGAGCATTTCATTCATATCGTAGCCCGTACCCTCTTCCTTCGGGACCAGATACCCTTTCTCCACAAACGCCTTCTCAATTACCTTATATTCCGCTTCCAATTCCTTAGCCAGATACCCGCGATAAGGATCATCAAAGTTGGCAATATGACGGACACCCACCAGTTGAGTCAAAAAGAAAAACTCTTCAGGAGAGAGCTGGAATGACCACTCTTCCGTTAATTCATTTTCCAAAGTAAATACACTCCTTCGATCTCTATTTAAATAGACCAATAGCATAAATAATTAAGGCAAAAACAAGCGCACCGACTGAGCCACCTATTACATAAATCCACATTCGGTCATATGTGGACTGTTTATTCTGTTGAATTAGCTGATTCCAGCCTTTTTTCACAAGTGTCTGCTTGGGTTCCGGGTTAAAGACCGTCTGATCTATGCCTTCTTGCACCTGCTCCATGGCAATGGAAATTTCAACATGAAATGGGGAACGCTCGTTAAATTGCTCAATCAGCTTGCCATATTCCCAAAAAGCTGACGTCAGATTCCCCTGACGCTCCAATTGACGGGCTCGGGCCAATTGAGTCTCTTGGGCGTGACTCAAAGCGTTGACAGCATATTCACTCGGCAAGTGATTAGATTCCTCAGTTGATTGCTCCAGCTCCAGATCCTCTTCAGTCGGTGAAATCGCTTCTTGCTCCACGAATTGCTTCGCTGAAGCCAGTGCGATTTGCCACTCCCCAAAGGTAGGACACTGCTGTAGCTGCTCTGCATTCCATAACCGATCTAACAATGCTGCCACTTCAGAGCCATACTGCTGCTCAAGTGTCGATTGAAGAAGTACGTAGCGCTCACTTTGCTGCTGAATTTCTTGTGGATCAAAATAACTATCTCCCCAAGCTTGCTTACATATGTCTGTACTCGACCAAGCCAGCATCTCGGCAAGCAGGATTCCACCAGCAAATCGATCCGCAAGAGGGCTCCAGTCCCCATATTCTCTAAGGAAAGATGCCGTATATCCCGTCGCCCCCTCTGGCAGATTATCGGGTTCCTCCAATTGCTTGGCGTACATTCCTTCTACATCCACTAATTCAACAGACATGTCTTCTGCCTCTTGATTAGGGTTGACGATCAGCAGATTAGAAGCTGACAAGTCGGCATGGGCTATGCCAGCTTGCTCCAATACAGCCATGGTAGATACCAAAACCATTGCCAGTTTCAATGATTGTTCCCGAGATAATACCTCTCGGCCTAGCATTAATTCACTCCATGTCACGCCATCAATCCACGGCATATGTGCACCATAAAGTAACTCGGGATAGTGTCCGAGCAACTCCATATCTTCTAGCGGATTCAGTATAGTTCTTGACCATACGCTCAGTCCGGAATGGACTGAGAGGTCTTTCATTAGCTCTGTTAACTTCATGACAGAGGGCTGGCGGAAGGCTGGGCGGAATACCTTCAATGCACTATTTTCTCCCAAGCTGTTGACAAGCTTGTACACTGTGCCCTCCCTGCCCTCCTGACCATAGGGTATACCTTCAAATTGAGGGTGCTGGACCAGTCTGTAGACTTGGTTTCTGATTCGTAGTTCAATATTAATATCAGGTGGAAACACGATTCTTGCTCCCCTTTGCACAAAAAAATGATTCGAAATTATATCGTTGAGAAGGAGTTAACCTGCTCAATGCGCAGATAGCTTCCATCCGTTGCTTTTAAATCCTCCAGAGACTGCTGAAGATCCATGCTACTCCACTCACTTCCATCACCGCTAAGGTAGTAGCGATAGTTGGACGCCTGAAACGTAAGGGCCATACCTTCATTTAATCCTTTGAGCATGGGTTCGAGTAATTCATGCAGAGGTATCGTATTAGGTAGCTCTATATCTGTCTTTTTGCCGGTTGCATCAATAATTAAGGTTAATAAAGTTCGATCCATGTGTTCTCCTCCTTACGATTACATCGGGGTAGAAGCAGACATCTGCAGCCCTAGGGAAATTAGGTCTTTACTTGTACCAGGCAGCATCATAAGTGCACCCTTCTGAACTGAATATCCGGATTCCATCATCATTTCGCGGTAGCTTTCGGGTACAACCGAAGACATTCGTTTCAATTTCTCCGAATAGGGATCCACGACAAAAGAATCCGGCATCATGCCTTTCCAGGCTCGCGTGTCCCGAATCCGGCTAGTGGAAGCATCCTCTGTAATAAAAATGTTCTCAACCAGCACTTGTCCATCAGGGACAGACATGGCTTTGATCCGTTCGACAATCGGTTCAGGATCTTCCCCTGTGTAAATACCATCTGTCATATGACAGATCAGAGGGGCAGGACAGTGCTCCATGTTACGAAGCTCAGATTGAATAATCTTCTCCGCTTGTTTGAATGCCTTTGCCGTGTCTGTGAATCGTTTCGGATATAGTGGCGGCAGACTCCCACGGTTGGCGATACGATCAATAGATTTAACACCATCCAGCAGATCGTATACTTCATCACTGTAGGCAAGAATCGCAATTCGATAACGAGGAGACACTTTTGATCCCTTCGTTGATCGATAGACAATCTGGCGAATAATCGTCTGAAGTCCCTCATTGACGATATCCATCCTCCGTTGTCCTTCAAGCTCAAGCGTCATGGAGCCGCTTATATCAATTAAATAGATTAGTAGAGCGGGGGTGCTTCCCGTCGCATGTACTGAATAACTCATAGGAATAACCTCACCTTTTCATACTCTGGATATAGAAAAAGCCAGGTAAGTTTACCTGGCTTCTTATTTAACTACTTCGCTTCGTCGGCACGTCTAAAGTTATCTGCAATAGTATGTAATTCATCTGATACAATCCCAAGCATTTCAATATAAGATTTCATTGCGCTCTGACGATCTGTATAACGTTGATAGAATCCTTGAGATTGCATACCTTCCCACTCAGCTTGCATTGTTTGCATTAGTGAGTTTAATTGCTGAGTAAGCTGTTCACTTTCTTGTTGAGCTTGTTTGAATTTATTAGATGCTTGGTCCATCTCTTCAGGTGTAATTTTAATTCTTACCATTCGTATCTTCCCCTTTATACCATTTTTATAAATTTTAACCATTTACTATTGTATACAAAGAACTAGTGAATTGCCAAACATTTTTTGGGAAAAAAGACTCATTTATGAGTCTTTTTTTCTTAAATGTCTTAATTTACGACAAGAACTGCATTTCTATTTATTTCTTCTACTTGCTCTTCGATCTGAGCAACCCCATTGCCAAAAGCATGCACCGCTTTTACACTTACGAATTTCCGCTTAACATAGTAACCTTCTCCATCCGGCAATACTCGACTGCCTGAGACAAAAGGGACCTTTATATTAAACAGCTCAGTGTCATTAGGCTCGGCGGTACCAAGTAACCAACCGATCTGACCGGATTTGATCTCTTTTAGCCAATCATCATAATTACGATTAATGGCATTGGCTTGCCCAGAAACGATAATATAGACACCGTGCTCTCGTCCGTTTCGGGTGATGTATTCCAGATGACCTGTGATCGTTCTGGAGATACGCTTAGCCAGGAAATCAACATCATCCATAATTAGCATCATCTTCGGAGCAAATTCATCCGGATTAGCCACTCTCTCTTCCAGTTTGGTACGCAAAGTTTCCATCATTTCTTCCATGGTTGCTTCATTGGTTGCAAATGCCACCGTATGATGTAGATCTTTCAGGGCTCCCAACCCTTGAGGAGTGCGTCTAAAGTCGCATAAATAGAGTTCAAGCTCATCCGATGAATATTTCATGGCCGACATCAATCCTATCGTGACGAGCAATGACGTTTTACCAGATTCCATCCTTCCGGCAACTATGAAATATGGACCATCCGCTTCCATATCCCATCCCAACATTATTAAGCTATCAATGTTCATATGAACGGGTAGCGTAGGATCAGACACAACATTAATATCTTTCAACACTTCTGGAATAGCAATGACTTCAGGCAATACTCGAATCGACTCTGGTTTAACAGTCATACAAGCAGCGTCAAGTACTGCAAACTGTTCGCGCAATAACTTGGCACGAGAAGACTCATTCACCGCGTTAATGGATAATGCCGTTTGGAACTCATATGGAGGAATGGTTCCCTTCACAAAGGCCCTTCCTTCCGGCATCTGTGTTGGTGCTTTGTTCAGCCTTCCTACTGCATAGTTATAGTCCCCTGCATCTGCAAGCATATATGAGACAGCATTAGGGAAGTTACTGCGGATTCGTTCCAACATATCAGAAATCCGGTTGATGGTTGCCACAAAGTATATGCCTAGTCCCGGTCCTTCACGCAGCAGGGGGTCCAGCTTCTCATGGAGCTTCTCGAACTGTCCTCGGAAACTGACATAGCTATCGATAATAACAAGTATTGCTGGCAGCGTATTTCCTGTTTCAGCACAGTAAGACAGTCTGGATTTCACTCCCGTTTCAGCAAACAGTGTTTTGCGTTTACTAATGGTCTCTTCCAGATAATTGAACAACCGATTCATCTTCTCTTCCTGATCATCCTGAATGACATCCGCTACATGAGGAAGCAAGGTATAGTCCTTCAGCATTCTTCCGAAATCGAGCGCATAGATATTCACATCATTAGGTGTAGTTTCCATTGCCAGTGAATAGAGCAAGGTCTGGATAAAAGTTGTTTTCCCCGTACCTGGCATTCCATATATCAACCAATGTCCTGATTCCAGATCGATTCGAAGTGGAAATTGTCTCTGGTTCACTACATCATCAATAAGTCCAACCTGCGGATTCAAAATTTTACCCGGTTCACTTGAACTAACAGCCAGATCTTCCAAAGTCAGATGATTAGGCAATGGCTCCAGCCAAGGACCTGGTAAACGCTGAATACCTTCGCGTTCTGCTTTCATCGCGATATGCTCAATAAGAACGTTTAATTGTTTTTTACTGAGCGCCTTTTCTTCGGAAGGTTTTGTTTCCTGAATCAGCTCCAGTTGATCTCTTAACTTGGTCTTGCGACCATCCAACTCATAAGCATACATATTGCGATCCGATTGCGTAATATTTTGATCTGGTCGATACGGAGCACCACTCCATGCGAATTGAACAGATTCAAATACTTCATTACTGCCGACCTGTAGAAAACCACGACCCGGGTTCGTAATATGAGCAGCATCCGGAATTCGGATCATCTCACGACTATCACTCTCGTCCTGAACTCGAAGGCAGACTTTATAACGGGAGTTACTCCAGATTTTATCGTCCACAACGCCCCCTGGTTTCTGAGTTGCCAAGAGCAAATGAACGCCCAACGTCCGACCAATAGCCGCAATGGAAACCAATTCACTCATGAACTCCGGTTGGTCCTTTTTCAATTGTGCAAACTCATCGATGACGATGAATAGATGCGGGAGAGGATCCCGGTCTTTCCACTCTGTAAGATAATATTCATCAATATGCTGTACGTTGCCCGCAGCAATGAACAAACGCTGTCTGCGTTTAAGCTCAGCTTTGAGAGAAACCTTGGAACGTTCAATCAATCCTTCTTCTTCCAGATTGGTTACTGTCGCAATAACGTGCGGCAATTCCTGAAACGTATTCGACATCCCGCCACCTTTATAGTCAATCAACATAAACGCCATATCATGCGGGTGATACTCCACCGCCAGAGATGCAATAATAGATTGGATAACTTCACTTTTACCTGAACCGGTTGTTCCAGCCATGAGTCCGTGAGGACCGTGCCCTTTACGCTCGATTTTGTCATGAAGGTTCAGCAAAACCGGCTTTTTCCCCCCTCTTACACCAACAGGGAAAGGAAGGGTATTGGGATAACGTGACTTCTGCCAATTGTTTTCCACATCGAACTGTTCAATATTCTGTATTCCGAATAGTTCAAACAATGTGAGTACATTTACTATCTCATCCGCAGAATTCCGTTTGATCCGATAAGGAGCAATTTGACGCGCAAATTGATCAGCTTGTTCCAGTGTCATCTGATCCGATTTGAAAGGTTGTACAAATGGAATCTCATCCTTAGGCTTGGCATAGGTAGCATCGCCAGCGGAACCACCCGTTACATTTGTTGAACGCATGACCCCTTTAGTCGAATGCAAGTCAATAACCAGTTCACATTCCTTCGGAAGGACATCCTTGCTCGGTGCAAGTACGATGCTGCAGACACCGATGACCTCCGAGCTCTTCATCATCAAAGGAAGAATAGGCTCATGCTCCAGCATTTCGATGAATGGCAGGAAACACACGTAAAACGGGAGTGCCTTCTCCCCTTTGTTCAACCATTGACGACGCTGCAGCAGCGTAAATAATTGCTCCATTAATTGAGGTTGATATGCCCGCTCCTCAAACAGATATCTGCCGGAACGTGTATCATTCCATACATGTGGAATCCAACGCATCCATTCCCAATTTTCTCGTTGTATCTTATTCATAAATACGGCCATTTTAAGCTCGTCAGGTGCATGATGTGCCGCAAGTTGTGTCACAACAGTACGACAGAACATATTCAGTTCTTCTTCGTCACCAACAAGTCCGATAATGCGATATTTACTCAAGTCCAGCAGGGCGGGAGCATTCGTAATTGTAGTGAATTTCTCCGTCATTTCCCTTGCTTTTTCAAGCATCGGGTCCTTCTCTACCCCATTTTGCTTAGGTACTGTAATGTCAAAGTTGCTCGGAACGGTTCCAATACCAACACGGACTTTCAGGAAGTCAAAATCCTGTGGAATTCTCTCCCATACCGAAGAGCTTCGGTCCTTGACCATATTGATACAAAATTGTGGATCCAAATGGGTTTGGTGCCAGTTCAAAATCAATTCGTTTTTCCAGTTTTGCAGTGTTTCCCTATTCTCATTGATATGGTCGTCGTATAAGCGCTCACGATCTTTGATTTTCTTGCGATGTTTCGCTTTACTCTGAAAATGAACCAGTACAGGTACAAAATATGAAACGACCATCATACAGAGGGAAATCATCTGCACGGTTACAAATTGCCCATTCCCCCGACTTTGGTAAAAAGTCATCATTGCCGCCCCACCTGCGACTGAAACCATGATAGGAACCATAATTGAGATAATATTCAGTTGTGGTGGTTGAGGAAGTGCGGGCGGAGAGAAAATTTCCACTTCCTCTCCCGAAGTTTCCTTAATAATCCTAGGCGATCTCTTATAAAAAAAATGGGACATGCTCCGTCTGCCTCCTCTTCAACATATTTTCTTTAGCGATTCATACATCCCTTCGGATAATAACCTGCTGCCGCTGCATCTCTTTCACTTGAGAAGGTCTCGTCTTCCCGATAACCATAAGAACATGTACTGGGGTAATAATATTTAATACCGGTTGATGGATCGACAGCACCTTTAATCTCTGTTTTCTTAACCAGTCTACCTCCACCAAGAGCATAGTTATTATAGAATTGATTCCCTATTGGAATTCCTTGAATAAAGGCCATGATTCCGATATCATCAATAGAATTGACCCATTCTTCCTGTGAGATTTGAGGTAATCTGAAGGTATAATGGACCCCATATCGAGTCGCATACTCATTATGTTTATTTATATAATAAGCCAGATCCTGTTGAATGCTTTTCACGATGACGCTCTTTCGCATAGCTTCAAAATTGGCTGCATTGTCTAATAAAGGAATGTTGGTTGTACCCTCCAGATCTTCACGGAACCCTTCAACCCAAGCTTTCGCGTAAGAATCATACGCATATACATAACTGTCTAACGTGAAATTAATACTGTTTCCTCTGTTGTCTGAATACGAATACGGTTTCTTGGGTCTCCACATATGCTTGAAAACCCTCTCGCCATTGGCATCCCTGTACTCATCCACTGCGTACAAGTCATAGCCATCGTAATCAATGACAGCAACTGCTGGAATGTAGCCGGCAAGAGCCCCTTGTCTAACAGGGTCATTGACGACATCAAAATTCAAATAGAGTGTGCGAAAGAAAGTGTCCAGCGCTCTCTCTTTATTAGCAAAGAAGAATTTTCTCGACTGATATCCTGCTTCATATTCTTGGAGTACGTTCATATTAAGCATTTGAGAAGCATCCTGAACTGCAGTATGCAGTGAAGCTGAATATTGATCAGATAAGGCCTGGGCTGTTTTTTGGTCTCCTGTTCGAAAGTCCATGACTAAATAGAAGGGGACAAAGATACAGATAAACAATATCGCCAGATTAGTAATCTTCATTGATTACCATTCCCCCATAAGGAACAAAGACCTTAACGTTGCCGTCCGTGATTCCTCCGGTAAAAACATCACTAAGGATTGTAGCCATGGTGCGATTGATATTTTTCACTTTGACGGTGAAGAAATCGCCCACTGCCATGACATATCTGCGATCCAGATCGGATGCTGTGCTATTCGGAAACAACCTTTGCATAATTTCCTGATTGTAATGACCATCAAAGTAGGTCGTAAAACTATCACGGAATGTAGCCGGATTAGCCGGATCAGTATATTCCGGATTGTATTTCTTGTGTAAATGTTCCATTTGGATGTCATACTGATTACCCGTAGCTCCGAGCTTTTGGTTAAACTCTAGATACATCTCAGGAGTGATATACCCCTTGGTTCTAGCGGAATCCACGAATGTAGTCACAGCTGAGTGGATAACGATCTGAGACAAGTCGTCCTGTCTTTGAGCCTGTTGGAACAACGGATACAAGAATAACAACACAATGGCAATAAAAATGCCTAATATTTTGGAGAAAGAGTTTTCCACACTAGCTCACCCTTTATGTAAAAACAATGGTTTGTACTTTGCCTTGACTGTCTCGAATATAAGAAACAACATAGGTTCGTTTGAGATCGATTCCTGATACATCAATACTTTCAATATCATCTGAACTATAGAAGTATTTATTAACTACACGAATATTGGCGTCCAAGGTTTTCATTTGTCTTATGCTTTGAAGAACCTCTGCACCCGAGTAGGTAACTTGCTCCGTAATTTCAAGACTTGTGAACAACCTTCGCTCTTCATTTACTGCAGATTTATGCGTAACGTTCACTGCCGCATCCTGAGACTGAATGCCTCCAAGAGCGAACATGCAAGCCACGATCAGAATACTGATTTCAGCCACGACCAGTATGAACTTTTCCATCGTTTCGCTCATTGGAGACCTCCTTACTGTTGTTCTATCTTTTCAAGCTATTCTTGCTTAAAAATTATTCCGCGAATCATATTGTTCTTATCTCTGACAATGGAGGATTTGAACTTTCCACTGGGATTAATATATGCATTTTCAGATTGTTTCTCAGCAGCAGTGAGATCAATAGTCTTTTCAATCGATAATATCTGTCCACTAACTGTATCAAATCTGTCCCCATAAAAAGCACCTTGAGAATCAGGATTAAGTGCCTTTTGTTTCCCAGTGATTACTTGCACACCAAACTGTTCCTGATTCATATATTGCCGCACTGCATTCAGAACCTGACTGCCTGATAAAGTCGTATTGCTATACGTCTGATACTCCGTATCCGACAATTGCGTCGTAATCGCAGCCATCTTCGTCTGTCCCTGCTTTGCTGCATCCTGCGACGAGATCGTAATAATAACTACAATCGTAATCAACATAATGGTGAGGAAAATCCCCGCTGCTACCCGTATACCGACGCCTGTATTTTCTTCCATGAAAAATCAATCCCCTCTTAAATAGTTTGTAGTTGTGTTGATATATCACTAAGTTGCTTGAACGACATGTATAGGAATGGGAATACCAGATAAAGTGCAATCAGCAGTGCCCCTGGTGTCCAGCCAAATAACTTGCCATACGATGTTTTCTTTCGAATTAAACGTTCAAGCCGTTCCTTCTTCTGTTCTGCATAGTATTCCTGTTCCATTTCCAGATCGTCAAACGCTTCACGTAACGATAGCTTATCTACCGCTTGCATTAGACGCTTCACGATTCTACCAAATGAATCGAACGGCGCATCCGATTTCAGCATTTTCAAGGCTTCCTCTGCACCACTATCATAATTGAGCAGACATTTTTGCAACGCTGGTCTGAAAATGATACTGTATCTTTCCATCCATTCAAGAACAGTTTCCACAGATATTCGCTCGAATTCACACAATATGGATATAAGCACATGGAATTGATCAACTTCATTCTGCATTTCCAACGCTCTCATCCTGCGCTGGAATTGTAGTATCCATATGGTGATGTAATATCCGATTACACCACAACCAATTGCAATCAGGAGCTCCCACCATTTCAGATATTCGTTATTAACAACCGTTAATTTGCCTACAATCCGATTTACGGTATTGTTCATGGCCACATCTGTCAAAGGCTCATTGGAATTGCTATTTACAGATTGGATAATTTGTTCTCGTGTCAAATCTTTATTCTTTTGGAGTTCTTCAATAATCTGGTTATCCATTGCGGTTACATGATTGGCACGTTCCAGTTCATCCGCATTCATATAACCCAGGATGTTCGTTTCTTCTGCAGTGGGCTTCGTAAATATGTGATGCACGCTGTTATAATGAAGGAACAACGAGAATATAAGCACACCTACAAATGCAGAGATTGAAATAACAATTCGGTGAATGTACAACCATTCCAACGTAAGGTGGGAGTTTGCCTCTTTTAAAAGCATATTGGTTCGATGATGCTTCCTCGTATTCGGAGGTGGGACCAGTCGATCCACGATCCACTTGACCCAAGACCATGAGTATGCTTTCTTCTCCCACTCTTTTCGAGGACCTTTGGCTACATATTTGGCTTCATCATTCTCCGATAATTTGCGTATAAGCAAGTAACAGATTACAGCTGAAGCGTATATGAACATCCGAACCAGAAAACCAATTCTACTGTCATAGAACTCTGTAGTTATTGGAAAATAGTTTTCTGCCCAACGCTGCAACGGGAACGAAAGCAGAATTGGAATTAGTGCAAGCAAGGTAAGTCCGCCTAATTTGTAACGTAATTTTTGTCTTCTCATCAGATCATATCTGATCTCTTGCACGAATTTATTAATGGCATTCAGATACATCGAACCCTTTTGAACGTTGCGGTCACCGTACTCCATAATCAGATGCGAGACCCCGGAAAATACTTTTAAATAACGGTTAGGCGCAACCGCATAGTATTTTTCCAGTTCTCGACCAGGATCCTTGGATGTTAATACCTCATGAATTCTCTCCGTCTGGAGCTTGATGTCATGCGGTGACGATTGTGCAGCCTGATACAAGGCCTCATCAACCATTCGCACTTCCTGATAATGATGACGGTCATCCTCCAGAACGTTCGAGAACTGTTTTAATAGACGATCTTCAACCCGGTTCACAAAAATATCGATGCACAGTTCGTTTATAACGATGGCTGCTAACATTCCAAAGAACAAAGCCATCCAACTTTTGCTAATTATTGCGAGTGCAATAAGACCAATAATGATAGATCCTAACGTCAAATAAGTAATTCGCATCGTTTCTTTTCGTAATGAATACTCATCGTAGGTATTGATCGCAGTCAGACGTTTGCGAATCTTCAGAATCTGTGACTTGATTATCGGAACCTTAATCAGTTGATGATACGATTTCTGGTAAAAAACCAACAATTGTCGTGGTGTTTTTCCTGTTACATTTTTAGATGAAGGCCATACATTCTCACGATTCTTCTTCCGCTTGCGATCTTTGAGAATAAGATAAAGAAGTATTCCACCCGAAATAAGGAGAGCACCACCCGAAATGGCAAAAATCCATATCCACTTACTCATTGAACCTGCCCCCAGTGTGCATTCAGAAACTGCCCGAAGTTCTCACGATCTTCCTCATTCATGTTAAATAACATTTTCTCGATCTTTTCAGGAGAGATTGGAGCCACAGCAACGTATTCACCATTGCGATATTCGATGATATTTCGAGCATTCCATACTCTTCCACTGTTTCTTCTGTACACTTCTCTTTGCAAATCTACAAGAGCGTCTAGCTTGCTCTCAATGGAGTCTCCTTTGGATAGAGCGCCATCGTACTCCAATGTATCCGATTCAAATCTGACAGGAGTAATCTCTGTAATTCGCTCAATATAACGTTTACCATTCATTTCTTTCCGCATATGAATATCCCATTGAACAGCATTCGCTACCTGTTCCTCTGCAATTCTTTCATTTTGGAAAACTCCTGTTTTCAGCAAGGAATTCCGTAACGACCATACCAACTCACGTGCAGAGGTGGCATGGTGTGTGAAGATGGTAAACAAGCTGGCTACTTGTGACATCTGGATCATCCATGCTGCTACAGGATCTGTCGCAACCTCTCCCAGGATGTTAACTGAACCATCCGTTTTCTTTTGAAGATCTAGCCCAGACTGTCCTGTAATATTCTCCGTTTCCCTTAATGCCAAAGAGTTACGTTGCGGGTACAGTCTTCTTAGATGCAATTCAAAAGTCATTTCCTGAATCCTCAAAGTTAACGTTGCATATATGTATTTAACTGAGGCCATAACTAGTGATGTCTTACCTGATCCTTGGGGCCCCGTGAATGCCGTAACCTGCGCACCCTTCATCAGATACTTAATCATATCCCTTGCCAGTTCCGCATTAACGGCATCTTTGGACGAGATCAAATGATCCAGTTTCATATTAGGCAGATCGAACTTACGGACAAAAAATGCCCAACTCTCAGCAAATGGTGGCCGAACAACGACAACCCTAGATCCATCCTTCATTTCATTTACTTTAAACCCGTTCGTCTCGGTCAGTTGACCTGGATTATCATACTTATAGATGTTCTGACAGACCCTTTTCAGTTCAAGGTCAGTCTCGAAGCTTAGAAACGATAAATGAATGGACTTCCCTCGGAAGAAAACCCAAACACTTTGGTATCCCGGATACTTATATTGCTTCATCCCTTGCAGCAACGAAATCTCATCCTCAACGATCTGCATATGGGTTGGAACACCAGATACCCCACCAGATACGCCATCAATAGACATATCTCGAATTTCGTCAATAACGCCAAACCCTTTATAATGCTGGTATACACGCTGCACAACGATAGCTAACTTGTCATCAAACTCCAAACCACCACGTGCTTCTTTGACAAAAATGGAGTCAATCTCATCACCCGTAATTACATATGAATCTACCGTTCCATCTTCGATAACTTTTTTGGGTTGATCCAACTGATATTTGTCTATCAACTTGGAGAGCGCATGAAAACCATGCTTCTTTTTATATAAGTGAAGCAAAATATCAAATTTGTCTTGTTGTGTTAATTGATCTTCATCTTCAAATGCAATAATTCTATTGATATTGTCATCATTGAATCCGTAATTTCGTTCAAGGAGATCGGATATAAATTGTTTAAGGTAAATCTTCTCTTGTATATCGCCAGAAGTCGCATTTTTCATTGCGCTTCTAAGCTCGGCTACAACTCCCTGACGACGGGTATATTCCTCGCTTGTCATTCCCATATCCAATAGATTACTGTTTACATAATCATTGATCATGGTTTTAACATATTCCAGAAGGTAATCGAATTGGAAACGTTCTTCGTTCTCATTTTTCTGACGCGTTCCAGCCTGTCCTGGCTTTTTATTCAGCTTCAAGAATAAATACGTTATTAATATGACTATAATCAAAACGATCACAAGGAAATTAATGGTGAAATTCAGTCCCATCTCAATTCCCTCTTTCGATTCGTTTCAGTTTGGTGTTGATTCCAATCTCATGCAATATTGTTTTTGCAGCACGACTCACTTCCTGGATAAAAAAGTAATTTTCATGATTGCTGCCAACAAATCGATTCCTTGCAAAAAAACCTTTAATATCGCCATCATTCAGATGATCTTTGAAACTTGTATTGTATGGGACTGTTAATATAGGACCTTTAAATTTGTACTTATTAGCAATATTCTTAATTTTATATTTCGAGAACGGATCATACTGCGTCATTAGAAGAAGATGCGGTTTCTGATCTAATGTTGAAGGCCAATTTTTCCGTTGGTCATCAAAATATTTTTCGATAACGCTTATATTTTGATTGACACAGATGATAACCAGATCTGCATCCTGAATCAAACTATCTGACACTTCATTGTCTTGTCCACTTCTTGCATCCAGGAGGGCAATCCCATAATATTCTGCTGCCATTCGAAATACCATATTTACAGCTTCGATCGATCCCTGCTGAGGCCTATTTAGACGTTCACTACCCCAAAGCAAGTCAAGACGATTCCGTTCGATCATCAATGTATAATTTTTGACGCTATTTCGTTCCAGCTTGCTACTCTTGGCGACACGCTCCAGTGAATCAAGCCCCATGCCACTTACGGCAAAAAATTGCCTATTATATTGATTAATTGTTTTGTTGAAAAAACGTTCCATATCCCCATCAGTCCGCTGAGGCTGGGACACCAAAGTTCTCACATCATACTCCGATGCAATGAACGCAGCTAGAGCAGCAGTTGCGCTGGTAACACCCAAACCATGCTGCATACCCCAAAATGCAATTTTCCCCATTCCTAATTACTCCTCTCCGCACGCTTCCATAATGCGTTTACTTTCGACATTTCCGTATTCAGGATGAATTCGACTGCTTGCTTAATGACTAACTTATAGGAGCTGGACATCCGTTTGACCATCACCGTGTTTTTATATTGATTAATAATTTTCAGCGTCTGATCGCGCTCATCTGAATAATAGACCAGACTCTCTCTCCATGATAAGGATAAATCATCCATAAGACTGTTGATATATTGTTCATCAAGATGGTTAGTCGCTTCATGAATAACTTTCATAACAGGTATATTGGCTGTTAATTTATCTCCCTGGAAATAGGAATGGATTAGCTTAAGATTCCTTTGAATCACGGGATTCTCATATGAAGTCACCATGTAAACCAAATCTACTTCCGGCCATTCCTTCAAGGCTGTCTCATTATCACAGTCTATCAAGACAAAATCATAATGGTTATTTTCCAGATGCAGCATGAGCTCGGAATGTGAATGAATTTCCTCCAAAATTACGAATTGATCATGCTCATGTACTTTTAGAGTGGGATCCATTTTAGGAAATACAAATTCATAATCTTTATTACGGGATGCATCCACAAGCAAAACTCGATGCTCCATAGATAATAATTTACTAAGATACATCATAAAATCTGTCTTGTCATAATGACCCATTACAAGTATTTGTTTCATCTCATTCTCCTTATTGCTCTGCGGATTATGGTGTATTGCTGTCCTTAAAGATAGCGTCCTGATTTCCATTTTGATCATTGGTAATATTGTTCTGCGGATTCGTCACTCCAGAACCATCGTTCATAAGAGAATTATCCTGTTGACTCGTGTTCCCCTGTTCCGCGGATTCCGTTACGTATTCTTTGGCATTCAAATCCGTAGTATTTCTACCACTAATATATTTTTGACGATCCTCATCACTCATCGACTTAAGATCCTGCTCCAGTTTGGCTCTCATTTGGCGCTCAAGCGCGGTGGTAGCTATCCCAACAATGTTAGGATTGGACTCCATTAAGTCGAGAACTTTGGGATTGGATGGATAATTGATCACTGCACCTTCTTGCATATATGGATCCACGTAACTCAATGCGTATATCGATGCATCATTGATATATGCATCCACAATCGCGCTGGACATCGTTAGAATTTCTTTTTCATTCATTTCATACCAGATAGTTCCATTATTCAGGTCATCTACTTTTTTCTTTGACAACACGATATAATCTTGCCCTGTCACGAAACGAATCCGTACGTCCACAAAATCATCTTTTTTCAATTTGAGTGGCAGCTGTACTAAACTAAATTCCTGATTTCTAAGATCTTTAGGAATGACCCCATCTTCGAATAACATAGGTTCCGTAATGACCGAATTTTTTTGGAGATCAATCTTGATCCTTTTCCCAACAACGTCAGTCTGTTCAACCGCATTCTGAGGAACTGCACTAACGGGTACAACAAGCGACGTAACATTATCTTCGGTTAACAGATCTCCTGCTTTGTGGTCCTCGTTCAAGACCATCACATTCATCTTGTCTTCATTCAGTTTCTTCTGGGCATCTTGAAGTTGTTGTTCAATTTGGAGTGTTCGCTCTACATATCTTCCTTGAATATGGTTAATTATGAAATATCCAGAGATAACACAAACAAATAATATAATAGCGCCTCCAATGGAAGCGGACAGAAGCAATTGCTTCTGCCTAAAACGAATCTTAGACATGACGAACTCCTCTCAATTGCACATGATTA
The DNA here is from genome assembly GCF_000499205.1 of Paenibacillus sp. MAEPY2. Taxonomy (GTDB): domain Bacteria; phylum Bacillota; class Bacilli; order Paenibacillales; family Paenibacillaceae; genus Paenibacillus; species Paenibacillus vandeheii. Next base: position 37,453 of record NZ_AWUK01000033.1, read on the forward strand.
AACTTAAATATTTATTGCCAATAAAATCACTAAAACTATAATAATGATTACGCATACTCCAAGAACCCCGTATAGCAGGGCTTTGGAAGAGATTTTTTTTGAATCCCCCATATAACTCTTCATTAATTTATTTAATACGGAATCAGTTTCTCCTTGATGTTTATACGGATCTGCATGTGGAGGAATCCGGTATACAAGGTTACCAGGGAGATCCTTCCGTATATCTTGAATACTGATATTTTCAACAAAAGGTATACAATAAACCCAATTGGACTGATCCATTTTTTTATGTAAATCTCTAAATCTTCTTATCTTTCCCTGTCTCCATTCACTTCCTGCTCCCAACACTATATTGACACTTGATCTGTAGAACTCCTTACTCCAGTCACTCTCCTCGAAGCTACCAATATCCAAAATCAAATAATCGTGTCCTGCTGTGACCAACTGGTTAATGTCTAGTTTATTATTATTTTTGTAGTACTCTACACCTTCGATGGAAAAGTGAATATTATTGCTTTTAAAATCCTGCGTTCCTTCATATGCATTCTCAATACTTGTGAAATCACTGGATCTATTGGCCTCTACAAGACCCACTGAGTATCCCTTTCGCTTTAGATAGTTGGCAATAAGTATACTCTGATGAGTTGATCCTACCTTGGATTCGACACCCATAACTGCAACCAGAATCGTCCCTATGATTCTATCCTTCAGAACGACCCTCTCTTGAATTGGCACATCTGGAAGCTCCAGATCCATAACATCCGACGAGTCAAAACTTCCCGCGGAAGTCAATTTAGCTGTATAGCGATAGATACGATCCTTTATTTTTTCAAGATCAGAGTCTGTTGATTCCCAATCACCTTGTGGATCATCATTCAGTTGGCCTCGATTCGGCAATAAATTGCGCAGCGCCGGAATAATAGACTTTGGCTTCGTTCCCGGAGAGGTTGTTACAACATTTATCCCCATATCTGCTAACTTATGAATTACTCCATCATCCTCATAACGGTCCAGCGCAATCACAATAATTTTGGTGTTAGAACGCACTGTCCGATATTGACTAATTCCACGTAGAAAAGTCTGAGAATCTGTACAGTCCAGATCCGTTATAAATGCATTTATATTAATCCGGGCTACTGCTTCACAAAATTCGATGAACTGGCCACTCTCAAAGCGACCTACTTTTTCAAAACTAACATCCGTATTCCCTATGGCTTCATGTACTAGAGTAGAAGCTTTACTGGAAATGATAACCGCATTCAATGTGATTGCCTCCATTAGTCCGCTAAAATTTTACTTTGATCTAGATCAAAAATTCTATTAAGTCCGTTTTGCTTTGTTCGAACAGCGCCTTCTTTCGCTTCTAGGATGTGATCCTCCAGTGTAAACTCAGGCTTGATATCAATGTATCCAATCAGTACAGTACTCGAAGCTTCTACATCAATCTTCATTCTTATGGAGTTGGACAATTCGGCTAATGGAATATTAGAACTTGTTATAAGCGCAATAATAGCCTCGCCTTGGTATCGTCCAGCAAAACCATTACCTTCTAAAGCCCTGCCCACAGCTCTTCCCGCTCTTTTAAAGGACTCTTCCTCTGAGATATGGGGTGAATTCTGAATTTCTATGTACAAAACACCTACTGTTTTCCCTCTTGCTAAGGCCTGATTAGCTTGGTGAATAAAATGTTTCTGCGTAAATAAACCTGTAACTTCATCTCGTGTTGAAGTATATGTAGCTGCTTGCATAACTCCAATAATCTTTTCGAAAACCATTGTAAATACGATAAAACTTGCAAACACACTGAAAACCAAACTAATTTCTGCTAACATCTCATATCCTGTAAAAGCACCAGTTAGGTGCAGTAACATCTGCATTGCAAACAATATCGTTACGATAAAATATTTAGGGTTCACCCCAACTTCCGGGAATATCTTAACCAGTGTGTACAATGTCACTCCCACCACAGAGAGAAACAATAAAAAAGAACTCATTTGAATCGGTAAAAACAAAGACATCGCTGCCGAGATTAATGTTATGGCTGTTCCGCCCAAATGTACATAAAGCTTGTCCGTGCGTTTGTTATAGTAAAGTCTGAATATCCCAATCTGGGATAAGATGATACCGGCTGCATACAAAGATAGAAAGAACATATAAGTAGCCAATAGCTTTTGTGGCATCAAAGCCATCCCCACATTCGCTAATAGCATTAATGCAAAAGCTCCCAAAAACTTCATATATGTTGGATTGCGCCATTTCCTATACATCAAGAACCCAACGATAAATAAAACAATATTGATAGATAACATTGAACCGAAAATTAATCTTTCCAAATTGCCCATGTATCTTACAACCCACTTTCTTGATATCATGTAAATTTCATGAATTTCATATTTCCAAATATATTTTCTTTTTTTCCAAATAAAACAGAGGCTTTTTTTGATAAAAATGAATCTTAGTACCTATTTATTGGATAAATAAGTAACAACAGATTAAATAATAGCCTTAATTCGGCAAATTTACAACATATTTTTGATTTTTTTACCCAATATTACCTACGAATATAGTCCTTTGTTTTCGCAATAGTCCTAGTCAGTGTTTTTTCTCAGATAATAAATTTCCTTTTTCATTTCCATTTATATTTTAACTATTGAGAATATCACGAAA
>NZ_AWUK01000034.1 GCF_000499205.1 Paenibacillus sp. MAEPY2
AAATCTGGGGATAACAGCGATCGAAAGGTTGCCTTGCTATCGTAGTTGCTCAGTGTAACGTTTTAATTCAAGCAGTACGACACATGTAATCCGGAATGAATTATACGCTGATCACAGCTGAAATGCCAACCTCAATTTTTAGCAAAAACGTGCATTTTACGCGTAATAGCCTAATTTTAACGGACTTTAGTCACGTTTTCTTTGTCCCGCATCACTTTGATGGCGAATTTCGGAAGCGCAAGCATTCGACCAGCCCGGCTAGGTTCGCGAAGCAGACGGTAAAACCATTCCAGTCTTAACTTTTGGAACACTTTAGGTGCACGTTTGGTTCTCCCCGATATCACATCAAAGCTGCCTCCAACCCCCATAGTTACGGGAACTTGAAGCACGTCTTTGTACTTATGAATCCACGGTTCCTGCGTATCTGCCCCACGTGCAACAAACAGAAGATCAGGTGCAGCTTCACGGATGGAAGCGACAACCTGCTCGTCCTCAGCCGGACCAAAATAACCGTCACGATAACCTACAATTCGAATCGCCGGATATTGCTCTTGTAACCGAACTGCCGTTTCTTGAATCACCTCGGGTGTAGAACCGAGCAGATACACGCCCCACCGATAGTTTTCTCCAACCCGCAGCAATTCATGTAAAAGCTCAAATCCAGGCACCCGTTCTGCCACAGGCTCCCCACAATAATTGGCAGCCCATACAACGCCTGTTCCATCGGGCACAATCATTTCAGCAGACTGCATAACCTTCATCATTGCCGGATTCTCCAGCGCGGCCATGACCATGATCGGATTGGCTGTGATGACTTGGTGTGGCTGCTTCGTGAGCACTGCTTGGCGTAGAACCTCCACCGTTTCTTTCATCGTTAGTTTGGAAAAAGGAATACCATAGATCGAAACGGTAGGTATTGGTCCGGTCTGATTCATCTTATTTCACCCTTTGCGGCCTAAATATTTAATAATTTGCTGTGCAGGCACTCTGGCCTCCTGCTTCAATTCGGTAATGCTTTCTTCATGTTCCTTCAACCACTGTGAACGCTGATCCAACAGGTGAGCCACCGTTTTCGCCAGTTTATCCGCATCCAGCGCTTCTGTACTGCCCACGGATTCACTATCCAAACGCAGCATGAACTGATCGATCTTCGGATCATACGAGATACCAACGGGTGGGACATACTGTGAAGCTGCATAGATCAGACTGTGCAGACGCATGCCGATAACGACATCACAATTACTGACTTCCTGCAGCATTAGCTGTGGATCAGTGAGATCCTTGGTAATGCTAACTTCGCTGCCCTTGTTACCCAGATCACCGAGCATTTCCATGACAAAACGTGAAGCCTGCTCATCATTAGGCAAGTGAAATGGCATAAAGCGCAAGTGAACGGCCTTTTTGGAGCATAGCTTCTTCAAACCAGCAGCAATGGCTGTAAGCTCTTTACGATCCGATTCCCAGAAACGCACGGAAATGCCGATCACCGGGAGTTTAGTATGAACGCTTGCTCCCTTAGCATTAACCACGATCTTCTCGGTAGAAGTTGTTTGCTCAGTAGATTTTTCAGATGATTCTTCAAAAGGAGTTTCAGCTGAGTTTGAACGTTCGATATTCGGTTTCACAGAACTTGCTTCTTCCGTTTTAGCCTCAGGCAGTGGCAGACCCATCACCGGGTCAGGGACCACATGAATCTGATTCCACTGCAATCCGAGCCCACGCAAATATTCAGCGGATTGTTCATCACGCACAGATACATAATTGCAGGCCTTGAAGACCGAACGAATCATTGGATTAAAAATTTTGCGATTTACAGGTCCAATACCCTGCGCATAGATAAATGTTGGCTTTTTCAACCATTGGGCCAGTTTGATGACACCCAAGTAGTAAGGGATGGATTTCAGTCCGGTTGCATCCTGCAGCAGACTTCCTCCTCCGCTAATTAAACCATCACTTTCCTTGATCGCTTCACGAACCTCCTTCAACTTCATCCGATGTACTGAACGCACACCGTACATTGAAGTGGTCGACTCCGGGTCACCGGAAAGCACAATCGGCTCAATCGTGACGTTCGATCTGTGGCTCTCCTCTTCCAGCGCAGTCAAGATTGACTTAAGTACCGCTTCGTCTCCGCTGTTGTTGAATCCGTAATATCCCGAGATGACTAACTTTTGAGAAGTGGTGACCATTTTTTCCAACATCCTTCCGCTACTTGCCACACACCCACAGCAACGATACCGAAGATTAAGCCAAGTCCCAATCCCATCACTCCACGAATGAGTGACAACACAGCTGGCGTATGGATATGCGCGAACGTATCCACCATGGACAATTGTCCAATTGCTGCAATAATGAGCACAAAGATGACTTTACGATATTTTAAAGCGGCGAACACGCCAACGATAAACAGCGGGTGTCCCAGCATAAATTCTTTGAATCTTGGCCGCACGCCGAATGTATCTTCCAGCGTTGTACGCAGGAACATCTCGAATGGTGTAACCGAACCCGAGTTGCCTGTACGGCTCAAATAATAGTATCCAACCACAGCAGCAACCAGTGCCAATACAACCATTAATACGTTAATCGGTGTACGCAGAATCTCCTTAATTTGTTTAATGGAGAACGTACCCGAACCACGGTAAAACAAAATATAAATCGCAACAAGCCCCATCGGTGCAAAGTGTAACAGACTCACGCCTCGGAACTGGTTGATCACCAGACTGTACGTGATGCTGTTCAGCAATGCGATAACAAAAGGCACCGCCAGGAACGAAAGAATCGACGTTCTTACATATAAGACTATCGTTTGTGCCAATCGACGACCCGCTGAAGCGTCAGGCTGACGCTGTTGCTGATAGTTCACTGTACGAACTGCGAGTACCATCGCAATGGTCGGCGCGCTAATTGCGACCAGCAAGGCAATTCCTTGCTCCAGCAACGTCGGTTTGAGCAAGAACAATCCGGCACTGCCCACCAGAGCCAGAACAAATACCAGCAATGTAAGCAGTGGTACAAAATATGAGACCATAAGCGTAATCATTGCGATTGCACCAATCAGGGCAACCAGCTTGGCATAACGCTGAATGGAAGAATCTTTAACGGTGAACGCTTCAGCTTGTCCCAGTTCAAAGCCGTGTTTCCCCATACGCTCAATCGCATGACCAGGCTCACCCAAACTGTTGATCAGATTATCAATTGGATTGGTGATCATGGCTTTGGCCGTATTCCGACTTGGCGAAGCATTCATATAGAGCATACGAATGTTGCGGTCTTTGGTAGCCAAAACAAAACGGTCAGCAATGGTGTCTACATCCAGATTGGCATCCCCGTCACTTAAGGAATACAGACGAGTTACATTGTAGTCAATTTTATAGGAGAGAGTCTCAAAACCGGATTGTGGTTTCTTCAAATTCTCAATAGCCGCCAGACCAATATGGTGCTTATTCAGCAACTGAGCGAACATATCGAGACTCTTCATCTCTGCATTATCATTGTACCCTTTCACAGCATCGCCATCAAACAAGATGCGCTTTACCCCATTCTCTTCGAAGAAGGTAAGCAGGCGTTCCATGGATTCCTGATTGTAAGGAACGCTGTCTGAAATCCGTGGCAAAATGTAAAACCCTTTATCACGCAGCATCTTCACGGCAACCGGATCTGGCTGCAAGGGCTGCATGTTCGCATTCTCCGGTGGAGTCTGCAATATTAAGCCGCTACGACCTTCATATTCCCATGGAACCACAGGAATCTCCCGATCGGCGAACGTTTGTTCAATGATAGGGGTATACGTTTGTGCATTTTCTTCGTTGGTGAACAGCACATACGTGTAATTATCGTTAGAAGGAATGACATTTTTAGTCATGTTCGCAATATCCTGCCCGTTATACACCATCAGACGGCGGGACTTCTTCAACTCATCCAGTGTACTTTCGAACACCGCCATAGTTGTCACTCCGGCATCTTTCAAACGAGTCAGCTGTTCATTCATGAAGTCTTGCGGATGGGCCTGATAAGCCGAAATATCCAATAGACCCCGATAATTGAAGACAAGCTCCACCTTTTTGGCGGAAGATTCCGTCTGCACCCGATCACTGATAACAGGGATGGAAGCAATCAAACCGATAATGACAACAATCCACAGCCACTTCCGGGAAGCGGTATTCCAATAAAGCCATTTTTGACGCACTACATGTACCTCCTCAAGTGTTGGAACCAAATACACGTTCAGCTCATGATTTTCATTGCAATATAGTGAATAAATACGGATACACACAGCTTGTGTTAACCAACGTGCATCTATCCGCAATTCATCCAAAATAGACGTAGATATTTACCCTTTTTACCTAAAAGAAAAGCCCCTCCGCCAACCAACCTTACGGTGCGGAGAGGCTTTCTCATGTTCTTGCTCAGTACTGCATTCGTATTTATTGTGCATCTACTCGCGTCATCACCGTAGTAGCCAAACGTTCGATACGGCTTTCAGCGTCTTCCAGACTCTCTCCGCGCACGGCGAAATACACTTTAATCTTCGGCTCTGTTCCCGAAGGACGCAGGCAGAACCATGATCCGTCTGCCAAAATATATTTCAGAACGTTCTCTTTAGGCAAGCCATCCAAGCCAAGGGAGTAATCCAGCACATCTTGTACAGCGATACCGGCTACTTCTTGTGGCGGATTGGAACGCCAGTCGGTCATTTTCGCCTGAATTTGAGCTACGCCATCCTTGCCTTTAAGCGTACGAGACTCCAGCTTCTCCAGGAAATATCCGAATTGGCTGTACAGCTCTTGCAGGACATCATAGAGAGTTTTGCCTTGGTTTTTATAATAAGCAGCTGCTTCAGCAATCAGCATCGCCGCCAGGACAGCATCCTTGTCACGTGCGTAGCTGCCTGCCAGGTAGCCATAGCTTTCTTCATAACCGAACAAAAACGTATGACTGCCGGTTGCTTCGAACTGGTTCATTTTTTCACCGATATATTTGAAGCCTGTCAGGGTGTTCATGACTTCTGCACCGTAATGCTCAGCAATGACCGCTCCCATCTCGCTGGTTACAATCGTTTTGACAACCGCGCTGTTTTTCGGCAGTTTACCTGTCTCTTGCAAGCGGCTCAACACGTAATGCACCATGATGGCTCCGGATTGGTTACCTGAGAGTACGAAATACTTGCCATCATTATTTTTAACTACCGCACCCATGCGGTCTGCATCCGGATCTGTACCGATCAGAATGTCCGCACCCACGGATTCACCCAGCTTCATTGCGAGTGTGAACGCTTCGCGTTCTTCCGGGTTAGGGGATTTCACTGTGGAAAATTCAGCGTCAGGCTGTTCTTGTTCTGCCACGATATGAACCTGCTCAAAACCGATCTGTTCCAACACACGACGTACAGGTACATTTCCTGTTCCGTGCAGAGGAGTGAAGACGATTTTGAAATCACGGCCGACGCCGGATTGAATCAGGTCACGACTGAGACTCAGGCTGGCAACTGTATCAACAAATGCCTGATCTTCCTCTTCTCCAAGCCATACGAGCAATCCTTGGGCTTCGGCTTCTTCTTGCGTCAGCTTTTTCACATCCGCGAGGGATGGAACTTCCTGAATGTATTGAATGACTTTCTCCGCTTCGTGCGGTACCAGTTGGCCACCCTCGTGATTGTACACTTTGTAGCCATTGTATTCAGGAGGATTATGACTCGCCGTCACCACAATACCGCCGGTTGCTTGCAGATGACGTACACTGAAGGAAAGCTGAGGCGTAGGACGCAGGGAAGTAAACAGCTTAGCTACAATGCCATTCCCAGCCAGAACCAGGGCAGCATCCAGTGTAAATTCAGGTGAGAAATGACGGGAGTCATGTGCGATCACTACAGAAGGCTTACCTTCTTTGTCGCCATGCTGCTCCAGCAAATAACGCGCAAACCCTTGCGTTGCACGACCCACGGTATAACGGTTCATCCGGTTGCTTCCCGCTCCAATTACACCACGCAATCCACCTGTACCAAACTCCAGATTTCTGTAGAAACGATCTTCCAGCTCTTTCGGCTGATCCTGCAAATCACGAAGCTCCTGTTTCGTCGCTTCATCAATCGAAGCATCCTCCAACCACTGCTGCAATGTTTGTGCTGCTGTTCCGCTTAACTGTTCCATTCCTGCAAACCCCTTCCTTCTATATAATTTCAATCAAGTTCTGAACTATACAATCATTAGCTTGGGTCAGACAGTGCGAACATGATCTCGCCTTCAGCTACCACTTTGTCGCCCACTCTGGCTGTAGCTTTACCTTTACCAATGGAACCTTTAAGACGCGTAATTTCCACTTCCAGCATCAACGTATCTCCAGGCACAACTTGTCCACGGAAACGGAAATTATCCAGTCCCGCCAAAAAGCCGATTTTGCCTTTGTTGCCTTCCAGATTAAGAATGGCTACTGCACCAACTTGTGCCAGTGCTTCTGTAATCAACACACCCGGCATAACCGGATACTCTGGAAAATGACCAATGAAGAAAGGTTCGTTAATGGTTACATTTTTTAATCCAACGGCACGTTTGCCATCCTCTAACTCTACAATTTTGTCCACCAGCAAAAATGGGGGACGGTGCGGAATAATTTCTTGAATCTGTTTGATGTCGAGCACAGTGTAATCTCCTCTCAGGGTCATTTATATGAAGTTCTCCATCATGGATTGACGTTAAGCGCAATAGCGGTCGTTACGGTTACGGATCGTTCTTTCGATCGCTGTTGTCCCCGAATTTTCTGATACATTTTAGAGTGGTCTAAAATTCGGTGACAAAGGCGAGCGCTTCGCTTCTTCTGAACGATTCCGTCCCCTCCACTTACTTTTGTGCGGAAGCCGTCAACCCCAACATGATCAAGTCGAGCCTCATATAAATGTGATTTTCATTTAATTGTGTATGAAAAGCATATTTTCAGTTAACACTAGTTTATATCCTTCATGACTGCAGTAGTGAAGGTTGAGATAAGGGGTCTCTCTTCGCAATGACGAAAGTCTTTCGCAGGGGAGGCCTCTTTTGCTGTGAAACGTCATCCATCATTATACTGTTTTCAACACCAAAAAGAAAACTCCTGCCTGCGCAGGAGTTTTCGCATATATCGTTCATCTACGGAGCGAACACCAAATCATATACATGTTCCCATGTACTCCACTGCAATACGGAACCGATATCCTGTTTGCCCAGTACCACGTAGCCAGCCACCAATCCGCCAGCGAGGGCAAGAACAAGCAGGACCGGAACCAGAAACCATCTTGCGATGCGCCATCCACTCTTCTTCTTCTTGACTTTCGTCTTATCCGGCTTGCTGTTCTGCTGCTGTGTATCTGTCATCACATTCACCTTTTATGCTCTCATATTGTTGGCAAGACCCGCCATGGAATCACTGGATGTCAACGCACGTGCCGCCAGTTGGTAAGTTCGCTGTCCTTGCATCAGCAAAGCCATCTCCTGGGTCAAGTCCACGTTGGATTGTTCAATGTAGCCTGCACGAATCATAGCTGTCGCTTCACGTGTAGCAGCATTGGCTCCAAATACATCATTTTCGGTTAGACCAGCATCCAGACCAAACAAGTTATCTGCATACTGCACAAGCCCTTCCGGGCGCTCGATATCCACGAGTTGCAGTTGGGCACCAATCGTTGCATTGGCTTCATTGCCACGACGGATCAACAGATTGCCTTTTTCATCAAAAGCAACCTTGCTGTTATTCGGTGCCGTAATGCGATTACCTTGTCGATCCAATGCAAAATGGCCTTCCCCATTGACCAATACCATCATATCTGGTGCATTGGGATTCGTTTTGGGTCTTGTATCAGGGACAAAATGGAATGCGCCTTGACGCGTCCACATTTTCTCACCATTTGCTTCAACGGCAAACATCGCATTGCCTTCAATCGCCAGATCGGTAGGGTTGCCTGTCTCATTGAGCGTACCTTGAGTCATATCCTTTGTCACATCCGCTAAACGTACGCCAAACCCGAGATTATATCCCATTGGGGTTGAGCGTCCATCCAGCTTATACTTATCCGGCTGCTGCTGCACTCGGGTCAGTACATCCTCGAAGGCTGCTTGCTTACTCTTATAGCCTGCCGTATTCACGTTGGCAATATTATCGGAAATGACATCCAGACGCTGCTGTATTCCGGTCATCGAGACCATTGCACTAATCATGGAATTATTCATTCGGTGGTTACCCTCCCTGTTTTCACCCTCCCAAACCCTCCCTGGTAGGGAGGGCCCCAGATGGCGCTGCCCTCTGGACTCCCGAAACAGGCGGAGTGGGTGCGTGGGGTACGATCTTGCTAAGTGACGGTGGTATGTGTGCGCCGCGACTGCCCAGGAACGATTCATGCCATGGTTTCACATGACTGAATCGTTCCTGGGCACGCTCTTTGTGCGACGGGTAGCTCCGCGTGGTCTCTCCCTGCTTTGCTTCGCAAAGGACTGTCGAGACCGTCGCTGCGCTAGGGGTACTGCTGCGCAATCCTCGCATAGGCTCGGCTGCGTTTAGGCTTTGCGCTCCGCGTGGTCTCTCCCTGCTTTGCTTCGCAAAGGACTGTCGAGACCGTCGCTGCGCTAAGGGTACTGCTGCGCAATCCTCGCATAGGCTCGGCTGCGTTTAGGCTTTGCGCTCCGCGTGGTCTCTCCCTGCTTTGCTTGGCAAAGGGCTGTCGAGACCTTCGCTGCGCTTGGATTACCGCTTCGCGTGAGCCTCTCTGCTTTGCTACGCAAAGGGCGTTTGGCTCTCCGCTACGCGGTTATATTATATGTTGGCGTTATACACGCCCAACTTCATTAACGGCTTTATCCAGACTGCGGTCGTAGAATTGTACGACCTTCTGGTTCGCTTCATATGCACGGAATGCGGCGTTCATATCTACAGTTGCCTGTGATGCATCCACATTTGAGCCTTCCAGGTAGCCCTGACGGATCTGCACATTATCACCTGCAGCCAGCATACGAGCCGTTGCTCCATTCTGATCATTCAGGCTGAAATTGCCATCACCTTGACGTACGAGTTGGTTGGGTTGATCGATGACGCTGATTCCCAATGTAACTCCTGTCGGTACACCCGTCTCTGCATTGACAAGACGACCTTGCTCATCCACTTTAAATTGGTCTACTGCACCTGTCAACACAACGGGTTGTCCATTATTATCCAACACCTGTGATCCCGTTGAGCTGAGCAGCTGTCCTGTTCCTGTAACCTCGAAGTGACCATCACGTGTATATCTTGTGTTGCCTTCTGCATCCTGCACTGTAAAATACGCTTGAGGCTGGTAGGTTACCGTACCATCAGCCCGTACAAATTTGCCTGAACCGTCAAACGAGATAGGTTGTCCTGTCTGTGGATCATTCACGGCCAGATTGGACGAAATGGCAAAATCGCTTTTTTGCCCAGTTTCCATAATGGCTCCCTGCAAATTCATGGACAAACTTTCTTCCGCGAACACACCCGTGTTCAGCTTGCCCAGCCGCTTCGTCGGAAGATTGGCATCTCCGCCTACCAACGTAATGAGCATTTCCGGAAAAGAACGGCTTACGCTGTTCACTTGTTTATATCCCGTTGTGTTCATATTTACGATATTCTGCGTTGCGGTGTCATGGCGGCGTTGCTGCGTAATCATTCCCGCGGTAGCGGTGTACAGACCTCTTAACATGTATTAACCCCTCTCCTCAAGCGCTTGTCCTGCATAACAGGATAACTGCTTGTCCGTTCTTCTCCCGAGCATGGGTGAACCTTTGCTTTTTATATCGGCAGATTAGAACTTTTTCTTAACCACTTGATCCAAATTATTCAACATAATGCCTGTACCTTTGACGACACAATGCATCGGATCCTCTGCAACCCATACCGGTACATGCAATTCATTGGACAACAGTTCATCCAATCCGTTCAGCAAAGCACCCCCGCCTGTCAACACGACACCTCGATCGATAATATCTGCTGACAATTCTGGTGGCGTCCGCTCCAATACCGACTTGGCTGCAACGATGATGGATTGCACGGAATCCCATAGCGCTTCCTGCACTTCATTTCCCGACACCGTTACGGTAACAGGCAACCCGGATACCATATCCCGTCCGCGAATGTCCATCTCCGTCTGACGTCCACCCGGATGTACGGAACCAATCGCAATCTTGAGATCTTCGGCTGTACGTTCACCGATCATGAGCTTGTATTTGGCTTTGATAAACTTGGTAATCGCTTCGTCGAACTTGTCCCCTGCGACTTTAATAGAAGAGGCGGTGACTACGTCGCCCATAGACAGGACTGCAACGTCAGTCGTTCCGCCGCCGATATCCACGACCATATTGCCGCTCGGCTGAAAAATATCCATTCCCGCACCGATCGCTGCCGCTTTCGGCTCTTCTTCCAGAAATACTTCTTTGGCACCGCTGCGCTCAGCAGCCTCACGGATAGCCTTCTGCTCCACGGAAGTAATGTTGGTTGGTGCACAAATCAAAATACGCGGGCGGCTGTGCCAGCTTCTTGCTCCCACACGATTAATGAAATGTCTAAGCATTGCTTCCGTAATTTCGAAGTCCGCAATAACACCGTCACGCAGCGGTCTAATGGCAACAATGTTACCTGGAGTACGCCCCACCATACGACGCGCTTCTTCCCCAACAGCAAGGACCCGCTTCGTATCGCTTTCAATGGTCACGACGGAAGGTTCATCGAGGACAACCCCACTTCCTTTCACGTGAATAAGCACGTTCGCCGTGCCAAGATCAATACCGATATCCTTGCTAAACATAAAAGAGCCCCCAAAGTGATATTATTTGGTCAGCGTATCCTGTGAAAAAGAGTCCCTTATCACGTCACCGCTCGTTCGACAAAGTGCAACATATATATGTAAAAATCGGGCTGATAAGATGTCATAATTCGATCCTGTACCAGCTTTTAACATATCATACTTCAGGGGAGGGATTCAATGCATGTGTGAGCTTTTTAGCCTACGTCTTTCCGCAGGTCCTTACGATTTAGCCGAAGCCAGCACCTCGCGTTTTTTACCGCTTGTTTTTTTGTATTTAATTTTGGTCGCTTCACCGCCCCGCAAATGACGGATGGACTTGTGATACTCCAGAATGTGTTTCACCTGGTCAGCAAGATCAGGGTTAATTTCCGGCAGACGCTCCGTCAGATCCTTATGCACAGTACTCTTTGACACGCCGAATTCCTTGGCAATGGTACGGACCGTATTCCTCGTCTCAACAATGCAGCGACCAATTTTTATGGTCCGTTCCTTGATGTAATCGTGCACGCTCCCGCCTCCCTACTGTGTGGATAGTTTGGTACATTATATGAGGAGCATGCCTATATATTCGCGGTTTAAAGGTGTGACAAGCTTCGAAGGTCCCATTATTTTCTGAAAAGCACAAAAAGAGCAGAGGAGAATTCCCTCTGCCCGTCATGTTGCTGCGATAAAAATCATTTATTTTTCCGGGAGATATCCTTGCGGGTTAACCGGTTGTCCGTCTTCGTAAACTTCAAAGTGAAGGTGGTTGCCCAGCGTTTTTTCCAGTTCATTAACGCCAGCCGATGCAATTGCATCTCCTTGCTTCACTTCATCATCCTGTTTTACTTTGACGTCAGCCAAGCTTTGGTACACGGTCTTGAGGTTATCACTATGTGTGATTTCCACAACTTGACCTGTCAGCGGATTTTGTTCGACCCGGGTCACTTTTCCGCCGAGTGCTGCTTTGACTTCAAACGTTTTGTTATCCCCGCGTGCCAGATCTACACCCGTGTTCGGAATAAATGTGTCATTGTACTGCACCATCGCTGCTTCATGTTCCTCAGTAGACGCTTCGTTGTCATAGAAAGGTTTAACTACCGAAACTTCTGAAGGAACCGCTACCGGCCATACAAAATTCTCCGACTTTGCAACAACTTCCACACTTTCCTGCTCTCCGTTTACCGCTGTTCCTTCTGTACCCGATGCGCCTGTTTCTACTACCCCACTCGTAGGATCCGAGTTCAGCGTTTTTTCGCCTGTGCCCTGATAGACCCACACTAAGGTTAGTATAATGCCTGCTGCTGCGATGTAGGCTGCCGGGAAGACCCAACGTTTGGACATTGCTCTTCTCCATGAAGAGGGCTGGCTAGCCGGTACTCCTTGAGTTGTTTTAGGAGTTTCTTCTTGGACTGTTTTTTTGTTTTGTTCATTCATCTTGATCACCTCAGTAACAAGTGTTACCGGGTGCAACTCTTTTATACACGCGCGACTCTAATTATTTTCACGAAGCTTTCAAAGAGTGCTATATATGGGGGAATGTGCTCAGTGCGTGCGCCGCTTCGGGGCCAGAAAACCTTTCGACCGGCTGTTACTCCCTGATTTCTTCTATCACCTTCTTCAAAGGTGAAATCTGGTTGTAAAGGCGGACACTTCGTTTCTACAGGTCTTTTCTGTCCCCTCCGCTCCCCGTACGCTCGGCACACTCCTCATATATAGCCAAGTCTTGAAGGCTCCGGAAAGGGGGGCGGTAGAGAAACCTGGATTGGCTGTAATGGCCGATCCTTCTATGAAATGAGTTGGTGAAATCAATTTAACGTGATTATAGGTAGGATGAGATCAGCTATATAGGTGATCTAAGACGTCTGAGATTCGTTAAAGTGTTCCGGTAGAGTAGCAAGAAGCAAAAGAGCAGGGAGGCAGTGGCCGCTCTAATGGTTATTTCTACCGCACAACAATTCGGGAGCAATCTACTACCGAAAAACTTCCTAACAACACTGTGCATTTTATTGACAAAAGAACACTATTCCGGCAAATAAACTTTTGATCATGCCCTTTTACTGAAAGCATCTAACGAACCTGATCAGCGCTATTGCGGCATTTCACGTCTGTTTGGTCATATAACGAATCTCAGAAACGCTATTCTCTGGATTACTTGGATGTTTCGATAAAATTGCGGCTTTTCTGCGGAATTAGCTTCACTGAGATTCGTTAGAATTTCTATCGTTCAACATAAGGCCTAATAAGATGACTAAGATTCGTTAGCCTTCCAAGGGGATGAAGGAGAGCCTATATAGATCACTGTTCACCTGTTGCTTATCTCCTTATCCATTCGTTTCAGTTTCCTACTTCGATGCCAGCATCTTGGATGCCTGTCCGAAGGAGATACCGGTGTAGTAGTGTTTGAGAATCTGGGTCGCGGTGTGACCCTCCTGTGCCATGCCGTTGGCCCCCCACTGGCTCATACCAACCCCGTGACCGTATCCATAGGTTGTAAGCTGAACCTCATCCCCGTCCGTCTTCCAACTGAACTGGCTGGATCTCAGCCCAAGCAGCTTTCGAACCTCTGGCCCGCTAAACGTTTTTCCTGCAATCTGTATCTCCTTAATCCGATGGCCCTTTGTAGTAGATAATACTTCCATCCATGAGCCACTCTGCTGAGCTGTAACCGGGATGGAGCTCGCACCGAGATTCAACTTCTGGAGAATCTCACTGCGCTTCATTGTGATCGTTTCTTCAAAGCCTGGAGCCAGGTTTTTATCCCACGGACTACTTACACTTTGCAGGTAAGGTACAGGGTTGCCCCATACATCCTCTGCATTTTCCGTATATCCATTACTTGTAGAGAAAAAGGAGGCGGTAATCGCCTTGCCCTGATATGTCATGACGGCATCCTTGCTTTCACGAACAGCCTGCTGCAGCTTCTCCCATTCCTTCGCTTTCCCCAGGCGCGTCCAGTCCGCTTTCACTTGTTCTGGTGGTATAAACACCTGATGACTCACCGTATCCGTTACATCGGCTTCTCCTGAAGGTACACCGCTTGTATCGTTTGCCGCCAGCCTTCTTACGATAAATGTCCTGGCTGCAATGGCCTGCGCCTTTAGAGCTTCCAATCTGAACTCAGCTGGCATCTCGGCAGCGACCACTCCTGTAACATAATCTTCAAGTGGCAGGTTCATCGTCGTACCGGTTGCAGACAGGTACACCCTCACCTTAGGTTCTGGGTAGGTTACGGGCACCGCTGGCGAAGGTGCTGGAGTCGTTATACTGCCTGTACCAGGTGGGACAGGGATTGGTTTAACAGGATCATTCGCCCGCGGCCAGACCAAAATGGCGGGGATCAGCAACGCGAGAGCCAGTACTGCAGAAACAGCCGCTGCCGGCTGCCAGCGAGTGTTGTTCTTGCCCCATCTGCGGCCTCGGCCAAACGTACGCATTCGGCGGCGCTTCACACGACGAAACTGGTCCAATTCAATGACGGGCATGTGTACCCGCATTGCAGCTTGCCCGGCTGACTCCTGTTTCGGCCCAGGCCGTCTAGGAGATGTTCGTATCGTTTCTTCTGGGACAGTTCTGATGTTCGTTGAAGCAAGCTTGTCTTTTTCCACACCGAAACCAGCATTCTCTTCAGGTTCCTTCACTTGTGGACGAGGCACAAGAGGTACCTTAACCTGCACACGGGCTTCTTTCATTTTAATATAACCCTCCGTTGTCCATGGCCGGTCAAAGCGCCGGTCCTTTTGTTCAAATCCATAGTTTAGGGTATGAGCCTGCCCGATCTGATAGAACCTGATTTAAGAGAAACGAAGGCATTCCATATGTGGTTACTTCTAACTTACTTCTGTTATGTATTATTCAAAAACGTTGATCTGTCGCGGTATTCCGTTACTTAGGGCACGCCCACTCACTCTAAAAGCATGCTCTTTCATTCTGTTCAGAATTGGTACAGAATATGATGTTATGCTATATAAGTTAGGACCAGCTATTAATAGAATCAGGTACTGATTCAGTGGATCGTAGAACATAAAAAAAAGCCAAGCCAGATGGCTTAGCTTTTGAGTTTAAATTCGTTGACGGGATATGCTCTCGTAACCACAATTCACACTGATGTGTGATTGATCCTACGCAGAGCAACGACCATCGTCCTAGTGGACGTTAAGCCCAGGTCGGTTGTACTTTGAACATCGGTACTTCTTCCCCGACTTTTTCGTTCGATGCTTTAACTGCATCCAGCTTAGGCTCTTCCACCGAAATACGATAAATGTCGGCTCCGAGTCCGTTAAGCTTCTCAGCGAGATGGACGTAGCCACGGTCGATGTGATGAACACCGCCTACTTCTGTTGTACCTTCGGCAACAAGACCCGCAATAATGAGTGCGGCACCCGCACGCAAATCGGTAGCTGTTACTTTGGCACCCTTCAGCTTGGCATTACCCGTGATGATGGACGAACGTCCTTCAACTTTGATCTCCGCATTCATCAACTGGAATTCATCCACATGCATGAAGCGATTTTCAAAAACAGTCTCTGTCACAACACTGGTTCCCTCAGAGGCAAGCAAGAGTGCCATCATCTGGGATTGCATATCGGTAGGGAAGCCTGGGTATGGTAATGTTTTCACATCCACAGCCTTGAGCGGACGATCCGCAATAACGCGAACGCCATTCTCGTCAGGATGAATCGTTACCCCCATCTCTTCCATCTTCGCAATAACAGAACCCAAATGGTCTGAAATCGCACCTTCGATATACACATCGCCACCGGAGATTGCAGCAGCAGCCATGTAGGTACCTGCTTCAACCCGATCCGGAATTACCGTGTGCTTCACACCAGACAGTTTCTCCACACCTTCGATGCGGATGACTCCTGTTCCGGCACCACGCACTTTGGCACCCATTCCATTCAGGAAATTGGCAAGATCCACAATCTCTGGCTCTTTTGCCGCGTTCTCCAGAACAGTTACACCTTCAGCCAATGTTGCAGCCATCATAATATTTTGAGTGGCACCAACGGAAGCCACATCCAGATAAATTTTCGCGCCACGCAACCGTCCTTGGCTGCGAGCTTCTATATAGCCTTGGCCCAAGCTGATCTCAGCGCCCATGGCTTCAAAACCTTTCAAATGCTGATCAATTGGCCGTGTACCGATGGCACATCCACCAGGAAGTGAAATTCTTGTATGACCCATACGCGTCAACAATGGCCCCATGACCAGAAAAGACGCCCGCATTTTACTTACCCATTCATACGGTGCCTCACAGGAAGTAAGTTTCTCCGCATTTACGGTAATCACTTCGTCCCGGTATGTAACACCCGCTCCCAGCGATTCCAACACCTTGTTAATCGTCATCACATCGTCTAGAGGAGGAGCGTCAATAATAACGCTTTGTCCTTCTTCCCCTAAGAGAGAGGCAGCGATGATCGGAAGAACAGAATTTTTAGCGCCGCTAACTTTGACACTTCCGGTCAACCTTTTGCCACCGCGGACGATAAATTTGCTCATCATGGTTCCCTCCGCGCTTTTATTCCCTTTTCTTCATTCCGGAATACGTGAGCCCTTCTGTAATAGAAAAGACTGTTGCTGTGTGTGGAATTTCGACATAACCTGGCAAATAATGCCCTTGATGTCTATTCAGAAAAGAATTGGTTTATAATCCATATCGATGATACCACGTGCATTGCATGATGCCTTCCGACTTGTAAATGTAATGCCTACAGGCCAGCAAGCATCTGAACAGACAGATTGGGATGATTATTAGCCGGATTCAACCGGATATCCCGTTTATAACCACAAAATAAGTGAACAATTGTGAATTCCCTAACTTCCATCATAACATTGTTGAATTGTACGATACAAGCATTTTTAAATAAAACATCTCAAATTCATCCAATTACACGTCACACTTTTTACTTAATTTCTTTGCCGACAGCTCATACTCTAATTGTTAACACAATTAATCGATGTTATTCGACATTGAACTGCTTGAAGAACCTAACAGATGATTAACCAACCATCTCGACATTAAAACAAATTGCGCAACATTTGTGTCCATGACAAATAGTCAATGACAAAACCTGAAACCGCATGCCCAAGTATAATGGCCAACAATAAGTGTAACAGTCTTCCCTGTGCTCCTCGTGGCTGCCTGATAATTAAATCCAGCTTGAGATTCTGCAAAGCCCACCACGCCAACGCTATACATAAAAGAGAGACGATAATTGAGACTAAGCCATTCGTACTTAATGTCTGGTTCAACTGATTCGTCAGGTCAGTATCCATATATTCATTACCTCCACATTTGTTGCAGCGATCAGCATAATTATGCCTGACATTCATAACTTGTTAGAACAATGGAATGACTTGAACACAACATACTGAGCTTACTGTCGGACTTACTCCTGCTATGCAGGAAATCTGGATGCCCAATCATGGAGCAGCAACAATCTGGCTGTGAATGACTATGGAATTCATCAACGCAGCTTCCTGCATCTGCTGACTCTATGGAATATAGGCTCTTTCATCATACATTGTCAATTACATTGATTTCCACTTAGATCATATTTTAAATTCAAAATGCCGGGATTTTGTGACTAAAACGACATAAAAGAGCGTTATTTCGATATCGATCCTGTCATTTCCTCGGAAATAATTTGGAATTTCGTCGTTAAAAATGGTTCCAACAGTGATCATTATCGCCACGACTTTAGTCCTACATTCTATTCAACTGCCCATAGACGGTGAATACAATTAACTTTATTTACCGTTAAATTTCGTGCTTCAGCTGAAGATTTCGTCCATATATTTTACTGTAACTGGAAAAGATGACGCTCTGAAAACTCAAAAAAGCCCGGCAGACTAAGCCGCCAGGCTCCAATGAACAGTTTATTTGCCGTATACGTTGATCCGGTTAACCGCTTTTTGCAGAGCAATCTCTGCCCGGCGGTGATCAAAATGGTCCTGATTGCTTTGGCTGCCAAGACGGCGTTCTGCCCGCTCTTTCGCCGCACGCGCACGGTCCACATCGATATGTTCCGGGAACTCGGCACTTTCTGCGAGGACAACAACCTTATCTTTACGGACTTCGATAAACCCGCCACCAATAGCGACGCGTTTATTCTCTTTTCCGTTTTTGATATAGATTGGTGCGATTTGCAAAGGTGTAACCATAAGGATATGGCCTGGCAGAATGCCCAGCTCCCCTTCAATGCCACGAGCTGTGATACTATCCACTTGTTCTGAATATACCAGACGCTCAGGCGTTACAATTTCCAACAAAAAGGTGCTCAATTCCATCCCTCCTGAAACTATCCGATAGCTCGCTTCATAAGGACAATCCTGGATTCAGATTATACCAGTGTTTTGGCTTTCTCCACTGCCTCTTCAATCGTACCCACGAAGAGGAAAGCTGCTTCCGGAAGATCGTCGTGCTTGCCTTCGAGAATTTCTTTAAAGCTGCGCACCGTTTCTTTAACCGGAACGTATTTACCCGGAATACCGTTAAATGCTTCAGCAACGTGGAATGGCTGGGACAAGAAACGTTGAATCTTACGAGCACGGTAAACGAGCGCTCTGTCTTCTTCACTCAGCTCGTCCATACCCAGAATCGCAATAATGTCCTGCAACTCATTATAACGAGCCAAGATGCGTTTAACGCCTTGAGCTACGTTGTAATGTTCTTCGCCTACAACTTCAGGGGACAAGATCCGGGAGCTGGATGCCAGCGGATCTACCGCAGGGTAGATACCCATCTCGGAAATTTTACGTTCCAGGTTCGTCGTTGCATCCAAGTGGGCAAACGTCGTTGCTGGAGCAGGGTCAGTATAGTCATCCGCAGGCACGTAGATGGCCTGGATGGACGTTACAGAACCTTTTTTAGTCGAAGTGATCCGTTCTTGCAGTTGACCCATTTCCGTTGCCAGCGTTGGTTGGTAACCTACTGCGGAAGGCATACGTCCGAGCAAGGCAGATACTTCTGAACCTGCTTGGGTGAAACGGAAGATGTTATCGATAAAGAGCAACACGTCACGGCCTTCTTCATCACGGAAGTATTCCGCCATGGTCAGACCTGTGAGGGCTACACGAAGACGTGCGCCTGGAGGCTCGTTCATTTGTCCGAAGACCATTGCTGTTTTGTTGATAACGCCGGAATCACTCATCTCGTGATACAAGTCATTACCTTCACGTGTACGCTCACCAACACCTGCGAATACGGAGATACCACCGTGCTCTTGTGCGATGTTGTTGATCAACTCCTGGATCGTTACGGTTTTACCTACACCGGCACCACCGAAGAGACCGATTTTACCACCTTTGGCGTAAGGAGCCAGCAAGTCGATAACTTTAATTCCTGTCTCCAGCATTTCAGCCTGGGTAGTCAGTTCATCAAATGCAGGAGCCGAGCGGTGAATCGGATTTTTATGTGCAGCAGCTACAGTGCCGCCAGTATCAATAGCTTCGCCGAGTACGTTAAATACACGACCCAGTGTCGCTTCCCCGACTGGTACAGAGATTGGAGCTCCTGTGTCTACGGCTTCCATACCACGAACGAGTCCATCCGTGGAGGACATCGCGATACAACGTACCCGGTTGTCACCCAGATGCTTTGAAGCTTCGAGTGTAAGATTCACACTTACGCCGCTTTCGCTTACTGTAGTGATCGTAATGGCATTGAGGATTTCCGGCAGACCGCCGCGATCAAACTCGACGTCAACAACCGGACCCATGATGCTCACAACGCGTCCTTTGTTCATCTTAACGTTCCCCTCCTACAAGCCTGCTAGTTTTGCAGAAATAATGTTCCGTTCTCTCTTATCTCTGCACTGCAAGCCTTCATTAATAAAAAACGGTTAGCCTTGTGCTGCGTTGGCACCTGCCACAATTTCCGTAATCTCCTGCGTAATCGCCGCTTGACGGGCACGGTTATACGTCAATGACAAGTCGTTAATGAGTTTGGATGCATTTTTGGTTGCATTACCCATCGCCGTCATTTTCGCTCCCAGCTCACTCGCCTTACCGTTCAGAAGTGCACCATAGATCAGCGTTTCCGCATAACGAGGTAGCAAAACTTCCAGTACAGCTTCTGCTGAAGGCTCATATTCGTAGCTTGCCGTCGGTCCTTCCGCAGCAGTTACCTCAGGTGTCTCCATCGGAAGAAGGCGCTCTACCGTAGGAATCTGGGTCAACGCATTCACAAAGCGGTTATAACAAATGTACAACTCATCAAATTTAGCCAGCTCAAACCCTTGAACAGCCTCGTGTGCAATGGATTTGATATCTGCAAATGCTGGTGAATCGGATAGATCCGTTGTAACGGATGCCATCGCAATTTCGCGCCGTCTGAAATAATCGCGTCCTTTACGCCCAATGACGAATAATTCGTAGTCATCCTGAGAATTGTGGCGCTCTTTGAGCGTCAGATTGACCTGACGCAAAACGTTGGCATTGTATCCGCCCGCAAGGCCGCGGTCCGATGTAATGATCAGATACGCTGTCTTTTTAACCGGACGGCTCTCCAGCATCGGATGCTGAATACCTTGCGTGCTTGAAGCAATACTAGCCACAACTTCTTTCAGTTTCTCCGAATAAGGACGGGCTGCCTCAGCTTTCTCCTGCGCTTTACGCAGTTTAGCGGCAGCTACCATCTCCATTGCTTTGGTGATCTGCTTGGTGCTTTGTACGCTTTTAATTTGCCGCTTTATTTCGCGCATGCCTTTTGCCATGATTTCACCACCTCAAAACTTTGACAACGTCAAAGTTACTTCGTAAGCATTCACTAGTTTTGACGAAGTCAAAACTACATCGTAAGCACAACCCTACTTTGACAACGTCAAAGTTACTTCGTAAGCCTATCAAAACTTGGACAGCGTCAAAGTTTTGCATGCAGACATGCGGAATCGGTTAGACAACTCCGCAGCTGCATATCATCTATTTAGACGGAGACAGCAAAGCTCTTTCTGAACTTCTCGATAGCACCCTTCAGCGCATTCTCATTGTCTGCAGTCAATTCTTTGGTATCACGGATGGATTGAAGAATCTCAGGATGGCTGCTCTCCATGAACGCGAGGAATTCGTGCTCAAAACGAGTCACATCACCTGTAGGAATTTCATCCAGGAATCCTTTAACCGCTGTGTACAAGCTGACTACCTGTTGTTCTACAGGCAGAGGCTGGTTTACACCCTGCTTCAGGATTTCCATCATACGAGCACCACGATTCAGGCGGGCCTGAGTCGCTTTGTCCAGATCGGAACCGAACTGGGAGAACGCTTGAAGCTCACGATATTGAGCGAGGTCGAGACGCAGGGAACCTGCAACCTTTTTCATCGCTTTGATCTGAGCAGAACCACCAACCCGGGATACGGAAATACCTACGTTGATCGCAGGACGTTGTCCAGCATTGAACAGGTCAGCTTCAAGGAAGATTTGTCCGTCCGTGATGGAGATTACGTTCGTCGGGATGTATGCAGATACGTCGGAAGCTTGTGTTTCAATAAACGGCAGTGCGGTTAAAGAACCACCACCAAGTTCATCATTCAGCTTCGCAGCACGCTCCAGCAAACGGGAGTGCAGATAGAAAACGTCACCTGGGTATGCTTCACGGCCCGGAGGACGACGAAGCAGCAAGGAGAGCTCACGGTATGCGGAAGCTTGTTTGGTCAAGTCATCATAAATGACCAGAACGTGCTCACCTTTGTACATAAAGTACTCACCCATCGAACAACCAGAATACGGTGCGATGTACAAGAGCGGTGATGGGTCGGATGCTGCCGCAGTTACAACAATCGTGTACTCCATAGCGCCTTTACGACGAAGAGTTTCCACAACTTGTGCAACTGTAGATTGTTTTTGTCCGATAGCAACATAGATACATTTCATGCCGCTGCCTTTTTGGTTCAGGATGGCATCAATCGCGATCGATGTTTTACCTGTTTGACGGTCACCGATAATCAACTCACGTTGTCCACGACCGATTGGAACCATGGCATCAATCGCTTTGATTCCTGTTTGCATCGGCTCATGAACCGATTTACGATCCATTACGCCTGGTGCTTTACCTTCAACCGGACGGAATTCCGTTGTTGCGATTGGCCCTTTGCCATCCACTGGAATACCGAGCGGATTAACAACGCGTCCAATCAATGCTTCGCCAACCGGCACTTGCATGATTTGACCGGTACGTTTTACTTGGTCGCCTTCACGAATATCATAGTAAGGTCCCAGGATAACGACACCGACATTGCTCTCTTCCACGTTCATGGCGAGTCCCATAACACCGCTTGGGAATTCAACCAACTCATTGGACATAACGTTCTCAAGTCCGTATACACGAGCGATACCGTCACCGACTTCAATAACCGTCCCGACTTCGACTACATCGATATCGGTCTTGTATTGTTCGATTTGGCTCTTAATTAATGTACTGATTTCTTCTGGTTTGATACTCAAGTGTCCTCACCCCAATCTACTGTACTCGTCTGTTAAAAGACTGCTCAAGACGTTCGAGCTTGCCAGCCAAGCTGCCGTCATAGATCGTATCGCCAATGGCGACCTTCAATCCGCCCAGCAGAGTCGGATCAACAATATTCTCGATACGAATCTTTTTATTCACACGGCCACCGAATTCACGGGCTACCGCTTCTTTTTCTTCATCATTCAATGCATAAGTCGAGTAGACGCGCGCATCAGCTATGCCGAGCGACTCGCCTTGGATCTTCAGATAATCATTCAGCAAAGCTTCCAGCAATTCAACGCGTCCGCGCTCAATCAACAGCAGAACGGTGCGAAGGACAGACTCGGATACCTTGCCATCAAGGCTTGAATGAAGCACATTCTGCTTGGCTTCGTCTGAGATGTTGGGTGATACGATGAACTTCTCGATCTCGACATCCCCAGTCAATGCACTAACAACCGCACGCAGTTCCTGTTCAACTTCAAGTACCTGCTGTTGCTGAAGAGCAACTTCGAACAATGCTTTCGCATAACGCTTGGCAACAATCGTATCGCGGCTCATTGTCGGCCTCCTACCTCATTGAGGTATTGGTTCACAAGTTCCTCTTGTGCTGGACCGTTCTCAACTTCTTTTTTGATCAATTTGGAAGCGATTTGAACGGAAGCTGTACCCAGTTCGCTGCGAAGCGCTGCGACCGCTTTGTTCTTCTCACTCTCGATCTCACGTACAGCATCGTCTTTGAGACGATTAGCTTCTGCTTTCGCATCAGCCAGGATCGATTCGGCTTGTTTGCCGCCCGTTTGTTTGGACTGTTCAATAATGTCGTAAGCATCTTTGCGCGCTTGCTCCAGAGCTTGTTTTTGTTCCTCCACATAGGCAATGGCCTGTTCCCGAGTCTGAGCAGCCTCATTCATCTGCGTCATCACGAGTTCACGACGTTTTTCCATAATGGAGAACAATGGCCCGAAAGCATAACGGCTAAGCAGCCAATATAAAATTGCAAATGCAATAATCGCAAGAAGCGTATTTTCCCATACGAAACTCAATCTGTTCACTCCTTCCTGGAGGTATCCTTGAAACGTCATCCGTTAGAACGGACATTACCTAAAAAGAAGGCGCGGATGGCTATGGCCTTCCCCGCCAAACCTGTATCGATTTAATTAAGCCATACCGTAGAACATGAACGCCAATACCACACCGATGATCGGCAATACCTCGATCAGACCTACACCGATAAACATTGTTGTTTGAAGAGTGGATTTTGCTTCCGGTTGACGGGCAATCCCTTCCACCGTTTTGCTGATTACCATACCGTTACCAATACCTGCGCCAAACGCGCCCAGTCCTGCAACAATTGCTGCTGCGATTAATGCCATTGCTCCCATTTGTATATCCTCCTTAAAATGTTAAATCGAATTTTTTATTGTTCAGCCTGGTGAAGAAATCTTCGTAGGGCTTGAAACTTAATGTTCGTCATGCGTCTCGATGCTTTGTGAAATGTACACCATCATCAAGATTACAAAAACAAATGCCTGGATTGCGCCGATAAAGATACTAAAGCCCTGCCACACCATAAGCAACGGAATCGCTGCAATGGCACCAAACACTTTGAATGTGGTCAGCTTCAGGATCGTTGTAATCAGTACCTCGCCCGCGAAAATATTCGCGAACAAACGCATTCCGTGTGTTAGCAGCTTGGATGCCGTCTCAATCAGGTTGATCGGCAAGAACAAGGCGAACGGTTTAAGATAATGTTGCAGATATCCTCTTGTGTTACGGAACAATCCCAGTCCATGAGACACCAGGAATGCTACAAGTGCCAATCCCATCGTTACAGACAAGTCAGCTGTCGGTGATTTCCACCAGGCCAGCTCAACGTGCGGGTGTGCTTCAGGGTCCTTGGCATGCGCTTCTTCAAACGCGTCCACTGCCGTAACAATCGGTTGACCAAACACCTGCGCATGTTCTGCGCTATCCACCGCGGTTACCGCCTGAAACGGAAGGCCGAGCATGTTGCCTACAAAAATGAACATAATCATGGAAAGAGCGAGAGAGATAAAATGTTTCCCTTTCTTCATGTCCATCGTGCTGGAAATCAGATTGCGGACGAATTCTACTGCCCACTCCATAAAATTTTGCAGCTTGCCGGGATTTTCAACGGATAATCTCCGTGTTGCCAGTACAGCAAAAATAAAAACAAGTGCACCTGTTACAACCAGCATCAACAGAACCGATAGATCCAGTCGAAATCCGCCAAGCATAATAATTGGAGCTTCATGCATATTTTTCTCACCCCTTTCTCGACTTGAAAGCTGCAGCACCTAACATCATTCTGCTTTGCGGGAATAGACGATCCCTATAATCAGTAAGGAAAATTGTGCAAGGACCAGACCGCCTGCAACCGCATATGTATTGAAGTACTGCGGAAAGCGCATCGATATGAAGATACCGAGCACTGCGAGTGCCGCTCTTGTCAAAAATCCCAGGTTCACACGCTTCAAGTTACCTTCTGCCGCATCATCCGACATTTTCCTTACTTTGTAGCCCAGGTAAAATGCATTGATCCAACTAATTCCTGTACCCAGGGCCAGTCCCAAAGCAATTGTCTCCACACGTGGCATAAAGGCCGCAGCGAGAAAACAAATCATAAGAAAGTACATGATGAAAACAGTCATCATTCTGCGGTATCTGGTTAGTTCACTCATCACTTTCCCCCATGAATTTTTTCGCGATAAAGTAGATGCTTACACCGCCCGCCGCCAAGAAAAAGAGAACGCTTACGGCGATCCATATTCCGTTACCTCCGATGGTCTTGTCCAACCAGGAGCCAGCGTAATATCCGGCAACAGCGAGAATGGCAATCTCGATTCCAAAAGCTGTCACGAGCCCCATTGCCTTCCACACATTATCATCATGGTTACGGGATGAATTTGGTTTGTTCGAATCGGCCATTTTCCACGCCACCCTTGCAATCCCAGTTAATTTTACTGAATGATGAGAGCCTTTGTCAATTGAATGATTTTAGTGTTTTAAAGGGGAAAACGACGGGATTACAGGCCCCCAGAGCCCATAAACCCGCGTAAACCGTACAGTTTAACTGTATGCTGTACCCTTTATAAATCCGTCAGAAAAAATGAATTATTTTTTGAATTTTCTGTGAAATGATTCCGGACGTTCACTATTCACACCAAAATGATGCAAAATCGCATTGACAATTCTTTCCGAAGCATGTCCATCACCATAAGGATTGGCAGCTTGACTCATGCTTGCATACAGTGTTTCGTCTGTAAGCAGAGCTCTGGTCCGCTCATATACACGTTCCTCTTCGGTACCCACCAGCTCCAGTGTTCCAGCCTCGATTCCCTCCGGACGCTCCGTTGTATCCCGCAGGACGAGAACAGGCACACCAAACGAAGGTGCTTCTTCCTGCAAACCGCCTGAATCTGTCAGAATCAAGTGCGTATGCGGGTAAAAGTTATGCAAATCCACCACGTCTAGTGGATCAATAAGTTGAATACGGGGGTGATTCCCCAAAATCGCGTGAGCCGGCTCCTTCACAGCAGGACTTGGATGCACCGGGTACACGATGGCAATATCCTCAAACTCGTCGGCAATCCGTTTGACAGCCTGGAAAATGTTACGGTGAGGCTCGCCTTGGGATTCACGGCGGTGAGCTGTCATCAACACAAGACGCTTGCCCTGTGCCCAATCGAGTACCGGATGTGTGTAATCCTGCCGTACTGTATATTGAAACACATCTGTTACCGTATTGCCTGTGACATACGTACTAGACTCCGGTTTATTTTCTTTGGCAAGGTTGGAAGACGACCAGTCCGTAGGCGCAAAATGCAAATCAGCAAGCACCCCGGTTAACTGACGGTTCATTTCTTCCGGGTATGGAGAGAGCTTGTTCCACGTCCGGAGGCCCGCTTCCACATGCCCCACCTGGATCTGTTGCAGGAACGCAGCATAGCTGGCTACAAACGTTGTCAGCGTATCCCCGTGAACCAATACGATATCCGGCTTTGCTTCACGCAAAACCGGCTCCAGACCTCCCAGCACACGAATCGTAATTTCATTCAGCGTCTGGCGGTCTTTCATCACATCGAGATCGTAGTCCGGATGAATATCGAATACCTCAAGAACCTGATCCAGCATCTGACGATGCTGTGCAGTAACGCAAACGATCGATTCAATAGATTCGGGATGTTTCTGCAGTTCCAAAATAAGCGGAGCCATCTTGATGGCTTCCGGGCGTACCCCGAATATCGTCATGACTTTAATTTTCTTGGACATTGAAGCAAAGCCCCTTTTCTATTCAGCATGCAATATGCTTATTTAGTGCCGTACAGACGGTCTCCTGCATCTCCCAGTCCGGGAACGATATAGCCGTGATCATCCAGACGATCATCCAGCGCAGCGACGTAGATGTCTACATCCGGATGAGCTTCCTGAACGGCTTTTACTCCTTCAGGAGCTGCAACCAGATTCATCATTTTGATTTGTGTGCAGCCGCGTTTTTTGAGCACGTCAATAGCAGCAATGGCAGAACCACCCGTTGCCAGCATCGGATCGATGACAATCAGTTGACGCTCAGTTACGTCTGTAGGCAGCTTAGTGTAATATTCTACCGGTTGCAGTGTTTCCGGGTCACGGAACAGACCAACATGTCCAACTTTTGCAGCTGGCAACAATTTTACAACACCATCCAGCATGCCGAGTCCTGCGCGCAGAATTGGTACCAGTCCGAGCATACGTCCAGAAATAACTTTACCTTGTGTTGCAGCTACAGGAGTCTGTACATCGATCGTCTCCAGCTCAACGTCTCTTGTAATCTCGTAAGCCATCAACGTTGCTACTTCATCCACCAATTCACGAAAATCTTTCGTATTCGTACGCATATCGCGTATAAACGTCAGTTTGTGTTGAATCAAAGGGTGATCACATATTACTAATTTTCCCATCTAATTTGTCCCTCCGGTATGTTCTTCATGTTCAGCATTACCAAATATGCCTAATCATCATTCATAGGCCCCGATAAATCCTGTATATTATATCATCACCCACACCGAATTACACCATCAAAGGGCACCTAATCATTACAGAAAACCGAATCCTACAAAAATAGGACCGGAAAAATGAGTCTTCCGGTCCTGTTTGCTCGTGATGTTATGTCGTTGAGATGATCAAATGCATGTAAACACAGCGATGCTCCGCAAACAGAATGACCCTTCGATCGCTGTTATCCCCGGATTTTTTTGGACCCCCTTATTAAGGGGAAAATCCGGGGATAAAGGCGAACGCTACGCTTCTCCGTCTTCATTCTGTCTGCTCCGTCTGAGTGGTGTTTACATTAAGAACACCTCAAATACAAGCAGCACGTGCAAGTTTTTTTAGTATTTAAGGTCAGTGTAGAGTGGGAATTGGTCTGTCAGTGCAGTCACTTCCGCACGGGCTTCGTCCAATTTCGCTGCATCTTTAGGGTTTTTCAATGTTTTGGCAATAATCTTACCAATTGCCACCATCGCTTCTTCGTTCATACCACGGGAAGTCGCCGCAGGTGTACCGATCCGGATACCACTTGTTACAAACGGGCTGGTCGGATCAAACGGAATGGCATTTTTGTTCACGGTAATACCGATGGAATCAAGTACATGCTCAGCTTCCTTACCTGTGATATTCACGCTGCGTGTGTCGATCAGCATCAAGTGGTTGTCTGTACCACCGGATACGATGTTCAATCCTTCAGCAATCAACGTTTCAGCCAGCACCTGTGCATTTTTCACCACATTTTGTGCATATGTTTTGAACGAAGGTTGCAGTGCTTCACCGAAGGCTACCGCTTTGGAAGCAATCACGTGCATCAGAGGTCCGCCTTGGGAACCCGGGAATACCGCTTTATCAATCGCTGCTGCCCATGCTTTGCGGCACAGAATCATACCACCACGAGGTCCACGCAGCGTTTTGTGTGTTGTTGTTGTTACGAAATGCGCATGTGGAACCGGGCTTGGATGCAATCCGGCAGCTACCAGTCCTGCAATATGAGCCATATCCACCATAAACAAAGCCCCTACATCATTGGCGATGGAAGCAAGCTTTTCAAAATCAATGATACGCGGATATGCACTTGCACCTGCAACGATCATGCGAGGACGATGTTTGAATGCGGCTTTGCGCACTTCATCGTAATCAATCAGGAACGTATCTTCTTGTACACCATAAGCCACGAAATTGTACAGCAAGCCGGAAGCATTAACCGGGCTACCATGTGTGAGGTGTCCGCCATGCGCAAGGTTCATGCCCAGTACAGTGTCACCTGGTTTCAAAGCCGCGAGATATACTGCCATGTTCGCTTGTGCACCGGAGTGAGGTTGAACATTGACATGTTCTGCTCCAAACAGTTCTTTGGCACGGTCACGTGCAATGTCCTCAACGATATCGACATGTTCACAACCACCGTAGTAACGTTTGCCTGGATAGCCTTCAGCGTATTTGTTCGTAAGTACAGATCCAAGTGCCTCGATAACTGCTTCGCTTACGATGTTCTCGGATGCGATCAGCTCGATGTTGTTCTGTTGACGTTTCAGTTCAAGATTCATCGCTTCCAGTACTGCCGGGTCATTCTTGCGCAATTGTTCCATGATTAAATTCCTCCCAGTTTATAAGTGAATTGGTTGAATAAAAATTAGTCACAAAATGTCGAATCCGGTTGCTCTTCCATGCGATACACTGCGCGCTCGCCACCAATCAACTTGGGACGGGTCAACGCTGTAGTTACACGGGCATCACCAATGTAGCGGAGGGCTGTACGGAAAGGTACTGCCACATGCCGCAAGTGCATGCCAATCATCGTCTCGCCAATATCCAGTCCCGCATGGGCCTGCACATGTTCAGCCAAGCATGGATCGGTCAGCGAGCGATATGCTGCGGATGCCATGGAACCACCTGCTTTGGGCACAGGTACTGCACCCACTTCAGTCAATCCAAGTCGTGTAAGCAGAGAACGCTCCATAACCAGTGCGCGGTTCAGATGCTCACAGCATTGGAATACAACTTCAAAACCGAACTCCTGCTGCACCTCGCGTATACCCGCAAGAAGCTGCTGCGCCACTTCAACTGCACCGCTTGTACCAATCCGTTTGCCTGCGACTTCACTTGTACTTGTACCGATCACAACAATCTGTCCAGGTCCAAGCTGGCCGGCAAGCGCCAGTTCACGCAGTATGGATGCAGTCTGTTCATGCAATCCGGGTTGTTCCGAATCTAATTCAATAGTCATCCTATCGCCTCCCGATAAAATCATGCCCGGCTTCCTCTTGGCTGCCTTTCGTATTCTTGCATGGCATTTCAGGTACTATTATAGCGAATAATCAGATGAAAGACGAAAAAAAGAGCAGTCTGCGGGTAACGCAGAATTGCTCTTTTGCCCAGGCGACCGGCCGTTTGTTCCGGTGCTCCATTGTGGTTGTGCCCACTTCGTCGCCAGTTACACCGGATCCCTGTTTTCCCATTCATCATAAAACAACCTGCGTTTAAAATCAACGACTAATTTACATCCCATGTCCGTTTTAATAAGGCTTCCAATTACTCCAACTTGTCCAAAAGTCTGTCGAGCGCGGTCCGAATCTCTGCCGCGGCAATGTTGTAATCGTCGCGACTGCCGCCAAACGGGTCCGAAATGTCAAAGCTCGGAATGCGCTGCCTAATCTCGATCGCCCGCTCACGTTCAGATGCCAAAATCTCCTGACCGAGCGCACGTTTCATCTCCAATGTCGCGAACAGGCCGTCCAATTCCTGAAGATCATTCAGGACTTGCTCGTCATTTTCCACGTATTCTTTCAAAGTATATGTCTTGTGAACCGAGTCAGGAAAAACCTGTATGACATGCTGTTTATGACTGCGTGTCAATGTGAGAATCAGATCGGCCCAGCCAACCAGGTTCGCGCTAAGAAGCGTCGAATGAGGTGGTCCCTCCACGTTGTGATCCCTTAATACGGCCTCCGCATGACGGGAAATCGGCATGCCCGTTGTTGCGGCTACACCTGCGGAACGAACGTCCACTTGAATGCCCCGCTCAGACGCCAGTTTACGTAAAAGTCCCTCCGCCATGGGGCTGCGGCAAGTATTCCCTGTACATACAAACAAAATATGTTTCATTGTGGTTAGCCTCCCCATTTTGCAAATGTTGTCGAATCATGTTGAAACTCCATCTGATCCAATGAACCTCATACCTATATATTGAAGACTGCACTAGGCTGTAATTATAGTTAACGTTATATTTTAAAATATAAACAAAAGTCCGAAAGCGAGCAAGATTGCTCCGCCGACCGCTTCTCCATAATCCCCCATGTTCTGGCTCACACGCCGTCCCAACAGCAGACCCATAACGGACATTAATCCACCGCATACGCCAAAAGCCAGCACTGTTAACACCAAATCACTGCTGAACATGCCGAGCGAGACTCCAACGGAGAACGAATCTACACTGACACTCAGAGAGAATAGAATCACACCGAGCAGAGAGCGATGATCCACCAGTTTGGTGTCTCCCTCCCGGAAAGCGTTCAAAATCATATGGGCACCGAGCAGGACCAGCAAACCGCCAGCTGCATACGTCGTAATGTCACCAAGCAGGGAACTGACGTATTTGCCCGTATACATGCCGATGAGCGGCATGATGATGTGAAACAGGGCCGTTACGGTACTGATTCGCAATACGTCTCTCAGACGAATGCCCTTCATGCCAATCCCGATGCCGAGTGAGAACGCGTCGAGTCCGAGTGCGACTGCCATGATCAAAATGGTTACCAACTGCCCTACATGGGCAGACACATCCCACATCCCCATACCCCCAAGTCACGTAAAGGTTCTTGTACACCATATGCGGACAAGGACCTAAACATGACCTGAGGAGATTTTTTGCATTCCTGGCATTCAAAAAAAGAGATTGCTGGTCGTGGTGTGTAGAGGGAGAAGAAAATAAATGCCTGACGAAGCCGTGGAAAAGGGGGCTATCGGTTACCGACCTGTATGAGTCGGTGACCTGCCGCCTTGAGCAGCCGGTTCATGACGGCTGCTCCCAGCCCTTCGCGTGAGCAGGCTTCAGCCACAATATATGTGGCTCCCTGCTCATCGCAGCTGCGCAGCGCGGCGTACAGCCGGCGCGCTGCTTCCTCCAGCTCGCTGGCTTCGCCCAGCGAGAGCACGGCATCGGCGCGGTACTGCTCCGCGTGCTCGGCGAACGCCAGCACTGCGGTGCGCTCCCCGCGCTGCGCCGCCTCTGCGAGAGCGGCGCTGATCCAGGCCGCCACCGCTGCGGGCGGTCCCTCCACCACGCACAGCGCACCTGTGGGCGCGTAGTGCGTGTACTTCATGCCCGGCGAGCGCGGCGCCGGGCTGTCATCGCCACCGGGCCCCTCGGCGAGCAGCGCCGGGTCCGTGGCGACACGGGCGGCAACGGCGGACAGCTGTTCCGCCGTAATGCCGCCAGGGCGCAGGATGGTGACGGTACCGTCGTCACCGACCTGCACCACCGTGGACTCGACGCCCACCCCGGTGGGGCCGCCGTCCACGATGCCGCCGATGCGGCCTGCCAGATCCTCGCTCACATGCGCGGCGAGTGTCGGGCTTGGCCGCCCGGAGCGGTTGGCGCTCGGCGCGGCGACTGGGCATTCCGCCGCCGCGATCAACTGCAAGGCCACCGGATGATCCGGCATACGCACGGCCACCGTATCCAAACCGGCGGTAACCCGCGGGGATACCGCCCCTGGCCTAACCGGCAGCACAAGCGTAAGCGGCCCCGGCCAGAAGGCCGCCATGAGGGCCTCCGCTGTGCCATTCACTTCCGTGACCAGTGAATCCAGCTGGTCACGCTGTGCAATATGCACAATCAGCGGATTGTCTGAAGGCCGCCCCTTGGCCGCAAATACAGCCTCCACCGCTGCTGTGCTGCGAGCGTCTGCGCCCAGACCGTATACCGTCTCGGTCGGGAAGGCTACGGTCTGCCCTTGACGAAGACAGGCTGCGGCATCCTGCAAGTCAGCGAGGGCCTGTTTATATGCACTTCCTTTGGCCGCATCTTCCGTGTTCTCCTTGGTTACCAGTACATTGACGTCCCACATGGTCGTAACCATACTCTCTATACTTCCATCTTTCTCCATGTCATTCATGAAAGACTGATGCAATTGTTCGTTCTCTCTAGTCATATATCCATCATTCCTAAACTTCAGTAGGGTAGTTAATGCAAGAAAACGCGCTTGCGCGCTGCCTTCTTCGCTTAAATTGCTGATTCCTGTAATTATAACATATCTGCTCTGTCCGAGGATGGAGTCAGAATTCTATCTTGCGATTAACATCAAGTGGTTTTTGACTCGAACCATAATAAAGCAAAAGGGCACTTCCCTGAATCGAAGCCCCCCTGATAAAGCCTATGTCTAGCAGCATGTTATGCAAACAATCCCGTTACCCAGTCCCACAATTTGACCGCCATATCCCACAGGAAGAAACGCGCTTCCGGTGTAGCTGCCTGTACAGATGCTTGTGCATCCCCAGGCTCTGCGGCAGCTGCAGATGCTGTTGCAGGCTTTGCAAGTGCATCACCTGTGCCTGCATCTATGAAGCATAACGGTGGAAACAGCACACACCACCAGTTTTGTCCTCCACCTTTACCCAGTGTTATCCGTACCGCTTCGTAATCTCCAGCAGGATATACGGTACCCCCATATAATTTGGTTGGAAACGGAACAACCCCGAGTTCCACCTGATACGAATAGGTTAAGCCACGATTGGCAAGCTCTTCTCCCACACGATCCTCGATTTCAGATAAATGCTGACGAATGACCCCACGTGCTTCATCCAGGCTTTGCGGATTCTCCAGTTCAGTTACCCACTCACCCATCTGAGCAACGACCGCGTCACGAATCTCGCGTTTGACCAGCTGATCCCCCGCTGCATCCGAGTTTGCGAGAATACGCAAGCGAATGGATTGTTCCGGAATTGCTGTGGCCGCCACAGCTGCATCGGTTTTCTGACCTTCCCACATCATTATGATCATCATAAGACATACAATAATAAGTCCAATTTGTTTCACGATTCTTCTGCTCATTCCGTTCTCCCCCTCGGCCCCTGTAACTCTCTCATGTCTATCAGTATGCCCGGAAGAGACAGAAGTAAACCTGCTAGATTACAAATCTACTAAAATTTAAATAGGATGGACAGACTTAAAACGAAAGGACCGTTAGCACACCTTATGTCTGACGAAAATCAAAGAAGCGCCTGCCCATGGAACACTTGTCGGCTGGCACTTCCTTGATCCATCTCAATTCTAGCCTACCCTCTTGTTATCAACTTGGCTTGCTGCATGGAGCTCTTGCTTCTCAGTTACTTATTCACCCGAAAAGCTTCCCATGCCCCGCCAACCGAATTGCGGCTCGCTACAAGCTTACCTTCATTATTCAGATCACAGGTCACATACAAGTTATTGGCGAGGGCTTGCAATGCGATTGTTCCATCACCCAAATCCACACGATTGAACTTCTCCCATTGCTGAATGGTTGTGGCTTTGGCGATCAGAGCACCACCCACGTTAACATCTGCTGTGACATATTTATTATTGATTTTGGACTTGAGGGACACCGTTCCATCGGAGTTCGTGATCCATTCAAAAAGCTCCCAGTCTCCTGCCGTTGTCCGATTGGCGACAAGCTGGTCATTGCCCTGATTCTCGGCAGAGACAATTTGCTGATTCGCTTGTGCAACCAAATACGCGTACCCGCTTGGATTTGGCGGCTGCACCGAACCACCACCTGTAACCTCTGAATATACGGCCTGAAGCAGCGCACCAGATCGGTCATTGCTGTACTCCCAGAACATGATACCACCCAGATTGCTGTTTTTCACATATTGTACCTTCAGGCTAAGCGATTGCGGGTCGTCATAGGAGATAAAGGTATTCCCATTAAACAGATATGGGGCTTGGGCACTGCTGTCCCAATACCGTGTATATCCGTTTTTATTCAAATATTGGCTGACAATGGTGTTGTAATCAGGTTCAAATCCACCGGAACCAGGCCTGTCCAGACCATTATTCGAATTCTGCACACCGGTCCAGGCCCGGCCGTAAAAGGCTCCGCCAATGACCAGCTTGTTCGCGGGAACACCGCTGTTTCTGAACAGATTGACCGCAGACGTTACACTAATATCTCTACCGGACAAGTTCGTATGATGACCTGTCGTTGCGTCCCAGGTTCCATGAAAATCGTAAGTCATCAGATTAATCCAGTCCAGCAATGGCGTGATATTATTGATTTCCACACCGTTCAGATAACTGCTGCTCGCTCCGGCGGCAATGGTCAGCAGATATTGCTTTCCATTAATTTGTCCTTGAGCATTCAGCTTCTCACGAACCTTCGAGAGCAGTTGTGTGAAATTTTGTTTATCTTGTGGTCTTGCAGTTGTACCGGCAGCAGGGTTAGTAGGATATTCCCAATCCAGATCGACGCCATCCAGATTATTGGAGGTTACCAGTTGCACAATACTGTCGGCAAACGTTGTACGTGAGGCATCTGTTAGCGCGGCGTCAGAGAAACCGTTAGCTCCCCAGCCACCGACAGACAATAACACCTTCAGATCAGGGTTTCTGGATTTTAATCCAACCATGAGCTGCAGTTTGGTACGATCTGTATTGGTAATCGTCGCTTTGCCGTTGGAGATTAGCGCGAAGGAGTAATTGATATGAGAGAGCTGCTCTGCCTTGATATCATTCGCGGTCCAATTGGCCCACCCCGCCACATAAGCAATGATTTTCTTCGGGAGTGGAGCAGCCCCTGCCTTCTTGGCAGGACCAATGACAATCGTTGAAGCTATTAATGCAAAAGATAAAAACAAGAGCATGAACACTTTTATGATCGATGGGGCCTTACCAACTCGATTAATATTCATTTTCGAACGCTCCTTCGGGGTTTAAATTTTTATATTCAGCAGCGTGGCCTATGACTGTATCCCACTTCACAGGAGGGCCGCGCCCTGCAATTCTCACCTCTTCCTTCATCAACGCCGCTGTGCTTCCATACCTGTACGTGTTAACGCACATAGCTTCTCATCCTTTCTGCTTCAAATCAGAGAGAACCAAAACGTAAGTAAGCGTTTACATTTAGATTGAAATCGATTTCAATTTTGAAGAATAAAAGAGCCATCGGATGTTCTACACAGAACCAATAGATTTTGTAGAATAGCAAACAAGCTATGATAAGACTGAATTATTGATTGTTGAACATTGACCTGGGAGGTGTAAGGAATATAGGAATCTCCAGTTAAGCTGACTTATTCTGATGATTTAGGGAAGAGTACACCACGAATGACGAATACATTCGACTTAGCATGACTGAGTGCTGGGTGGGGGAGTTGTTTGATACCCATAGTTAACGTATTTATTACTGTCTGTCGTACAGGGTTAAGGGTCTGTTAAAATACGTTTTAAATCTAGTTAAAATTAGGATAATATAGAATTGAAATATTTGTCAATAAAAATTAAATTTGGTATTCATATAAAATTCAAAGATTACCATGCTTTTAAAACAAAAAAAGACCTTCACCTAGCTGCGCAGGCAAAGATCGGATAGCAAACAAATCATATACGGCTCCATAACATACTCCAACAACCTCTGAATGAGATGATGGATATTCATAGCAGAGTTGAACCATACCAAAGTTCAAAGTTACGCTGTTGTCTTTTCCTTTTTGACCAACCTCCATAAGCGTTCCAGTAAGGTAGGTTTCTGTTCTCCCATAAAAAGCTCGTCCTCGTCTTCCTGACCATACAATTTAATGCTCATCACAAGCCCGATACATGCCATATTAATGAGCAATGAGGTTCCTCCGTAGCTTATAAACGGCAGTGTAATGCCCGTAAGCGGCATCAGTCCGAGGAAAGCACCAATATTTTCAAACACCTGATATAACAGCATGCCGATAATACCTACAATCACCACAGGTCCTGCCCGATCTCTACAGTGGAAGGCGATTAACACCATACGATGGATGAGGATAAAATACAGTAAGAGCAGAACAGAGCCGCCTACAAAACCAAACTCCTCAGCAATAACCACAAAAATGGAATCCGAATATGTATACGGTACACGCCCCGATTGGACGGATGTGCCCTGCATGTAACCTTTGCCTGTTATGCCTCCCGATCCTATGGCAAGACCGGCGTTTTTCGTATGCCAGGAGGCCTTCGACGTTGCTTTATCCGGTACAAGCCAGGGATCAATTCGCTCGGCCCAATGCTCCCGGTTCGCCTTTTTCAGAAAGGTGAAAATCTCATCGTGATACGACGTATATGCTTTGACAAATCCAAAAAAGGTTATTCCCACTATGGCAAGAGCAATTAGTGCGTGCGACAGCTTGATATTCCCAATCCATAACACAGCAACCAGAATCACGATGTATCCGAGGGCGTTGCCCAGGTCATTCTGAATCATTACGAGTGCAAAGGGAACGAACGTCCATAAACCAATAGGCACGATGTCTTTCCAGAAACGAAGCGTAGAATTTTTTCTTTTGACCAATACATGCGCCAGAAACAGAATCAGGATCATTTTGAACAACTCTGCCGGTTGAAAAGAAAGATATTCATTAATCTTTATCCAGCCATTCGCATTATTGATAGGTCCGCCAACAAAATTGACAAGAATCAGCAGGATGATCCCCACACCGTAAATATAAAATGCATATTGGATATACAGTTTATAATTGACCAATCCAATACCAATGATGGCTACGAATCCAATCCCGTAAAACAGCAAGGTTTTGATATGATGATTCCCAAGTTTCGGATCGGACTGGATGGCACTGTACACCGTAAATACACTCATAACCATAAGCAGCAGCAACACAAACAAAATAACCCCGTCCATCTTCTTCAGCATTCTCAGCATGTTCGCACCACATATCCCCCTGAGGCTCAACAACCCATTAATTTTTTCCAGTAGTCTTCAATATTACCATTGTATAGAATTGGAAGACAAATTGGAAACCTGCCAAACAAAATAACGAAAAACCCTGAAACCCACAGATCTATCTTGCTCCGATCTGTTGATTCCAGGGTTAACTTATATCGTATTCTCTTGGAAAAGGTTCTTCCTTGGATAAAAATTACTGCTCCTGCTGTGTTGATTTGCGTCTAAATAGCTTCATGACCATTTCTGTAATGCCGGGTTGTTCAGCGGAACCCAGAATATCCTCGTTCTCTTCCGTGTGCACCTTGATACTCATCACAATCCCCATACTAATCATGTTGATCATAATTGAGGTACCACCTGAACTGATAAACGGCAACGTAATCCCTGTCAATGGCATCAGACCAATGAACGGACCGATGTTGACAAAGATCTGGTAGAGCAGCATCGCTATAATGCCGACAATCAGATACGGCCCTGCCCTGTCCTTACATTCCAGCGCAATCAGCACCAGCCTGTGAATAAGAATAAAGTACAGTAGCAGCAACACGGAGGCACCTATAAACCCAAATTCCTCCCCGATCTGTACAAAGATCGAATCGGCATACGCCAATGGCACCCGATTCGACTGAATCGTTGTTCCTTCCAAATACCCTTTGCCTGTAATGCCACCAGAACCGATCGCAAGCTTCGCGTTATACGTCTGCCAGAGCACATCTCTTGAGGTCAGTTCCGGCACGAGCCATGGGTCGAAACGATCCGCCCAGTGCGAACGCCCAACATCCTTCAGAAATTTCACAATCTCATCATGATAATGAATATAAGCCTGTATACCACCGATAAATGCAGCCACAGCAATAATAAAACCGATAAGGGCATGAGTAAATTTAATATTACCAATCCATAATAGTCCCACGAGAATGACCACATAACTTAACGCATTCCCCAAGTCATTTTGGAGTAATACGAGTAGTAATGGCGGCAGTACACAGAGTGAGATTGGAATGACATCACGTCCGAAATAAAGCGGACGATTCTTCTTGCGGGCCAAAAAGGCCGATAAAAACACAATCAGGCATAGCTTGAACAATTCAGCAGGCTGCAAACTGACTCCGAATATGGATAGCCAACCTTTCGCTCCGTAATATTCTTTACCAAAGAACATAACGAAAATGAGAAGCAGCATACCCACGCCATAGATATACAAATAATTTTTGATAATGAATTTGTAATTGATCATCGTCATCCCAAAAAAGACCACGAAGCCTAAAATATAATACAACACTGCACTTTTCGTGAGTCCCTCCAGCTTCGGTCTGCCAAAGGTGGTACTATAGATCGACAAAATACTGATGACCATCAGAATGAGCAATATAAAAACAATTGAATAGTCTATTTTTTTG
Source organism: Paenibacillus sp. MAEPY2 (assembly GCF_000499205.1). Taxonomy (GTDB): domain Bacteria; phylum Bacillota; class Bacilli; order Paenibacillales; family Paenibacillaceae; genus Paenibacillus; species Paenibacillus vandeheii. Next base: position 38,561 of record NZ_AWUK01000034.1, read on the forward strand.
AATTTATGCAGCATGTAGTTATGTTCCTCCAAGCATTCAGCAATCTTCGGTATATCTCATTGTAGAGGATTTCACGGCAAAAAGAAAACCTGTGGAACCTTACATTTTCGTCACCTGTTCCGAAGTGCGAACACCCAATACATGCCGTTCAATGCCTGCAAGGTCTGGCACGACGATAATTTCCGGCCAATATCCAGCTGATTCAAGCAGAGCTGCGATGTCCCCGGCCTGTCCCTGACCCAGCTCAAAACCAATGATCTGCGGCGGCGCAGGCAGCAGCGCAAGCTGCTCCAGCATGATGCGGTACGGCCCCAGTCCATCCGGGCCGCCGTCCAGTGCCTTGCGCGGCTCATGATCGCGCACCTCGGGCTGCAACCCGGCGATATCTGCCGCCGGGATGTAAGGCGGGTTGGACACCAGGATGTCCACCCGTGCCCCGGCGAACGGGGCCAGCAGATCGCCTTCGCGGAAGTCGATCTGTACCCCGTTCGCGGCCGCGTTCCGCGCGGCCACTTGCAGGGCTGCCGCCGAGATATCTCCGGCGCCTACCTGCCAGCGCGGGCGCTGCGAAGCCATCGTCACTGCGATGGCGCCGCTGCCCGTGCCAATGTCGACGGCGAGCGGAGCGCCGCCAGGAAACACGCGGTCGGCTTCGCGCAGCACAGCCTCGACCAGCAGCTCGGTCTCCGGCCGCGGGATCAGCACGGCCGGCGTGACCTCGAACGGCAGCCCGTAGAATTCCTGGCTGCCGATAATGTACTGCGCCGGCTCACCCGCAGCCTTGCGTGTGACGGCGTCTTCCCAGCGGCTGCGAAGCTCGCTGGGAAAGGGCTCCGGCTGCATCATGTAATACTCGGCCCCTTCGCGGCCGAGTACATGTTCCAGCAGCAGCCGGGCATTGTTGTGCGGCTCGTACACGCCGCACTTCTCCAAAAAAGAGGAAGCCTCCACGAAGGCTTCCCGACAGCTCTGTTCCGGCGTCATGACAAACTGCGCGCGGGTCACAGATTATTCTCCTCTATCCATCATATCCGTCTGCTCGGCAATCGTCAGTGCAGACACGATATCCGCAATCTCACCATTCATAATTTGATCCAGCTTGTGCATCGTCAATCCGATCCGGTGATCCGTAACACGGCTCTGTGGGAAGTTATAGGTACGAATCCGCTCACTGCGGTCACCTGTACCTACTTTGCTCTTCCGCTCACTCGAAATTTTTGCTTCTTCTTCCTGACGCATCATATCGAAGATACGCGTACGCAGAACCTGCAATGCTTTTTCCTTATTCGAGTTCTGGGATTTACCATCCTGACACGTCGCCACAATACCTGTTGGAACGTGAGTTACCCGTACAGCCGATTTCGTCGTATTAACCGATTGTCCACCAGCTCCACTGGAACAGAACGTATCTACACGGATATCTTTATCGTGAATTTCAATATCAAAATCTTCGGCTTCAGGCATAACCGCTACTGTCGAAGTAGACGTATGAATCCGTCCGCCCGATTCGGTTGTAGGAATACGTTGCACACGGTGTGCACCACTTTCGTATTTCAGTTTGCTGTATGCACCGCGTCCATTGATGAGGAAAACAACCTCTTTAAAGCCACCCAAGTCGTTCGTATTCACGTCCATCAGCTCTACACGCCAGCCTTGCGTATCAGCAAAACGTGTGTACATCCGGTATAAATCCGCTGCAAACAGCGCCGCTTCATCTCCACCAGCCGCTCCGCGAATTTCAACGATGACGTTTTTATCATCATTTGGGTCTTTTGGCAGCATGAGAACACGAATCAGATCGTCCAGTTCTTTCTGGCGAGTGCTCAGTTCATCAATTTCCATTTTGACCATTTCACGCATCTCGTCGTCCAGCTTCTCGCCCTGCATTTCTTTTGCAGCTTCGAGATCCTGGCTTACCTGTTTGTACTCATTGTACGCTTCATAGGTAGGCTGGAGATCCGATTGTTCTTTGGAATATTCCCGCAGCTTCTTGTTGTCACTTGCTACATCCGGGTCACACAGCAATTCGCTGAGTTTCTCGTAACGGTCGGCTAACGCCTGTAATTTATCAAACATATATAGTCACCTCACGCATTATTTTCGTTCAAGCATTCATCATTCATTCGATCCTGATAGGCATTCATTTCATGCATCATCAGACCATTTATATTTCACAAGGCACGGAATTCACAGAAATCCCTGACTGAAAGATTCATTTTATGATCGACGTATAACATCGCTACAACGTCATCAAATCCTTTACTTTTAAGTTATATAAAAGAAATCGCGTACCCGGTTGAAAACCCGCTTCAACTCATTAAGCCGAGCGTGAAATTTAACATAGGTATACGACTCTTAATTATAGCATATTCTTATGCTTCTGGATAGCAATAGTTCACCGGGCAGACAACCATATTACTTTTATCACCAAGGCGAAACATGATGAATTCCCACTATAATGTCTCATTTCCGCCTCCCTGGCTTCCCACATTTTTATTATATCCACCAATGGCAAACAATCCAGCATAAGTAACGATCTGCAGCAGGATTAGAATATAAAAAAGCCCTGCGATCTTCACGGGAAGACAACAGGGCTTTTGTTAACGTTATATCTAGTTGTAGATTGAATATGAACTAAACGTTGAAGCGGAAGTGCATAACATCGCCGTCGTTGACAACATACTCTTTACCTTCAAGACGAAGTTGTCCACGCTCTTTGGCACCGTTCATGGAACCAGCTGCAACCAGATCGTCGTAGGAAACGACTTCTGCCCGGATGAATCCGCGCTCAAAGTCTGTGTGAATAACACCCGCTGCGCCTGGTGCTTTCGTACCCTTGCGAATCGTCCATGCACGAACTTCCTGTACGCCTGCTGTGAAGTACGTGTACAGACCAAGCAATTTGTAAGCGGCTTTGATCAACAGGTTCAGACCGGAATCCTCGATACCGAGTTCTTCCAGGAACATTTGTTTATCTTCGCCTTCCAGCTCGGAGATCTCTTCTTCCACTTTTGCACTGATCGGCACAACTTCTGCATTTTCAGCAGCTGCAAATTCTCTTACTTTTTGCACATAGGCATTGTTCGCCACATCGCCGATTTCGTCCTCAGCTACATTGGCTGCGTACAGAACAGGCTTCAGGGTAAGCAGGTGCAGATCGCGCACGATCAGACGCTCGTCATCCGTAAGCTCCATGCTGCGTGCTGGCTTGTCTTCGTACAGAACAGCCTTCACTTTCTCCAGTACTTCCACTTCCTGAGCAGCTGATTTGTTGCCGCCCTTCATGTTTTTCTTGGAGCGATCGATTTTTTTCTCGACACTCTCGATATCGGCCAGGATCAGCTCCAGATTGATCGTCTGGATGTCGCTTACCGGATCAATTTTTCCATCGACGTGTGTGATGTTCTCGTCTACAAAGCAGCGTACCACGTGTACAATCGCGTCTACTTCACGAATGTGGGCAAGGAACTTGTTACCAAGACCTTCGCCTTTGCTCGCACCACGAACAAGACCTGCAATATCTACAAATTCAAACGCCGTCGGTACCGTTTTTTTCGGTACAACGAGTTCTGTCAATTTGTCCAAACGCTCATCCGGTACTTCAACGATCCCCACGTTAGGGTCAATCGTACAGAACGGATAGTTTGCCGATTCGGCACCAGCTTGTGTAATTGCGTTAAACAGTGTGGATTTACCAACGTTAGGCAGGCCCACGATTCCAGCTTTCAAAGCCATGTATATGACAACTCCTCATTGATTACTTGTTCGGTATGGATAATCCTATACATTATATATGACAAACCCCAAGGCATCAAGGAACTTCGCCAATTCGACCAGAGCACCATCCGCTTCCCAAAATCCCCGGTTACTGCGGGTGATTCGTTTTGCGTAGATCATACGTCTGGCTTAGATTATCCGTTTTTAGGTTTACCCTTTGATTTCCTTATACATCGTCAGATCGGTTACCTCATACCCCATCTTGCGATACAGGCTGCTTGCCCGCACATTATGTCCAAACACATGCAGACCAATGCGATCCACGCCCAGACTCAAGGCTTCCCTCTCAAGTGCCTCCATCGTCTCTGTACCATATCCCTTGCCCCGATAAGCTTCTTCGACCACAATGTCCAGCAAAAACGCGTCCTTGCCACGGCGGTTATCCGTAACGTTAAACCAGATATAACCCACATTCCCGTCCACTTCATGCACCAAATTATAGAGATAAGCACCCGGTGTATTCAGCCCTTCAGGCAAATATTTGTCGTAGGATGCCTCCGCAAGTCCCTGCGCCTCTTCTGCAGCCCAAGTACCCGCTTCCACTTTCTCTTCTGCAAAATCTTTAATCGAACGAATACGGAAATTAGCATATTCTTCTTGATTCATTGGGTTTAGCTTCATCAGGATATCCCTCCAAATTAATAGATATGTATACAATTATGGTGATGTATTCACTGACCAACCCTATCTAACATTTGTTATCCTATTCAACAAAAAGAAGATTATGGTATAATCACTGAAGCAACAGAAAGGCTAATATGGGCGGTCTCGGCTAACCTCTCGGAAGGGAGGTGATGCCCCGTGGAAGTATACCAAGCGATGACGCTAATGATTTCATTTGCGACTCTTGTTGTCTTGATACTTACAAACAAACGGAAATAGACCGCCCTCGGCAAAAGGAAGCGGTCTATTTTTAGGCTTTCATTCTAAATCCGGAGCCGAACCGCCCTTAAAAGCGGCTGTTGCAGCGGGGAGTCGTGTTGGTATCACGGCTCTCTTTGCATTTTATACATCTTCTGCCCTTATTATAACACGCATTTTAATGTGCAGTCCATAATTGAGGCCCCCTCTTCCCACGTTCACAGCTAAATTTCTATACAACTGGCTTACCTCAGTCTGTTTATACCTATATATATATAAGAGAGGAGCAGATTACTTATGAATACACGTCGTCCCTTTTCAAAATGGAAAATAATCATCTTATCTGCAGCGATTCTCTTTATTGGTTTAGTTATTTCTATGGGTTATCAGGCGCTGGACCCGTTTAGACATCTAAGGATCACGATTCACAATCAGTCAGACTATGATCTTTCAAATATTACAGCACGCGTGAACAGCGGCATGGACTCGTTCAATACAAACAATGAGGGTACTATACACACCTTAAAGAAAGGTGTAGCCAGCGGTGAAAAAATGAAGTTCGCTCCGCAGCTGCGACTTTCCGGTGAAGCATCCATCTATCTGGAGTTCACGGACAGCCGTGGTAAAATCTATACCGAAACGGTATGCAGTTATACCGAATACTTGTCTGGCAACTCCTATGTGACTATAACCAACCAAAAGATTACTGTAAAAGAAGAATGCATGTAATAACGTACTTCGCTCCATGAACTTATGTTAAAATATAGGGGCGAGCACCCGCCAAAGTTTCTCGCCCAAAGTCGATTGAATTAACCCATCGGCTTTTTTATTTTAACTTGATTGTATTGATTAATGAGATCATCCAGGACCATAGATTGCTTTATAACATGAGGATGAAGCAGATATCCATTATAGTCCATCTTTAGTTGATAAAGCTTTTGTCTCGCAGCTTCGATCTGCAACTTGAGTTTACCACAATCCATATTCACCCCTCCCTGTTGTAACATTTTAGTCCGTTCTGCTAATTAGTAGGAAATCAGGCGAACTCCAACACGAAAAAGCTCCCTTCAAAGTAGGCAATTCACCATTCTACTTGAGGGAGCAGCTCATATTAAAAAAGCGTATTTTCAGAAATGTTGGTTAGCTTCCCATGCCGTGACCATTAGTTGTCATGATTGCTGGATGGTCTATTTCAGCAAGGATAGGTTGAGTAGTAGGAATAATTACTCCTACCGCGATACTACATGTAAATATCAATAGCGCCAATTTCATCTTCATTTTTATTCAAACCTCCCGAATCAATTTTTTGTATCGCAATTTATCTTCTTCAACTGCCCAATACCGAAATTCTTCAAATAATTTTATACACTCCAGAATGCTGTCTTTATTCTTAATTTTAATGGCAAAATCCAAACCTCTAAGGGTCAACTCAAACCCTCTGTTATAATCTTGATGTTTTAGATAATATGTACCCAGGCCCACAAGCAAAGTACCATATTGATCATTCGTGTATTGCTCGCTGATTTTTCCAATACGGCTACTCTGTTCTTGGTACATGAAAAAAGAGTCATACGCTTCAAGAATCGAATCAATATTGATATCAAATCGATTCGCTGCATTGACAATTGCACATAAAGCAGGGAAGATCTCATTCTCTCTCTCAGAGATGTATTTCATATAATTTTGGATAACCTCTGTTTTACCTGACATTAACTCATATAGATAACGGTTGCCTTCTGCCCATTCCTCGAACTGACGAATAACAGCGGTTTCCTCGTCGCTCGGATCATTTACCCAGCTATAATCGGTGTACAAAGAGACATATTGAAGTGCTTTTTCATATTCTTCATAATAGAAACAAGCCTCTCCAAGCGCCAAATATGCGTACAAAACGTAAAAAACATACTGCTTTTTAGGTTTATCCTCCGCTGCTCTCACTGATTCATACAACTCATAATGGATCATTGCTTTTAGCTTTAACTTGTCAGCAAGGTTCTTCACCTTGTCCCATCGGCGCAATGAAGCATACACATTAATCAGATCGTTCAATCCATCAAGCTGGTAAGGCTCGTCAAGGCGCTCTACAAAAAACTCAAACTGCGTAGCAAGTGTAAGATTGCTCATCTGATCCTTGGAAAGTCCGATCGTGAACAAACGATACTGACTTAGAGCCAACCGTTCAGAATGTTGCATTTTCTCACCCTCAGCTACACAAAGATACAGGGGCTTGGCCGCTTCCCACTTCCCTTCACGGTATAACTGCTCAGCCAACTCAAACAAAAGAGGTGCATAGGAAAGATTATCCATAATTAGATTAACTGCTTCTTCCATATAATCGACCATACCGAGTTCGGCACAACGGTATAGAAAAGGCCCAAGTCTTCGCCAATCCGGACTTGTATGTACAAAACATTCATTTATGTATAATTCATAGAAGTAACCCTCAGTTAAACCCATCCCTGCAGTAAGTCGATCCAGCTGTTGCATGCCTATGGGACGCAGGCCGTTCAGCGTACCACTCAACGTTCCTGAGTTAATTCCCGATATCTCAGAGAATTGATTGAGTGTCATATGGTTAGTTTTTAAATAGTCTGCTAAATGATCACGTATTGTGGCTACTGATTTCAAAGGTACACCACCTTTCCAAGCAAAATTAAGCATTGGTCAATAAAATAATACTATATTTTTGAATTTAATATCAATATTTTACTTGTAAATAATTTACTTTTAATATAAAAATACTTATTTTCATTGCCTAACTGCTGTAAAGTATGGTCCCAAAGGGGATAGCGAGACTTTATCATTGAAATCGATCAAGCTTCAAGTTCATATCGACACGGTCTGGAGTCCACAATAAGATATTCGTAAGAAATGTCAAAACATCCATTCCACTCAATGTATCCACAATTAACTCCAACATCTCTTTTGCATTTCCTGTAATATGCTCAGTCAGGATTAACCCTAGGCTATGATTAAAGTGAAAGGTGGAATTAGCTATGTCTATAAAAATATGATTAGGCTACATATGATTTGTGCGAAGGAAAAACAAAAAGGCTTGATTTAGATACCTTAAATAATATCGTGAACACTCTTCGGGGCAATGACAGGGAATGACTATACTCTTTCAGATGTGTTAACGTACATACCGGATGACGATAAGGGGAAAAAAACAGACTGGGCTATATAGTTCACCTTCTACTTTCAAAGAGAAACCAAAAAACCGTCCATTATTACTTTGGACGGTTTTTTGGTGTTACTACTGACTTTTGATTACGTAAAAAAAAGCATGAGAAATGTATAGCGCTTTAAGAGTTTAATTATATTGGTGCACCATACGGATTGCGACTGCGATAATATTCGATGATATCGTCGATTGTTTCATTTCAATCCAAGCACTCCATACGGAGTGCGACCCTCGATCTTCGTAAACGGATCGTTTCGGCTTAGCCATTTCAATCCACGCACTCCATACGGAGTGCGACTGGTGTCTCCAGACCGTTGAGAATTAATCTTCCGGAAATTTCAATCCACGCACTCCATACAGAGTGCGACATGATCCGGCTATTTTTGCTGCCTACACCAAAGCGATTTCAATCCACGCACTCCATACAGAGTGCGACTCAGGCACCACTTGAGGTGTCTCAGCAGGCGATGAATTTCAATCCACGCACTCCATACAGAGTGCGACGGATTGAGAGAGTGGTCAAGCGACTGCCGAAGAAGATTTCAATCCACGCACTCCATACAGAGTGCGACAGCGAAAACACACGTAATAAAGTCGCAAAATTTAGACATTATTACGTGTATCCAATAATTACAACAAATCTTATTTACATTTATGATAAAAAACAGCCTAAATTGAACATTGGTGTTGCCAAAAGGGCACAAAAAAAGTCATTTACGACAAACTTCGAGGTGCGAATCCCCCAGGGAAATCGTGTGAGCTTAGGGTTCGCACCTCTATTTCAACCCTCAATCTAAGGCCGTTGCACCAGACGTGGCGTACCCTGCAAATCCTCGATCCGCCCTGCGCCAATCCCGAACATGACCGTACGTAGCTCGAACTCAACCTGTTCCAGCCGCTGATCCAGCGCTTCTTCCGAAGCTACTGCGGATTCGAGCAAAGAGCGCCCAAACCCGGCCAGATCCGCACCAAGCGCAAGTGCTTTGGCTGCATCCACACCGTTATATAGTCCACCGCTGCCAATCAGAACACCATCCGGGTTCAGCGCTCTCACTTCCTGAATGCATTCTGCTGTCGGAATTCCCCAGTCTGCAAAAGCTTCTGCTGCCGCACGACGTACCGGATTGGAATTCCGAAACTTCTCGACCTGCACCCAACTGGTGCCACCTGCTCCAGCTACATCGATAAAGGCTACACCTGCTTCGTATAATCGCTGCGCCGTCACTCCATCAATGCCAAAGCCCACTTCTTTCACGCCAACAGGCACATCCAATTGACGGCATAACTCCTCGATTCGATGAAGTAATCCGCTAAAATCCGTATTGCCTTCAGGCTGGAAGATCTCCTGCAAACTGTTCAGATGAAGCACGAGCATGTCCGCACCAGCAATATCCACTGCCCGCTGGAAATCTGCAGTGCTGAAGCCGTAATTCAGCTGCACCGCACCGAGGTTCGCAATGACCGGAATGTCCGGTGCCCAGCGCCGCACATCAAAGGTAGTGGCAAGTTCGGGCTGTTCCACTGCAGCCCGGATCGAACCTACGCCAAGCGCCCAGCCTCTGGCGTTCGCTACACGCGCCAGCCGTTCGTTGATGGCGCCCGTGGTTTTGCTTCCGCCCGTCATCGAGCTGATGAGCAGGGGCGTACGCACATTTTTGCCCATAAAAAAAGTGTCCAGACTTACTTCGTCAAAATTCAGTTCAGGTAACGGGTTATGACGAAAAGCATACCGCTCCATTCCACTGGTTACTCCTTCTCCTGCAACATTCTCCTCAAGACAGAGGCGCACATGCTCCAGCTTCCGTTCTCCCGTAGCCACCTCGGGAAGCAGCCGTTCGCCGGCTCGCTCTTGTTCATTCATGATGAGACCTCCTTATGTGAGAATAGTGCTGATGGACAGGATTAGTGCCAGTTCCGGTGATGTTCCGTTAAGGGTTTCGCCCCATGCAGCAGTGAGATTCTCGGAAATAGTTCTTACTTCGATATGTAACGTGCAAATGATATGAATTGGATCTATATTGTAAATCATTTTCATGCATGACGCGTCAACTCTACCCAGTATAACGTTCTGACCACGCTATGGAAAGGGCACCCCAAAACCCGATAATATCTTGAATTTCGAGGGTCCACCTTATGTTTACTATGAAGATATATGGAGGCTAAATCAGCCATTCTGTTATATGAATCCTCACCATATCTTATCGTCCGATTTCAGATGCAAGCTGCGCCCCTACAAGCTGCCCGGATAACGTCACAATCGGTGTCCCGCCGCCCGGATGCGTCGTTCCGCCTACGTACCATAGCCCTTGCACATCCTTGCTTTTGTTACCGGGACGCATGAAGGTCTGCTTCACCGAGTTGGATGAAATACCGTAGATTGATCCTTGATGAGCGAGTGTATCCCGTTCTATATGCTGTGGAGTGTACCGGATCAGCACATCCGACTGCTTCAACCCCGTAATGCCCCGCTCGGCCAGCTTCTCCAACACCAGTTCGCCATAACGGTCCATCTGCTCCTCCCAATTCCATGAGTCTGACAAATACGGAGCGTTTACCAGAATGAACAGATTACTGGCCCCGGCTGGAGCCATGCCCGCTTCCGAATAACCGGAATAACAGATGTAGATTGTCGGATCGGCAGGCATTTTCAGGTCCCGGAAAATATGGTCGAACTCCGGTTCATACCGTTCCGGGAAAAAGACGGTATGGTGCAGCAGGGAATCATACTGTCTCCGCACACCAGCCAATGTTACAAACCCCGATATCGAAGGCTCATACCTGCGAATCCGTGTATCGCTCATCTGTTTACGATATTCTGGCGCAAGCAGCTTCCGATTGACGGTGAGCACATCTCCATTGGCAACAACCTGATCGGCCTCCCGGAAGCCCTGATCCGTATCCACGCCTGCCACTTGACCATTCCTGACCACGATTTGCCGGACATGGGTGCCAGTAATGATTTGTACCCCTTTTTCCTGTGCAAGTCGTGTCATCGCTTCAATTAATTGATAGGTTCCACCCTTGACCCCATAGATGCCCACCTCGGCTTCCACATGTCCCATCATGGCAAAGATTGAAGGCGCCTGATAGGGCGATGATCCAACATAGGTTGCGTACCGGCCGAACATCGCAAGGGTATGCGGGTGTTGAAAATATGATCGCAGCAGCTTGTCCAGCCTCACTGTTGGCCGTACACGCAGCAAACTGCGCAGCATTCGAAGATTATATTTATCCTTGGGCGACAACAGCAGCTTTCCAAGAAAATGACGATTGGCTTCTGCATACAGCGCGGCAGATTCATCCATAAATGCATCATAACGGGTCGCATCCTCCGGGCTATACGCAGCAATCTGCTCCTTCATCCACTCTCGATTGCCCGACAAATCAACCACAGTACCATCTGCAAAACGATTACGTGTGCGCGGTTCCAGCTCATATAGCTGCACATAATCTTCCATCTCTACACCTGCGTGATCGAAGACGGAACGGAAGCTTGCGGGCATCGTAATTGTACTCGGCCCCCGGTCAAAATGATATCCATCCTGCTCAATCTGCTGCAGCTTTCCACCGACTCGCTCCTGCCGCTCCAGAATGGTTACCCGTATGCCCTGCGAAGCTAACCGAATGGCACACGATAGACCTCCAAATCCTGCGCCGATAATGATGACGTTCCCCTTCAATTGTACCGCCTACCTTTCCATACATAGCCCTTGCCGGAACGACCTGCCTTCCATGAGGCTATGCCGATCGCAATGACACAGGCCATGCTAATCGGTTGCAAGAAGGCAAGCCACCAGGGTTTTCCTCCAGCGTGATCCGATACCCTTTTGACAGCCATGCCAAGCACGGTTCCCGCAAGACTATAGATAACGGACGTAGCATTGCCCGACAACAAACCGATGATCAGACCGAGCGGAGGCACAATATACATCAGGGTATACATCAGCATCGTGCCTAACAGCAGCACATCTTTGCGCCCCATACCTTCGTACATGTTCTTCTTATAGCCGTTCCACACTTCTGCACCATTCTGGTACATTCGCGTATTTGTCACGTCATGAACATCGGCCAGCATGACGGGATGTCCTGCACGCTTAACAGCCTTTGCGAGGCTCATGTCATCGACCAGATCTGCCTGGATCGCAGCATGTCCACCAGAGGCCTTATAACTGGAACGATGAATGAGCAAAAACGCCCCTGTAGCGGCTACAAACATCGGATGGGATGATCTGCGTATCATGAAAATGGGAAGATGGCTGATGATGGTGAACACCATCATGGGCACAACGAGCTTCTCCATCCAGGTCTTCGTCACCTGATAGGGGAATCCCGTTACGAGGCCGCCGCCCTGTGCACACCCTGCAGCAAGGGACTGACGAATCGCCGCAGGCTCCAAGCGCACATCTGCATCCACGAACATAAACCATTCACCCTTGGCCTTCTGCACCAGTCGGTGGCAGGCATGAGACTTACCCATCCAACCTGCGGGAAGCTCCACACCATGTATTAGACGCACACGTGGATCACGGTCTGCAATGGCCTGGATCAAGGCTGCTGTCTCATCTTCGGAACGATCATCGAGCACCAATACTTCCATCCAAAATCCGGTTGTATCGCTGGCAAGCACACTCTCCAGACACCCTTGGATATGCAGTTTCTCGTTACGGGCAGGAATCAGCACAGAGACCAGCATGTCCTTGTCTTTCCATCCGCTTGCGTTGAATGAACGCACTTTTGGCAGACAGGAGACGTTCCAAATGGCAAACACCAATTGAATGCCCAATACACAAGTCAGTATGATCCATCCTATTTCAGACGCACTCATCACTAACGGTTCACCCGCTTCCGTGCCGCATCATATTTTTCACTCGTGGAACGCACAGGGCGAATCAGTGGAAAGGCCCCCGGCAAACTCCCCTGCCCAATGCGTACCAGCTCTGATTTATGGTCATTCAACTGCTGCTCCAGCACCTTGCTCAATCTGGTCGCAATCTCTTCACTCTTCCACGCTTTCCAATCTTCGATCACAGGTGTACCCACCTGCATCGATACTTCCGGCAAATCATGCTGAACCATGCCATGACACAAAGTCACAGGTACCGCTACGGCGCGCGGAGAGCGGCGGAGCAGCAACCCAATGCCTGGACGAAACTCAATTGGCCTGGCATCCTGATGCAGAATTTCCCCTTGGGGAAAGATCCAGACCCTTTTGCCGGAGTGAAGCAGCTCGGTCGTATATTGCAAGGAGGTTCGAATACTGGATGCATTCTCCTTATTGATTGAATACGCGCCAAGTTTGCGAAAAAAAGCATATTGTCGCAGCTGTTCTTCTTCCATCATGACATAATGATCTCCCAGGGAAGTCTGCTGCGATGCATGATAGAGCAGCAGACCATCCCACCAGGAGCTATGGTTCATGAAATAAATGACAGGCTGATCCGGGTCTATGGGTGAGCCATTATTCGAGAGCCGGGGGTCCAATGACCCCGATAACGTAAATGAGCGAAAACGTCTCCGCAGCAAGTAATAATGATTGTATAAGGAAAAAATCCGGTTAAACGGTTTTGATTTTACGGCGCGAATCATATCGCCAGCTCCCCTCAGCAAGAAGCACGCCCACAATAGCAATGATGAAGCTGCCTGTAATTCCTTCTTTGAGAGCTAACAACCCAAACAAAAGAATAAACAGCTGATATAACCATTTTGCACGCAGCAATGAGCTTCGATCCGAAGGCATTGCCGGAAGAAACAAGGAGAGGAACGCTCCCATCACAAACCAGCTTATGTAATTGGTCCAGGGTACACCGTAGAATCCACCCGGGGCCTGCCATTGCCAGAATCCTCTGGCATGAGCGACCGGATCCAGCACCAGGTCAAGCACGATGGCCCAGAATCCGGTCTTGACCGCCCTTATCAGTTTTCCGGTCCACGAGGAGCCGCCACCACTGAGCAGAGCCGAGTTTCCAACTACTGCAATCCAGGCGAAGCCTAATGTAACGGGTACACTGAACAGGTGGATTCCGAAGAAATCCGAATACGAATATTCGCCAAAGGGCCAATGTGTATGCACACCGACCCATTCCACGCCCATGCCTCCCAGCCATATAATAGCCGAAGCCAGCCAGAGTCCGGGTTTTATCCAAATGACTGACTGGTCGGACAGCCGCGTCCGTTTCCGTCCTTGATAGATCAGAGCCAGCACATACAGCGCATAGAAGATTAGAAACAAACCGTTGGAGAAGGACAGTACATCTGGCACACCAATCGTCAGCATCAGTGTTGCTCCGATGATATACCACGCCCAGTACAGGCCCTGAATCATCAGGATACCGCCGTGCGGGAAACTTGATAAGCCAGCCTTGGATAACGTTTCACAATGGCACCCAGCATCTCCAGTTTGAGTTCATCGCTAACGAACGCACGCTTCGTATACACGTCATAGTCGTTGCGCTCAACGGCATGCAGAATGGTAGAATAAAAGGCTGCCGCCAGCTCAATGGCAAATGCACTTTCGTCTGGATACGTATCCAGATGGTCCATACCGATACGAAACCAGCTCAGCGAAGCTGCTTGTAATTCATGCACAATGGCTATGAACCTCTCGTCCACGATACCGTCAACCCAATCCTGTTCCGAATACCCATGCTTCTCCATCATCTCCAGTGGAACATAGCGACGCGCTCGTGTCCGGTCCTCGCCCACATCACGGATAATATTTACGATCTGCATGCCTTTGCCCAGCGCAATGCCGTTCATCGCGACTTCTGTACCGTTGTCATCGCGCAATACAGGCAGCAACATCTCGCCGACGGTCCCGGCAACCAGATAACAATATTGCTCCAGTTCCTCCATCGTTGTATAATGCGTCACTTGAAGATCGGTTAATTGTCCTTCGATCTGACGCAAGAAGGGCCCTTTGTCCAAATGGGGGAAGCTCGTAAACAGCCATCGTAATGCCGGCCAAATAAAATGGCCTTCCGCTTCTTCCAGCTGAATGAACAGATTGCGGATTTCATGAATCGTATAGGGCGACTGCTCCGGCTCATCCACACTGTCATCGATCATGCGGCAGAAAGCATAGATAACGTAAACAGCTTCACGGCGCGGACTTGGCAGCCCTCTAAAGGCCAGATAAAAAGATGACGAGCCCTTTTGCATTAATTCTTCACACCTGTTCAAAATCGCTTCATTCATGTTTCCATCTCCTTTATGAGTTGATTGACTGCCATGCGTGCACTTTGCATCACAATAGGAACCCCGCCTCCCGGATGTACCGAAGCCCCTGCGGCATATAGTCCCCGAATCGCCGGGAACGGCTTCGGTTGCGGCCGATATACACCGGATTGGAACAGCACGGGTGCGATGCCAAAGCTGCCCCCACCATACAGCCCATCGCGCTCAGCGTCAGCTGGAGTACGTATTTTTTGCCACTGGATTGCTGCACGAAGTCCCGGAAATCCACGTTGTTCTGCTTCTTCCAGCACTCGTTCTGCCAGCGCCTCGCTCTCCTGAGACCAGTTGACACCATCGGCATCCGGCACCGGAATGAGGAAGTACAATACACTCTGACCTGGAGGAGCTGCCGTTTCGTCCAATGCAGCCGGATTAAATATATAAAATGAGGACTTCGCCGGAATGCGGCGCTGGTCGAACACTTCCCGCAAACTGCCGTCCAGACTTGGAGGCAGAAAAAATTGATGCGTCGTTGCATCCTCCCAGGTTTTGTCTACGCCCACATAGATCAACACACATCCCGATGAGGGACGATATGGCTTTCGTTTGCGTGAACCTTCAGGGGACTGACCAAGCAGACTCGACAGGTGGGGGAAATCGCCATTGTAGATAACTGCATCCACATTTTCTGCGCCTGCGGCGGTTTCTATACCTTTGCATATTCCCTTTTCGATATTCAGCCCGGTCACTTCCGAATTCAGCACGACACGGCCACCACGTGATATCAGTTCCTGTTCCAGTATGGCAGGTAATGCAGCATAGCCACCTTTCACCATCCAGATGCCATATTCGTGTTCTGCATAAGGGAGCAGGGAGTAAATGCCCGGCGTACCAAAGGGAGATCCCCCAATATAAAGACTTTGCAGCGAATAAGCATCCAGCAGTTCCTCGTGTTGAAAATAATCACCTACAGCCTTACGCACACTTTTATGAGCGCGCAATCGGCCCATCAGGGACATCAGAGAAGGAGTGAAGAAATCCCTTTTCCGAGGGAAAGCCCGTTCCAGAAACGCAGCCCGTCCCGCCGGAAACAACGTGTCCATATCGTTCATAAATTTTGAGAATCCCTGACTTTCTCCCGGGAAGAGACGTTCAATCTCTTCGGCCTGCTGTTTACGTTCCGTCATTTTGGTCATTACACGTCCGCTGCTATAGTGCACTCTGTACAAGGGATCACAACGCAGCAGCTCAACCTTGGAACGATCCACACCCGCTTCCTCCAAAATACCAAGCAGCATCTCGGGCAGAAGAACGATCGTAGGGCCTTGGTCAATCCGGTAATCGCCTTCCTGTTCGTAACCAATACGACCACCAACTCTGGAACCCCGTTCATATACGGTGACGTCCCAACCCTGTTTATTCAGCAACAAGGCTGAAGTAAGGCCGCCAATACCTGCACCTACAATAGCTGCCCGTTTCATGAATGGCCTCCCGCTTCCGCCGTTTTCACATACGAGGATCGTTTCGAGCGCTTGCGAGCATCCTCTTCCTGAATGAGTTTTACGCTAATCCGAGCCGATTCAAAGATGGTTGGCAGCCCACTGCCCGGATGGGTTCCGCCGCCCACCAGCCACACCCTTTTTAACTCTTCAAACTGGTTATGGGGCCGCAGATACATCATCTGGCCGAGATTGTGAGCCATGTTGAACGTCGCTCCGCGGTACACATCCAGTTCATTTTCCCAGTCCAGCGGTGTAAACATCATCGATTCTTCAATACGGCTGCGGATGTCTGACAACTCAGTAATCGATTCCATCCGCTTCAACATTGCCTCCCGCACATTCTCTCGCTCTGTCTCCCAGTCGATGTCTCCGGTTAGGTTGGGCGTGGGCATCAGCACATATAAAGCAGATTTCCCTTCCGGTGCGAGCGTCGAATCGAGTCTGGAAGGGTTATGAATATAGAGGGACGGATCCGCAGACAACACTTTGTGCTTCGTAATCTCATCCACGTTCAGTCGATAGTCCTCGGGGAAATAGATGGAATGATGCGGTAAATCCACTTCACCGTCCACGCCCAGATACAGCATGGCTGTGGAGCAGGAGAACTTCTTGCGTTTCATTTTCTCCGGTGTATATTTCTTAAGCACGCCTGGTTCAAACAGATGATTCACGGCATGTGCGAAGTCTGCATTGACGACGACATGATCTGCTTCGATGCGTTCACCGTTTTCAAGCAAAACACCTTCTGCTCGCCCATTGCGAACCATGACCTGTTTAACCGGACAGGATGTATGTATTCGTCCTCCATATTCTTCAACTACATCAGCCATGGCCTGAAATACCCGATTGACGCCGCCCGTAGGGTGAAACAATCCGTAGTTGTGCTCAATGAACGATAGAATCGTAAACGTACCCGGACAATCCCAGGCAGACATGCCCAGGTATTTGGATTGGAACGTAAATGCCCAGCGCAGACGCTCGTCGGTAAAATAGCGGGACAGGATACCATAGACCGTATTGTTGATGTCCAGTTTCGGCAGAGCTGTCATGGCATCTCTTCGCAAATAATCGGCCAGCTTGCCGAAAGGTCGGCGCAGCAAAGGCATGACTTTGCCAAACTTCACTTCTTCTTCCTGCATGAACCGAAGGTAATTGTCCTCGTTGCCGGGGAAAAGCTCCTTGATCTGTGCAGCAGTATCTTCACGGTTGCGGGAGGGCGTAAACACCTTATCACCGAAATTCAGAGCGTACAGCGGAGTCAGCTCTTTCATCTCCACATAATCGGATAATTTGCGTCCCACCACGTCGAACATCTCTTCAATCAACTGAGGCATCATCAAAAATGTTGCCCCCCGGTCGAATCGGTAGTCTCCCAGTTCCAGTCTAGAAGAACGCCCACCAATCACAGGCTGCTTCTCATACACGTCTACTTCATACCCCTGGCCGGACAATAACATGGCCGCTGCAAGTCCACCCGGACCTGCACCAATGACAGCTGCACGTTTGCGTTGCTGATTCGGTATCATGCCACTCACCTTTCCTATGTTAGGAACTACCTCTAGTACTATAGTCTCTAACTTACTATTAAACCGCCCATAAGCAGTTCAAGCGGGTAAACGCAAAAACATTATACAAATATAATACAAATATTATACGACCGTGTAAATCAAAAAATGACCCATTGGTCAAAATACGTAAATAAGAATTGAAATGCAAAAAAAACACCCCTCGCGCTCTTGCGTCAAAGGATGTCCTGTATACACTAACCTATACAATTTATTTTTAGACTCATTTCAGAAGCATGGCATTCAATAGCTTAATCCGGACGGCCGCTCTGTGAAATACTCACGTTCCATCCACGATTGCCAATCCGCTGAATCTTCGGGCATAATCCATTGTGGGTAACGGGCGTTCTCTGCACGCTCATACCCTTTACCTCCAAGTACAAAGCGCATATGCGGGAACTCGTCCGCAATTCGACCCACAAGCTGATCGCACTGCTCAAGGAGTTCGGAGCTGGTAACCGAAAGGCAGACCAATCTAATTTTCTGCTCCCGAATGATTGGGAATATCCCCTCTTCCGGCGTGTTGGCTCCGAGATAGAGCACTTCAGCACCATTTTTGCGCATAAATAGCGAGAACAGCAATAATCCAACCTGATGATGCTCCCCTTCCGGGCATAACGCCAGAACTTTAGGCAGATGCGGATAGATCGGGAACAGATGGAAAAACTGATAGAAGCGCTGTGAGATCAGCTGTGTCATGAAATGCTCTTGAGCAACCGAAGCTCTGCCCTGTTCCCATGCATCTCCTACCCGAACGAGTATGGGGACCAGCACATGATAAAACATCGAATCATATCCGTACATGGTGAAGCCAAAATCAATCAGCCCATTGGCCCGTTCCCCTTGGAAGTTGTATAACGAATCATAGATCTGATCGGCTATACGTACATATGCCTCTTCCAACGTGGGTACGGGGGCCGTTAACGACGTAGGCACAGCAGCTTCAGGAGGTGGGTTGGTTTTGTTCACCTTAAGCATACGAACCGCTTCGGAGATATTGGTCTGATGCTGTTCTACCTGTTCTTTCAACCAGCGCAGATCCGCAACATTCTCATCCGTGTATAAGCGATAACCCGATTCCGTTCGCTCAGGGGTGACCGCACTATATCGATTCTCCCAAGCCCGGAGGGTTACCGTTGGAATACCCAGCATGGCAGCGACTTGTTTGATGGAATACACCTTATTACCCACTTTCTTTCCTGAAATAGCCCCAATTCACAGGTTAAAAACGAAGCCTTGTCCCGTCATTGTCAGGTATATGAAAATCCGAACATTCTACAAAAACAATACGCTTATTATACACAACAGTCATATTACTGTCGATGCATCCGTCCTATTCTTGGATCTCCATCTACCTATATAAATGAAATATTGCTTCAAGCTCTCTGCGTCAAGGTTGTCATCCGGGTGGTAATAGAAGTCAGCAAGTTCAGAAAGGGGAGTTATTGTTGTTTTCTAATCGCCGCAAGACATCAGACCGCAAGTCTTCACGCGGCAAATTTCCATACATACGAACAGGTCTCGTACTATTGGTGCTATGGCTCATCGCCGTCATGCTCTACCAGACCTATAAACCGTTACCATCCGGCATTTCTTATGAAAGTCCGGAATACCGTGTGGATCAGGTACAATTTCTGCATGATCTGACCTATCCCTCCGCTGATGGGCAGATGGAGCATGAACAGCAGATCTTCCAGCGCATGCTGCAGGTTGTCGAGGACGCGGAACAGTTCGTGGTGGTTGATATGTTTTTATTCAATAACTACCAGCACAAGGGTCAGCAATTTCCACCCATCAGCACCGAGTTTACGGAAACACTGGTTGCCAAAAAACTTCAGAAACCGAATATGGACATCTGGTTCATTACGGATGAAGTGAACACCAACTATAACTCTGCACCCAACCCGTTACTGGAGCAGATGAAACAGGCCGGAATTCACGTGGTCATTACAGATGTGGATCCTTTACGCGACTCCACCCCTGTCTACTCCGCTGTGTGGCGCACCTTCTTCCAGTGGTTTGGACAATCCGGGAAAGGCTGGATTCCGAACCTGATGGCATCCGATGGCCCGGATGTCACTGTACGTTCCTACCTTAAATTGCTCAATGTGAAGGCCAACCATCGCAAAGTTGTGGTCAACGAGAAGACGGCTATTGTCTCCTCAGGCAATATTCATGACGCCAGTGCCTACCACTCCAACATTGCTTATGAAATAACCGGACCGATTATTGGAGATATCCTTGAGTCGGAGCAGGCTGTGCTGAATTTCTCGGGCGGAGGAAAGCTCCCATCCTATACAGCTCCTTCCACAGATCCGAATAAAGGGGATTTGCGAATTCGCTATCTGACCGAGGGCAAAGTGAATGACGCCGTGCTAAACGAGATTAATCAAACGGTAAAAGGTGATACCCTGTGGATGGGCATGTTCTACATCGCTTCACCCAAAGTATTGGACGCCCTGCTTGAAGCCTCGAAACGGGGAACCGAAATAAGGCTAGTGCTCGATCCGAACGAAAATGCCTTTGGTCAAGAGAAGACCGGCATTCCCAATCGCCCTGTAGCTGCGGAGTTGCATGATAAATCGGATGGCAAAATCAAGATTCGCTGGTACAACACAACCAAGGAGCAATATCATACCAAGATGATGTACATTGCCAAAGCGACCGGAGATCATATCGTTCTTGGAGGATCGACCAACTTCACTCCCAGAAACATGAATGATTATAATCTGGAAAATGATCTATGGGTTGCTGCGCCACCAGATAACTCATTTACTCGAGATATCGCCGCTTATTTTGACCGTATATGGAATAATGAAGATGCCGAGTTCACCCTGAACCTGGATGAATTTCAGGAAAAGACTACATTTTTGAAAGAAATCGTATATAAGCTGCAGCTGATTTTAGGTTTAACAACCTTCTAATTGAAAACGAAATTCCAAGCATAAACCCGCCTGTACACTATCGTGCAGGCGTTTTTTGTGCCTTGACAGCGAATGTAAAATGTGAAAATATAGGTTACCTAACGACCGTTAGGAAGGTGATATTAATGACTGCACATTCGATTCGGGATGCAGCCCTGTTCCATTTTGCAAGAGATGGATATGAAGGGGCCTCCTTAAGAGCTATTGCTGACGAAGTCGGGATTAAAAAACCGTCCATATATGCACATTTCAGCGGCAAGGATGACCTGTTTTTGCACACCCTTGCGCATGCGTTCAAGGATGTTCAGCGTCGAACGCTGGAATACTTCCGTGATCACGCCGATCTCCCTCTGGAGCAAAGGTTGAAGGGTTTGCTGATATGGTTTGAGCAAGAGTATAACTGTAACGCTTCTGCCCGCTTTATGCTGCGTATGTGCTACTTCCCGCCGCTTTCGCTATACAGTGAAGTCATGGATATGGTGTACCCGTTTCTGGACGGTATGGAGAGGTCACTGTCACGGCTGCTGCAAAGGGCGACGCGCAAAGGAGAACTACAGGCTGTTCCGGCGGAACAAGCTGCGATTGCTTTTATGACTTTTCTCGATGGCATCACAGTTGAGATTATCTATGGAAGTTCACGTCGATACAGAAGACGGATTGAAGCTTCCTGGCCTGTCTACTGGCATGGCATTCATCATCTGATACAAGAGGCACGGTCCGTTGTGCCGAAAGGAGATTCATCATCATGAACCGCAACTGGTTATATGTATTTATCGGAGGACTCATTGAGATTGTATGGGTAAGTGGGCTGAAACACGCCTCCAATGTGTGGGAATGGGCTTTGACGGCCCTGGCCATCATCCTCAGCTTTGGATTAATCATTGCTGCTTCCAAAAGATTGCCTGTGGGCACAGTGTATGCCGTATTTACGGGGATTGGTACCGCAGGTACGGTACTCACCGAAATGCTGCTATTTGGTGAAGCATTCTCGCTTGCCAAGGTTTTGCTCATCGGCCTGTTGCTATGTGGTGTGGTCGGACTGAAACTGGTCACAGATCAACAATCGGCAAAAGGAGGTGAAGCATAATGGCTTGGATAGCAATTGTGGGTGCAGGCATATGTGAAATTTTTGGTGTCATCGGCATTAATGGTGCTTCTTCCCGGAAGGGCTGGCCTTATATCGTGCTCATGCTCGTATCCTTCGTGATCAGCTTCTCTCTGTTATCCTATGCGATGACTTCTATTCCCATGGGCACAGCGTATGCGGTATGGACTGGAATCGGCACGGTGGGCAGTACGCTAACAGGTATGTTCCTGTTCGGTGAGCGGAAGGAAGCCAAGCGACTGCTGTTTATAGCCATGATTTTGGTAGCGGCAATTGGATTGAAACTGATTACGTAAAAGTTATCGACTTCGCACTCTCCGTTATCAGCGATTGTTAACTTCACTTCAATAATCTCATATAAATTAATGATTAAAAAAGACGACTTCATTCAGGAAGTCGTCTTTTTGGGATATGATGTAAATAGGAAACCACCCTACACTCTGTTACGTATGAAAGGATGTCTTGATGATGAAGAAATGGTTCGCGCGCATGGGTTCTTTTACCGGATACATATTCTTGGTCGCTGTGGGAGCCTTTTATCTGATTGCTCTTGTAGCCATTATTCTTCTAGCTATTTATGTTTTTAAGGGCGGAGCCTGAAATAGATCACTTGCAACTCATCATACTTATTCTGCTCGTCCAACCTTGATACTCGTGATTATCATACCTATTGCAATGAACATATCGTCGCTCGTTATCAGCTACTACCTTGTCTATGTGACGCGGGAAATATGCTCCAGACCCCTTATGTTATCCCCTCTTCTTTTTCCATTTCTCTCCCATTTGAATTCCATTGTCCATATCGTTTATACTTGGTTTGACTCTAAAGTCAATTCAAGAACTCGTAAGTTCCGCAGGTGAGGTGAATGTATCGTTAATGAACCCTATCCATGAAATGAATGAGAAGAAAAAGCTCATTATTACCACAGCACTCAAGCTGTTCTCAGCCAAAGGCAGTGCTGCAACTTCGATGCAGGAGATTGCAGAGATATGCGGGATGTCGAAAGGCAGCCTCTACCTTATGTTCAAATCCAAAGAGGAATTAGAGGCCAGTACGATGGAGTACTGCATATTCACACTCATGGATGAAATGTCCCAGATTGAACATGAAACTGGGCTCACTTCAAGAGAACGTCTGCATAAGCAGATTGAAACACTGCTTGTCCATGTATCCGAGCTGAAGGAATTTTTACGCGTGCAAATGCGCAGCATGATGATGGATGAAGAGCAGCATCGCAAGGAAAAGTGCAACCCGCAGCACAAGGATTTGAAGATCCGTACCCTGCACTGGTTCAAGGACAAACTGGAGGATCTGTACGGACCGGAGATTGAACCCTATACCATAGACCTTATTTTGCTTACACATGGTCTGTTCCTCTCCTACGTCAAAATCTGGTTTACGGAAATGCCTTCCCTTACCGTATCCAAGATGGCAAGCAACATGCTGCAAACGATCGATTATGCAGCTCGCGGATTGCTAAATCAACGCCCTGCTCCTTTGGTTCCTTTGGAACATTGGCACGCATGGAGCAGCGATTCAGATACAGATTCCACAGTGATGCGTCATCCCATTCACATCATCAAACAGATGAAGGATATCATCACTTCGGATATGCCTCCAGGGCAGGTGCGCAACGATGCGCTGGAGACCATCGCCATCCTGAGACAGGAAATGATGGAATTCACACCGCGACGTGCCATTATTCTGGGCATGATGCACAATCTGGATCATATTCCTATCATCCAGCCATTGCACTCCGAGCTTCAGCACATTATGGATGCCATGTATAGCCGGTTTATCCAGGCTGACTCGTCACAACAATAAAGAAATACAGGGAGAACAGAGAGGAGAAGAAACCACCGTATGAAAGGGATTATCAATTTTTCACTGAACAACAAGTTTGCGATCTGGATTCTGACCATCATCGTTTCCTTCGCCGGTTTGTACAGCGGACTGACGATGAAACAGGAGACCATTCCAAACATCAATGTGCCATTCCTGAATGTTACGGCCATTGACCCAGGGGCTGCTCCGGAAGGTATTGTGGAGGATGTCACCAAGCCATTGGAACAGACCTTAAGAAATGTAGAGGGAATTAAGACACTCACCTCCACCTCCATGGAGAATGCCTCTTCCATTACTCTCGAATTTGATTATGGTACCGATCTGAACAACGCTACCGCAGCGGTACGCGAAGCACTGAATGAGGTGCAGCTGCCTGACGGCGTACAGAAACCAACCATCTCCAAATTCAGTATCAACTCCTTCCCGGTTGTCTCGCTCAGCTTGTCCGACAAGGACGGCGGCGATCTGGAACAACTGACTCGACTGGTTGAAACGGATATCCAGCCTGCACTCGAAGATATTGACGGTGTAGCTCAAGTTCAAGTATCCGGTCAGTATGTCAAGGAAGTTCAACTGAAGTTTGACCAGAAAAAAATGAATGAACTAGGCTTGACTGAAGACACAGTCAACGGCATCGTTCAAGGTTCTTCTGTCCGTGTACCACTGGGACTGTTCGAACTGGATAAAGCACAGAAAGCTGTTGTTGTTGACGGCAATATCATCGATCTGGATGATCTGAAAAATCTCGCCATTCCGGTTATACCAAGCGGTGCGGGAGCAGGCAGTGGTTCGGCCACAGCACCACAAGGCGCCGACGCACAAGCTGGCGGAGCAGCTCAAGGTTCTGCACAAGGTTCTGACCAGGCTGCAGGACAAACCGCTGGCGGAAATGCCAGTGTGGGTAGCACTGCTGCCGCTAACGCACCTGGAATTCCAACGGTTAAATTAAGCGAGATCGCCAAAATTGAAGTCATTGGTCAGGCGGAATCCATTTCCCGGACAGACGGTAAGGAATCCATCGGGATTTCCATCGTCAAGTCCAATGATGCCAACACGGTTGATGTCGTCAAAGCGGTTAAAGACAAAGCGGAAGAGTTGCAGACGCAGTTCAAAAACGCCGAGTTGACTGTTTTGCTAGACCAAGGTAAACCGATCCAGGACTCCGTAAACACGATGTTGTTCAAAGCGATGTTTGGTGCTTTGTTCGCCATTTTGATCATTCTGTTGTTCCTGCGTGATATTCGTTCCACCATTATTTCTATTATTTCCATCCCGCTCTCCTTGCTCATTGCATTGACAGCACTGAATATGATGGACATTACACTGAACATGATGACACTGGGTGCCATGACGGTTGCGATTGGACGGGTTGTCGATGACTCCATTGTCGTTATCGAGAATATCTATCGCAGACTGACACTCCAGGGAGAAAAACTCAAAGGCCGTGATTTGATCCGGGAAGCCACCCGGGAAATGTTCATTCCGATCCTTTCTTCCACGATCGTAACCATTGCGGTATTCCTGCCGCTCGCACTGGTGAGTGGTATGGTCGGTGAGCTGTTCATGCCATTTGCCCTGACCATGGTCTTTGCCTTGCTGGCATCCCTGATTGTGGCTGTTACGATTGTACCTATGCTGGCACACACGTTGTTCCGTAAAGGTCTGAAGAACAAAAAGAATCATGATGAAAAACCAGGCAAGATGGCAGAAGGTTACAAACGCCTTCTGAACTGGACATTGTCACACAAACTCATTACGGTCGGCGTCGCTGTATTGCTGCTGGTCGGCAGTTTGTTCCTGTACCCGTTCATCGGTGCAAGTTTCCTGCCGGAACAACAGGATAAATATGTGACCATTACGTACAGCCCGGAAACTGGAGCTTTGCGTGAAGACGTTGAGAAAGAAGCGCTTGTAGCTGAGAAGTGGTTGCTGACACAGCCGGGTCTGGAGAAAATGCAATATTCTATCGGCGGAAGTAATCCACTGAGCAGCATGGGTGGCGGAAGCTCCAACTCTGCCCTGTTCTATATTGAATACAACGAAGATACGAAAGATTTCACCCAAGTGAAAGAACAGCTTGTGGAAGGTCTGAAGAAGGAAGTTACTGTAGGAACCTGGAGCGAGCTTGACATGTCCGGGGGTCTGGGAGGCAGCAGCTTGAGCCTTTCTATCTATGGTGACAATGTAGATCAGATCAAACCTGTTTCGGATGAAATCCTGAAACTGGTTGAAGCAGATACCGAATCCTTTGAAAAAGCGGACACTACACTCTCCGATACCTACGGGCAGTACACGCTCGTCGCGGATCAGGAGAAACTGAGCTCGCTGGGTCTGACTGCAGGCCAACTGGCCATGGCGCTTAGCCCTGCGCGGGAACGTCCTGTGCTCACGGAAGTGGATATCGACAACAAAACGTATAAAGTATATGTAGAGACAGACAAAAAGTCATTCAACAGCATTGCTGATATTGAAAACGAAAAAGTGACTTCGCCGCTCGGCATCGAAGTACCTATCAAAGATGTAGCCAAAGTGGAAGAAGGCACCTCGCCGAACTCCATCATGCGTATTGACGGCAAAGTTGTCGTTCAAGTGTCAGCCAACATTTTGGCATCCGATGTGCAGAAAGCTTCATCCAACTTGCAGGCGAACATCGATAAGCTCGATCTGCCTGATGGTGTTGAAGTGAAGTTTGGCGGTACAACTGAACAAATCAATGACACGTTTACCCAACTTGGACTTGCGATGGTAGCAGCCATTGCGATTGTATACTTTGTGCTCGTTGTTACATTCGGCGGCGGACTGGCGCCATTCGCCATCCTGTTCTCCCTGCCGTTTACCGTCATTGGTATTATGGTCGGCCTGTTCGTGGCTGGCGGTACGCTTGATGTATCTGCCATGATGGGTGGACTAATGCTTATCGGGATCGTGGTCACCAATGCCATCGTCCTGATCGACCGTGTTATTCACAAGGAAAAAGAGGGCATGCCAACCCGTGAAGCCTTGCTGGAAGCCGGTGCAACACGTCTGCGTCCAATTCTGATGACAGCTCTGGCTACCATTGGTGCCTTGCTGCCACTGGTTACAGGACTCGAAGAAAGCGCAGGGATCATCTCGAAAGGTCTCGGCATTACCGTAATCGGCGGTCTGATCAGCTCCACGCTGCTGACGCTGGTTATCGTGCCAATCGTGTATGAGTTCCTGATGAAGTTCAAAAAGAAAAGAATCGAAGATTAATCGACACCTTCTGTTGATCGAATTAGATCACCATTCAGAATTAAGATGAGCTTCTAACTTAGAACACCCCTTAGTCCACATTAGAATGATTTGTACATTCTGATATCCGGCTAAGGGGTGTTTTACATTTACCTTGGTAACACATGAACACAGAAAAACCCTCTCCAAACAAAGACGCATAATCATTTGCATTTATTGGATAAATATTCGGAAAATATGACATATACCCTCGTATTCTTGTTGATTTTCTTGTATAAACATTGATAACAGCTTTTTGTATCATTCCATTCAACTCTTTGGATTGATACAAAATGCTTATATAGAAGGACGTGAAATCCCGTTCGATACGGTGTCTGGCTTCGGAATATGAAGGCGGTCTCATCCATTCCGGTCCATCGCCCATACTGGCTGGAAAATCGCGTTTCCGCACAGTTTCGCAAAGGAATTTTAAAATCAGAAAGCGGGGTGGTCCGTATGTTTGATTGGTTGGGATGGAGAAAAGGGTGGCCGCTGTGGCGGTCGTATCGATTGAATGCAGCTATTCAGCAGGATGTGGAGGAAATCTTTGAAGGGATCGCGGAGACTAGGCGGCAGCTTTTGATGGATTGGGCTGAGGAGCAATGGAATCATCTGGACCGATTGCTTCAGCAAGTACGGTCCGTTCAGCCGCAGGGTGTGCTGCAAGGCACGGAAGATCTAAAGGCATTGGACGTATGGTTCGCAGCAAGCTATACTCGCGCTTCTGATAGTACTGAGCTTTTTATGCTGAACGAGCAAAACCAGGTTGTATTTTCTACATACAAGAAACATATTGGACAAGTCTACGAAGATTGGGCTTTGATGGGTCCCGGGCTGCGTTATACCCAAGCAAATGGCAGCGGTCAGAAGTGTCTGTATGGCCCCTATTCTGATCCACTCACACTAGAAATCGGACCCCGTTCTTCCACTTTTCACGATGATGTAACCTTGATGTTTATCGTACCCATCATGGAAAATGGCCGCTGCATCGGCTCCCTGTGCAATCGTGTGCCAAATGATGTATTGGGAGATCTGATCCAGCGAGAATCAGGCCACATCTACCCCGATTCCGGGGACAATTATCTCTTCATGGCCGAATCAAGATTGCGCCCGGAACTACAGCCCGGAACCGCCTTGTCCCGCAGCCGCTTCGAGGATCATACGTTCACCCATGGGGAGAATCTGAAAGACGGTGTAACCACCGAATGGGGCGTTGTATCCGTTAATGAACATACCGAATTGGAGCTCATGTTTACTGATCCTTCCACCAACGATCTGCATCCCGGTGTAGCAAATACCATTCGCAATGGCTCCAATCTGTTTGTAGCTTACCCGGGCTATTCGGATTATCGACATATTTCGGTTATTGGCAAAGGCATCACGTTCCAGCTTCCCCACTGTCCAGATCTGTGGGGCATGATGTGTGAGGGCGATCTGGAGGAAGTGTATCGGATACGCAGCATAGGGTGGCGTCAATTCAAGCAGCACAGCCTGTACATCCTGTTGTCAGGCATTGCGGGAGCGGCACTTGTATATGCGCTAACTGGAAGCGCATGGAGCGCAGCAGCTATCGCTGCCTTCAATGTCATTTATGGATTCCTGACTGCAAACCAACTGCAACGAAAACAAGTTCGACGGGTTCATGAGGATTTGCGCCGCATTAGCCGATTTATTCGAATCAACGCCGAAGGCAAGGGGGATTTGACCCAGCGTCTGGATACATCCGCTTTTGCCCAGGATGAATCAGGTGAACTGGCAAAATGGATCAACAACATGATCGACTCTCTTGAAGGAATCATGCTCAAGGTACAGCTTGCCACCGTGGATGTAATGAACAACCAGCACCAAATGCGGGCATCAACGGAGACTACACAGGGGACGACCGAACGTGTAAATCTCAAACTTGGCTCCATGATTCAGGGGATACGCAAACAGCTTGAGGATCTGGATCAGGCCAAAGTAGCTGCCGACGAAATGCGCCTCACCCTGCAGCAGCTTGAAGTGTCTGCCACAGAGCAAATTGACGTTGCTCGCCAGGAAGTGGAACGCATCGGTGATAAAATGACCCAGATCTCGGGAGCCGTATCCGACACCAATCATACGATTCTGTCCTTTATGGCGACCATGCAGGACATCTACCGCGCACTTGCTGTCATTGATGAAATTTCGGCACAGACGAACCTGCTCGCACTGAATGCTTCCATTGAAGCAGCCCATGTCGGCGAACATGGACGCGGATTCGCCGTGGTTGCCGGTGAAATTCGCAAGCTGGCCGAACTATCCCGTTCCTCCACCGAAGATATTCATCAGATTCTGGATAATATCTCTGTAGCGGCAAGAGCAGCCTCGCAATCCATTAAGGAAGGTGATCAGGTGCTTGCTGAGGGAACCACGCTCGTTCAGGCCGCTTCACGTTTACTCCAAAGTGCTACAGCTGATGAACCCCAACGGACACAGGTTGTGGATCAGGTAGTGGTGTTGATGGAGAATATCGCCGCGATCAGCCACAATAACCGTTCCACATCTTCCGAGGTAGAAGCCGAGATGATTGAACTAATTAACGACATGCTCCACGTTCAGCACTCATCGCACAATGTAGAAGCCATCACGGTCTTTTTGCAACAACTTGTTGGACAATTCCAGCTGACTCATCCCGATAAAAACGCGATTACCTGACGTCATCATTGACGCGGATTGGAGAAATAGCTAAAATTTGATGCAACTGTTCGTTTAGACCTTGTCGGTTCATTTTATATAGAAGCTTTCCAATCTGAATCAATGAAAGGATGGTCTGCATGGAAATGCTCCAGGATTCTTTTGGCAGAATACATGACTACATCCGTATTTCGGTTACGGACCGCTGTAATTTGCGTTGTGTGTACTGTATGCCCGAGGAAGGCATGGAATTTGCCCCGCATGACCAAATTATGAGTTATGAGGAAATCGCCCAGGTGCTCAAAGTGTTAGCTCCTATGGGAATGCGCAAAGTCCGCCTGACCGGAGGCGAACCGCTGGTACGGAAAGATCTGCATAGACTCGTAAGTATGATCTCGGCCATTGACGGGATTGAAGATATTGCTTTGACGACCAATGCATTGTTGCTGGACAAACAGGCGCGAGCTCTGAAAGACGCCGGACTGAACCGGATTAACATCAGTCTGGATTCCCTGCAGGCGAGCCGTTTCTCCATGATTACTCGCGGCGGGGATGTAAACAAGGTGCTGAAAGGCATTGAAGCTGCCAAGGCCGTTGGACTTGCTCCGATCAAGCTGAATGTCGTCTTAATGAAAGGCATCAATGATGATGAGATTAAGGATTTCATTGCCATGACCATAGATCAGCCACTGCATGTGCGCTTCATTGAATACATGCCGATTGGGCAGGCTTCCGATTCATGGCGCAAATCGTACTTGCCGCTGGAGGCTGTTACGGATGTATGTGCAGAAGCAGGTTGGACGGTGGAAAGTACAGCGGGTCCGGCAGGGAATGGTCCATCTCGGAATATGAAAATTGCCGGTTCACAAGGTACATTCGGATTAATTCATCCGGTGAGTGACCACTTCTGTGACAACTGCAACCGTCTCCGCCTTACAGCAGACGGGCATATCAAAGCTTGTTTGTACTGGTCGGATGAATACAATGTTCGCCGCTTCGTAGATGATCCCGATGCCATGGCAGCACTCTTTCTCAAGGCTCTTGGCACTAAACCGAAGAACCATGAAATGGCACTGGCATTGGAGCAAAAAATGCAAAGTCATACGCCGACGGTACGACGCATGTCCCAAATCGGCGGATAAACAAGCGTTATCTGGCGGGCAACACATCCATATTTATGTGCATCAGAGCGATTTAATTCATGATTGTAACAATCACCGTTGAACCAAAAGCTGCTGAGGACGTTCTGTCTTCAGCAGCTTTTTGGATTATGTATTTATCTTTTTTCTATATATGTCCAACTAGACATTACACTATAACGGAGAGGACAGAAATAACCTGAAGAAGCGAAGCGTTCGCCTAAAAGCTTTCTGAAAGAAAGCTGCATCGGAAGCATAGTGAAATATTCAATAATTGAACTTATATAGCATTATCCATCCAATCTAGCTGATTCCAACATTAAAATAAAATTAATCTCTCCATGCCCTGCCGGGCCTTCAGGAATGCTGCAATTGAGACGATGTATATACCATACATCAAGATTACACGTACTCATAAATAGGAGTTGATTCGATTGAATATTGTTGAAGCACTTGTGGCAGCAAGCCCGTATTTTAAAATCATGCTTAAGGAAAATGATTTGATGATTGCTGTTACCGATATGGAGCAGTTCCGGTATTATGTACGAAGCGAAGATCTCGATCTGGGCATTCAGGCCGGAGATCCCATCTCGCTGGACGATCCTACTCTGCGCCGGGCACTCATAGAGGGTGAGACTTCAGCCAATCGTATCGATGCCAAGTTTTATGGTACACCTATCAATTCGGCGGCCACCCCGCTTCGCGATGAAACAGGCCATATTGTCGGTGCCCTCGCAATTGGATTTTCACTCAAAAACGAGGAACAACTGGAGCATCTCACTGAACTGATTGGCGGCATCAGTGGCAGATTGACGGAAATGGTACAGACCGTAGCTGCCCAATCCCAGCAGCTGACCGCATCATCTTCGCAAATTTTGGACAACACACGGATAGCTGTGCAAAACTCCAGTGAAGTCACCAAGGTCGCTTCCTTCATTCGTGAAATTTCGGAGCAGACGAACCTGCTGGGTCTGAATGCTGCCATTGAGGCGGCACGAGCAGGAGAAGCTGGAGCCGGATTTGGCGTCGTTGCTACCGAGGTACGCAAATTATCGACCGGTATCAAAGAGGCAACAGTGAACATTGAACATTCCTTAAAAGAAGTACAGCATTCCATTCGTCAGATGGAACAGGAGATTACATCCATCGCTCAATCCAGCAACCAGCAAGCCGAGCTCGTCACCGAGTTCAGCGAGGTGATTGATCAACTGAACAATGCATCCAAGGATCTCAAAGCATTCATTGAATCCATGCTGTTAAAGGCGGAATAATATAGAAGACTCTTTTTTTGGCGCATTAAATATAAGGCCAGCATACGACAATCCCCACACGTGCAACGTATGGGGTTTCTTTTCTATTTTTACGAGAAGGCCAGCTTCCACAGCATCATGCCCGCCATGCCGACCATGACCACAGCGGACAACCGATTGAAGAAAACACTGACCTGCCCCGTACGATCTGTTCTCCCAATAAGTCTGCCTGCACCTGCAAGCCCCAGAAACCAAACCCATGATACCGCGGCCGCCGTTATGGCAAAATAAATGCGTGCCTGTCCATCATACTGAAGTGAACTGGTGCCGATCACGGCCACCGTGTCCAGCAAGGCATGCGGATTAAGCAAGGAAACGGAAGCAGCAAAGGCAATTTGGCGTCCCGCAGACAGCACTGCTGCTGAACCATTCGCAGGCCCGGATGACCTCCAAATGCTCCATGCCATATAGAGCAAAAATAGACTCCCTCCTGCATACAATACAGTCGCCAGCAGCGGCCATTGCAGCAAGATGAGGGATACCCCTCCGACCGCTGCACCAATTAACAACGTATCACTGAATCCTGCAGTTAGTATCGCTGGCAGCGCCCGCGCATAACTTCGCTGACTCATGCCCTGATTAAAAATAAATACATTTTGTACACCGAGTGGCAAGATCAGGCCAAACGCCAGCACCACCGCGTGAATAATTACACCCATCGTTCACCCCCCTCATATATGTCTCCATATTAAATGGGATAACGCCAGACGTAACCAACCACTTGGATGGCATTGAACCCAACCAAATGATATAGTGTTCAAAATAAGAGTAAACGGAATAACATCACTCATTCCCTAAAGGAGGCCAACCTGCACATGAATCGCTCCGATACTCGACTTGGAGGTGGCTGGAAGCCGGACCCCTCCCATTCCTTACCTCTTTACCGACAGATTGAGCTCTACATCCGCGAGAAAATTACGGCCGGGGAATGGACAGCAGGCTACCGGCTTCCTTCACAACGGACATTGGCTCAATCCATGGGTGTGAACCGCAGCACGCTGGTCACTGCATTGGAAAATCTGGCCGCCGCAGGCATGATTGAAGGCAGACATGGCGGCGGAACCTATGTCTCCGGCTCCGGCTGGCATGCGCTGGCTCACGGAGCCCTGCCCAACTGGGAGGAAGCCATCGAAGAGGGCTGGTATTACCCCAATCTGCCAGAGGTACAGCAGATTAACCGGGCTGAGTTCCAGCCAGGCATTATCAGGCTTGGAACAGGTGAGCTTGCCCCTGAGCTGATGCCCCAGCAGGCTTTTAACGACATCCTCCATGCTCTATCCCGTCGTTCTCGTACACTAAACTACCTTGAACCTCAGGGTAGTCTGGAGCTCCGACAGGCTTTGTCCGTTTACTTGCAAGCAAGTGGCGTGCAAGCCTCCCCTGACTCCATTCTGATCGTATCCGGCTCTCTCCAGGCGCTGCACCTTATTTCAGTTGGACTCCTGCCCCGCGGATCGGCGGTCCTGCTGGAGAAGCCATCCTATCTGTACTCCATTCATGCCTTTCAATCGGCCGGGTTGAAAATGAGCGGCATTCCGATGGATGCCGAGGGATTGCACATTCCACGTCTGGAAGATGCCGTCCAGAATGCAACCAACAAAGACCGCATCTCGCTGCTCTATACGATTCCGAGCTTCCACAATCCTACCGGCTCTGTCATGAGTGACAGCCGCCGGGAAGAGCTGCTCGCCACAGCGCGGAACACCGGCATCTCCATATTGGAGGATGCCGCCTACAGCGACCTGTGGCTGGACGAACCCCCGCCGCCATCGCTGAAGGCGCGCGACAAGGAAGGACGGGTGCTTCATATGGGCACCCTGTCCAAAGCGGTCAGCCCCGGTCTGCGCCTCGGCTGGCTGGTTGGTCCGGAGCCGGTCATCCGTCGCCTCGCAGACATCAAGATGCAGACGGATTATGGCACCAGCTCCCTCGCTCAAGAGGCTGCTGCGCTCTGGTTTGCCGATGGATACCATGCGCAGCATATGGATCGTCTACGACCAGAACTTGGTAGACGCAGAGAGTTCATGCTTGATCTTCTGCAACGCCATTTCAGTGCACTTGCCGAGTGGAGCATACCAGCCGGGGGCTTTTATATCTGGCTCCGATTTACGGTTGACCCACTCTCCATTCGCGAACTGTTCCATGCCTGTCTGGACAAGCAAGTGCTGATTCATCCGGGTTATCTCTATGACCGCCTGGATGCAGACCACATCCGTCTGTCCTACGCCTATGCTTCACCGGATGAGATGGAGCAAGGTCTTTACTTGCTGGCACAGGCAGTCAAAAAACAGATAACATGATGAAATGAATGCAATGAAAAAACCGCCTTGACCCGAAGGAATGACATCCCTCAGATCAAGGCGGTTTGTTTGAGTTTTAGTATAAATGAGACAGATAAGTCCAGGTCGCAGGTTGTCCTTATCCTTTTACCGCACCCTCTGCAATACCCTCCATGATGAACTTTTGGAAGAACGCATAAATGAGAACCACCGGGATCGCGGTAAGTACCAGAGAAGACAGAATTAGCGGCCATTCCTTGTTGTATTCGCCAAACAGCATGTTGGTGGACAGAATCAGCGTATAACGATTCACATCCGTCAGCATGAGCAGTGGCAGCAGGAAGTCATTCCAGATCCACAGGAAGTCCAAGATGGCGATGGTGACTGTAATTGGCAGCAACAGTGGAAAAATAATCTGAAAGAACGTCTGGAACTCATTACATCCATCCATCTGTGCCGACTCTTCCAATTCACGCGGGATGGACTTAACAAACCCGTGATACAGGAAGATCGCCATGTTCACACCAAGTCCGATATAGATCAGGGCCAGGCCGTATGTGCTTCCTTGGACGTGAAGTCCTTTGGCAACCCGTGTCAGCGGAATCATGATCGAGTGAAAAGGTACGAGCATGGAAGCCACGAACAGGAAGAAAATCAGGTTGCTCAATCTGCCCGAGGTACGCGACAGCTTGTATCCGGCCAATGAAGCGCAGAATACGATACCGCCGATGCCCAGGAAGGATACGATTGCCGAATTCAAGGAGCTGCCCAGCAGGTTGATTTTGTTAAACGCATCCGAATAGTTTTCCCAGTGAAATGTCGTAGGGAGCGCAATAAAGGACTGAAACATTTCGCCTTGTGTTTTGAATGAGTTCACAATCGCCATGTAGATTGGCAGCATTGCGACGAGGGAGCCTAGCACCAGCAGCAGTCGAATCAGATAGCTGTTAATTCGTTGCATCCTCATGCTTCCACCTCTTTCTTCTTCATCACCGTAATCTGAATGAGCGTGAAGATGAGCACGATGACGAATAACACAACCGACTTGGCACTGGCATATCCGTATCTAAAATTGTTGGAGAATGCCTCTTCATAGATATTCATCGTAATGACCTGAGTGGCTCTTCCCGGACCGCCACCTGTCAGACCGTAAACGACTTCAAATACTTTGAAGGCTCCGTTCAGTGTCAGGAAGAAACAGATCGTCACGGCATGCGTAATCATCGGCAATACGACATTACGTAGTACCTGGAACGCGTTGGCTCCATCGATAACTGCCGCTTCCTTCAGACTTTTCGGTACACCCTGGAGTGCTGCCAGATAGATGATCATCATATACCCCACACCATTCCAGAGCGATACGATTAGGATGGAGTAGAATGAAAATTTAGGATCACCCAGCCACTGCTGATCCAGAAAGGACACGGTCAGTTTCTCAGCCAGCTGCGGCAGCACCTGGGAGAAGATGAATGTCCACATAAAAGCGCTGATGATCGTACTGATCATGTTCGGCATGAAGAACAGGGTCCGGAATAACCCCTTGCTGCGCGTCCGTGTTTCAATGAACACGGCGAGCAGCAAGGCAATCCCGTTTTGCAGAATAAGCATAAACACCACATATTTCAGCGTGAACCACAGGGAATTCAGAAAGTCGGGATCTTCCTTGAACAGTTCCACGAAGTTCCCCAGACCGATAAAGCTGTAATCCCGGTTTAGACCATTCCAGTCCGTCAAGCTGTAGAACAAACCGCTAAATGTGGGATACAGCAGGAAAATGGCATAGATGACAAAGGCAGGCGCAGTGAACGCGAGCAGCGACAGATACTTCTTGAACACATTCGTAGCCATTGGTTCTCCCCCTTTTCACTCTAAGCAGACTCGTGTAAACGGGGGAACGATGACCGTTCTGCCCAGCCGTTTCATCTGCTTACTTGTTGACTTTGTTGTAGGATTTCCACGCCTTGTCTAGCGCATCAATCACCTGCTGCTGATCCAGTTGTCCGGAGTAGTAACCTTGCAGTGCTTTGCCTGATTCATCCTTAACCGCTTGAGGAATGGATGGATCCTGATACGCTTTGCCTTCGTTAACATATTTCAGGGCATCGTCTACCCATGGGAAGCTTTTGAAGTCATGAATTTTGGCAACCGGATTGAATTTCAGTGCTTCATAGAATGCACTTGAATCCTTGTCATCGAGAACATAGTTTACGAAGTCGAGTGCCACTTCCTTGTTTTTGCTGGAGGAAGATACGGCCAGTGACGTCGATGTGCTCAGATTGATTTTGGTATCATCCGGATTGTCATTGATCGGCAGTGGAGCTACGCCGAAGTTGATGTCCGGGTTGGACTTCAGGATGGTCTCTGCGAACCATGGTCCCTGAATCCACATTGCTGCTTTGCCTGTTGCGAAGGCTGCCGAACCATCATCGCCGCCCACTTCAAGCGCTTTCTCTGTTCCATTGGCATTGACGAGATCGAAGATGTCGAACAATGCTTTC
Organism: Paenibacillus sp. MAEPY2; assembly: GCF_000499205.1. Lineage (GTDB taxonomy): Bacteria > Bacillota > Bacilli > Paenibacillales > Paenibacillaceae > Paenibacillus > Paenibacillus vandeheii. The sequence goes on from NZ_AWUK01000034.1 coordinate 75,631, forward strand.
ATATCCGAGAAGGAACCTTGATCCTGATTCATCTTATCCAAGAAGTCCTTGTGTTCTGACTGAGTCAGTGCACCTACGGTAAGTGGCAGGAAGAGTTGTGGAATCCAGGCTTCTTTGTACGACAGTTCAAACGGTGTGATGTTGGCTGCTTTCAGCTTCTCCACGACCGCTTTCATTTCCGTCAAAGTCGTAGGTACCTCTATCCCCTGCTCTTTGAAAATATCCTTATTGTACAGGTATCCCCAGGATAACGTTTCCAAAGGAACAGCCACGACTTTACCCGACGCATCCGTTACGGAAGGTTTAACAGAATCAAGTAATTTATCGACAAAAGGCTGACCCGAAAGGTCTTCCAGATAACCCGCTTTGCTAAACGGTGGAATCTCATTCACCGCATGAAGGGCGAACACGTCCGGCGCATCATTGGAGGCCAGTCGTGTTTTCAGAATCTGCGGCGCATTATCTGCTGGCGGCATCTCCAGCTGCACGTTGACTTCAATATTTTTTTCGGCTTTCTCCTTGGCTTTGAACTGTTCTATATATTTATCGTAATGTTCTTTCAGCCGCGGCTGTGCAATGAATACTTTGAGGGATACCGTACTGCCTGATGCAGCTCCCTCCGTCGAACCATCCGTACCCGCATTGGAGCCGCAGCCTGCGAGCAGAACACTCACAAGTACCGCACTTGCTACGCTTTTCCATACTTTCATCTCTTATGACCTCCCGGTGTAACTGGTTTGTCTTTCATAGGATCATTATATATCACGAAATGAAAGCGCTTCATTGGACAAAATTAGACTCGTTTATTGGATTATTTTAAACCTTAATCCAGTAACCAACTCTCTGGGAATGAATTATTCGGGGCTGTTACCTGACATACGAGGCTGTCCCTTCCGCATCTCGCCAGGGGAAACGCCGAAGTGTTTCTTGAATACCCGGTAAAAGTACGATACATCCTCATAACCTGTCATCTCGGCAATATGTTTGAATGGAATCTGATCATCCAGCACCCATTCCTTCGCTCTTGCCATGCGTAACTGTACGATATAATCGGTCACATTCACGCCGTATTCTTTTTTGAACACCTTGCTGAGATATTCTTTGCTGACAAAAAAGATCTGAGCCAGCTGCTCCAGCGTAATCATCTCCATGCAGTGCTGCTCAATATATTGCTTCACCTCATCCAGGTTGAGCTTGTTCTTGAATTTGCGCTGCGCAATCAGCTGCTCCAACGAAGTATAGTAAGGCGCGGATACCCACTCCACAGCTGATCCGATGGACGCCAGAGCAGCCGGCGGCGGAAGCACAGCCGCGACAGGTTGCTCGCATAAACCATTGGAAACACACAGCTCACCCAACAGGGTCTGTAATTCATATGCGATCCGTCCAAGCTGTTGGGGTCTTTGAATGCCACTGGTATCGAGCCGTTGCCCCAGCTGTTGAAACAGCTCCCGTAATCCCTGAACGTTCAAGTCGTTAAAACGCAGGCGTGCCTGATGCTGGAACAGCGAGAATTCCCCGGAAAAAGCCGAAGGATACGGTTCCCAGGATTCCGGTCCGGATTCGGTCTTTTCCAATTCCCGTTTACATTTAGCCAGAACGTTATTCAATTCATCGGGATTCACCGGCTTGAGCAGATAATCAGCGGCACGGTGATGAATCGCATGCTTCGCATAATTGAAATCATCATATCCACTGACCACAATCACTTTGATATGCGGATATTGTGCGCTCAGCGTCTGGAGCAGCTCCACGCCGTCTCTACCCGGCATACGCATATCTGTAATAATAATATGGGGTTGGTGCTGCTCTACTAGCTGTATCGCCTCTCCGCCATCCTCGGCTTCACCTACAACCACCATGCCAAGCTCATCCCACGTGCCCAAATTGCGCAAAATATCTCTGTTCCATGGCTCGTCGTCCACTAAAACCACTCGATAATAATCCTTGTTCATGAGATCTCGCCTCCTGTATGGCAAGGAATTCGAACAGTGACACTGGTCCCCTGTCCTTCCCCACTCTCCATGTTCATGCCGTATTCAGGCCCAAAGTGCATCACGATGCGTGATGCGGCATTGACCAGTCCAATGCTTGTCCCCGAGCTCCATACTCTGTCCCCTTGCTGGGACAGCTTGGACAATCTGGATTGCATCTCGGCCAACCTCTCTTGATCCATACCCAACCCATTATCGGAAATGCGGATGGTTACTTCATAATCCCGTCGGACAACTTCAATGTTCAATTTCCACTCTCCCTGCTTTCTCTCCAGACCATGGACAAATGCATTCTCCACAATCGGCTGCAGGGACAACTTGGGAATGTAGCAGTCACCCAGCCCGCCTTCAATCTCCAGTTTATATTCAAGTCTGCTGGCAAAACGCTGCTTCTGGATGAGCATATAATGCTCCAGTTGATCCAATTCGGACTGCAATGGCACGAGACCATCCGGCGCTCTGACAATATAACGGAACATCTCACTTAATGCACGAATCACTTTGTAGCTGTCTGCCGGCTTCTGTGAGTACACCATGCCTCCAATCATCTGCAACGTATTTTGCAGGAAATGCGGGTGAATCTGGGACTGAAGCGCTTTGAGCTCAGCAGTCTGTTTCTCCAGATTCATCAGATAGTTGTCCCGGATATGTTCCCGGATGCGACTTGCCATACCATGCAGATTTTTCTCCAGCAGGCCAATCTCATCCACCCGACCACTGCGCACCACTTCCTTGTCCTTGATCAGTTGGATGCCCTTCATGGAATTCGCCAGTGTAACAATCGGTTTGGATGTTCGCCATGCCACGAATGCTGCCAACAACACCGAAACTACGGTAGCCAACCCGCCCACAACAAGACCATACTTCATCGTTTCCAATGCACTCTCATTGATGACATGGGAAGGAACAATTTTGATCAGCCGCATTCCTGACGGGTCAATGGCATGATAAAATACATATTCCTTGGCTGTTCGAATGAAACCGGAACTGTCCTTCGTAGCTGCAAGTCTTTCCAGCGCTTCTGCTGAAGGCCGTATCTCCTTGTTGGGCTGATAGACCGGACTTCCCGTACTATCCGCGATGTACACCGCATAATCGCCCCGGCTGTCCAGCAATTCCAGCGTCTGATTGAATTCGGCCCACTTGACTTCCAGACTGATCGCGCCGATCTGCGCCTGATCCTCGAAACGGTTCATGCTGCGGGTCATATGAAACTTCTCCGCATCATTCGGATCATTAATAATCGTAAAGTCCTTATGCTGCTCAAAAAGCTCATGATATGCCGAAGGAATGTCCGGGACCGATCGGATTCGGCTTTCCATCGAGTTGAAGGTGAACAGCGTATCCAATTCCTTCAGGTATAATTCCACACCAAATACATAGTTGCCAGCCGAATAATAGACACTGTTCAGCATGTTGAACACCGCCTTCTGTTCATCGAATCGACTGGCAGCCGGAGCATCCTGATTCAATGCCAAGTATTGATGCAGCTCATCACTGATCTGAATGGAATAGATGAGATTGTTCATCCGCGCGAATTGTTCACCCAAATAGATAGAGGCCCAATTCATATTCGCACGGTTGGTTTCCATAATCTCTTCTTCCATGGAAGAGCGGGTATTCTCGGCCGCTACAACCGTCATGGCGATGACGGGCAGAATGGCCAGAAACGTCATGGTGAGGATTAATTTGTTGCGAATGCTGCGTTTGAACGGATCAATAAGCTTCCGATATAATTCGGTAAACACGAGGCATCCACTCCTGAGCTATGAGCTAAAATAAGATAAACGCCCCAGCATGAAGCCGAGGGCGCTTTGGTCTTGGTATTCTTTTTATAATCATTGAAAACAGACTTGTCAATTCATTTATGATTTCCCATTATTGCTCAATAATGCAGAACCCCCACGGTTCCAGTTCAATGTTGTGCCCTCCGGACACCGCTGTTCCTGCCAGAAGTTCCGTTCCGTCTCCGTAGGCATTCACGAACGAAGTCGCCTGATCGGAGTAGTTAAAGAAGTACCGAATCGTATTGCCTTGCTCATTCACTCCGCTCTTCACGATGATTGGAAAAGCCAATTCCTGATCAGTTACCCATAGCCCGGCTTCCTTCATAACACGCTCCAGCACTTTGCGGATCACCGCGGAGCTGGTATAACATCCAACGTACGTTGCTTTGCCCTTGCCATAGGCATTCTGGGTGATTGCCGCATATTCACCCCAGTGTGGATGTTCGTACCAGGCCAGTACTTCAGCGGTTGTTGGTGTAATGAGCTCCATCCAAGTGTGAATCTGATTCTGTTCCTCTCCAACCTCGAACGGATCATCTCGCAGCGACACATTTTTCGGCTCAACGAACAGGTTGTAAGTGATGCCACAAGCCTCACTGATCAGTCCAGGCTGGCGGGTAGAGCGGACCTTAATGTGTTCATTGGCGAACCCGCTCTTAAAGGAGTAAACGACATGCCCACCATCCTGTACAAATTGATTCAGCCTCTCTAGCAAGGCATCGGAAGCTGCGTACAAAGCAGGCACAACAATCACATCATAACCTTCATAACTCTCAACAGACGGATCAATCAGATCACAGCCTATGTTCATTTTGTATAATTCGTCATACATCCAGCGCACAACGTCATTGTATTTTTTGTCACTGGTAAAATTAAACCCGAACCACTTGATCGACGTCAATGCCTCATTGCTGAACAGCACTGCTACCCGATTTGTTTTCTTCAAATTCACCAGCTGTGGGCTGAGTCTGGCAAAATCCCGGCCAATCGTCTTGGCCTCGTTGTATACTGGATTCGGCTCAAAATCATGGCTTAGCAATCCTTTCCAATACGTCTCGAACGAATTATGCAAGGAATGCCAGTGCCAATAGGCGACCATGTTGGCTCCAGAGGCCAGGTGGCTAAATGCCTGAAGGCGCAGCTGTCCCGGATAGGGAACCCAGTGCCAGAATGCCTGTGCTTCCGTTTCCAATACGAGGTAGTTCGATTGTTTGGTGGAGCGCGCGACGTCACCGCCGAATGAAATCTCAATGCCTGTCAGCTCATCCTGCGACGGATGATAGATGTCCACACTGGTGATGTCAAAAGGTTTAGATGCGGCAAAATGATCCACATCCCCCTGAATGCCGTACGAATATCCACGCCAATCGAAGTCAAAGTTCTGAGTAACAAACTGCCCTTCCTGTTTATACTCATTTACAATCCCGACCTGCCACGCTAGAAAATCGGTTACCAGCTGGCGCTGGAATTTGGCAAATTCCGCTCCGAGACTGCCATTGATCGTCCCGACAACTGAAGGGAAGTCCTCCCAGCTATTGATTCGGTTACTCCAATAATCCAGGCCAAATTCCTTGTTCAGATCATCCAGTGAGCTGAACTTGTTACGCATATATTTGACGAATTGCAATTGTACATTATCCCCAGCGGTGTTGTAATGCTTCGTTTCGTTATCCGTCTGATAGCCAATCACGGCAGGGTGTTTGCTGACACGGGATATCAGCTTGCGAATGATGCGTTCCGCATAGAACAGGTATGTTGGATGTGTAATGTCCATAATTTGCCGCGCACCATATTTCCCGGGTCCCTGCACGGTCGTTGCCAGAACCTCCGGGTGCTCCTTGACCATCCACGTCGGAACAGCATACGTAGGGGTTCCTACGATGACCTGAATGCCCGCTGCGTGCATGGCATCCAGTACACGATCTACGGAGGAGAAGTCGAAGACGCCACTCTGCGGTTCATGCGTACTCCAGGTGGATTCCGCAATCCGTACAACATTAATGCCCGCATCCTTCATCATCTGAATATCCTTGTCCAATCGCTCGTAAGGCATATATTCATCATAATAGGCTACCCCGTATAATAACTTGTCCATGTTAAAATCCCCTTTTCATCTGGAAGTATGGAGCTCTTGGCATTTATACAAAATGAAATAATTCAATTGATAAATGATAACGTTTACATTAATATCTATTGAAGTACATTAGATGCTTAGCCATCAGTTCAAACGCTCACCCGTCCTACGATTTCCAACGTTGCCGTTAAACTGATTATAATGAAGTATACTATGGGTGCCGATTGTACAAAGCGAGTAGTTTTTACCCTTTTCCGAGGTGAATCTCATGGATATCCGATCACAGCTTCGAGAAATGCCACATCATACAATGGCTCACTGGCTGCCTATTATCGACTGTAACATTAAATTCTATGGAGCGCACAGCCAACAAGTTCCATACGGTTGGGCGATGCCTGAGGAGTCCCATCCGGGCTTTGAAATGATGCTGATTATAAAGGGTACTCAGGAGAGCGTGATTCACGGGTATACCTATACGGTTGAGGAAGGTTCCATTCTGCTCATTCCACCAGGATTCAAGCATACAAACCAATGTGTATCACCGGAGGGTATGACGTATTTCAGCGCTCATTTTAATGTGGATGATCCTGTATTTACTCTGAAGCTGATGTCCCATCACAGCCGAATCTATGAGGCAGGCACTACAGATAACATGCAAATGCGTCCCGTCCTGGAGAACTGGATGAACATGATCAGGACATCGGAGGCATACACTTCCACAGACAAATTTATAATGCAGGCACGCATGTTTGAACTATTTGCCCTGCTGTCCCAGGCTGCGGATCGTGAACCGTTGTCCAACCCGTCTGAAGCTTCGCCTAATGCCCCAGCTCCAGCAGCCATGCATTATGCAGGGGCCATCGCAGAAGCCATCAAACAAGCATTCCATACGCAGCTGCGAATCAAGGAGGGCAATGTATCCACCGTCAAAGTGGAGCAGATCATATCCTCGTTTGGCATCAGTCCAGGATATGGGCTGCAGATCTTCCGCAAGGTGTACGGACAATCTCCACGGGCCTATCTGTCCAGCCTGAAGCTGCAGGAAGCCAAAGTATTAATTGAACAGCCGAAGCTCTCTTTGAGTGAAATTGCATGGAAGCTGGGCTATACTCATCTGTCGCACTTCAGTCGGCAGTTCAAGCGATGGACTGGCCAGAGCCCACTTCAGTATCGCAACGCGGTTCAGGATATATCTAACGAATCGGGTCCAGTGCACCAGAGTTCGGGGACCACTTTGGAATGAGATAGGTATAAGAGATTGGCTAGATGTTAAATGTGATGATGAATGAACTCATGGTCAGGCCGTCCTATCGATTACGAATAAACTCATAGTCTTCCGGGGTATTCATATTGCTCAGCTGAATTGCCACATCATGGACGCCAGCGCTTTCCAGCTCGTCCACGTCGACATATCGGCAGCCCATCTTTTCAAGCCACTCAGTTACTCTTAGTCTGTCACCTATTAAGCGCTGTTCAAGTTCGGGAAGAACACGTTTATGGTAAGCACCCGCAAGCGGATGAACCCGCTCTGCTAATCGCGGAACGATCGCATGATGCTCTTGAGAAGACTCAGTGAGCCTCTTCATGCCTTTGAAAAAGGATAGCTCTAACAGCGGCATATCACAGGCACAAACGAGGTTCCAGTCCGTCTCTGAGGCTTCCAGCGCGGCATGTAGTCCTGCGAGCGGCCCTTTCCCCGGGTAATCATCCTGAACGCAGTCGTAAGGCAATGCGTTGTATGCTGTCGTGTTGTTTCCTGAGGAAACAATAATACGATTCACAGCCGGTGTCATCGCTTGGATGACCTGTTCCAGCACGCTGGAACCATTCCATTCCAATAATGCTTTATTGGAACCCATACGGCGGGATAAGCCGCCTGCCAATATAATACCTGTCCATTCTATTGTGCTCACAGTCATCCTCCTCGTTCTATAAACGTATTCTATACATTGAATACCCTTTCAACAAATGATACATTGAAGAATATGATTCTGAAAGGAATGGCTCTATTGGACAGATCTGCACCCGGAAGAGGCAACCCCTCTTTGGTTTCGCTGAAACTATATAACTTTTTCATTTATGGAGCCATTTCAATCTTCGCCGGTTTTCTTCAGTTGTATTTGCAGGAAATCGGCATGACCAAATTGGAGATTGGCAGTCTGATGGCGATTGGTCCGTTTGTATCCTTGTTCGCTAATCCGTTCTGGGGCTTCTGGAGCGATAAATCACGCAATATTCGTATTATATTGATGATGATGATGGGCGGCACCTTTGTGCTTGCTCAGACCGTATTCTATGCGCCTACGTATGCTTGGATCTATACAGCCATGATCTTTTTTTATTTTTTTCAAAGTCCTTTGTTTGCTCAAACCAACAGCCTGATTCTCGGTTATATTGATGGAACTACTCAGAAATTTGGTACGTTTCGGCTTTGGGGATCGCTGGGCTGGGCTCTGACTGCTGCAGCTGCCGGGCCGCTCATCGACCGCCTGGGTGCGGGCAGTGTATCAATTGTCTTTGCCTTCATGATCGTCATTGCCTTTATCTTTGCCTTGCTCTTACCCAGACAGCCGATCGCTTCAGATACACCTGTAGTGAGCTTTCGACGTTTCGGTAGAGTCATGTTTAATCCGTACTTTATGATCTTTATCGGGCTTGGTGTGCTAGTTTCCGTACCCAACGCCATGAACAGTACATTCATGTCATTGTACATCGTTGAGATGGGTGGCGATAAACAGATGGTTGGCTGGGCCATCTTCTCATCATCCATACTTGAAGTCGGTGTGTTCCTGCTCCTGGACCGTTTTCTCAAGCGTAAAATGAGCATGCTTCTCGCATCGCTGATATGGATCAGTCTGCTGTTCGCCATCCGCTGGCAGCTCATGGCCCTGGCGAACAATCCGTTAGAGATTGTATTCATCCAGCTCATGCATTCCATTACATTCGGCGGATATTTCTATGTCGGGACCCAGCTGACGATGCTGTTCATTCCAAGGCCGTACCGCTCGTCTGGTCAGGCCGTGTATACGATGGCCTGGGGCGGCATATCCGGTGTCATTGCCGGCCTGTTCGGCGGTTGGCTGTTCCAGAGCTTCGGTGCTGAAGTGATGTATAAGATCGGAGTATTCTTCTCCCTGATTGGTGCTGTTGGTTTTGGCATCATGTGGTTCTGGAACCGCCGCAACGGCTATCAGCCAACGGTGCTGACGGAAATGGGTGAGAGGTAATCTTTTGTTGCAGGCTATTTGCACGTTCAAAGTCACACTCGAGCACTCCGATGGCAGAACAACCTTCCGATCGCTGTTATCTCCGAATTTTTTTGATTCCCTTCTATAAGGGTAAAATTCGGAGATAAAGGCGAACGCTACGCTTCTTCAGGTTATTTCTGCCCTCTCCGTTATGGTGTAACATCAACGTTTAAAAAACCGGAACAAAAGATTAAGAAATAGTAGTAATGAGGTAATCTTTTGTTGGAAAAGGTTGAACCTTTCAAGATTTACACTGGAGCACTACGAGGACAGAACAATCTTTCGATCGCTGTTATCCCCGGATTTTTTTGATTCACTTTATCAAAGGGTAAAATCACGGTGATAAAGGCGAACGCTACGCTTCTCCAGCTTTATTCTGTCCTCTCCGTTATGGTGTAAATAACAAAGTTCAAACAATCAAACAAAAGATTAAGAATAGTAGTAATAAAGAGAAAGGCGTCTCCAGGCTTATTGCCCTGGAGACGCCTTTTTACGTTTATAGATTTAAGTTTACAGTCTGGGTTTATAACCTAACTTGTAGCATTGACCTTAAATCTTATACTCTACCTTTTTATTCTATCGCTATGCTTTATCTTATGCTTTTGGCAGTTGGAACGAGCTCTTCAGGGATACAACCCGGTTAAATACGGGACGGCCTGGCTCGGAATGTTTCGGATCCACGCTGAAGTAACCATGACGGAAGAACTGGAATTTATCCTGTGCTTTCGCTTCCTTCATCTCTTGCTCCACAAACCCTTGAACCACTTCAAGAGAGTTTGGATTCAATTGATCCAGGAACGTTTTCTCCGGTTGTTCTTCCAAAACTTCATTATCAGCCCCTGCTATTTCCACTTCCACTTCTGCTTCCGGCGCTTCTGCCAAGATTAACGGCTCATACAGACGGAACTCCGCAGGTACCGCTTGGCTCGCTTCTACCCAGTGGATCGTTCCTTTGACTTTACGACCTGTGAAGCCGCTGCCGCTCTTCGTCTCCACATCGTAAGTACAATGGATTTCGATCACATTGCCTTCCGCATCCTTGATCACATCATTACATTTGATGAAGTACGCATGCTTCAGACGAACTTCGTTGCCAGGGAACAAACGGAAATATTTGTTCGGCGGGTTTTCCATGAAATCGTCTTGTTCAATGTAAATCTCGCGGGAGAATGGAATCTGACGATTACCCATCTCTGGATTCTCCACATTGTTCTCTGCTTCGAGCCATTCGACTTGCCCTTCAGGGTAATTCGTAATGACCACTTTGAGCGGATGCAGGACAGCCATCGTACGCGGAGCTTTCAGTTTCAGATCTTCACGGACAAAGTGCTCCAGCGTTTGCAGATCAATGACGCCATAGTTTTTGGAAATGCCTGTCTCGTATATAAAATCACGAATGGCTTCCGGTGTATATCCCCGGCGGCGCAGACCCGAAATCGTTGGCATACGCGGATCATCCCATCCATCCACATGGCCTTCGTCCACGAGCAGTTTCAGCTTCCGTTTACTTGTCACCATTTGCGACAGGTTCAGGCGGCCAAACTCATATTGATGCGGTTGATTCTCCATCTCACATTCGGTAATAACCCAATCATAGAATGGACGTTGGTCCTCAAACTCCAGGGAGCAGAGGGAATGCGTTACCCCTTCAATGGCGTCCTCGAGCGGATGTGCGAATGCATACATCGGATAGATGCACCATTTGTCCCCTGTATTGTGATGATGTGCATGAGAAATTCGGTAAATGACCGGATCACGCAGGTTGATGTTCGGTGAAGCCATATCAATCTTGGCACGCAGCACTTTCTCACCGTTCTGGAACTCGCCTGCACGCATCCGGGTGAACAGGTCCAGATTCTCTTCTACCGTGCGGTCACGGTATGGGCTGTTTTTGCCCGGCTCGGTTAGCGTTCCACGCATGGCACGGATTTCGTCGGCGCTTTGGTCGTCGATGTAGGCTTTGCCTTTTTGGATCAGCAAGACCGCGCGGTTGTACATTTCATCAAAATAATCGGAAGCAAATCGTTTCTCGCTCCACTCGTATCCAAGCCATTTTACGTCTTCCTGAATCGATTGTACGTATTCCACATCTTCCTTGACCGGATTCGTGTCATCGAAGCGCAGATTCGTCTTGCCGCCAAACTCGCCACCCAGTGCAAAGTTAATCCAGATCGCTTTGGCATGGCCGATATGCAGATAACCGTTCGGTTCCGGAGGAAAACGGGTAATGACTTCCTGGACTTTCCCTGACCGGAGATCTTCGGTAATAATATTTTTGATAAAGTTAGGTGGGGTTGTACGATTGTCCACAGGTATCAAACCTTTCATGAATTGATTGGAACTTTCAGCATTTACAATGCGTTTCATCTAAATATACCTTTAACGAGGGACGAGTTCAATAAATAACGGCACCAAAGTCATGACAGGCTGACACAAGATAGGCCCAAAACCATTTTGACGGGTTCGCGCGAATCATGTAGCATGATAGAAAAACAGAATTTAAGGGAGGGTTTCCCATTGAACGCGCTAAAACTGTCCAAAGAACAACAGGATGAAGCCATACGTACCATCCAGTCGTATTTCGAAGAGGAACGCGGCGAAGAACTGGGCGATCTGGCAGCTTGGGGTGTGCTGGATCTTTTCATGACCCAGTTGGCTCCCTTCATATATAATCAGGCACTGGGTGACGCCCGTACTACGGTGAACCAACGCATGGCCTCGATGGAAGAAGACCTGTTTGCACTGGAGCGCAAGCTACCGAAGACTTCCCGATAAACCATTATTTCAAAGAAAGAAGGTTGCACTCATGTTTACCTATTCATTGGATGAATATACCGAACTCCGCCCACTTGCGATGGAGCACACCAAACCGTTGTTCGAACTCACGGACCGCTCGCGGGATCAGCTGAGACATTGGTTACCGTGGGTGGACCACGTTACTGAGATTGAGCATACTTCGAATTTTATCAGCAATGCATTGAAACAGGGAGCTGACAACGGTGGTTTCACCGCAGGTGTCTGGCTGAAAGGCGACCTTGCAGGCATCATCGGTTTTCATGAAATTAACTGGACCAACCGTTCGGTAAGCATCGGATACTGGCTTGGCAAAGGCTTTGAAGGTCAAGGCTTGATGACCAGCGCATGCCGCGTTCTGGTGGATTACGCTCTGGTCACTCTGGATCTGAACCGTGTCGAGATTCGCTCTGCTACCAACAACAAGCGAAGCCGGGCCATCCCTGAACGACTTGGATTTGTCCTTGAAGGCGTTATCCGTCAGGCCGAGAAGCTGCCTAAGGGCTATGTTAACCATGCAGTGTATGGCATGCTGCAGCATGAATGGGAACTTTTGCGCTAAATAGACTTACATAATCTAATTACATCATTCGGAGAACATTAATATGCCTCTTGCCTGTGAGATTTTCAAACATGGGTGAGGGGCATTTCTGGTTAGAGGACCAATTTTTAACGCGAATTAAGGTTACGTTCAGCCTCTCTTCATGGTTATTGCCTATGATAACGTTGTGGATTCACTCCCACATCAACCTATTGAAGAAAGAAGGATGATCACGCATGAAGAGAACGAAAACATCAAGAACAGTGATGGTAACCAGCACGATGGCTTTGACAATAGCACTGGGCGGAGGGTTGTTTGCACATTCAGTGGCTAATGCAGATCCGGCGGCAAGTGCTTCCGGTCAAACAAAGACCGACAGTGCCTCCTCATCGAATTCACATACATTTAAATCGGCAGATGGGAAGAGAGCTCATGGACAAGGATTTGGCCGCTACTCGGATGAACTGGCCTCCGTCCTTGGAATGACAGCCGACGAGCTAAAAGAAGCCCGTAAAGCAGGCAGCACCATTGCTGAGGTTGCAGCATCCAAAAATGTGGACGTACAGACCGTCATTGATACACTTGTTGCCGCACAAAAAACGGAACTGCAGCAGCGTCTCACCGACGGAAAACTTACGCAAACCCAGTTCGATGAGCGTTTGGCTACGCTCACTCAGCGCGTAACGGAGCTTGTTAATGGCAATTTGTCGGAAGTTGGTGCAGGCGGACGCGGACGCGGCGGTTTCGGCGGACCGGGAGCAGAACTTTATACCGAAGAGCTGGCCTCTGTCCTTGGGATTACAACGGACGAGCTGAAGGAAGCTCGCGAAGCGGGCAGCACCATTGCCGAGATTGCAGCTGCCAAAAATGTGGACGTGCAGACCGTTATCGATAAACTTGTTGCAGCACAGAAAGCCAATCTGCAACAAAAGCTGACCGATGGAAAACTTACACATGCTCAGTACGATGAACGCGCTTCCGACATCACTCAACGGGTTACCGACCTTATCAACGGCAAACTGTCCGAAGACCGGGAAGGTCATGGTCATGGGGCAAAACGTGACGGAGAATCCAAAACAACGACGGCTCCCGATTCCGGTAAATCCGATACATCAGCCAGTAGCAGCAAAGACCCGGCTTAACCATTCGGTCCGGACCTGATAAGTTAGATATTCACAACCCCTCTGTGCACCTGGTTAAATGTGGTCGACGTGGTGAGGGAAGCCGTTCCCACACAATGCATACATCAAATAAAAGCCCCTCCTTCTACACAACACGTAGAGAATAAGGAGGGGCTTTACCTTATTTTTAAATTTTTTACTTACGTATAACTTGAGATCCTCTGATCATTCTTTTCTTAGAGTGCACGTACCATACCACCATCCACCACAAGGGATGTACCTGTAATGTACGTATTCGCTCCTGATAAGAGGAACACGACCGCCTTGGCAAACTCCTCAGGTTGACCATAACGTCCCAATGGAATTTCTTTACGGAATTGTTCGGCAACCTCTTCCTCACTTATTCCGTTCTGTTCTGCACGCACAGCGTCCAATTCATGTATCCGATCCGTTCCGATTCGACCCGGCGCAACCGTATTGATCAGAATGCCATATGGCGCAAGCTCCTGTGACAAGGTCTTGGCCAATCCGAACACACCCGTACGGAACGTATTGGACAGAATCAGACCGGGAATGGGCTGCTTCACAGAGGTTGAGGCAATGTTCACGATATGTCCGCCATTCTCCTTCATGTAAGGAAGCGCACCGCGAATCAATCTGACATAGCTAAGTACATTTAATTCAAATGCGCGTTCCCAGTCTTCATCGGTCAGTGACTCAAATGTTCCGGAAGGCGGGCCGCCTGAATTGTTCACCAAAATATCAATCTGACCGAACAATTCACCTGTCTTGCGAATCAGGGTATCAATATCTTCCTTACTTGTCACATCCGTTGCACAATATTCGACACGTCCGCCACCACCAAGCGCCAGCAGCTCCTGCTTCACCCCTGCAAGCTTTTCTTCGCTTCGGCTGGCGAGCATAACGTCAGCACCTTCGGCCGCCAATTGAGCGGCTACAGCTTTGCCCAGTCCTCGACTGGATGCAAGCACCAGTGCCTTTTTACCCCGAAGTCCCATGTCCATTGTTGTTCCTCCTCCTACGCTGTTCTATCCTTTGGCCTGGATGAAATAACTCATAAGAATATCGTCCACATACTTGCCTGCGATATAAAATTCCGATATCAGTCTGCCCTCCGTCACGAATCCGCACTGTGTATAAAAGGCAATGGCTCCTGGATTGCTGGATAACACACGCAGCCTGAGCTTGGTGATCCCTTGTTCAAGGGCATACTGCTTCATGGCATCCATCAGGGCCGTAGCCATACCACAGCGACGATCATGGGGATGAACGGCGATATTAATCTCGTATACATGACGGTTAACAGGCATGCCTGTTGCCGGATGAAAGCCTACATAACCACATACCCGCTCTCCCTGAACGGCAATCAACTGACTGCCTGGAGGGCAATGCTGCAGGTATTGTTGTCTTGATCGCCAGTTGAGCGGCTCAGGAGAGGTATATTTATCCCATACCAGAGCATCCAGCTCCATCAGCTGCGCCGCATCCTTAAGCTCAGACGGTCGAATCATATACGTATGGCTGGTAAGCATAAAAGTTCAACCTTTCGTACATTAGTGATAACACTGCGAGAAGCAGCGTTCAAAAATAGGGCTGTTCGGTTCTTATTGAACATTTTGCAGGGTATATCGATGCTAATGCTCCATTGCTATATATTGTAGCATAGCCTCAGGCTTGACTAAAATTTCAATCCGTTGAATGAAATTTTCACTTAACCTTTCCGTAACGTCATCGTTTATACTAATTCGATAATATACTTGATTAGAGGTGTACGTGATGAACATCAAGGAAGCCGCTGACAGACTCGGCATATCGGCGAGAGCCATTCGCTTTTATGAGGAAAAAGGACTGATTCAGCCCGCCAAACAGACGAATAACAGGTATCGCACATATACCGAGAATGATATCTGGCGGCTGCAAACCATTGCAGCCCTGCGTGAAATCGGGATGTCGCTTCAGGATATCACCCAAGCGCTCGGAGAGATTGACCAGGGCAATCAGCAGCGGCTGGAAGAATATCTGGAGCTGCAGCAGGCGGTCATGTATGCCCAGTGGGTCGAGCTAAAGCGCATGCTCGATACGACCCAGCGCATGATTGACCTGAACCGTCAGGATGGGCCGCTGGACGTCACCCATCTGCATGATCTTGCAGACAGTGCACGCCGCCTCAGAGAAGCACGGCAGAACTGGCATGACCGCTGGAATTATGATAGGCAAGCAGCCATCCATGATCAGCGGGTACAGGCGTCGAATGACCGTATGCCAGAACCTAATGATGATGAAGTTCGCAGCCAGAAGAATAGCTGGACAGCACACAAGCCAAACAGCGTTATAACGTATCCAGACGATGCAGAATCAAGATTGGAAGAATTGGGAGTAGGTGCAGGATCGTTCAATATCTATGACAACTATGACGAAGCACTGGAGCAGACAGCAAGCTGGATATTTCCTGTACCCGGCGAGAAAGGTCTCGATATTGGGACTGGCACGGGCAATCTGGCAGGCAAATTGTTAGAACGAGGCGCAACGATGACCGCCATTGATCAATCCCGGGAGATGCTGCGTACATGCCGCACCAAGCATCCAGAGATGCATGTGAAGCTTGGCAACTTTCTGGCTTTGCCTTTTGCCGACCAGTCCTTCGATTTTGTCGTATCCAGCTTCGCCTTCCATCATCTGAGCCCAGATCAGCAGCAGTTGGCATTACAGGAGATACAGCGAGTGTTAACCAGACGAGGACGGATTTGCCTGACAGACCTGATGTTTGCGAATACAGCTCACCGCCAGACGTATATCGAACAGGCTGTGGCAGCAGGTCATGAGGAGCCACTGCAAACGATAAAAGAACGTCATTTCCCGCTGCTGGACGGGCTGTGCGGTTCGCTGGAGGACGCAGGCTATGTGACGAAGCATGTACGCCATAATACGCTGCTGCACACGTTGCTGGCCGTTCCTTTGCGTTAGAGTGATCATCGTATCGTAGCGGGTTCCTCGGACCCGCCAATGAATCCTTCTCAAATAAAAAAAGGTCACCCTGCCTGTTAAGGAGGATGACCTTCCACTCTAGTGAAGCTTCGAGCTTGTATTGAATTTACATATAAATTTCAACAATCGTGCGCTCCGAAGCATTACGCGCTTGTTTGAACTCATCCAGCGAGATGCGAGCCCCACCTTGACGGTAACGGTTCGCCGTTTGCTCGGTGCGGATATCTTTGCCGTTTACTGTTACACGGTTAACCGAACCTTCGTTCAGATGGTAGACAAACGTTACTGGCTCTCCTGCATATTCGAATTCGAATTGCATACCGTCCAGTTCAGCTGGCAATACCGGGTCAATAACCAGATCTCCGCCTTCCTGACGAATGCCGAGTGCGTTCGAGATCAGTTGGTTCATGTAGATTCCAGGACCGCTAGAGTAGATTCTCCATCCACCCTTCACCTGTACCGTTCCTTTGCGAAGCTGGTCAAAATGCTCCTGCGCCTCGTACCGCGTGTTGAACTTGCCGTCGGAACTGCTGAAATACGCGTTCGCCTGACGAATCTCCGCATTAGGTACAACTTCACCGATACCAACCGGGTTAATCATGGCAAGGCCATTCCATACCTGATCCGTCTTGCCAAGCTTCGCCATCGCTTCCACGTTACGGATATGGGCGTGTACATACTGCAAACCAACCTCACGTCCGAAGTTGGACGCTTGTTCTGCCCGTTTGAAGTGACTGCTCACACCGCCAGCATATTGAGCTGGACGATTCATCAGGCGTACACCATCCGGGCACAGGAACTGCTCACGAATCAACGCATAATGTGATTCAGCCTGTTCTGCATTCAGCAATTCACCGATCATGCTGCGTGTCATCGGCAGAAGGCGGTATTGAATGCCTGTCTCCGTATCTGTTGGGTGAAGCATCAGCTTCGCCTGATCGGCTTCTTCCATGTATACGAAGCCTGGAATCACATCCGTACCCAGCATGTACCGATTAAAGTCTTCACGGATGCCTTGAGCCAGAACGTCCAGCTCCTGTGCAAATGCAGCATCCTTATGCTGCAGTGCCTGTGCAAGCACATTGACAGACTGATACGTCAATGCAACGGTCCAGCTGCTCACCATGTATTGTTTGAGCTGTGCATTGGCTGGCTGGAGCGTATCATCCCAGTCCCCATCCCCATAGGAAGACAGGAATGTGTCGTGCAGGAAGTGTGAGCGGATGTATTCGATCTCTTTTTTCGCGTGATCCAATACAGTTGCCGTTTCTTCCGTGAATCCAAAGCTGTGCTTAACGGTATACGGCACTTTCTCATCCAGAATCGCATAGTCACGAGTCGCTGTAAGGTAGTCCGCGAGCACTTTCAGCGGCCATACGATGATGTCACCATGGCTCTCTTCCTGCTGAATTGCAAAGTACTTGTCAAACATGAACCATTGCGGCCAGTTGCCATCATCTTCATATTGGTGGGTATACACCATTTTGATGATATCGCGAACCTGCTCATATTTTTGCGTGGCCATAAAGTATTCAACCGGACCTTGGCATACATCCCGAGTACCCCAAGCCGCGCCGCCGTACTGCTCCAATCCGTGAGGCACGGAGTAGTGAACCAGCATGTTGTGTGTGTACCACCAAGCCAGCGCGTTCACTTTGAACAGATCCTCTGCACTTTGGCCTTCACCACGAGACAAACGGAATCCGTTCATTACGCCTGCGAAGAATTCGCGGTACGCCTGTACTTCCTCTTCAAAAGTAAGGCTGGAGCCTGCTGCCACGGAACCGTCTGCTTCGTTTGCTTGACCTTCCAATACGCCTTGTACCTTCAGCGTCCATTCTGCACTCTCTCCCAGACTAAGTGTAACCAGCGATGCAGACCCACTGCGGATACCACTAGCCAGCAACGTTTCGTCTCCCACATTTACGGCTGCGCCATCCACCGACATGCGGTATTGCAGGTCAGGATACGTTCCTGCACTAATCGCTTGCGGGTCAGCCTTGAAGATCAGTGTACTGCCATCCTGCGTCATATGCAGCGGATACTCGTATTCATTTACATTCATCGTGATTTGGTTGGTTACCAGGTAGCGATAAGCTTTGCCACTTGTCGAGCGTACGTTCATGCTCACTTCAGTGGTGTGTGCCCCGGTGTAGTTCGTCACGATAATGGTATCGGATTCGGTTTTGTAGATCCAACGCACGTAGTTGAATCCAATCTCGAACAGGGAAGGCATGGTCAGCAGACGATACTGTCCGTCCATTTCCACATAAATGCGTTGTCCAGCCGTCTTCGGCACGTTCAATGCGTTGCGGGCATTACTGATCATTTTATTAAAATTGGTGTTACCAATAACGAGTTGTGAGTTGAAAATACCGTACATATACGACGTCGTTGTAATAACCTGAGCACCAAGCTGCACGTTGCCACCACTCATTAGGATATGGCCGTGCGGACGCTCTACGAGCAATTCTTTCGCTTTCAGGACGATATGTTCATAGCTGCCTGTAAAGAAGGACAACAGCGAGTCACCGCTATGCTCTTCCTGATGACGGTCAGGGAACAGTTCATTAATCTCATCTTGTGTCAAATCAAGCGCAGCAAGCGGTTCACCCAAGAAGGATGACAGTTTCACCTGTTCCAACGTCTCGCCTTGCTGAACAGTCAATGCTTGTACTTCGTTCCATGCGGCAGTTACTTCATCCCCGAATTCCAGTGCGGAGATTCCGGCAGGATGATCTGCTTTGGCCAGTCCGTAGAATACCATCTGGGCTTCCCCGTCCAAGTTAACGCGCTCCGATTGCAACGCTGTGTAGGCAAATTCATATTGGTACGTCTCATTTGCCAGGGTATTACGGCTCAGGCTCTCAGGCTGATTGGTCTCTTTGTAGGAAAGACCGAAGAATTGGAATCCGTCTGTGGAGTAGCCAATTGCCTTAGTCAGCGAACCTTGCTGCATGTATGGGAAAGCACCGCCCTGAGGCTGGTTTTGACGGGAACATACCACATATCCCTTCGCTTCATCCTCGAACACCGTATGGTCAATATACTGCGACAGATAGGCCTCATTGCTGCGTACTGCACCTGGATCAGCAAGCCCTACATCCTGTCCATATACCACGTCAACGTTATGTTGTTGTCCTGTGAGCTTCACATCCCAGAACCAGACGCCTTGCGTTGTAGCTGTAAACACGACCTGATAGCCAATGCCTTGTTCTTTGCCTTCAAGCTGCACTGTACCTTCCCAGATCAGTTGATTGCCGGATTGCGCCTGGCTTGTGATCACTTTGCTGTTCGAACGCACACCCAGCAGTGGGAACGAGCTGATTTTTTCTCCCTCGTGTACGCGCAGGTACAGATTATTCAAAGATCCATCGATCTGGTTGCTGAGCAGCTGATTCAACATAGTTGTACCGGACTGGGCCTGATACAGATCCCCACTGTTCAAAAAGGTAAAGGATAAATCCCCGGCAGTCAACCGGATTGGTTCATTAATCATCGTTGTCATACTCTTCACTCCTTCAATTAGTATAAAATCGAAACGTTTCGATAAATCTGAAAAAGAATAGGGGGCCTCTGCGAAGTGACCTTTGACTGGCCCCTTCGGACGATGATCCCCCTCATTCAACTCTCAATAGAAAAGATTCAAACTACTACAAAGCAGCATTTTAGCAGATTCAGCCTCGGACAGTTCACTTCCTATGCTGGCTGGTTTCCCGACTGCACCTCTACCGATCGTACAGACTCTCGCTCCACCAGATCAATGGTTAACGTATACGATGGATTCACAGCTTCGCCATTCAGCATCTGGAAGAGCAAATGTCCTGCCAATGAACCCGCTTCATGCTTGGGCTGTCGCACCGTTGTAAGCGGAGGGTGAACATATTCGGACAGTTGAATATCATCAAATCCGATGACTGAAATATCATTCGGTACCGATATGCCGCTCTCTTCAAATGCTTTCAGTCCACCAATTGCCATCTCGTCATTCCCGTAAAATACGGCAGACGGAAGCTCGCCCTGCATAACCATCATCTTGGTTGCACTATATCCGCCCTCACGTACAAAGTTACCGCTTAGACGCCATTTGGACTTTTCTTCAAGACCCGCTTCCTGCATTGCTCGCAAATACCCTTGATAACGCAGTGCATTATCATAAGAATTGGATGGCCCGCTAATATAGGCGATGGTCTTATGCCCCTTCTGAATGAGGTGCCGTGTAGCCAGGTAACCGCCTTGCTCCCCATCCACCAAAACGTTGACCAGATGGTTACTCGTCAGCTGCCGATCCATCACAATGATAGGGAAACGATCTCCCGCAGATTCCACCAGGATATCATCATGGATGTTATGAGCCAGGATAATAGCGCCGTCCACTCTTTTTTCTCGCAAGAAACGAACCGCTGTGGAGTCACGTCCTCCCATAGAGCTGCAAGCAATCAGATCATATCCGTTAGCCAGCGCTACATCCTGAACGCTGCGAATCAATTCGGAGTAATACGGACCCGACAGATCTGTAAGAATCAACGCAATCGTATTCGTCCGGCTCCGCTTCAGGTCCATGGCAAAGCCGTTTTTGCGATAATTCAGTTCTCGTGCTGCATCCAGCACCTTGGCCTTGGTCTTGGCACTGACCTTGCTATCTCCGTTCAGCGCATAAGAGGCGGTCGAGAGCGCCACACCTGCCAGCTTTGCCACATCCTTAATCGTTGCCATTCCACGTTCGCTCCTTCTAACTTCTTGTTACCTATCATTTTATACTGTAAATGGTTGCAACAACCACTCATTCCTATTCATTATCCATTAGGAGTTATATCCATTTCCCGTTTATCGAAACGTTTCGAAGTGTTTTCAAAAAAAATCTCTCTTCGCGTCTTTTAAGCATCCCTGCTGTAAAATGTACCCTTTAATCGTAGATATATCTTGATCGATTGTCAGCATTTCAATAATGGACTAAAGGGAGAAATTCATTATAAATCACAATGAATATGCCTGTAAACCATAAATTGAAACGTTTCGACATTTTTATTATAGTCGGTGTTGATAGCGATTTCAACCTCTTTATCTATTTTTCACAGAAATATGTGAAGGGAATGATTCGGGGGTCCCTATTACACCTTTGTGGTATTATACTGCATATTAGTCCAATCCTCTATAAGGAGTTCGTTATGTTATGAGCAACCTGGATCTAAGCTTTCAAAAATTATCTCTGAACACCCCTGGCCGCTTGCAGCAAATTACAACCGTCCCTCCAGCACTGTTCAGGCTATGTCATCTGGTGCAGCTCCATGATCGAGAAGCCTTCTCCGGTATCGATGAACTGTGGAGCAGCAAGCATGTTCTTTATGTCATCACCTCCGGTCAGGCAAGATTGATCAGTTCGAATGGTCAAGTGATGGTAAATACCGGCTCCGCTGTCGTACGCCAAGCGGGAACCCAGCTTCAGCATGAAAGCAAGCGTGGTTCTCTGTCCCCGGTTCAGGGTATTGCAGTGGCCTTTGATTTTGCAGATAGCGAACAAAAGCACTGGCCGTTCGGACATCCTGTTCCCATTACGAGCCGCCTTATTGCCGAGCTGATCTCCGAGTTGGTTCTGTCCAGCTCGAAACGCAATGAATCCGGACCATTCAAACCTCATATGCTGTTCTATCAGTTACTGGATACTTTACATGATCACGCTGAACGTCTGGCTCATGAGGATCATTCCTGGCTGGACATCGTCATTGCGCACATCCATGAAAAGGTTACTCACTCCTTTACACGGGAGCAATTAGCGAGAGAAGTTAATGTGAGCCCGGAGCATTTTTCACGAGAATTCAAGAAGTACACCGGACTTACGTTTGTGGAGTATGTTACCCGGCTAAGAATCCGAATCGCTCAGGAACAGCTGCTTTTTGCTAATCCGACATTACAGGAACTTGCGCAGTTGACGGGATACAGAGACACCTTTTATCTAAGTCGAAAATTTAAACAAACGGTAGGTTGCGCACCGACCCTCTATCGGAAAACACCCAAAAAAATCGTAAGTCTTACTTACAACTATACTGCGTCCTTACTCGCACTGGGCCATATCCCTCATATGGGTGCCGTCGCGGAATGGATGGAAGCAAAAATAGTTGAATACGGGTCAGAACCATTCATACAGTATTCTGAGCATGAACTTATTAATCATACCGATCTAATCGCAGACACTCATCCCGATGTGATTCTTGGTTATGCACCTCATTCAGGCCTGGATGATCTACGGCAGATTGCACCTACCATTCTGATGCCCTTTGAAGAACTCGACTGGCAGGAGCAATTCATTCATTTGGGACGTATCACGGGCCTGGAAGCGAGAGCTCGTACGCTGTTAGAACGCTATGATACACTTCAGCAAGAGGCCAATCGTACACTTGATCAGATGATGGGCGTACGTGGATCAGCAGTATGTATATTCATGATTGGTGAGAGCGGAGCGTACATCTATGGCCACGGGTGGGGCCGAGCTTCTCATATTTTGTATCATTCGCTGGGCTTCGTCCCTCCTGCACGGATGGAGAAGGATGGCCAGCTGCTCACAGGTTACATCCATGTTCCGTTAACAGAGATTCATTTATATGCCGCAGATTATATTTTTATTGATTATGCCAGGGAATCGTCGGAGCAGAATGCTGTGGACAACCTGTTCGCTCAGGAGTCCTGGAACACCTTGAGTGCCGTTCGTGAAGGGCGACTGTACGAGATTAATGCGGATATGTTTTATGGATTCGACCCGATCTCCGTTATAGAGCAATTACAGCACATCATGCACAAACTCACATCACAATTGTCCATGCATTAGTCATCATAGATGTCCATGTACAAATGTCACGTCATCCTCTATGTTATTAATGAGAATAATAATCATTATTGATTATACATAGGGGGAACAAGGATATGTTTGCTGCAAAAAAACGATTTTCCGTCTTGCTGCTCATGCTCGCCATCATCATGATTCTGGCTGCCTGTAACAGTGGTACGGGTTCGGGCACAACGGAACCAACAGCGGCGGGCTCAGAATCGACCACAGGTTCGAATGAAACAAACACCAGTTCTTCGGATACTACAAGGATTTATAAGTCATTAAGTGGAGATGTGGAAATTCCGGCTGAACCGAAACGGATTGTTACAGATATGTACGTAAGTGACCTGCTTGCACTGGGTGTGAAACCCGTTGGTGCTGTTCAATATTATCTGGAAAATCCATTCTACGCAGATCAGGTGGAGGGCATAGAGAACATTGGTGATCGGGGTGCTGTATCCCTGGAGAAGGTCGTTGCGTTGGACCCGGATCTGATCATTACCTACTCTGATAAAGCTGAAGAAATTGAGAGTTATCAAAAAATCGCACCTACCGTGGTCATTCCCTACGGCACGTTTACCAATGTAGAGGATGAAATTCGGGGCTTCGGAGAACTCATGAACAAATCCGAAGAAGCCGAAGCCTGGCTGAAAACGTACGACGAACGTATTGAAGCCGCTCGCGCCAAAGTAAAAGCAGTCATTAAACCGGAGGAAACCTTCTCCATCCTCGAAGTATCAGACAAGAGCTATTATGGCTATGGAGATAACTTCGGTCGGGGTGGACAGGCCGTATATCGTGCTTTGCAACTTGCACCACTCGAAATCACCAAGAAAGAGCTGATGGGCGATACCCAATGGAAAGAGATTTCCCGGGAAGTCGTTGGTGATTATGCCGGAGACCATATCTTCCTAACCGTAGGGGAGAACAATAAAAATTACCAAGGTGACTCTATCTGGCAATCGCTCCCGGCTGTGAAAAACAATCAAGTGTACGAGCTGGAAGAAGATCGCTACTGGTACTTCGACCCGATTGCAATACAGGCTCAGGCTGAAGAATTTGCCGATATGATTGTAGAACGTGCACAGCAAAATCGTAAATAACATATGAAGGGTGTAAGTGTCTGGTCAGGCTATGGAGTCTGTCCGGGCATTTGCGTTATATGGAGGAGGATTTACATATGCTTCGCCGTTTCATGGCCTATTATCGTCCTTATCGGGGACTCTTTATATTGGATTTCTCCTGTGCCATTCTGGCTGCACTGCTGGAGCTTGCGTTTCCCCTGGCTGTAAACAAAGTTGTCGATCAGCTGCTTCCCGCAGGCAACTGGTCCATGATATTAGCAGCCTGTGCCGGATTGCTGGGCATCTATCTGCTTAGTTCCTTTTTCCATTATGCAGTTACCTACTGGGGACATAAGCTTGGCATTAACATCGAATCTGATATGCGGCGGGAACTGTTCCAGCGTGTGCAGAAGCAATCATTTCGCTTCTTCGATAACAATAAGACTGGGCACCTCGTCTCTCGCATGACCAACGATCTGATGGATATTGGTGAGATTGCGCACCATGGACCAGAGGATCTGTTCATTGCCCTCATGACGTTGGCTGGGGCCTTCGGCATTATGCTGGGCATCAACTGGCAGTTGGCTGTCATGACCTTCATTATTGTGCCGCTGATGATCTTCCTGTCCCTCTATTTCAGCCGCAAAATGTCCAAAGCGTTCAAACGTATGTTTGCGGATATCGCAGACTATAACGCACGCGTAGAGAACAATGTGAGCGGAATTCGTGTAGTTCAGGCTTTTGCCAATGAAAAACATGAAGTGAAACGTTTTGTCGAAAATAATGAACGCTTTCGCCTTACCAAACTGATCACCTACCGAATTATGGCGTGGAATTCCTCGCTCAGCTTCATTCTGATGAAATTCGTATCACTGTTTGTACTGGTGTGCGGTACGTGGTTTGTCATTCAAGACAGGATGACCTACGGTCAATTCATCGCCTTTGTCATGTTATCCAATGTGTTTCTTGGACCGATTCAACAGATCAATTCCGTCATCGAGACCTATCCCAAAGGCATTGCCGGATTCAGACGTTACCTGGAACTGCTGGAGGCCGAGCCCGATGTAGATGATACACCTCAAGCCAAACCAATTTCACATGTGAAAGGCGACATCGCCTTCCATAACGTCACATTTGCTTACGGCGAACACAAACCTACGTTGGATCAGATCAATCTGGAGATTCAGGCAGGACAAACGGTTGCGCTGGTCGGACCTTCGGGTGCAGGCAAATCTACGCTATGCAGCCTCATTCCACGCTTTTACGATGTGGATGCGGGGCATATCTCTATTGATGGAATTCCGGTAAAAGATATGACGCTGGAGTCGCTGCGCTCCCATATCGGGATTGTGCAGCAGGATATTTTCCTGTTTGACGGATCGATCCGCGAGAATATTGCTTACGGCAAACTGGATGCGCCTGATGAGGAAATCTGGCAAGCCATCAGCCGTGCCCAACTGGAAGAGCTCGTCCAATCCCAACCGGAAGGACTCGATACCCTGATCGGTGAGCGAGGCGTCAAATTATCCGGTGGACAGAAGCAGCGTCTATCCATTGCTCGCATGATCTTGAAAAATCCGCCGATCCTCATTCTGGACGAAGCGACCTCCGCACTGGATACTGAAACGGAAGCCGCCATTCAGCTGGCTTTATCCGAGCTGGCACAGGGGCGTACAACGCTGATCATCGCCCATCGACTGGCCACCATCAGACACGCGGATCGCATTGTCGTTGTGGAGAACGGCGGCGTAGCCGAACAAGGCAGCCATGATGAACTTTTGGCACGCCAGGGCTCATATAGTCGATTGCATCAAGCCCAATTTGGATAGGTTGCGGAAATAACGTCTCTTGGATTCGTTAAACCGCAGACCTGTGGAAATTGGCAATAATAACACGTGCTCGGTTCGTTAGACAGACAGCACTAAAGCTAAAAAAGGGATGTCCCCGTCATGTTCATGACTTATGGGACTTCCCTTTCTTATTCAGATCCTAATCTGTAATAATCACAGCAGGAATAGGTTTTTATTTTTTTGACCGCATGGATAAAATGGTTTGTTTCGAAGGCGGACAAGTCATCTGTACGATTGCTGAAATATCGATCCTGGATGTCCTCCGGCGATAGATGCTCATATATGAGTAGTCCTGCATCCGCCAACAACCGCTCCATCTCCTCATACGTGAAGCAGGATTGCATCGGCTCGCCCCCCATTGCAGCCATCTTCACCATATTTTCAACCCGGTTAAACCTTCCTTTTTCCTCAAAGAGATGCTCATCTGCATAATCCAGTACAATGGAGCTCCCCGTTGGAAGATCCGAAAATACATGTCGGAGCAAGTTGGATAGATTTTCTTTGGTCAAATAATACGATACACCCAGCAGAGTAACCAGCGTCTTCAGCTTCTCCAAACCTCCATTAGTCAAACTTTCATACGAAGGCTCACGGGTAAAATCCATTGGCACAAAATGAAGATTGCCCGGAATGTTCAGCTTGGCCTGATGCAGCCGCTCCCTCTTGAATTGCTGAGTGGCTGGATAATCCACTTCAAATAGTTCCAGCGTGTCCTCCAGTTCCGGATGCCTCAAAGCAAATGTATCCATCCCTGCGCCAAGAATAACAACCTGCTTCAATCCCAAAGCGACTTCATGCAGCAGTACCTGCTCACAGTAGGCAGCCCGAGCCAATGTGATTGGAGATATCTGTACCTGCGTAATCCATTTTAGGATCTTATCCGGGTCATTCTTGCACTGGTGGGCCATCTCCGGGTTGAAAAAATGGATGCCTTGAATCATATTCTCGCGGATATCCGAAAACTCTTGAGGATTGATAAGCTCTTTGGCTATATAATCATCGAAAATAAGAGGTGTATCGTATTGGCAGTGGTAGGCTCGGCCAAAAGCCGAAATCAGGGATGTAATACTGGACTCATTTTGCTTCATGTTTTATCCTCCCGTACAAACAAAAATAAGATTCCCCCTGGCCAGGAGAATCTTAGTATATACGGAATATATTTATATGTAAATTATAGCATAAAAAGATTTTTTTGTCAATCTAAATTTACGGAATGAGAAGACAGATTAAAGTGGCCTTGCGGCTTTTCCCTCCACTTCCACCTGTCTTCTCTCTTCCTTACACCACCTAGCCTAAGAGGCTAAGCGTCCAATCCATACTCCTTCACTTCACGATTGCGGTTCAGCACCGCATGCAGTACAAAGCCAAGCACTGCAATACCCGCCGTGACAGTCGCCAGCCATGCTACAGGAATCAATCCCTGTTTGTCGTACATGACGCCCATGGCATACGGCCCGATAACCCGGCCGACCGCACCGATTCCACCGGATATCCCAATGTAGAAGGGTGCCGATCTTCCCGCATGCTCTGAGATAAATGCCGGCGTAGCAGGTGAGATCAGCATTTCCCCAAAGGTAGCCAGTACCATTGCAAGCACCATACCCGGATAGCTGTACATCGTGATCATGACAATGTAGGCCATGCCATAGAACACTGCACTTGCCGTCATCTGAGCAGTCGATGTACGGGCCATCGTACGCTTGACCCAGCTGGTGAAGGGTTGTCCCACGAAGATGAGCACCCCGTTCAGCGTCCAGAGCAGACCGTACATTCTTTTCTCCATACCCTCGGAAATAATATACGGAGACACACCAGTATTCCAGATGGAATTACCAAATAGCAGGAACAGCACGCCCAGGCTCATAAATAGATATAATCTGGTGTTGCCCAGCAGCGCCCAGACGCCCGGCCCATCGGGAACCGTTTTGCGCTTGGTCAGATGCACTTCGCCCTGATCCGGTTCTGCCCGCGACAGATAATACCAGAAAAAGATCGCGAACCCGGCCGAAGTCACCCCGTTCAGTACAAAGCTGAGATGATAGGAAAAATCAGCCAGGAAACCACTGAGTGCCGTACCAATCGCCACACCGATATTGTTGGCGACATAGATCACATTAAACAATTCCCCGCGTCGCTCCGCAAACCGGAAGCCGATAAAGGCTTGAATCGCTGGCAGCGATAATGAACTAAATAGGCCGATCCAGCCCATCGCACATATAAATATAACCCAATACGCGCTGATCCACGGCAGAGCAAACAACCCCACAGCGTTTAACGCCAGTGATCCGATGATCAGCTTCTTGACCCCCACCCGGTGGTACAGTGCACCTCCGAGCAATTGACCGAAGATACCGCCCAGCGACTGAATCAGAATGACAAACCCCGCGTTCGCCATCGTGCGCCCAAGCTCATCAAATACATACATTGTGGTCAGCGGCCACATCAAGGCACTGCCTGTCGCATTGACCAGACTAGCCAGCAAAAATATTTTCACTTCTTTTGGATACGTATCCAGCCATCTCATCATCTTGTTTATTCTCCTTAGTACCTTCAAAAAGCAAATTGCCATAAAAAATAGACCCTCGCCAGACGGCATGATTAGCCAGAGCGAAGGCCATTTGAATTCTAAATTTTGAATCTTGCTCTACATTCTGCTTTCGATCTACTCATTGCTTTCGGTCTATTCATTGCTTACAATCTATCCATTGTTCATCTTACCTGAAAAGATCCGATCTGCAAGCACATTCATTGACGCTTCACTTCGACAGTGGCCGAGAAGAATGTAGCCCCGTTGCCCATGTCAGACAGTCGATTAGACGTGAGCGAGTTCGCCCGCTGTTTTTTGCCATTGCCATCCCACCATAAGCCTTGACTAATCACTGTTCCTGGCAGCATGGATTCACTCACCTTGGCGGTTAATTCGATTCGGCCGCGGTCATTCCATACGACCACCGTATCCCCATCCTCCACCTGTCTGCGAGCGGCGTCCTCCGGGTGCATTTGCAATAGTGGCATCTTCTCCAAGCGTTGATGTTTGGCCGAATTGGCAAAGGTGGAGTTCAGGAAATTATGATTTGGTGGCGACAGAAACATCAGCGGATAGACGTCCGCAGGTCCAGCCGGTTTCTCCCCATCATACCCTTCAACCAGTGCACTGTACGTAGGTAACGGAGGCAATCCTCGCTGAGCCATCGTTTCCGAATACAGCTCGATTTTCCCCGAAGGTGTGGGCAGCTGATCCAAATATGAATCATGTGGAGACATATCCAGCTTGACGAAATGATGCTGCTTCAGCCCTTCTAATGTTACTCCGTTCATGTAGGGATTGCCCGTACCCTGGAGTGCTTCCTCAATCATCTGTTCCGGTGTCTCACCGAAAATCTCAGGGTCGTATCCCATCGCCTGCCCAAGCAAAGAGAACAGTTCCACATTGCTCTTGCTCTCACCCAAAGGCGCAATGACCGGCTCTTGCAAATGGACATACTGATGCCAGTAGGATGTATACAGATCTGTCGTTTCAAATGAAGACGTCGCAGGCAGTACAATATCCGCGTACTTCGCCGTATCTGTCAGGAACAGATCATGGACAACCGTGAACAGATCCTCCCGTGCAAAACCTCGCTCCACCCGCTCGGTATCCGGTGCCACCACCAAAGGATTGCTGCAATAAACCATCAACGCCCGAATCGGCTGCTCCGCTTCCAGCAGTGCTTCGCCAATCCGGTTCATGTTCACCACGCGCGGCTCCGGGTTCTGGCGCAGCTCTGGACGCTCCAACGCATCGCTATTGGTGCTCGCGTAGCTATTGGTACGAATGGCGCCACCGCCGCGCTTCAGCCACTGGCCTGTAATGGCAGGCAGACAGGCTACGCTGCGCACGTTCATGCCACCGTTGTCGTGATGCTGCAGGCCATTGCCGATATGAATGTGGGCGGCCTGTGCGTTGCCATACAGCTCAGCCAGCTTCACGATGTCCGCTTCCGGTACGCCTGTAATACGTGCAACGCGCTCAGGGGTGTAGCTGCGGACATGATCACGCAGTGCCACATGGCCGACGGTATACTTTTGCATAAAGTCCTCATCCGTCAGTCCCTGCTCGAACAGTACATGCATTAATCCGAGTGCCAGTGCGCTGTCTGTACCCGGGTAGAGTGGAATGAACCAGTCTCCCCATTGGGCGGTCCGATTGCGATGAACGTCAATGACGACGATTTGGGCTCCCTTTTTGCGGGCTTTCTCGGCCAGAACGACCTGATGCATATTGGTGCTGACAATGTTGCCTCCCCACACCAGAATGACATCTGCATGCTCCGTATCTTCGGGAAGTGTTCCCCGGTTCGCACCCATCGTATATTTCCACCCGGTATTTCCGGCCGCATTACATATCGTCTGTTCCAGCTTGCTCGCGCCTAGCGCATTGAAGAAACGACGATCCATGCCATCGACACCAAGAATGCCCATGTTTCCATAGAAGCTGTATGGCAGGATGCTCTCCGGTCCGTAGGTATCTGACAGTGAACTGAATTTCGCCGTAATCTCGCGGATGGCCTCATCCCAGCTGATTCGCTCGAACTGGCCTTCCCCCTTGGCTCCGATGCGTCGCATCGGATATTGCAGCCGCTCCGGGTGATACACCCGCTCCGTCATATTTCGGACCTTGTTACAGATGGCGCCTTTGGTAATCGGATGGTCCGGATTGCCTGCTACCTTCACGATTTTGCCGTTCTCCTTATGAAGCAGCAGGCCGCAAGTATCCGGACAATCGAGCGGGCAAACCGCCGGGAATACGCCATTCTCCTGATCGATCATATACAAGTCCCTCCCCCTTCAAAGCTATCTTCATATCATATCTTCTTCATGGTAATCGCGTAAAGAGAACAGTCTTTTTTCACCGCCACAGCTGCTCGAAATTATTTTAAAAAAATCTTATTTCCCCTTGATTCAATCTCGAAATTCAGGGGTAAATTAAAAATAAGGCATTAGGCTAGTGTTTCCCCACTTCCTCCTCATGCCATATCATGGACCACTCCCGAAATTCGCCATGAACAGGTTTCGTTCCCCCGAACCTTGTCATGGCGAATTTATTTTGTGTGGATATTTTTACATTAAAAAAAACGACTCCTTTCCCGCTCATCACAGCCGACAGCCATGACTTGAACGAGATCAGAATCGCCTCTCCTGTTTACTTTGCATTCGCCTTTTCACTCGTTTTCGCACTTGTACCACGGTTACAACGCTACTCGATTACTCGGAAAAATGCCGCTACGCCTGCTTGCTCCACATCGTTCTGGCTTCCGTCTCTACAGGTTGGGCCACCGCCATTGCCACCTCAGGCTGCACTTCCGGCTCATGTTTGCGTAGATACACCATCCAGTAAGCAGCCGCCACAAACAGCGCCCCTCCCGTCAGATTACCAAGCCATACCGGAATGAAATTCATGACGTATTGCCCCCACGAATAATGCCCTTCGAAGATCGCCGCAGGAATCAGGAACATGTTGGCGACAACGTGCTGGAATCCAATAGCCACAAAAGCCATCGTTGGGAACCAAATGCCCAGTACTTTTCCGCTCATCGTATCCGATGCATAGGACAACCACACCGCAAGAGCTACCAGCCAGTTACACCCGATCCCGGATATAAAAGCCTGAAGAAAGCTGTCATCCAGCTTGTGTCCAGCCATATCGACTACTTTGGTCAAATAGGCACCTTCTGCCGTAAGACCGAGCACATGCCCAAACGCATAGGCCACAAAGATCGCCCCAAGGAAATTACCTATCGTTACTAAGGTGAGATTCTTCAACATGCTGCCTGCGGACAGTTTGCGCGCAATCGTCGCGAGTGGAACGGCCATCATATTGCCTGTCAGCAGTTCCCCGCCGCCAATCAGCACTAATATCAAACCTACCGGGAACACTGCTGCACCGATCAAATTAACCAAGCTGCCCCACTCGGCCGGAGCAGAGGCAATGACCCGAATATCCAGCAGAAATCCGAGCGCAATAAAAGCGCCTGCCAAAAAACTGAGTATCAATACGGAGGACACCGGATTTTGAGCTTTCTTCATCCCCGTATGCGCCGTATATTGTGCAACCTCAAGAGGTGTTTTTGCTGCCATAACGATCCTCTCCTTCACAGTTCATGAACATCATAAATCAACTTCTATTGTTGATATGTTCATTGTATCGCGAAGGTTTCGAGAGGTTTGTTACTTTTATCACAAAGTCTGAAAACTACATTTTTTAATGCTTCCGTTCTATCTTGTTCGGTCGATCTCAGAAAAAACAAAAAGAAAAGAACTGCCGCAGGATGCGGCAGCTCTCCTATAACTCAGCAATATCCGTTATACCATTGCTGGTGTTTTTACATCTACTGGAGGCAGCGCCTGAAGACCAGCCGAGTTCAGGAAGTTCCACGGTTTGTTGTAATGTGGCTGGAAGAAGAAGTCGATGAAGGCCAACTCATCTACCGTCATGTTGTTCTGGATGCAGACAGAGATCGTATTGATCGACTGTGTCAGATCAGCCTGTGACATAATCTGTGCACCAACAATGCGGCGGGTAGCCTGTTCATAGATCACTTTGAGCAGTAGCTTCTCTGCTGTTGGCATGAACTCCGGACGGTAAGCATCTTCAAGCGTTACCGCTTCAACGACCAGACCTTCGTCAGCAGCAGACGTTTCCGTCATACCTGTGCCTGCAATATTTTGCTCATATATTTTGATACCTGATGTGCCTTGTGTACCCATGTACGGTGTCGTAGGACGAACCAAGTTTCGGGCTACAAGTGTACCCATCCGCACCGCGTTGGTTGCCAGTGGGATGTAAGCTGCTTTGCCCGTTGGGTTGTAATGAACCGCACAGCTGTCTCCAGCAGCAAAGACGTCTTTCTGGCTGGTTTGCATATATTTATCCACGATGATTGCGTCGTTCGGCAGCATATCCACTTGGCCTTTGAGCAGTTCGGTATTTGGACGGAAACCAATGCACAGAATAACGAGGTCTGTTTCAAATTCTCCCTTGGATGTAATAACCTTGTTCACTTTGCCATTCTCTCCGGTGAATTTCTGCACCGTTTGGCCCAAAGCCAGCTTGATACCACGTCCAGTCAACGTTTCTTCAATGGCATCTGTAAACTCGGGGTCCAGATATTTGTTCAGAATCCGGTCCACGCTATCGATCAGCGTAACTTCCTTGCCGTTCATTTGGAAAGCCTCCACCAGCTCGATGCCGATGTATCCTGCGCCCACCACGGTAATGCGTTTGGCGTCCTTCGCTTTTTCGATGATTGTATTCGAATGGTTGTAGTTTTTGCAAAGTAAAATGTTATCCATATCGATGCCTTCCAGCTTCGGTACAACAGGCCATGAACCTGTGGTTACGATCAGCTTGTCGAACGTATCTTCGAATTCTTCCCCGGTTGTCAGGTTTTTAGCCTGAAGTTTATGACCTGCAGCATCTACTGACGTCACTTCATGAAGCATTTTGGTAACGACACCGAGTTCGGCCAGTTGGTTAGGCGAAGAATAGAACAGTCCGTCTGGATCTTTCACCACACCACCCACATACAGCGCAATACCACATGATAAAAAGGAGATATTGTCATTGCGCTCATACACGGTAATGGTAGCATCCGGGTACAATTTGGCGGTGTTAACGATGGCTGCGGTTCCTGCATGTGTACATCCGATAACTGCGATTTTCATGATAAGGTTCCCCCTTGGGTATATAAATATGAAATTGAATATGAACGTCATTGTGGTTGTGAAATATTTCACTTCTTAGTGAATACCTTGTATGTGATTTATTTCACTTTATACACTTATTATAATGTGATCTTTTTCACATTGCAAGGGGTTAATCAAAATAAATTTGTAGAATGGTTTTTTTGACGAATCAGCCAGACGCTAATTCATCTTCAATTAACTTCAGTTTCTCCTTTTTGAAGCTTGTTTATGCTACAAAAAAAAGCCTGTCCTCCAATTCTGGAGGCAGGCTTCTTCGTTATATTTTATACGCCAAGCAGCTTTTCAATCTCTGCAGTCATGGATTCCGGGGATTCTTTTGGTTCAACACGCCCCACAACCTCACCTTCACGATTCACGAGGAACTTGGTGAAATTCCATTGGATACTGTTGTCTTCACCAACACCAGGTTGCTGCTCACGCAGATACTTGAACAATGGATGAGCATCTTCACCATTTACGTCAACTTTGGCAAATACCGGGAAATTAACGCCGTAGTTGATTTGGCAGAATGATTCTGCTTCTTCACTTGACCCCGGCTCCTGACCGCCAAACTGGTTACAAGGGAACCCAAGCACAACCAAACCTTGATCACGATAGCGATCGTAGAGCTTCTGCAATTCACCGTATTGTGGAGTCAGTCCACACTTGCTGGCTGTATTGGCGATGACCAACACTTTGCCTTGATACAGATCGAGTGGAACTTCCTGATTTGCGGTCGTTACCGCCTGATACGAATATACGGACATGACTGATTCCTCCCATGAGTATGATGTAGGTTGGGCTGCTGTATGTACTGTACCGAATAATAATACGGCACACAGCCTGTCTCCATATTATAGACCCGAGACGAACAATTACCAAATCTGCGGTTAAACCGATCCCAGTTCATACGTGAAGCCTACTTCCACCACCAATGTGGTCAAGGGCTTTTTGAGTCGAATTTTGCAGCCAAAATAATCATACCGCTCTTGCGGCTCCACCTTGGTCAATCTCCCCTAGAATGCGAATAAGCCGCTGTGCATAATGCACAGCGGCTTCATTCTATCGTTGAGGACCACCTATGGCCCGTTTCATTAAATTCCTGTCGCGTGACGAACACGTTGCTCTGTCCGTCCTCCAGCATGAACCATTGCACTGTTCATGACCACTTGTTCTGGAGGTGCGGATTGCTGGCGTTCACCCGCAAGGGCGTATGGCAAGCAGAGCGGCACACCTGAACGTGGATCAATCACGATATCCGCTTCAATGTTGAATACTTCGCGAAGTACATCGGAGTTCATAACTTCTACGGGTGAACCTGTAGCGATGGCTTTACCTTTTTTAATACCAATCATGTGATGCGCATAACGGGAAGCATGGTTCAAGTCATGCACAACCATAACAATCGTACGATTTGCTGTAGCATTCAGCTGCTCCAGCAATTGCAGTACTTCAAGCTGGTGAGCCATATCCAGGAACGTTGTCGGCTCGTCCAGGAACAGAATATCTGTCTCCTGTGCCAGAGCCATCGCGATCCAGGCACGTTGCCGCTGTCCACCGGACAGTTGATCGATTGGACGATCATGGAACTCCGTCATGCCTGTCACTTCGATGGCCCATTCAATCATGCGTTTGTCTTCAGCACGCATCGACCCAAAACCTTTTTGATAAGGGAACCGTCCGTAAGACACCAGTTCGGTTACAGTAAGTCCTTCAGGCGCTGTTGGATTCTGTGGCAAAATCGCAAGCTGCTTGGCTACTTCACGCGTGGACTGCTTATGGATGGACTTCCCGTCGAGCAATACGCTACCTGCTTTTGGATTCATGATCCGTGCCATCGTTTTCAGGATGGTGGACTTCCCTGAACCGTTGGCTCCAACAAGTGCTGTAATTTTTCCTTGGGGAATTTGAATATTCAGATTATCAACAATCAGTCTTTCCTCATAAGCGATATCCAACTTGGACGTCTCCAGACGAAACATGCGATCATCCCTCTCTCATTTATCCCGGTTATGTATTCCGGCTATGACAACGAAAACGAAATTATAGTTCAGCGTATTTCCGGCGCAACAAGATCTTATACACTAAAGATACTGATAATCATTATCATTTGTCAACACTAAATACCAAATTCCTTGATGTTTGTGTGCTATTTTTGAAGTGTTTTACTGGAAATGAGTCGGATTGTCCACCATTCATGTGAGAGCTTTTCTCATCGTGTACATGCATTACATCGCTTTGCGCAAGGTCATTCATGCCCAACATTTTAATAATGTGTCTGAATTGTGAAAAATAGACCTATATCGCTTCAATTTGTACATGTTTTTCTCCATTGCTTGAACAAAACAAAAATACAGCCCCTACGAATTTACGAGGTGGCTGTATTCTGCATGAATCACCTATTCAAGTAATCTCGCTCAGAGCTTAGGTTCCGGGACGAGGTTGATGACGGTCGTTCCACTCTGAACACTCCCGATGCCCTCCAGATTGATATCGGCCGGAAGCTCTACCTGGTGCCCATAAGGATACAGTCGGTCTGCTTCGGCAACAGTCAGATTTTCCAAAGAAGACGAACCTGCTCCTGTAGACTGAGACGAATCTGAAGGCGTTTCGCCTGCTGCTCCCTCCGCTGTGCCTTTATCCGTGGAGTCCGTAGCTGCACCAGTCCCCGTATCCGTTCCTGTGCTCCCTGCTGCTGGATCTGAAGTGGTGCCCTCCGTTGTGGCTGAATCTACCCCCTGCTCGGTTTCTCCGCTCTGCTGAGTGTCATCCGCAGTATGGGTAGAAGAATCCGCGGAGCTTCCTTCAGACGTGCCCTCTGTGCTCTTTCCGGCTGCACCTTCCCCATCCGGCTCCTCGTTACGGTTGAAACTCTCCCATTCTCCCTCAGCATTGAGCTTCTGCGTAGTACCATCTTTCAAGTTCCATTGGAGAGTGTCCGTTTGCAAAGCGTTGCTGTCGGTTTCGTTTCTGTAACGGATAACCAACCGTGCAGGCGTCTGTGTACCGTCGTCCGCTTGGGATGCCGGAACGAGGTAGGCGATCTGTTCTGCGAGCTGCACCTCCGGTTCAGCAGGAACAAATGGCTCCTGTGTTGGTGGAGGTGATGCCGCTGGCGTCTCCGCCTTATTCCCCATCAAAGCATACGTACCTCCGGCAATACCAAGAATCAGGATGACGATGACCGATCCTAGAAAAAGGTTTTTCCTTTTACCTGTCAGCATGCGTACCAGCGGAGACGACAACTCTGTTCTGGCGCGGTCGTAGGCAGGCTTCATCGTCTTGCTTGCTCTGGCATAATAGGGCTTGAAAGCTGACTTGGACTTAAAGGCTTCGCGATCGTGGGCCTTGAAATAGGCCACGATTGCATCCGCGTATCCCTTGTGTGCGTTAGAGCCACGAATAAACAAGCGTTGATTCCCCGACCACTCCATAAATTGATACAACACTTCTGTACTTCCTGAATTACTGTAGATAAATTCAATAAGGCCTGGATAATCGAGCTTGTTGCTGCCGCTACCACCCCGATAGAAAGCCAGCGGCAGCGCTTCAAACGCAGCCGTACCTGGATGATCTCGAAGCTCCAAGACAAGCCAGCGGCGCGTCCAGCGCTGGAGTTCATTACGCTCAGCCAAGGAGAGTGCTTCCAGCTCCTCTTCGCTGCGCCCCTCACCGCTTAGCCATGCTCTCGCTGCCAGCATCATGTTTGTACGCGCAGATACATCTGAGCCCTGACGAGCAGCCCAGTCCCGAACCTCGTTTCCATGCAACAAAATATCAATGCTTAACAGCTGTTCACGATTAACCCGCTCCAGATCGAGATCCTGGATCATAAACAAATTAATGACGTAAGCCAGCTTATCGGCAAGTCGGGTTAAATCCTCCTGAAATGCCGGTGGTTGGACAGCGGACTCAGGTCCACCTTTCCGGTTAGCACGGACTGCAGCTCCAGATTGCCCAATCCGGGCGGTAATCCCTGTGTCTACTGAACCTGCAACTGATACACGATCCAACACACTAACCCGCTTAAGTGCCTCATTGGCAGATTGAACAGGGTTGGGCGCTGAGCACAAACGTTCACGCAGCTCGGTTGCAGTCCGTTCCAGCAAGAAGCTATTGTGGATGGCAGACGAGTGAGAAGTAATCCATCTCTGGATCACTTCCACGACGTCGGCAGCAGATTCCGTCCGTTTCAGCTGATTATCCAGATAGGGCTCGAACAACAGCTTGGTCAGTGATTCGTTCGCCAGCACTTTGTCGAAGAAAGCACGGCTTAACAGGCTGTCCCGATCCAGAAAGCCATACAGTTCCTGTACAGCACGCATCCGTTTCTGCGAACGGGCGTTATTAACACCATAGATGAAATATTCCACGATTCGGGACTGTACGACTGGCGCAGCGACCCGGAAATACTCTCCGATGCGTGCAGCAACCGAGTCCTCAGGCACATTCTCCCGTTTTACACTGTCCAGCTCACGACTGAGCAATGTAAGGAACAACTCGTTCAAACGTGAACGTTGCCGCGCTCCGCCTTCGGGTTTCAAGTAGGTGAGCAAGCCACTCAGGACATCGCTTTTGTTATTCAAATATATATCTTCTCTGCCTTGCTCCAGACGATAGAACATCGAAAGTTCCCCGTATGCTTCAATGGAGAGTTCTCGTCCCGGTTCCATCCCGAACAGCATCTCATCCGCAAAAGCATAAAATGGATCGGCAGCCGCTGGCTCATGCAGCAGAGACCAGGCAAATTCCGCGTAAGGAAGCTTTGCCACAGATGCATCTGCATGGGTAACTCTGCCCGATACCAGATCAAAGGTGAAATCCTTCTCCGTATTCCGGTCCTTCGGACGCAGTGTGCCTCGCTCCACAAACTGGAGGTGGATGCCTTTCTTCGCCTGCGGCTCCTTGGCAAATGTCATGAAGCCGAGCTGCCGCCGGAACGCGTAAGGCAGCGCCGTAAACAACAAACGCAGCAACCCCTTGGCTCCGGCTGTAACTTCTTCAGCGGGCACATCCAGCGCAATATATACCTTCCGACGTGTCGCTACAGCCTGCATGACGGCGTAGAGCAGACGTTTGAACACCACTTCGTCCATTTTTAAAGCGCCTAGGATCTGGCTTGGAGAGGAACCTGGGCCGAGGTCACCAGCCGGACTTGTGCCGAAGCCCAAGCCTGTCCCTCTGGCAAACCCCTGTCCCACTCCAGCTGTACGCGGCAATTCAGTAAGCGCAGGCAGTACTGTTCCTTGTTCGATGTCATATGACGTGGCGAACACAGCATCCAGCCAGCCGCCCTGCTTCATTTGCTCTTCCGAGCGTTCAGGAGACAAGACATAGTTATGAGCGAAAAAAGCACTGCGCAGCCCGGTGAAATCAGCGGACTGGTACACATTTTGCCCAAGGATCGTCTCCCCGCTCTCCAGGTGAAGCAGATGAATGGACGGTGGGAACTTCGTTTCATCCTTCTCACTCCGGCCCGTCAGTTCTGCTGGAGCGTCATAGACGCAGTAGGGATGAAGCACTTTTTTGATAAAAGAAGGGTCCAGTCCCGGCGATGCGGCAACCGTATCGAACCCCTCCGTTGTGCGAAACACCCCGCGCCGCTCTCTGGTGTACATCTGTTGTTCAATCGGCGGGGTTATGGAAGAACGCATCATCCCACTCTCCCCTCAATGTACTTCAGCTTGTACAGCAGCCAGAGGAATGGCTCATCGACACGGATTGGACTGACCACGCCTTGCAGCTTCATATCCACCGGATTGCTTCCCAGCGCAGATACCGCAAAGTAAGCCGTATCCTTAAAGTACACATCCATCGTGCCTTTGAATGGACGGTCCACCTTCTCGATAAACCGTCGGATCTCCCCGTCGATATTCTCGAATTCGGTCAGGTCGAACCAGTCGCGATGCACCATGTTGCGGAACACATTACTGTTGGATTTGATGTAATCACCCTCTTCATCCTTGAGGGAATGCAGCATGTCGCTTTTGGTCAGTACAACGGCTGTCGGAATATTCGTCTTGGCTTTGTCCTGGTAAGCGATAAAGTCACCGAACATCGTCAGCACCACATCACGCGGCTCATCGTATCTTGGCGTCCACTCGCCTGGCTCATTGCCGAGGTTGATGCGGATTTTGTCCCGGATGGAACGAATCTGGAGCGGGTCCACCATGAACAGAATGCCTGCCGAGTTCTTGATATGCTGCCCGTGAAGTCCCAGATAGTCCTGCTCCACCATACCTTCACCAGCAACGTCAAAGAACACCAGTGTCAGCGGAGCTTTATCTTCATCCTTGAATACAAATTGGAAAATAAACGGCTCCTGCAGCTTCTCCTTCTGCGTGGAATCCAACAGATCGCCCCGCTCGAATAATGGTTCTTCATAATCCGCACGGAACCGGCGACTAATCTCCGCATTCAGCGGCATGCAGGCCGCATCAAAGTGATCTGCAGTGTAATGCTGCAATGTATGAATCAATGAAGTCATGTAGACGGATTTTCCCACCTGTGATGCGCCTATAATGGAAATGATATTGCTTGGTGCTTTGCCTGCCGTGACAGGCAGCTCGTTATGGCACTGTGGACACAGCCGACGCCGCGTAACGACACCATACCGATCGTTCAGTCCCATCACAATGTTATCCGAATAGATGCGATGTTCCTCAGGTACATCATGCGGAGCCAACACGGCTTCCATATCAAACACCGTATCCAGTCCAAACCGTTCGCGATACCGATTCAGCTTCGCATCTTCCCCAAGTGCGTAGTCCTCATCGTCGTCGCGATGATGCGCAGCCCGGAACACAACCTCCTCCGGTGAAAACTTGCTGAAGCAATACGGACATACGATATCGTAAAATAAAGGCCGCTCCTCCGGCTGCTGTCGTTTCAAAAACCGACTAAAAAAGCTCATAGCCACTCCCCTCCCCTGATCAGTTAGACAAAGTTGATTTACACTTGCACTACGATGACAGAGTAAAAAATTAGTCTAACTATCTAATCTGATATAAGCCTATAGGCGGCTCCATACTTTGGTCCGTCCGTGAAGAACAATCTCACGTAATCGTCCTTGGCTACCTCGACGGGTGGCATCTCATTTCTTCCGGGAGCAAAATCACTCACAAAAGGGTACACCGTGCCATCTTCCTTGTTCAACGGAACCCCGCCCTGCTTGCGGACATAACAGAGCGCTTCCTTCGGAACAGGTGCTTCGGCCGTGACGGTCATCAGCACACTTTTTCGTTTCTGGAAAAAACCGCTCTTGTACCGGATGGAAAAGCGAATATCCGCCTTGCCTGCGCTTGCAATCACCGTGTTGTCCCCATCACGCTGACGCACCAGAACTGGCCCGTCTTCCTCCATCTGACAGACATACACCGTGTACCGGATGGCACCAAAACCCGTGAAGCGATCCATATATCCATTACTCGCCTTGTATTCTTCTTTCGTGTATAGCTTCAGCTTGCCCTGTGCAGCCTCTTCCCCGGTACGATCATCGCTCATCATATCGAGCTCCAGCCGTTCAACATATACAGCTTCCACACGATCTGGCCAGAGCCAGCGAAGTGTACACTGGCTCTCGTCCACTGCAAGTGTCAGTCTGCGAATCAGGGGCGCTGAAGGTTCTGCATCCGTAAAACGCATCTATCGTCTACCTCCAGACGTTAAAATCCTTTGCTGCGCGTATCTCTTCCCCGCTGACCGAATCCTTCCGCCGAATTGGCTCCTGCACCAGCCTCGCGGCGCCCACGAGTCTTCCGCGGTGTATTCTCCTTGATTGGTATGATCCAGGTGAACAGGGTTAACACAGCAGATAAGATGAGCATCGCTCCAAATCTTACAAATGCATCACCAACCGCTGATCCGTCCAGACCCCATTCAAGCAGAAGTCCTGCCAATAGACCGGATACAGCACCACCTATACCGAAGCTGACCGCCAAATGGCGGTTATCGAATACCAGCCCAAGCGATATGCCCAGCGCTACGCCAATCAGAAGCAGAGCAGCCACTCGGAAAATAGCCAGATACGTACTGTTCTCCATCATGCCTGTACGTTCGGTCACCAGTGTACGTTCATCGATCGTATCGTAAATTTGCTGGAATGCCAGATTAAGGCCCCCGGAATCCGGTACATCATAGTACATACCACCCGTCTGCTGTGCAATATGACGCAGCAAGTCGGTTCCGGAAGGGTCTACCAGACTCAGACCTACTGTATTGACGGCAATCTGTTCATTTGCATACTCAGACAAAATGCCGGATGTGTCTAAATCACTGAATCCATCGGATAGCAGGATCGCCACCGTACCGCGTTTCGGGTCCTGCTTGCCCTTAATCTGCTCCATCGCTTCGCGCAGCACTGCATCGAAATTGGTGCCGCCCGAGGTCGTCACGATGCCGTCAATCTTGCTGTATACCTCATTTTTGGCCGCTTCACTGTCCATCTGAATGAACGGCTGCAGCAGCTGCGGCTGATCATCAAAGGTAATCACAGCTACCTGTTTATCGCTCTCCATTTGGCTGATCAGCGTTTTGGCCGCTTCAAAGCGTCCGTTATCCGGGTCCGTATCACTCATGCTGCCCGAATTATCGATCATCAGTATAATATCTTTGACTTGCTTCGCACCGCCCGGGTTAATCTGATACAGCAATTGCAGGGCAAGTCCGACGACAAAAAGTAGTGCCAGCGTTGCCGGAACAAGCAGTTTCCAGGACAGCCCCAAATATCTCAGCTTCCAGGAAGCTCCGTTCAGCTTTGGCGAGATCATTTCTGCGAGTAAGCAGAACAATCCCACGCTAAGCGCCAGCACGCCAAAGTATAATCCCATCAGCAATAGACGAGGCATTTCTCCAAGCCACTGACGCAGCATGATTTCTCCAGCCGCAAAGCCCACAGCTCCGCCAATGAGGCTGAACAGGACCAAGAGAAGATTGATTTTTCGCTGCATGTTTGCATGCATCCTTTCCAAACCAGCCAAGAGTGGCTGAATTAATACAAGATGGGCAATCAAAAATGAACGACTCCGTATCCCTGGCGAAAACAGATCGACGTTGAACCATGAAGGAACAATGAAAATTAAACTTGCCCGCCTCAAAGTTCAACCCCATCTGTACCTCCCTTCCGTCCATAAGAGACACGGCCTTATGTTTTAGCGCATGGGTGACAGCTTCTCGGCCAGATCGGAGGGATGCAGCTCATAACCATTCTCCGTATACGAATCGTAATACACCCGGCCGTTGCGATACACCATCAGGTCTTCCAGATGGAAGCCTCCCATCAGATTCAGCTTCTCCACACCACTGCTTCGTTCTTCGTATACCACACCCAGCTTATAAATACGTGACGTCTCTTCGGCATGCGCCGCGTAGTCCATGAAGGCACTATGGTGATCACCAAAGAAATATTTTTCTTCATAACGATGTTCCTGCGTATAGTCGAATACCCTTACCCGAACGACCGCCTGCTCCTCCAGTGTACGGTACAATCTGCGGAACAGATCATCACGGGTCAGTACGTTTTTGTCGCCATAGGTAATGGTAACATTCGCCCGTAGCAGCAACTCTTCTTCAAAAGGTACCCGGAGCGGATCTGCTGTAAGCAGCATGGCATGACATACTTCCATCAGACGTTGCAGGAGTCGCTCGTTTCCTTCCGTAGCAAGCCGGTTCATATCCCCCATATAGCGGTCTTCGAACCAAACATCCCGTCCGCGCTTTGCCTCCAAATCGGCGATCAGCGCTTCCGTCACTTTGCCGTAGTATTCCATTACGTTCTGCCCGATGTACTCATCGGCTGCGGCGATGCTCTCTAGAGCGGTCTCACGCAAGGTACGTTCCAGCGCTGCCAGTGTCTCCGTTACCTTCCGACTGAACGTATGCAGATGCTCCATCTCTGTGTCGTAGACACGAAGCAGCTGTAATTCATTCTCCAGACGCAGCAATTCAACCTTGGGTACATACACGCGCTCCAGCAAACAATCGATCAGATTGCGCACGTTTTGTTTGTCACGGAACAATGCCCGTTTGAACGACTGATCCTCTACCCGCTCCTGCTGCCGCTGCTCAAGCAAAGAACGTGCGGATTCAAGCTGCACCGATTTATCCCGGATCAGTCCAAGCAAGGCCTCACGCACACTGCCGAACCCGTTGTCACTCCAGGCGGCCCACTGAAAATATCCAATCTCGGGATGCTCCGTCCGTGATTGCTCGGCTTGGCGACGAAGCGAGCCTTCTGTGCTGCGCTGACGCACTCGTTCCTCGGCAAGACGGACCACGTTATCACGGAAGTACGCCTCTGCCCCATGGCCGAACAGCGCTCTCTCCGCTTCACGCAGTGAGAGCGGCTTTAGATCCGTGAAGCTGACGTTATGCGTCATAATGCCGCTCATGCCGCTAACCAGGTCCTCATCGGGAAGGATACCTTCCACTTTACGCTCTACCGAAGCCCCGTCCAGTCCAAAGAAGACGAGCTTGTCCTTGATGCTCCACTCGGGCTCCTGCCGCATCCGTTCAAGCAGATAACGATACAGGTGATACAACACCGCGAGTGCAATCGGTTTGTTCGGCCGTCTGATCTCGGCAAAACCTGCACTGGCATACCCATGCTGATCCGAAGTGGTACGAA
Source organism: Paenibacillus sp. MAEPY2 (assembly GCF_000499205.1). Taxonomy (GTDB): domain Bacteria; phylum Bacillota; class Bacilli; order Paenibacillales; family Paenibacillaceae; genus Paenibacillus; species Paenibacillus vandeheii. The sequence goes on from NZ_AWUK01000034.1 coordinate 120,281, forward strand.
TATTGTTTTTGAACGATGTATTGTTATAGGTGTTGGCTCCAGTGCTTGAAACGGCACCGGAGCTATCTGGCTCCTGCTTCCGGTTCTTGAGCAGACAGATTCGGCAGATGATCTCGGCATTTTCGATCCATCCGCCCGGCACGCCGGTTCCCCGCTCGTTTTTGTCTGACAAAATATATACGAGATCGAATAATGGCGATGCAGGATGCACTACCGGAATAGAGATACCGTCCTCTGTAACCAGCAGATTACCGCTGAACGTATAGTCCAGCCCTTGCATGTAATCCAGTTCCCGCAAAAAAGCGAGTCCTGCTGCACTTGCATATCCAAAGGAATCGACCTGCTCCATCTCGCTGACCAGCACATGCAGATCGGTCTGTACCGACTTGAAGGATTGACCCAATATCGTTTCGGTCAGCTTGGTAAGCTCCGGTAACAACACATTTAATGGATCGTCTGCCCGAGTCACGACCGTCACGTAGATCCGATCGAATGATGAATACAAACGTCCGTATTCAGCAATACGATTACTCACCCGTCGCAAGGTGCGATTCAGACCATAAAGGGCCTGATCTGAATCGTGAAAACTGCGATGTACATCCTTACGAAGTGTCTTGGAAGGTCGCCCAGTCTGTGCCCGGGATATCGGAAGCACGTGGCGAGTCACCTGACCGTCATCGAACGAGCTGCGATCCATAGCTTCAGCCGGACGATGCCCAACTGGATATGATGATTGACGGTCATCGCTATGTTCACGTCGGTCAAGCTGGCCACCGTTTTCATTATCATGCTTCATTCTTCCGCTGCTGTCATGGTTCTGATGACGATCATCATCCTGATCTTCCGTCCCAATCTGTACGTACACTACGCCTTCTCCGTTATCCCATTTCAGCCGGTTGATCTCCTGAACAGCAGATACTGCCGGAGCGACCTGATCACCCACGAACAGGAACAGAGCGGGGTAATGGATGCTGCTGCGACCATCACCCAGGCTGCCCTGGCGCTCCTGCTCTGTTGCATACTGGGCTGCATACTTCTCCAGATTACGCTTCAGGGCATTGTTCGAGCTGAACTCCATCCCGGCCGCCATCTTACTTCAGCCTTCTGCGAATGTCATTCAGTTTCGATGACATCGTTCTGTAGAACTGATAGATGTCTTCCCCGTTCGCCAGTTCCACTCGCTCGTATTCCAGGCGATCACGGGATTCCATGAACAATGCAGCCAGATCATCTACCTTGCTAAGCAGTGGCGTGATATCTTCGGAAGCGGTCAGGTCGTTATCACGACGGGAAGCTTTGCGAAACAATGTGCTGCGATCCTTCTCCGCCAGTCCACGGAAGTTGCCAAACACTTCATATTCAGCAAAGTTGCGGCTCTTCATCAGGTTCGCGAACGGCTCCCATGCATCTTCTTCCGGATCACGGTCATAGACATATAGCGCACCCTTCTTCACGATGGTATCCGTGTAGAGTGCTTCGATGAAGCGGTCATACCACTGCTCCTCGTCCTGGTGCTGGGCGAGAATGCCTTCCAGTTCGGCGACTTTGGCCGAGATGGCGTTCATCTTCGCCAGCTCTTCACGTACCCGCGCGATTAGCTGCGGGGAACGTACCAGGTTTTCTTTGGCCATATCTTCATTAATACTTCCGAAAATGTCCTTCACCGACACCCGTGGCAATCCTTCGGATTGCAGGCGTTTCAGTTCCATAACTGCACGCTTCACTTCACCCAGGTTCGGCGTAGTAGACGTCAGGCGCATGTCGTAGGCACCCAGCTTTGCGGACAGATCGAACGGTTCGGTCGTAACAACGGCGTAGCGGTTGCTTGTATTTTCGTCAATCGTCTTGGCTGTAACAATCTTGTATCCTATCGCCTGCTCGAATTCCGTACGCACACGGGCATTGTATTGCTTCACACGAGTGTTCTCGTACACATCACCCCAGGACTTTTCAGGGATCGGAGACGGCAGATAGGTCCAGTTATTCTTCTCGGTTTGCACCAGATGGCGGCCGATGCCTTCTTTGTCCAAAATGGTACGTTCATAACTTTCCTCATATACTTTGAGCGGTGTATACACAAACAGCGGTACCCCGTTGCGCGTGTTCAGCCAGAAGATCCGGTTGCGCACTTCACTTTCCTTGACGGTAAAATGGGATTTGCCCACCGCATTGTTCTGATAGTTGCGAATCCCTCTCAGAATGCCCGGCGCCTGTGCTGGCACCGATACGAATCCCCAAGATGGGAAATGCAGACTGCCTGTGCTGTTGCTCAGATTGAACACCGGAACGGCCTCATCATCCAGTTTGCCTGCAATGAAGCGTTCCACGAATTTCTCGACCGACTCGTCCTGTCCATATTTGATAACCAGGAAGTCTTCCATCGAGCGGGTAATCAGATCGCCGAACTTCTCAGTCAGGAAATCAGAGATGGAGCTGACGATATCGATCTCGTTTTCCTTCACCCACTGGCTGGAGTTCTCCAGCAATTCACGAGAGAAGTCGCGAATCAAATCATCCGTATCGCGCTTATCCAGCAGTCCATCCACCACACTGACGATATCCGGTACACTTACAACGTTCCAATAGTACGTCTTGTTGCCTTTGTGATCGGACTGTTCTTCGCCGCGTGTGAGAATATCCCCGTTTTTGGAGAAAATCGAGCTGAGCGCGTTCAGCGTTTCGGTAAATACATTATAAATGCGGCTGTTTTCCTGATTCAGCAATTCGTACAAATCCTCGTAGAACTCGATCATCTGATCATTGCGTTCCACATCGGCGTGCAGCCAGTACTCATGAATTTTTGCTTCAATATAAGCATTCTTCTTCTTCTCTTTGGAAACAAAAGCACTCTTCGCATCGCCGAGCTTCTCTTCGGACTGCTCCTGAGCGGCCTCAATATCACGCGGAATGCGGAAGGCATTCTCACGCAGGGTTTCAATGTACGACTGAATCATCTTCAGTACACAGAAGCCTTTTTCCGTGTAGATCAGACGGGACACATAGAACGGACCCTGTTCGGGATGCAAAAACATACGCCGGATCTGTTCGGTGAACTGACCCGCAATCTCACCCGGCAGCTGCTTCTTCGCCTTGATATATTCTTCACGGGCACGAGCCAGGAAGTTCTGCTCCAGTTCGGTGTCCATGTTCACCACCTGTGATTTCACCACATTGCCATAGGACAGACGCTCGCTATTCTGGTAGCCTGGCAGCGGCTCCGGCACGCGGGCTTCAAAGGACTTGACCACACTTTCGAGATCAATGCCCAGTTTGCGGGCAAACTTCTCGGTATCCTCCTGATTCGGCGCTTTGGAGAACATTGTGCTCATTTTGTCGAACATGCGGTAAGCCAGATAGGTCGTCATCTCTTCAATCGGCAGTACCGCGGAAGATGCACCGATAATGTTGTAATCATAGTTCGCCGGGTAAGCCTTGTTCATCTGCGCAATGTTCGTACGAATGTTGCTAATATAGTCGTGGATGGCGAACTCCTCACCCGACTGCTTTTCCTCACTCGCCATGAAGTTGGTGATGTTCTCGGCGGTGACGTTCATGCAGTAATCGTAGGCGTTTTCCAGCAGTTTGCCTTCCGTATTGGTTGCGGAAATCAGATGACACAGGTTGAACGGCGGCAGCGGTGAATTTACGGTCAGAATATTGCCGTATTTCTGGGAGAAACGTTCTCCCCGGCTATCCACGTTCATCCAGTAATCCAGCTCTTTGAGCGCAGCGTAACCATTCTTGCGGATGTACTCACGAGTGTGTTCACTCAAGCTTTTGTTGGAAAGGTTCACATCTGGAGTGAACAGATATCCAAGCGTGTTCACGCGGTCAATCCCGGCAGAGCCATGATCGCGTTCGATAATCCCGCGAACGATATAGGAAATATCCAGGAAGCAACCACTGCCCGTACCACCGGAAAGACCTGTCAGCAGGAACACCATCAGTTTTTTGTTGGTGCCTACGGATAAGGTTTTGATCTTCTTGTCGATCGCCTGAACGACCTGGTTAATCTTCGTAAACAGCAGCAAACGTCCAGCCTGACGCACCCCTGCGGCACCGTTCATGCCATCGGTGATGCTCAGCTCCGGAGACAGCCAGTCCGTAATATACGGCTCCAATACGCTGCGGTTCTGAAGAAGTCCACCAATCTCGGCATTGGACAGCAATACGAATTCATTAATTGGATCAAGTCCGATGCCCTTATACTTTTTGGCGCGATCCTGTTCGTTCGTTTCAAAAGCAAGAAATTCCACATTGGACGGTTTGTCCATCTTTTTCTTGGATACCGGGTCCTGTGGCAGCTTGAAACGTCGGTTAATCTGGTATTTAAGACGCAGCAGCGCATCAATACCTGTTCCTCCAAGGCCGATAATCAGAATCGGGTTATCAATGGTATCGACTCTGATTTTCTCGCTGACAATCCCTCCGCCAAGCGATACATCCAGTTGCTGAATATGTTCTCTAACAATCGGTTTCATTCCAAGTCCTCCCTTTCGTCATCTGCAAGTGCAAATGCCTGTTATACCAGATACTCAATTAAAATGGTCTTGTCCGCCTGTTGCAGCGGGATGCTCAGTCGGTCACCGTTCTTCAGTTCAACGCCTGAGCTTGCATCAACGGCACGGCCGGATTTCTCCAACGTTCCGCCTGCGGTATTACGGATTATAATTCGATCCCCATTGCTGGGTGTAAATACATATTTTTCGGTTTCCTTCAATTCAGGGTCCAGCTGTAACAGCTGATGCAAATGAAATCTGCCCCGGAAGGAAGCCAGCTTTTTATATTGTGGATACGACTTGTCCCCTGTGTTTTCATCCCGAATTTCAATAACCATCTGCCCAACAAATCCGCGGTTTTTGCGTTTTAGCCAGCCCATGAGGAACCAGCCTCCAACAGCTACAACGACCAGGGCAATCACGCCAAGAATAACGGGTAACCATGGGAATGGTTTATCCTGTTCGCCAGCAGAAGTCGTAGGTTGATTTCCGCTTCCGGCTGCTCCACCCGCATTGATCGTAATTGGAGCACTTTCCCGGTAGAAACTGTCCTCTTCTGCACGGATAACAAGCTCATAGTTATGGTTGTCCGGCACTTCAAACGTTCCGGCGAACCCGGTTCCCGTGTTTTCGAGCGGTTGTTCCACACTTTTGCCTGTATCCAGATCGTTTACGACCAATGTCGCCTTCATATCGGCATACAGATCATTATCCTGCAGCGGTTGTCCCCCATTCTCCAGCTTGGCTGTCAGATCGACTTTGTCGCCCTTTGTATAGGACTTGGTCTTAATTGGGTCCACGACGAGCTGGAGATCATAGTTGAACAACAGGTTGATATCGATGCTGTCTTTGGGAGCCCCTTTTACCCGAAGTTTCCAGTCGCCTTCCTGGGGTTTAAGCAGCTTCACCAAGGAATAACTCTTCGAAGTTGAAAGCTTGGCTGCATTCGAATTCAGATCCACGGCCTTGCCGGAAGGATCGGTTAATTCGATCTGCACTTGTTTTGAAGACATGATCGAAATATTCGCTTCCAGTACACTGTCATTCGGTACGTTCACGGTAACTTCCTGATAACTGCCGTTTCCTGTAATGGAGGGCAGCTTCACCACATTCAGCTTGGCATGATCCGCAAAAATTTCACTCAGAATCTGCGGCAGGTCATCCGGCGTATCCGTAATGAAGGACTTGCCTCCGGTCTGCTGAGACAAATCTGCAAGTGCATCCTTGTTCAATTTACCATCCGCGTTCAGTCCAATCGTATAGACGGGAATCCCTTGATCCTTTGCTTCCTTGACTGCCTTTGCCAGATCCGCATCGGACTGAGCCTGAGTGCGGCCTTTGGTTTTGTTAAAATCATTGTTGCCGTCAGCCAGCAGCACGATCATTGGCGAGTGAGACTTGTCAGCCCCGTGGTTCAGCACATTCACCGCTTCAGCCACTCCGACAGAAATATCGGTATAGGGCCCTCGGCCCAGCTGATCAATAAAATCTTTCAGGCTGTTCTTGTCCGCATCGGACTGAATCTCCAGCAATGCCTTTTCCCGCTCCACCTGATCGGTGTAAGCAACAATCCCTACCTTGTCCCCCTGGACCGGCAGCATATCAATAAACATTTTCATGGCTTCATTGCTGATCTTGTCACGGTCACTTGTATTCATTGAATTACTTACATCGGCTACAAGTACCGCATCGATTCCACTTGTCTGTGCCTGAGCCGCTGCAGCATGAGGCAGCAACGCCTGAGGTAGCAGCAGCGTTAGAATTGCCAGCAGAACCAGAGTTCCGCTGAGCCAGCGTATTTTGCTTGTCCGCAGCATTAGGTGTACTCCTTCACGTTTGAGATTAAAATGGGAATAGTTTATTATAGGCGTCAAGCCTTAAGGAAATCTTAACAGTCTACTAATAAATTCTGAAAAGCACCCCTATCTTCAGTTACAGTTTTGTAATGACTGACAAAAATCGACGTTCTCACGTCTTAATCTGTCACTAAAGTTCCAACTATGGAAATATGATATAGTTATTGCCAGTAAACTGCAATATAACGACGCTTGATCAGTAAACATTATCGTTTATAAAATGAATATAAGCATCACACGTTAACGGAGAGGGCAGAAAGGTTGTTCTGCCATCGAAGTGACTCGGGTGTGCAAACAATAGTTCATCTTATAATATAAGCAAAATGATCAAGCCATAGAAAGGAACGGATTATGGTTACATACGGATGCCTCGCCATATTGTTTCTTTTTGTCATGATAAAGGGGATTGCGTTCCTGCTTCATCGGCGCAAACCCGTTTCCCGGGAAGATGCAGATCGAACCCTCTACACTATTCTGAATGGCGAGCGTGATTGAGCATGAGTTCTAAACAAGTTGTATCCATCAGGCCTTTTATAAGAACGACGCATGCTTTTCAAAAGTTGCGTGTCTGCAAGCGGTGCGGACAGTATACCTGTCTTTGGGAGGACCAGTGTACCGCCTGTGGGCGGGGCACACTCACCTCAGCCGAAGAACGCGCCGCTTCCCGCGTGAAACGTCGAATTGTACGCGACCTGTTCATTACAGTAATTCTTGGTGCGGCTGCTACTTATTTCGGCGAAACGATTGATCAGACCATGGCAGCGGCCAGCGTCTCCCTGCTGCTCCTCGCTGGACTGATCTTCATGCAAAAGCGATCTTTCCAGATCGAACAGCAGCGAGAATTCAAACGAATGCTTCGTCAGGATGAGGAGGCGATTCGTCAGGGCATTAACCGGAATTGGGCCCTTGTCGCAGAAGCGCGCAAGCAGGATGAAGCGCTCGCCTACGAAATGCTCAGGGAGATCGGCTCACTCGTCTACAACGACCGGATTCGTCTGCAGCAGGTTGCGTTGCTGCAATCCTTCGTGCTGCGCAGCGATATGGACCTGCAGCTCAAGCCTCTGCTGCTGCGCAGCTTCGAGCGGCTGCTCGCTGAATATATCGGTGAAATCGCACGGCTGAAGCCGGAATTAATTCGCGAGGATGCGATCCGGTATGTTGCCACATACGAGGTTAATATTTTGCAGCTGCACAACGGCATTCAGATCCTGACGGCTGTCGCCGCCGCGGCTGTACGCAAAAGTAAATATATTGAGTTGTTCCCTAGTCTTATTACCCGCTACGCCCGCTTTATGCCCAAGGATCGTTTCATGCGACTCTATCAAACTCTGGAACTGTATCCGGGTAAGGCACGCGGTGGTCTGGCGGAATCGGTGGGTCGGGTGTATAACGAGAAATATCGGGATTCTTACGCAGATGCTCATGTGTAAAGCTGTTGAATATGGACTCGAAACGTAAATTAGTGCAAACTCAATCCCTGTATATAGACGACCTGAAATCCGTTCACCCCTGCATGCGTAATGGAATTACGCGTGACATCGTATCATTTTTATCATATAAGCTTCGACGCAAAAACACCCCATCCTTAGGTCTAGGATGAGGTGTTTTGATGTTTGGAAAATCTATGACGTTCTTCCAGACTACCCGCTATGAGTTTTTATCTTTTACCGTCCGCGACGAGAATCCCGACGGTCACTCTTGGCCGGACCGCGTCCTGCGGAGTCCGGCCGACCTGCGCGCCCCTGCTTGCTTGGGCCGCCTTCACTACCGCGCCCGGAGCTGCGCTTGTCGGCGCTACGGCCGCCCCAGCCACTGCTGCGCTCATCGCTGCTGCGACCTGCACCGCGCCCGCCTTGACTCGCTGTGCTGCGACTGCTGTCGCTGCTGCGCGCGGAACCACGGCCTGCGCTGCGCTCGTCGCCACTGCGGCCGCTACTACGAGCACCGCTGCGTCCACCTTCACCGCCGCGAGAACCACCACGACCGCCACGTCCGCCTTCACTGCGGCCGGTACGACCTGCGCCGCGACGAGCACTGCCTGTCCCGGCGGAGCGTCCGCCAGAACGTTCTTCATCACCCTGACTGTTGATGGAACGTCTGCTTGCTCCAGTTGAAGCTACCGGACCTTCACTTGTCCACTGGATACGAGACAGCTTCTGATTGGTGCCTTCCTCAATACGAGCAAGCTCTGGTCTGTCATGCTGTGTTGCAAACGTCACGGCAAGGCCCGTGCCGCCAGCACGACCCGTACGTCCAATTCGGTGGATATAGCTTTCCGCATCATGTGGCATATCGTAGTTGAATACATGCGTTACGCCTTCAACATCCAATCCGCGTGCCGCAACATCCGTAGCAACGAGGATTTGCAATTTCGCGTCGCGGAATGCTTTCATTACGTTCTCACGCTTGGATTGAGACAAATCACCATGAAGTTCATCGCTCGCATAACCTGCTTCACGCAGATCTTCATTCAGCTTGGATGCACGGCGCTTGGTCCGGCAGAAAACAATCGCCAGGTACGGGCGATACGTATCAATCATGCCGCGAAGCGCCTCAAGTTTGCCACGATCCGTGCACTCCAGCACCTGCTGACGAATCTGATTGATCGGAATCACAGACTTGGAGGATACCTTCACATCCTCCGGATCTTTCATGTAGTTCTTCGCCAGGTTGCGAATGCCTTTCGGCATCGTTGCCGAGAACAGCATCGTCTGACGTTTGTGTGGCAGTTCACTAAGGATGGTCTCTACATCATCCAGGAAGCCCATGTGCAGCATTTGGTCGGCTTCATCCAACACCAGTTTTTTCACATTGTCCAGCTTCAACGTGCCACGACGCAGATGGTCCAGGAGACGTCCCGGCGTACCAATCACGATCTGTGTACCGTTTTGCAGTTTGCGCAGCTGTTTGTCCACATCTTGTCCGCCGTATACCGCGAGAACATGCAGTTTATCGTCGTTTGCAGTCAGCTTCTTCGCTTCTTCCGTAATTTGCAGCGCCAGCTCACGCGTAGGGGCAATAATCAGCGCTTGCGGCGAGCGGTCGGATACGTTAATTTTCTGAATAATCGGCAGCAAAAAAGCCAGCGTTTTCCCTGTACCCGTCTGCGCCTCAGCAATAATATCGCGCCCACCCAGCAATACCGGAATCGAACGCTCCTGTACCGGAGTCGGCACGGCGATGCCCTGTTGTTTCAGGATCTCGCACCATTCCGGGCGAATGCCCAGTTGTTCAAAGTTTGCCAATCGTTACACCTCTGTATATTCATTTAGATAAGTCCATTTCATAATTGCTTTCACTTGGCTTCAATCAAGACTAGTTTTCCGTATATCAATCATGATTATGAAATGAATTTTTTAAAAAGCAATCGGTCCGTTGCTCTTCTTCTCCATACCCTGTAGTTTACACGTTAGTCAAGCAAAACAAAAGGGGATTGAACGTTACTTTCCTGCATTTGTCCACAATTGTCCCTGATCATTGTGTTTAAAGCGTTAACGAATCATGCACACCTTATACTGTGGTGATGGTACCCTTTAAAATTGTAACGAATTCCAGCCACGTTATTCCAAGCTGATTTAACGAGAAAATGCAGATAATGAAAGAGGCCGTCCCGTCATGATCCTTCATGACTTGCAGGACAGCCCCTTATCATTCATCCATGTGACTAATCTAAATTCATTTATCTACATATTAAGCTCACTTGTTCATCTGTATAAGTTATTAGGAACCGTGCCCTTGTGCCGCGGCAAAACCACTCTTCTCAAGCAAACGGGAGCTTTCCTCGTTCAGTCCGCGCAGATGCACCGTTTTACCCAGCTTCGCATATTTGAATTTCACTTTACCAATGGCAACAACCGCCGTGTTATCCCAAATATGTGAGCCACCAAAATCAATCGTGATCTCCTCCGGGTCTGCCTCGGCATTGAACTCATCGACGAAACGGGAGGATGAACCGAAGAAGAACGGTCCGTGAACCCGATACACCTTCTGCCCTTGTTCCTGATTGGCCTGCACGCGAATCTTCGTTTGTTTCCAGCCAAAATGCAGCACACTGAGCACAACGCCGACCATAACACCAATCGACAGATCATGGGTGTAGACCACAATCGCTACCGTAACGACCATAACAATAGCTTCCGCCCGTGGCACACGCGCAATATTTTTGATGGAGCTCCAGTCAAACGTACCGATGCACACCATAAACATGACGCCTACGAGTGCACCCATCGGCACCTCTTTCACTACACCACTGAGCAATAATAATAATATGGCCAGGAAAGCCCCAGCCGTAAATGTCGATAATCGACCTCGGCCACCAGACTTCACATTAATAACCGACTGTCCGATCATCGCACAGCCACCCATGCCACCGAAAAGGCCATTAACAAAGTTGGCAATCCCCTGACCGCGCACTTCGCGGTTTTTGCTGCTCTTGGTCTCGGTCATTTCATCCACAATCGTTGCAGTCAGCAAAGATTCCAGCAAACCTACCAAAGCCATCGTGAACGAATAAGGCAGCAGAATCATTAGGGTATTAAGGGACCAGTCGATATTGGGCAGATGGAACATTGGCAGGGTACTTGTGAGGTTCCCCATATCACCTACGGTTTTAACATCCAAATTCAACAGCGCCGTTATGATCGTCATGATCACAATAGCAATCAATGGAGCCGGAACGCTTTTGAAAAAACGCGGCAAAATATAAATGATCGCCAGCGTACCCGCTACCATCGCATACATGATCCAATTCGCGCCCGTGAAATGGGTCAGCTGTGCCATAAAGATCAGAATCGCCAGCGCATTCACAAATCCGGTCAGTACCGAGTGGGGCACAAACGTAATAAACCGTCCAACCTTGAAAATCCCCAGAATAAACTGAATGATGCCCGTCAAAATCGTAGCGGCAAACAAGTATTCCACGCCATAATCCTTGACGAGTCCAACCATTAACACCGCCATGGCACCCGTTGCCGCCGAGATCATACCTGGCCTTCCGCCCGCAATCGAGATCACAATGGCAATTGTAATGGAAGCGTACAAGCCGACCATCGGATCAACGCCTGCAATGATGGAGAAGGCAATGGCTTCCGGAATAAGCGCCAGTGCTACCGTAATGCCTGCCAGCACGTCACCGCGAATGTTACCAAACCATTGTTGTTTTAACGTATTCATATGTCTCTTGCCGTTCCTCCTACGTGTATAACTTCAAATTTGTCTTCGCCTGATTTGCAATGGAACGGTTCGTCACTGATCAACCACGACAGACAGCACAAAACAGCGGAATACCCTCCCGCAAAATGAATCTATACGTGCCTGAATTACATGATTTCCCATGATTTAGCTAAGTTATCCGACATCAGGTCGGAACATGTCATTATCCGTTCCAGTGAGCACCACGTTATTCCATTGCTACTTCCAGGTTTCTTGCCTTCGAGACATCGTGAGCCGATCATAATGCCTCTTGGTTTTCCCCTCTCAGAAAAACCGGGTCCGTTAATGTATTGATCTATTATTATAGACATAGAAAGCGATATGTACTAACACAATTAAACTGAAAAATCAGGAGAAAATCTCGTATTTTCTTAAGATTGCGTTATTTTACTCCAAGATACTCTTTCTCAAACAAACTTTTCTCAAAAAATCTGTTGCGACTCGACTCTATCCTTTAGCCTGACGGTTTTTCTTTATAAAAAAAATGACCAGATAAATCATAGCTAAGATTGCTGTAGCTGCTAGACAAACCATTATGGCATTCATGGTTATGGTCCTAGCAATGATATAATACGCAAAAATGCCGGTTAAAAACGATAAAATCAAGTTACTACGCATCCTTTTCAAACAAACCTCACCCTTTCAAAAAAAATAACCCGCAAAGATCCTTTAAAAAGTCTCTTTGCGGGTCTTATTGTTATTAAAATCTTCCTGATTTGAATATCGAATAAAGCAGGAAGGCCACCATCAGAATCGCCACCAGGAATCCAATCTCAATGACCGGAATATCCCACAGCATGGTTGACTGGTGACTGATCGAAGAACCGATGATCAACCCGACCATAATGATACAAAATGCGAGCAGAACAATACTGAAAGACAGCCGATTACTGACCTGGTCCATTCTTCGCATGAGCGCATCCAGTTCAGGGACACTGATCTCCAGCCTTAGCTTGCCTTTGCTAATGATGGAGGAGAGCTGTCTTAGCTGTCCAGGCAGACCCATGACACTCTCAGCCATATCCGCAGCACTGCGGAACAGACGATTCTTGATCCTTCCGGGATTGAAGCGTTCCTTGATCAGCTTTCGACCAAAGGGTTCTGCCATATCCACAATACTCAACGTAGGATCAAGGTGTTCGACGACGCCCTCCATCGTGAGCAGCGATTTGCCCAGCAGCAGAATGTCGGCAGGCATCACAACCCGGTGTCGCTGGGCCACGCCGAACAGGTCATTCAGCGCTTGACCTACGCTAATTTTGGAAAAGGGAATATCGTAGTATTTGCTGCGGAGCTTGTCCAGATCGCTATGAAGCCCACGCAAATCCATATCATCCGGCATCATACCCAGCTTCTCAATCGCCCGGATCATGCTGTCCGTATCCTTGCGCATCAATCCGATAATGAGCGAAGCCAGATGCTGCTTCATCTCATCACTCAGGCTGCCCACCATGCCGAAGTCGATAAAGGCAAGCCGGCCATCCTTCAACACCATCAGATTGCCCGGATGTGGATCAGCATGAAAGAATCCATGAATGAAGATCTGATTCAACAACGAATCCACCAGTCTCTGCGCAATGTTATTCAGATCATGCCCACGTTTAATCAGCTCGTCACGATCATTCAGCTTAATGCCTTCGATGTACTCCATGGTGAGCACACGAGAAGAAGTTTGATCCCAGTAGATCAGCGGTATTTTCACTTTGTTATCCTGCTGATATTGCTGTGCAATCTTTTCCGTATTACGACCCTCGATCGTATAATCAAGCTCGGCCATCAGTGCCTGGGCGTACTCTTCTACCATTTGCGGGATCTGATATTGCTTCACCCAATCCCAGCGCTTCTCCGCCATAGCTGTCAACTCTCGTAAAATATCCAGATCACGCTGAACAATACGCGAAATGCCAGGTCGCTGGATTTTAATGGCTACCGCCTCACCGCTCTGAAGTTTGCCCAGATGCACCTGTCCGATACTAGCCGCAGCCACAGGGGTATCCTCGAACCGGGAAAAGATCTCCTCCAGCGGTGTATCCAATTCCTGTTCCAAAATACCCCGTGCCGTCTCCGAGGAAAACGGCGGGACCTGATCCTGCAGCTTCACGAGTTCGCGGATGACAGACTCCGGCAACAAATCCGCCCTTGTGCTTGCGAGTTGCCCCAGCTTGACGAAAGCCGGCCCCAGCTCCTGCAGCACAAGTCTAATGCGCTCACTCAGTGTTTTGGTAGTGGGTGCCTCACGCGACATCCATCGCCGGGGTATGGCCAGCAACTGGAACAAGCCCAGCTCCTCGACCATATAACCGAAGCCATGACGCACCAGCGCCATGGCAATTTCCCGGTATCTGCCGACATGTTTGATTCGCACAGCCATCTACTCGATCTCGTTTCCTTTGAGAGGAGGAACTTCAAGTGGAGCTGGGGATACATCAGGTTGAAGCTGTGGTGTGTGACCCAGTTCCGCAAGCTTTTTCTCCAGGACGGTAACACGCTGTTCCAAACTGGTTACATCACTCTCGGATGGAACGCCCACTTCCTGAAGGACACGCTTGACCTGTTCGTGAATCATTCTCTTGAACTGGCCCTGCTCTTCATCGCCCCGTTCCATTAGCCGTTCGACCAACGCTTTGGATTCACCGGGCGCAAGTTCCCCGCGCTTGACCAGATCATCCACGGTTTTCTCAATTTTCTCCTTGCTTACAACAGTAAGACCGAGCCCTAACGAGATCGCCTTTTTGAACAAATCGCTCATTCTTGTTATCCTCCTCTTCGTTGATCTCTATAGTATACCCCTTAAATCACCTACTCACAAAAGAGACGGTCCGGCTATACGTAACGCGCAGCCCATTTTCCTGCCTGCAAAATTAACTGACGATAGGTTTCATGTGCAAAAGAAGGTACATGATGTCCCGGCATAAGGTAAACTATGCGTCCAACACCATATCTATGTGCCCAAGCTGCGGGCTTCGGCCCTTCTTCGGATTGATACTCAAGCAGAACCTTCGTTTCGGCAAATGAACCGAATTCGAACTGATAAGGCTCTTCTTCCATTGTAAATCCCGAAATGCCTTCAGTCACCGGATGACTCTCCGCCGTTACTGTGAACTCCAGTGGTGCATATGGTGGATGATGCAGGAATTTGGCACCGACCATCTGCTTCAGCTCATAACGATTTTGGAGCGAAATTCCGTTATGTATGATGACCAGTCCACCACCATTACTAACATAGGACAATAAGCCTGCTGTCTGCTGTGGAGAGACTTTCCCCTTCCAATCGTCCATGTAACAGATACACACATCAAAGCCGGTTATATTTTCTTGCAGCAGCATGTTGCGATTCTCACTGCATTGCACAGTCATAGTATCGTGAAAAATCCGACTGATCTCCGCGTCCACACCTTGCAGCGGATGCCAGTCCGGATGAGTATAATCACCAAGTAATAACGCTTTTTTACGATGATCCATCATTAAAAACTCCTTTCAAATTACCTATAACAGAATTACCAAGGAAGGGTGTCCCCCTTGTAATCTACATACGCGGGCTGATCTCCCCTAAACTCCTTATGGCGATCAATGAGTGCTGTAATATACTGAGCCGATTGATCTGGCGTAAGATCTGCAGCGGTATTCAATTCCCCGCTCATATAACTCTGTACCCAGCCGGGATGAATCAGCATCACCTGCCCACCCTCATCCTTCAGACCATTATGCACCAGGCGGGCCTGCATATTTAGCGCAGATTTGGACATGCAATAGGCAAACCATCCATCTCGGCTGCACTGCTCAATACTGCCTGCCTCCGAAGATATATCGACAATTAGCTTATTTGTCCCTTGAAGAAGGAGGGGCAGCAGGGCATGAGTCACACGCAATGTCCCCAAGGTATTTACATTGAATACTTCTGCCATCTCCGCCATGTTTAACGGTCCGCGGATATGATCCGTAATACTTCCTAGTATAGCCGCATTATTGATAAGCATATCCAAATGCTCTGTATCCAGCTTAAGTGTCTCCGTGAACAAAGCTACAGATAGATCATCCGCAATGTCCAGTTCGATGGCGCGTAAATGTTTCGGATAGGCATCCGTCAGAAGACGAATCCCTTTGGACTCTTCCATGTCCAATCCTGCCGCATAGACGATATAACCTCTCTTCAGCATCTGCGCCGTCAGAGCCAACCCCAGTCCCCGGGCAGCCCCGGTTACACATACGGTTTTCATCATGCTGTCCCTCCCTCGCAAGCTTAATCTGTCTTTAATTCATTCCACATTATTATCCAAAAACCTTTAATTATGAATGGGTACAAGTAACTTCACGACCAAAGTCTCAGGAGAATCCCTATCCATCAGAGTCGTTCAGCTTATATAAAATGCCCTTCGCAGAAACAGGAAACAAAAAAGTTCTGACCCCTATCGTCGGATCAGAACGGAAAACACTTCGTCATCTTAATTACGTTTCATTTAATGTTTCAAAATGAGTATAGGCGAAATCAATATTAAGGCAGAAGCTGAGCCTTGTCCGCAGATCTGGCAGCGTAATAACGCCCCAGTTCAACAATGAGGGCCCCCATCTTCTCATCTTCCGGGACCACAAGCGCCTCAATACCTTCTTCACGCATCGCGTTTGCCGTAACCCTGCCTACCGAAGCGGGCACCACACCTTGACGGAAGGCTTCCTGCATGGGTCCAAGCTTTCCCTTTGACGCCGCATATTCGACCAGAAACCGCACTTGCGGTCCACTTGTAAACGCGACGGCATGCACCTCATGCCGCAAAATTTCATTTAATAGCTGTTCCAGTTCGCCCTCTTCCGGCGGGACGTGGCGATAAGGGAGTACCTGACGAACCTGAGCGCCCTGATCCTCCAGCCATCTGACCAGCTTCGGTGCCGTCTCCCCGTGCAGCTGCAACATTACCTTCTTTCCCGCAAGATCATGAGGTGCGAACTCCCGAATCAACCCGTCTGTGCTGCCATCATCATCCCGCACCAGCGGAGTCAATTTACGCTTTCGCAGTGCATTGACAGTTTTGTACCCTCTTGCAGCAATCATGGAATCCGATAATACGTCCAGCAATTGATCCGCGATTTCCATATCCTCAGCCATATCAAAAATAGCATCCAGTCCCATCCCCGTCGTCAATACCGTCCAGTCTGGCGGGTCCGATATCCAGGATACCAGTCCGTCCCGAATATTACGGTCATCCAGAAAAACAGTTCCCTGTGCAGGTCGGACAAGCGGAATACCGCCCATTTTCTCAACCAGCAAGGACATCTCTTTGGATTTCCGTGGTCCTGTCAGTGCTACGCGTATACCCGCCAAATGTTGAGCCATCTATGTTCCCCCCGTTTATTCAGCCGAATGTCATCAGTCTGACTACAGTATACAGGGTACTTCTTTGAAGGGAAACCGAGTTTCCCCGCTTTTCGGCAGTTCATCTATAACGATTTTTGATGGGATATATCAGGAAGGCTGTAATTCTCCACCCTGTGGTCCTTCACGTTTCCCTTTGTCAGACTCATCTCGTTCCTGAGCTGCTTTTTCTTTTTTATCCTCTTTTGGCTGCTGCTTTTGCTTCTGATTATCCGCTGCCCGTTGATCATTCCTGTCTTTTTTGCGGGGGCGAAGAAACACGAAGAGTATTATGGGAAATAACACCTCGAACACAATCCCAATCCATGTCCACTCCCTTGTAAAACGAAAGAGCTCAATCGCATTTTTAAAAAACCAGAAAGCACATACAAAACCTACCAAAGCCACGGGTCCCGTCATCACTTTACCCGAAACTTTTGGGATCATCCGTTTAAGTCCCCAACAGACAAAGTACAGATCAAACGCAATTTTTGTAATTAACGTAGGTAGAGTTGCCGCTGCCAGTGCAAGATCGAACCGGTCAAGGAAATCACTGATTTGCAGCTGCCTTGCCAGCTCATAGGAAGGATATACTAACCTCGATGCAATCGGTACCCCCACCGCCAGGATCGTTTCGGTGATGATCAGCATCATTAATAAGGCTGCGATCGTAATGCCCCAAAGGACTGATTTAAAACGGAAGTCACTGCCTTTGACTACAAAAGGTATTGCAATCATCTCTCCGAAAAAGGAGAATATGTACCAGCTTCCCTTTCCAACACCAGCAACATCGATGTCAAAATACGGCATGAGATTATCCATGTTTATTTGCTGAATAAGCATGAAAGGCAATATCAACGAATTTAGCAGAAACAACGTAACATACAGCTCAGACATGCCAATTAAGGATCCTAGCCCTCCCCTTACGATAAAAACAGCCATCACTAACAGGGATACTACAATGATAGATAGAGGCGTTGTTTCTAGCAGTGTGATACTTACGTAATCACCGATGAGACGGATATCACGGGCAAATATAAAGAGAAAAAACAGGATGTACAGCAAGCCTGTCACACGCCCCAAAAAAGGAAAACGTCCCACCAGCGATTCAAACAGATCCTGATCGGGGAATCGGCGCTGAACACGGCTTAACATCCAAAGTGATGTTACCATGACAAAAAACACAGGGATGTAGGATAAATAAGCATGCTGTTCAGCATAGTAAATGGCTTGCGCATGGGGCTGAATCAACGTACCTGTAATACTGAGCAGCATGATGAGCAGCACCAACTGACGACCGGTCACTCCCTGATTCATGCAATACCTCCTTTCTATCTTATCTTTCAAGCTTCGAAATTTGTTGAAGTAACCTTAAGGTAACGGCAGCCAACGCTGAATCAAATGGGTAAGCCATGTAGTGACAAAGACTGTTTTGCTCAAATGCGTTACATAAAACCAAATCCCGGCGCTGATTACGATCAGACCGTAGGATAACCAGCGATTAATGGCCGCTGCCTGCTTCAAATGTTTGAAATCCATAATAATTACGGCAGCGACTACACCCAAATATGTGAACAGCAGCGGCTTAATCATGGACGATATCCTCCTCAGGCAATCCAAACGGTTTGTTGATAACCCCTACATTTTCAATAACAATATGTGGCTCCACACTAACTTTCACATCCGGATAAATGTCATCCCAGCGATCCTTTAACTTGTCCCACTCTTTGGGCAATTGCTGATGAATGGAGCGACCCAAACCCAAAATATCGGCAGGATATTTTTTCTGAATCAGCCTTACCCCATCCAGAATGTCATCTTGGATTTTCTGATGTATTGCTTGATTCAGGTTCTTAATCTCTTGCTCTCGCAGGTCGCCGTAGTTCGACTCGTTGTCTACAACAACTCCCTTGGCATACAGTTTAATCGTCACCGATACTTTTCCATTTTTGATATGAGGGTGCAATGAGGAGTTGTTTTCGTTCAGTTTAATAAAAATATCACCACTCCCTCGAGGAGCCTTGACCATAATTTCAGGCTCGTTAGCTTCACCCATAGCCAGTATAAGTGCACCAGCAGGCTCTTTTTCAATCATGCCTATCAGTTTGTCCTTCTTAAAAATAGCGATTCCATCCAACTTGATGTTCGTCTTAACGTCCTTCCAGTTGCCCGGCACATTGTCAACTGTCGTGGCAACAGGTAGAAACGGCTCCACCCCTTCGGAAAGAATCGCATCCGTAAAGGTCTTGAGAGTACGCGGTTTGCGCATATTCAGGAAGCACAATTCCCGCACCATTTCGGAAGGAAACTTCTCAATTGGTGCATCGGTATCCAGTACCTTGTATGCCGGGCCTTTGGTGATAATCGGCAGAGCAGAGAAACGGTTTAACGGGTAACGTGTAAGCAAATCCAGCATAGGAGCAACACCATCACGGGCAAGCGCTTCTCCAATCAGCATGGTACGTCGATGTGCATAATAAAGCTCACGAGAGAGTGCCTTTTGGCTTTCAATAGACGTTCCACGCAGAGTTTTGGCCGTATTGGATAACATGAACCAGGATTTGTCACCACTTGTGCCCCCACCACCACCTTCACTTCCAGAGGAACCAGACTGACCGGGAAGGGCAATTTGCAGACTGGTTCTGTAATTATCCTCTTCCTTATCGATAGCCAGACCAATGACAAAAGCGATATCATTAATCTCCTTCCGATCCCAGCAACCTGATATAAAAATAGTACATAGGAGCATGATGGCCACAGCATGCCGTTTGTGGATAAAGAACATGTGTTTACCACCCCTCCTCAGCATCAGGTGAGCCATTAATTTTCTCATTCATACGCTTCTGGTCACGGTGCACCGTTGAGGGACGATGGATCATGTTCCACCAAGGTGTACGAATAACAATATCCTTGGTATCCGTTTTACTGTACGGACTGAGACCGGACAGATAAGGCACACCGAAGGAAGTCATTTGTGTCAAATGCACCGAGATCAACACCAGTCCGAACACAATGCCATACAAGCCAAGCGCCCCGGCAAGCAGCATGATGGGAAAACGCAGCAAACGAACCGTAATGGCAAAATTAAAGCGAGGGATCGTAAACGAAGCAATCCCTGTCATGGATACGATAATAACCATGGGAGCAGAGACGATTCCCGCTTGAACAGCTGCCTGTCCAATGACAAGAGCCCCCAGAATACTGACGGCCTGACCTACCGTTTTGGGCAATCGGACCCCCGCTTCTCGTAAAGCCTCGAAGGACAGCTCCATAATGAGGGCTTCGACCAGTGCTGGGAATGGAATGGCCTCCCTTGCCCCCGCAATACTCAGGATCAGTGTTGTTGGTAACATATCCTGATGGAACGTTGTAATCGCGATATAAAGCGCAGGCAGGAATAACGCGATGGCAACAAACAAAAATCGAATCCACCGCACCAGATTACTGATAAAGAACCGTTCGTAATAATCCTCACTGGCCTGAAGCATCTGCCACATGGTCACCGGGGCAATAAGGGCAAATGGGCTGCCATCTACAAAAATAGCAAATCGGCCTTCCAACAGGTTGCCTGCTACTGTATCCGGACGTTCGGTATAATGCATCTGCGGAAAAGGGGAATACGGATGATCTTCAATAAGCTCCTCGATATACCCCGTTTCCAGAATGCCGTCGATTTTAATTTTATTGAGACGTTTTTTGACATCCTTAATCAGCTTGGGATCGGCAATGTCATCGATGTAGGTCAGCACTACATTGGTTTTGGTCTCAGTCCCAATCGTCATGCTTAACATCTTAAGCGCAGGTGTTTTGAGCTTGAAACGAAGCAGAGCTGTGTTCACACGCAATGTCTCGGTGAACCCCTCGCGTGGCCCGCGAATAACCGATTCCGTCTGGGGCTCCTCGACACCACGCCGCACGCCGCCCTTGACGTTGAAAAGCCAGGCCTCCTTGCTCCCGTTGATTAACAACAGCGCGGAAGATTCCAGCACTCCATCCGCTGCGGCTGCCCAGGAATCCACTTTTTTCACCTGCGACAAGGCGATTCGTGTGTCATCGAGAGGAGCAACAGGCTCATCGGTTCGTTGCTCAATCAGGCCGCGAATCAGAGGACGGAGCATATGCTCCTGAATATCTGCTGAATTCACGATACCTTCGATGTACACCAGCAGTCCTTCCACTTCAGGTGTAATCTTGACATTGCGGAATATGACATCCGAACAATCCGAGAAAATGTCTTCCAGTGCCAGCATATGGCTTTCATGTGAGAGGCCTATCGGCTGCCGCAAAATAGGGGGAGACGGCAGCCCCAAAGGGACATGCTTCTTTTTCCCCGAATCCCGTGAACCATCTTTCCCTGATGTTTTATCCGCCATATGCCGCCCTCCGTTCCTGTTTTTTATACAAGGTAGCTTGTGCCAGATCCCACGGAATTATGTGGTCTTTTTGTAAAATATCCAATCATTTTTTTCAATTCAGGCAACAAAAAAAAGGCCCCTGTATAAATAACAGAGACCTTAGGGGCCTAATCAATGGATGCAGCAAACTTCATTTACTTATTGGATGCTCTTGTCCACTTCTTTAATCATCTCTTGAATGGATTCCAGACCACCACCGGACAAGTACCAGTAATCGGGGTCAAGATAAACAATGTGTCCATCTTTGAAGGCATTTGTATTTTTGACCAAATCGTTCTCTATCACCTGTTTGGCTGGAGTTGCTTCACCACTACCTGCAACCACCGCACTCCGATCTACCACAAACAAATAATCCGGATTTTTCTCCATAACATACTCAAATGAAACGCTCTGTCCATGGGTGGACACTTCAATATTTGCATCTGCTGGAGTAAAACCGAACACATCATGTATCACACCAAATCGGGAACCCGCACCATACGCACTTAATTTGCCTTCGTTCGTCAGAACAACCAGTGCATTCTTTCCAGCAGCCGTTACTTTATCTTTTAATGCTTTAACAGAGGTATCAACCGATGCTAGTGCCTCTTCTGCTTCTTTTTCTTTACCAAAGATCTCTCCAAGCGTCTTCACATTCGAAGTCAGGGAGTTCATATAATCTTCTGTATCTACCGCCATATAAATGGTCGGTGCGATCTCGCTCAGCTCTTCATAGGAGTCTTGCAGTCGTCCTGAGATAATAATCAGGTCAGGCTTCATGGCATTTACTTTCTCAAAATCAGCCTCTTTCAAACCGCCAACATTGGTGTACTTTGCATCGTTATACTTTGCCAGATAAGAGGGAACTCCCTCCTGAGGTACACCGGCAACCTCTACCCCAAGCTGATCCAATGTATCCAGCACACCATAGTCGAACACAACCACTTTCTCCGGATTCTTCTTCACAGTTGTTTCGCCAAGTTTATGTTTAATGACGATTTCATCATTGGACTGTTCTGCTGCTGCATTCGCTTCTGATCCTGTGCCACTGCTGGCACCTGTATTTTCTGCTGTTTTACTTCCACCGCAAGCTGCCAGAACAACCGACAACACCACAAGCAACGTAAACAACCAACCCTTTTTCATAAATAGACACCTCTCGCTCTCTATATTGGTTTACCTTTTTAAGCAAAATACACACAAATTTTACGCCCATCAATCCATTGCACAGGGATGTGCATGTCATATACTTTCTGCAATACATCCGTATCAATGATGTCCTCCGTTTTACCTTCCTGCACGACACGCCCATCTTTGAGTGCAACGATATAGTCTGAGTAACAGGAGGCAAAATTGATGTCATGAATGACAATAACAATTGTCTTCCCCAATTCATCCACCATTTTTCGAAGCACCTTCATAATCTGTACGGAATGTTTCATGTCCAAATTGTTCAATGGTTCATCGAGCAGAATATACTCGGTGTTCTGCGCAATAACCATGGCGATATATGCCCGTTGTCGTTGCCCACCGCTTAGTTCATCCAAATATTTTTTACGGAAAGGAGCAAGCTCCATATAATCGATGGCTTCCTGAATCCACTGCCGATCTTCTGCCGTGAGTCTTCCTTGTGAATAAGGAAAACGGCCAAAAGCAACCAGGTCCTCCACAGTCAACCTGATATTTATGTGATTGGATTGTTTGAGTACTGATATTTTTTTGGACAAATCCTTGTTCTTCCAACCTTCGATCTCTTTTCCTTCGATCAGGACTTGTCCTGTATCCTTGCTGATTAGTCTGGTGATCATAGACAACAATGTACTTTTGCCTGCACCATTGGGACCGATAAATGAAGTGATTTTCCCTTTGGTAATATTCAGTGATACGTCATCCACTACCCGGACGCCGCCGTATTGTTTGGTTACATTTCTGACTTCTACCACGACTTATTCTCCTTTAGCAGTAAATAGATGAAGTACACACCGCCTACAAAATTGATAATGACACTTACTGTCGTAGCAAAGGTAAATACCCGCTCCACAATGAGCTGTCCACCGACTAATGAAACTACTGCGATAATGACCGAACCCCAGATCAGTACTTTATGACGATGTGTCCGGAATAACTGATGCGCCAGATTCACGACCAGCAGCCCCAGGAACATGATTGGGCCGACCAGTGCTGTGGAAATTGACACCAGAACCATCACAACCAGCAATAACCTTTTCACTATGTACTGGTAATCCACCCCAAGATTAACCGCGTGATCTTTGCCGAGGGACAGTACGTCGAGATATTTGGTAAACTTCTGTGCATACAGCAAGATCAAAATAATGGCCACCATGGAGATGATCAGCAGATCCGTATTCACATTGTTAAAACTCGCAAACATCTTGCCTTGCAGCACAAGGAACTCATTGGGGTCGATCAGTACCTCCATGAAGGAGGACATGCTCTGAAACAGCGTACCCAGAATAAGGCCAACGAGCAGCAGCAAATAAATATTGCGCCCCCCTTCTCTACGGAACATAAACTGATGCAGAAGTAGAGCAAACAGGGTCATTAACAGCACAGATACCGCAAAGTTAAGATTTTTGTTCACAAAGCTGATATGCGTGCTTCCAAATACAAACACGGCAAAGGTCTGAAACAACATATACAGGGAGTCAAGCCCCATAATGCCAGGCGTAAGAATTCGGTTGTTGGTTATCGTTTGAAAAATGGCAGTGGAGTACGCGATGCAGGCACCCGTGAGCACAATGGCAAGAATCTTTTTTCCTCTGCGAGGCAGAATATAATCCCAGTTGCCCCCGGATTGAATGACCAGAAATACACCAATCAACAGCACTGCCGCTGCAATCAAAATGCCAAACTTCCAGGTATTTGCCGTATACTTCATTCTCATGATCCATAAGCCTTTCTTCGAAGCAGTAAATACAGGAACAACACGCTGCCCACAACGCCCACAGTCAAACTGATGGACAGTTGATAAGGATAAATAATCAATTGACCCAGAATATCGCAGACCAGGACAAAAATCGCACCGAGCACTGCCGTATGAGGCAATGTATCCCTTAAGTTATCGCCCTTATACAGCGTTACAATATTCGGTACTACAAGACCGAGAAACGGAATTGTACCTACGGTGATAATGACGACAGCTGAAACCATGGCAACCAGAATCAGCCCGAGATTAACCACTTTTCGATAAGCCAGTCCAAGATTGGTTGAGAAATCTTCGCCCATACCCGCAAGTGTAAAACGATTAGCAAACAGATAAACGATAATGAGCAGCGGAATACTGATATAGATCAGTTCATAACGTCCCTTCATAATCGTGGAGAAATCCCCCTGTAACCATGACGACATGTTCTGGATCAAATCGTTTTTGTAGGCAAAAAAAGTCGTGACCGAGCTTACAATATTGCCAAACATCAAACCAAGGAGAGCGATGTATATCGTATCCTTGAATTTAACCTTCTCCAGTATCCGCATAAAGATTAGCGTTCCAGCCAGTGCAAAGGCAAAAGCGACCAGCATTTTTTGCAGTGGAGAAGCACTAGGAAACCACATCAAAGTAACAAGGATACCCAACCTGGCGGAGTCCATTGTTCCGGCCGTTGTTGGAGAAACAAATCGGTTGCGTGTCAGCTGCTGCATGATCAGTCCAATGACACTCATACTGATACCCGCCACAAGGATGCTGATTAAGCGAGGAAAACGACTGACTTGTAACACCTGAAGCTGGACTGGGGTCAAATGAAAAATATCCATAGGCGAAATGTCTGAATTGCCAATAAACAGGTATACGATAGACAAAAAAGCCAGTCCGATCAACATATAGCCTAACTTCATCTCTCTACTAATCCCCTCACCATTAGCCGTAAACAAATGTAGCTGTTCTACTTCATAATTTGATATTGATACTCATTATCAATTAAAATAATTATATCGATATTCATTTCGTCATGTCAACCATTCTCTGCTTCTCTTTTCCTTAATTTCATAAAACAACCTGAAACACATATAATCCATAATTAATTGTATATAAGGAAAAAGACCTTCCAATTGGAAGGTCCCATTAATGATTCATTTAGTCGGCAAAATAATCTTCAGGAACATAGCGGATCTCAGATTCCGCATATATGGTCAATGTATGGCGTTCTCCATCATAATGCACCCGGTCTCCCTGAACGTAATACCAGTGCTTCACCAGGGGCTGATCCTTGCGCTGTACAAAGCGAAACACGTTGAGCTCCTGTCTGAGCTCCATAATGCTGTCCACCACCTGTTGTTCTAAACCCGTAACGGTAAAAACAAATCCCGTGCCCTCTCTTTGATAGCGATAGGACAACGAATCGGTTTTGCTGTTCACCAGCCCTCGCCCAGTCACTGCATGCTTAACCATAAACCATTCCTGCTGCGTCATAAAGTACATCCTCCTTTGGATCTTGGAGTTCCATTCCATTTCGGTAAATTAGGGCAAATCGATTAACATATAGAAGGCGTCCTCGCTTGCATCCAGGTTCATGGATGTCGTCTGCTCCACACGAGCCGTGTCCCCTTCAGTTAACTGATGCTCTCCGTTCAAGCCAAGCTTTCCTTCAATGGCAAAAATGTACATACGGCGATCTTCTGCCTGATCATAGGTTAACGTCTGGCCTTTAGCCAATCGGCCAAGATAGATGGTCATATCCTGTTGAATGGATGCGATACGCGCCCCACCTTCAGGCGATACCACGGGTACAAGTGCTCCCGAAAGTGCGTCTGGATCAAACGAGGTCGTCTCGTAAGACGGCTCCAGCCCTCTTGTATATGGCATGAACCAGAGTTGTAATATACGTACTTCTTCGGTATCCGAAGCATTGTGCTCGGTATGAATCATGCCAGTACCTGCTGACATGCGCTGAATTCCACCAAATGATGTAACTGCCACATTGCCCAGGTTATCTTCATGACGCAGCTTCCCGTTCAGTACGATGGATACAATCTCCATATCACTATGCGGATGTGCCCCAAAACCACGGCCAGGAGCAATTACATCGTCATTGGCTACCCGCATGGGTCCAAACGCGGTATTCTCCGGGTCCTGGTATTCACCAAAGGAAAAGCTGTGATTGCCGCGCAGCCAACCCCGGTCGAAGCTGGAGCGGGAATCGGATGGAATGACGTTTATCATAAAGCGCACCCTCCTACAAGTTCTCTTATTTTTTCTTAGTAGCATACTTATTCTCATTGTACCAAATAGTTGGGCTTGTCGTCCAAAACAAAAAGCCTTTTCGCGGCTAGAACGGTTCACGCATACAATTACACGTAATCCGGTTTAGCGAGAAAAGGCTTTATACAGGAGATATGAGATATACCTGCTTATAAAATGAACTTGTTCCATCCCTATTGGATGTTAGACCCGTTATGCACTCACATTCTGGCGAGTGTTGCCTTGTCTAGAGAAGAAATGATCCACCGCCAGAAAACGGCTGCCTGTGAAAAGCATTGTCAATGAACCTGCCAACAGCAGGTAATCAAGCTCGGTACCACTTATGAACGGCTGTCCCACTTTGGCAGTAAGCAGAACGCCTCCCATAACGACGATGAACAATGCAGCAAATACACGGGTTCCCAATCCCAGAATCATGCCTGCACCACCTGCCAGCTCAATGATCGCTACAACAGATGCCAGAAAACCGGGAATGCCGATACTTTCAAAGAACCCGACGGTACCGCTAATTCCGCCTTCGAATTTACTCCAGCCATGCAATACAAAGATGAGACCAATCATGATCCTTGAGAAAAACAGTCCAATTTCCACACTTCGATTCATATTCATCTTCCTCCCTGGCGTTTAAGTTCAACGTGAAATTCAACCAATGGACCATACAAACAAGACAGACAGCAGCAGGATTACTGTGGCCGATATGAATACCGCATAACGGGGAAGCGTCAGCGCAACATCCTGTTCCGGGTCTAATAGACGGGATATACGAACATTCACCGAAGTGTCGGCAAAAGACGATTGAATAGCTGTCTCGCTAATTCTCCAATGTTCAGGGCAAGCCCGGATCAGTTTAAGCAGTGCACTACCAATGCCCGCGGCGTTCCCTGTCCGTTCAATCGCTTCATTGTCAGCCAGAATTTCTCTAATGATATTGTAATGTTTTGACGTATGCTTCAACACCGGAATATACGGCATCATGAAGGCAAATACCGACAGCAATGTCGTCTTGAGTGGATCACGATGCCACAGATGATGGACCTCATGATACACAACCGCTCTTTCTTCTTCAGCATCCAGCATAGTGAGCAGCCCTGTGGAAAGTACAATAACGGGTTTCCAGAGACCTATCGTAAATGCAACCGGTGACGGCTTGTCCACCACAATGAATCGGGCTTGTTTCAGATGACGGTATCGCGCTTCCAGTTTCCAAGATAGGGCCCCATCCTCCATCGACCGAAGCTTTCGTACCGCTGCACATGTCTTAATCATCCGATCCAGCAGCAACCAGCCTGTACCGGCAAACGTCAGAATCACCAGCGCCATAAGAACATGGCCTACGGATAACCAGCCCAGTCTGCTCATCCAGTGATTGCACAGCCAGAGCAGGTTAAACGGAATATCCCAACCGAATATTTTGTACATCGCGTACATGAACATCTGCATGAACACGAGTAACGGAATGCCAAACCCGACGGTAAACAAGAGCTTCGAGCGGGCCTTCCACATGTCAATCGCTATCCTTTTTCCATTGCTTAATCTTCTGCTCCAGACGCTCTATCAACCCTGCGTCTGCTTCATCCAGCGCATCCAGCATATGATTCAGAGCAAGTGCCCCGAATTCATCCACCAATTCATGTGATAATTCCTTGGATTGGTCGTTCATAAACTCCTCCCTGCTCTGCACCGGATGGTACAGTGACGTTCGGCCCTTCTGCGATTTGCGGAGCAGCTCCTTGTCCACGAGGCGATTCATCACCGTCATGACTGTATTGAAATTAACGTCTTTATCTTGTTCAAGTGCGGTTTGCACTTCGCGAATGCTGCTGCCTGGACGCGTCCATAAAATGTCCATGATCTTCGCCTCCAGCGGACCGAAAAATCGATTCAGCCCACGCTCACCCACTTTAAAATTGTGTATTCTCATATGTTCAGACACCCCTCACACTACCCATTGTAGTGCCAACAAACGAGAAGTCAACCTCTATGTCAGCTATTTATTGTAAATAATTTGTAAATATGTTTTCCATTTCAGAATATCATTTCATTGCACAAGGTCGGTTTATAGGTGAAAAAAGTCTAAAGACCGGGCAAGCCTGCTATTCTGCAGTCCTACCCGGTCTATTATAAAATCAATTATTCATTTCTGAAAAAGATGAATTTAAGTGCTTTATTTACGATCCTGTGATGGCATAAATGCG
Organism: Paenibacillus sp. MAEPY2; assembly: GCF_000499205.1. Taxonomy (GTDB): domain Bacteria; phylum Bacillota; class Bacilli; order Paenibacillales; family Paenibacillaceae; genus Paenibacillus; species Paenibacillus vandeheii. Next base: position 149,001 of record NZ_AWUK01000034.1, read on the forward strand.
GAGATATCTACACCAAGTCCATGAGCCAGACGACCACCGAGCTGTCCATCTGCCTGGAAGAAGTGACACAAGGCACGCAACTGAGTCTGTTCCGGAACTGCCTTCAGGTCGTTGATCAGATTATCGAGCAAGTGTTGCTGCTCTACCGCCGTGAAGGAACGGAACAATTCCCCTGACTGTGTATAGTTATCGGTCTTCTCAATTTTCTCGCGCGTAACATGACCCTGCAGCGGAGCCTGACTGTCACGGTATTCCGGTGCTTCCACCGGGCTGTTGCCCGAGCTGTTCGGTTCATAGTTTACCGGAGATGGGTCCTGACTCACATTCATGAGTCCATCACGCTGATGATTGCGAACCGGAGCATAAGGGCAGTTCACCGGAATCTGCAAATAGTTCGGTCCGAGCCGGTGGCGCTGTGTATCCGGATAGGAGAACAGGCGACCCTGCAGTAATTTATCTTCGGAAGGCTCGATTCCAGGTACTAAAGCGCTTGGAGAGAAGGCTGCTTGCTCCACTTCTGCGAAGAAATTCTGTGGATTACGGTTCAACGTCATCGTTCCGATGGTCTGGAACGGTAACACATCCTCGGGCCAAGTCTTCGTTGGGTCGAGTGGATCAAAAGCGAAATCATCCATCTGCTCCGGCTTCAGCAATTGAACCTGCAGCTTCCACTGCGGGTATTGACCATTTTTGATATGATCGTGCAAATCCCGGGTGGCATGGTTGAAATCCTGCCCTTGTACTTCAGCCGCCTCTTGACGAGAGAAACCTCGTACGCCCTGAGCTGACTCCCACTTGTATTTCACATAATGAACTTGCCCTTGCGCATTGATCCATTTGAAGGCGTGTACGCCGAATCCATCCATTTCACGGTAGCTTGCTGGCGTACCCAGATCGGAGAACAACCAGGTCATCATATGCGTCGACTCCGGTGATAGTGTCATGAAATCCCAGTAGCGTGCAGGATCCTGGATATTCGTATCCGGCGCAGGCTTCAGGGAATGGACCATATCTGGGAACTTCATGGCATCACGGATGAAGAAGACAGGTAAATGGTTCCCCACGATATCATAGTTTCCTTCACGGGTATAGAACTTCACGGCAAAACCACGTGGGTCACGCGCTGTCTCCGGGGAACCTGTACCGTGAATTACCGTGGAGAATCGCACCAATACGTCCGTCTCTGTGCCAGGGTCTTGCAGGAAGTCTGCAGTTGTGTAAGCCTTCATGCTCTGCTCCAGTGTAAATACGCCATGTGCACCGGCACCTCTCGCATGAACGACCCGTTCCGGTATACGCTCACGATCAAAGTGGGCGATCTTTTCAAGCAGATGATAATCCTCAAGTAATGTCGGGCCTCTTCTTCCTGCGGTACGGGAGTTTTGGTTGTCACCTACGGGTGCGCCCTGATTGGTTGTCATGCGTTCTGTCATATCGTTATCCTCCTCATGTTGGTCTCATGCCTGCTGTATATACTCTATTAAAATCATATTCGACATCGCTTTAAATATACATTTAGACTTGATCTAACTGTTAAAATGATTCTAACATGTCCCACTCGCCTCTTGCATGAGGTTCACATGAGATTCAGATGAGTTTCTTGTTCGTTTCATGAATGAAATATGAACATCAACTTTGAGAACGATGAGCATTATTTCATTTCGATTCGATGGGTCTCATTTACGCTATCTAGTGGATACCCGCATACGTGTGACATGAACAGTATAATCTGCCCACAAAAAAAAGCGGACTAATCCGCCAGGCGGTAGCCCACTCCTCTTACCGTTACTATATATTGAGGCGAAGCCGCGTTATCGCCAAGTTTTTTGCGCAAGCTTTTGATATGAACATCCACTACATTGCTTCCACCCGTAAAATCCGTCTCCCAAATATCGCTGAGCATCTCCTCACGAGAAATGACTGCACCTTTGGCGTCAATCAGCTTCAGCAGCAGATCATACTCTGTCTTGGTCAAATGAATACGGTCATTATTCCGGTGCACGCTCATCCGCTCACGATCCAGCCATAAATCCTTGAAACCGATACGCTGTCCCTCCTGAGGCAGAAATCCGCGTTTCGGTGCTGCAGGACTATTGCCGATCATGCGCTGCACACGATATAACGCCTCCTGCGGACGTGCCGGCCAAACCAGTAATTCCTCCTGAAGCATCGGGCCACTGGCACTGCCAATCATCTTCTCCCCCACCAAATACAGACAGGGTGTTGCATATTCAGCTTCACGGTTCAGTCGGCTGCTGATGCCGGCAAATGCATCGATGGTTCCAGCAACAGACAGGTCATAGATTAACAGATCGAATACAAGCCGTTCATGCAAATCAGGCTCCCAGCGATGGAATACCAGCACATCGAAGCAGCTATCCGTTAGTGCCTTGACCAGTTCATGTACCTGACCCGGCATCGGACTGATCAGAATGACCCGTCTCGTGATCGGACAATTATCTACGAGGGGAGCTGGATCGGCAAGGGCAGGCTTGACCCGGATCGGCAAACGACGACCGGACAGGTTGATTTTTACTTGACCCGTTTGTTTCTGCATTCTGCGCAGACACCTCCAAAGACCACATGAGCGTGATCAATCGCATACCCGGTTTCCTCCGCAACTTGCTTCATCCATTGCGGAGGAACTTCCGTCATAACTTCATCCACCTTGCCGCATACTTCACACATAATATGTTGATGATCGTCCATGCGGGCATCATAACGACTCGCCGTCTCGCCCAACTTGAGCTCTCGAATCAATTCTTTATCCGTCAAATATCGGAGCGAATTATATACTGTACCATAAGCCAAATTATAACCTTGCTCCACCAGACGATTCATCACGTCTGCTGCGGTTGGATGGTCTTCGGAATGACGGACGACATCATAAACGGCTTGACGCTGTATCGTCAGATTTAGAGTTCTCACCAGCAATTCTCCTTTATTTACTCATTCAATAGTATATAAGATGACACAGCAATCTACAGACTGCTATGATTCCCAGAAACATCAAAATCAATTTTGATTTAGATTAAGTATAAATCTCATTGTATAATGAAGTCAATATCCGACTAATTTATTCATGAATTGCCATAGCCAAGCCTCTTCACAGCTCCCCCTCTCCTATTTGGGATATTATGGTTCGCTACCACACTGCTTTTCAGCTAAAATATAGTAATGTGCGCTAAAGGGGGGATGCTGGTTGCTAAGCACATTTTTCGTTAATGTCTGTGTCATGATTACGTTCATGTATGTGTCCGGAATCATCGCCAAATTCTATCGTATCCGTGTGCCCTTTCCCTCAATGCGTGTTCAGATGATCGGTGGTCTGCTGTTCGGGATCTATGGAACGGTACTGATGAATTATTCCTTTCCTTTGAATGAAACTACCATTGTAGATTTGCGTCATTTGGCTATCGTCACAGCAGCCGTATATTTAGGAGGATTCGCTTCAGTCATCTCGGGACTCGTCATTTCCATCCTGCGTATTCTCATGTTTGGAATGTCATCCGCTGCTATCGATGCAGCCTTCGTCATGACAATCATCGGACTGTCCGGTGTATATTTCGCCTATGCTCCTTGGTCGAGATTAACCAAGATTATTACCATGAACCTGCTGGGTATGACGCTGATCTTTGTCATTCTGATGCTCAATACTTCCAGCATGAATTCTTTAATGAAAGTATATCCATTACAGATAACCATTTCCTTTGTCGGTGGAATCTTTATTTATTTCATCGCAGAATTCATTAATAAATCCAATGAAATGTTGTTCCTGCTGGAGCGAAAAGCTTCCACCGACCATCTAACCAACCTAAGTAATCGCAGACAATTTGAGAAATCACTCGAGTTGGAACTGGAACGGGCACGTGAGACCAAGCAAAAACTATCCCTGTTGGTCATCGACATTGACCGGTTCAAAAAAGTAAATGACACCTTCGGCCATTCTTCAGGCGATGCAGTCTTGAAACAGCTCGGGCAATTGCTCATCAAGCATGCCCGCTCGGCCGATATCGTCTCTCGAAACGGAGGCGAAGAATTTGCTATTCTGTTGCTCGATTGTGGTCATCACCAGGCTATGGCGATTGCTGAGTCGATCAGGCAAGCGGTGGAGAAGTACCTCTTCGCTCTGCCGGATGGCAATACGATCCGGCTAACCATCTCGATCGGTGTTGCTGTGTTTCCGGATCACTGTGACGACCGGGATGATAACGATTTCTTTGAACAGGCAGATCGTGCATTATATGAAGCCAAGAATACGGGCAGGAATCGAGTCTGTTCCATTCCACTGCGTTCCATCACCCTTTCCGGCCCAAATTCAATCTAATTTCAAACGCAAAAGGGATGTCCCAGTAGCCATACAGGCTATCCGGGACATCCCTTTTTTCTTTATCAGCGCAAGAACAGCCTGAGTAGTTTAGCTTGCCTCAAGCTAATATTTGTTCGATTTCTTCAACGATTGCAGCATCCAGCTTCACCCCGGAAGCGGCTGCGTTTTCTTTCACCTGCTCGGGACGGCTTGCGCCTACAAGCGCACTGGACACGTTATTTTGGCGCAGAATCCACGCCAGAGCCAATTGACCGACCTTCAGATCCAGCTTGTCCGCCACTTCAATTAACTGACGAACCTTCGCGATCCGGTCACCGTTAATTTTCCCTTCATCCCAGCCCAGCTTTGCTGCCCGGCTATTCTCGGGGATATCAGATACCGAAGTGTATTTACCGGTTAAAAGCCCTTGTGCCAGTGGGGAATAGACCACCTGTCCAATTCCTTTGCGCTCGCCCAGCGGGATGATTTCATTTTCGATATAACGGTCGAACATGTTGTACACCGGCTGGTTCACCACAATATGATCCAGCAGCAGGCGATCAGCGGTACCCAGCGCCGCTTCCATCTGTGCCGCCGTCCACTGACTAACACCTACGTAGAGCACTTTGCCTTGACGCACCAGATCGTCCAGTGCTCGCAGTGTCTCTTCAATCGGTGTTTCGGTATGATAGCGATGGCAATAATATATGTCTACATAATCAACACCCAGCCGCTGCAAGCTGGCTTCGCATTGTTCCTTAATATGTTTACGGGACAACCCTTGATCATTGGGACCGTCACCCATTTTGCCAAAAACCTTGGTTGCAAGCACATACGAATCACGGGAATACGCTTTCAACGTCTGCCCCAGCAGCTCTTCTGCTGCACCCCGCTCGTACACATTGGCTGTGTCAAAAAAGTTAATGCCTTCATCGAATGCGGCTTCAATTGATTTCACCGCGTTTTCACGTTCCACATACCCTCCGTATGTCAGCCAGCTACCCAGGCTGATCTCGCTTACCTTCAGTCCGCTTCCACCCAATCTACGGTATTCCATTGAATGCACATCCTCCTCTAAACTGATTAATGATGAAGTTCCCTTTCTATTGTATCGTATTCAGCTCGGATTAAAAGGGCTTTGGAGCAGAATTTGGGAAATGGTTATGGATGAATATTAAAAAGCTCTGCTGTAAAAGCGGAGCCATCATGCGGGTCACTACATTACGTTTCTTTTTTGTTTATGCGAGATCCTAGTCTGTCTCAGTTAGCTGTAACAATAAATTGTTCCCATGCTCCGCCGACAACGTTACGATTGGCGTACAGCACACCCCCATTATTCAAATCCGCACTGACATATTTACCGTTCGCAACGGATTTGAAAGCAACCAGCCCCCCGCCCAGATCTTCACGGGTAAACTTCTCCCAAGTAGATGGATACGTGGCCGAGGCGATCAAACGCCCGCCGTTATTCAGATCAGCTTGCACATATTTAATGTTGCTCATCGACAGGAAGGATACCGTTCCATCCGAGTTCTGGATGATTTTGAACCGTTCCCAGTGTCCGGCAGTATCCCGATTTGCAACCAGCGAATCCGACCCACCGTTCTCTGCGCTGACAAACGTACCGTTGGCATTGGCCTTCAGACTGGACCAGGTCTCTGTAAACGGAGCTGTTCCCGTATGTTTCTTGACCACATTCTGAAATGTGGTATTAGAGGCAAAGTTCGCCGTGGTGAACTTGCTCCATTTGGAAGCAATCGTTGCCGCACTGTCCGTATTCAGGTTAGGTGCCGGGTTGTTGTTATTATTGTAATAACCCCAAGTCCCGCCCCCTTTGACCTTATAACTCCAGTTCGTCCACGAAGCATTCAGTGCATTCAGACCGGACAGCCACTTCTCGGTCAGATCATCCTGACCAAACGAGAATTCGCCAGCTAACACCGGAACATTCCAATTCTTCTGATAGGACGCCATATCCTTCAACCAGCGATCCATCTCTGAATTGGTCAGATCCCAGTTGTTATAATCCGTGAATTGATAGTGATGCGTCTGATACATCACATTTGTCCAGCCATACGTCGTTGGCGGTGAAGCTGCCCACCAGTCGAAGAATGCCGCGATGATGATCATGTGATCCGCATCCTTGGCACGAACAGCTTTGTACATCCGGTCATAGAAATCCATCTTTTGCTTGATCTGAGCTGCATTTTCACCTATACCCATGGTTACGAGAGGTTCATTGAGCAGGTCATACGCGGCAACGGTTGGATTGCCTTTGTAACGTGTTGCCATCCGTTCCCAGATCTGAATGGTCCAGTTCTGGTATGTAGCATTGGTCCACAGTTGGTTGGAATTCTCCTGACCGCAGGAATGCCACGGACAGGCTGCTCCTGGTGCCCCGTGCAGATCGAGAATCACATACAGGTTCCGTTTGCCCGCTTCATCAATAAGCCAATCGAGCTTGCGGAACGTAACCGAATCAGGTTTCATGACACCACTGGTGTTCATAAAATCCTCCCAATAGATCGGCACACGCACAACGTTCATGCCCCAGTTCTTGATGTTATCCAGATCGCCAGCCTGAATCCAGTTGTCCTGATATCCATTGATCAGGCTCTGTGCACCCGATTCTCCAAAACGATTTGTCAAAGTACGTCGCAGTGTGTATTCATCTACCGCCCCGGATGGCGTCATCCATTCTTCCTGCAGCAGCCAGCCACCCAAATTGGTTCCACGCAGGTTTACCACGTTACCTGTACCCGAATTTTTGCGGACAACCGTCCCGTTAGCTTTCAGGAAATCCCCTGATCCAAAAGCCGCTTCGGCCTTCGAAGAACCTACGGCCGAAGCCAGCAGTCCGAGCAGCAGACAGCTGCACAATAGCATGATGGTGCTCTTCTTCAACATAGTTGACGCCTCCCTTGAATGGTCATAGCTTGAAGTATGACTGAACCAGGATGCAGCACTCACGACGGGTAACATAATGCTATAGAAACAGCGGGTCTACAAGTGGCGAAATTCCTGGATGCACCGCTATTTATCGCAACGAAGGAGATTCATGAAATCGATTACATTAAATTGAATACAAACCCTCTATTCCTCCACTATCCCCAATTATTGCTTCAATCGGTTATATCTTGTAATCGTTTTCAATTGGAATTATAATGAATTTGAATGAATTGTCAATCACTTATTTGGAGTTGTGAACCATATGGATGTCAAAATCATTGATGTCGCTGCCATCGCAGGTGTATCCCCGGCAACCGTATCACGAGTTATTAATCAGCACAGCAAGGTTAGCACCAAAACCAAAGATAAGGTGATGCGCGCCATCGAGCAATTGGGATACCACCCCAACGCAGCAGCCAAGAATCTTCGTTCACAGAGAACCATGACGATTGGCGTCATCGTTCCGGATATCAACAATTCCTACTATGCGGAAATAATCAAAGGCATTGAGAACATCGCCTACGCCCGCCATTACAAAGTCATCATATGTGATGCCCATAACCTGAAAGAGCGAGAAGTCGATTATCTTAATTTGCTGCTGGACCGGACGATTGACGGTGTCATCATTATCACTCCCATGCTGGCGGATGAGGAATTATTCAATCTCGCGGACAAGGGGTACCGTATTGGCATCGTTGGCAAATATATTGAACATGATCAGATTCCTTGTATATATACTGACAACGTGAAATTTTCCCAGGAAGTTGTTCAGCATCTGGTTGAGGCCGGACATCAAAATATCGTGTTCTTGAACGGTTACCCCGAAGCAATCGACAGCTATGAGCGGCTTGAAGGCTATTTGAAAGCCTTGCGCAATCATCAAATTCCATTTCGTCCCGAACTGATCGAGAATGGGAACTTCAACGAGGAAGGCGGGTACGAGGCCATCAAAAGACTGTTTAACAAAGGCCTGTCCTTCTCCGCGGTATATGCGGCCAATGATGAAATGGCCCTCGGCGTATATAAGGCATGCACAGAATACGGAATACGTATTCCCGAGCAATTGGCTATCGTAGGTGTGGACAACAATCGAATCAGCAAATACATTCATCCTACGCTAAGTTCGGTGAACCAGCCCAAGTATACGATGGGGGCCATTCTGATGGAGAAGATGATTGACATGATGAATACAAATGAATTTCAGGACAAACGTGTATTTAAAGTCGACTCGGAGCTGCTTGTTCGAGGATCGTCTTCCTTCCGAATAACAAATAAAGCGCACCCCTAACAGGTGCGCCTAATTTAATATACTTTTTTCATTTTCTTAATGCACAATGATGCTTAACGCATTCAACAATTCAGCCTGCTTCACCGGCTTGGTCAGGACCGCATCGAAGACTTCCGCTTCATGGGGATCGATATGCATACCATACGGAATCAGCACAATGATCGGTGAATCGGTAACCAGGAGCTTTAGCTTGTGTACAAAATCCACAGCGCCGCCCTCCAGCAGTCCCATATCCACAACGGCTACATCAGGCTTAAAACCCTCCTCAATCCAGTTGTACGCCTCGGTTGTAACCGAGGTCATATGCACATCCATCTTCCATCTTCGCATCAGGGAGGAGGCCCCTTGCAAAATGTCAGGATCCTTCGCAAGCAACACCTTTTTACCCCTCAGTCGGTGCTGAATATTGGCAAGCTGAGGCAGTTCCCAATGTTTGCGGAGCGGCAGGCAGATCTCGAATTCTGTTTCCTTGTCTCCCAGGCCGCGCACCTGAATACGGCCGTTCATAAGGATGGCAAGGTTCTGGCTGACCGCCAAACCGAGATTGGTTCCCACCAGCTTCTGTGTACTTATATTTCCGTCCAAATTGTTAAATGATCTAAGCTTTTTGTCCGAAGACAGCATGCGACCGGTATACTTCACATGAAGTCGAAGCGTCCCCGTTTCCTCTGCATCTCCACCATCCACAGTTGCTGTAACCAACACTGATCCTGTCCGTGTTGAATCTATGGCATACTGAATGACATGGGCCAATAGTTGTCCGATCTTGATTTCATCCCCGACGTAAACCTGAGATACATTCAGATTAAGGTTCAATCCCAGCTCAATGTTCTTGCTCAGCGCAAGTCCCGCATAGAGATAAACGGTATTCTCGATCGTGGTTACCAGATCAAATGGATCATCGTGTACAACTGTTTTGCCTGCATCGTTGACGTTAAAACTCATCATGTTATTTAGCAGTGAGAGCAGAATGTTACCGCTGGTCTCAATCATATTCACATACTCTGTCTGCTCGTCCGACATATCCGGTGTACGCATCAGGTCCGTCAATCCCAAAATGCCGTTCAGCGGATTACGAATCTCGTGGCTCATCAGCGACAGCATCTGTGTCTTGGTCATTGCCTCGGATTCCGCACGTTCCTTCTCTGCCTGCAGCTGCTCCTGTAGTTGCTCCGAATCACTCAGCTTCTGCTCCTGGACCTGCAGTGTATCTTCCAGATCCACGACATACCCCAGGAAAACAGCCATAGCTTTCAGCGTCTTCATATCCGTTTCACTAATCACATAATCGGGATTGTCCATCAGACATATGGTGCCGAACGCTTCGCCTGACCTCCGCAGAATCGGAATGCCCACAAAGAAACGATTGCCCAGTTCGCTCGTTACGTTCATCGATTCCGTAAGTGGATGTTCGCATGTATCCGTGATAACCATACTGCCTTCCTTATCTCTCAATACCAGGCTGCAATATGAAGCTTCAAATGGAAGTGCACTGCCTTTGGCAATCAACTGTTCCTCTCGGTTAAAAGCCTCCATAATAACATTGGTCACGCCATCATTCGTGGCAACAAAGATAGTGTTCACCTTTAATATGCCGCTTAACACGTCAACAATATGGGACGCGGCTTCCTGGATATTTTCATAGAAGCCTCTTGTAATGCTTACCGTTCCCATGACTCACCCCTCTTGTTTTAGCTGCATTTCAAATCCGTATTCCACATGATGATTCAATCGATTAACGAGGGTTCATATGTTCCGAAACAGCTGTCACAACCTATTCATATATGATTAACACTGTAGGAATCAAAGGGAAACATACCCGAATCCAATTTATTCCACGGACGGGAATCTGCTATGGACGGTATGATTCGATGACAGTAAAGTTAAGCAACCGCTTCCCTGGCAGGTTTTCTGTCCTTATTTCTAGCTTCGTCAACTATACTTACACGGTAATAGGAAATTATACGCTTACCCTCCGGCTTTGGAAACCTTTATCATACCAGAATAGAAAATCGCCACGTTCAACGCGCCCCACTTATGTGACGATCATCACACCCAAATAACAAGATATAGTTTATAAATGGATAAAGAAACTCTACATATAGTGTTCAATGAATTTACATTATCCCTATACAATCTCATTTTTTAGGAGGAATCTGTTATGAACATGCTTGAGTATGCCTCTCCACCGGCGCCTGATCTGCTATCTGACCTGGGAAGACGAATTATCGGTGCAGAAGACGCTGATACGCTGAGGGAGAATGCCAATCTGAACGGAGACTCGTTCAGCGGCAAGATGAGCAGGCTCGGTTCGGAGACGGCCAAGTGGCATGCTCTGCGTCATGTGCTGCCAGATGACCTTGCTCTAGCTGTGGAGAATGGTGATCTGTATGTACACGATCTGGATCAGTATGCCCTTGGAACGACCAACTGTATCTTCATCCCGTTTGACCGGTTGCTGGCCTCCGGCTTTAACACAGGCAACGGTTCGGTTCGTACACCACAGACGATCATGTCTGCCATGGCGCTGGTCGCCATAATTTTTCAATCCCAGCAGAACAGCCAGTATGGCGGCGTATCGGCCAATAAAATCGACTGGGATCTCGCACCTTATGTGAAGCGATCGTTCCGCAAGCATTACCGGAAAGCACAACGGCTGTTTGGGGAAAATGACCGGATTGAGGATGAACAGCTACATCTGAATAGTGATGAAGCGAAGGAGAAATGTCCACGAGCCTTTGCCTTTGCCTGTGAAGAAACGGAACTGGAGACCGAACAGGCTGCGGAATCGCTAATCCATAATCTGAACACCATGAGCAGTCGTGCTGGCGGACAGATTCCGTTTACTTCGCTGAATTACGGACTGTGCACTTCAGCCGAAGGTCGGCTTGTCTCCCGGTCGCTGCTGCAAGCGACCATTCGTGGACTCGGTAACGGGGAAACGCCCGTGTTCCCACAGCATATTTTCCAGTGCAAACAAGGCATTAACCAATCTGAGGGAGATCCAAATTACGATCTGTTCCGGCTCGCTGTGACCTGTTCCTCCCGGCGTATGTATCCGAATTTTGTCAATGTGGATGCTTCCTTCAACCTTCCCTATTATCGACCGGAAGATCCCGACACGATCATTGCCACAATGGGATGTCGTACACGCACACTGGCTGATCGCTTCGGACGCAATCGTCAGAGCGGTAAAGGGAACTTGTCCTTTAACACCATCAATCTGGTCAAGCTCGGCATACGATATGGGATCTGCCAGGGAACAAGAGCCATCGCTGACCGGGCCGGCTTCTATATGGCTTTGGAATCCGTCATGCGCAATGCTACGAATGGACTGCTGCACCGTTATCGAATTCAGACTAACCAGCCTGCCAAAGCATCGGACTTTATGATGCGGGAAGGGGTGTGGGAAGGTGGAGAACAATTGGCTCCGGATGAACCGGTGGCTGACCTGTTGAAGCATGGTACGTTATCCCTTGGTTTTATCGGGCTTGCTGAATGTATGACCGCCCTATATGGTCGTCACCATGGGCAAGACCTTCATGTACATCGAGAAGCCTTGAATATCATTCGTACGATGAGAGAGTTCTGCGACCGGATGAGTGAGTTGCATAACTTGAATATCACCTTATTCGCTACACCCGCCGAGGGCCTATCCGGCAAATTCACCAAGCTTGATCGTGAGCGATACGGCAGCATCATGGGGGTCAACGACAGGGAATATTACACCAATTCATTTCACATTCCGGTCTATCATACCCTTCCTGCCTATCGCAAAATTGAATTGGAAGCTCCTTTCCACAAGCTATGTAATGCCGGGGCAATCTCTTATGTCGAACTCGACGGGAATGTACGGGCCAACACCACGGCTTTCCAACGAATCGTGCAATACGCGCTGGCCCAGGATATCGGTTATTTCTCCATTAATCACCCGATTGACCGTTGTCCGGCCTGTGGTTATGAAGGCGTAATCGGAGAGGTATGTCCCGGATGTGAAGCTCATGAAAATCAGGTGCATTTCCAGAGACTACGCCGGGTGACGGGATACCTGACCGGAGATTACAAAGTACGCTTCAATACGGCAAAGCAAGCTGAAGTACGGGATCGGGTGAAACATCAGTGAATCTATATGGCTATATCGCCGAATCGGTGAATGAGGGAACGGGCCTGCGGGCCGTGTTGTTCATTAGCGGATGCCGACATGCCTGTCCGGGCTGCTTCAGCCCGGACTCCTGGAGCTTCCGTGCGGGTGAACCCTTCACGGAGGAACGGCAGCAGCAGATTTTGCAGGAAGTGACCGCGCATCCCTTGCTGGAAGGGGTTACGTTATGCGGAGGTGATCCTTTTTTCTCTGCCGCAGAGTGTGCATCTTGGGTTCAACAGCTTCGTGCGGTGCGGCCTGAACTGACGGTATGGGCCTATACGGGATTTGTATATGAGGAGCTTGTTGCCGACCCTGTGCGAGCAGAACTATCCCGCCTATGCGACGTTATTATTGATGGACCTTATATTGCAGCTGAGCGTGATGTATCTCTTCCTTATCGCGGTAGTCGCAATCAGCGCATCATTGATGTAGCCGCAACGATGGCTTGCCAGACAATCGTTACTATGCAGATGGATGCATGGTAACGATTTTTTTATTGGGTTGAATCCAGCACAACATGTGCTGGATATGTAGTTCATTTTGAAGCTTCATTTTGAGGAGACAAATCTGTCACTAAACCAAGGTTTCATACGGTTCAATTTTATTTCCGATCGGATTAGTAATATTTGTTGCAAGCTAGTAGGTTATCGTCTATGATTGGTAGCATACAAGCAAGTATACGACGATTGCATCATTATATAATCTATCATCTATGCTTGGTCACCAATTTCATAGCCGGAGATGTGCACGCACATTTCTGCACACGGAAACAGGTGCCGACCGCGCTACAGGCGTGGTCAGGCTTAAAAGGGAAGCACGGTGTAAGTCCGTCGCGGTCCCGCCACTGTAAACGGGGAGTCTGTACATAAACAATCCACTGGTGTATCCACCGGGAAGGACATGTACAAGACCATGATCCGTAAGCCAGGAGACCTGCCTGTTTCGACAGCATCGCATGACCTACGGAAGATAGGGAGGTGTTAGAGCAACCGCTAAAATAACTTATAGCAGGTGTTCTTTCCCATTCTATCTTTGTTCACAGACGTCATTCATGATGCCTGTTTCTCAGGGTATGACATTGGAAGGAACGCCTTTTTTTGATGCTTTCAAATGAAATACACAACATAGCTTCAACCTGAATGATGAGTTCACCATTATAAATGAGGAGGAATTTTACATGTCGCAATCACAGCAACAACAGGCACAAGTTCTGACAGGCAACCTCGGTTACCCTCGCATCGGTGCGGGACGTGAATGGAAAAAAGCACTGGAGTCCTTCTGGGCTGGCCGAATCGATGAATCCACGCTTCATCAGGAACTGACCACGCTTCGGTTGCAGGATCTGAAGAAACAGCAGGCACAGCAGCTCGATCTGATTCCTGTGGGCGACTTCTCCTACTATGATCATATTCTCGACGTATCCGCAATGTTTGGCGTCGTTCCTGAGCGCTTCAACCATACTGGCGGACCGGTGTCCGTATCTACCTATTACGCCATGGCCCGGGGTAATGACCAGGCAACAGCCTGTGAGATGACCAAGTGGCTGAACACCAACTATCACTACATCGTACCGGAGATTCATAATGATACTGCATTTGCTTTGCTTGAAAATAAACCCCTTGCCGCCTACCGCGAAGCGAAGCAGGAGCTTGGGCTGGAAGGTAAACCGGTCGTTGTCGGTCCGTACTCGTATGTACGGTTCGCCAAAGGCTATGACGCGGAACGCTTCGCGGAGATTGTCACACGCCTCGTTCCGGTGTACGCCCAGCTTCTGGCCGAGCTTCAAGCCGAGGGCGTACAGTGGGTACAGATCGACGAGCCTGCTCTGACGCTGGCTGTCTCTTCCGAAGATGAAGCCTTGCTGCAACAGGTGTATGCTGCCTTGGCACAAGCCGCACCGGAATTGAAGCTGCTGCTTCAGACGTACTTCGAATCGGTGGAAGCATATCCGATCGTGACAGCACTGCCTGTAGCCGGAATCGGCCTGGACCTGGTCCACGGCTATGAAGGCAATCTGGCCAGCCTGCGGGAGCATGGCTTCCCGCAGGATAAATGGTTGGGCGCCGGTGTCATCGACGGGCGCAATATCTGGCGCGCCGATCTCGCAGAGACGGCGAAGCTGCTGGCGCAGGTGGCTGAATTCGCTGCCGAAGGCAAGCTGATCATTCAGCCTTCCTGCAGCCTGTTGCATGTACCGGTTACTGCCGCTCAGGAGAGCGCGCTTGATCCGGTACTGCGCAATGCCCTGGCCTTTGCCGACGAGAAGCTGGAGGAAATTGCGACGCTCGGCACGTTGTTGTCTGGCGGCGCGAAGCAGGCAGACCAAGCAGCGGCTGTGGCTGAAGCCACCCGCCACGCCCAGGCGAGCACCGAAGCGGTGCGCCTGCTGAGCGAGTCCGAGTCACGGACACGCCTGAGTGGCGCTCCCGCAGGGGTGCACGCCGACGAGCAGCTGCTTCGCAGCGCGTCATTCCAGGAGCGGCGCGAATTGCAGCAGCAAAAATGGTCGCTCCCGCTGCTGCCAACGACAACGATTGGCAGCTTCCCTCAGACGGCGGAGGTGCGCAAGGCACGCGCCCTGTTCCGCAAAGGCGAATGGAATGCGGAGCAATACGATGCCTATGTGCGTGAACAAATTCAGGAGTGGATTACCATTCAGGAGGAAATTGGTCTGGATGTGCTGGTACACGGTGAGTTCGAACGTACCGATATGGTCGAGTTTTTCGGTGAGAAGCTGACTGGATTCGCTTTTACCAAAAATGGCTGGGTACAGTCCTACGGCTCACGCTGTGTGAAACCACCTGTCATTTACGGAGATGTGCTGTTCAATGAACCGATGACGGTGAAAGAAACGGCGTATGCCCAGACACTGACCAGCAAACCGGTAAAAGGCATGCTCACAGGTCCGGTAACGATTCTGAACTGGTCCTTTGTCCGCTCGGATATTCCGCGCAGCGAAGTGTCCTACCAGATTGCCCGTGCCATTCGGGACGAGGTTGAAGCGCTGGAGCAAGCAGGCATTGAGATGATTCAGGTTGATGAGCCCGCTCTGCGTGAAGGACTCCCACTCAAACGAAGCAAGTGGGATGAGTACCTGCAATGGGCCGTGGAATCCTTCCGTTTGGCAACAGCAACCGTGAAACCAACAACGCAGGTGCATACTCACATGTGCTACTGCGAGTTCGATGATATTATTGAAGCCATCAGCGATCTGGATGCGGATGTGATCTCGATCGAGACATCCCGCAGCCATGGGGAACTGGTAGGCAGTTTTGAGCAAAATACGTATGATAAAGGCATCGGTCTCGGTGTATACGATATCCATAGTCCGCGTGTTCCAGGCAAGGACGAGATGTTGAATATGATCGAGCGCGCACTTCAAGTGCTGCCAGCCGATCTGTTCTGGGTGAATCCTGACTGCGGATTGAAAACACGTGGTAAGGCCGAAGTCGTGGATGCATTGAGCATCATGGTAGACGCTGCTCGTACGGCAAGAGAACGGGTGACGGCTGACTCCTCAATCTAAATTCGATATTTCGCCACTTAGGCTTTTGGAAAAAGTTGTTTTATTAACAAAAGGGATGTCCCCTAGTCATGAAGATGACAAGGGGACATCCCTTTTTAGCGTTTTTATTTAACGAACTGAGCACTTGCTATTAGAGCTGCAACTTCCATAGGCTGCAGGTTTAACGAATATTGAAATAGCTGATACGCACTCCTGCGGACAACACCAGATAAACATCCTGCTGACCTGATGCACCTTGGAGGTCTGCCTTAACCGTGGACCAATGCTGGGCCTCGCCCTGTGCCAGTTCCACGCGTCCTGCCAACGCACCGTCAGGTGCGCCCAGTCGAACTTCCAATACCGCATCTGCCTGTTCTGCGGATACACGAGCTTCAAGCGCTGCTGCACTGCCCAGATCTGCATCTTTGAAGGCAATCCATCCTTGTTCACCAATCACACGGACAGAAGTTCCGCCTTCTTTGCTTTCATCCAGATCCACACCAAAGTATGCATCGTAGTTCTCGGCGCGAGTAGCCACACCAAGGTTACGTGAAGGAATGATCTCTCCATCTACCGTCAGGTCAGCAACAAGCTGAATATCCGAAGACGATTTCCCTACCATAATGGAGTACGTGCCGCTTTCAACCACATAACAATCACGGGTTACATCCCAGATTGCCAGCTCCTGAACCGGTAACGTGAAGCTGACTTTCACTGTAGCTCCAGCTTCAATATGAAGACGACGGAAACCTTTTAACGTTTTGAGCGGACGCTTCACCCGGGACTGTCCGGCACGCACGTACAATTGCACAACCTCATCACTGGCGATCATTCCTGTATTCGTCACATCCACAGTTACCGTAACTGTGCCTTCTGCTCCAGTTTGGAACGGATTCAACTCCAGATTACTGTATTTAAACAATGCATACGTCAATCCATGTCCGAACGGATACAGTACATCCCCTTCAAAATACTGATACGTGCGTCCGGATTGAATGATATCGTAGTCTCTGATATCAGTCAGCTGATCTGCGGACTGCACCCACGTCATATTCAGGCGGCCTGCTGGCGCATAATCGCCATATAATACGTCAGCTACAGCGTTGCCCAGCTCTTGTCCTGCATGGGAGGTATACAATACAGCCGGGATGTTCTCCTGTACCCAGTTGGATGTGAACGGGTAACTTCCCACGATAACTACAACGGTATTCGGGTTCGCTGCATAAACAGCTTCAACCAGACGCTGCTGGGATTCTGCCAGATCCAGGCTTGGACGGTCGATCTCTTCTTTACCGTTCACAAGCGGATTGTTGCCGACAAATACAATCGCTGTCTCCGCTTCCTTCGCAGCTGCTACCGCTTCCTCTAATCCATTCACCACAATATCCTTCTTGAATGTTTCCGTAGCACCGAATGATTTCAACTCTTCGGATACGGCGAACACATCGTTTCCGCCATTGGGTGCCGTTACGGTTTTGCCGTTCCACGTGGTCAGTCCCACACTTCCGTCCTGTTGTGGCAACAGATGGAATACTTCCTTTACAAACCAGCCATATACTTCATCCGCTGTTGCCGTAACCGTCTCTTCATCCGTCGTCAGGTATTTGCCATTACTGTTCGCCTGCAGCGTGTAGCTGCCAAATCCCCAGTCACTCAGTGTAAATGTCTCGGCATCTCCTGAAGCAATGATGGATGATTTCTCGTCTTCAGCCAGTCCAACAACCTTGCCGCTTGCCACGGAAGTCAATGTAATACGGTCATTACCATCCTTGAACGTAACTTTGTCGCCGCCTACTTTGGAACTGATCGCTTCAAACGGGGATACGCTATATGGCATGGTACCTGCATACCAGTCACGATAGACTGTTCCACCCAGTTGACCAATCACAGCCACTTTGCCGGATTTCGTTTTATCCAGCGGCAGTGTGCCTTGATCATTTTTAAGCAATACCACCTGTTCTCTCGCCGCTCTCAATGACAAAGCCTTCGCGTTCTCCGTCATCATCGCTTCTTCACCAATCGAAGCATATGGATTGCCTTCAGCCGGATCAAATTCGCCCAAGCGGAAACGTACACGGAATGTGTTAAACAGTGCCAGATCAATGTCTTCCATGGTAAGTGTGCCTTGCTCCAGTCCTTCACGCAGCGCCTGCTTCGACAGATCCGCATCATCGGTAATGCTGTCAATGCCGGCTTTGACGGACTCTACTGTACCAGGGGTGTGGGAATCATAGTATTTATGATCGTTCTTGATGCCCATGACATCCCCTGCATCACTCACGATGAAGCCATCCATGCCCCATTCACCCTTCACAATCTCGTTTACGAACGGATGCAACAATGCTGGCGTACCGTTAATAGAATTGTACGCGGTCATCATGGACTGCGCCCCACCCTCTTTAAACGGTTTCTCGAACGCTTTCAGGTAATATTCTCGCATGTTGCGTGGATCAATGCTTGATGAACCACTACCGCGGTCCACTTCATTATTGTTTGCCAGGAAATGCTTCAACGTGGCAACCGCCTTGTAATACTTCGGATGGTCGCCCTGAATTCCCTTAACCAGCGCCGTTGTCAGTTCAGCAGTCAGTTCCGGGTCTTCTCCATAAGCCTCTTCGTTCCGACCCCAACGCGGATCACGCTCCATATCAACTGTAGGTGCCCACAGCGTCAGACCGTTCACGGCTGGATTGCGTTTGTAAAATACACGTGCCTCGTCTCCGATCACGGAGCCGATCTCTTTCATCAGGTCTGCATCCCACGTACACGCCAGCCCTACCGGCTGTGGGAAGGAAGTGGCTTCGCCCAGCCAAGCCAGACCGTGAGCTGCTTCTGTGCCGTGTTTGTAAGCTGCGATACCCAGGCGCTCTACTGCTGGTTGGTATTGCAGCATGGATTCGATTTTCTCATCTTCCGACAGGCGGGATACGAGGTCCTTTACACGTGTATCGAGTTCGAGCGTTGTATCCTGAAAAGGATATTTCGTTTGGTTAGTCATGATATGGAATCTCCTTTGGGCTTTCAATGGTTTATTTAAAATGATAGCGAATACATTAACACGGCATAATTATGATGTGATTTTAATATATCCGACCTCATGAATCGAAGATTTAACCTTATAAAACAAGCATTTATTAGTCGGATGTTAACTCTTCTCTCCATTTACTAAAACGATTTCGGTAAACCTATCATATAGCATGTTTAGCAAAAAAAACAGGGGGCTTGCATAGGAAAATGTGAATTTCCCTCAGGAAAGTATGGGGTCAATCGTTTCATTCTGGCACAGTATGGTAATCATGGATAAGAGTAAAGTTTTGACGTATTTATGAGCTGAGCATAAGCCCTAATGAACAAGATATAAGGAGGAAATCGAGTGAATGATCATCAACAGACCCCGACAGGTTTGCCCTCCATTCCGGAATCCCTGTGGAGAGCCACAAACACATTCAATGAATATCCGAAACTGACAGAAAATACAACTGCTGATGTAGCCATTATTGGTGCAGGCATTGCGGGCATTACGACAGCCTATTTGCTGGCTCAGACGGGTATGCGTGTGGTTGTGCTTGAAGCCGGAAAAGTACTGGATGGCACAACCGGCCATACCACTGCCAAGGTATCCGCACAGCATGGCGTGATATTCGATGAATTGCTGCATCATTTTGGCGAAGAACAGGCCCGCATGTATTATGAAGGTAATGCTACAGCCGCCAAATGGATGCGCGATCTGGTGAAAGAGAAAAAAATCGATTGCCAGTGGGCTGAGGAAGATGCCTATGTCTATATTCAATCCGAGGAAAACCTCAAAAAGCTGGAGATTGAACTGACCGCCTATGGCAAGCTAAATATTTCTGGTGAATGGGTCGATCCACTTCCCATCCCTGTCCCATCCAGAGCAGGTATTAAGATGCCGGGACAAGCCCGCTTTGACCCGCTCCGTTATTTGCATTACCTGCTGGAATCCGCGGTCAAGCAGGGTGTCCGCATCTTCGAACATACTACGGTTACCGATGTAGAGGAAGACGCCTCACTGCATGTGCGGACATATGAGAATGGTCCATCCGTAACGGCCGAACATGTCGTCGTTGCCTCCCATTTCCCGGTCTACGACCCCGGATTTTATTTTTCAAGGCTGCACGCTGAACGATCCTATGCTGTTATGGTTGAACCTCAGAAACCTTTCGCTGGTGGCATGTATATCTCTGACGATGGACCCTACCGTTCACTGCGTACTGTCATTCATAAAGGGAAGGAACACATCCTCTTTGGAGGAGAGAATCATAAAACCGGACAGGGCATTTGTACCGTCGGTCATTATGAAAATTTGGAGCGCTATGCAGCCGATACATTCGGCATTCGCAACATCCCATTCCGCTGGTCAGCTCAGGATCTGATTTCCATCGATAAGGTCCCTTATATTGGACCCATTACCGGACGACATGAACGTGTCTATGTGGCTACCGGCTTTGCCAAATGGGGCATGACCACAGGAACGATGGCTGGACATATCCTTACGGACCGGATTACCGGACGCGACAATTCTTACGCAGCGGTATTCGATCCTGCTAGGTTCAAGGTAGACCCTGGTGTGAAAAACTTCCTCGTAGAGAATGTCAATGTTGCCACGGAACTGATCTCTGGCAAAGTCGGCATTATTCACAAGAACACGGGACAACTCGGTAACGATGAAGGAGCTGTCGTTCGACATGACGGCAAACGGGCCGGCGCCTACAAGAACCCAGCTGGCAAACTCTTTCTGGTGGATACCACCTGCACCCATTTGGGTTGTGAAGTGGAATGGAATGCTGGCGAACGTTCCTGGGATTGCCCATGCCACGGCTCACGCTTCAATTACGCAGGTAAAGTGATCGAAGGCCCTGCTGTTAAAGACCTTACGGTATTGGACGCACAAGAATAAATTTAAGCTGATACCCCCATCGCTGTATATCTTCATCCCGTAGACCCGGATCGGAATCCGTCCTCAGACGGAAGTAACCGATCCGGGTTTTGCGTATGCTGATTTATAAGTGAATTAGCGAGAAACGAAGTTAGTCCCATTTGCGGCAAACCGTGACACAGAACTATTTTTAAACCACTACCTTGCATTAAACAGTACCGGATGCTATGATGAATTTACGACTACTGAACAATACACACTAGTGATTGGATAGAGCAACAAGGAGGAACCTAAGTGAATGTTAATATTCAATTCAAAAAAGGGGTGCTGGAACTATGCGTACTCGTGCTGATCAACCGCCAGGATCGTTACGGCTACGAACTGGCTCAAGCGGTATCCCAGCATATTGAAGTGGCTGAAGGTGCACTGTATCCCCTTTTGCGAAGATTGGTCAATGACGGCTATTGTACGACTTACTTGCAAGAATCCAGTGAAGGACCACCGCGTAAATACTACAAACTGTCTGATACTGGTCGTGATTATATGAAGACTCTCACGAATGAATGGAATAATTTTGTGCGCAATGTCGCAAATCTTATAGAGGAAGGTACCCCCAATGAATAGACAACAATTCATCCAGGCAATGGAGATTCATCTGAGACCGATGGACCCGCTGGAACGGGCAGAACTGCTCGCTGATTATGAACAGCATTTTGAGATGGGATTAAGAGAAGGAAGACCGGAAGAAGAAATTGCAAGAGAACTGGGGCATCCGATCGAGATTGCAAAAGAAGCGCTTGGTGATCGGTATGATGCACAGACGCCAGGATCTGATCCGTTCTATGCGCCAACATTCGAAGAAATGCGTCCTCAGCAAAGAGGAAATCGCGCTGCACGCAGCTTCTTCACGGCAATCGGACTTTTTTTCCTGAACATCATGCTGGCAATTCCACTAGGATTGATGCTGTGGTCGGTATGGCTCACAATTGCCAGTCTGTCGCTGCTGGTATTGGCACCGGTCGCTGCAGCAGTGGATTTCTTATATCTTGACCATTTCGAGTATTCTGAGATGTTCGTTTCGATTGGAGTATTCGGCATAGGCATTCTATTTGCCCTTTTGACAAAATGGATTTTTAAAGCCTTTAAGCTGATCACTCTTCAGTATATAAGATGGAATCAAAAGACGATGAAAGGAGATGTCTAACCATGAGCACCAAAAAGTGGATTGCTTTAGCGATACTATGTATCGGCATCGGATTGCTCGGAACCTCCATATACGGAGTTCAGTTCGGAGATCAGAGAGAAGCCTACTCCAAACGTTGGGAATTCAAAAACGATGAGCTGCACAACATCATAATGAACGCTAACTTTAGCGCAGATATTGAATTCGTAGTAAGTCCCGATTCCAATGGTTACATTGAAGTGGATGGTAAGTGGGACCCGGCCACAATTGAAGGTTTTAAACAGGCCTCGATCATGGATGGAACCTTTACATTAAACCAGAAAGAGCGCTCGCGTTTGCAATTTTTCACCCTTTATTGGAATACTCAGCAGCAAACGATCACGGTTGCACTGCCTGAAGGACATCAGCTGGATGACGTCAGCATCGTCTCTACTTCCAGTGATCTGGATCTGAAGGGTCTGCATGCCAAAACCTTGGACCTTAACAATACGTCTGGGAGCATTCACCTTCAGGACATAAATGTACCAACCATTCAACTGGATCTAGCTTCAGGGGACATCAAAGCCACGGCAATTGAGGGAACTATGGAAGTAAAACAAACTTCCGGAAGCTTCACGCTGGATGGCATGAATGGCGATGTAACCCGCAGTGTGCAGTCGGGGGATACCAAAATCATGAAATTAAACGGTGCGGCAAACGTTAAATTCACTTCCGGCAGTGTGAAGATCGAGCAAGCATCCTCCGGTTCAATGGATGTATCGGGACAGTCTGGAGATATTTCCATACAAGCAGCGCCTGATTTTGAAGGTATATTTGACGCACAGGCTATTTCCGGTGATGTGAATATCCCTGATTCCCCTATGGTAAGCCGTGATGTCATCAAAGCTCGCACCACCTCAGGCAGCATCAAGATCAAGCAATAATGTTAAATTATGATGAAGCAAATATTCGAACTGTGGGTAATATAGTATAATTAAATGCTAGTCCAATTCTAAGGAGGAATTACCCACATGGAACTTAAAAATAAAACGGCTGTCATTACTGGCGCTGGTAAAGGGATAGGCCGTGCCATTGCTCAGGCACTTGCCAAGGAAGGTGTACATCTCGGACTTATTGCTCGGACGGCCTCCGATCTGGAGGCTCTCCAGCAATCGCTGAGTGAGGAATATGGTGTAAAAGTAACCAGTGCCATTGCGGATATTTCGGATCGCACTCAGGCTGAGGCAGCCGTAGCTGCTATCGAGATGGAGCTTGGTGCGGTGGATATCCTTATTAACAATGCAGGTATCGCAAGCTTCGGCACCTTGCTGGATATGGACCCGGAAGAGTGGGAGCGCATCCTGCATGTCAATGTCATGGGTACATACTATGTAACTCGTGCTGTGCTGCCAAGCATGATCAAGGAAAGCAGTGGCAGCATCATTAATATCGCCTCTACTGCTGGTGAGCGTGGATTCGCAACGGGTTCAGCCTACTGTGCATCCAAATTCGCCCTGCTCGGCATGACCGAATCCCTGATGCAGGAAGTACGCAAATCCAATATCCGGGTTACTGCGTTAACGCCAAGTACGGTGAACACGGAGCTGGCAACCAATGCCGGACTGAAAGTTGGAGACGAAGACCGTATGATGCAAGCGGAGGACGTAGCTGAACTGGCTTTGGCGACGCTCAAGCTGTCGGACCGTGTATTTGTTAAAGCCGCAGGCATCTGGACAACTAATCCGCAGTAAGCAGGAGTAGTCAGACCATTTATAAAGAACAATGAATGACGGAAGCAACCATTTCTAATGATGCACTCCGTCGCCATCTGGCCGCCCGAGAAACCTCTGGGCGGCCTTTTACATATTCAGCAGCCGCCATCGTGTCCGAATACAATTCATCAAAGCTGATTCTCTACCCTTATGATTAATGCAGCGTTACTTCTCTCATTCTCCATTCCATTATCCTCTGCTTATGCGTTCCACAAATGGTCCAGATCCAGCTCCTTGGACACGGCGATCAGCACCACCGCGGGCTCCTCCCCAATATTGGTTACTTCATGGGGAACGATGGCATTCCAGCTAAATGAATCCCCCGCCTCCAGAATCTCTACATCCTCACACTGCTCTGCGCGAATCTTGCCCTGTAGAATCAGGTGACTTTCTTCTCCAGCATGCTTGTTTACCCCCGTTGATGCACCTGCCGGCAGCTCCACAATGGACATCCGCATGGCACCCTTTGCCGTTAGATGCTGTACTTTAATCTGCCCGCTCCCGGCAGTTGTTTCCTTGCGCTCATCCTTGCGCACCACGTTCATCCGTTGTTCTGGTGAGAGCAGCAAGTACGGCAGTGGAACTTCCAGATAATCCGCGATACTTTCGAGTGTGGCAATGGAAGGTGAGGTTTTGTTATTTTCCACGTTGCTGATAAACCCCTTGGACAGCCCCGTACCCTCGCACATTTGCATGATGGTGATCTGTTTCTGTTTGCGGATCGTACGAATGGCTAGGCCAATATCCATGTTGCAAAACCTCCTCTTCTATAGAAATATCAACTCTTCAATCTATTTTGCGTCAGGTTCATAAAAAACAATCCGGTTGCCAAACGGATCAATCACTGTCATTTCCCTTAAATTCCACGGCGTGTCGGAAATGCCAGGTCTAGAATGTTTGTATTTTTTCCGATTAAGCTTCTCACGTAATGCATCCAGCGCATCCGTCTCCAATCGCAATGCCGCTCCAGGCGTGCAATCGCCATGATGTTCGGATAGATGTAATTGAATGGAATCGAGGGAGATCTGCATATATAACGGCAAGTCTGCCTCAAATCGATGTTCCCAATCCAATCGAAAACCCAAGTAATCCAGATAAAACTCTTTTGCTTTGTCTTCATCAAATATCCTCAGAATAGGCACGATTCCTTTGATCATGATTATCACGTCCTTGGGAGTAATATGTGCATTACTTTACCGATCTGCCTGATACAACGTTATTAGATCAATATAGATTCCTTATACGGAACATATTTTCATAATACAAAAAAAATATTGACCCTACAATGGAATCATGATAAATTTTGTTCATTAATAAGAATATTAGTTTTATATGAGTAAACTTTATTTAGATTATTATTTCTTATCAGGTGGTGATTCCATTGAGTTATTTATCGACTTACGAGGTTCGGCTTCCTTCCGATTACAATACAGAACAACACTATCCCGTGATCTTTGCCCTGCATGGCATGGGTTCGGATGAGCAGGATATGCTTCGTTTAATGGAGCCTCTTCAGTCCGATTTTATTATCGTGGCCATAAGGGGGCCCATTGTTCAGGGTAGCGGCTACGCCTATTTTCAGATTAAAAGCATTGGCAATCCCGTCCGGGAATTGTTCGACGCGTCTGTTCAGGGATTGCAGCAGCTAATCGGTGACTTGTCCGCCAAATATGCCATAGATCCCGCACGGCGTTATATCTCCGGATTCAGTCAGGGCGCCATTATGGCAATGACGCTCTCGCTAATCATGGGAGATGCAATCAAGGGAATTGTAGCCATGAGTGGTTACATTCCGCAATTTGTGAAAGACGAATACAAGATTCACCCCAACTCGTTGTTATCCGTATTTATATCGCATGGCGATCAGGATCATCTCTTCCCACTGCAACTCGGCGAAGATAATGCAAGTTTCTTCCAAGAACATACTCATAACGTTATGTTCGTTGCATATCACGGTGGGCACCAAGTCACCCCCGATCTATATCAACAATTTCAACAATGGCTTCGGACGGATGCCAAGCTGGCTGCCGAAGACCTGAAAGGACTGAATTCATAATGATGCCATCCCTGTTTGTCGCTCACGGTGCACCATCACTCGCACTGGAGGAGAATGCGTACACTGAATTTCTGCAAAAGCTCGGACAGGAACTCCCGAAACCTAAAGCGATCGTATTGTTCTCTGCTCACTGGGAATCTACAACCCAATTGGTTTCCTCGGTAGCGAATTACGAGACTATCTATGATTTTGGTGGCTTCCAACCCGAGCTGTATCAGATCAAATACCCGGCACAAGGACATGAAGAGACAACAGCGGAAATTCAGCGTCTGTTCGCGGATGCTGGGATTCCGCTAGAGAGCGACTCCGCTCGTGGTCTGGATCACGGCGCTTGGGTCGTTCTTCGTCTGCTCTATCCGGATGCGGGTATCCCGGTAGTTGCGTTGTCTGTAAACCGTTATCTGTCCAGTGAACAGCAATATCGGGTAGGACAGGCGCTCGCCACATTACGTGAGCAGGATGTTCTCGTCATTGGCAGTGGTGGAACGGTACACAATCTGCGTCAGTTAAATTGGGAAAGCGCAGATATTGATCCTTGGGCCATGGCATTTGACAACTGGCTGCATGACAAGCTGGTGAGCTGGGATACAGAATCCCTCTTCGCCTATGACAAGCTCGCACCATCCGCCCAAGCGGCTGTGCCTACGCCAGAGCATTTTGTGCCGCTGCTGCTCGCCATGGGCGCCGGAGACCAGAACAAGCAAGCATCACTCCTGTTCAAAGCCTATCAGTATGGCAACCTGAGCCTGTCTTGCTGGAAATTTGATTGAACATCGATTGATTAGTTTATATAACTCCATATATAAAAATAACCAAACACTCGTGTGAAACCGCACGGGTGTTTGGAGTGATATGACCTTTTTTGCATAATGCTGGGAGCTCTAAAGCAAGCTATAATAACATTTAGTGGAAATGAACAAGCTGTAATGACGGATTATTCTTTCTACACCTATCACATCTTTCTGGGAGGAACATTCGAAGTGGCTGAACAACCAAAGTCTGAGAGCTTGATGTCTCTCGTCAAAAAGGGAAACACCTCCTCGGCCGTAGCCATGGCAGGTAATGCGGTACTTGCACTGTGCAAAGGAGGAGCCTTTCTATTCAGTGGCAGTGGCGCCATGTTCGCCTCGGCGATGCACTCTTTGGCCGATGCCATCAACCAAGGGTTTGTCTTTGTCGGAAGTGTACTGTCCGAGAAAAAACCTACACGCCGCTTTCCAACCGGATTCGGACGAGTCATCAACATTTTTTGTATGATTGCCGTTATCGTTGTGACCATTATGGCGTATGAGACGATTCATGAAGGGATTCACCTCTTACAGCACCCTGTTGGTCATTCGGGCGGTCTCTGGATTAACATCGGCGTGCTGGTGCTTAACATTGTGATCGATGGAGCCATTCTGATCAAAGCGATGAAAGAAATTCTTAAGGAAGCACGCGCTCCCAAAGCGTCAGGCCTTGCCCTGTTCCCTGCTGCAATCAAAAATGTAGGACGTGCTGCACCGCCAACACGCCTTGTATTTTACGAAGATGTTGTAGCAGTAATCGGTGCGACACTCGCCCTGATTTCTGTTGTTGTCATTGCACTAACCAATTTTGCATTGCTCGATGGAATCGTGACGACCATTATTGGATGCCTGATGATCGCTGTCGCTTTCCGTGTCGGCTATGACAATATGATCGGACTGATTGGTGTAGCGGCTCCACAGGATGTTGAGGACAAAGTATCCCAGACCATTCTGGCCGACACTCATGTTGCAGATATCCAGATGATGCGCATTATTCAGGAAGGTCGTTATTACCACGTCGAGGGTCTGATCGAGCTAACGAAAGGGCTAAGCCTTGCTGATGCAGATGATATCAAGTTCCGTATTCAGGAGAAGTTAATGACAGATCCCGACATCGCCGATGCAGCCATCTCCATTATTGAAGATGATGGCGTGAACAGCTGGGGCAAGAAGCATTCGGATGTGGTGAAGTGAGGAATTACCCTCTTTTATAAAAGAAAAAGGCCCACTCTTCGCGGAGTGGGCTTCTTCACGTAGCTAACTACGTGACATAGGTAACTGCATGGCTACTGAATAGCTGCACTAAACTTGTTGGTTGGAATTCACTGACTGGCCGTCATGGGGTTTACTTCCGCCCACCCTGCTCCACCCCCATCTCCATCAATTTATCCAGCCATTTCAGACGGAACGTTTCTGTGGAGCCTTTGATTGGACTGATCTCGATTGCATATTTCGTACCTAGACTTTAGTCTAGGTCCAGTTTAACTCCAAAGACCGAGGATACCCTTTTGCGGTTCATGGTATGCTGTGAATAACGAGAAAACATACTCCATGACCGTTCGGGAATTGATCTTGTATTGAAAAGGAGAGATATCATGGCTAAACGCACCATCCTTGCGCCCGTCCTTATTTTGCTGGGCGTGTACCTGATTTTGAACCAGGGAGGTTCACTCGGACCGGGTACGATCTTTGCCACATTCTGGCCCACCCTGTTTGTGATTCCGCTGGGGCTGTTCTTCCACTGGCTGTACTTCTCCATGATTGGACGAGGAATTGGATTGCTGGTTCCTGGGGGCATCTTGCTTACGGCAGGTGTTGTCAGCCAGATCGCCATGCTCTTTGGCAACTGGAGCACGATGTGGCCTGGCTTCATTCTTGCGGTAGCGGTAGGTCTGTTTGAATTGTATTGGTTCGGTGGTCGCAACAAATGGCTGCTGATTCCGATCAACATTCTGACGGTAATCTCGCTGTTATTCTTCTCCGTCATGTCGATTGGCACGATGCTGAACAGTCTGTCCTTTGTCCAGCCGTTCGTGGCGATTGGGCTGATTATGGGCGGGGCGTGGATCATTGTGGGACGCAAAAAGCGCATGTAAATCTTATAGCGTTTACACTAGACCACTGCGGTGACAGAACAACTTCGGATCGCTGTTATCCCCAGATTTTTTTGAATCCCATCTAGAATGGGAAAATCCGGGGATAAAGGGACCGCTTCGCTTCCTTCGTTTGTTCTGTCGCCTCCGTTAACGTGTAAACAAAGTTAAGACAACCACCTAAGCTATTTGCTCTGAGGCAGGGTAAAAATATAGGGGTGCAGCTCGCCATTCAAGTGAAATGACGAGCTGCACCCCTATTTATTCTAACGAACTGTACACACGCTATTGGCGGTCATTTGCTCCCATTTGAGTTTTAACCAATCAGAGAGACGCTATACATCTCAATTAAATGCCTTTTATTTGCTATGCATTTTAAACTCGAGGAACAAATCGTTATAATGCGAGAGCATTTTTTTGCCCAGATTATTGTACACTTCCAGCTTGCCTGTCAGCGTCTCATCCGGATAGAATCGCTCGTCCTCCGAAATATCCTCTGGCAGCAGCTTCAATGCCTCGGCGTTCGGTGTAGAGTACCCGACATATTCAGCATTGCGGGCCGCATGATCCGGGTCCAGCATAAAGTTGATAAACTGATGAGCGCCTTCAATATTACTCGCTGTCTTCGGAATGACCATGTTATCGAACCATAGGTTCGAGCCTTCTTCAGGAACGACATAATCCAGCTTGTCGTTCTCATCCATAATCTCCGACGCATCCCCGGACCATACGAGTCCAACCGCCGCTTCTTCGTTCGCCAGCAGCATTTTGATCTCGTCTCCGACAATAGCTCTGACGTTAGGTGTCAGGGTGGATAGCTTTTTCAAGGCTTCCTGCAGATGGTCTTCGTTCGTATCGTTCAGCGAATAACCAAGGCTGTTCAGCCCCATGCCAATCACTTCACGGGCACCGTCGAGTAACAGGATCTGGTTTTTCAAACGCGGGTCCCAGAGATCATTCCAGCTCTCAAACGTTAACCCATCGACCAGTTCAGGATTGTACACAATCCCCACTGTTCCCCAGAAGTAAGGAATGGAGTACTTATTGCCCTCATCGAAGGACAGGTCCATAAACCGTGGGTCGATGTTGCTCAAATTGAGCAGCTTGCTGTGATCCAGTGGAACGAGCAGGTTCTCTTCTTTCATTTTGCTAATCGCATATTCAGAAGGAATCGCCACATCAAACGTGGTCCCGCCCTGCTCAATCTTGGTCAGCATCGCTTCATTCGAATCAAACGTCTGATATATCACCTTAATGCCTGTCTCTTGCTCAAATTCCTTCAACAGATCAGGGTCGATATAATCGCCCCAGTTATAGATGGTCAGCGTGTTGCCGCCCGAATACCCCTGACTCTTGTTCAGATACGAGGCCAGAATCATCAGGGCAAAGGCAGCGATGAATACAATCGCAAATGTCCGTACCAATTGCTTCATGGACGCAGCCCCTTTCCTCCGGGTGGTATCCGTGTTGCACGGCGATTAATGAAGTAGTACCCAACCACCAGCAGCACCGTCAGCAGGAATAGCAGCGTTGATAGCGCATTGATGGACAATGACACACCTTGCCTTGCTCTTGAATAAATCTCCACCGAAAGTGTGGAGTAGCCGTTACCTGTGACAAAGAATGTTACCGCAAAGTCATCCAGTGAGTATGTCAGGGCCATGAAGAACCCGGCAAAAATCCCCGGTTTGACGTATGGAAGCACCACACGAGTCAGTATCTGCCATGATCCCGCACCCAGGTCACGCGCCGCATCCATCAAGGTTGGACTCATCTCCTGAAGCTTCGGCAGTACCATGATGACGACAATTGGCACGCTGAATGCGATATGAGACAACAATACCGAAGTGAATCCAAGTTTGATGCCAATCATGGTGAACAGAATCAGAAATGATGCACCAATGATGACATCCGGACTGACGATCAGCACGTTATTGAGTGACAGCAACGTATTCTTGGTCCGTTTGCGCCGTACATGATAGATCGCCAGTGCCCCTGCCACACCGAGCATCGTCGAGATCGCCGAGGACAGAAGCGCAATAATAAACGTATTCAGTACAATAATCAGTAACCGGGTATCGGCAAATACTTCCCTGTACCATTCCAACGTAAACCCTTCAAAGCCGCGCATATGACCGCCACTGTTGAAGGAATAGAAGATCAGATACGCGATCGGTGCGTACAGTATGGCGAATACAACGGCCAGATAGACGTTAGACAGCTTTCCGTTTCTTCCCATTACGCACCTCCTTCTTGCCTGACCCGGTCAGGAACATAATGATCGCCATCGCAATAATCAAAAAGACGGCAATCGTCGAACCCATCCCCCAGTCCTGGGTGACGAGAAAATGCTGCTCAATCGCTGTTCCCAGCGTAATTACCCGGTTCCCCGCAATGAGGCGGGTAATCATGAACAAAGATAGCGCCGGAATAAATACGGCCTGACAGCCGGATTTCACTCCGCTGAGCGTTAGCGGGAAGATGACCCGGCGGAACGTCAGCCATGACGACGCCCCAAGATCCCGTGCTGCATAGATCAGCGACGGGTTCATCTCTTCCAGCGCGTTGAAGATCGGCAGGATCATGAACGGAATGAAGATGTACACCGAGACAAAGATAAAGCTGAAATCGGTGAACAGAATCTGTTGCGTGCCAATACCCACCACTTCAAGCAGGGAATTGGTCAGCCCATACGTGCCGAACAGGCCGATAAAGGCGTACGCTTTTAACAACAGATTGATCCAGCTTGGCAAAATAATAAGCAGCAGCCACAGCTGCTTGTGCTTCGTACGAGTTAGTAAATACGCCGTCGGATACGAGACCAACAGTGAGAACACCGTGATCAGAAAAGCATACCAGAACGAGCTCAGAGTCATCTGCATGTACACAGGTGTAAAGAACCGGGCATAGTTACCCAGCGTGAAATTGCCCTCCACATCGAAGAACGAGTAATACACCACCAGCAGAACCGGAGCAACTACAAACAACACCATCCATAACACATATGGAATCAGATACGCATTGCGTGTACTCGCCTTAGTCTGCATGAACGGCCTCTTGGTAGGCTTCCAGACGTTTGTCGAACTCTTCTTCCGTCTCGTTAAAGCGCATGACGTGGATCGCTTCCGGGTCAAAATACAGACCAATACGATCGCCTACCACAGCTTTCTTCGTGGAATGAACCAGCCACTCATTGCCTGCGTCATCGTAGGTGGATATCTCGTAATGCACCCCACGGAACAGCTGGGAGTCCACGTTGACCTGCATTTTGCCCTGTTCCTCGGTTGTAATCTCCATATCCTCTGGACGAATCACAATCTCCACAGGCTCGTCCTTCTGCAACCCCTGATCGACACATTCGTACTGTGCGCCAGCGAATTCCACGACAAAGTCCTGCTTCATTTTGCCGGATACAATATTGGATTCGCCAATAAAGTCCGCCACAAAGCGGTTAATCGGCTCATCATAGATATCATTGGGCGTGCCACTCTGTTGAATGACGCCGCCATTCAGGACAAAGATCTCATCCGACATCGCCAAAGCTTCCTCCTGATCATGCGTGACAAAAATAAACGTAATACCCAATCGCTGTTGCAGCTCACGCAGTTCATACTGCATTTCGGTCCGCAGCTTCAGATCGAGTGCAGAGAGCGGCTCGTCCAGCAGCAGAATCTCGGGTTCATTGACAATCGCCCGTGCAATCGCGACACGCTGCCGTTGCCCGCCGGACATCTCGCCAATTTCACGGTTTTCATAACCGGAGAGATTGACGAACTTGAGTGCTTCCAGCACTTTGTCGCGAATTTCAGCGGTTTTCATTTTTTTGATCCGCAAACCAAAAGCTACGTTCTCAAATACATTCAAATGTGGAAATAACGCGTAATCCTGAAATACGGTATTCACCTGCCGCTGGTGGGCCGGCACTTGGTTAATCACTGCACCGTTAAAATAAATACTGCCCTGTGTCGGCTCCGCAAAGCCGGCGATCAAGCGCAATATCGTTGTTTTCCCGCAGCCTGACGGGCCGAGTAGCGTATAAAATTTACCCCGCTCAATCTCGAAGCTGACTTCCTTCAATACGGCTTCATCCTGATCGTATTGCTGAGTCACCCGGTCGAACCGGATAATCGGTAGTTGTTCTGACATGCTTCATTTCGCCCCCTTTAAACTTGAGGTATACCTTGAGCCTGTACACTTCTTTTCATGCATGCTTCATTACAAATCCCATCTATTATATATGATTCAGCTATATCCGCAATGGTTTTGATGTAAACGCCATGTGTTATTTCTTCTTATTCTAACAAATACAGCATACATTACGGGTATATGTCGATATCTACGCATTCAGGTAGAGCGATTGAAGAACGATCAGAGTTCAGTTTATGTGCGAAAGGAGTCTTGTTGGTGGATATTCGCCGTAACCTGCCTTTGCTGATGATCATTTGTTTTCTTAGTCAGATGGGCGGTTTCATGATCCTGCCCCTGTTCCCCTTGTTTATTGAGGAATTTGGCCTGTCCGGCTGGATGATGGGGGTTATTTTTGCACTCTTTTATGTTGGCAAAGTGATTGGCGGGGTGCCCGCTGCGGCACTCTATCGGAAAATCGGGGGCAAGCGGGCACTGATTGCCATGCTGTTGCTGCTTGCTGTCTGTATGGGCGGGTTCGCTGTATCTTCTGCAGCGCTACTATTCGGCCTGCTGCGGATGCTGCAAGGGCTCGCTTCTACCGGACTTACGGTCGTCGTGCGTTCCATCATCGGGGATGAGGGCAATGTCGACAACCGGGGGCTGTTCAACGGTTATATCAGCAGCAGTGAAGGCGGGGGTATGGTGCTGGGTCCGGTCATCAGCGGCTGGCTCTCGTTGCACTGGCCGTTGTCCGTTCCTTTTTTACTTGTTACCGTGTGCTGTCTGATGGCTGTCGTTGCGGCAATGGGGATAAAGTCGGCATCAAAAGCAGAGCATTCGTCTGAAAGTGAGGTGAACGGTCTGACCTCAGGCGAGTCTCCAACTATTGTAAAACAAACGCATACGCCTATGGATACGAATTACACTGTTTCTCCAGCAAACGATATACCTAACCCAACCATTCCAGAACCATCCACAGGACTTACCCGGCGGCAGCAACTGATTGGCTACGGTACGGTGCATTTTCTGGAGATGAGTGCCTATGCCGTGTTTCTGACTTATTTTGCACTATATGCTGCTCATATCATGCACTGGGACCCGTTTGCGACCAGCCTTGCCTTTACCGTTGCCGGAATATCTACACTTGCGGCTGCCCCTATAGCAGGTTACTTGTCTGATCGGATGGGAGATCGCCTGCTGCTCTGCATGTTCGGCATGCTGATGATTGGCATCGAAGTGGTCGTTTTTCTGAGTACATCTTCTTATGTCTGGGTTTACGTGGGCATGCTGATCGGCGGCGTTGGAGGTGCATGTTACATGGATTCGTTCTTTGCGCACATCGGCGATCACATCCCGGACGAGGGCAGGAGCTCCGTCATAGGCAAAATTGTCTCTGCCGCCGAGATTGGCTCGATCGTTTCCCCTCTGGTGGCTGCGCTGCTTGTGGAGTATGGATCGCTGTATACTGTGTTCGTGTTCAATCTGCTTCTGATCGCTGCAGCCATTGCCGTTCAGGCAGTGATGCGCAGCCGCTACAGATCCAAACGGGGGTAAACGCACAAGACTGCCCACACCAGTGGGCAGACTCCATCATTTATTTATTCCTAATAAAGTTGCTATATGTAGTGCATTTTCTTCAATTTTACTTTTTAAATAAGGGTCTGTTTTCTCAGGCAATTCCGTCGGTTTATAGAACTTCGCTTCAAGGACTTCCACCCCATCGGGCTTCAACTCGCCTTCAAATTCCGTACAAATGTAACCAATGACCACATTATAATATTCATGTCCATTTCTTAATTTCGTGTATAACTCTTTCCCGGAAAAGACGCCGTATAGCTTAAGTTTCTTGATCTGTAGCCCAATCTCTTCCCTTACCTCTCTCATCGCACATTCTTCCACCGACTCGCCCAGCTCCATCATTCCACCTGGTACTCCCCACGTATCATCTGCATTTCGAACCAACAAAATTTCACCTGATTGATTCAATATTAAAATACTCGGTCTCACCAGAATAACAGGTGCATTGCCAACCATTTCTCGAAGCGATTCAATGTAACCCATGGATAACCGCTCCTATATAAAGTCATGGTCCTTATTATAGAAGTGCAATTAATTTCCATATAGAGAAAGAATATTTAGCTTCATTTCCTATTTTGGAGCCTGTTCTTTGATGAAAACACTTCAAAAAAATAACCCGCTCGCACACATCAGTGTGCAAACGGGCATTTCATTGGTGGATTCTCCGCCTTAGGCTGGTGATCCCCCACGAGTTGTTGGCTTTCCCTGTTCTGAAGTTCAGCTTCTACCTTTTCTGAATCCAGCTTATAGGAATGATCTCCATAGAAAAAGTTTGGCTTCACAATCTCATTGCGGTAGGAGCTGTGGAAAATATGCGTCGTCGCCGGAGACACGGGCGGAATCAGCCAAACCCAATCGCCTGTCAGCTCGCGCCCAGCCTTCTCCTCCCGCTGCTCAAACAAGGCAAATTGCGCTGCCGCCGTGTGGTGATCCACAATGCTCACGCCTGCTTTCTTGAACGAATGCAGCACAGCTACATTCAGCTCTACCAGGGCCCGATCCTTCCACAATGTCGTTTCACTCGACGTATTTAGGCCAAGCGCTGCCGCTACAGCAGGCAGTTTGTTATACCGAAACGTATCCGCCAGATTACGCGCACCGATCTCAGTACCCATATACCAGCCGTTGAATGGAGCTGCCGGGTAGGATATGCCGCCAATCTCCAGCCGCATATCGGCAATCATCGGCACACCGTACCAGCGCATGCCCAATTCAGCAATCTCGGGACGCTCCGGGTGTTCAATCCTCACTTCCACGATGTCTTCCTCAGGCACAGGATACCACTCAGGAGCTTGTCCTTGAGCTTGAATAATCAGTGGCAACACATCATATTGTGTGCCTTCCCCCTGCCAACCAAGCGAAATTGCTGTCTTCGTTAGCTCAACGGATGCAGGGTCGCCTACAATACCTTCCGTCGTTTCATATCCGGCATAACGAATCAACTGGTGATTCCAGATCCTCACGGGTGCTCCATTCGGTCCATCAGGTGGAAGGATCGTAATCATTGGAATGACCTTACCTCCGTTGGAGGCCGCTCGGATGTGCGTCAGCACAGCATCCGCTGCTGTTCCAACGGTATCTGCATGCCGCGCATCGATAATGCGCAGTTTATCCCAGAACAGCCGTCCGATGCAGCGGTTGCTGTTCCGCCATGCCATTTTACAGCCATGCTCCAGTTCATCCGCAGTATGCACATATGTGCCTGTGTGCTCAATCTCATTCAGAACTGCAACAAGCCGGGCCTGCGCGTCTTCACGCGAATGGCCCAGCTCCTCATAACATCTATATATAAACCGTTCAGCTTCATCCCGCAATTCTTCCAGGTCTGTCCGCATTATTCATTCCACCAATCTATACATCTTGAATGCCATCATTATACGGCAAGAACACCGGATTTGTAAGCGAACGGGCACTTTGTTCACGGACTCTACATATCGTTGTCAGCGGATGCAGGGGAACTTAGCTTATTTGCCCAAAAATGCGTTTAACATCCAGATTTCTTTATCCAATGCAGCGGTGAATCCAATCAGCATATCTTCAGTTGCGTTATCCTCGGCTTCGCCCGCTGCTTGAATACCCTGGTTAATTACACCCACCATAGCTCTCAGATCGGCAACTACTGTCTCTACCATGTCTTCAGCCGAGAACTGTCCCTGTGCTTCCTCAACTGGTGACAACCGCAGTTGTTCAGCCATCGTTGCGACCGGGCGTCCACCAATGGCCAATAGGCGTTCTGCGGCTTCGTCCATATTCGCTGTAGCCATGTTATATAACTCTTCGAATTTGGCATGCAGTGTGAAGAAGTGAGGACCTTTGACATACCAGTGGAAGTGGTGCAGTTTGGTGTACAGTACAGACCAGCCTGCGATCTGGCGGTTCAGGACCTCTTGAAGTTCAGTGGTATGGTTTGCAAAAGTATTGTTTCTAGTTTGGATTGTACTCATGGAATTTATCCCCTCTCGAATACGATATAGTTTTGATTTTGATAACGTAGTTTAACTTGCTTTCGTTTGTTTAATTTAATTTAGACTTAATCTAAATCTTGTTTTAATTATAACACTGCACTTATCCTTTGTGAAGGCTTTAGCCTACTCTTTCAAATGAAGATTCCATGAAGCTGTGCTTCATCTTGACTCATGTGGAAAGACTCTTCCAACACCTTTACACACAGTATCTATACCGCGATTTTCGCCGATATACAATGACAATCCTCACTCCGTATCCAACAACAAAAAAAGCCCTGATCCTCAAATGAGTAATCAGGACTGCATCAATGCACATAGCGCACGCTTTATTGTTGAACCAACTCGGATGTAAGGATACGACTTACCTCTTCATAACTACGCGCAACATGATGAGGTTGATGCTCTGATTCTGGCAAAGCATTACGATGGTTAAACCAGATCACTTTCCATCCGGCATCCACTGCACCGACAACATCATTGCGCCAAGAATCGCCGATGTAATAACTGGAGCTGGAATCCGATCCCGTCTGCCTGCTTACATGCTCAAACAATCTGCGATCCGGCTTGGCATAACCAAGTGTACCCGAAATAAAAATCCGTTCCTCAGGGATAAGGCTGGAAACATCAAGCGCTTCGAGCTTCTTCTGCTGATGCGCTCCTTCTCCATTGGTAATTAACCCTACTGTATGCCCTTCTGCAAGAAGTCTCCGTATAAGTTCATATGCCCCCTCAAAGGGTTGGATCTGAAACTGTCTATTTAAATACTGTGCTTGCAATTCTTCAGCCTGTCCCGATTGCAAGGGTAGTCCAAATTCCGCCATGGTCAGCTCAAATCTGCGATGACGCATCCGTTCCACCGCTTCCGGTTCGGGTACAGCAGACAAGTCTTCTTGGGCAGACAGCCAGTCGCTATAATAACGGAAACGATGGTATGCCTCGCCATACGGGAAATCGTCTGGCAGACCAAGAACCTCCTGTAGTGCTCCTCTCAGCGGCTGCAAGTGGTCATACAAGGTATCGTCTACATCGAAAAAGATGGCTTTAGCAGCATTTGTTATTTCTATCATCGTTGCTTGTCCTCCTGCGATGTGCTATCAACTTGTTATTCTATTCTTAGAATAAGGCTTTTTTTATCAAAATGTTAGTGAATAAAGAATTAATAAACATGAAATTGGTTTCAGGATCGTTTTTCCTCGAATTTTGTAAAGTATAATTATACTTTATCAGTAAATACTGTATAATATAATTATACTAAATGAAGGTTGGTGAATATAGTTGAAAGATCTGATAACCGAAGAGAGCATATTACAAGTACTCAGGGGTTTTAATAAATGGTGGGAGTCAGGGAAAGTTCAAGACGATTTTGCTAAACCAACTAAACGTTTTGCGTATTATGATGCAAAGCAAAGCTTCGAACACACAGAGATTCGTCGTCATGTCATTCTAACTGGTCCACGCCGTGTAGGGAAATCAACTATTATGTATCAAACGATCCATGATGCATTAGAAGCAGGTGTGCCTAAAAAGAATTTGTTATATGTTTCTTTTGATCACCCTATTTTAAAGATGTCTGAAATAGACAAAATTTTAAAAATTTTTATTAATAATGTTGCTGTCGATGAAAATATATATCTCTTCTTAGATGAAATTCAATATGCACATGAATGGAATGGATGGTTGAAAACCATTTACGACACTTTCCCTACTTACCGTGTAATGGCTACAGGATCAGCGAGTCCTATTTTAAGTGAGAAGATGCCCGAGAGTGGTGTTGGAAGGTGGACTCAGATTAGGATACCAACTCTTTCATTTTATGAATATCTTGAAATCAGAGAAATTCCAGTTCCATCCATTAACGAAACCTTGGGTCCGACATCTTTGAATTCTTTGACATCAGTTGAACTAGAACAACTTATGAAAGATTTGGAGCCAATAGAAAAACACTTTCATCGCTATCTTTTGATTGGAGGATTCCCAGAGATTGCTCGGACTGACGACATAAGTTATGCACAAAGAATCATTCGAGAAGATGTAGTGGATAAAGTATTAAAAAGAGATATGGTCTCCTTATTCAATGTTAGAAATATCGATGAGTTAGAGAGAATATTTCTATATTTGTGCATGACTACTGGTGATATAATGGAAGCAACTACAATAGCTAGTAATATGGGTATTACACGACCGACAGTTGTAAAGTACATGGCACTCTTGGAATTAGCAAATCTTATTTACTTGAGCTACCCGGTACAAATGACTGGAAAAAAACTTTTGAACTCGAAACCGAAGGTATATTTAGCCGATCCAGCGATCCGTAATGCAGTCCTTGTTAAAGGCGAAGAAGTCCTTCAAGATCCTGATCAAATGGGGAAAATTGTAGAATCTGCGGTATACAAACATATTAGTACTTTTTACTATAACTTCAATCCTCGAGTTGGATACTACCGAGATTCTAGCACGCAGAAGGAAATTGATATTGTCCTTATGATGCCTAGCTTTAAAATCTTAATGGAAGTAAAATATCGCGAAGACTCTCGTCTTAAGGAAACTGAAGCAATTGTAGAATGGTCAAAGAATGACAAAACAACTTCATCACTATTAATCACTAAACAAAGTGATGATTTTGGATTGTTTGGTCATACCTCAATTATGAGAATACCTGCCTTCGCATTCCTATACTTACTAGGGCATGCAGAGAAGCACCGATACAGAAAAAAGAGTTGAACTTGGGAACTTAATTCATCCAAAACTTCTCATATTTTCAGACAGAAACGATCCCCTACTACACCACTCATCGTGGCAAAAGGAGAGGATCGTTTGTTATGCTACATCACTCCACGATCAACGGTACAACCTTGCCTGCATTCACATCAATCAGGCCGTGATCCGTAATTTTCAGAGCTGGACTTACCGCAAGGGAATGAGTACTTATCGACATAATCGGGTTATAGTGCACATAACCAAGAGACAACATCGCTGCACGCAGTTTTTTCACTTGGTGGGACACTACCGCCAGCGGTTCCTCCGTCAAAATACCACCCACAGGGAGTTCGAGATGAGACAACACTTTACCGTCTTCCACCACACAGAATCCACCCTGGCTCGAAATTACCGTGTTAGCTGCCAAGATCATATCTTCACGATTGCGACCTACGACCAAAAGGTTGTGGTTATCATGGGAATACGTTGTCGCAATGGCCCCACGCTTGATCGTGTCTCCACCAATCAAACCATGTGCCCGGTTACCGTTCACACCATAACGCTCAAAGGTCGCAATCTGTCCATATTCACTCTCTTCCCAGAGCAGTTCACCATTCGCAGCCTGAACCTGTGCAATATGCTCTTCCACAAAGGTTGAACCGTCCTTCACCATCATAACCCGGCAGTTGTTTAGACCATTTTCAGATAACTGCGCGTCTGAGTCAGATGCTTCACTTTTCCCACTCACCTTCGGATCAGACAAACGAATTGCAAAATCCTCGGTTCCCAGCAGATCCAACTGCACGCTCTTGTAAAAGTGAGGTGGAAACTGCCCACTGATCCGGTCTTGCTTGTACGGTTCGTAGTCGTCATAAGCTTTACGGCCATTTTTGTATACTTGCTCTACTGCAAGTGTATCTAAGTTGGACAGCAGCACATAATCCGCCACTTTGCCTGGGGCAATGCTACCGCGATCAGTCATTTTCATTCGGGATGCAGGGGTCGAGGTTGCTGCGTAAATTGCATCTTCAGGGCGCATACCCATCCGAATGGCTTTACGCACGATATGATCCAAATGTCCCCGTTCCACCAGCGAATCAGGCATAACATCGTCCGTTACAAAGCAGAAATGCTGTGCAACATCATGCTGAATCAGGTACTCCATAACTTCTGGCGTCATCGATTTTTCCTGAATTTCTATAAACATGCCTGCCGCAATTCGCGCCTGCAAGCCTTCAATACTCTGATGGGTATGATCGGAATCCACGCCCGCATAGATCAGTCGGTGCAGATCCAGCCCAAGCAGTTTCGGTGTATGACCTTCGATCACAAGATCGGGATAGTTCTGGCGAATATGCTGGAGGATCTGGTTGGTCTTGCATTCCGGGTCCCGGATGACGTCCACATAGTTCATGATCTCACCCAGACAGATGATCTCTCCAGTAGCGAGCAGCACATCCATGTCTTCGATTTCGATTGAACCGCCCGTTGTCTCCATTGGTGTCGCCGGAACGGAGCTTGGGATGGCGTAGAACATGTCTACGGTTGTCTCGCGACTGGCCGACATCATCTCCTGCACACCTTCCAAACCAAACACATTCGCCATCTCATGCGGTTCCGCCACAATGGACGTTACCCCGCAACGGATCAGGCCATGGGAAAAGGTGGCTGGTGTCACCATCGTACTCTCGATGTGCAGATGAATATCAATAAGGCCCGGAATCATGTAACGTCCCCGTGCATCAATCACTTCATCGGCTTCAATCATTTCCGGTCCGCCTGACCCAACATACATGAATCTGCCGTCCAGTACAGCCACGTTGTTCATTTCGAATCGTTTATAATAACTGTTATACACATGTACATTCTTAATTAGTTGATCTGCACGCATGGGGCATAATCTCCTTCTTCATGAGCATTTTACAGCGATCCAGAGCGGTAGTTTACAAGTAGCCATACTACTCTGGATTCAACTGATAAAATGCCTCTTTTACTGCTTCTGCTTCCTGCTGCTATTCCACAAGGACAAGCTTATCCTGCGGGAAAATCAGATTCACACGCTGTCCGCTGAGATAAGGTGTCTCCATCTCCTGATTGGCTGTGAAGTCGCCAAGTTCTGTCTCGATGACGTACTGATAGCTGCGTCCAAGGTATGTGCTTACTTTTATAATCCCTGGCAAAGCATTAGCCATGTCTCCAGAGGTATCTCCGCTAACCATCAAATCATCCGGGCGAATCGCACCTTTGCGTGCACCGGGACGTGCCGTTCCGGGATGCGCAGTTGCGGTGAACAAACGACCACCCGCTTTCAGCGTGATCACCTCTCCTGCATCACTGCGCTCTGCGAATTCAATGAAATTGTGGAAACCGATAAATTGGGCTACAAATTCCGTGGCCGGGTATTTAAAAATCGTCTCCGGGCGGTCGAGCTGCTCGACAACGCCTTTGTTCATAATCGCTACCTGATCGGAGATGGAGAAGCACTCCTCCTGATCATGAGAGACATAAAGCGTCGTAATGCCCAGTTCCTGCTGAATGCGGCGAATCTCCACCCGCATATTGAGTCTCAGGTTGGCATCCAGGTTACTGAGTGGTTCATCGAACAATAGCAAATCCGGTTCAATAACCAGTGCGCGGGCAATTGCCACACGTTGACGCTGACCACCAGACAGTTCTGTTGGAAAACGTTTCTCAAACCCGTTCAGGTTAACCACCTCAAGGATGCGCATCACACGTGATGAGATATCCTTGTCTTTCACCTTGCGCATCCGCAGGCCGAAGGCCACGTTGTCATAGACAGACAGATGCGGGAATAGCGCATAACTCTGAAATACAAATCCGAAATTCCGTTTGTTCGCCGGAACCTTCGTATAATCCTTGCCGCCGAACATAAACTTGCCCTGTGTTGCTTCCAGGAATCCGGCGATGAGGCGCAGCGTAGTTGTTTTGCCGCAACCGCTCGGTCCGAGCAGGGAGAGCAGCTTACCTTTTTCCAGCTCCAATTGAAAATCCTTCAGGATCGTCTGGTTATCGTAAGCCACCGATACGCGATCCAATGTCAGCAATGCCATAGCGTTCTGCGCCTCCAATTAACGTTTAGTAAAGTATGAGAATCCGCCCATGATCCGTTCGATCACGAACATTAAAAGTCCAGTCAATACCATCAACAGTACGGAAATAGCTGCAATGGTTGGGTCAAAATAATTTTCAACATAGGTCAGCATCTGAATGGGCAATGTGCTTACCCCCGGTCCGGTCATAAACACGGAAATGTCCACGTTGTTGAACGATTCCAGAAACGCAATCAGCACCGCCGCGAGAATACCGGAACGAATGTTGGGCAGCACGATCTGGAAGAACGTTCTAACCCGTCCCGCGCCGAGACTCAGGGCCGCTTCTTCCACTGCAAAGTCAAAGCTCGACAGACTCGATGCGATAACGCGAATGATAAATGGCAGCATGATAATGGTGTGACCAATCAGCAGACCCAGATACATCGGCAGGTGATAGATCACGATCAGGTATTTCATCAAAGTAAAACCAAGCACGATTCCCGGAATGAGTACCGGGGACAGGAACAATGCATTCAGCACCGACTTGCCTTTGAAATCGTAACGACTAAGTGCATACGCAGCCGGAACCCCGAGCAACAGCGCCAGCAAATTTCCCAGCAGGGAAATGATGATGGACGTCTGGAACGTGCGAAGGAAACCGCCTGTGTTAAAAATATTTTCGTACCAGCGGAGAGAGAAGCCCTCCGGCGGAAATTTGAGTACCGTCCCCGGTTCAAACGAAGTCACCGAGATGATCAGAAGCGGGCCCAGCAGAAAGATAAAGACCAGCAGACTGAACAGGCCCAGCCCGATATGTTTCTCCCGCATATGTCTACCCCTTCGGATTTAAAGTTTTGGCCATTTTGTTCATGACACCGACCACGACAAATGTAATGACAATCATAATCGCAGCAACGACCGAGGCCAGATACCAGTCGTTCAGGGTCATAGCGTTCTGATAGAGGAACGTCGCAATGACGCGCTGTTTGCCTCCCAAAAGTGCAGGCGTCGTATAAGCCGTCAGGCTTCCGACAAAAACAAGTACGGCTCCGATCACAAGCCCTGGCACAGCCAGCGGGAACACCACTCGGCGGAATGCCGTGAAGCGTGATGCACCCAGGCTCTGTGCCGCCTTGAGCAGATCACCATCAATGTTCTCAAGCACACCGACCAGGGAAATGATCATGAGTGGCAGGAACAGATGGGTCAAACCGATCATCATGGCAGCCGGCGTATACAGAATATCCAGCGGCTTGTCCACGATCCCCAGTCCAACGAGGGCGTTGTTGATTAGCCCTTTGCGTCCGAGAATAATCATCCAGCTAAACGAGCGCACAACCGGGCTTGTTAGCAGCGGGAAGATGGCCAACGCGAGCAGAATGCCTTTGCGGCGCGGCGCTTTCCGTGAAATATAATAAGCTGTCGGGAATCCGAGCACCACGCAGACGATGGTGGTGACCACGCTGACTTGCAGCGTCGTAAGCAATATTTTCAAAAAGTAAGGGTCTCTGAAAAAATGCATGTATCCTTCAAACGTGAAGGAGTTTTCCTGAAAAAATGTCGATCCGATCGTCAGGACAATCGGAATGATCATAAATGCCGCCAAAAATATGAATCCTGGCAGCAATAGCCAGTATAC
The DNA here is from genome assembly GCF_000499205.1 of Paenibacillus sp. MAEPY2. Taxonomy (GTDB): domain Bacteria; phylum Bacillota; class Bacilli; order Paenibacillales; family Paenibacillaceae; genus Paenibacillus; species Paenibacillus vandeheii. The sequence continues at coordinate 193,524 of NZ_AWUK01000034.1, forward strand.
TGATTTCTTCATCGCGGTACTCCTGACTTATAAAATGGTTTATATTCACATGTTAAAATCACAACTTTACACTATCTCACTCCGTGCCAGAAGAATCTTTCGATCGCTGTTATCCCCAGATTTTTTCGATCCTTTAATTAAAGGGTAAAATCCGGGGATAAAGGCGAGCGCTTCGCTTCTCCAGCTTTCTTCTGTCACTTCGTTCTCGTGTAAAAAAATGAATTTAACGGTCATAGCTACGCATTTAACGCGTTGATAAACAGTTCAAGGAAAGCTTCGGCGTCTACCGTTTCGCATACCAATGTATTGGGCTGTTCGCCCAGACGGTTTTGGAAGTCACACACCATCTGGCCATCACACAGGCGGCTGGCTGTCTCGACATCGACGTAATATGATTTGCGTCCAACCAGTTCCGGGGCAAGTGCGACGCCCACTGCCAGTGGATCATGCAGAGCACAAGCTCGGATGCCGTTCATTTCTTCGTAACGATTGATGTAAATCTCCGTGCTCTGTGCCACATAATCGCGAAGCACAGGATCAGTCAATCGTCCGATGGCTTCTTCATTCAGCAGCGTTTGACGGGTAACATCCAAGCCAACCTGCGTGAGCTTCTCGAAACCTGCATGCAGTACAATGCGTGCGGCTTCGGGATCGGCGTACGTGTTGTACTCCGCAGTAGGTGTAACATTGCCATGTCCACGAACGACGCCACCCATGAAGATGACTTCCTTCAATAATGTAGGCAGTTCAGGACACTTCATCAGAGCCAACGCCAAATTCGTCAACGGCGCGGTCATAATCAGTGTCAATTCGCCTGGGTATAACTTCGCCTGTTCAATGATAAAGTCCGGGGCAAAGCCTTCATCCGCCTGCTTGGATACGGCCGGATCAGGCAGCGCACCACCCAATCCGTCTTGTCCGTGAACCCGGTGCTCATAATGAGACTTGCGTGTGAGTGGGCCAGCCGCTCCGGCAATGACCGGAATGGAGGGTGCTCCCACCAACTCGAGTATTTTGCATGTGTTATCCGTTGCCTGCTGGAGCGATACGTTCCCACAGACCGTGGTAATTCCGAGAATGTCCAGCTTCCGACTCTTGACGGCCAGCAAGATCGCCAGCGCGTCATCAATACCAGTATCCACATCCAGAATGATGCGATTTCCTGTTTCACTCATGCATTCCCAACTCCTCTGCCGTTAAATGATTGCTTGCTGCAAATGTTATTTGTCGAGCACAATCGATATCATTACTGCGGATCAACCTTATCGTTCAAACGTTGATTACGCTTATTGTGCAATCTCACGGTTCCAACGATCTGTCCATGCTTTGGCCTGTTGATTCACAAATTCCATATCCAGCTTGTTCAGCTTGCCAACCACGTCTGCGCCATACGTTACGCCTTCAGCTTCTTCGGCACTCAATTCAACTTTGGTATTTACCGGGGAATCCACTTTGGCTTTGGCGGATTTGGCTTGTACATCCTGGCTTAGCTGCCAGTTGATGAATTCTTCAGCGAGTTCTTTGTTCTTGCTGCCTTTCACGACGTTGATCGTATTCATAACTGCATATGCACCTTCGCTAGGTGTAACAAACTTCGCATTCGGCACTGCCGCTTTCAGATCCTTGAAGTACATTTCCATAATCGGTCCGCCAGCAATCTCTTCCTGGGAGAACATGTTCACGAACTCGGAAGTTTGCGTGTAGAATTTAACCACGTTGCCGCTTAATTTTTTCAGTTCCGCAAATGCTGCATCTTCATTAAACGTATCGTTTCCAGCTACGCGGGAAGCAGCATCCAATACCATTGGGCCTGCTGTTGCCGTAATGTTTGGAATCGTCAGATTATTGGCAAACGCCGGGTCCCACAGATCCGCCCATGAAGTGACTTCTTTGGAAACAAGGTCCGGGTTATAAGCGATTCCGAGCTGTCCAACCGTGTAGGCCGGGCCGTAATCTTCGCCAAGCGGTGCTTTGGCAATATCATAAATATCGTTCACATTCGGAATTTTGGAGCGGTCAATTTTCTCAAACAAACCTTCGTCAATGCCTTGCTGTGCATAGTAATCAGACAAGTAGATTACATCGACATTGGATGTACCTTGGCGGATTTTATTCAAACGCTCAGCGTTGTTACCCACTTCAAGTACGATGTCTACATTATGTTCTTTTTCAAAAGGACCAAATACTTCTTCATTGAAGAAATCTTCCGAGAACCCCCAAGTGGAGATGACGAGCTTGGTTGACGCCGTGCCTCCGCTTCCTGATCCGCCTGTAGCGTCCTCTATACTGCTGCCGCATCCTGCAAGTAATACCGATGTCATTGCCACTGCCGCCAAACCGCTAATCCACTTCTTCATCATGATCCTGATTCCCCCTGATATGTGTGATTTTTAACAACCCAAACCATTAAGTTGAACTAGCTTGATATTCTCAACTAAAATTTTACACAATAACGTAGAGGACAGAAAAAACCTGAAGAAGCGAAGCGTTCGCCTGAAAGCTTTCTGAAAGAAAGCTACATCGGAAGCATACGCCTATTCCCGGATTTCACCTTATCTAAATGAAATTAAAGAAATCTGGGAATAACAGCGATCGGAAGGTTGTTCTGTCATCGGAGTGCCAGTGTAAATCTTTGTTAGTTGGGCTTATATAGTTCAACTTAAAAAAAACAAAAAGAAAAGCATTCTTGTATAAACAAGAACACTTTTCTTCGTAAACAAAGGAAAGCGACACCCGCTGCCGGTACATCATCGGTTTCTGCTCCAGAATCAATCCGAAGGCAGACGCCATCATATGAAATTGTTCGGAATCCGAATCATGGACTAGAACCGTGCGCAACGCATGAATCGAACCTGTCAATCCATCCTATGCTTGTTCCAAAATCACATTCGTAATGGCCCACTGCGTGGACGCATCATAATCCCGTAATACAGCTTCGATTGGCAAACCCATGTGCTGCTCCAACTTCTCCCTGAATTTCTTCTTATACAAGACAGACATACGGAAGTCCACTTCCAGCTTCAAGCCGGGGGCCTCCCCTTCCAGGGCGTCAGAGCGCGGTGAACGGCGGTGCTTCGCGTAGAAGGTCACGATGTTCTGATCAATGGTCACTCTCAGGAGAGTGGTCCCAAAGCCGAACAGTTCCTTCGAAATTTCGTTATAATACTGGCACATCTTCTTCTTGCTCTCATTGCTGTCCAGCAGTTCCATGAACTCACCCACATCATTTACTACCGTACGTTCGACGTGTTAACACGATTGATTATACATATATCTACGATTTTAGGCAACCCAAAAGATATAGTTAACATGAAAATAACACATAAAAGCGAACGATAGGTATAAAACTAGTGAAAACAATTCGTACGTTTTCAAAGTGAGCATGCTTGACGATACCTATATCCCTTTTCCCTATTATTGTTGCTTAAAAACCCATCTTTGATACTCGCTCTCTTGATGAGGCACACCTATTATCAGCTCTGATCCATCCTCAGATACGCCGAGTGCGTGCCCGTTATGTGCACTTGTAATGCGCGTTGTCCCGTCCTCATTTTTTGAAATATTCCAGCGTTGATTCGCATAACCAAGGTACGAGTAGAGTTGGATGCGATTCTGTCCTACATCCCAATCCAGAGACATTCCGCTCAAGGTTCGAATGGAGTATGAGCCGGAATCATCGCCTGTCGGTACAAGCACCCATTTGAAACTTCTACTTGCATTCTCTGCCTCGTCAGCAACCTTTATCACTTCTCCTCCTTCAGATGGAACGGCGTCCATCACAACGGGACGTCCTGCGTTACGAATCATCACCTGCTCCAGATCTGCTGTCTTCGTATGGATTGCATTCACATTATGAAAGGAGGCACTTCCACCAAATACATGAACACCGAAATGTCCTTCGGCAAACGTTCCATCCTGAAGATCTATGATTCGTTCTCCGTCCACATCAATCTGAATTTGCGGACCATCCGCCTGAATTTTGATGTGATACGTATGATCCTTACGGATGAATTTCGGGATTTGAGCAAGCACCTGCCGATTTTCGAATTTCCCATTAACTTTATAAAATAATCGGATGGACTTCAGATTCGGGTCAATATTCAAGTAGTAGCCGCTTCGACCATCCTCGCTTGCACGGAATACAATAGACCCCGCTCCCCCCTGAGTACCTAGCGTCAGATCAGCATCATATTGAAAATCGCCTGCCGTTTCCTGTGCGATATACTGTGTATCTCCACTATAGTTGCCCTGTATGCCTTGTTTGGCAACAAGCCACTCGGTAGTTGATTTATCCGACTTCCAACCAGACAAGTTGGTGTGGAATGTGCCACTGGATACTGTAAACGGTATTTCGGCAAAAGCTTTGCCATCTGCCGTCGATGCCGTTACTACAGCTTCGCCTGCACCCACGGCTCGAACGGTCGCTTTCGTTTTATCAGCATGAACGATTTGCGCCACTTTAGGATTATTTACCTTCCATTTTAACGGTTGAGCGGCACCTTTCCCTGGTCTACTTTCCACCGTGGCGTACAGCGTTTGCGTCTGCCCAACATTCGCCGTTCTTCTTTGCAAATCTGCAATAACCTGAGACTTAGAGGACGTGCTCTTTCTCCAAATGTTATCTAAGGCGTACACCTTCATGGAGCTCACCTTCACTTCCCCACCAAGGCTATAAAAAGCCATTGCTCTTCCCGCCGGATCTGGAAAAATGACATCCGAGAAGACAACCTTGCCATCATCGCCAAAGACCTCAACAGAGGATTCATCGACAAATATACGTAGCTTCACCTTTTGATTTTCCGGTTGTAACGGAGCCTCATGGACCTTGGTGAATAAGTCGGAGAAGCTCACGTCACCAGAGCCGGTGCGATCCACGTACATGTTCTGCTGATCCACCTTGTATCCTACTGTGGTTTTCTGCCCTTCTCTTTGACGCAGTTGAAAACCAAACTCGGTTACAGGGCTATTAGCCGGAATTTCCACTTCAGCTTCAATTTCATACGCCCCCGCCGTTAGGCCATCCAGCGGATTTTTTGATTTTGGTCCAATCATCATTTGTTGTACACTATACAGGTTATGCCGCAGCGTTTGGAGCTCAGTGATTGGTGTTTGTACCAAACGCACTCCTTCATCCGTGGTTCGAAGGGAGACTTCTCTCGGTATGGTCAGTTGCCCTTTCCAAGAGGAGGTTGGGAATTCAAACGGATAATCCCAGTTCGTCATCCATGCAAGCATCACTTTCCGTTGATCGGGCATATTTGCAAAGGACATCGATGCGTAGAACTCTTTACCAAAGTCCGTTCTCAACACCTGCCCAACCGGATGATCGTTCAGGAATTCCCCTTCAGCTGTCAGCTCGCCTACAAAATATTCCGCATCAGAGCCTTGGGTCTTCGGATTGGCTCCTGTACTAATCATAAGCACCCACTTACGTTGACCCGTTCCATCTACAGGCAGCTGGATGAGATCGGGACACTCCCATACACCACCACGAACGTACTCGCCATATCCGAAGTTATCGGTTAAGGTCCAATCGAGCAGATTCGTTGAAGTAAAGAACCGAATGTGATCCCCGCCAGACACGACCATTATCCAGCGGTTATGATCTTCATCCCGGGCGACCTTCGGATCGCGGAAATCCCAGCTTCCCGGATCATCACCATTCTTGCCAGGGTTCTCAATGACAATGGGACGATCTTCAGCGTATTGCCAGTTCCGTCCTTGATCGGTGCTGTAAGCAAGGCCGATGCGTTGATTACCACCAGGTCTATCCGGATGATAGGATGTGTAGTACGCAATCAGACCTTTTCCACCCGAATCCGTGAACAGACCCGATGCATTATTCAGATCAGCAATCGCTGATCCCGACCATACATGTCCCTGATCATTCCAAGGCAAGGCAATAGGTAAACGCTTCCAATTTGTGAGATCAGAACTGACTGCATGAGCCCAGGTGCCTCCATCCTGATGAAACAGATGATATTCTCCTTCATAATAGACTAACCCGTTCGGATCACTTGCCGATCCCCGAATCGGAGAATAATGGTACTGGGGACGATAGTTCTCCTTGTAGTACACCGACTCCTCCGTCACATAGATATCCTGAAAATAAGCCATGCCTTGTTGAACGACTAGTCCGATATTTCCATTAGCGTAGCTTTTATCTGTGACCTCAACAGCGGCAGGGGTGTATCCATCCACATAAACCTGAATTAAGCTGCCTGAGGCTATAACTTCAATGTGATGCCTCGCACCCGGTTGACTTGGAACCTTGCGATTCGAGCTGGCGAGCACGGTTCCGTCCGTTTTTCGAAGCTGCACCCGAACTTCTTCACCTTCCCTGATCAGGGCTGCTTCATATCCCCTCGCTCCATCTGTACTCGCCCTGAATAACAGCGCTGCTGAGGTACTTGCATTAGCCAGAGATATATTTCCTTCATATACAAAATCAGACGCCGCTTTCTCGTAAATAACTCTTCCTTTTCCCTGAGCGTTTCCTTTCCCTCTATAGCCCTTCAAATCCGGCTGCCATTCACCTACGCTGCTAATCGGTTTGCCCATGTTGCCATTCATGATGCTAACCTGCACATTCTGGAACAAAGCAGACCCATCCCAAACGTGCAGCCCCAATTTTCCTGTCGAGTACGCACTGTCTTTCACATCAATCATCGGGTCATACCGATTATCCCAATAGACCTGAAGGCGCTCCCCGTCCGCTTTGACCTTCAGATGATAGATGCCTCCAGATTCCAGGTTTGCTTTATGTTCTACATTTAACGTTCCCGGCTGTCCACTTGCATCTCTTAGACGGATTACACCAGCCTGGGGGACCACTTGCAGCATATATGAAGACCAGCCTGTATCATTGGATCGAAAAACAAGGCTTGTATCCGCTTTCATATCCTGAATCATCAAATCCGCTTCATAGATAAAATTATCGGCTCGTGTGGCCGATATGGCCATCACATTCTCCCCGGCATCGGAAGCCAGACGTAGTCCCTCATCCGTGTCTTCCATACTGCCTTTGCCCTGCAATGTCCAATCCGACAAATTTGTTGCTGCCTTGGACACTTTGGTTAACATATGAACCGCCTCCTCGTGTTGTTTCACTGAGCCCTCGGAGGTCTGCTCCCTCCTTTGCGAGGCATTTGTCTCCATAACAGCTGCTGTGGAATAGGCCCCAGCAGCAGAAGATCCAAGGAAACAAGATAATAGAACACAACCGATGGTTCGGAACATAAATTTCATGAGCATTCCCTCTTTTCGTAGTATTAGATGAGACAAAAAATCCCACAAAGGACGGTGCAGTCTCTTAGCAAAATAAGTGAACCTGCATCCGTCCCTTCTGGGACATCTCAATGGGGATCAAACACTATGAAGCTGACGTGACACGTTCCAGTGCCTCTAAACCCAATGCGAGAGCACCGCATAGTCCTGCGTGCTGGCCCAACCCCGGCTGGACAATATATTGATTGATATGTTGCGTTATTGGGGCTGCATTCACATACCCGTTCAGGTTCCGTGCGACCTGCTCTCGGATCATGGGAAACAGATGATTTTGCTGCATCACACCACCGCCCAGGATGACCTTTTGTGGAGAATGAAGCAGAATGGCCGTCGTGATGGACTCCGCGATGTAAAAGGATTCGATCTCCCATGCCGGGTGGTCTGCAGGCAGCTCGCTACCAGGGCTCTGCCAGCGGGCTTGAATGGCTGGCCCCGCAGCCATCCCTTCGAGGCAATCGCCATGATACGGACATAATCCGGCAAAATGATCCTCTGGGTGCCGTCTCGTCCGGATGTGTCCACCCTCTGGGTGCAGCAATCCATGCACACGTTTACCTCCCGCTACAAGTCCAATTCCAACACCTGTGCCGATCGTATAATACACACAGTTGTCCAGTCCCTGTGCTGCTCCCCAAGCGACTTCTCCAAGGGCCGCTGCATTCACATCCGTATCCCATCCGAAGGGAACCGGGAATTCGCGCTTCAATGATCCAATAACATTACAGTTTTCCCACCCTGGCTTGGGCGTTGTCGTAATATAACCATAGGTAGGGCTATCCGGTTGCAGATCAATCGGACCAAAGGAGCCGATCCCGATCGCCGTCACTCCTTTGTCCCTAAAATAGTCGATGACCTTCGCCAGTGTGATCTCCGGATGTTCCGTTGGAAAGCTGCACCGACCTTCAATTTCCCCGTGCTCGTTACCGACACCACATACAAACTTCGTTCCACCCGCTTCTATGGCTCCTATACGCATCTTACTGTCCCCCCGTGCTCATTCCGATTGACCTTCAGTTTGGATGGGGGATAGTTCGTAGATATGAAGCGAAGAAAATACTAAATCCTTGTTTCCGGACTGCACAGAGATTCCCTTGGAACCCGCATCTGGATAGATCAGATCGGTAATAACCCCCTGTCCGTCATTGGCAAATACCTCTACAGATGAGTAATCCACAAAGATACGCAGATGTTGTTTGCCGTCGTCTGCTTTCAATTCAGCTCCATGGCGACCCAGGAAATGTTCATGGAAACTGCCGACGCCTGATCGACTTCGATCGATATACACTTCATTCCGGTTAGCATCCACACCTACGAGCGTTACGTAGTCCATGCCACTTCGTAATGCAAACTGGACAGATTGATCAGAAGCCCATTCCGCATGAATCTCATAGTTTACAAGGCGCAAGGTGTCCAACTGCTCACTCACCTGGCTGATGGAAGCATCCTGTAGGGATAACACTGACGTGCGGAACTGTTCCAACTCGCGCGCTGGTTGCTGAATCAGCACGACTTTTCCGTCCCTTGTCTCCAATGTCAGCTCTCTCGCAATAGTCATCGCGCCGCGGTAGTCTTCGGTTGGCGTCTGGTTGGCATACATCCAGTTACTCATCCACCCCATAAACAGGCGTCGGCCGTCTTCTGCCGGAATGTCGGACCAACTGACCCCTGCGTAGTTATCCCGACCATAATCAAGCCAACGAACGGTATGGGAAGCTTCATCAGGAACAAATGTAGTGCCATTAAAATCTCCAGTGAAGTACTGCGTTCTAGAGCCTTCCTTGAAGGCTGGATCTGCACCAATGCTGACGAGCATTACCCATTTCTCCTGACTCGTATCTCCATCCACAGCCAGCGGGAACAGATCAGGACACTCCCAGACACCATCATGCGAACCGATTCCTGCGCCGAACTCACTGCCCAGAGTCCAATCCTTCAGATCGGGAGAATGGTACAGACATACCGTTTGACCACAGGCAATAATCATAATCCATTCTTTGGTCTGCTCATGCCAGAAAACTTTGGGATCACGGAAATCCACGAACGACTCATGCTCCAGTACCGGATTGCCCTCGTACTTAATCCATGTTCTGCCGCTGTCCTTGCTATAAGCGAGGCTTTGTCGCTGAACCGGATCATGGTCTGCTACCTCCTGATGATGGGTGAAAATAGCCACCAGTCCTGGCTCACCATCAAAGAATCCGGACGTATTGTTCCAATCCACCACAGCGCTGCCGGAGAATATCATGCCATGTTCATCCGGCGCCAAAGCTATAGGTAGCTCTTCCCAAGTAACCAAGTCCCTGGTTACCGCGTGTCCCCAATGCATAGGTCCCCATGTTGTGCCAAACGGATGATGCTGGTAGAACAAGTGGTACTCGCCTTTGAAAAACACCATGCCATTGGGGTCATTCATCCACTTCTCCTTAGGTGAGAAGTGATAGACTCCCCGGTAATCGGATGTTGAGATTGTAGACATTATGGTTTACTCCTTTGGATCAAACCGTTGAAGAGGAGACTTTGCTTCATTCCGCAATCTGATGCTATGTATGGCAGAATGCATAGTCTCCTCATCCAGTTTGTTTTATTTAGTATTGCGGTCATATCCCGCTTGTTTAATCTGAAGCCATTCTTGCAGTCCAAGACGATCCAGCTCTTTCAGATAAGCATCCCACTCCTGATCGATCTTTCCATTCTGATACCATTCCGTGCGCATACGCAGCACATAGGCGAACAGATCGGTCTCAATGGTGGAGAGGCGGTCGAGTTCATCAATCGAGAAGAATACGCTTGGATAGACGTTTTCTGCTTTCATGTGTGGAACCATATATTTATCGAGCAGTTCCATACGCCATGCAGCATCTTCCGGTTTGGTTGTGTATTTGTCATAGTAACTGTCGAGAATGGCGAGCGGTCCTGCAATGCTCGTTTTCTGTCTGAGCTCAACAGGTGCCGCGCCTTCCAGTGGAAGATGCTTCAGCATGCCTTTGGCTTCATCCAATTCAAAAATATTCTGCTGCGTCTCATCGCCATAAGTTCCCCAGTTGTTCTGCACGGATTGGAGCGGATCGTACAATTGGTCCACCCACTTCGCTGTGGATTCCAGATTTTTATTGCTGCTCGTAACAACCATGCGTCCCCGGTCGAGACCTATACCATTCGTACGTGCAACATTAATCTCTCCATTGGGCCCGGCAACCGGAGGCAGAATACCATAGGTATCATTCATACCTGTAATGTTGGCCTTATCCCAAGTGAAGTACATGCCATATTTGTTGTCTTTACCCTTGGCCAGATACGTATTCCAATCCTGCTGATACGCTTCCACATCCACAAGACCTTCCTGAACCAGTTCGTGAATGTATTTGACCGCTTCCTTGTAGCCTTCATCCGCTGCCGTAAAGACCACTTTTCCATCGTTGGTTACCACGGTGTGGTCCCAGTTCTCCCCGAGTCCAAATGCCGCAAATAAAAAGGTCAGATCTTCTCCGCCCGGCTTGTTAATGAAGGACAACGGAATTTCGTCGGCCTTGCCATTGCCGTTGGGGTCCTGGGTTTTGAACGCAATCAGCACTTGTTTCAGTTCTTCGGTTGTCGTTGGCATCTTCAGTCCAAGCTTGTTCAGCCACTCCACGTTGATCCAAGGCAAGTCATCCACCGCCTGTATGCGCTGCTTGCCACTTCCGAGCTCCTCAATCCAGGGAAAGGAATAAATATGTCCGTCTGGAGCCGTAATCATGCTCTTGTATTCAGGAGCTTCCTCCAGCACCTTTTGCAGGTTCGGCATGTATTGCTCAATCATGTCCTCCAGTGGAATGATGGCTCCATCCTTCGCGAGTTTCAGAAGATCATAATCTCCATAACCTGCGTCAAAAATGGCATCCGGCAAATCACCACTGGCTACCGCCAGGTTTCTTTTTTCCGCAAACACATCACTCGTATAGTTCTTCCAGTTGATATGCACATTGGTCTTCTCTTCAAGTCTCTTGTTAATCAACTTCTCGTTCGGATCAGCGGGGGCCAGCGGAGAACTCTGTGTTATAAAATTCAATGTCACTTTGCCATTAGGGGACTGGGCTTCACTAGCTGCACCACCTCCACCCCCACCACATGCCGAGAGCAGGAGCATGGCAGACAGCATGGAGATGGATGCCGTTGTAGCGGCTTTTCTGGACTTATTCACTTTTTTCATGATAATGACCTCCGTGGATTGTGTTGGGACGAAACTTGGCTGTATTTCAGGGCTGCTCACTATTTGAGTGAACCTACCATGACACCTTTTTCGAAATATTTCTGAAAGAACGGATACATGATGATGAGTGGCAGACTCGAAATGACAATGGCTGAATATTTGATCATTTCTGAAAGCCGTTTCAGTTCCGCCATCGCAAGCTGATCACTGATCATGCCTGGTGCAGCCTGATTCTGAATCAGAATGGAGCGCAGTACGAGCTGTAACGGATGGAGGTTGGGATTATCCAGATAGATCATGGCGTCAAAATAGGAATTCCACTGCCCTACAAACGCGTACAATGCGAGTACAAAAATAATGGGTTTGGACAACGGAATAACGATTTGGAAAAAAATCTTCATCTCGGAGGCGCCATCCACATTGGCTGCTTCTTTCAGTTCTCGCGGTACGCCTTTGAAAAAGGTTCTGGAGAGAATGATGTTCCAGACGTTGACTGCACCTGGAATAATAATGGCCCACACCGTGTCCAGCATGCCGAGATTGCGAACAAGCAGATAGGTAGGGATCAATCCGCCACCGAAGAACATCGTAATGATAAATATAATCATGAAAAACCCTCGCCCTGCCAGCCTTTCGTCAGACAGTGCATAGCCTGCAAATATCGAGACGGTCACCGTCACGAGTGCAAAGGAAACCGAGTACAGCACCGCATTCGCAAACCCTCGAATCATGGCCGGATTGGACAAAATCATCTGATATCCATCCAGACTCCAGTCCGATACATTGAAGGACAGCCCGCGATTTAGCAGCACGGTCGGGTCCATGAATGAGGCCACAACGATATAAATCAAGGGGACAACCACAACCAGTACAGCACAGGTAAGAAAGATCGCGTTCAGTGCGAGGATCAGACGATCCAGTCCCGTATGTTTGACTACCATGGGTAACACTCCTTTCCTAATAGAGGCCTTCGCCTTCATTTAATTTCTTCACGATCAGATTCACCGTAACCAGCAATATCACATTGATGACCGAGTTGAACAATCCGACCGCCGCAGAGTATGCGTAATCTCCGGACTGCAAGCCCACCTTGTAGACATACGTGGCAATGATCTCGGAGGAAGGCAAGTTCATGGACGTCTGCATTAGGTAGGCTTTCTCAAATCCAATGGACATGATCCCACCAGCGGCAAGAATAAATACGATGGCCATAATCGGACGAATCGTCGGAAGATCGATGTGGCGAATACGCTGAATGAGATTCGCTCCATCCAGATTGGCCGCATTGTGAAGCTCCGGATCGACATTAGCCAAAGCGGCGACATAGATGATGGAAGCCCAGCCCGCTCCGGTCCAGATATCCGACAAAATGTATATCCAGCGGAAATATTCAGGCTCGGACATGAACATGATCGGTTGACCGGTAATCCAAGTAGCGAATTGGTTAACCGGCCCTGTTGGGGATAGAAAGATGAACAGCATACCCACAACGACAACAACCGATATGAAGTTCGGGGCATACAGAAACAATTGAATATTTTTCTTCACACCGGCTTTACGTACCTGATTCAGCATGAGAGCAAGCAAAATGGGTACCGGAAAGCTGAATATCAATCCAAAAAAGCTGAGTTTAAGCGTATTCATAAAAATGACGTCAAAATTAGGCGAAGCCAAAAACTTCTCAAAATGCTTCAAGCCTACCCATTCACTGCCCATGATGCCTTTAATCGGACTAAAATCCTTAAATGCGATAATGGCTCCGTACATCGGGATGTATTTGAAGATAAGGGTCAGGACCAGAGCTGGCGCGAGTAACAAATACAAAAAATAATTCTTTTTGAACTGCTGCATCCTATGGCCGGTTGCTGTCCTTTCTTTCAACGCCCTTCCTTTACCCTTTTGGGTATCCACCGTGTTATCCAACACATGACCTCCGTTCATTCCTGAAGTTGACAATTGTTTGCAGTAAGGGCTTTCAATATTTACAATTGCTCATTTAATAATTTACAATTTAGCAGGTAATCTAGGCATTAGTCAATACATTATGTAAAAAATAATTGTGCATTTGATAACATTTTGCATATTTACTGAGTTCTGAGTGTGTACTAAATTGCATATATAACGTTTATTCAAGCCTCTTTAATTTGCGTTTATCGTTATAGTTAGTAGGACATTTCGTCTTGATCATCATTTGTAATGGGATTTCTGACTACATAAAAGACCTGCATCATCCGACTTAAAAATGTAAAGTAAATTGTGCATATGTAAAATTGAGATTGCTATTTGTTCCGATCTATTATACATTTGACTTAGATAAGAATGCGGACGACCATTTGATCATTAGAGGTGAAGCACTAAATGGCAAAAGAAAAAGTCACGATTCAGGACATCGCGGATGCCTTGGGCATTTCTCGGAATACGGCTTCCAAAGCCTTGAATGATAGCGGAAATATCCCTGATGAGACACGTAATCGTGTAATTAAAAAAGCAATTGAACTTAAATATAAACAGTTCGCTTATATGGAAAGTGAGTATGTTGTAACCAAGACCCCTGGCAATATTGCCCTGTTAACAGAAAATCTGCCCAATACATCCCACTTTGGTTCGTTGTTGATCAGTGGTCTGGAGAAAAGAATCAGCGCAGAGGGGTACAATCTTTCCATCCACATCGTGCGTGAGATCGATCAGGATTCGCTTACACTTCCCAACAATTTTGATATTTCCAACGTGGACGGCATCATCTGCATTGAGTTATTCGACTTGAACTATACTCAGCTTATTACTGATCTTGGAATTCCCACGATCTTTATCGACTGCGCTTCCAACGTATGTTATCCGGAATTCCACGCAGACTTACTGTTGATGGAGAACGAGCACAGCACATATCAATTAACCCGACAATTAATTGATAGCGGCTGTAAAGATATTGGATTTGCCGGGGATTACAATCATTGCAAAAGCTTCAATGAACGTTGGGTAGGATATCACCGGGCCATGCTGGAAGCGGGGTTGCAGGTCGATCTATCCCAATGCATTGTGGATGATGACCGCCTGTTCTTCTCGAAGCCCGGTTGGATGAACGAGCGAGTGGCAGAACTGAAGTCACTGCCTGATGCGTACGTATGCGCCAACGACTTTATCGCAGTTGAGTTGATCAGGGCGTTGAGAATGAGGAATGTTACCGTACCACAGGATATTGTCATATGCGGATTTGATAACGCGCCTGAATCCCGAATTATTGAGCCTGCATTAACGACTGTTCATATTTACAGTAACGAAATGGGCATCAAGGCTGCGGAGATGCTATTATCCCGGATTAACAATCCGTCACAGCCATATCAGGTCTCACATATCGTAACCAAACCGATCATACGGGAGTCTACTCCCGCGCTTGTGAGGGCCAACCCGCAGACCGTTTAACGGATCTCATTGAACCCTTAAAAACAAAAAGCCGTATCTTTCACGTCGAATGGATCGTGATGGATACGGCTTTTTCTATAGGAAATTATAGTTGCCCTTTGTATGGTGTACTCATGATATGGCGCAAGTAGGACGCAGTCGATCTAATCTGGATCTGCAGCTCCGTGTTACACGGATGCCCTGGCTGCTCCTTTCGCTGAACGTACCTCCGTACGAATCAGATTGAAGATCATCAAAATCAGCACAACGAATTGTGGGATGAATGTCTCCCATGTCGGATACATGCCAAGCCAGCCAATCGTCGGCAGACTCGGTGCGACATGCGCACCAAGCGTTGCCGAGACTTGAAGGGAATGAATGCTCTCACCAAGGAATCGAAAGACCAGATAATAAATCAGCAGCGTAGCGGTCAGGAAGAACCAACGTACAGGCAGACGTACACTGAACTGAATGATCGTCACTGCCAATATAATCAGGATGAGCAACGCTGCCCCCATACCAATCAACATCTGCGATGTCTCAATTGCAGGCGCCATACCGATATAAAAGATTGCAGTCTCCGCACCTTCACGCAATATAGCGAGACCCGCCACAGCGAAGAGTGACCACAGACTGCCCCGGGCCAGTGCACCGCCTACCTGTCGCTGTACATAGCTATTCCAGGAGCGGGTATTCGATTTGCTATGCATCCATTGTCCAACCGTCAACATCAGTACAACCGCTGCAAGCCCTGTATACCCCTCAATCATCTCCCGTGTGCTTCCCGAAGATGCCACAGCCAGGGTCAGCGACAGTACAATGGCCAGCGCCGCACTGAGCAGCAGACCACTACCTGCTCCAGCCCAGATCCAGCGCCGGGCCGCAGTCTCTCCACTCTTCTTGGCATAAGCTAACAATGCAGCCAGTACCAGAATAGCCTCCAATCCCTCACGAAGCAGGATCAAAGCCGAATCCCATGCCGTATATGAGGTGGTAGCCGTTAACGGCTCCAGACGATTGATCATTCGGGATACAACCTCGGCTGCCTTCGCCGTGTTTGGCGGGTTCGAGACGACGTATCCGGATGCTTCCGCCATTTCATTCTCAATGGCCGTATATGAGGCCGGAGATGATATCTGCACCTGACCTTCAACCAAAGGCCAGGCCACAATGAACTGCTCCAACCCCGTTGCAGCAGAAGTGGTGTCCCCCGCCTGAATTTGCTGCTGTATTTGCTCCAACAATTTCAGCAGGTCGGACAATGAAGAAGCACCTGACGATGCCGCCGCATCCTCAACTTCCCCTTCCTTGAGCGTCCCCGCACTATAGTCTGTGAGCAACGTAACTAGATCCTGCATACGCTCTGTTGCCTGCTCTTCCTTGCGCGGCTCCGCCTGCATGGATATACGAACCAGGCTGATGTCTTTCTCCAACTGGCTGTATACACCAAAATGATCCTGACGGATCGGAGCTTCAGTACTTTTCCAGGCTGTAACGATCCGTTTATAGGCAAGCTCTGCCTGTGTCCAGTCACCCTGTTCCATTGCACTCAAGCTTTTACGTGCGTCCGGCAATAGCTTTTCGGCTCTCTTCCGCACCCTGAAACGCCTCAATATACTGATTGGTCGCACGGGCCAGATCGGCCAGTGCTTTCTTGGCTGCATCAGAATCATTGCCAGACAGTGCCTGTTCCGCTTTGGACAAGGCATCGCTTACACTACTTACGGCCGTGTCAACCTGATCTGCGTTCTGCTCAGGCTCCAACGTGCTGGCACTATCCCACAGTTGCCGGAATTCGGCGACGTCCTTCGTGGCTTCTGCCAGCTTGCCTTGTCCCGCTTCAACCAAGGCGCTGCCCACAGGCGGCAATAGACCATCCAGTTGCTTTTGCACAGACAGCTCATGGTTTTGCAGCCCCTCGGCAGAAGCGTGTGGGACACCCAGTAAACGAATCACCCCGGACCCCACCAACAGGAACACCAGCAGCATTAGCAAGGAACGCATAAGCCCTCCTTTGTACTGCCGCCTTTGCGCCTTCCGATCTGTGATCCTGCCCATCATTTCATCCTCCCCATTCCTCTGAAACCGTTCATTGCCATCTATATAAATTGAACAAAAGAATATTTACACTTGCCACTTCGATGACAGAACAACCTTCCGATCGCTGTTATCCCCAGTTTTTTTTATTTCTATTTTCCATCGGGAAAAATCCGGGGATAAGCGTATGCTTCCGATGCAGCTTTCTTTCAGAAAGCTTTCAGGCGAACGCTCCGCTTCTTCAGGTTATTTCTGTCCTCT
>NZ_AWUK01000035.1 GCF_000499205.1 Paenibacillus sp. MAEPY2
TTATCCCCAGATTTCTTTGATTCCCTTCTCTAAAAGGGAAAATCCGGTGATAAAGGCGAACGCTTCGCTTCTCCAGGTTATTTCTGTCCTCTCCGCTATCGTGTAAATGTTTAGTTGAACATATCGAATTCCTGTTTTAATTTGTAATTAATATACAGTCTTCACATAAGGCTGTCAAGTCTTGATATACATGAATTATTCTATAGCGATTGAACTGACCATGCCTCAAGTGAAAGTCCAGGATCTGCTTTGGCATCGAATTCCGAGATTTCTCCCCGCTGCCATTTCAAATATGCCGCAGCTCCAATCATCGCTGCATTGTCGGTGCAATATTCCATCGGCGGGATCAGCAAATCTAGCCCTTCCTTCGCACAACGCTCCTGCAAAGCTGAACGCAATCCCCGGTTTGCCGCAACGCCACCGCATAACAGCAATTGACGTGATCCATACTCACGGACAGCCCTTACCGCTTTCTCTACCAGCACTTCAACAACCGCTTCCTGAAAGCCCCTTGCCACAGCAGATGGTTCAAGTGTTTCTCCACGCATTTTGGCTTGATTCAACACATTCAGTACAGCAGATTTCAAACCGCTAAGGCTGAAATCATACGAATCCGCTTCAAGCCAGACACGCGGCAAAGGTACCGCCTGCTCTGCTTCAGCAGCCATCCGGTCCACATGCGGTCCTCCCGGGTAGGGACATCCCAAGGCTCGTGCCACTTTGTCATAAGCCTCGCCTACCGCATCATCACGCGTACGCCCGATCAGTTTAAACTTGCCTTCGGATTCCATATGCACAAGCTCTGTATGACCACCCGAAACAACCAATGCCATCGCTGGATATTGCAGCTCATGAGTAAGTCTGTTGGCATAGATATGTCCTGCAATATGATGTGTACCAATAAGCGGTTTGCCAAGCGCCATGGCCATCGTTTTCGCTGCCACGATACCGACCAGCAATGCACCGACCAGACCAGGCCCTTGCGTGACGGCGATCGCGCTCAGATCACGGGGACGAATGCCCGATTGCTCAATAGCCTGCTCCAACATCAATGTAATGACTTCAACGTGTTTACGCGAAGCCACTTCAGGCACAACGCCGCCAAATGCCTTATGTGTCTCGATCTGACTGGAGATCAGATTGGACAGCACTTCCCGTCCATCCTTGACAACCGCAACGGATGTTTCATCACAGCTTGTCTCCACGGCCAATATATAAGATGGTGCCGAGCTTAGCTTTTCCTTGAAATCATTCATGAATCCGTTACGCTTCCTTCCTCTTCGCCGCTTCGGTCTGCGGGCGGCAAATTCGCCCACATAATCATCGCATCCTCCCCATTGTCGGAGTAATAGCCTTTGCGAAGACCCGCCGATTCAAACCCTTTTTTCTGATACAAGCTCTGGGCAATCCGATTCGAAACCCTAACCTCCAGGGTCATTCGTTCCATCCCAAGATAAGCCGCTGTTCTCATTAATTCGTCCAGCAGCTTCTCGCCGAGCTTTCGCCCACGATAGGCTTCCCTGACCGCAATATTGGTAATGTGGGCTTCATCCATGATCGTCCACATGCCGGCATAGCCGATCGCCGTTCCTTCCAATTCCATGACCATATATTTTGCAAAATGATTGTGTGTCAATTCATTCTGAAACGCTTCTTCCGTCCAGGGCAGGGTGAAGGCTTCATGTTCAATAATCATTACATCGGGAATATCATCCAGAGTCATGAACCTGAACTGAAGCGCTGCTTCCTGCTCTTCTTTCTCCACGTTGTCCATCTGCTTCCCCTCCCCTTTTAGTGCGTGTTCAAAAAGACCGGTTTTCAGTACCGAGAAGATGGGATGAAGCTAGAAATGGAGTAGCGGAGCGTAGGGAAAACTACGTGAGCAACGGACATTTCGGCTGAATTCCATATTCGATGCTGATGATGCCACTAGGCATCCTTCGTAATCAAAAGCGGACTTTTTGAACAACCTCTTTTAGCCTTTGCGCAGCAGGTTGGCTTCCGCTTCAGCCAACTGGGTATAGTTGGGCACCAATGCATGCACGTCATCTCGCTGACCAGCAAGCAGCGCTTCGGCGCCTAAGCGCCCAACCCAGCGGCCCTCCAGCTCATAGGGTACGAGCTGGAGCGCGGTTCCTGCGGGGCAGCAAAGCTCAGCCGCTGCTGCCGCATGCGGGCCCGTCTCGCCGACAATCCAGACGGCAGCGGGCCGCTCTTCCGGCGCCGCCTCCGCCATGCGGGCGGCGAGGGCTTCCAGCCATCCGTCCACCTGACGGATGGCATCTGGCGCCAGCCGCCGGGGCGCAGCGCTCCCGGCGGAGGCAAACAGCGCGGTATAGGCTTGACCGCGCCGTGCATCCACGAGCGGAACGATCCAGTGGACAGGGGCGGCACCTGTGCCGCCCTGGTCCGCGGATGGCGTTCCGCCAGCCCCTGCTGCGGCATCCTCAGCCGCAGCTTCGGCCTTGGCGGCGAGTCCGCTGTGCCAGCCGCCCCAGGCCAGGGCCTGAAGGCTGGACACCCCGGCAACGGGGATGTCCCATGCCCAGGCCAGCGTCTTCGCCGCGGTCACCGCAATGCGGATGCCCGTGTACGAGCCTGGGCCAATGCCGACGGCAATGCCGTCCAGCTGTCCCGGCTGCGTGCCGCTGGCTTCCAGCAGCTGCTCCATCACAGGCACCACGTGCACTGAATGGTTGCGTTCTGCCCGTTCATTGCGTTCTTCCAGAAGGGCGTGACCTTCCATAACTGAGGCTGCCATCACCGCAGTCGACGTATCCAACGCCAAAAACCGCTGGCGCGGCTTTTTTTGTAAATCTTCCATCATCATTTGACTCCATTCTGTCTGAACTGTTGGCACATGGCAGCATACGTCTCACCATACCCATCCAGCGTAATCGTTCGATCCTCAGGACCTGTCGTCTCGATCTGCACATGCAAGTGTTCTTGCGGCAGCAATTCGGGAATAATACTGGACCATTCCACCAGACTGACTCCGGCTCCATAGAAATACTCATCCAGTCCAAGCTCGTCCGCTTCTTCCAGTGATATGCGATACACATCCATGTGATACAAGGGCAGACGCCCTTCATATTCCTTAATCAGTGTAAACGTGGGGCTGTTGACCACATCACGTACACCCAAATGCCAGGCAAACTTCTGTGAAAATGCTGTTTTGCCCGCGCCCAGATCACCGTCCAGTGCAATCACCATGCCGGCGGTTGCCTGTTCAGCGAGTGCGGACGCGAGTACTTCTGTATCTGCAATGCCATGGGAGTGATACACCCACTGCTCGTGCGTCTGATTCAATATACGCCCCACCTTTGGCGGTCCTGCCGCCTGAGTTCACTTTGAACCTTATTATATCGGTCCCATTCTTCCCCCGCAACATCGAAGGATCAGAAGCAGGACAGAAGCCAAGCCAAACATTCACACGAACGACAAATAAACCGGCCCCTGACGGCACCGGCCTTTCTTGGACATCCCGCAGCACGTCCTTTTGCTTCTATTCTTCCAAACGATCTACACGGACAGTCTGGGTATTCCCCGGTCTGCTTCCTACCTGTACCGTTGCCATGCCGTTGGCTTCATCCACATTTTCAATCCAGACCGGGTCTCCCTCCAACGTAACAGCAATCGTATCCTTTGATTCAAAAATAGCTTTGGCGCGTTGCACATCCATCATGATTATTCATACTCCCCTTCCGGATCTTCATGTGATTCCCGAACCATACTGTCCGTTGTACTTTCACCTATATAACCGTTATCTTCCGTGACTTGTCCCCCGCCCAGGCCCTCATTCACCATCCGGTCAATATCCAGCATGAACGACTCCCGGTCCAGCGGCAGCTCTTCTGAAGTGACAGCCTCCCAGTTAACCGCTGTTGCAGGCGTATGAAAATCCTCAGATCCTTTGGACTCAGCACGAGGATACGGAGAGAACGTATGGGCGTGAGCTTCATCTTCGTCTCGTTTGTTCTTCATAGGGTACCTCCTGACGTGGTAGTTAATAACTAATATCATCCTCTTTCTAACCAGCGTTTACATATGCAGATCTTAAGGATGTTTCTGTTATCATCCCCCACTCTTTCTGAAGCATACCGTTCCGGGCAAATACGGTTATCCCGCCCGTGAAATGCCCATACTAATCATAAAATGTTCTCGGAAAGGAGCCGTTCATGCATACGGTCTGGAAAGGTGCAATTAGCTTTGGTCTGGTTCATGTTCCTGTCAAAATGTTTTCGGCTACCGAAGACAAAGACATCTCCATGCGTTATATTCACAAAGTCTGCGGTAGTCCACTCGCATATGTACGCAAATGTCCTTCCTGCGACGTTGAGGTTCAATGGGAAGAAATCACCAAAGGATATGAGTATGAGAAAGGCAAATTCGTCTTGTTCGAAAAGGACGAGCTTGAGGCGTTAAATGAGTCCAGCAGTAAAACCATTACCATTCTGGACTTCGTGGATTTAACGGAGATTGATCCGATTTATTTTCAAAAAACGTATTACCTCTCCCCCGATCAGGCGGGTGGAAACGCGTATCAGCTGTTAATGACTGCTATGCGCGATACAGGCAAAATTGGCATCGCCAAAATATCCATTCGTTCCAAAAGCAGTTTGGCTGCGATTCGTGTGCTGGAAGATTGCCTCTCCATGGAAACCATTTTCTATCCGGATGAGATCCGTCCCGTTTCTCAGGTTCCCAACCTCCCAGAGGTTCTGAACGTTAACGAGAAGGAATTGACCATGGCAAAACTGCTGATTGATCAGTTATCTACTCCTTTTGAACCCGGTAAATATACAGACGACTACCGCGCCAAACTTCTGGATCTGATCAATCACAAAGTGGCAGGTGAAGAAATCAAGATCGCCCC
Source organism: Paenibacillus sp. MAEPY2 (assembly GCF_000499205.1). GTDB lineage: Bacteria > Bacillota > Bacilli > Paenibacillales > Paenibacillaceae > Paenibacillus > Paenibacillus vandeheii. The sequence goes on from NZ_AWUK01000035.1 coordinate 4,877, forward strand.
TGCCAAACCGGAAGCCAATGTCATGGATTTGATGGCAGCGCTGCAAGCAAGTATAGAAGCTGTGAAGCCCATACCTTCCGACCCTGGAACCACCACAGCCAAACCCAAAAAACGTACTCCCAAGAAAACCTCGGCACAAGCGACGGCTGGAGGAGAAACGGACACTCCTGCTCCTGCCAAAAGAAAAAAAGCTGCTCCCAAACCCAAGGCGTAAGCGGCAAGAAGCATATAGATTGATTTGTCCTCAACATCAACATTGGAGATCCGGCCCTGAAGCCGGATTTTTGTTTTGTATTTATAAACCGAAAATACAATTGACGAAAGTTGGTTTATATTTTATATTAACTTATGAAAAGTAACTTATTTATAAATGTACAGATGAGCCTCATATCTACATGAGCCAGACCTTACAATAGCTCGAATACATTGCCGAGGACAGCACCTTAAAAACCACTAAACTTGTTTTCAGGAGGAAATCATTATGACTACTACTTATCAGATTCCTGCTACAACCCATCTGGGTGAAGTAAGTCTGCGAATCAGCAATTTGGAGCGATCCATTCAATTTTACACCGAGGTGGTCGGGCTTAAACTGCTTGAACGCAGTGAAAAAGTCGCTACGTTGACAGCCGATGGAAAGCAGTCCCTTCTGCGCCTTGAGCAGTTAACTGATGCAGTGACGATGCCTGTTCGCTCCACTTCAGGCCTGTATCATTTCGCTATTCTGCTGCCTGACCGTAAATCGCTGGGCCTTGCCCTCCGTAATCTGGCTGAATCCGGCATCGAAATTGGTCAGGGTGATCATCTGGTCAGTGAAGCATTCTATATTTCCGATCCGGATCAGAACGGGATCGAAATCTATGCAGACCGTGCCCGCGAAACCTGGAAACGGGATGCAGATAATAACTACATTATGTCAAGTGATCCTGTTGATGTAGACAGCCTGTTCGCTCTGGCCGCAAACGAGCCTTGGCAAGGCCTGCCGGCCGGAACGATCATTGGTCATGTTCATTTCCATGTACGCAGTCTTGAAGAGTCCCGTCGCTTCTATACGGGAGTGCTGGGTTTTGATATCGTTGGCAATTTCGCCAACATGTCCGCCCTGTTTGTGTCGGCAGGTGGTTATCACCATCACATCGGCCTGAACATTTGGGCTGGTGCAGGTGCGCCAGTGAATCCGGACAATGCCACGGGAATTGACTACTTCACAATCATTTATGACGGAAAAGAACCATTGGAACAAGCTGTAGAACAACTGCGTCAATCGAACGCGTCTATTGAACAGCAAGGTACGGACTGGTTTACTGTAGACCCACAGAATATTCGCATTCGCTTGACTACAACAAGCTAACACGGGAAATTCGTGACGAGAATGTTATGCGGTAAGTTGAGTATATTGATTAGCCTGGACACAAATTTTCTCGCTCCATATGGGGAAATTAGTTGTCCAAGGCTTTTTTGTTTTTTTTATATTGATATGTCTTTATCCATTACCTAATAAAATTGGTGTAATTGGTGCATCCTAACCAAATATCTAGATCGACATGCGAAGGAGATCCCACATGATTGAGAAGGGGCGTATAACCGTAAGACAACTGGGTTCCCTGATGTTCTTGTGCACAATTGGTGAACAGATTATCGTCTTCCCCTCTATGATCACCTCATATGCGCATCAGGATGCATGGTTATCCGCATTAGTAGGTGTTGCTGGAGGTATGGGAGTATTGGCCATTATGCTCGTTGTATACAAACTGCAGCCTCAGATGAATTTGATTCAACATGTACTACATACTTTGGGACCCTGGATTGGGGCCTTATTCAGCTGTTTTTATTTATTCTATTTTCTAATGGGTACCTCCACTTTCATAAGAGAAATTGGGGATTTCATGACGACCCAGATCCTGCCTGAATCTCCACTCTTTATTGTTAATTTTCTCTTTGTTTGTACTCTTGTCTGGGGACTCTTTTCCGGTCTGGAACCCATAGGCAGGAGTGCCGAAGTTTTTCTTCCCCTGATTGTGGTTTTCCTGCTCATTCTGACTGTATGTCTGTTCCCACATTCACATCTGGACAACATCAAGCCCATTCTTGCGGAAGGCTTTCTAAATCCCTTTAAAGGCTTTGTCGCTGTGCTTACCTATCCTTATTGTGAATTGTGCATCTTTCTTATGCTCTTTCCTTATGCCAAAAAGGAAACTCATTGGGAAAAGGATATCCTTCTGTCAGCCATGATAGGTGGATTGATGCTCACCCTAACGCTAACCATCTGTCTACTGGTCATGGGGCCATTTATGACGCAGCACCATTGGTTTGCAGCATTTAATCTGTCGCTGAAAATCAATATAGGCAACTTTTTGCAGCGCATTGAGGCCTTTATGGCCTCCGTCTGGATTATTGCTGTCTTTTTCAAGAGCATTCTGTTCTTCTATAGCTTTGTACTGGGAATCACTCACCTCTTCAAATTGTCCAGCTATCGTCCACTCATTTTGCCGGGTGCACTGCTCATTCTGGCCATTTCCATCGTTCTAGCTCCCAACGAGAATTTCTATCTGAAGGTTGTTATTCCGTATTGGATTGATTGGGACCTGACCTGTGGCATCGGAATTCCTTTGCTGCTCATTATGGTACATAAACTAAAGACACGGCTGCGTAAGGGTTAAACTTGCGCCAATCAACCTTGGAAGATCAAGCTCAGGCAGATTTGAAAGAGGAAAGGAGTTTTAAGCACATGTTCAATCCCCTGGTTCCTTTTGAACCTGTATCCCGAGATGTAATCCCTACCGGGCCAAACTGGATTGCCCAAATCAAATGGGATGGGGTTCGTATGCTTGCTTACGAGGACGGACAGGGAATTCAGTTGATTAATCGCAGATTGCACAACCGAACTGCACAATATCCTGAGTTGGTCCAGCCACGCAATCTGTGCTCCGTCCCTTCTTATATTTTGGATGGAGAGATTATTGCCCTGGATCCGGATACGGGAAAACCGTCCTTTTATCACGTGCTGCGACGAGATCGCATGAGCAGACCGGATGGCATTGCCCAAGCTGTACACCAGATTCCGGTAACTTATATGGTGTTTGATATTCTTTTTTGCGATGGGGTATGGGTCACAGATCAACCTCTTGCAGAACGTCAGCACCTGCTGCATCAAGTTCTGAATCCTGCTCCCCATGTTCAGGAGGTGACCAACACGTCAGATCCCGACGCCCTGCTCACGGTTATGAGACAGCACCAGATGGAGGGAATTGTATGTAAAGACCTTTCCAGCACCTATGGAATCAACGGCAAGGATCAACGCTGGCAGAAGGTCAAGATTTTCCACGATCTATATGCGATGATTGGCGGGGTCACGTACCGCAGTGGTATCGTCAATGCAATCGCCGTCGGTGTATATGATGGGCCTAACTTTGTCTATATTGGTCATGTCGGCACTGGTAAACTGAACTCGGACTCCTGGCGTAAACTAACCGAAGAAGTACAACCTCTTATTCGGAAGGATAGACCATTTCACAACCTACCCGAGAGAAGCGCGGAGACGACATGGATCGAACCGCAAATCGGTGTCAAAGTGCAATTCATGGAACTCACCCATCATCGAACACTACGCCATCCCAGTATCCAGGCTTTTGCTTCCGTGACCCGGGAGGAGTGCCAGGCCAGTCAGATCAGTCACCTTTTAGTTGAACGATAAACCCTTTTTCCATCCGCTTGAGATAGTAAGAGGGCTTTCTCTTCCCCTTTAAAATCATACTTGTTCACTACAGGAGGTGTTCTTCATGCCCCGTTCGATCAAGGGCACCATAACCATTAATGGAATGGAACTTACAGTGACCAATCCAGACAAGTTGTTATGGCCTGAAGCAGGTGTAACCAAGGCCATCTATTTGCAAAAGTTGGCGGCTTTGGCTCCCTATCTGCTGACTTACACGCGAAATCGGTTGCTTACCACAATACGTTATCCCCATGGTGCAGGCGGTGAGTTTTTCTATCAGAAAAATGCTCCAGATCCCGTTCCCGAGTTTGTACGAACCGAGGTGCATGAGGGGATACGATATGTGGTGATGAACGACCTTCCAGACCTGCTATGGCTTGGGAATTTGGCTGCTCTGGAGTTTCACCCTTCCTTGCATGCCGTAGGCAGCCATCTTCCTTGTGAGTGGATAATTGATCTCGATCCTTCCCAGGAAGAAGAACCTCGCATCATGCAGGCTGCCCTAATCGTGGGCGAAACCCTGACTTCGCTTGGTTTGCGATCGGTACCAAAGACCTCTGGTGCTACAGGTGTACAGATTATTGTTCCGATTCACCAAGGTGTAACCTTCGATGAGTTAAGGGACATTGGTTATTTTGTAGGCAAATATGTCACTCAAAAACATCCCGATCTATTTACACTGGAGCGTCTTAAAAAAGACCGGGGGGACCGCATTTATTTCGATTACCTCCAGCATTACGGTGGTAAAACGCTCGCAGCTCCCTATACTCCCCGCGCCAAACCAGGCGGCACGGTGTCCACTCCACTCACATGGGATGAGGTTCGGAGCAACGTTTCGGTCAAGGATTACCACTTAATGAATATCGTGGAACGCCTGACGCAGACCGGGGACCTGATCGCAGCTCTCGAGCCCCAGCCTGTTGAACTGATCATCCAGCATTTAAAACAAAAATAGCCGGTCACCCTCAAACAAGGGTACCGGCTATCTTTCTGTTTATGTGCGATGAGATTCGCTAATGTATACCTTTTTTCTTGAAACGTCCGCCCTTCACATCGTGAATGTTACCAATCGCCACAAAGGCATGCGGGTCCCAATCCTCAACAATGGATTTCAGCTTCGCTTCTTCCAAACGGGTAATAACCACAAAGATAATTTTCTTCTCGTCTCCGCTGAAGCCGCCCTCTCCATCAAGATAAGTGACGCCACGACCCAGACGATCGGTCAACGCTGAACCAATATCACGATACTTCTCGCTAATAATCCATACCGATTTGGATTGATCCAATCCTTCATTCACAATATCAATCATCTTCATTGCAATATAATAGGCAATCATGGAATACAGGGCGTTTGGCCAGCCAAATACAAAACCTGCACCAGCAAAAATAAATACGTTAATGAACAGTACGATCTGACCTACAGACAATGGTGATTTCTCACTCAGCAGAATGGCGACAATCTCCGTACCATCCAGTGAACCGCCGGAACGAATGACGAGACCAACACCGACACCCAGGATCAATCCGCCAAATACAGCTCCAAGCAGTGGTTCACCTGGCGTCAGTGCAGGAACACGGTGCAGCAACGACGTTCCAATGGACATCACGACGATCCCGAGCAATGTAGATAACGCAAACGTTTTACCAATTTGTTTATACCCCAGAATGAGGAAAGGCAAGTTAAGCAAGGTTAGGAAAATTCCGAGTGGCAGATTCGTAAGCTCTGACACCATAATCGAGATCCCTGTTATTCCGCCATCAATAACGCCATTCGGCACGAGAAATACTTCGAGTGACACAGCCATCAGTGCAGCACCGACCAGAATCATCACAATGCGCTGCAGAAGCTTCAGTGAAAACACCGAGCTTTTAACATTGCGGTCCGGCTTGGATGTTAGTTCTTTAACCGATACATTGGACATCGTATCCCCCCGTTATGATCAATATGTGAATCCATTTCATAAATCATTTAAGTACCCGAGAGGAACCCTGCATACAGAAGAACAACACCGTCCTAATGCGATATGCACCCCGTTATCAAAGCACCTAAAGGCTATATGAAATGTATTCAAGTATGTCTTAATTCTGGTTAACACTTCCAAAAGAGAGCAAAAGGGAGCCTGTTATCCCGCAGACTCCCCTCCTTCGCCAAGACATAATTTATATAAACATTATATCATAAAAGATCAAATTTGAGCAAAATAGTTAGCAAAAAGAAGATAAATTCACAAAAAGTGAACTTATCTTGAGAAATTCGCCCTATAACGGCTAAAGCAGCGGAGAAAGCATGCGAGAAAGGATTTCTGCCCCTTTTTGCCACCGTGAACGCTGCTGGAACACCTTCACTTCAATCTGGCTGCATTGATCCAGATCACGTTCAAAGTCCTCAGTCAGCCGATCCATGGATGAAGTATCAAACAACACGGCGGTCAACTCGAAATTGCAGAAAAAGCTGCGCATATCCATATTGGCCGTGCCTACCGTTGCAAGCAATTCATCCACAATCAGGACCTTGGCATGCACAAAACCTTTACGATATTGATAGAACTTCACTCCAGCACGCAACAATTCTTCTACATAGGACATCGAGGCCCAATGCACAAGTCGGGAATCCGATTGATACGGAATGATGATTTTCACATCCACGCCACTGACAGCGGCCGTTTTGATTGCTTCATACAATGCGGGATCGGGAATGAAATAGGGTGTTGTGATGTATATGCGCTCGCAAGCCACGGAAATCGCACCAAAGCACATTTCCTGAATGGCATCCCAGTCCTGATCCGGTCCACTGGACAGAATCTGAATCCGCTCTTCTCCGCTGCAAATATGTGGTGGGAACAGTTGTGTCAGTTGAGGCTCTGTAATCTGCTCGCCGGAAGCAAGCTTCCAGTCGTTCAGGAAAGTATTTTGCAGGAAATATACGGCATCTCCCTCGATCTGTACATGGGTATCACGCCAGAATCCAACCTCCGGATATTGTCCGAGATAATCGTCTCCTATGTTAATTCCACCCACAAATCCAATCCTTCCATCCACCACCACAATTTTACGGTGATTCCGGTAGTTCACCCTTCGGTCAATCGTTGCAATGAGCGGCGGCAGAAAATAATGAAATTCCACGCCTGCATCCTGAAACTTGCGAATAAAGCTCCAGCTCATCTTGTGACTGCCGAGTCCATCGCAGATCAACCGCACCTTGACGCCTTCTTTCGCCTTGCGAATCATCACGTCCTGAAACTTGGTACTGATGACATCATCCCGAAAAATATAAAATTCAACATGCAGATGGTGCTCTGCCTGCTCCATTGCCCTCAACATGGCTCCAAATGTCTCTTCACCATTCGTAAGTACTTGACTCCGATTGCAGCCTGTAATTGGGCTCTCAGACAGGTGTGACAGCATGTTGAACAAACGGTGCTGATGGGTATATCGGCTGCCCGACATCTGATCGGCATGATCAATAATATGAGCCTGCTCCCAGATCGTTTCCCGTATTTCCCGAAAGATACGCGAACCGCCTTTACGAACCTTCTTGCGTTTGTTATAGTCTTGGGCCACAAAATAATACACAACAAAGCCGATCAAAGGTACACAGAATAAAATAAAAAGCCATGCCACAGCTTTCGCCGGATTGCGGAATTCCAGCAACAGAATGGTGGCTGCCTGAAAAGTAAATACGAGCAATATAATGACCAGCCAAAACATTCGGCTTCCTCCTCATGGCAAGGTGTAACCCTGCCGTTCTCTCTCACTGTATAAGCTTTGACGATAAAGCCTTTAGCTAATCATTAGATACCCAATGTATGCCCTGTTCGTAACGTTTGCTTAGATAAAATTTTACATACAAAGCTGATATGCAAAAAGCACTAAGCCATTTCATTCCATGCTTCGCTGTTGTATATTCTGACTGTGTTCCCTTCTACATATGCTTCTTCCCAGTCAGCAGATCAGCACTCCATCGCCATTTCGCACACATTGCCTTCCAGACTCTTCCTCTTTTCTTGACCGGAAGGTGGTCTTCTTACGTAAAATTAGATATAATATTCGTTAAAAACTTATTACTTAAAGGAGAAGACTAGTTAATGGACAGTGAGAGGTATGCGTTAAATTTAGTATTGGTTGCGATTTTGATAGGATTTTCGGCGTTTTTTGTTGCGGTGGAATTCGCATTGGTGAGGATTCGTCCGAGCCGGATCGACCAAATGATTGCAGAGGGAAACAAGCGTGCCTTGGCTGTCAAACAAGCCGTTGCCAACCTGGACGGATATTTGTCCGCCTGTCAGTTGGGTATCACGATTACATCTCTGGGACTGGGCTGGCTGGGTGAACCAACGGTTGAGAAAATTCTCCACCCTGTGTTCGAAAGCATGAACATGCCTGAGACGGTTTCTTCATTCTTATCGTTTGTTATTGCGTTTGTTGCCATCACGTATTTGCATGTGGTTGTTGGTGAACTTGCACCTAAAACGATTGCAATCCGTAAAGCCGAAGCCGTTGCACTGTGGACGTCTACACCTATCATCTGGTTTAACCGAATTATGTATCCTTTTATCTGGCTGTTAAACAGCTCAGCGAATCAACTGGTCAAGTTGTTCGGAATCAAACCTGCATCGGAGCATGAGGATGCGCACTCAGAAGAAGAATTACAGATTATCATCAATGAAAGTTTTGAGAGCGGCAAAATCAATCAAGCTGAGTTCGGATATGTAAGCCGGATCTTTGCTTTTGATGAGATGCTTGCCAAAGAAATCATGGTACCCCGGACTGATATGGTCTGCCTTTATGTCAATAGATCAAACGAGGAAAACCTGGATATTATCCGGCAAGAGCAATACACCCGTTTTCCAGTGGTAAATGAGAGCAAAGACGATATTATCGGTATTATTAATACCAAACAATTTTTCCTGGAGTTGTATGGAAATGAAGAGCCCGTCGATCTATCTTCCCTGATTCAGCCTGTATCGGCTGTTCACGAAACGACTCCCGTTAAGGACCTGCTGAAAAAGATGCAGAAAGATGGCGTGCATATTGCCGTGCTAGTCGATGAATATGGAGGTACATCCGGGATCGTAACGATTGAAGATGTACTTGAACAGATCGTCGGGGAAATCCGGGATGAGTTCGACGCAGATGAAGTGGAAGATATTCAAGTCATCAATGAGAACTATGTGATTATGGATGGCAAGGTATCCTTGTCCAAGGTAAACGACATGTTCACCTCAAACCTCGATGCTGACGAATGGGACACCATTGGCGGATGGCTTTATAGCCATCGTCCAGAGATGAATGAACAGGAAGAATATGAGTTCGAGAATCTGATTTTTGTTTTGCTGGAAAAAGACAAGAATCGTTTCTACAAAGTCGCTGTTGTTCCCAAGGAACCACTGACCATGTCCGACTACACGGATGAAGACGAGTCGAATTCATAAGCTATATTAGTTGATCATTTAAGCTTCGCAATATAGGTACTTTAAAAGGGGTTGACCATCGTCGTAAAGATGATGGCCAACCCCTTTTCATAGGGCAGGCGTATTGGGTATGTGTGACTCTTGGACCTCGGTTGAATTAATTGGCTGGATCGGCCTTTTCCTCGACAATTCGATTCTGAATTTTCCGGAAAATGATTTTGATAATCATATATAACGGTATAACGATAATCATCCCAAGAATGTTTCCCAGGTCCGCCCCTACAAGCAGCAAGATGACGGTAGTCAACGGATGAATATCCAACTGTTTGCCATAGACATATGGAGAGATCAGATTGTCCTGGATTTGCTGGGCAATGACAATGATGACAAGCGACCAGATCGCCATCGAAGGTGATTCAATGAACCCCACAATGACGACAGGAATAGCCGCCAGCAAGGCCCCCACATAAGGAATGAAGTTCAAAATGATGGATACAACTGTCAGAAGAAGTGCATACGGCAACCCTAGAAATAGAAAACCAATGTACATCAGAATTCCCAAGGCCACATTGACAATGACACGGCCTACAATATAGCTGCTTAAAGCTTCATCGATTTCATGGACCGTCTCTTCTCCATCTTTACGATAACGTCTCGGGAGCAGAAGTGTGAGATTGGTTCCAAATTTGCTGCCTTCCTTAAGCATGTAATACAGCATGATCGGGAACGTCGCCAGAATGATAACCAGATTGGATACGACCGAGAATAACCCGGATACATAATCCGTTACCTGAGCAATCCCTTGACTCAGAAAATCAGAAAAGCGCGAGAAGAGATCGGAATCCTCAGGTAAATATTTTGAAAGGAAACCGCTCCTTTCGAATTCAGCCAATTGATCACTGAGCGAAGTAACCAGTACCGGGGCATTTTCCACAAAGTTCAACAGCTGCTCACGCAGTGAAGGCCATACAAGCACACTGAATCCTGCCAAAATTAAGGCAATCACCACGTAAATGATAAGGACTGACAGTGCACGCTTCATTTTGTGCCGTTCCATATAGTCGACAAGCGGACGCAGCAGATAATAGAAGAAGCCAGCAATCAGCAGCGGAATGATGATGATGTGTATCAGCGAGGTCAAGGGAGTGAAAATAAAGTTGACTTTATCCCCCAAATACACGATGAGCAGCAGCAAAATAATCGCTGTGCATATACGGTAAAACTTGTTGTTTATCAAGAAACGTGATCCCTCCATACGCTGCTCTGCCAAATGCGACTGCGGCGATAATATGTATGTAATTAATGCAACTTACTACAGCTTGGGCAGCGTGTTCCATTCCAAGCCATATTCTCATGTATGATTATATGTACCCTTAAATGCTAGTCATGCCACAGCGAATGCTGAATATACTCTCTTTTCCACCCTGAAGTAGAAATTGGGCAAAAAAAAGAAGCAGGCGATTAGCCTGCCACATCTCTTTTGTTGAATACAACCCATGAGATCACCATGAAAATGACATAATATACAGCCAGTACGGCAACAGAAAAACCAAGTGTCATGCCTGCATTGCCTCCACCAAGTAGTCCCAAGTCTGTTGCTGAACCCATGTATCGACTGAGGTCCATGTTATTAAACAGAACATATTTGGCCCACTCGTACCGTTCGGGGTTGAAAATTAGTGAGAACAAATTCTGTGTAAACATGATAAACAGAGAAAGCCCGATTGCCAGAGCTCCCGAACGAAACACGGAGGAGACCATAAAGGCAATAGCGAGTGTAATAAACAAGTCCACGTACAGATATCCCCATAGTGCAAATGCGTGCGAAGCAGAAGCACCACTTCCATCCTGAACTACGGAATGGGAGAACAACATATACGACATTACGGTTGCCAGAATAACAACAAGTAACGTACTCAGAATACTAAATCCAATCACGGACAAATATTTGGATGCCAGTATTTTGCTGCGTGACCACGGACGAATCAGCAGTAATTTAATAGTTCCCCAGGTGAATTCTCCAGCTACCGCTTCAGCCGCAATGACGACACAGAAGATGGTATTCAGGAAAAAGACGATCTGAACGGTAGTAATCGCTGCTTGCCAGTATGGAACCTCACTGGACCCCATGCCTTCATTGAGCAGAACCGGCATCAACAGCGAGATTAATGCCAGAATGGATAACATAATCCAGGTACGCGGACGACGGAAAATTTTCATGTTTTCATTCAGTATGAGATTGCCGAAATTACCCAATGCTGCCGCCCCCAGTCACTTGCAAAAATTGATCTTCCAGCGTATGGGTAACGTTACGGATACCATATACCTGGAACCCTTCACTGACCAGCCTCGCATTCAAGTCCGGAATCTGCTCACGGGATAACCGAATCACAATAGCATTGCCCTGAACTGTAGCCTCACTAATCAGTTCAGCTGCACGCGGTGCATCATTCACCTCAAAAGCAACTTCAGTAAGGACATCTGCCCCCGCCTCAGCTCTTAGATTTCTCACATCAATCAGCTTACCGTTCTGGATAATTGCAACGGTATCACACATCAATTCCATCTCCGACAGCAAGTGGCTGGATACAAAGACGGTGATGCCTTCTTCCTGACAGAGCTGACGCAAATAATCCCTAAGTTCCCGTATTCCCTGTGGATCAAGCCCGTTGGTGGGCTCATCCAATACCAATAGCTTTGGTTTATGTAGTATGGCTTGGGCAACACCCAGACGCTGTCGCATACCCAGAGAATAGGTCTTTACCTTATCATGAATGCGGGCTGTGAGCCCGACACGTTCAATCGTCTCGGCAATGCGTTCTTTCGTAATGCCAGGCGACATTCTGGCAAAGTGCACTAGATTCTGGTATCCAGTCAGAAACTTGTACATTTCAGGATTTTCAACAATAGCCCCAACCTGAGCTATGGCCTGCTCAAATTCATTCTTTACACTGTGTCCCGAGATGATGATATCTCCTTTACTAATGGACATCAGTCCCACCATCATTCGAATCGTTGTTGTTTTTCCCGCCCCATTGGGTCCTAAAAAACCAAAAACCTGCCCCGGAGAAATATCCAGAGTCAGGTCACTGACCAATGATCGGGAGGAGATGATTTTACTGACGCCCTGAAGACGGACGACCGGCTCCTGCTGCATTCCATTTCCTCCTTCATCGACGGACATTCACATCATGCCCGTTTCTCATATGAACACAGTGTATCATAATCTTTAGTATATTGTCCCGCAAACTGGGATTTCCCCTGACGTTTCGTATGAACTACACACGCTTCACAGCATCCAAGCGGCATTTCGCTCCGATAAAATCCGGTGCGAAATACGTGATTGCCTCCACAGTCCTCTTCCTTTAGTTCGACAGAGCCCCTAGCGACCGACACAATCATCCCACAACTGACACAGTAAAAGCGGTCCATTTCGATCAATGATATTCCTTCCCCTCACAAGGAGCATTGAAGTCCCTGTTATTTGTCGTTAGACGCTGAATTTTGATACATTTTGTATCTAACTCGTAATTTACTTGACACCGGGACTAATGTCAACCCCTTGCAGGTTTAAAAAGAAATGAAATGCAAAAAAAGCTCTATAAATGCGACTAAAGTCTCGCATTCATAGAGCCTTTTTAAGTTCAAATGATACAATCCGGTTCATAGTATGGGTTAATACTATCAATCAGTTTTGTCATGCTCGGTCTCGTTGTCCCCATTCTTCGGATAATACCAAAGCAGCGTCCAATCATCCCCATCCTTTACAATATAACAATCCTGCACGATTTTAAATTGACCAAAGGTTCCCGTAAACTTCTGGGTAACCCCAATGCGATATGCCTCTGCAAATGGCTTAACGCCATCAATTACCGTAACGTCAAACTCCCGTTCCGGCTTCTCCATCTCCAAATCAAAGGTTTCCACCCCGAAATGCTGCATGAAAATATGCGCTCTGGACTGTAAATAAGCGCTTTTGGGAAAACGCTCTTTCATCAGCGGATGAAACAACTCCCATGAACTGCCGAAGTCACCTGTCTGCTCATATTTGTAAAACTCTTCGGCAAGAGCAGCAGCTTCGTCTGGTGCATCCGCACGAAACAGATATGGGATGGTTCTGCCGATGAGCCACAACAAAAGCAATACAAGTGCTATGAATCCGATCTTTTTAAGTAATGCATTCCGGTTCCTTCTTCGCAGCATGCCCCGTCCCCCTTGTCCTACTTCCATACTTATGATGGATAGCAGGCAAGTAGAAGCTGGAACTAACGAGCAGCATTTCCTGGGAAATCACTTTCTTTTGATTGAAGATTCTCTTGGAGACCTGAATCTTCTGAAAACGGCATTAACCCCCATATATATGGCAATTCCGCCACATCCGCCAAGCAGATCCACGCCGACATCACGGATCGAACTCGTCCGGTTAGGGCTGAACTGCTGAATATATTCATCAATGGAGGCGATCATTGCTACTACGGTCAGGGCAGCAGCGATACAAGCCAATATTCGCATTTTCCTGTATCTCAGCCCACCATAGATAAGTATCGCCAACACAGCATATACAAATAAATGGGCACTCTTCCGAAATATAAACTCAACAAAATCATAAGGTCGTTGTCTTAAGGAATAATCAAGCTCACCGTAAGTGAACTGCACATCGGGTAATGCAAATCCGATCTTCACTTTTTCAGACCACTTATGCAGCCAAGGCTGGATGGTCTGCTCCTGATACGATTGTGTCGAGAAGTGCCAGATCACCAGAACCCAGGCCGCAATCAGCAGCAAAGACAAGATATAAACATAAGGTCGCTGTTTACGTCTATGCTTATACCTTCGTTTCCCGTACTCCTCCTCCATAAGCAAGGTCCTCACCACTTTCATAAACCTTTCATTGAATCTGTTTATTTCTCCAAATGTTCTTCAATTATTCCGTTAATGCGATCTCTTTCCTGCTGGTCCACGATGTAATAATAAATCCCATTGATTTTCTCACCTTTGCCCTGGATCTCCACCGTATCTACATTCTCCAAATCATTACGATAATCGAGGAGGAGTTCCTTCATCTCATCAAAAGTTACATCCGTTCTGACATGATTACCTAGTTCATCAAGCATATTTTGGATATTAAATACACTGGAGAATTGCATCGTATTCTTAAGCATCTGCTTCAGTATCTCTCGCTGTCGATCATTACGTCCCAAATCCCCTTTCGGGTCATCATAACGCATTCTTGAAAAACCAAGCGCAGCAACACCATCCAGATGAATATTCCCTTGATCATAACGCTGGCCCTCATAATCAAATGCAAAAGGATTATTTACATCTACACCGCCGACCAGGTCAATAATTTTGGAAAACCCCTCCATATCCACTTTCATATAATAATGAATGGGGACTCCCAGAAATTGCTCGACGGTATTTACCGACATGTCCACGCCCCCAAAGGCATAAGCATGATTGATCTTATCTACCGTATTGTGTCCCACAATATCTGTCCGTGTGTCCCTTGGAATATTAAACATGAGTACTTGTTTTTTTCCTGGGTTTACACTTAGTACGATAATCGTATCCGAGCGTCCTCGATCATTCGGACGCTCATCCACGCCCAGAATAAGCGCATTAAAAGGCTCTTTGCTGTTAATATCCACCGGTAGCCCACCTCTGCTATCTGTGACCGAGACGGGCTTTACAGGATTTCGAGGCTCATAAATTTGGTCAGCGGTTGTTTTCACGGATTGGTAGAGATATATGGCATAACCAAATACAACAACTACAAAAAAGGAAACAATCCAAATCGAGATTTTCATCCACTTTTTCATTCGTTTTTCCTCACTCACAATCAAGATGAAAGCTAAATGTTTGAGCTCGACCTAAATAGCTGCTGATTAAATAATGGCTGCCGTCTTCCCCTTCGCGGATGTCAACCCCGGACGACCTACAGAATAATATTGAAGACGGGATGCACGAATCTGCTCGGGACTGTACAGATTGCGTCCATCAATCATGACAGGGTCATTCATCAGATCAGCAAGTTCCGCTAAATCAATATGGACGAATTCCTTCCATTCGGTCAAAACACATAATGCGTCAGCCCCTTTGGCGGCTTCAAGTGGATTTTCTTCCCACGTAACGGAAACGGCATTAACTTCCTTGCAAAAATTGTCTGTTGCAATCGGGTCATAAGCCTTAATCATTGCACCGGCTTCGCTTAACTGCTGGATAATGTCAATAGCTGGAGCATCTCTTACATCGTCAGTATCAGGCTTGAAAGCAAGTCCCCAGACTGCAATTGTCTTTCCTTTCAATGACCCTAACGCTTCTTCCAATTTGTGAATGACATGAAAACGCTGCTCCTGATTGACTTTCACCACAGATTTCAATATTTTGAAATCGTAGTCCACCATTCCCGCAATCTGAATTAACGCCTGCGTGTCTTTCGGAAAACATGAGCCCCCGTATCCAATGCCTGCTCTCAAAAAAGCCGATCCAATACGCTTATCAAACCCCATACCTTCGGCTACGCGAGTAACGTCGGCTCCTACTTTTTCACATATATTAGAGATTTCATTGATGAATGATATTTTAGTTGCCAGGAACGCATTGGATGCGTATTTAATCATTTCAGCTGAACGAATGTCTGTAATTATAAGATTCTCCGTTAATGGACGGTGAAGCTTCTTCAGCGTTTTAATCGCCCGATCACTGTCTGTTCCGATAACAATGCGATCCGGATTCAACGTATCCTTTACAGCCGAACCTTCTCTAAGGAACTCGGGTACAGATGCCACATCGAAAGGCTGCGATGAGATACTGCTAATCAGCTCACGAACACGATCATTGGTGCCTACAGGAACAGTGCTTTTGGTCACGATAATTTTGTAGCTCTCAATATGGCTTCCAATCTCTATAGCTACTTGCTCTACATAGCTTAGGTTGGCTTCGCCGCTCGGAAGAGAAGGAGTGCCTACAGCGATAAAGATAATATCCGACTGGCTAATCGCTTCAGCAATATTGGAGGTGAACGATAGATTGCCTGCTTGCATGTTGGAAGCCATCAACTCTTTGAGGCCAGGCTCATAGATGGGAACGTTACCCTTGTTGAGCATCTCTACTTTGGCCTCATTGTTGTCTACACAGATGACCTGATTGCCGATTTCTGAAAAGCATACTCCTGATACCAGACCTACGTACCCTGTTCCAATCACTGCAATATTCATCTTGTTTTCCCCCAATTCACGCAATTTTGGATAATATCTGTCCATTCCATCTCTACTCGCACGATATCCTCTTCCACCAGTTCACTGCCCATCTGCACTTCAATGATCTCAAGTTCGGTTACAGCCTTCACGCTATGTTTACTGCCAGCCGGAATTGAAAGGACATCTCCCTGATGAATCCGACTCAGTTCACCATCGAGAATCAATTCGCCATGCCCTGAAACGACCGTCCATACTTCGTTTCGTTTGAGATGATACTGATAAGAAAGATTCTTCGCCGCTCCTATAATCATCCGCTTGGTTAAAACCTCTTCCGCTTTATCATTGCGTGTGTAGTCCAGGACCTTATAGCAGCCCCAGCGGCGCTCCTCATACATAGGGCGTTCAGTGCTATCTTTGAGCACTTCCTTAATCTGCGGACTTGCTTCCTTTTCGCTCACAAGAATACCGTCAGGACTTGTAGCAACAATGAGATTGGAGACGCCAAGCACACAAACTGGGATATTCAATTCATTGATTAAATGGGTATTTACAGAGCTGTTCGTCATGACACCTTTGCCTACGATGTTGGTACTCATCTCATCTGTTAATGTGTTCCATGTACCCAAATCTTTCCAATATCCATCATACGGTGTTACTACAATATGTTTAGCCTTCTCAACCACCTGGTAATCAAAGCTGATTTTCTTCAATCTTCCGTATTGTTTCAGCATCTCTTCATACTGTATTGGCAGTTCAAGCAAAATGAGAAGATTGATTAAATAATTCAATTGAAATGCAAAAACCCCGCAATTCCAAAGGGCAGATTGTTCGATCATCTCTGCCGCTTCAGTCTCACAGGGTTTCTCTTGAAAACGTGATACTTTGGCGTAATGCTTGTGTTTTTCAGCTTCATGTTGATCTGGAATAATATAACCGTATTTTTCTGAAGGATAAGTGGGTTTCACCCCGATTAATGCCAGCTCCGCACCAGACTCAGCCAATATCCCTTCAAGCTCCGTTACTTTATAGAAAAAGGATTCCTCCACATATGGGTCAACAGGAAGTACAGCTATCGTTTCGTTCAGACTGACACCCTGTACGGAGTACAGATATACAGCTGCCAAGGCAATCGCGGGAAAGGTATCTCTGCGCTCCGGCTCAACCACAAGATTAACCTCATCGCCCAGCTGACTCCGTAAAATCTCCACCTGTGGCTTGCTCGTTGCTATCGTGGCCTGTTCGCTTAGTCCCGTATGCTGTAGCTGCCTCCATACCCGTTGAACCATGGATTCAGTTTGCCCTTCCGGGCCCTCCAGTACTTTTAGGAACTGTTTCGATCTCGTATCGTTGGATAAGGGCCATAACCTCTTGCCTGATCCACCGGAGAGAAGTACGATTTTCATGTTTATCACTCCACTCTCTATATTTTCACACACATTAAGCATTCATCCTGTCTCATTTCAACATTTTTTTCTCGTTCAGGCGTTTTAGCAAAAAATGAATGTCTTCTTTGTTAAAGATCATTTGTCTCATCGGAATATTGTATATCTTTTTTAATGAGATCAGAGAAACCATAATCCGCACTACAGAACCTGTGAGCAAAGCAAGACCAATTCCGTATAATCCGTAGTGAGGTGTAAGCAGGAAGAATAAAGTAATGGTTATGGCAACTGCTGAACTTTGTCCAACCAAGATGACTCCTGGCCGCCCTAGAGCGTTAAATGAAGAAGCAAGTATGCCCGCTCCTCCGCCCACAACACATTCCAATGAGAGTAGATAAAAAGCACCACTAGCTTCCAAAAATTCTTCTCCAAACAATAACCCTATAAAGAAACGACCAATGATCATACTAGGCACGACAATGATCATCATAAAAATCATACTGATTCTAAACGATCTGCCTACAAGGCTAAATACTTTGTCTTGTTCCAAACCAGCAGCTTTTGGGAATATAACGTTCGTTATCGCCGTCTGGAATACATTAAACATACGGGATAGTGCGTATACAACTGAATAGAGACCAAAATCACGCGGAGTTAACAACGCTAAAATAATAATTTTATCAAACTGATTATAAAGTGTATTGAGCAACTCGACTCCGCTTACTTTTGCAGCAAAAGTAAACAAGTGCAAACTAGATTTGATACGACCTATAACTTCGGAAATCTGTCTTGAAATATGCATCCGAAGTGTATATGCATAAAAGCACAGTACAATAACGAAGGATATAAAACTTACGATAATAGCTCGTTCCAATGATAGGGTTCCGCTAAGCCATAAAAAAACTAGCCCTACGAAATTAATGAGTGGCGCAAGCATCCTCGCAAAATTATAGATCTGAAACTTCTCTGTGCCCTGTGCCGTCGCTGCTAATACGCCAATGATCAGGAAAATGGGAGAAAGGGAGATAATATACACTCTCGCGATGGAAATAACTGAATCAGAATAATTCGATAACCATGATGACACCCCAAACCAACTTATGATTCCGAGAATAATACTGATTGGAATCTGTACCAGAAATCCCATCCCCGTATAAACAGAGATTTGATTACTATTCTTTTTGATATGATAGATTAGTGCCGTTGGCAAGCCTAACGTTGCCAGATTGGTAAGAAATCCTGGCCAAAACAGAATCGCAGCCAGTTCCCCCTTGCCTTCCGCTCCAAACATTCTACTGGTAATAATAGATGTCACTGTTGTAATTCCCATAATCAGAATGTTGGCGAAACTGGTCATTAATATAGACGTGTACATACTTCGCTGCTTGATATTTCCTTTCGAAGCCAGTTCTATCATATAGATTAACCTCTCTCTGTTTAACCAGGCATAATTATAATTCTACCTCCACGCTCCGTGTCCTTAGAGATCCCTTCTTTTCTTTCTGATAGAGGACCTCTTCAAAACTGTCTAAATATTTCCTGGACATCATTTTCCAATCATTGCGTAATGCAATTTCCCTAGAAACTTTCCCCATTTTTTTCATGTCTATCTCGTTGAGAATAAGAGAATTGAGAGTATTAGTTAACTGATCAGCATCGTTTGGATCACTCAGGACGATTCCTGAGGGCATATTTTCGCCTGAGCTCTGTATAATTTCAGTTACGCCCGATTGCTCTGTTATAACGACCGGTATTCCTGAGGCAAGAGCTTCGAGTACAACCAGACTGCAAGCCTCATAACGCGACGGAAAGATAAAGAGATCCACATTGCGCATGATATGTCCCATATCCTTGCGGTAACCCAAAAAATGAACCCTATCTTCAATATTCAAATCTTTGGCCATCTGAGGATATATACTTCTGTCAGTAGAACCAGCAACAACAAGAGCTAACTCAGGCACGGTTACCATTGACTTTAGCACGGTGTCTAGGTTTTTTCTTGGACTACTGATATCACCAGCAAAAAGACCTACAACCCGGCTGGGGTCGACATCCATTTTGCTCTTCTTCCCAGCTTCACTGGGATAAAATTCACGCACATCCACTCCATTATGAATGACTTGTATCTTATCATGCTTAATGCCCAATTTTATTAGTTCGTTCTTCACTTTCTCAGAAACAGCAATAATCTTACCGCTTTTGCGAAAAGCGTACCGTTCGAGATACGCATTCACAAGAGTATAAAGACCAAAGTACCAACGTTTCCAAGAGCGATTTACGTGGAAACTATGTACGGGGGATTTAATCCATGTGCTGTGTACAAAGTGAACTGCATTGATGTCCCCTTTAGCCCAGGTGATAAAACCATTGACCATGACCAGATCAACCTGTTTTGTTTTTCTTAGCTTGCGAATATGAGTCGCACTTTTAAAGGCAAAGATCTGATAGCGCAATAGCTGTGGCAACTTGAGAGAAGGAAATACCTTAATCCATATAGCACCCTTATATTCAAGTAACTGTGGTTCCACCTCATTGGCAATCATAATAACTTCATGCCCCTGTTTCAATGTTTCAACTGCAACCTCATAGTTGACTCGGCCCTGTCCCTCTCCTTTTACAATCCTATGAGTAACAATACATATTTTCATCCTTAATCCTCCTAAATTGGGACATGAAGATTGTGGATACAATTAGATCAGTTTCTTCAAAAGCTGACCGCGATGCGACCATAGGCAGTGATTGATAACCCAATCATAACCGTTATTCCCCATTGTTCTGGCCAGTCCCTCATCCGTAATCAATTCTTCAATACGATTGGCAATTTCCTTATCATCCGTAGGATTTACGAGATAACCAGTTATTTCATCCTTTACCGCATCAGGAATCCCACCACTATTCCCCGCAATTACAGGCAATCTGTAGTAATTAGCTTCAAGGAATACAATTCCGAAACCTTCAACATCACCTTTTTCTTTAATATCACGGCTAGGCATGACAAACAGATCAGAACATTCATATAAACAATGCAGCTCATGGTCAGTGATGCCGCCTGTGAACACAACTACAGAATCTAAACCGTACTGCGTTACCAGACGTTCCAATTCCCCTCTGTGTGGACCAGCTCCACATATCAGATATTTCAGATTAGGAATCTGCTCGATCACATGACTAATAGCTTTAAGAGTGACATCATGTCCCTTGCGCTCAACCAGACGAGAGACGGTTATCATCACTTTTTTGCCATGCAGATCATATTTATCCCGGATATCTTCATTGAAATCAGAACCACCAATTAGTTTGCTTACGTTTAAGCCTGGTGGAATAATGACAATCTGCATCTCCGGAATGCCTAGCTCCATCAGCTTTGACTTGGTATACTGACTATTCGCAATTACCTTGTCAGAACGCCTCAAAATGAACAACAGGATTGGGAACAATCTGCTGTTCACCATCCCCATAACATCTAAGCCATGGACATAAGGGAAATATTTCACTCCAAAAAAAGTTTTCATAAACGGGCCTGCGATGCCTACCGGAAATATGTTGACAAAGTGTATCTCGTCCGTCTTTTTACCCCATTTCAGAATAATCAGCTGAATGATCAGAATAAACTGCGATAAGATGAGCAGGAGCTTATTGGAATTCCAAAAAATTCGCTTCCGGATAATCTTAAAATCGGTCTTCTGGTCAAATTGTTCGGACTCTGCAACATTCTTTATTTTATTCGTTAGAACAGTGGTCTCTTCTGCCGGAATCTGAGATATAAGTCCATAGGCATAATCATGAATCCCCCCTTTTTCGGGCGGAAAATCAATAGCAACAAACACTTTATTCATAGGTTCTATCTCCCTTGAGAGGCCTTATGGAAACAAGTATCTACATCGTGTTCATAATGATGTTCACCGTGTCTTTAGCACATTTGTTCCAGGAAAACAGACCCGAGTGGTCTTTTCCTTTATAAGACATCTGCTTGCTCAATTCTGGATCTGATGTAATTTCAATCAACCTTAATGCTGCTTCTTTTGGACTGTCAGGATTAAAATACAATACGGCATCTCCGCAAACTTCAGGAATGGATGCACGGGAAGATACAATAACCGGACAACCGGATGCCATTGCTTCCAACGGCGGCAATCCAAAACCCTCATATAATGAAGGGAAAATAAATCCTGCTGCATTTTCGTAAAGCGCCTTTAACTCCCCATCTGTTACATAGCCCACCCAATTGACTGCATCGGATTCGTCCCATGTTTGATCACCAAATACTTTGCTGTTCTTGGAACCAACAATAACAACGTTCAAATTATGAGCTTCGATCTCGGGTAATACTTCAAAAATTAGATTGAAATTTTTGTAGGGATTCATCGTACTTACAGCCAGAATGTAGGGAGATTGTATACCATATTTTTCAATCGTACCTGTAGCAGCCTTTTTCCTATGAATATGATCGATTCCCAGATGGGTGACCTCGAGCTTGTGCTCTGCTATTCGACAGTGCTGTATCAGCTCTCCTTTGGAGAAGTTAGAAACCGTAATAATTTTTTTTGAGGTTTTACCCAGTTGAACCATCAGAAATTTGTACCAGACACGGAAGGCAAAAGAAAAAGCCTTTGGGTAATTGAAGACAGCGGCATCATGGATCGTTACAATTTGGTTTTTGTTAAACGCCGGGCCAGTATTACATAGATTGATTAACAATCCTCCCTTAACGTTAAAAGGAAGTTCAAGTTGCTCCCAGAGATGTCCCTTCAGTTTACCGACTGTTTTGTGGCGTACATGTTTGAATTCCGGTTGGGTAATTATATTTGAGGGAGATAACAGACAAAATTCATACTCCCTCCCATCAATTTCCCCTCGATCTATCAATTGATCGATTTCTTTCACGAGTTCTAGTGCATATCGCTGTACGCCTGTGATGGTCTGGGTTAAAAAACGAGCATTAATATATATCTTAATCATGTGCATCTCCAGCTCTCTTCGAAAATTCTAAGGAACCCTTAACGTTTTTTTCCTGAAAGGAAGCTCCTTTATATGCCTCATAATAGAGTTCCACAAGCTCTTCATTCATCCGAGCTGCACTAAACTTATCCTTATAAATGGCATAACCTGCTTCACCCATTTTCACCAACTCAGTCTTGTTAAGGTTCTTCAGGATGTTCAACAGCTCATGAGAATGTTCAATGTCAAAAATGTATCCACTCTCACCCTGTTCGATGAGTTCCGGTAAAGCTCCGCGATTGCTTCCAATGACCGGTTTATGGTTCTTCATCGCCTCGATCGCAACAAGTCCGAACCCTTCCCATCTGGATGGCATAATGACTGCATCACATTGCTGGTAATATTGATCTATCTCCGCATTATTCACCCATCCAAGACGAATAACATTTTCAGGAAATTCCCATACTTTGTCCTCAAGTATGGTGTCTCCAATAACATACAAGCGAATGTGTTGCTGCAATTCCGGATTTTTTTTAAACATATTCAGTACAATATCAAGCCCTTTTTGACGGTCATACCTACCCACGAATAACAACTGAATAATATCCTTCTCTTCAGAAGATTTGCTTAAGGGTATAATCTTACTAGCTTCGCTTTCACGTATACCGTTATAGACAAGCTTAGACTTAGAAACGGATAATCCCAAACGTAAAGATTGCTCCAGTTCATATTTGGAAATATTAACAATGACATCCGTTTTGTATTCCATAAGTTTTTCTATTAAAAAATAACCTTTTCTGTACAACGTTTTGGTGTCCATTAGAAAAGCCCAACCATGAGAACAATAAAAAACAGTAGCCTTCTTGGGTTGAAAAAAAAATAAGCCCCTTACGAGAAGACCCGCAAATGAGCTGTGAACGTGAATAATATCCGGTTTAAGTTCTTGGATGACTTTAAGGATCTGCCGCATTGCCGAAACAAAATACTTAGGATGACGTTTGTATTTATAATTCAAAATATGACCCGGCTCCAATTCAAAATTGGTAGCACTTTGATATTCACTCATCAGCAGATAAACATCGAAAAATTGACGTTGGTATCCAACAACTTCATTAAGATAGGTCGCCATTCCACCAACGACGTATTCGCCGATGTGTAAAATCCTCAAATTCTTCACCTAGCTCTCTGTGGTATTTCTCCTGAATTACGAGAATGAACAATAGCCATGCCAATGAACATCCAGAAGAAAACGTTGGCAGGAAACAACTCAAGTACATTCGTTGTAAAGCTAGCAGCTGCTACTCCTGCACCAAGTGCGAGTGCCATCTGTGGCAGACGCAAAGGGCTTGAGTCAGTTGACGTATTCATTTCCTTAACAAGCGAGACAACAATCCACATAAATAAAACGATAAAATAAATAATTCCGATCCAACCTGTCTGTTCGTATAAGGAAAAATACTGATTGTCTACCGCAAAATTACTTGATTCCAAACCGATCATATGCGTTCTCCGGCTTGCAGCCCCTACCGAACCGATTCCATTGCCTATCGTTCCATTCATCGTAAACGGAGAAGTGAGACTGTTCCCCCATGTCTGCAATCGATCCAATAAAGAAGAAATAGAAAGAAGATTATTGGACTCAAGCGCTCGCCCCCCGAAAAACACAACTATTGGAAACAAAATGAAAGTGACTGCCAATATCAATGTGTTCTTTTTGCTATACTTTCGAATCTGGAGGAAAAACATCACTACCTGATAAACAACCCAAAGAACCAAAGCGGAACGAATAGTGGATAAGAGCAAAAAGCCGATCGTCAGAAATTGAATGATTACTCGAAATACCCAATGTTTCAATGCCATTTTAGTTCGTTCTGCAATCAATCCTGTTATAAGCAAAGCATACGCATAGCCGTCAGGTGAATAGGTTATAGATGACAGGCGAGGTACACCTTCTAAATAGTTTTTAATGTTCACTCCATAGATAAAACCAAGCGAAATCAATTTTTCAATCCCAAGTGAGTACTGAACCAGCCAACCAACGATTAATAAAATAAATATAATCAGGTTTGTTCTGGCAAACGCATAGAAGCCTTGACATTGGGAGATAAGCATCCCAGTAAACATCATAATTAACGGTAAAAATGTGATTTTAATCCCATATATAAATGTTACAACGCTTGCACCCAGCAAC
Organism: Paenibacillus sp. MAEPY2; assembly: GCF_000499205.1. Taxonomy (GTDB): domain Bacteria; phylum Bacillota; class Bacilli; order Paenibacillales; family Paenibacillaceae; genus Paenibacillus; species Paenibacillus vandeheii. The sequence continues at coordinate 29,713 of NZ_AWUK01000035.1, forward strand.
AGATTTAACGCACCTAGTGCAATAACCGACCCCAATATGAATAGAAAAGGTCTAATGAATAATGTCTGGCTTCGGTATACTTTTCTTAAAGCAAAGATCGCGACCAACACCATGCCTAAGTCCTTTAGTGAACGAATGATGATGTTATCGACATAGATAGAGATCAAACCATAGATAGACAAATAGATCAGCAATATATGGACGGTTGGAATGAATAGTGAATACTCTGATTCCGGTTTCACATAAACATAAGAATGGGGCCTGGCATTCAAGGAAGTAATTTGCATTTTACCCTCCACGCCTTATTAACTTATCGTATATATTGATATGTTCTTTAAGAAGATAGGCTTCATTAAAAGTCTGGCTATGCGCATAACATTGTTGTTTCAATTGAATCTTATCCTGTTCGGATAAATGATAATATTTAAGAATTCCTTGAGCAATAGCCTCTGAATTGTAGGCAGGAAATGAAAAATCCCCAGGTTCAACCAGAATCTCTGGCATGCCTCCCACACGAGAAGCATACACAGGTGTGCCTACCTGATAGGACTCGATCACTACTCTTCCAAATGGTTCAGCCCACGTGGAGGGAACAACGGTAATATCCATCTCTTTCATCTGTGAGGCAATCTGAGATTTATCCAGTTTCCCTCTGAAAATAATGCGTGGTTCTGACCCTGCTAACTTTTTCAAATGATGCAGCAGTGGACCATCACCAAAAATATGCAGGTTGCACACAATATCCTGTCCAAGACTTTTTACCGCATCAATTAGATATTGAACACCCTTTACTTCCGTTAATTGCCCAAAATAACCGACATTTAATGGCTGATGATGGTGAATCTCTTTCTGTGCATACAACTGCTGAACATTGTTATTCTCCTCTACAATGTTATGAATGACATGTTTGGAGGATCGTTCGAAGAAACCAAGCATTGTATGACTCCCAAGGATATGATTGGATATACCAATTACCGAAGATATCATTCGGCTGTATCTTCTTGATATTTGTCTATATAACCTGGAGTAGGCAGATATTTTGATCGGGTCAATTAATGAAAAGTCACGTAGTGTATGCACGACTGGAATATTCAACTCATGTGCGGCCTTCCAGATCGCCAGACTTAGACCAGGGATATTCTGGGTATGAATAATAGCAGGTTGTAGACTGGAGAGATACGCCTTGATGTATCGGTATTGCCTGATATTAAAAATATCCTGAACTCTCCACATGATCTTATTCGCGGTTGACACTTCCTTTGCAGAATCCCCGATCCAGTACCGATTATTGTAGGGAAGCCGTGAGATTTCGATTCCGTTAATTGTGTCACTACGCACTTCCCGTTCTTCATGTCCACCCACAGTAATCACTTTGACATCATAGTTTTGACTCAACGTCTGCGCCAGGATTTGTGTTGATATCTCTGCACCCCCAATGATATTTGGGGGATATAAGCTGTGAGCAATTAATACTTTTTCCATTCTTCTCAACTCACTTTAATCAGCTTCATGGGGTTTCCTGCAGCATCGCCCGGTAATGGTCAATCGTAAGTTTTAATCCTTCTTCCAAGCCAATCTCTGGTTCCCAATTTAAAATTTCTCTAGCCTTGTCAATTACCGGACGTCTAACCTTAGGGTCATCTTCTGGCAAAGGTAAAAATACGAGATTGCTGTCTGATTGGGTAAGTTCTTTAATCAAAGAAGCAACTTCAAGTATGCTATATTCCGTTGGATTACCAATGTTGATAATTTCCCCATTTGCTCGATCTGCAGCCATCAGTTGCTGTAAACCTCGAATGTTATCATCCACATAACAGAATGAGCGTGTCTGTGATCCGTCCCCGTACACTGTAATATTCTGTCCTGTTAGTGCCTGTGTTACAAAGTTGGAAATGACACGCCCATCATCGTTCCGAAGTCCTGATGAATACGTATTAAAAATACGCGCCACTTTCACGGAAACACTGTGTTTCGTGTAGTACTCATAACAAAAGACTTCGCCCAAACGCTTGGCCTCGTCATAACAGGCTCTTGGTCCCCAAGTGTTCACATTCCCTCGATAACTTTCAGGCTGTGGATGAACTTCGGGATCTCCATAAGCTTCACTCGTACTCGAATACAGGAACTTTGCTCCTTTAACACGGGCCAGTTCGAGCAAATGATAGGTTCCTCGAGTGTTCACCCAGATCGTACCGATCGAATCTGCTTGATAGAATTTGGGTGAAGCAGGTGAAGCCAGATGGTAGACTTCATCCACTGGCTGATCTATCAGAAAATCCAGTGAGTCGGACAGCGTAACATCAGCTTCACGGAAAAAAAAGAGGGGGCTATGAGCCACCTCTTGCAGATTACTAGCAACGCCTGTTGAAAGATTATCTATTCCGGTAACCTGATGTCCCTGATGAATTAATGATTTGACTAGATGTGAGCCCAGGAAACCGGCCGCGCCTGTCACTACAACATGCTTCAATGCGATCACGCTCCATATTATCTAAATGAGTAGGTTAAAATGTATTACTTTTGATCATAACACCAACGGTTTTAAAAATGATAATGATATCCATCTTCAGAGAGACGTTTGAGATATAGTGAAAATCATATTGCAAATTATGATGAATCGGCTCCTTGCGAGCATTACTTACCTGCCATAAACCAGTAATTCCAGGTTTCACTAGAAAACGTCTACGCTCCAGATCCGTGTAGCTTTCTTCTACGATTCGCTTCATTTCAGGTCTGGGACCTATGAAGCTCATATCACCTTTGATAATATTAAGCAATTGTGGCAGCTCATCCAGGCTAGTTTTACGAAGTAATCTACCCAGCCGTGTAATTCTCGGATCATCGCTTGTTGTGGGGGAGGCGCTGTACTTCGGAGCGTCCGTACGCATGGTTCTGAATTTATAGATACTAAATTTAACTCCGTTTTTCCCGTAACGTTCTTGTCTGAATATTACGGGTCCTTTAGAGTCAAGCTTAATCATAATCGCTGCAACAAGCATGACCGGTGATGTAATCAGCAACAGCACCGCCGCAATAATAAAATCGATAAACGGTTTTATTACGTCAGCATATCCGCCAACACGCTGCGAGTAAGGCTGTTCCAATACTGTCGAAGTGCCATCCTTAGCTAGGGCTTCTCCACTGCCAAAGTATTCCGGTCTTGAAAGTTTCACAGACTATCCCCTCCAGCTACAAGCAATTGATTCAATTGTTCCTTCATCAAAATCTCTTCAATCGCCATGAGGACAGGTGCACGCAATTCTTTATTTTTAAGAGCAAAGTCAAGTGTAGTCAAAATATAGCCCAGCTTCTCACCCACATCAAACCGTGAACCTTCAAAATCATAAGCACTAATACCTTCATCCCGATTCAGCATTTGCAAAGCATCAGTAAGCTGAATTTCTCCACCAGCACCTACGTTTTGTTCTTCCAGATATTCGAATACCTTAGGTGTTAAAATGTAACGACCCATAATAGCCAAGTTGGAAGGCGCTGTACCCAACGGAGGCTTCTCAATCATGCTGTTTACAGAAGACAAGCGCCCCTCTGTATGCAGGGGATCAATAATTCCGTAGCGGTAGGTTTCACTCGGACTCACCGTTTTCACACCGAGTACAGACTGGTTGACCTTCTCATATTGCTGGATGAGCTGCTTTGTGCACGGCACATCAGACACCACAATATCGTCACCCAGCAATACAGCAAACGGTTCATTACCAATAAAGTTTCGAGCACACCATACCGCATGCCCGAGTCCCAGCGCTTCCTTCTGCCTTATGTAATGAATATCAACGTTGGAGGACTTCCGGACTTCTTCCAGTAAGCTGAGCTTTCCTTTTTCGAGTAGATTTTGCTCCAGTTCAAACGCGCTGTCAAAATGATCTTCAATCGCTCGTTTACCCTTGCCAGTTACAATAATAATATCCTCTATTCCGGAAGCTACAGCTTCTTCCACGATGTATTGAATGGTCGGTTTATCCACAATAGGGAGCATTTCTTTAGGCATTGCCTTTGTAGCGGGTAAAAATCGGGTTCCCAATCCGGCTGCGGGAATGATTGCTTTCCTCACTCTAGTCATAAATACCACCCTATCCATTATTATTTTGTATGTTTAAAAGCATGAGTTGGATCATTTAAATCCATGAAACCATGAAATAAATTGATGCAATTCTTACTTTTAATTTCATAAAAGGGCATTAAACCCATCCTCACATCACACCCTTGACGATATACGTCTAAGGTACACTACCCACAGTGTGACCGAGTGCCTACCTTGATAAAGGTATAGTAGACATAACCTTGACGATATTATTTGTGGGACCATTATGCAAATTCGTTAAGCATTTTCCCCATAATAGGCATTCCGTCTTTTGGGCACCTGTACATTGTTCAAGACAGCTCCGAGAATACGTGCGTTCACATGTTCAAGATGTGCTTTTGCCTTTTTAACGAGATCCTTCTTCACCTTGCCCGCGCTCACAACAAGAATGACACCATCACACAATGAACTAATAATTAAAGCGTCCGTAACTGCAAGAACAGGAGGTGTATCAAATAAAATCACATCGTATACTTCCTTCAAATCTTCAAGCAGAGCTGTCATTTTACGTGATCCTATCATCTCTGAAGGATTAGGAGGTATTGGGCCAGAGGAAAGGACATGCAGCCCTTCCACTCCGGTTTCCCGAAGGACTTCCGTAACCTTATATTGGCTGGATAATACACTAGTCAACCCCACGTGGTTGGGAACATTAAACATGCGATGTACCGCAGGTTTACGTAGGTCCGTATCCATAAGCAGCACTTTTTTTCCTTCCTGGGCGTAGGTAACTGCCAGGTTGCCAATCGTTGTCGTTTTCCCTTCACCGGACAACGCAGAAGCTATCATGATGGTTTGGATCTGACTATCAATAGATGAGAATTGGATATTAGTTCTTAATTTCCGATACGCTTCAGACGACGTAGACTTGGGATTGGCCATAGTAACTAGGCTCCCTTTTTCATTGGTTAACCGTGGCATACTGGCCATCACCTACCTGTTTTTGAGATGTCGTTGACTGTTTAGAAAAACGGGCTTCTTCTTTTCTGATTCTGGAAATAACAGCAAGTGTAGGTATACCAAGTTCTTTTTCCAGTTCATCTTCCGTTTTTAAGGTATCGTCCAAGTATTCCAACAGGAATACAAATCCTATTGCTAGCAGAAGTCCAACAAGGAAACTGATCAGGATGTTTATAACGGGATTGACATTAATGGGTCTGGAGGAATCTGTAGGCTTGGCTTCACTCAGAATGGTTACGTTGTCTACTTTCATAATTACGGGGATTTGGGATTTAAACACTTTGGCAACCGCGTTTACCGTTTTGGCCGCTTTTTCAGAAGATAAACCAGTGGCGGTCAAACTCATAACCTGGGATTCGTTCGCGGTCGATACCCGGATGCTCTGTGCCAGTTGATTCCCGCTCATGCCTAGATCGGGGTATGTAGCAGCAACTTTATCGAGGATTGCTGAAGATTTAATAATTTCGATATAAGAATTAATCACCTTTATATTGGTTTGAATCGAACTAATATCCAGAGTTGGTACTCCTTGAGCATTATATGCCTGATTAACGATTAGTTTAGCGTTAGCTTCATAAACAGGAACAGTTAAAAAATAACTTTTCACCCCTGCTCCTATACAAGCAACCGCAACAAAGGCAATGATGATCCAAATTCGTTTTCGTAAAATTTGCATATACTCTTTTAGCTCCATCTCGTATTCCTCCCATTTAAGTTAGCAAATTATGATAAAAATCGTTTTCTCTAAGCCGGCTACCAGAACAACAATCTACGCTTTATGATCACAGTTTCTTCCGGTTCTATGATTTGGTTGTTCCATACCGACCAAGCATTATTTTGCAAACTTTGAACGAGTCGGCTTCCAAATCGACGCTCAAGCAGGTGATAGGCAGCTGTCATCATAAACGTTCGATCTTCCAGGTTATGAGCATCGGATGAAATGAAATGAAATCCGTTTTCTTTGCAAAAATGGAAACACCATTTCTGAACTTTTCGCCCGAAAAGTCCCATGACCGATTGAGCCGTGATTTGACATAGAGCACCTTGCCCAAGATATTCAACCAATAAATCGGGATTGTTCTGGATTGGACGATTTCGTTCGGGATGAGCAATAATAGGAATGATACCCGCTAACTTAAGTTCTTGGAGTATCCCGGGGAACTGCGAGGGGATATGACCAAAGGGCAATTCCAGCAACATGTAGCGGCTCCCGGCGAGTGTGCAGCACTTTCCTGCGTATAAGTCTGCAATCAGGTTGTCATGCACCCTGATCTCCTGTCCGGGACGGATCTCCAAGCGAATGTTGCGTTTGCGAAGTTCTGCATGTAGCAGGTCCACTGCCTGATTGACCACGTTGGGTTTATTGTTGTACTGCCCGTTCAGGTGATGCGGAGTAGCAATGATCGAGGTAATTCCTGAGGCTGCCGCTTTCTCAACCATCGCAATGGACTGTTCCATATGAACAGGACCATCATCCAGACCGGATAAAATGTGGCAGTGCATTTCAACCATATCCAAACTTCCTCAATGTATGATCCCCCTCGCCCCTTTATTCATTGCGCAAATGCTTTTGGTGTTAAAGAACTAATGCATAACGCTATGAAATATAGTAAAATGGCGTTAAGTACATGCTTGTTCAGAATATGTTTAGAATGTGTTCAACTCATATGGTAAAATCAATGGAATGATAGGTTTCCTGCAAGTTAGGTTGTTCCGATGCCTTCTCATACTGGAACCGGGAAATGGTCGGAAACTGTACTTCTCGAATCATTGTATTTAACTGTCCCGTTATATATAGTGTCTGCTCTTGCTGAATATGCAAGTTTGAATGATACAATGTGAGCTCACCGAAGGGCTGTTTCCATTGCAACCTTGCGTGGAGTCGTACACATACATGGCTATCTTCTACATCCAAACCGATCAGCATCTCTGATGATATTGGCAAGTCCAGGTCGCTCAGGAAGGTGATCGCTCGTGTGTCCATACCAAGCAACAGAACGGGGCGTCTTTTGCGGTCTACCCATTTGCCATGGAACTCCTGAATGTACATATGGACATTTAATTTGAGATCCGCCCATTCCTGAATCATTGAATTCATGGCTTCATTCCTTTAGAATGGTTTAGCTTGCAAGAGTTGCCTACACTCCTTCTCACAGGTATATTGGCTAGGCAACGTGGTCATACTTAAAATATCCCAAATGATACATTTTGTAACTCCATACGTCCAATTTACGATACAATTTGTATCATGTCAAGCAGTATTTGGACATGGTTCTTTTGATTTACGACAATATGAGATGTCCTTAGACAGACCTATATACAACTAGGACTACTAAGGCATTACGATTATGCAGGAAAGCTGCCCTGATCAAACACTTGGCTCAGGATTGTTTCAATATATATTTGATGGCGTTCAGGGGGAAATAGCATATGAGCTACGGAAATCGCATTGCTGAATTAAGGGAACAGCGGGGACTTACTCAAGAAGAACTTGCGAGCTCCATTCATATTACAAGAGCTGCTCTCTCCCACTACGAGAAGAACCGACGCAAACCGGATTTCGAAGTGTTAACGAGACTTGCTGACATCTTTGGCGTATCCATTGATTATCTCATTGGACGGACGAAACAAAGTGATGTCGTGATGGATGAGGACGTAAGGGAATTCGTCGACGCCCTTGAATTATCGGATAAGGAAGTGCTGGAACGCTTCGGCCTGATGATTGATGGTAAACCCTTAACAGAAGAAGAGGCACGTCGTTTTATTGCTTTTGTCCGCATGGAACGCAGCATGGATTAATCCGCAAAGAAGACCCAGTACCGAGAAATACACTTCTCCGGTTTCTGGGCTTTTTTAAGTCTTGTGTTCCCTCCATCTATTCTATGCTTGTCGATGTGTTGTCAAGCCCGCTTGTTGTTGTCGGAGGATACGAAATGGTTCCAACGCTCCGGGTCGATTCCGCATTGCAGTAAAACTTTCATGATGTCCATCTGGGTTGCTTCGACTGGTTTACCTTTCGGCTTACGATCGCCCCTGTTTGGATGCTTCATATTCATTCCGCTAACCTCTCTTATCTTTATACTTTCCCTGCACTCCAAAACTAGCCTTATTATACTTGAGAAACTTCCTCAATGTTGTCGTCTCATGGCGATAGCGTTTTTTGTATGGGTTCTAATTTTGTCGAAAACCAAATAGGAGCCCTACGGCGCCGTCTCGGACGCCATAAAGCTCCTATTATTCTTAATACAACCAGTTCATGCACTCGAAAAGGAACAAATTAACCTCCTGTACGTGCAAGCTCACGCATATTGGCTTCAAAAGCTGCCAGCAAAGCAGCCTCTCCAGTCAGACCTGTTGCCTGGATCCGTTCGATTTGCTCTGTCATTCGTTTGAAGTCCTTTGGTATAACCCGAACAAATTGATCTACGGACTGCTGCCAGTTATCCAGAATGCGCTGACCAGCCAGACTGCCTGTATTCGCAACATGGCGCTGAATCATGCCCCGCAGATCTGCACTTTCAGAAACATCTTCGATACGCTCCAAAAGTACCATTTCCAGATTACAACGTTGCAGGAATGTGCCTTTTGGATCATAAACATAAGCAATACCTCCGGACATCCCCGCTGCAAAGTTACGGCCTGTATCACCCAGAACGACAACACGTCCACCCGTCATGTATTCACAGCCATGGTCGCCCACACCTTCAACAACGACTTTGGCACCCGAGTTCCGTACAGCAAACCGCTCCCCGGCGATACCACGAATATAGGCTTCACCACTGGTTGCCCCGTATAGAGCGGTATTACCAATGATGATGTTATCCTCGGCATCAAATGTGGCTTTTGGTGAAGGCATGACGATCAGCTTACCTCCGGACAACCCTTTGCCTACATAGTCATTGGAATCTCCTTCAACGGTCAATGTCATACCTTTAGGTACAAAGGCCCCAAAGCTTTGACCAGCAGAGCCGACAAATTTGAATTGAACCGTATCTTCTGGCAATCCTGCAATTCCATATTTGCGTGTAATTTCGCTACCCAAAATGGTTCCCACTGCACGGTTTACGTTGGTAATCGGAAGCACCGCTTCAACCGGTTGACCGAATTCGATCGCAGGTTGTGCCAGTGGCAGCAACTGCTGCATATCCAGCGTCTCTTCCAATTGGTGGTTCTGATGCTGTGTACGGTAACGTGCAGAGCCTTCAGGCATTTCAGGCACATGCAACAATACAGACAGATCTACACCTTTTTTCTTCCAATGGTCTACAGCCTCTACCGTTTCGAGGCAATCGGTACGGCCCACCATTTCCTGAATGGTACGGAATCCAAGATCAGCCATGATTTCGCGAACATCTTCAGCAACAAAACGCATGAAGTTAACGACATGTGCAGGATCTCCCGTGTAATTTTTACGCAATTCAGGGTTTTGTGTCGCTACACCTACCGGACATGTATCCATCTGGCAGACACGCATCATGATACAGCCGAGTGCAACGAGTGGTGCTGTAGAGAATCCATACTCCTCAGCTCCCAGCAAAGCAGCGATAGCCAAGTCACGACCATTCAGCATTTTACCGTCTGTTTCAAGAACAACACGATCACGCAGATTGTTCAGCATCAACGTTTGATGTGTCTCTGCAAGACCCAGCTCCCAAGGCATTCCCGCGTGACGAATGGAGCCTTGCGGGGATGCACCTGTACCACCGTCATAACCGCTGACGAGAATGATATCGGCACGACCTTTGGCTACACCCGCCGCAATCGTTCCAACGCCGACTTCGGATACCAATTTAACGTTGATCTCTGCACGTGGATTCGCATTTTTCAAGTCATAGATCAACTCAGCCAGATCCTCAATCGAGTAGATATCATGGTGTGGTGGCGGTGAGATCAGACCTACACCCGGTGTGGATCCACGAACCTCAGCAACCCAAGGATATACCTTACGTCCAGGCAGCTGTCCACCTTCACCCGGTTTTGCTCCCTGTGCCATCTTGATCTGAATCTCGTCGGCATTGACCAGATAGTTGGATGTTACACCAAAACGTCCGGATGCCACCTGCTTGATCGCACTGCGACGAGAATCACCGTTGCTATCTTTAATGAAGCGAGCCGGATCTTCCCCGCCTTCACCTGTATTGGATTTACCTCCAACACGGTTCATCGCAATGGCAAGATCTTCATGTGCCTCTTTACTGATCGAGCCAAAGGACATTGCTCCGGTTTTGAAACGGCGCATAATGTCTTCCACGGATTCCACTTCTTCCAAAGGAATCGCAGGACCGACCGGTTTCAGTTTCAGCATGGAACGAATGGTCAGCAACTGATCGTTTTCGCCTTGCACAAGTTTGGAATACTTTTTATACAGCTTGTAGTCCCCGGTCCGTACTGCATGTTGCAACGTATGGATCGTCTGTGGATTGAACAGATGCTCTTCTCCGTCATTACGCCATTGGTATTCCCCGCCGGAATCCAGCACTTTGTCATTACCATCTTTGTCCGTAAAGGCACGGTTGTGATGGGTCAGCGCTTCAGCTGCCACTTCTTCCAGACCAATCCCGCCAATTCGGGAAGGTGTCCAGGTAAAGTAACGGTCAACGAAGTCCGATCTCAGACCCACTGCTTCAAAAATTTGAGCTCCGCGATAGGATTGAATCGTCGAGATTCCCATTTTGGACAATATTTTAATAACACCCTTGGTAGCGGCTTTAATATAATTCTTCACGGCTTTCTCATGTGAGATGCCACGCAGCAGTCCTTGCTGAATCATGTCATCCAGCGTTTCAAAAGCCAGATACGGGTTCACGGCACTTACGCCGTAACCAAGCAACAAGGCATAGTGATGAATATCACGCGGCTCTGCCGATTCAAGCAAAATGCTGACTTTGGTTCTGGTTCCTTTACGAATCAGATGGTGATGCAAACCTGCTACAGCCAGCAATGCAGGAATAGCCGCATTCTCGGCGTCCACACCACGGTCAGACAGGATCAAAATGTTATGGCCTTTGTCAATGACACGGTCCGCTGCTTCAAAGAGCAGTTCCATCGCTTTGCGAAGTCCCTCTGCGCCCTCTTTTGCTGTAAAGAAGATCGGAATCGTCATCGAGCGGAAGCCCGGACGACGAACGTGGCGAATCTTCGCAAAATCCTCATTGGAAAGTACAGGTGTATCCAACCGAATCTGACGACAGCTCTCCGGTTCAGGATTCAACAGGTTACGCTCGGGTCCGATCGTTGTTGCCGTTGACGTTACAATCTCTTCACGGATCGCATCGATCGGTGGATTGGTAACTTGTGCAAACATTTGCTTAAAATAGTTATACAGACGCTGCGGACGATCCGACAGAACCGCCAGTGGTGCATCATAACCCATGGAGCCTGTGGCTTCCATACCTGTTGAAGCCATAGGCTCCAACACTTTGCGCAATTCTTCAAATGTATATCCATAGGCCAGCTGAAGCTGGGTCACGTTAGCATGTTTTGGATCAGGCAGTTCCGGTGCATCCGGCAGCTCATTCAGGTCCATCAGATGCTCATCGAGCCAATCCTGATATGGATTCTCGGCTGCAATGAGAGCTTTCACTTCCTCATCCGCAATGATACGTCCCTGCTGTGTATCGACAAGCAGCATCCGTCCTGGACGCAGGCGGTCTTTGTAGAGAATTTCTTCAGGAGCGATATCAAGTACCCCAACCTCGGAGGACAAAATAATACGGTCGTCTTTCGTTACATAGTAACGTGCAGGACGCAGACCATTACGGTCAAGTGTTGCACCAATCTGCAAGCCGTCGGTAAAGGCCATTGCTGCCGGTCCATCCCAAGGCTCCATCATTGTGCTGTGGTATTCATAGAATGCCTTTTTGGCAGGGTCCATTCCCTCATCCGTACTCCAAGGCTCAGGAACCATCATCATCGCCACATGTGGCAAGGAACGGCCACTCAGATACAGGAACTCCAGCGTGTTATCAAACATCGCAGTATCCGAACCATCCGGGTTGATAACCGGTTTTACTTTCGAGATGTCGTTACCGAACAATTCGCTCTCGAACAGCGACTGCCGGGCATGCATCCAGTTCACGTTACCACGCATCGTATTGATCTCACCGTTGTGGATCATGAAGCGATACGGGTGGGCACGTTCCCAGCTTGGGAATGTATTCGTACTGAAACGGGAGTGAACCAGCGCAATCGCGGATTCCACGAGATCTTCCTGAAGATCCAGGTAGAACTGTCCCACCTGTTCAGTTGTCAGCATGCCTTTATAAACGATTTTACGACAAGACAAGCTTGGCAGGTAAAATGAACCGCCTTCCGCTTCATCCGCTGAATAACGAATAGCCAGCTCAGCGCGTCTGCGAATGACGTACAGCTTCCGTTCAAATCCTAATTCATCCTTAACTTCTGCCGATCTTCCAATGAACACCTGACGTACATAAGGCTTCGCTGCAAGCGCAGAACGTCCAAGCATCTCATCAAACGTAGGCACATCCCGGAAACCCAGGAATGTCTGGCCTTCTTCTTGGATAATCTTCTTAAGACTCTCTTCATGTGCACTGCGAATGACCGGGTCCTGTGAAAGGAACAACATTCCGACGCCATAGAAGCCCTGTTCAGGTAATGCAAAACCAAGACGGTCCGCTTCCTGTACAAAATAGCGATGTGGAATCTGGATCAATATACCGGCTCCGTCACCGGAATTCGGCTCACTGCCCTGTCCTCCGCGGTGTTCCATGTTACTGAGCATGGTCAGTGCCTGACTAACGATGTCGTGTGAAGGTACTCCTTTGATGTTGGCAACAAAACCCATTCCGCATGCGTCTTTTTCGAACTGTGGGTCGTACAGACCCTGTTTAGGAGGTAATCCGATGTGTCTCATGGAACGCAACCTTTCTATAATGAAGTATTTCGGAAAGATCAAGAACATAGGCAACAAGCAACAATAAATCGGGAGGAGCGGGCATTTATTCATTGGATTAAAAGCCTGCTAAATGGACGAGGGTGACAGCAATATGGCTGTCAATCTTATAAGTGCTGCTATTGCGACAGGCCATCCATGAGAGGAGCTGATCCGGATTATCCGGCAAACAGCTTGGTATAACAACATGCAACCGCTGGCACGGCCGCTGATATGGAGCGACGTTTTTTGATATAGTTCTATTATTTTAACACCGACCTAACATCAGCGCAATTTAAACTTTTTAATACCTCTGATAAGAAATGTTTTGCAGTACAGCTTTAATGTACTGATGCTAAAATTCATCTCTTTTTCGAATAATTATACACATTTCATGTCAGAGTACAACTGATTTTAATTACTGACAAAAGAAAATCATTCCATATGTGGCCTGTGTTTATCCATAGTTTGGCCGATATCTCATGCCATGCTCTAACGATTATCTGCATCCCTATGCATGGGTATACAAAAAGAGTCTGCAACCCATTTTCGGGTCACAGACTCTTTGCACTATTTGACTACTATATTGCATAATTTTGATACTTGAGTTCAAAGTTTATTTTCAATATTTTGTCCTGTTCCGGTCCAATTCCGCTTATGCCGTCACAACTTGACCGGATTCAGCCACTTCGGCTTCTTTTTTGCGACGTCTGCCGCTCCAAAGGAAGTAAGCCAAGGTCAGCAGCACGGATACGCCTGCATAGATTGCCAGAATGCCGACCTGATGCCACATCACATCGAAGTTGCCACTGGATACAACTGCCTTGAAGCCCATGATGCTGTGCGTCATTGGCAACCAAGGGCTAAATGCCTGAAGCCACGACGGAATCAGCTCTACCGGGAAGGTTCCCGCACTTGCTGCAAGTTGGAAGACCAACAACAGAATGACAACATAACGTCCTGGCAGGTCAAGCCAGGTAACGAGGGCCTGAACAATAAACATAAAGGTCAGCCCCGTAAAGATCGTGAACAGATAGAACAGCGGTACGCTGTGTGTTTCCAATCCAAGACCGTACAGCATGAAGCTTGCTACGATCACGGATTGGATGATGCTCACAAAGCCGAATACGAGTGTACGGCTGACGAAACGGTTCCAGCCCGTTGCGCCCGGTACGGAAGTTTCCCGCATTTTCAAAACAATCGTTGAGATCAGCGATCCAACAAACAAACCGATGGACAGGAAGAACGGTGTCAAGCCTGTACCGTAATTACTTACGTTCTCTGTTGTGTTCTCGGACGTATTCACAGGTTCTGCGAACATGTTCACCACATCGTCTGTCTTTTTGACTTCTGACGTTTTCTGAGCAGCATCATTCAGCTTGGTAGCCAGTTCGCTTGAGCCGTCTTTCAGCTCTGTCAGGCCGTCCGCCAGCTTGCCTGCTCCGTCACCGAGTTGTTTAGAGCCGTCCGTGAGTGAACTCACGCCACCGCTCAGTTTACCCACACCTGTTTGCAGGGCTGTTGTACCTGAGCCCAATTGCTTGGCTCCATCTGCCAGCAACGTACCGCCACTTGCAGCTTCGCCCAGCTTGCCGCTGAACTGCTTCAGACCATCGGAGAGCTTCGCTCCGCCTTGGCTAAGCTGACCGGCGCCTGCCAGCAATTGCTGCTGTCCATCCACCAGCTGATTTGCGCCCGTAAGAAGCTGCTTTTGGCCTCCATGGAGCTCAGCTGCACCTGCTGCCAGTTGCTGATTGCCCTGATGCAGTTGATCTGCACCCTGCGCAAGCTTCTGTTCGCTCTCATGCAGCTGCTTACTTCCTTCGGCTACTGCCGCACTGGCCGCCAGCAGCTTCTGTACATCCTCACTGGCTGCCAATTCAGGGTTGGATGCAGCAAGCTGCTTCAAACCGTCTGCAACGCTCTGTGCACCGTCTGCAACCTTGCTGCTGCCGTCTACTGCCGATTGCAGGCCAGTTGCCAATGTGCCGCTGCCTTGCACTGCGCTTTGCAGACCATCGGACAGCTTCGCACTGCCCTGCTCAGACGATTGCAGACCCGTTTGCAGCTTGCCTGCTCCGTCCACGGAAGACTTCAGTCCAGTTTCCAGCTTGGCACTGCCATCCTTCAACTGGTCTGCACCACTCTGAAGCTGGCTTGTTGCCGCCGCTTGAAGCTGCTGCAAACCGGATACCAGATTTGATGTTCCACTTTCAAGTTTGGTCGCACCCGTGTGTAGTGCACTGACACCATCACTTAATGGAGACAAGCCATCCTGCAGCTCCAATGTTCCGGATGCCAGCTTTTCCAAATTATCCTTGAGCTTCACAGCCCCATCATCGAGCTTGCCTGCGCCGGTATTCAAATCTCCTGCACCGTCGCCCGCTTCAGCCAATCCGTCCGATACTTCGGAAAACTTGTCGAGCAGTGTCTCTGCATAGGATTCCGTTACTTTGGCCGAAACCTTAGCTTTCAGATCCTTGATGGCCGTCTTGCCAATCTGCGCACCCACGAAGCTGTAATTGCCATTTGGTTCGTAGATCAGATCAGCCGGCTCGGGCTTGTCGTCAAGCAACGTGGTTGCCTGGGATGAAAAGTTTTCCGGGATCGTAATTTGCATATAATACTTGTCGTTTTCCATGCCTTCTTTGGCCTGGCTGGCACTGACAAAGTCCCATTTAAAATCTGCATTTTTCTTCAATTCATCGACGAGGTCGCTACCAACATGCAGCGATTTGCCCTCCAGCTCTGCACCTTTATCAAGGTTGACCACTGCAACCGGCATTTCATCGACATGACCATATGGGTCCCAGTAAGCAGCCAAGTAAATACCGCTATATAGAATTGGAATAAACAAAATAGCAATGACGGGGATCAACACCTTCGGGTTTCTCACGGCCGATCCCACATCCTTGAAAAACACGGATAAAGATTTCATGTTATTTTCTCCCCTTGTTCTCTCTGCTCCATGAGCAGAATAACCAAAATATGAAATTCATTTGACCTGTTACGGAAAATTACCGAAACACGAAGTGACTACTTTCCTCAAACGGTCACTTTAGAGCAAAAAAACAAACCTGTCTCTCGACAAGCCTCACTACCTGCATGCTTATAATTAACCCATATTATAGTAGAATAAATTCGGGTTACGTTGCGGCAGCAATTCCTTCCATTAAGAAAAGGCGAAAGTAATTCTTGATTTCCTCTTTGCTCAGCGGCTCGTGCTGCTTGCTCCAATCTGAGGTGAGGGCAATGTACAAACGAATCATCATAAAGGCTACTACCTGTGGATCACAGTCACGAATCTCTCCGTTGCTCCTTGCCTTCTCTAGCTCCTGTGCCAGAAAATCAGAGATGACTTTCTCCACTTTCTCCAAACCTTCCTTGGCCTGAAGAGTTCCAAAATCCTTAAGCTCCTGGGACAATTTAACCAGCAAATCGTGATCACGGCGAAACTCCAGCAATGAATCAAGCACACGAAACAGATTATCAAAAAAAGCACTTTCCTGATGAACTTCACGGTGAGCAATGTTTTTCATTTCCTGGATTACTTCCACCAAAATCTGATCGAACAATTGTTCCTTATTCGTAAAGAACGTATAGATCGTTCCCTTGCCAACGTTTGCAATCTTCGCTACCTGATCCATCGTGGTTGCCTTGTATCCAAACATGGCAAAAGACTGCGAGGCTGCATGAATGACCTGCTGTCTCCTGTCAATCGGAGCCATCATATCCCTCCTTATTTTCTTGATCGTTCTCTTTAAATGACCAAAAATACAATTCGGTCACTCGGTCAAAAACTAGATTACCACTCTCATCATCAGATTGCAACCCTAACATTAAAAATTTGTGTTAATTTTTTTTAACCGAAATGCAGTGGAAACTGCTCGTGTCGTCGTCTATAGTGTAAGATGACTCCAACAACACGGATAAAGACGAAGTTTCGATGTATCAGAACATCAACTATAGTGTAAATATGTAACGAATGAACATGATTTTCCGCTTCGCTGTATATTCATGTAGTAATGCAACGTGCGGTATGACTATGAGATGTTAAATTTAAATTGATGAATAAAGGTGAACTCATGCGAAAACCAAGAGTGCTCTTGTTATCCGAAGGTTTCGGCACCGGTCACACCCAGGCCGCCCATGCGCTCGCAAGCGGCATTAAGAAAGTCAGTCCACATGTGCATAGTCGGGTCATTGAGCTTGGCAAATTTTTAAATCCAACCATGGCTCCGCTTATTCTGTCCGCTTACCGTAAGACGCTAACGGTTCAGCCCAAGCTGGTCAGTCTGCTGTATCGGACACAATACAACAAATCACTAAACGGATTTACCAAACTGGCCTTGCACCGGATTTTCTATACACAGACGGCCCAAGTCGTATCCCAATTAAAACCTGATGCCGTGATCTGTACCCATCCTTTTCCAAATGCGGTCATCTCCCGACTGAAACGTCAGGGACTCGATATTCCATTGTACACGCTCGTCACAGACTATGACGTACATGCAACATGGATCAATCCCGAGGTCAACAAATATCTGGTATCCACACCGCAGGTAAAAGCTTTGCTTGAAATCAGGGGTGTTGAGCCCTCTCGCATCCAAATCACCGGCATTCCTGTACATCCTGATTTCTGGGAAGCTGGAGACAAAGTGAGCCTCCGACAGGAAATGGGGCTTCAGAACATGCCCACTGCTCTGCTGATGGGTGGCGGATGGGGACTTTCCTTTGATGAAGAGCATATGAAGGCTCTCGCCTCCTGGGCGGATCGGGTACAGCTGCTGTTCTGTCTGGGAAGCAATGAGAAAATGATTGCCAAGTTGAAGGAAATGCCCTGCTTCCAGCATCCGAATATACGCATTCTAGGCTATACCCGCGAGGTTAGCAAACTGATGGACGTATCCGATGTGCTCATTACAAAGCCAGGCGGCATGACTTGTACGGAAGCATTAGCTAAAGGCTTGCCGATGTTATTCGTGCCTCCATTACCGGGGCAGGAAGAAGAAAACTGTGAATATTTTGTACAAGCCGGATACGGCCAGGTCATTCACTCTGCTGACGTTATTACCAATCGCTTCAAGTATTTGAGTGAGCAGGTCTATGCACCACGTCAAGCTGAAAGCCAGCTGAAATCAGTCCACAAACCAGGCAGCAGGAGTACCTATGATCCAACATGTTGTGCCCAGGCTGTTCATGATTTATTGTTTCCGGCTACAGCGGAAGTCACATCCGCACCCAAGGAGCGCTTCACAGCCGGAATTGGGGCAACTTCGCTGTCAGGTACCCGAATCCCATTCTAGCAGCTCTATGACCCCTTCTAATCGTTCTACGAGGACGTTTCATCTCTTAAGGACATGCATAAAGAAGGTTCCCCTCCATTGATCCGGAAGGGAACCTTCTTTTATTTCCTTCATATCTCCGTATGATTTGCTGGAAAAAAGGGTAATTTAAATAACAAGCCCTCATCAACAATTCAATTAAAAACGATGAAATAAAACTGTATTACAGGGCTTTTCGAGGTCTATGTAGTGAATACATAGTTAACTACCCTGCCTGTTTGCAGAATTTAAAGGTCAATTACTTGTAAAAAGTATGATGCCCAATCGTTTTTACTTTTTTCTGAGAACGA
Source organism: Paenibacillus sp. MAEPY2 (assembly GCF_000499205.1). GTDB lineage: Bacteria > Bacillota > Bacilli > Paenibacillales > Paenibacillaceae > Paenibacillus > Paenibacillus vandeheii. Next base: position 48,301 of record NZ_AWUK01000035.1, read on the forward strand.
GCCACTGTCAGATCATCCGCAAGCGTCAATGACAAGAAATAATACGTATCATCGGCGACTTCCTTTTTCCCATTCAACGCTGCATTAACAGCCTTGATACTGTCCTCATTGGGAGTAACACGTTTCAAGCGCCCGTTCGCTACAGGACTGAATTGGGATTTTTGATAGATAACTTTGTAAATAGTATCGGGAAAATTGGCTGACCGCAGCCGGTTTAAGACAACATTGGCAACTGCCACTTTGCCTTCGTACGGTTCACCTTCCGCCTCTGCCATGACGATTTTTTGCAGCAGAAGCAGCTCTTTATCGGACACACTGTATGACCAGGCTGCAAGTTTCGAGTCTTCCTGGTTCAGAAGTTTGGTCCGTGTAAAGTAAAGTTTTTGGGGGGGAGTCGTAATTGCAGCTACCGCTTTGGCACGCTCTACTTTGGCCAATTTCAGAGCTGCCTCTTTTTTCGCTTTGGCCGCAGCTGCCGCTCGGGCCGCATGTTTAGCCTTGGCTTCTTTCTGTTCCTGCTCTTCCTGAGCAGCCGTCAGCCAGTTTTTGGCTGGGAGCGATTGGGTCCAGTAATCGGCCTGAATAGACGCATCAGCAGACAGACTTGTCCCGTCTCCCATCATTCGCCTGTCTTCGCTAAAAGAATTTTCGCTATTTTCTGCCGAACCCGCAAGTTCAGTCATCTGTTTGCTATCACTTGCCTCATTCCACTTTCCAGTCGCCTGAACGACATTAGCCCCCACTATACATACAAGCAGCACAGATAACATCGGTGCCACCCAACGATTCTTGCTTATAATATCCATTCGAAGATTCCTCCTGTCGAAACAATTCCCTAATCTAAGTAACCACAAAAAAAGAATTTGAATAACGTTGGCTAATATTACATAGGGAATAACGTAATGTCAATGTGATTTTATGTCATATCCATGAGTTTCAGGAAAAAGAAAACGCATCCACGACCTCATACATCGGCGACTGACCTGGCTGTGTCACATAAAGCACAAAATCTTGTACCATCCAAGAATTAACACCCAAAAAGTCTTCAGGAAGCACTCCAAATATCCCTTTATCTTCATTTCCTGGGTCCTTACCCATAAATTTACGCGCAATCGTAATATGAGGAGAATACGGTCTTAATTCGGCCTCGAATCCGAGGGAGGAAGTTGCGTCCACAATCCGTTTTTGTAGAAGATGAAGTTGATCCATATCTCCCTCAACACCTTTCCACAGCACCTTTGGTGCCTCTTTTAACCCAAACGTTCCCCATCCGGATAATTGCAGCTCAAAAGGCTGAAATCCGTCCGTCGCCGAGCGCAGCGTTTTCCGAAGATGTCCAATGTCACTAACAAGGGTATCTCCCAGAAATTGCAATGTAATATGATAATCTCTATAATCGGTCCACTTGCGAAAATCAAGCTTTCCTTGCACTTGTTCGGCAGTCATCCGAAGTGAGTTCTGAATGGGTGCAGGCACCCGAAGTGCAGTGAATAATCGTTCCCGTCGGGATGGAAGATCCGTATATGAATATTTACTCATGGTAAACACCTCTTCTAAAGTTCGTTTTATTATTTCCTAGTCGTCTCTATGGTTTCAAGTTGGTTAATTATAGAGTGACACAATTTTTGGGATTTGCACATGAGGCTGTATTCCTGCCTTTTACGCACATCACCTTCTTTTCTGCTAAACTAAAACCACAACATATTTGAATTCAGGAGGCCACTAACTATGGGTAAAATTGTATGTTTTCCATCCCTGTCCACGAAACAGCAGCAACGGATTCTGGATGCAGCGCCAGGTTATACACTTACGATTGGCAAAGCCAAAGAGATTAATACATCGGAGTTAAAAGAAGCCGAAATTATCGTAGGCTGGTCTCCTCTCGTAACCGAGCATGCACTCAAAGAAAACAGCCCTCTCAAATGGGTTCAAGTCTGGTCCGCAGGTGTGGACAACCTTCCATTCTCTGATCTGGAACAAAAAGGAATTTCATTAACCAGTGCTAATGGCGTACATGCCATTCCCATTACCGAGATTATTTTGGGCATGATGTTGTCCCACAGCCGCTGGCTCAGACAAGCGATGCTGCATCAGCAGCAGGCGGAGTGGAAATCACCAGGCAAAGCGCTTCCGGAATTGCATGGAAAAACAGCTGTTATCGTCGGTGTAGGAGAGATCGGATCAGAAACCGCGCGCATTCTCAAAGCATTGGGCATGAACGTAATTGGGGTTCGGCGCTCCGGAAAGGACGTTCCGAATGTAGACCAAATGTACAATATGTCTGGTCTGCATGAAGCACTGAGTCAAGGCGATTACGTCATTAATATTTTGCCACTTACAGATGAAACCCATCATATTTATAATCAGGCTGCATTTGAACATTTCAAATCCGGTACCTGCTTCGTCAATGTGGGACGTGGTCCAAGCGTGAATACGGAAGCCCTGCTGGATTCACTGGACAGTGGACAGGTTGCCTTTGCTGCACTTGATGTATTCGAGGAGGAACCACTGCCTTCCGACCATCCCCTGTGGAGTAAGGAAAACGTCCTGATTACGCCACACATTGCTGGAAGTACAGAACAATACACCGAACGGGCTCTTGATATTTTTGTGCAAAATCTGAAAGCGTATATCGACGGAAAGCCCCTGCCTGTCAATCTGGTAAATTATAGTCATAAATACTAAAAACGCTTGATGTTCCTATGTGAAATTGTACAAATCCATGTGAGGTATTTTTCCTATGAAAATCAAAAACCTCCACACCGGAAAATGGATTTTTTCCCGTGTGGAGGTTTTTTCTGTTATTTTCAATACAATCGTGTTAAGTACATAGCCAAATGTGACGTATAAACGTGCCTTTGCTCACCGTTCGATACTGATCGATGTTCCACCCGGCATCCAGAATGTGCCCCTCCACCCATTCGGTGGAAACGATAACTGCCCGTCCTGTCAGCTTACGCAGACTAGTTAACATGGCAAGTTGTTCCTCATCCGGAAGAACCGAGCACAGATTGTAAGGCATGTCCAGGATGGCTGCATCGTATGTCCCTTCCAGATCATTCATATCTCCGAGGGTAATTATGGCTGGATCATAACCATAATGAGGAAGATTAATGCGCGCACCCTGTACCGCCAAAGGGTTCAAATCATTTCCCTTTGCCTCAATGCCCAACGACAATGCTTCAATGACAACCGTTCCCATTCCGCAGCACGGATCGAGTAACTGACGCCCCTGCACTTGCGGAATCGCAATATTGACCAATGCTCTGGCTAACGTTACACCCAGGCCTGTGGAATAATTTTGCGGCTTCTGATGATGGGTTTGCCACGAGCGATCAGCTTCTGTCCATTGACCAAGGAGCCATTTCCCATTCGCATGGATTAGTCCGAAAGTCACATCAGGCTGTTTCATCATCGCTTTGCCTCTAATACACATGCCCAGTTCTTTTTCCAGCAAACGGGAATGCGCATAATCCGGCATGTCATCTCCCTCTTTCAGGCAGACAACCTTGAACGTTTCACCAGAAGACAGATCGATTTGTGAAGCCGCAGGCTTCAAGCCCTCCACCGTATCTGCTTCAGCCATCATATCCAGTCTGCCTCGGACAAATGGACTTCTACCTGGTGGGATACATAGATTGGAGCGAACATAAGCATGATCACCGGAATGAATATCTGTGCCAGGAACGAGCATCGTTTCCAACTCCAGTTCACATAAAGCACGTTCATTCTCATGGCAAGCAAAGGTGTATACGTAACTTCCAGCAACTGAATCCTTGCTGTTTGTAGAGCTCAACATGGTAGCCGTCCTTCATGTTTCTTCTATTATAAGAAGAGGTTATATTTTTAATTTTTCAATGGAAACAAGTAGGTCTTCGGACAATTCTTTCAAGGTTTGAATATTGCCGCTAATCGTTTCCATGGAGCTCACTTGTTCCTCAGCCGACGCTGACACTTCCTCTACACTGGCCGCGGATTCCTCCGATACTGCCGAAATTTGTTGACTGAAATCGTTCATGCGTCCACTCGCCTCCTGCATGCCCTCCAGACCATCCGTCATTGTACCAATAACCTGAACCATGCCCTCTACCGACTCACTAATGGTACGGAACAGATTGCCGGAATTACGTACTTGCTGCTGCCCGCGCTCTGTCTCCAGTACACCTGTTCGCAATTCCTCAACCACACCCTGGGAATCCTTCTGAATATCCTCCGTGATGACGGTAATCTCTTCTACAGATGTCCGAACGGCTTCGGACAATTTACGCACTTCTGCTGCAACAACTGCAAATCCGCGTCCACTCTCTCCTGCACGGGCAGCTTCGATGGAAGCATTCAATGCGAGCAGGTTGGTTTGGCGCGCAATGTCATGAATGACTTGAACCAACTGCGATATATCTTCGTTTTTGCGATCCAGCTGTTCCATCTTGTGCATGGAAGACGAAACTGTCCCAGCAATCTGCTGCATCTGGTTCACGGATTGCTCCATGGACTCGCGGCCGGTCAGTCCTTGTTTCAGAATAAGGTCTGACATCAAGCGAAGCTGGTTTCCCTGCTCCGAATGTTGCTGAATATGTTCGTTCAGTCCCTCGACGGTACGAGCAGATTCAACAGCCGTTTCCGCTTGACTCTCTGCTGCTTTGGCCGACTCTTCCATCGTTATGGCAATTTGGCGACTGCCAATCTTAACCTCTTCAGAAGAAATGGCCAATTCGCTGCTTTGACGGTTGACGGCTTCAGCAATCCGTCTAACATTCAATACCATGGAGGTCAGATTACCTTTCATGTCGTTTACGGCTTTGGCAAGCACACCAACCTCGTCTTCATGTTTGGTATGTATGTCCTGAACATTCAATTGACCTTCCGCAATCAGTTTCACAGCACTGATTACTCGAAGCAGCGGTTTCACGACTTGTGAACGGATGATCGGGATACTGATTGCCGTGATGAGAATCATCACCAGTACACCAATGACGATAATGATTCGGCCATCCTGGACGGATCTGATCGTCTGAGCCGCAGAGAGATCGGACTGCTCCTGATTGTAATTCACCAGATAGTCCAGATGGACTTGCATGGCATCGAAGGATGCTGCCCCTTTTTCCGAAACTTCCTTAGCCAGTTGTTCCTGACCTTCGTCACTCAACTTAATGGATTGCGTATTAATCTTGAGATAAGCTTCCCACTTCATCTTGAATGCTTCCCAATGTTCTTTTTCTTCAGCCATCTTTTCCTGTTGATCATATATTTTAATAGCCTGAGCCGTTTCGCGAATGTTTTTGGTGCGCTCTTCAGCGAGGTCTGCTTTGGCCCCTGCCTGTGCATCATAATGGCGATAGCTCAATGACAAAATATGTTCTGTTGTATAATTCAAACGGTTAATCTGCTGGATGGAGGGCATCCAGTTATTGGTGATCATATTCGTGTCTTTTTCCATTGAGTTCATTTGCGTAACAATCGTGACACTAAGAAGAATTAAACAGAGGATTAATAGATAGAACGCGATGCTGATACGCAGACCGATACTCTTGATCCTGAATCTGCTGAACATATGATTTCCCCCTTGTGCCCATCTTCGGCCACTTCCGTATTTTAGGTGCTTTTGTCGTTGTTTTACCCTTCTTTTGGCATCTTGCAAAATACTCTTTTCTATATTATATCTATAGGAAAAGAGACGTAAAGTATTATAACATTCTTTTGTTTTAAACATGCTTTATTTTGTAAAATCTTGTGATTATTCCACATTACCTGTTGAATGGAATCGAACCATGTAAAATTTAGACTAAAATGAAACAAAAAAGAGCTGCAGCATACGGCAAATATCCGATCTGCAGCTCATAAGATTTGAATCTAACAGAGGGGCAGGTATGGAACCCGCCATTCTTTGTATCATAACAGCTAACAAGCCACCCTTATGCGTTCGCAAGTAACTTGTATGAGGCCAACCTTCGCTCGTAATCCGGTCCAGTGGTCACCACAAGCAGCCGATCCGTGTCCAGTCTGTGGCACACCTGCTGTAATTGGTTCCAAACCTGTGCAGGTGTGCCGGCGTAATGTCGTTGTACTTCTTTCCCATCAGCATCGGCACTGTTGTCGTTGGAGCGGGTACTCGTGTTGGCAATGTCAGACTGCGTCGAATGCTCTTTCCCTCCGGCTCTGCGTCTCTCTGCCATCTCGCGGCTCCAGGACACCGCCTCTTCCTGCGTCTCCGCACACAGAACACTGACCGCAACCATAACCTCCGGTTCTTTCCTGTTGGCGCTGGGGATAAACCCCTCCCGATAACGCCGCACAGCCTCTGTACCATCCGTGTCACTCATAAATTGTCCGAATACATACCCCATACCAAAACGGGCGGCAAACTCGGCACTTTTTACGTTGGTACCTAGCATCCATAAGGATAACGGAAACTCCGGAATCGGTCGGGCCGTCACCGGATGCTCTTCATAGGTGTAACGGTCTTCCAGCAGTTCGGTCAGTGCTGCGAGCGATTCAGGCAGCTTGGACACATGTTGCAAGTAATTGCCACTCAGAGCCATTGTCGCATGGGGGCCGCCCCCAGGAGCACGTCCCAAGCCTAGTTCGATGCGCCCCGGATAGAGCGCCGCCAACAATCGGAACGACTCTGCTACCTTAAGCGGGCTATAGTGCGGTAACAGCACAGCACCGGAACCAAGCTGAATCGTGTTCGTTCGTGCGCCAATATGGGCAAGCAGCACTTCCGGCGATGCCGATGCCAGTTCATCCATGTCATGATGCTCAGACGTCCAATATCTCGAATAGCCCCACTCTTCAGCACGCTGCGCAAGTGTAACGGATTGTTGCAGCGCCTGTTCTGCTGCGGCTCCGTTCAGCCTTGGAACAAGGTCAAGTACGCCCAGATTGTATTTTCCACTGATGTTCGCACCCAAGCGTCTCATCTCCCTTCGTCACGCTTATCTTAGTCCAGATCGTAGATGGAACCGACCTTGAGACCGTAAAGTTCATTGTATATTTTCTCGGCAAATGCATCCGTCATCCCGGCAATATAATCAATCACCATGTGCTCCCAGGTCCAGATCGGGTTCGCCTTCGCCTGATCCTTCTCATAGCGTTGCAGCCAATCGGACGGAATAATGGATTTGGACGTTTCAGGATCAAGGAAAGCATCCCACAGACGCTTAATCATCCATTCACTGCGCTTTTGCAACCTCTGCACACGCAGGTCACGAATCATGGTCACCCAGGCAAAGCTCTTGAGCACACTCACCGTGCGCAGCATATCGAGATCCTCGGCACCTTCACGGACAAACGTTACCTTTTTCCAGTCTCCGTTATCAATAACTCCCAGACTTGCGACAAAAAGACTGACCCAGTAAGCTTTGACCTCCCGGCGGGTGCGTGAGTAGTCATGCTCACAGAATGGCATCTTTTCATTCCAGATGCGCAGGAACGAAGCAAGGACTTCTTCGACTTTTTTGCCAATCGCTTCCCTTGTCCATCCGTTCCAGAACAGATCCTCCAGCGTTGTAATCTTATCCACAATCAGTCGATTGATATGCGGATCTTGCAGGAAATGCTCATGTACTTCGATTTTGCCTGCCTTGATGCCATCTTCCAGATCATGTGCGGAATAGGCAATATCGTCGCAGAGGTCCATCAGCTGTGCTTCCAGCGTCTTTTTGCCAGCAGGAATATCCCAACGATTGCGAATCTCGCGGATATACTGCCATTCATGATGGTACATGCCCTTCTTGCTCTCCGTACCAGGATACGGATACTTGTTGATGCCGAGCAGTACTGCATCGGACAGGTTCAGTCCATCGATATCCTCCCGTTTCTCCAAGTACATAATGAGACGGAAGTTATGTGCGTTGCCTTCAAAATGCTCATATTTCCGCTTCAGCTCTGCACGAATCTCCTGTTCCGGTTGGGGTGATTTCGCCCCACGATTTTTCTTCATGATTTTCTTGACCTCAGTGTTAATGAGATCATCGAGGATACCATCCAGTACCTCTTCTCCTTTATGCCCAAAAGGCGGGTGACCGAAGTCATGCGCAATCGCGGCACACTCCACCACTTCCGAATCAATAATCAGTCCCGGGCTGTCTGCCTGGTTCAACTCCACCTCCGGGTAGCGTCGCAGCAAGCTTCTTGCCGCTTCTCGTGCAATCTGCGCCACCTCCAGGGAGTGGGTCAATCGTGTGCGATAATAATCGCCCGTTCCTGCACCAAACACCTGTGATTTGCCCTGCAGCCGACGGAAGGTCGGTGAATGTATCAGTCTGGAATAGTCGCGCTCATAGGCTGCACGAACCCCATCCAGTTTCGTTAGTTCAGGATATTGTCTATGTTCTCTCAGATCGTTCCATTGCATGTTGATCACTCCTAGCCGACTGTCTCTATTTTGAGTGATTATACACATATTCTGCAGTTTCGAAAAGCAAAACCTGTCTGCGATTGTCATCTCTTCTCACATCAACTTGTGATGCACAGTCGTCTTCTCTTATTATACCCTGTCAGACTATCATCCGTGCACCTAAAAGGTAATGATTAATATTGAAAGTAACTTATGACGAAAAAAGTGCCTTATACAGTTTGCGTGGCCGTTCCGGTTACGGATCGTTCTTTTGATCGCTGTTATTCCCAAATTTCTTTGATTCCCTTTAGAAAGGGTGAAATTCGGGAATAAAGGCGAACGCTTCGCTTCTTCAGAATCGATTCCGTCCCCTTCACTACTTTCGCTGTTTGATTCACACCCAATCTAAAATGAAATTACATCCCTATAAAGGGGGACTTCAATCAAGACTTTGAGAGGCTAAAGAATACCATTAAATTGTTTATTTCATCACTTCATTAATAGTCTGTCTTCCCCATCCCCTCCCCGCAATAGGAAAGGTGAAAATAAAAAAACGACAGGGCGGAAGTGCCCTGTCGGGGTGGTAATTATGGTTTAGACCATAACCTTGCAGATATCGTTGGTGAACTCTACCGGATCTTGAATTGGCAGTCCTTCGATCAGCAATGCTTGATGATACAGCAAGCTTGTATAAAGGCTCAGTTTTTCTTTATCCTGTGCAAATGCGTCTTTCAGGGATTTGAAGACATCGTGATTTACGTTGATCTCCAGCACTTTATCTGCCTGTACATTTTCACTGTTCGGCATAGCTTTCAGGATTTTCTCCATTTCAATCGTCAGCTCACCTTCGGTGGACAAACATACCGGATGGCTTCTCAGGCGTTTGGAAGCTTTAACAGCTTTTACTTTGCCGCCGAGCTGCGCTTGCATCGCTTCGAACAACTCTTTGTTGTCGTTGTCCTGTGCGTCTGTTTCTTCTTTATCTGCACTGTCCTCGATGCCCAGGTCACCGCTGGAGATGGATTTAAATTCTTTCTCCTTGTAGTTCGTGATCATTTTAATTGCAAATTCGTCGATGTCGTCAGTAAAGTACAAGACTTCATAGCCTTTGTCGAGTACACCCTCGATCTGTGGCAGCTTCTCAATCCGTTCAATGGATTCACCTGATGCGTAGTAGATGTACTTCTGATCTTCCGGCATTCTGGAAACATACTCGTCCAGGCTCACCAGTTTCTTCTCTTTGGAAGAAGAGAACAAGAGCAGGTCCTGCAACGTATCCTTGTTCACGCCATAGTCACTGTATACGCCATACTTCAGCTGACGGCCAAACGCTTGATAGAACTTCTCGTAATTCTCACGCTCATCCTTAAGCAGGCTTTGCAGCTGGCTCTTGATCTTGTTCTTGATGTTCTTCGCGATCAGGCTGAGCTGACGGTCATGTTGCAGCATTTCACGGGAAATGTTCAGGGACAGATCTTCCGAATCGACCATACCTTTGACAAATCCGAAGTAATCCGGCAGCAGGTCACCGCATTTGTCCATAATCAATACACCGTTAGAGTACAGTTCAAGGCCTTTTTCATACTCTTTTGTATAATAATCAAACGGAGTGTTCTCCGGGATAAACAGGATCGCATTATATACCACTGCGCCATCTGCGCTGATGTGCAGGTGTTTGAGCGGTTTGTCAAAACCGTAGCGTTTTTCCATATAGAAGTTGGTGTAGTCTTCTTCAGTCAATTCGCTTTTATTTTTACGCCAAATCGGCACCATACTGTTCACGGTTTGCTCTTCTTTGTACTCCTCGAACTCGTTCTCTGTACCCTCTTTTGGTCGCTGACCTGTCACATCCATCTTGATCGGGTAGCGAATGAAGTCGGAGTATTTCTTGATGATGGATCTCAGGCGGTACTCTTCCAAAAATTCGTCATACGAATCTTCTTCGGTATTTTGTTTGATGGTCAGGACGATTTCCGTACCCACGGAATCTTTCTCGGCTGGAGAGATCGTGTACCCATCCGCGCCTTCGGATTCCCATTTCCATGCTTCGTCGCTGCCCAGCGTTTTACTCGTTACAGTCAGCTTGTCCGCTACCATGAATGCGGAGTAGAAACCAACCCCGAATTGTCCGATGATGTTGTGTCCGTCTTTGGCTTCATTCTCTTTCTTGAACGCCAGCGAGCCACTCTTCGCGATAACCCCCAGATTGTTCTCCAGCTCTTCCTGGGTCATCCCGATTCCTGTATCGGTCAGTGTGAGCGTACGGTTCTCTTTGTCGATGGTGAGCTTAATGTAGTAGTCCTCTTTGTTGAAGACGAGTGTATCGTCCGTCAGTGCTTTGTAATATATTTTGTCAATGGCGTCACTGGAGTTGGAGATCAGTTCTCTCAAAAAGATTTCTCTTTGGGTGTAAATGGAGTTGATCATCATATCCAGCAAGCGTTTGGATTCAGCCTGGAATTCTTTTTTAGCCATGAATGGGTGTCTCCTTTCAAATTTGGATATAGAATGATTAGATTGAATATAGAAAGCAAACCTTTGAATTGTTCATGCAGACCGTAACATTGCTAGAAAAGCTTTCAATCGCTTTGATCCCCAGATTTTTATGATTCATTCTATTGCTCATTTAAAATAAGTGCATGATTTTCTGCGATCTAGCCGTTCCGGTTACGAATCGTTCTTCCGATCGCTGTTATCCCCTAATTTTCTTGATCCCCTTTTACAAAGGTTAAAATTAGGGGATAAAGGCGAGCGCTTCGCTTCTACAGAATCGATTTCGTCCCCTCCACTGCTGCCGCACCATTCATCAACTGATTTTAAACATTGCGATTTTTTTTCAAGTAAAAATCTGTTGATCAATCTCGCTTGCGTGCCAAGTTTTTCTAGCCCCTCCACGCTCATGCATGTCCTATTCAGGTTTAACTTTATCCATATTCAAAAACACAATCATTCCATATGTAGTCGTGTAGTAAAAAACATCATTTGTTAGCACTCCGTTCGTCAGAGTGCTAAACCCTTCCTTTTATATAACATATGGGAAAATTGGGTGTCAATACGAAGCCGGTTATTTTAACAAAATGATCGAATAACACTTCAAGTTTTGCACATCTCTAACCATTTTAGCTCAATACATCATGCAATACAAAAGCCGCCCCGAACCAAAGTTCGAACCGGCTTGGAGGACAGATTAATGAGTATGTGCAGTATTGGCAAGCCACACGCTAACGAACCTCACAGACGTTAATTGGCCTTTATAGGATGATTTCATAATCTAAAGAATCGTCGACACGCTATTTCTCACCTTTTGCCAACCTTTCGAGGCTTTCCGCAGGTTTTTCGCAAAATAGGGTGTGTGAAATTCGTTAGTCTGGGGAATTGGCAGTAAATCGTTGAATAATGCTTCCTAGGTTCGTTAGATTTGAAACAGAGTCGGAGACTTAATTAGAGATGCAACTAGAGTTGAAACTATATAAATTGAACTAAACATTTACACGATAACGGAGGGACAGAAATAACCTGAAGAAGCGGAGCTAAAAGCTTTCTGAAAGAAAGCTGCATCGGAAGCATACACCTCGCCTTTATCCCCGGATTCCCCCCTTTATATTAGGGATTTTAAAAAAATTTGGGGATAACAGCGATCGGAAGGTTCTTCTGTCATCGGAGTGGCAAGTGTAAATATTCTTTAGTTCAATTGATATAGAAAAGCAACCAGAGATGCAAACTGCTACTTTTTGGCCATCTTTGGATCTAGGGTATCGCGCAGGCCGTCCCCGAGCAAATTGAAACCGAGCACGGTGAACATGATGGAAAGTCCAGGGAAGATGAGCGTCCACGGCGCTTTTTGCAGAAACTGGCGGGAATCCGACAGCATTTTGCCCCATTCCGGATCAGGTGGTTGCGCACCCATGCCGAGGAATCCAAGTGCAGCTGCTTCAATAATCGCTGTTCCAATCCCCAGTGTGCCTTGTACGATGAGCGGGGTGAGGCTATTGGGCAAAATGTGCCGGAACAGAATTCGCATATTGCCAGCCCCCAGCGTACGTGCCGATGTAATAAATTCCTCCTGTCTCAAGCTAAGTACCCTTGAACGTACCAGTCGTCCGTAGGTCGGGATGTTTACGATCGCTATCGCGAGCAGTGCGTTCTGCAAGGATGGACCCAGAATCGCAACAATGGCGATTGCCAGCAGAATAGCTGGAAAAGCAAGCAAGATATCGAACAAACGCGAGATGAGCATGTCAGCCCACTTCCCATAATACCCGGCAATCAGGCCGAGCAATGCACCCGCAATAATAGAGCCAATAACCGAAAAGAAGCCGACCCACAATGAAATGCGCGCTCCGTGCAGCACTCTGGAGAATACGTCACGCCCGAGATCATCGGTACCAAACCAATGCTCTGCCGAAGGGGCTTGCAGCCGATCTGTGAGTACCTGCTCTTTGTAGTCATACGGGGCAATATACGGGGCCACAAAGGCCAACAGGATGAAAAAAACGATAATGATCAAGCCTGCCAGCGCAAGCCGATTTCTCCGAAACGTTCTCCACGCTTCCCGCCATGGACCAGATGCGCGTGCCGACGCGGCGTCAACGGTTGCTCCGGTGTTGGTCGATAATTTGGCCATGCGGCGTCTCCCTTCTTGGATATGAATGAAATACAAGATTAACGAGTTCTATTACACTTACACTAAAGCATTACGATTGCAGTACCATCTTTCGATCGCTGTTACCCCAGATTTTATTGATCCACCTATTTAAAGGTGACAATTCGGTGATAAAAGCGAAGCTTATGCTTTCGAAGCAGCTTTCTTCCAGAAAACTTTTAGCTTCACTTCTACAGATTGGTTCTGACTCTTTGTGTCGTGTAATTTTTTAAAGTTATCTTATATGAAGTTCCATTCATCAACCCAAATGATGAATTCCTATTTATAACTAATTCGAGGATCAAATACGGCGTACAATAAGTCCACAATCAGGTTAATCACCACGAAGAAGAATGCCACGATCAGAATACCGCTCTGGATCACCGGATAGTCCCGCGAACTAATTGCTTCATATATATAACGACCGACACCGGGCCAGGCAAAGATGGTTTCGGTCAGCACGGCTCCCCCCAGTAAAGATCCTGTTTGTATGCCGATGACGGTGAGCACAGGAATAAACGCATTTTTCAACGCATGTCCATATACAACGAAAAAAGGGCCGAGTCCCTTCGCCTTCGCGGTACGGATATAATCCGAACTCATCACTTCCAGCATGCTGGAACGCGTCATCCGGGCAATAACGGCCATCGGAATCGTACCGAGCGCGATACTTGGCAGCAGCAAATGTTTCGTGACCGTCCACAGCTGATCCCACCGTCCGGCAATCATTGTATCCAGCACGTACAAGCCCGTAATGGCTTCAATCGGATCACGCGCATTCATCCTGCCGATGGATGGCAGCCAGTGCAGTTTGTTTGCAAACAGCCACTGTTCCATCAACCCAAGCCAGAAGATTGGCATCGATACACCAACCAATGCAATGACCATGCAGCAGTAATCGAACCACGAGTTATGTTTCCACGCGCTGACGATCCCGGCATTCACGCCTATGATGATCGCAAACAGCATACTTGCCATCGTTAATTCGAGGGTTGCTGTCAGATACGGCACAATTTCCTGGGCAATGGGAACCTTGGTGCGAATGGATGTGCCAAGATCTCCCTTAAACAGATCGCCCAGATAAGCGAAATATTGTTGAAACCATGGTTTGTCCAGTCCGAGCTGGTCACGCAGGGCTTGCTTGGATTGTTCGGTGGCCTTTTGCCCGAGTATGGTCTCTGCCGGATCACCCGGAATGGCGTGGATAATGGAAAAGACGATCAAGGTCATGCCCAGCAGCACGGGCAGTAACACGAGTACACGTTTGACGATGTAACTGTTCACTCCTCATTCACCTGCCTTTAACGTATAAAAAGCGCTGGCAGACATGCATGCTTTAGATAGTTACATCCGGATGTGGGTTCTGCCAAGCATTACGTGTTCGCCAGCGCTTTAGACTAATGAATCGTAAAAATATGAGTTTCAGCTCGTATATAAGTTATTCAAAATAGGCATTGGCATAGGATTCCGTACCCAATGGGGACGGTACAAAATCTTTCAGGTTCGCTTTACCTGCCAAAATAGGTGTGGTGTGCACAAGTGGAATCCACGGAGCATCTTCCTTAATAATCACTTGCGCCTGCTTGTACAGATCCGCACGCTTGTCCTGATCCGTTTCTTTCTGCGCACTCGTCAGCAGCGTATGCAATTCTTCGTTGACGTAGAAGCTGCGGTTGTTGCCCGGGATCGCATCCTTATCCAGCAGCGTGTACAGAAAGTTATCCGGGTCCCCGTTATCACCGGTCCAACCGAGCATGTAAATGTCGTCTTTCTCCCCGGCTTTGGCATCATCCAGATACGTTGCCCACTCCGGTGATTCGATGTTGACGGTCACTCCGATTTTCTCAAAATCGGCCTGGATTGCTTCGGCGACCTTCTTGCCGTCAGGCATATACGGCCGGGATACCGGCATTGCATAGAACGTTACCGGGTCAGGCAATCCGTCAGGGTAGCCAGCTTCGGCAAGCAATGCTTTTGCTTTTTCCAAGTCATAAGCGTAGTCCTCGATACTGTCGTTATATCCCCAAAGCGTTGGCGGCATCGGATTGACCGCTGGCTGCGCTTGTCCCGCAAAGAAAGCATCAATAATGCCCTGTTTGTTTACCGCGTGGTTGAGGGCTTGTCTTACTTTCACGTTATCAAACGGTTTTTTCTTAAAGTTGAAGCCAATGTATGACACGTTAAATGGTGGACGTTCGATCTTTTGCAGCTCGCTATTCCCCTCAAGGATGGACAGATCGTCCGGGTTCAGGTCCTCCATGATATCAATCTCGCCATTTTGCAACGCATTGAAGCGAGCCGTGTTATCCGGAATGGAACGCACGATCACCTTGTTCAGCTTCGGCAGTCCCTCTTTCCAATAATTCGGATTCTTCTCCAGGGTGATGGAGTCGTTCCGCTTCCACTCTTTGAACACAAATGGGCCTGTGCCTACCGGCTCACTTTTGAAATTTTCCTTTTTCTCCTGAATCGCGGTTGGGCTTGCAATGCCAAATGGCGTCATCGCAATGTTTTGCAGGAAAGGCGCTTGTGGCTGGTTCAGGGTGAACTCGACCGTTGTCTCGTCAATCGCTTTTACTTCCTTGATTACGCGTCCGTCTTCCGGACCAAACATGGAATCGTAATAATCGAAGGAATCCCCCTCGAATTTATATTCACTGGCCGGATCACTCCATCGGTTGAAGTTGAACACCACAGCCTCTGCGTTGAAGTCGGTACCATCGTGGAATTTTACACCGGACTTCAGCTTGAAATCATACTTGAGTCCATCCGCCGAAATCTCCCAGCTCTCAGCTAGCCCCGGAACAACCTCGGTTCCACCTTCTTTGTAGTCCAGCAATGAGTCGAATACCTGATGTCCAATCTTTAGTGACTCCCCGTCTGTAACGATTGCCGGGTCCAGCGCCACCGAATCTCCGCCACGTCCCATAATCATCGTATCCTGTGCTGCAACTTCTGCCGGAGGCTCGCTACCTTCCGCTGGAGCAGGAGAGTTACCCGTACCCTCGTTACTTGCGCTGGAGCAGCCCGATAGAATCAACACTGTGCTCATGGCCATGGCCATGACCCCGGATAACCATTTTTTTCTCATTCGCATACGTACAACACCCTTCCCTCTCTCATAATGTGTGTGATACTGGCGTGAAAAAACTCCAATGATTACAATGGTTCGGTTTGGTGCTTTGTATTTTATAAAAGGCTTTAAATGCCTTCGATACCTGTGATGTAAATCTGGATAAGTTGAGGCACATATGTGAAATGTTAAACGGGATGTAACCGTACACATTTTGTTAGTTTTCCGGATGATTTGACGAGTTCTAAATGTCTGTGGTTGTTGCATAATAATTGAACTTAGGTCAATAAGCAACAGTAGAATGGTACCGACTTTGTGGCGCTGAACAAGTCTGATTTTGAGAGAACGGTTGTGTTGACTGGTGTGGAGTTTGGGATCTGACTTGGAGTTAGATCGTCATGTCTAAAGTGTCATTGGCAAAAATCTAATGGTCGCGATTAGCTGGAACAGAAAGTTGGTAAACAGAACATTTTAGTGGTTTCTCAAGCAGGTTGGATTGAATTGTTTCAAAACGTTGTTAAATTGATCTAGAGATGATGGATTTTACAACAGGGAGACATTACATTAACTTTTCATGTTAAAGTCTTGTCATGATGAGGAGGATTGTGTAATTAAACAGTGGTGAAAATCGATTTCGTGTAACTTACTTTACATCACATTCATCAATTAGACAAGAGATTTACGGACATAAGTCTTCAACTTTATTATATATGTTAATATCATTTACATAAAACACAAAAAAGGAACACCCTTCGACAAAAAACGTCGTGTGTCCCTTGTTGTGTTCTCTCTTTTTTAACTGGGTCCAACTTGTATTTTAAGTTATGTCAGCTTATTTTTTGAATAAACCTCTGCGGTACATGACCGTGATAAAACGGTAAAAATCATAACTCGCCCCACTATCAATGCTGAACAATGGATTTTTGGTATCATATGCCAGTGCTGCATCAACGGCAGCTTTTGCCCAGACTGGAACTTCCATCTGCTGGCGCGCCTGCAGTTTATCGACCTGGGATTTCAACGCATCAAACGCTGCTTTCTCTTCGGCTGTCATCGGTTCGCCCCCTTTCGGTGGTTCGGTTGGTTTCGTGGGATTGGTCGGTTCGGATGGCTCTGGCGGCTTTGGTGTTGCTGTTGCATATCTCGCTCTCAATTCCGCTGCCGATCCTTCAAACTCATTCATATCCACGTTGCCGCTGATCCCGCTCACCTTGCCCGAGTCCGTATACTGCCAGAACGTCCAACGCTTCCAGGCAGACTGGTCATCCGGTACACGCGTGTTGCTGTAACGCGCAATCCATAGATCGTATGAGCTGAGTGATGTATCAAAATTTCCGGCAAATGAATTGCCCGTGTATATGATCGGTTTTACACCTGTGAGACGTTGTAATTCCGTTAAAAAAGCCTTGGCGACCGTGTTAATCTGAGCTTTGCTCAGGTTACCCGGATTATTCTCGTAGTCCATGACAGGAGGTAATTGCAGCGCCTTCGCGCCTCCTACTTTTTGTAATGTCGTAGCATAATGCGCAGCTTCAGCCTTGGCACCATCGGTAGTCGTTGCGCGGAAAAAATGATACGTCCCGACCAGCATGCCCGCCGCCAGTGCGCCAGTTACGTTTTTTTGGAAATTCGGGTCGATGTACGTCTGCCCTTCGGTAGCCTTAATGAATACAAAAGTCATGCCGTTTGCTTTCACTTTGGCCCAATCGATCGTGCCCTGGTAACGGGAGACGTCAATTCCCTGCGTGTTGCCCGAGCTTCTCGTTTGCATGTTTCTCACACCCTTTATGCGGCAAATTGCCGTTTGTATATAGTTAATGCTTGGGGATCAGGGGTTGCTTGTGTGCATGTCCTGATTGTTGGTAAAAGGTAAGTTTGGATGGCTAGGTGTAGCTACTTTGTGCCATCTCTTGTTTGTGAATTTGTGTCATCTGGATCTGCCTGTGAAAAAGAGTCTTTGCCACTCGGGGAGAAGTTACCGGGCAGTTCCCCGGTTCCTCCCTTGCCCTTGAGCACTTCAATAGCCTGCCGGATCACAGGTGGAATTGGTGCGCCCAGGTTGCCCCCATTTTCAATGATAGACAATAATTCATTCGCGATATAAAAAAAGGCGACCGCATCCCTGAACAAATGTCCGTCTCCCAGAACACCGTCCACCAGATGAGCCACCGATACCATTGCAAATATAAATACCTTTCGGGCGATACCGAACATGCCAACATTACTTTCCAACTTGCCAGTCATCCCTGCCGCCGCAATGCCTGTTAGGTAATCGAGGATGACGAAGACGAGTAACACACCTAGCACTCCTGACCAGCCGCCGAAGAAGTAGGTTACTGAGCTGCTCATGAGTGCAATTCCCCATTTCCATAGGGTGTCCCATCGTTCCATGGTTTCACCTCCTTAGGTTTATAAATACCAGCCTCAGTGGGCATAAAAATAGCGCTCCGATTTCGGGACACTTGTTACTCAGTAATCAGAAACTCCAAACCACTATCGGTCAGGATCTCTTTGACATCAGGTTGCAAAGTAGTGGGTACCGCTTTGTACTCGGTTTTACCCAAGATCACACGTTGAGCAAAAAACATAGCCATCATAATTGTGTCACCACCTTCCATGGTAGCCAACCTTGAAACGTTATATCACTGGTAAACCTGAGCGGCTATCTCCGCAATAACGTCTTCAATAAAGTCCGCACGTTCAGTCAAAGCTGCATTCTGTGCTTTCAGGAGAATGTTTTCCTGTTTGAGCTTATCCAACTCAGAAGGCTCTTCCGACTGCGGCTTGGTCAGCTCGTCAATCTCTTCCTGGCTCAGACCTTCTCTCCACAGGTCAGGAAACATTTCCTGCGGCCCATCCTCCAGTGCTTTCTGGTATGCCTCCCACCCCGCAATGTCAAAGCGTGGATGAAACAGGCCAGAAGGTACTGGCAGGCCGATCAAATAACCGACAATCTTCGGTTCCTGTTCTTCTTCCGGAGTTTCGGGCAGTTCTCCCTTCAGCTCAGGCAATTCGATCGGCGCATAAAAAGGGACGACACCAGAAAAGGCATCGTCCACCAACTCGTCCTCCAGATAGAGGCCATCTGTATTTACTTTAGGTACGGCTTTCATGTGATCCCTCCTTTATTGTTCGGCTAAGAATGATATGTTTATGGTTAGGTGTGTACTCTGCGTAGGGAAATTTGCTATTACATTCCCGCTTGCGTTCACATCCAAGTACGCAACGAAAGCATTTGTTCCAGACATAATAATTGACGGGATTCTGTTTGACATTTTAGGGCGGTATCCTGTAGGGAGAATAAACACTACCGTATTGGACACGCCACCAGTTATTATGCCGTTCACATGCACAAAACCCAAACTGTCCTTGTAGTACTGCGCTGGAAACGCCCCGTTACTGGATAACGTCCACCCGTTAAGTAACGTAGGCGTAATCCATGCCGGGACGTCCTTCTCGGCCTTTTTCGACTCAACAACGCTGATTCGTGCAGTAGCCTGTTGAACGTCCTGTACTAAGTTTGTAAGCAGTGCCTTTTCGTTCTCGGATACCGATCCAGTGAATGGAGCTATCGGTGACGTGTCCAGCATTAGGTACGTTACCGTGTATGCAGCCGAAACGTCGTATCCTTCAGGAACTTTCCGGGCTTTATAAGTCCCATACGCATACTGATCGGATATAAATTCCCATCCGTAGTCAAGTTGACTGTTTCGGTACATGGACAGTGGTTTAGACATTTTATTTTTCAAGGTTGTTCCTGATAAAGTTGTGTCATTGAATCGATAGTAACTGTTCGCAAGGACAGGCTTAATGCTCTCACGCAACACAATTCCCGTTCCTACTTCCACCTGATTACTGCCCTCAATTAACGTCAATTGTCCTTCTGACGTGATCGGTTCGACGACTGGCGTAGCAAGCTGGTAAAGGAGTTGGTATGGAGTCCAGTTCGGCGCTGGTGTTGTCGGGAGTATCTGCGTTGCCCCCGTAAAATCACCACCAGTTGAGCCATTCACTCCGTCAAAACGATAGCACCACGCCTTTATTTCCCCGCTTGCTCCGGTATATGTTGATGTACCCGCAGTATTCCAGTTGTACATTTTCCATCCCATGAAATACGCCTTAATCTCGTCGGCAGTCGGTGTATAGTTATCACCCCACCCACTATCACTAGTTGGAACACTTACCCCAATATAACCTCTAGTAGGGTCATTCCAATCCTGAATACTAAACTGATTTATG
Organism: Paenibacillus sp. MAEPY2; assembly: GCF_000499205.1. Classification (GTDB taxonomy): domain Bacteria; phylum Bacillota; class Bacilli; order Paenibacillales; family Paenibacillaceae; genus Paenibacillus; species Paenibacillus vandeheii. Next base: position 68,593 of record NZ_AWUK01000035.1, read on the forward strand.
GTTACAGAAGGAGAACCGGGAGTAATAATCTCCCCGTTATATTTAGTCATAATGGGATATATACCTCTACTCCCTAGAGTAGCATCAAATGTAAACCGAACACACTTTCCGCCTGTGTATGAGTTGTAGTAGGAATACGTATTGGATTGATCTATAACTTCTTTCTTCCATTTTGTATATACAAAATATCTACCCTCTCGTTCAAATACCTGATCAGCGTTTTCTCCACTGGATGGATCAGCATGTAATTCCGTTTGCAAACTTAGTAAGGAATTTTCATTAACTTTAAACTGGCTAGCTGTATCTCCAATATTAAGCATTATATTACTAAATTCAAAAACGCCTGATTTATCCTCATTAATATATGCTTCAATTAATATATATTGGCAATCTTCGGGCGTTTTGAATGGGCCATTAACCACATCTATTGCAAGACTCGCTGGAAAATTCACACCATCAACTGAAAACCATATCTTCAACGCAGATTGAGAACCATTATTCAAGTGATAATAAGTGTTTGGTAGCGCAGACAGTGCTTTTGAAGAAGAAGACTCAGCAAAGCCAGTTGTTGTCTTGCTATGTGTCAAACTATAAGGTCCAGTGATTTTTGCATTAGTGTGAATCCTCTGCCACTCATAAAATGGTGGAAGTAGATTTTCACCATATCGAATAACATAAGGATTGGTCACAGATGATATGCTGTTCACATAAGGATAACTAGAAGCAATCATTTCATTGCTCATTCTAGTAATATTGTTTAACTGCACGGTGTCAATTTCATATAATCGGATCGAATCGAAAGCAATATTTCCTGTTAAATTTTTTACTCCACAATAAATGCCGGTAGCTAACTCCGTTCCATCAGCCTGAAAGGAAACAAAACTTAATGATTTTGCTATAGAACTAACTCTGCTTCCTTCATGATAACTACCATCTCCTTTACGAACAGCAATAAATGCTGCCATACCAACGTTACTAGTGCTTAAATCTGCAATTGCAATATAATATTTGCCCGCTGCCAATTTAGTAGGAATCATAAAAGACCTTGAGGTCCCAGTATTTTCTGAATCCCATGTTGCTCTAATTCCGGCAATCCCTTCCGTACGATCTGTAGTAGAGGTTACAAAACTGGTTGGTGATGCAGAACCATATATCAAACTAAATGGAGCAGTAGACTCACACCCACCATCACGCCCCAACAAATTCACGAGAGTCCGGCCCTTCAATCCTTCCAACTTAAACGCCGAGGCACGCTCAGCATGGACAATCTGCAATCCAGGCTCCAACGTAACGGATCTCCGCTTCTCCGTATCCAACCGTTCTTGAATACTACTCACCTGTGCCGCGGTTTCCTCAGCTTTTTCTTCGACTTTCCCCACACCCTCATCAACCTTCTCCCAGTTCTGATCCAAATATTTATCCAGATCAAAATAGGTCGTCGATGGCGAGGAACGGTCAATCTTATTCAAACCCAAATTCGGTGTTTTTGGTTCATTCATTTAAGCTCCACCTCCTGCAAATTTATCCTGTCGGGTCTGTTCGATCTCCTCCAGCGTCATGCTTTCAACTTCCGCAATCGTCAAATACCGTAGACGATACTCCACGGTCATATGTGTTGGTTTAATATCCTCAATTGCTGCTTTCAGATCGTCCAGATTGGGTGGCAAGCCCCATGTGTCGATGAAGCGGATTCGGATCAGATATTCCTCGGGCGAAACGGATACATCAATCCCGCCGCTCTCATAAGCCTGGGCCACGTTCTTAAGCATCGACCCGGAAACTTTGCCACTGCCGCGCATTTTGGAAATGATCACCGATCTCCGCTGGTCGTCCGGCTTGGCTTGATTCGTCGGAATTTGCAGATCCCGCTCATACCGATCCAATGCCCATGTCGCAGACTCCGGGTAAAACTGATCCAACACGCCATCCAATCCCTGAACTAGCCTGTCCAACTCCTGGCCTTCCGTCTGCGTGAGCAATTGCATTTCCAGCACATTCTCATACAACGGGGGCAAAAGAGTCATTAATACCTCTGCTTTACTCATGTCACCTTCACCGCCCCAAGAACAGCTACTGCGCCGGGTGCGATCTCCAGATTAGACATGCCGCCATTCACCAGCAGATCGCTATAATCAATCACGGGCGGAATGTCCAGAATGACATTAGCAATGCGTGTCCAACGGACAAGCGGATCAGCAAACGCCAGCTCTTTCAGATAGGCTGTAACACCCTTTTCAATTAGCGTTTTTACACCCTCATACGTAGAACCTGATGCAAGCGTGACCTGCACCTCAATATGAATGGGCACTTCCTCCGCACCCACCACTGTGACCACAGGTCCGATCGGAGCAGCGCCTTCGCCCATCCCATCCTGGGTTGGATCGATATAATTCTGCACTGCTTCAATCACTGCCTCAGCGGGTGCGTGCATTTCATTATTTAACAGCGCCACTTTTACCGTGCCCGGACCATCCCACAGCGGAAAAGCCTTCGCTTTACCTACTCCAGAGTTTTCTCGTGACCACAATTCATATTGATATTTGTTCGCACTTGTTATCGGACGGGATACTTTATCCTGATAGCGATCATATAACGCCTGATCCGTTTCCTCGTCCTCACCAGGAACAAGCAACTGTGTCAGTTCGGCTGTCGTCAGCCCAGCTATATAATCGATGGGCAGCAGCGTCCCTGTATATTCATTGCCTACAGCTCCCGCGACTTCACACTCCAGCACATATTGCCCCGCCGCTATTCGTTCCACAGTCAGATACACCCGGTCTCCTGTAGAAAAACGACTCTCCAAAGGAATCTCAACGGGTTTGCCTCCAGTATCTTTGAAGCTACCGACCCAACGTGCCTTAGTTGCCACTTTCCGCGTAATTCCTGACCAGGCCACTGCCCGATCAAGATACTCCCCGGAAGCTGTGTCCGCAAACTTCAGATTGGCGTTCACATCCAGCTCAATATACATCTGAGCCATTTCCACAGCAGCTGGCGCAAGCGCATCATAGATAATGCTGCCTTCACGCTTATCCACACCATCTGGCACCTTGTCCAGCATTCGATTCAAAATGACTTCAAACGTCTGCTCCTCATACATTCATGTTCACCTCCGTCTCTTGCCTGAAGCTGCCAAAATCCGTTTCAACGGTAAAAGATACCCGTACCCCATCTGCCTCGTGGACAAAATCGAACTCGGTTACATCCGAAATGCGATCATCCAGAAGCAACGCTTCGCGAATCCAGCGTTCCAGTTCCGATTCCACCATGGATCTCCCAGCCATTCCTTCCCAAGACCATTCCATGCCGTAATCCGAAGAATAGATTAGGTGCTCGTAGCGGCGTGTGGACAACGCTTTATACACCGCCTGTTTTACCGCATCTTTTCCATCCAGTTGCAGTCTTCCAATTCGCTGACCAGAAGCTTGGAACACATACGTCAGGCTTGGAAGAACAGCCACTTCTTCCTGATCTTCTGCGCTAATCTGCGCCCCCTGTGGAATCATGGATTCACCAGCCGATCCAGCACAACAAAGCTGTCCCCACCTTGAACACGTAACAACAAGACATGGTCACCCACTGTCCAAGCTTTGTTCGCTACGGATTCCGGCAGTACCAGAAAAGGCTCAGCCAATGCCAGCCGTTGTTCAACGCTAACCTCCAGAGGCTGTGTATTAGTCACGGTTCCGTACATTACCTGAACGGGAGACTTGGCATCTACAGCGGCCACCGCCGCCTTTTTAATCACGTCCAGCATCATTTATCGTTACACCACCTTCAAATCCAGTGACATCGTGTGCACGCCCCCCTGTACCTTGTGCGTACACTCATCCACCAGAAAATATTGATTTATCTTCAGTTCCTCAATCTGGATGTTGACATAACTGCCCGCCCTCACCTTGAAATCGCCGAGTGCATCCACTTTCAACGTCTGCGTCTCGCGGTTACGGAGCGTCATCAGGGTCTTCAGCATGGCATCAATCTGGCCTTCATTCAGGCCATCGTCCGCTTTTTGGTACAAAAAAAGCAGCCCCCATTGACGGATGCTGCCTGAGTCCTGATGAACAAACGTTTCTCTTTTTCCCGTATCCTTGTTATCCCGATACAGCTTGATCTTATTATACGTCTGGTCGTCAATCGACCGCGTATAGCTGTAATCCGTAAGCAGACTGTTATCCCCAATGACAAAGCCGTAAGGCATCTCTTCCACATCCCGAAGCACAAGCTTGCCGAAATCATCGTAGAAGATGTAGTTTTTGCCGCCATAGATCAGCGTCCGGTCCAACGCCTCACAGATCATATCGATCAGTTTTTTATTATCAAACAACATACGAGGAATAACATATTTCGGCTGGATCAGATCGCCCATCTTCAACTGAAAGTCAGTGGCAATTCGTTTGATCACATCCGTAGCGGTTGCGTTAACAAACTTGTACGTCTGATTCGCGGTTAGATAACGAGTCTGGTCATAAGCCTTGATTTTGACACTTTCGTCCTTGCTGCTATCCACCGAGAAGATGTATCCGTAAAATATGCCTACCTCGTTGCTGGTATATTTCACGACATATCCATTCTCATATGTGAATTTCGTATTCTGGTACAGACTGCCCTTGATCAACGTGAATTCCAGAGAGGAAGGCTTGCCGATGCGGGAGGTTTTGTACGTAATGTCGCTGGCAATCTCGCTTATGTCCCAGATGTTGCCCTGCTTGTCATCGATCCATAACCGCTCCTTCATGTTCCCCTGCTTATCGTCCAAACTTATCTGCTGCTGCATGTCCCCTCTCCTTTCACGGAAGCTTGATCACAAGTCCAATCGGTAGCTTCTTCAGTTGTGCATCCTTGATGCTATTCAGCTTCTGCAATTCTTTCCAGCGAGATCCATCTCCCAAATGGGCTTTAGCTAAAGACCACAAGGAGTCTCCAGCTTTGAGTGTGACGGTCTTGGGCTGGATTTTTTCATTGGGCCGTGAGGCTTTGGTTTTTGTTTTTGAAGCAGCAGTATCCTTGCTGTCCTTGAGTGGCACTACTTTTTTGGCGGCATAGAAAATGAACTGCTTCAGCTTGATATCATACTGGATATCGCCCACCGTACCCGCTGTCTCCTTCCAGTCAAAGCTTTCAATGGAGACAGCCATATTAATCGTGTATCGGGCGCTTGAAAAGAACAGTCTGACGGGTCTGCCTGTTTGCATCCAGCGAATAATCTTTTTCACATATTCATACGGATCACTGTAATACTCCTTCTGTACTGCCGGATGACTAGCATCGTAATTCAGATGATACGGACTGTAGTCCGCCGGAAAAATCCCGCTGAAACTGACTTCACGCAGCTTGGGTGACTTGATCACGTTAATCTCACCTAGCGCGCTAACATTGAACGTACTGCCATCCCCCGCATCCGAGAACTCGATGCTCTCTGGTGTCACCGGGAAATACATGTATTCGGATCGGTTATTGAAACTCAATTGAATGTAATATTCCATCTAACCGTACACCCCCTGGGCGCTGGAGACGATTTGACTGTTCAGTCCATCGGTGATTTTGCTGATAATGCTGTCAACGTCATGTCCACTGTTAATATCTCCTGTGGTGACCTGAACGGTTGGTGTCAGACTGACAAATCGCTGAATAGCCTGCATCTCTGCAAGCTCACGCATCAGTTTGAGATCCTCGCTCGTCACATCCACTGTGCCTTCTATGCCAGCAATTTGGTCCACTTGCCCCACGTTGTTGATCTTGTTGATGTTGCTCATGTTATTGGGGACGACTGCGGGAGCAGGAATTGTTGGCGTGGATGGCATGGATGGCATGGAAGGTGCTTGGGGTATTAAATCCTTGCCAAAATTGCCTGGTAATTCTCCTGAAATACTCGAAAATTTATCTTTTGTTGTATCCACCAAACCTTGCCCCTGATCCCAACCCGCATCGAATGCATCTTTATAATCTGCTGAGGCATCCATTCTCCACAGTTTCACAACATCCTTTTCGCTCTCAGGTGTGCTTGCTTCAAGATCATCCATCAGGCTTTTTATCTTATTGCTCATCGAATGAACATTTGAATCTGTAAGCAGATCAATACCTCCCCAATTTGTACCAAAAATCTTATTTAGGTAAGGTATCACTTTGTTTATGCCTTCTATGATCCAGTTGATCTGATCTTTGAAACCACCTGCGAAATCCTCAATTCCCTTCGTGATGTTGAATAGGATCTGTAGCACAATGAGTCCCATGTCAACAAACAGCTTTTTGAATGCATAGACCGGATCAATGAATAAATTAATGAAAAATTCAGCCCAGGACATTACATAATTAAGAATCGATGCAAAAATCGATCTCATGTGTTCATATACCATATAAAAATAACCGATTATCGTCCCAACCATATCTCCGGCTGTAACTCCGCATAATTGCAAAATATAAATGAGTAGTGCAATTGCAGCAATAACAAGCAACACAGGCCAATTAGCTACCAACCATGCCGCAGCGAGAGAATACACCTCAGCGATCACAATACCAAGTGAAATAATAATATTGTAAAGCAGCACCATAGCGATAGCAGTCAAAATAGGTGCAATAATATCCCAGTTTTCTTGCACGACTGTAGCAAAATTAATGAACCCATCCACGATAAACGCAACTACCTGAGCGATGATTGCAAATGCCCCACCAATCCATTCAATAAAAGCACTAAACTGGCCTGAGCTTATTGCTTCATTTAACCGATCAAGTACCGGAGACAAAACTTCCAACGCTTTCGTTCCGATTTCAGACAATATACCATTGAACTGGTTCACAAGAGCCGTCCATTTTTGCAATGGAGAATCAAGCATAGTATCAAAGGCCTGTTGTGTGTATCCCTGCATTTCAAGAACCGTCTGCAATCCTTGTATGAAGCCGTCAAGGTCTTTCGTTTGAATAAATTCACCCAAGCCAGCTCCATTCAATGCAATTTCCGGAATGTTAAATTGACTTGCCAAATCTGAGTTTTTTCCATTCATGGCACTAACAATGGCCTTTGACGCATCGGATAAACCTTGTCCATCCGGTGATAACATGCTCAAACGTTGAGTCAGTTCATTTAACTGATCTACCTGACCTATATTCTGTGCCAAAGGCAAGAAGCCTAGAGAAGATTTCAGTGAATCATTAGTGTTCTGACCACTTTTAGAGGCTTGATCTCGAAACTTATTATAGATGCCTTCCCCGAGCACCGGATCTTCGGCAGCAACCATGTAACGATACTTGAAGTCTTCTTCCTCAGCAGCCGCTTTTAACACGACGCTTCCAGCCGACTTGATCATTTGCAGCCACTTGGAGAGCTTGTTCAAATTATCGCCCAAGGAATCGCTTGTATCATCAGCCGTATCCTCCAGCTTTTCCATCAGATTAATGGTTACATTCAGTTGCTGGTTTACTTGATTAAAGTGGTTGGATATGTTCGTCTGATTAAATTGATTCAAATTAATCCGGTTAATCTGGTTGAAATTATTCAAAATTTCGGTTGTTCTCACCTGGACCAGATTCAAGTTGTTGATCAGATTATTTACGGATGGAGGATTGATTACATCAATCCTTGTATCGGACATTGATTTCTCCCTCCTTTCCCTTTTATTTCTTCCGAGCGCGACTCTTGGACCGCTCTTTCTTCTCTTCTTCCACCCGAATGGAGATCATGGCATAGATGGCCGCTCGCTCGCGTATGGAGAAGGCCATTAGTTCATGCGGAAGAATATTCAATTCATGGAGAGCGTAATAAGCCAGATTGGCTTCCGAATCGCCCTCTTTAATTAGTTTTTTACGTCATCCACCAGTTCGTTCATATCCTGATTGAAGCCGTTCAGCTTCTGTACCTGTTCTCCGAGTGAAGCAAATTCGCCAGGCAACAGCATTTTCCGCAAAAGCGATTCTGCCCCCATCACGCCATACGAACGTTGAAGCTCCGCATTTTTCAGATCAGGGTACACCACGCTGGCACTCATCAGGCGAGCCATGTAATCGTTGGCATCGATGTCAGGTGTGTAAACACCGTTCTTACCTTTGATTTTGCGCGTTGCTGCTTTACGGCACTCCTGGTTCTCGTCCTCGGTCATGCTTCGTAGTTTCCAGGCAACCGGCACGCCTTTCTCATCCTTGAAACGGTTAGATACGATAAATTCCTCCGTTGTATCCGCCGCTGCATTTTGTGCAAAAAACATACTCAATCCACTCATGTATAATTCCTCCTCTAAAGTTAAGCTCCCCACCGCATGAAGCGGCGAAGAGCAAATGTAATATGCCTAAATGCTTAGATGATGCACGTGAAACTAATATGATAATAGTGTAGCTACGGGCAATTATGTGCAGCTTATCTTCAAGTGAAGAGAGAGTGCACCAAGATTTGGTATGCCAAATAGCCCGTAACACAGGCAAGTTGAACAGGTTTATTTTACTAACCCGCTTATAAGTCAAACTCGTTATACATGTATGGTTCGTATGCCCGTAACAACTTTATTACTTTGGCAGATTAAACGATACAGGCATATCGACATCTTCAAAAGTAAAGCTCACTTCTTCCTCCAGCGCCTCCGCTTCGGTATCCAGGGATGCCATGATCACACTGTCAAGGTTTACACCTTTGAGGGTTACGGTCTGTTTGCCAATGGTAGACGAAGGATCTTCGTTGGTCACTTCAATGTCGAAGTAAGTGTCCACACCATTTTGCATGTACTGAAGCATCAGCTCACGGAAACGGGACGTGGTATAAAAAATCGTCATGGAACCCGAACCAGACCAACCGGTTGCTTTGTGCTGTACGCCACGGCGGCCCAACGTTTTAACCTCTGCTTTTTGTTTCTCCACCGTTGCTTCGAGTGTCTTCACATAGAACATTTCTTCCGTCTGTCCATTAATCGTTGCGTATGCGCGGCCTTCCTGGCCGGAGATCGTATCGCTTGCTTTCAAAAATGCCATCTTAAACCACCTTCACTTTCATATATACTTTTTCAACGGAATCCACAGGTTGGACCTGAATCTCGATCAGAATACTGTCGGTTTCATTTCCCGGAGTAACTGTGATATCTGTTTTGGAATCAAAATTTTGAATCGCCCCGATATCCTGAAGCTGCTTCAGGTAGGTGACACATTGGGAACGGAACAGGCTGCGCCCATCTTCGTTGTTGTTTACTTTGCCGATATAATAGGACTCGAAAATCCGTTTCATATCGTTAGCGATCCCATCGAGAACACGCACCACACGGTTTTTAGCAAAATGACGCGCCTTATCAGGTGTAGTGGAACGGAATGTATTCAAGTCCTGCTCTACTACCGCGCGGTTGCTGCTCGCCGTAAACACAAACTCGCCATTGCGCAGTGCCGCTTCCGTCTCGCTATGTGTCAACCGTCCATTCACATCCACCGCATCGTCATAGGCACGGAACGTCAGGGATTCATTTAGATTGGCCCCGGCTGTGGCTCCGGCTGTCCATGCTACGGTTTGTTTTGGTGTAAGAATGGTACCGTCTGTGAGCACAACACCATTTTTAACACTAATCACCCCTTCATGATCCGCAGCCGGGTAATCCGACAACACCAGTTGTACCTTCTTGCCCTCAGTGTCGCGCAAACGTTTGATGTAAGCAGTGTAGACTGACTTGAGTGTGGCATCGTCTGAGATCAGACCGACCGTGTTAAAATCCAGCACCTCTAGCTTGGTGAGGAAATCCGCATGCTCCTGGTTGGTTGCTGTATCATCCTGTCCACCTATTAGTGGAAGTGCAGCAGTTGTTGTGAGCGTGCCTTCGCCACTGAAGGTAGCATATGCGTTAGATTCCAGCGCTTCAATGGTAGACGCGGTTTGTTTGTCTACTTCTTTACCCGCAAGCAGAGTTGAAACATCGAATTGGTCCGGTTCATTGATATTGGCTGAGATTACAACTGCCAGATCATTACCGCGCACACCGCCATGCTGTGCAGTTACGGTTAGCTTGTCCAGTGTTGCCTTGGCTTTGGTCCCAGCATTTAGTCGGTAAAGAAGCAATGTCTGCGCCCGTTTCAATGCCTCGCGGATCAGCAGCAATTGCGGTGCTGTCCAGTCATAGCCCAATTTAGCTTGAACATCTTCACCTGCCTGTACGGTCAGGATTGTGCCAGCTTGTCCCCAAGACAATGGAAGTGCCAATGCTACCGTTCCCCGCTCACCTACCGTACCCGGCAATGAGCCCTCTGATGCAAAATTCATATATACACCGGGGCGTACCTTGTTTTGAGTCGTCCATGTTCCTCCAGCCATTATTGTGCCTCCCCATTCATAAATTGTTGGATGTGTTGTTGTGCTTCTTCCAATGTGTAAGTCTCTTGTTCAAGCAGAACTGCCGCCAAAATGTCTTTCTCCACCCGGCTGAGTTGCCGGGATTCGGCGAACTGTGCTTTGCTGTATTTTTGGATGGTTGCCTTGTTGCTTTCCTGGCTCTTACGCTCCGATTCCTTTTTCGTGAACATCGCAAATGCGCCTCCTATTCCTTTCATATAAATCCCTCACTTAATCAGTTATTCTTTAGTAGCTTTAAGTGTGGTGGGTCGCTGTTCCAGTTGCTGCATGGTAGAGGTGGACTCCGACACTTTGGTCGTTCGCATCGTGTAATACACCAGCAGCTTGGGTATCTGCCCCCATGTTTTCCATCGCAATTCGGTAGCACGATACGGCGTCCCTTCTACTTCAATGGTCTCTAATGCTTCGAAGAGCCTGTCCGGTAAAGCGTCTGGAATGTTGCGTGCATCAAGCCAGCGAATTTCAAAAGTATGGAACTGCACGAAGCGATCACTGCGTTCCCTAGTAAGTTTGGCAGATAAAAGGCGGTAGGTAAGGCCTGGGCTGTCTGGAGCAGGTGTAGTGCCGCCATTTGCTGGGTGGACCGGGATGTGAGGGAAATGCTGTGTGAGCGTGTTTGCGATGGTTGTAGTTAGTTGGTTTGTGGTCATGGTTCACCTCCTTTTATGTTTTATAATCCATAAACACTCCAACCTACGGTAATATATTTTGGATTATACCCTACTTCATCCGTTATGCTAATTCTTAATGTGCGACTTGTAGTATTCCAACCTACAGAGATAGAGAAAGAAAATTTGGCACCAGAACCTCCCCAAAGTCCCTCGGAGCTAATCCAGCTTGATGGAAAAGTATTGGTTCTTGAATCAAATTTTAGAGAAGCTCCCGCTTTAAAACTTCCAGAATCATAACTATTTGAATTTCTATAAGATGTTTCAAGATTCACTGTGACAATCTTAGGAACGAAATCTAAAATAGTGCTAATAACTTCCTTACCGCTGTATCCTTGTTCATTATTAACAGCTATACCTGTGTTACCACTTATATTTTTAAAATCACTTGAAATCTGAGATATTTTTGTAGTCAAACTATCGAATGTATCGCTGCCTGATGCTGCTACTCCCTTGCCAGTAATGGCGGCAGCAATACTTGCTTTCCCGTTACTGACAGATTGAAAAAGGTCTTGGGTCCAAGCTGTCCAAGTTCCATTACTTTTAATTCGCATTCTGAATGATCCTGAACTAAATAAATCATATGCTTTCTGAATAACCCAACTATCAGAAGCCATTGCCTGTACTTCGATGTACCACCATGCACCACTCGCGGTTGTTGGTGCATTTGCGATATTCTCACCAACATAGAACCCTGCAGCGGCTAAATTATTGGCGTTCCCATTACTGACATTGATCGAAAGACCATTGTCTTCAGTCAACTTCCGCTTTTGCCACGGTACAGCTTGATCAATAATCTGTATCCACGGCCCCCATGTATCGTTAGCAGTCGTACCAGTACGATGGTACATTCCTCCGGTCGTTCCGCCGGATGCATATTCGTGGGTGACACCTCCGCTGTCATCATTCCAGCCCTTTAATCCATGTAATACGACAAAGAGTTCGGCGGGTAAGCCAATCGTTGAACCTGATTTAAATGAGTATGCGATGTTTTTACGATAGTCGCTCGGCTTTGTAGCAACCCCACGGGTATCTGGAATCAGTCTTGGAATGGCACCATCCACTGCTCCTTTCACCGCTTCACGAAGCGTGTTCAAATCCGCCTGCGTAGCTACACCTGCATCAATCTTCTCAAAAATCCCATTAATACTCTCCCGGGTTACGTTCTCATTTCCTAATGGAAGAGGCAATTTTAGTCGATCCGTTTCTTTTGGCATTACGCCCACACCTCCAGTTCATTCCACGTCAGGGACGCGGCGTCCAGTTCATCCCAGGTCATCTGTTTGTTGTCCAGATCGTCCCAGATCAGATAGCGATACTCATATTCCACGGCCATGTGGGCCGGTTTTAGTTCATCAATCGCCCGCTTCAAATCATCTATATTGGGCGGGATGCCCATCGTATCCACAAAGCTCACCGTAAAGCTCCACGCTTCCGGCTGAAAGGTTACATCCACTTTGCCCCCAGCGTACGCCTCAGCTACATTCGCAACCAGTCTGCCCGAAAACTTCCCTGCACCACGCAGCTTCGATTCCACCACGGCACGCCGTTGCTCCACTGGTTTGAGGCGATCCGTCTCAATACCAAGCTCCTGCTCCCAGAAATCCAAGCCCCACGTCGCCGTGCGGACAAAGAACTGATCCAATGTCTCATCAATTGCCTGATACAGCAGATCCATCTCGGTTCCTTTGGATTGCATATCGGCCTGCATAACGCGGGAAGTCTCATAATAGCTCGGCAAATACGAGAACAGCTCATTCCCCTTCGGGCTCGTGATTTTAGAATCCATAACACCGGGCACACTACTCATGTACATCCACCGTCCCCAACACCGCCACCTGACTCGCGGTCATCTCGATATTCTGGTCGCTTACACCGTTCACGGTCAGCTCCGAATAATCGATAATCGGCGGAATATCCAGCAGGATCGCGGCAATACGGGTGTAGCGCACAAGCGGATCGGCAAAAGCCAACTGCTTCAAATAAGCGGTCACCCCGCGCTCGATCAACGCACGTACATCTGCCAACGTTGCATCACTCGCAAGGGTCAGTTTCACCTGGATGGCCATCGGTACTTCCTCTGCCGGCATGACGGTTACCACCGGGCCAGCCGGGGCAACGCCTTCCCCCTGTCCATCCTGCGTTGGGTCCACGTATTTCTGCACAGACGCCACCAGATCGGTTCCCGCCGCACGTTTGTCCGTATCCAGCAAATACAATCCCACCGTGCCCGGCCCTTGCCATAACGGAATAACCCGCGTTGCACCAACACCTGGTACCTCACTGGCCCATTGCACATATTGCGATTTGTTGCCGCTTGTCCCCTGATTGCGGACTTTGGCATAAAAGCGTTCCAACAGCGCCGTATCTGCCTCGATATCCGCACCGCCTTTAATCACCTCAACGTTGGTGACAGAGGTAACGCCACTCACTGGTGTGGACAGCACGGTCACGGTGCCCGTAGGCACATTGCTTTCTTTTCCGGCAACGAGCGCCCGCACACCAACACTACCCAGACCCTCTTCTCCCAACTCCACACGACCAACGGTTTCATATTCGAGCGAAGCCTCGCCAGAGATTTCATCGGCCAAAGTAGCCACAACCGTTCCCGCAGGAATCACCTTGCCCGGCGTACCGGCAAATCTAACCGTACCTTGTGCCGCCACCGCAGCCCGCCGCGTAATGCCATGCTCTCCCACCCGCAGATCCAGCTCTTCCGAACGAAAATTCGGATCGCTGCTCGCCGCAGTACTCGCAAATCCCCGCCGAAGCAATTCCTGCGCCCACAAAGCCGCCTCAGACAGCATAAACGCGACCGGAGCCTCCGCATCCCACAGAAAAGAACCTTCCGACTTGTCCAGATCCGCGGGCAGACGATCCAGCATACGCTGCATAATCTGTTCCTCCGTCTGGTCCTCCAAATAACGCGGAATCTCAGCCATCCCGTCAGATCACCTCACTTTCCAAAATAAACATCTCTTCCTGCACACTCGCCACCCGGCACGAGAACATGCACTGCTCCCGATTCCAATCGTACGTAAATTGGTCTACCGAATCCGTGCGCGGATCAGCCAGCAGCGTCTCCGTAACCATCCGGGTAATCTCACTTTCCATCACGCCCCGGCTGTCACCCTGACCCACCAGATCCTCCAGCTCCGAACCGTAGTTCCGGGAGTAAATCACATGTCTGTACCGCGGCGTTTTCACTGCTTTGATGCACCATTGCACCCAGGCTTCATGCGCACCTGCCGCAGCGACTTTGCCACTTGGAGTCAGCACAAAATCCCCCGCATCGTAATCGAATCGCCAGCTCCGTCCAAATCGCACCTCTTCCGAGGCCGCCCCCGACAGATCTTCTTCATCTCCCCATACCAAACCCGTTTCCGGGAACAAACTAGGCATTCGCACTCACCACCTTACACAGCACCACAATGTCGTTACCGCCATTCACCCGCATCGCCAGCACACGATCTCCCGCTTTCAAGCCTTTACCAAGAGACCAGACAGCTTCTTCCACTTCCCCTTCTTGCAAAAGAAACCTTCCCGTGCCCGTCGTTCCGCCGTTTGCCACGTCAGATATACCGGAAATCGCGCCAGCAGCCTCGCGCTCCGGCAACCCAAGCGTGCCCGGCAGCTCGGCCACGAGATAGTCCTGCACTTCGTGCTTGAAATCATCCAGCTTCACGCCGGATGAAGTCATCGTACCCAGCACCGCGCCCATGCCGCTCACGGCCTGACGGGTATGCGTACTCATTGCACCCCGCATGACCTCGGCAAAATGCCCATACGGATCATCTTTATTCAAGGTAAACCCTCCTTTTCACCATCTCGACCGTGCCCAGTTCCAACGTCATTGTTCCAGGTCCAGCGGATAGATCTCGGCTAACCGACATGACGATCAGTTTCAGCCCTTTGAGCAGCACCGCGTCTCCGGCACGAATCGTATTTACATCTGGTGCAGATACGGTAAAGGTCTCCTGGATCCCCGTCAGAAGGCTTTTCGCCAGCTTCTTGGCGGCCGTCGCTGTTTTGACCTGATCGTCCTCGATCAGCTTTTGCAGCGTGCCCAGCTCGGCTACACCATCCTGCTCAATCGCGAGCACTTTGGAAGGAACCTCTTTGCCACTGCTGGACTCCGAGGCCGCCATCACTTTAACTTTGGTAACCGCGCCTTCGAGCGTACGCATTTGAGTCAGATCGATCAGCCGATCCAGCTCGTGCACCTTCGCATTACTGCCCACTTTAAAAAGCTGCAACCCGCCCGGCGTCATCCGCGGATGATACATATCCCCGCCAGACTTCACCGTTTCTTTCAGATCGGCAAACATCATCGAAAAAATCGTCTGCGACCGATACACCGCTTTGCTCAGCTTCGTTTTGGTATCCGGCAGCGCTGCGTATGGGATTTTCCATTCCTTGGCGTACGTTTTGAGACGTTGTGCGGCAGTCTGGTCTTTCGGCAGAAGGAACTCGTCCTCTGATTTTTCCAGATAAATCATCCGGTCGTAGACGGTCAGGGACAATCGCTTGGTGCCGCTGTTCGAGCTTTCCACTTCCCAGATGACCGCAGGGTGCAGCAAGTGAACCATTGATTTTTCTCCAAAAGGAATCCCGCTGATCCGCACCGCCATACCCGGTGATATCGCAGGTAGACCCGAAGACGTAGACACCGCCAGCCGGATGTTAGCTTGATACGCAATCTGGTCGAGTGAATCCTTCAGCGTAATCGTCTCCACCAACTTGGTGATGTCATATTTGTCGTCGACAATGACCTTGTAGGTCATGGCATCACCAGCTTTTGTCCTGGCTTGATCCGATTCGGATCGCTGCCGATGGTCTTCACATTGAGCTTGTAAATCTCGTTCCATTTGGAACTGCTGCCCAGCTCAAGCTTTGCTATTTTGGACAAGGAATCGCCAGATTTGACAGTGTAGGTCTTGCTGCTCGTTTTCAGATCCGTACGAGAACCCGACTTGCTCGCAGATGTTGCACCGCCAACCTTCTCCACTTTGGAATCCCGCCACGTGCGCAGCGTAATGTCAAAGTAAATATCCCCGCTCTCTCCGCCCCGAAAAGTCGTATTATGCGAGATCAGATATACCGGCACGTTCACCCCCGTGTTGGTGATGATGAAGCGCAGCGGCTTTTTCGATACCAGAAACGTATTCAGCATATTCATCGCTACACGTGGATCTGGAAAATCTTTTTCGTACATGCAATAGGACGCATCATATTCTTTTGGGAAAAAAGAAGAGAAGGTGATCTCCTTCACCTTCTCCCCCTGTGCAAAATCAAACTCGCCATGCTCGAGCATATTGATTGTCTCGTACCCTTTGGATCGAGAGATCGTTAGCTCTTCCGGTTTCACCGGAAATTGAAACTTCGTTTTCCCATCAATCAGGGTAAATTCCATTTTGATACCTTCCACGTTATCTTCAAATACAGTCATGACAGGCCTCCTTTCTGCTTAGGCCATAATGGTTTTTCGGTTTTCCATCGCACGACGGAACTCTCCGGAAATTCGCTGTCCAACTTGGAGTGAAAGTGCATCGTAGTCGATGGCATTCTCCCGGACAGTCACCTGCACAGCACCTTGTGGTACGTTGACGGAGATCTGGTTAGTCGTCTCGGTTTTAAAATCCTTGAGGTAACCGGACAGACTGCTCATCTGATCTTCTGAAATTTGTACGGTCATCGTGGACGATTTGCCCGTGGCATTCGCAGTTGTCTGCGCTCCGTTACCGAGTGCCATCGCCTGGGATTGCATCACGCTTGGCCCCATGAATGCCGCTGACGTCGACTGGCCGCCCATGCTGTTCATATAACCCATCGGACCTGTTGTAGTGAGTGCAGATGGAATATAGGCAGGTGGCGGCATCGGCGGGCCGGCGGGTACTGGAGTTGGTTCAGCAACCGTTGTTGCCTGAGCTATTGAGGCTGTGGACGGTGATGCAGCAGGAGTTTCTTCTTTGGAACCACCAAAGAAACTGGAGATACCACTGAAAAAATCTTTCGTTTTCTCCGTAATATTATTAACTCCCTTTAAAGCATAGGCAGTCATTTTCGTAACACCCTCCGCACTGCCATTAATCAATCCACCTACCTTATCGCCAACCCAGCCACCAGCTTTCTCGCCAAGCCAGCCACCTATTGCACCGCCTACCAGGGTTCCACCCACCGGAATTACACTGCCAAGGATGCTGCCAAGAGTAGTTCCTACTGCACTACCAGCAACAGAACCGACCGCACGCGCGCGTTCCTCTGGAGGGGCGCTTGCAAGATCATTAATATTGCTAAACATACGAATCGGTGCAAATAGCTTGCCTGCTCCCTTAGCTAACCCGCCACCCAGTTTACTCATTATTCCAGAGGCTCCACCACCTCCTGCTCCTCCACCACCAAACAGTCCTTTGACATCTCCCCACATTCCATCTATACCACCGATTAAATCGGAACCTGCGGTCGAGAAATCGTTCATAAAAGTAGCTCCGCGTTTCGTAACCCTAACCGCTTTCTTCCATTTATTACCCGGGGTAGATGGACTAGTTATTTCTCTCCACAGCTTTTTCCCACTACTTCTCGCGTCAAATCCCTTTTTTACTCCAGAAGAAATCGATTTGCCTCGATCAAACATGCCTTTCATCTTTTGTAAAAAGGATTTAGGCTTTTCTTCGCCTCCTGATGCCGCCCCAATATTGATGGAATCCAGCTTGTTACTCAACATAAGAATAGATTGCGTGTTTACACTCAAAGCATCAATTAATGGTTGTGAATTCACATTCAATGGCTGTGAATTCACATTAACGGACACACCTGAAATTTGGTGCTTGACTTTGAGCTGTACATTAGCTGTAGCATTCAGCATCTTAGATCGGATTTGCTTCATTTTTTTCAACAAGCCATTTAATGCTGGAGTAGCACTGTCAGTCAACCCAACCGTCGGCGTAATCCGCAGCCTGCTCAACCGAACAGCCGTACTATAGATGCTTTCCAGCCTGCGCCCGGTCGTTCTAAGCTCATTGTTTACCTTGATCAAACTCTGATAGCGAACTCTGCCCAGACGTTCGGTCGAACGCTGGATCTGATCCAGATACCGGATAGTCGTCCGCATTTCCGCATTGGATTTGGACAAACCCACAATCATTTCTGCCATTTCTTTCACCTCCTGCCCTTTCTAATTATCGATTCATTTGCGAGGTGATCGCTGCCATTTCCTCTTCCGAGAAAGCAATCAACAGCGAACGTTCCCCGCGTGGCAAAGACCAGAACTCTCCGGGCCGTAGATGATGACGCACCCACATGTGATACAGGAACGTGGTCATCCCGCCGGAGTGAATCAGTTTTTTAGGTCTTCAATCTCCACACCGAAGCCGGACAGCTCAAGCACCTTGTCGCCAACGGCATCCAGCTCACCCGCGAGCAGCATGCGACGAACTGCTTGTTCCCCACCGGACAGCTTCATGCGGCCTGTGATGCGATTGTCTCCCCAACCGGACAATTCGAGTCCGCGTACATTCATTTTTACCGTCGCTTCGGAAATCAGCAGCGCATTAAACGTTTCGGTATCCACCTTTTCCTCGCTGCGGCCTTTGACCGTTTTACGAATCGTACAGCGCTCGCGGATCTGATCCACTTTGGAGGACGTTAATCCACGCAGGGTAAGCAACAGATCCAAACGTTGAATACGTACATTCTCTTCCGGCAAACGCTCTGCTGCTTCAAACAACTGATCCAAAATTTGTTCTTCAGATAGATTGTCATTCATACTCATAGGGTGCGATCTCCTTCTCATTTCACAATTGGGTTAGTACATCTCCATATTTAGGGACAACAAAGAGACCGAGAATTTCTCGGCCTGCATATGTATCCCGCTTCTGTTAAATCTCGTTGCCCGTACGCCTGATCAGACAAGCTTCGTTACGAGTCTTTCCGAAGTCCGAAGTCATTCCATCCTTAGTTCGCAACAATAGGATTCAACAGATCAAATCCTTCAAACGTAAAACCTGTTTCCTCCGGCACTTCCTCACCCGCTGTCCAGTTGGCAAGCTGGATTTTATCCACCATGCAGCCTTTCAGCAGGACACTTTCATGTCCGTAAGACTCGGGGTCGTTCAGCTTCGAGATAATTTGAAACTTGGTGAAGCCGCGCTGAATCATATCCGAAGTGACTTTGTAACCCGTCATCGTACCTGTTCCTTTTTTCGCACCATTCTTGTGTACTTTCCAGTCGTTGCCGACCAGATTCAACTCACGCTTCTCGATTTCTACGCTGGCCTCCAGCTTATTAATATTCGTCTGCCACACACCATCAATATGCAGCTGACCATGGGTACCGAGAATTACTCTTGACGCATCCAACATGACAATTCCTCCTTGAGATTAGAAAATATCGAATATACCATCCGTTAAACGAATCGGCGTTTCTTTTAAAACACCCTATCCTTCTACACAAACCTTATTGCACGTAAAACGTTCCAAACAACTGCTCCATTACATCCGTCAGCTTCACATTCCATTGCAGGAATACCTGATCTGCCTCCGGCTTGAGAATTGGTGCAGCACCATAATACGCCGGGTCGAGAACGACATCGTATCCCTCAGCTTCAATGACATTGCTCTGTGCGAGCAGCGCCAGATAGGCCTTCATCGCACCGATCAGCGCTTGACGACCCTCTTCCGTATTGTTCACTTTGCCGATATACGTATCTTCAGCAGAGCGCTGCAAATCCGTATTAATCGCATCCATAACACGAATCGAACGGATTTTTTTCCAGGCATTATTCTGTCCTGCAGCAGGGGTTACAAGTGTATTCACTCCGCGAAGTGCCTTCACCTGACGTCCATCATGGAAGAAAATAAATACGCCGTTCTGTACCGCCTGCTCCTGTTCTGCACGCGTCCAGCGGCGCGTCACGTCATCGAACGGAGAAGGTGCATATGTTGTGGATTCATTCAGACGTTGTCCGGCAATCAGACCCGCGACATAAGCTGATGTTTCCGCCGAGCTATAGAACGCATCTCCCAATCGCACACCCGTACCGACATTAATTACGCCTTCGTGATTCAACGTAAGTGAACGTGCAGACGCCTTCTGTGCAGCTGTTGCGGAAGTATCATCCGCCGTGGTGCCGCCGAATACAGCCATCACTGGTTTACCCTCACTGCGCACACGTTTGACCCATGCTGCAAAGCTCGCCAGCAAAGGTGCATCCGCCGCATGATCCAGTGCCAACACGTCAAATTGCTCACCTTCCAGTGCGCCCTGCACAGCAATATATTCTGCATTCGTCAGACCATCGTTGCCACTTGCGCCACCTTTGAACGCCGCTCCTGCAACGGTTGCCACGACACCAGTACCCTCACCAATCGCCTGAGCGTTAATCCAAATGTTGCTTTCATCCGCATTGATCTCTTTCGCCAGCGACGCTGCCGAAATATCCGCAGTCAGCAGTGCATACAGCATCCGGTTGCCTTCAAACAGGCGAACCTCATGCTTCGTATTATCAATTACACCCGGCTGAATGGTGACGTAGAATCCGTTACCCCGGTCACCTGGATACTTGGCGTCCAGTTGCAGCACGGCAGCATCACTGCTGTCTTTCAGGGTTAGCGTGGCTGCTTTTGCTGTTGCTCCGGCCACGCGGTAAGCGAGCAGCTTTTTCGGCCCACCCAGCAGGGCGAGCTTCAAGGAAGTATAAGCTGTCCCGTTATCCAGGACATGTGCCGAGAAAATACGTTCAATTGCAGCTTCACTGCCGACTTCTACAAAAGTGCCCACCGGACCCCAGTTTGCCTTAATCGGCACAACAACCGTTCCGCGATTACCAGCCTGAATGGCTGAAGATGCCGCCGCCTGAAAATTCATATATAAGCCCGGAAGTACCGGACGATTCGTTTGCTCCCAAGTTCCGCCTGCCATTATCCCTTCACCTTCGCTTTCATAAATTGGTTGATACGTTCCTGTGCTTCTTCAATGGAAAACGTTTCTTGCGCTGCTTCGTACAGCGCACCGTACAGCACCTCTGCCTTAATGGCAAAGAGGGCTTCAGCATGATTCATCAGTTCCGCCCGCGAATACTGCGGTGCAGCCTGTTTGCTTTTTTTAACGGAGCTTGCCATGGCCATCTCACCTCATTGTTTGACTACTGAATTCGTGGAACCTGATCTTGCACTAACATTTTGACCTATGAATTTTTGTCCCTATGAACCTATAAATTTGAAGCTAAAGCTATGATATTAACTCTCTCATCTGGAACCCATCTATAGTTCCTCTCGACTAACGTTTACTCGATCCCCTTGCTATGGTGAATCTCGCGGATCAATGGTGCATCCGTTCCTGGACGGCGAATACGCTGCTGCAGCGTCAGACGAATCTGTCCGTTCAAGTAGGCGTCTGCCTGCAAGTCGGCAGAAACTTCATCCACCGTCACATATCGCGTATCGCCTGTATCCGTCAAAGCAATCCGGGTCTGCACAGCCAGTTGTTCAACCAGATGTGTGACCGTTTGACGGACATCTCCTACATTCGCAGCCAACACATGCCCAATCCATTGCTTCCGAATCTCCAACGCCGAAGTCCCCCCCGCTGTTGTACTGCATCCCG
Source organism: Paenibacillus sp. MAEPY2 (assembly GCF_000499205.1). Taxonomy (GTDB): domain Bacteria; phylum Bacillota; class Bacilli; order Paenibacillales; family Paenibacillaceae; genus Paenibacillus; species Paenibacillus vandeheii. Next base: position 90,173 of record NZ_AWUK01000035.1, read on the forward strand.
TCAATCGCCACAGTATGGACTTGGTCGCATAATCTCCAGGCCAAACATCCCCATATACGGACCATTCCTGTCCGAGCTGAGTTCGTGTCCAACCTTGAAGTGCAGCCATCCACGAATCTGTTGTTTCAGCCTGAGCGTGTTCCACCGCTTCCGGAACATACACCCCAAAGCGCAAGCTACGCGTAACCAGTCCAGAACTGGCGTCCACACGATCACAATCCGAAGAACCCAGGTAGATACAGGTAAATGCCCCGCCTTCTTCATCCTCCAGCCTGACCTGGTGCAGTCCTTCCATCAGCAATGAGGACCATGCCTCCACTTGTTCTGCGCCTCCATCTTCGGAGCGTGCATATGGAGAGATTTTGATGATCCTCCTATACCCCGCCCAAGCAGACTTCGGGACTTCTTCCGCAAAAGCAATTACGGCACACGGTCCAGTCAATACTTCTCCCGGCGCAGGTACATCCAGTACGCGGCCATTCCATGCCGGAACAAGAGCCGCAAGCTTCTGCTTCAACGTTCTCCTGATGACGTTACTCAATTGCCCTGTATTGGCTGTGTTGTTTAGCCCACTACTTATAGACACATTCATTTCGCCCCCTTCGGCTGCAAGTTTGCGTTCTGCTCCACACAGTGCAGCGACCATGTTGCAGTGATGAACTCCCCCTTAACCGATCTGTTATAGGAAAAAGGAACTCATCGCCAGTACGTCTCTGTACTTGCGGTTCTCCATCGAATTGGAAGCTGAACACCAATCACCGCATCAAAAAGACCGGCCCCTTGTGGCCGGTCTGTACATTAGCGTATGTGCTTTCGGTGTGTGTCCTTTGCTATTGATCCGATAATACAATCTTACACCCTTTCATCCCTAGCGCAGACGGTAGTTCGTACGACTTCGGTGCGATTAAGGGTGCATCTGGGGTGGAAAAAAGACGACTCAGTGCGTCTCATGCCGTCAACACCTTATTTCAGCGTAACCTTCGGATTCAACGTAATCTCAAACGCACGTCCCCAGATGAAATCGGGGTTCGCATATTCCAGCAGCGCGCTGCAATACTCCGCGTAGACTGCTTCGCCATTACAGATTTGTTTGATCGCCACATTACCTTGGGCAAAAGCAGGTTTTCCCGTCAGCGTCGCTGTATGGGTCTGCATCAGATCCCTGAGTAAATTCTGCAGATAAGCGTAATCCTCTTCAGAGTTAAACAGTGACATATTCTGATCCGCTAGGGTTGTCACATTGGTATACAGCGCATGCGCTCTGGAATACGTACGGATGTCTGCAATCGCTACAGCTTTATAGTAGTAATCTTTCAGGAAGCGTTTGAACAACAATGACCCCTGGGCATTCATGGCATCTCGCAACGTGTGGGCATGTGTTTCAGTTGTAATCAAAGCATAACGGGATTGCCCCATGCCCACAGCCATACCGATTTTGTTCCCCGGCGTATTCCATGCACTGTAACCCAGAACCCGACCCGTATACGGACTGCTCAGGAGTGCTTCGGCTACATCGACGTTGGCCGGACCTTTTCCTACAAAATCAATCAACACCGAAGGAAGGCCCTTCTCACTATTACTCGTCAATTGCGCCACAGCCGCCTGCACCTGATCCAACGCCGTAATGGCAATAATCTCAATGTCCACCGGTTTTTTACCCGGTTTACCTGGATGACGGTTCGTCATGCGATCCAGCTCAGACGCCATGTCAAACGAAGCCGCTTCATCGGCAGATGTAGCATTCGTCAATTCATTTCCATTTTCCACATCGGAAGTTGTATCCGTTGCCACATCAGGCTCTGGATAAGCGGAATCCGCTACAACCACACCACCTACAATATCCACATGGCGCACCACATTTTTGTGCAGATCCATATATTCGTAGGCATTGATAATCGTTGAACCATGAGGGCCGAAATATTTTACCGCATAACGTGTCTTCGCCCCACCGCGAAGCAATTGATTCGCCATGCGTGCCACTAGAGCGTGACCTAGACCGTCAGCATCCGGGAGAATAATCGCCCGATCCGGATTTTGTCCATCTGTCCCACCAAGCCATTCATTAATTCGTGCTTCCACATAATTGATCTCATTAATCTGAACGCCTTGTGTATTCGCATCGTCGACTCCTACGGCGAGGAAGTCAATATATCCTTTGCGAGCAAGCTGATCCAGAATGTACAGATTTGTTTTGAATTTATGTTGTCTGGTGTTGTAGTACTTTTCTTTATTAAAATATGTCGTTTCCCCATATTCCGTAGACTCTGGAGAAAGGTTATACCCGTTCACAATATCCTCGAATGCTGTAAAGGACTGCCGCGGCTGCTGCATCAGAGCACGAGATTCGTTGTATGCATCCAATGCGAGACCATCTGCAAATGAAGTGGTAGCGAGTCGCATAATGGTATCCATCACATACACCGGTTTGCGCGGGTATTTCTTTTTAATGGCTTTAATCACATCGAGCAAACGGGTTGCGTCCTGATCATAGTTCGGATATGCGCCACCCTCATCTTCACGAAGCTGACGACTGCCGATCAGACCACCATATGCTAGCATATCCGAAGAGATGATGAAGCCATCAACTTTGGCGGCATTTTTCAAAATGAAATCATGAATGTTGGACGGTTTCCCATACGTAGGCGTAGACGTTCCTAGCAATGTGGTGCCATCGACCGTTTTCTCGGAATCCAGACGATTTTGAATGTCACCCAGGTGCGGTGTAATGATATGGATACCGGCTGCTTTTCCTTGTACAACGACGTCATCCAGATTCGCTGGACGATCATCCAGTGGAACATACAATACTGTTTTCATATCCTAAAACCTCCTGTTAGATATATTCAGTCTTTCTTTAGTACCCGATCAGAGCAAGTTTGCAATCACCGCATAAAAAAACGGCCGCCCCCCAGGCCGGTCTGTACATTAGCGTATGTGCTTATCGGGATATGTCACTTGCTACTGATCCGATAGTACAATATTACATGTTTAAATCGGTCGCGCTGACGGTTATCCGTACGTATAAAGTCTGAATACCGACGCCATCATAGCGGTTAAACGTCGGTTTCTTGCAGAGACTTCTGCCGGATCATCCAACCAATCCATTCCTGGTGCTGTTTATATGATATAAAGTAGCCTTGCAAACCCTATTTACAAAAAAGGATGGATACGATCATGAAAAAAACGGATTACTTCTATCTGTGGATCGCTGTTACCAGTTATATGGCTGGCCCCGTTATGTATGCATTGACAATGTACATCTTTTATCAGGAAACCGATGTTGTAACTTCATCACTCATTGGATGGACCACTGCATCATTCTCATCCGTTGGTATCCTGTTTATCCTGGTCACAGTCATTCTGCTCCGAGTGTTCCACATCTATTATTTCTGGTTGCAAACCCTGATCCTTGAGTTGCTGTTCCTTGTGCTCGTCTATATGACCCCTGTTCTTCTAGGGGTTGGTCTCAGTACACTGCCCACACTGTCCTTTCCATTTACGCCCGAAGGCATTCCCTTGTGGATGTTCTGGGGGAGTATTGCACTGATGAGTTCCTGGGGAATATGGACAGCGCGCCAGCCTATCCGAAAATCACCATACATGCTGGTGTCCAGAGTCATGCTGATCCTGTTTATCCTTGAAATCTGGCACCGTTAAAAGATAAAACGGAGCACCGCCTTCTCAGGCAGTGCTCCTTCTCTTAAATGTATGTTTTTCTCAAGCAATAATATAGCGAAAGTTTTCCCAGCTTTCCGGAACTGAATTTCCGTTTCTGGCATGATGGTAGAAGCTGAATGGAAATTTGAACAGATGACCTCCATGCCAATCGCGGGAACGTCTGTCGGTCAGCCAATATTCCAGTTCATGTGGAAGTGCAACAGAACGTTCTGCACGAATCAATGGCAGACGATCGACTGGAGATTGCAGCGTTGGCATCTCCTGCTCAACGTCCACATCCCGGCTCAGTCGCAAAGCCTTGATCATCGTGAGGAAAGGGGGCATGCCTTTGTGAAACAAAGCAGGATAATCCAATTCATATAATATGTTAAGCGCGTGCCCATAGGTCAGCATATGGCCGATCAGATCATGATGCGCTTCCGCGTGATAGATCGTGCGGAACGCTCCAAGCTCATCCAGAATTAGACGGGACAATTGTTCAGGGCTCTCAACTTCAGGAAAACCGTCTGCCTCATCTACTTTTAAGCCGCGAATTTCTTTCACAGTCGTGTTCATCCAGGATCTGCCTGGGATGGTTCGTTCAAAAGAATCAATAAGTGCAACCAACTGATTCAAGTCGTGCTCCGAGCCCCAACCATCCAGTTCCCGAATGGCTTTCAGGCTAAGGGCACCGTAGATGGCCTGATGGCCAACCCAATGCAGCTCTCCGATCGTTCGATCCAGCGCTGCCGTAATACACGCTTCGGCCTCTTCCCTTGGCAATACATCTCCCTTCTGGGAGGTCAAACCATCGTTCAATCCATGCTGGCGAAGCATCGCTTTCGCTTCAGCCGTAACACTGCCCGCTGCAAGGGCAGTGAGACGATTTTCCCGCACCCAAAAATAGGCCGCAATAGCTCCCGCCCCATAATGGGCGTGCCACAAATCTCCTGTACGCTCCCGACTGGACACCATAATATCCAGCCCTTCCTCCAACAAACGTCGATCCAACATGCCACCACCCTTCTATCGATGCCAATTCTGAAACACAAACGACCATAGACCGTTATTTTAGCTAAACACTCCTTTTAAAGCGTTTACTTCTATAAGATGATTCAAAGGGTGCACATATGACCGTTTTACCTGCTGCTTCCCATATTAACCAATTCGAAGTTTTCCCACTTCACGAATGGACACTTCCAGCGGATATATGTTAGCTTTTTGCTCCGAAAAGAACCAAACGCGTTCCTTCTTCACCACAATAAACAGTCCGTTCACATCCCCTACAGGGGCAAAGGTATCACTAGCCTCACCCCAGAGCTTCAACCCCATCTGCTCAAGTTCATCCACCGTGGAAAGCACATCTTCCGTAACTATCCCCACCTCACACACCTGCAGCAGATCCTGCTTCGAAAAGGGATGGTCACTCTCGTTATGAACGGTATGATGAGCAATCAGCTCCAGAATGTTACCGACAGGATCTTCGAAATAGAGCGAATTCGAGTTCCAATTGGTTGAATAGGTCTCATCCTTACCTTCATACCTACTTAGACGGACACGTGCCGCAGCCCACGCTTTGGCCTCTTCAAAACGATTCTTCGGAATCATCCAGGCAACGTGATAAAAGGGTTCCTGCTCCGTGCCACTCTCCGCGAATATCATCTTCGTCAAACCGACTCGAATCGTAAAAGAATGTTCAGACTCCTCCAGCAACTCCAATCCCAGAGTATCCACATAAAATGGTTGGATGTCTTCCAGTCGTGCTGTATATAATTTGACTTCTTCAAAAATCATGCCGTGTCCTCCTTCACCCGACCGTGCATCTTCTCCCACTCACTCCAAGGCACCATGCCGAGTTCCGGCTTTGCTTCATCCGGGAGCATCGATATGAATTCCAGAGAATGACCATCCGGATCGGTAAAATACACGGACACCGCAGGCATCCACCCAAATACATATAACTCGCCAATATCATCATCCAGAAAGTTATGTGTCTTGATCCCTCTCTCCTCCAAATAAGGGACCGCTTGCTTCATGTCCTCCAACGATACCTGAAAGGCAAAATGCTGCCGCTGCACTTCAGAAGGGTCCTTTTGCCACAGTCCGAGCATCGCGTTGCCTTCACCGCCAATCCAGTAAAAGGAGTTTCCACGTTCCTTCTGCCCATAGGCATGCCGTAATCCTACAATCTGTTCATAGAAATGATGCGATCTCTCCAAATTGGTTACGTTCAGATGCGTCTCAAATATACCTTTAATCATGATGAAAACCTCTTTTCTCTCTTTATCTATGGTTAGCATCCCATTACTGTTTTCTCTCAACTCCCGGAGGATTTCCGTACTGAAGTTAACGTCTCGGCAAGGTGCAAAAATGAACCAAGCACGCGTTTGATCCGGTCTTCAATGTCCTGACTGCCTTCAAACTCTTCGTATCCGTCAAACGTTGCCTCAAACCTTCTCCGCTGCGCACCACCAATGGAAATCCACTCCTGCGCGTTAATCCCGTGCAAATTGCGAATGATCACCTGCAGCTGCAAAAGCGAACTTACCCCCACCGCGCCTCCTGCAGAGCTGATGGACAATACCGGTTTACCACTGAAATGAGCCTGGCTCAGGTGATCCAATGCATTCTTGAGCACACCGCTGATGCTGCCGTGATACTCTGGTGTAGACAGAATAATGGCATCTGCCGCGAGCATACGTGTGTTCAGGTCGGCGAGGTTCTGATCATCGTTCTGTTTTTCATCCGGTGCATAGAATGGAAGCGGTCTTTTATACAAATCAAACAGGCTGGCTTCATGTCCCTGACCCCTGATTACTTCCACGGCATATTCCCCTAAACGTGTACTGGTTGCATTTTTCCGATTACTGCCTGCCAAAATCAAGATATTCATCTATGTCACTCTCCTACGTTTTAATAGTCGTTCCTACGCTGCGTTATAAATTTCGTTACTCTCATCTTACCGTGCTTCCGTCTCCGAATCGTCAGCAGATAGACTTAACTTCCAGCACAAAAAAACTCAACCTTTGGGTTGAGTTTCTACGACTTTAGTCTGAGAATATTGGAAGATGGTCAGACAACCCAGCCATTTCTTACAGCATGAAGCGCAGCTTGGGTCCGGTCTGCCAGGCCTAATTTGTCCAAAAGATGACTGACATGGGTTTTTACCGTTTTCTCGGTAATGATCAGCTTTATGGCAATCTCTTTATTACTCAAACCTTGTGCGATCAGTCCCAAAACCTCTCGTTCCCGCCGGGTGAGCATGTCCGGTCCATGAGAAGTTTCTCTCCCAAGCCCATCCCGCTCTTGTTCTGGAGGCTGAGTGGACGTAAGGGGATTGGCACGCCCATGGGCTTCATTCATAGGAAGTTCAGACGAAGCCATCACATGCATTAATTGACCCGCTGCCGCAGGATGCAATTCTACCTGACCCGCGTGCACATTGCGGATGGCAACGGCAAGATCCTCTGGCTCAATGTCTTTGAGCAGATAGCCCTTCACTCCTGCGCGTACGGCTGGTACCACATGGTCCTGATCCGAGAAGGAGGTAAGTACGATGATACGGATTCCAGGTAAAAGCGCACGAAGTCTTCTCGCCGTCTCGATCCCGTCAAGCACTGGCATATGCAGATCCATTAATACCACATCCGGATGCAGCTGTTCTGCCTGCTCCAGTGCTTCCTGTCCGTTGGAGGCTTCTCCGACGACTTCCATATCTGGCTGTGTGGACAAAAAAACGTGCAACCCGCGTCTTACCATCGCATGATCGTCAGCGAGTAAAATCGTAATCGGCATCTCTTCATCCCCCTGATTTTATACAGATTCGGACGGGAGTGGAATGACTACCGTTACCGATGTTCCCTTACGGGATGAACTTACAAGTTCTAGTCTGCCACCCAGCGATTGCGCCCGTTCCCTCATGATGGACAGACCAAGTGAACTGGCAGGCAAGGCCTCACGCCTTTTGGCTCCACCTTTGCCCCGATCTGTAACGATGAATATCGCTTCCTGATCGCTTAGCTGGAAGGATATCTCAGCGGAAGTAACTTCCGCATGTTTACGTACATTATTGAGCGCTTCCTGTCCAATACGCCATAGTCCTTCCTCAATACTTTGAGGCAAGGACCGCATACCCGTCCGGTGTACAACGACTTGCAACCCCTGTCCTGTACCATACTCCTGCAAAGCACTGAGCAGACCAGACTCCAAACCTGCCGGGCGAAGCTGCATAATCAAGGCACGCATCTCCTTCAAGGCTTCCTGTGACAAGGTACGTATATCCTTCATTGCTTCCGCGGCTGGATGCAGCTGCAATGATCCGGATAACATGCTCTCTGCACCTTTGGCTGTCAGGGACAGGGAGAACAAAATTTGATTCACTGAATCATGCAAATCCCTTGCGAGCCGATTTCGTTCCTCCAGTCGGGTTAATTCCCGGCGTTTGTAAACCAGTCTCAGACTTTCCCACGAGGCTGTTATATGTTCAGCAAGTGCATCAAGAACCTCACGATCTGCCTGAAGGAAACCATTGGAAGAACCCAAGCCAACCACCAGTATTGCCGTTTCGCCAGGAGAACTTAAAGGGATGGGAGCAGCCAGGCCCGAGGCCAAAACGGACATAGGGAGCAGAGTATTGCAAAGTGCTGAAACTTCTTGAATCTCCATTGCCGCCAATACCGTCGCACGATGAGAATCAATCACTCGATGCATGCGACTCTCCCCCTGTGGAGAAAGTTGAGAACGTGTCAGCATCTCGAACTTGCCAAGAATATGGGCAGCTTGTACCATAAAACTTCCGTTCTTCTGCGATAACAGTGCAACAAAAGGCCAGTCATAATGCTGCCCTAGCAGCTGTACAACCTTCTTCGCCATGTCGTCTGAATTGCTGCACTCGTTCACTGCCAGGCCCAGCGATCTGCTGTACTCTCCCAGCCTGGCATACAGATCCGCTCGCCTTTGCTCCGCGCTGTATAATCGCATCCGCTCCATCGCACTGCCGATCTGATAAGCTACAGCCTGCAAAAGTGCCAGCTCACTATCACTAAAATGCTCTTTGCCCGGAGCAGCAACATTCAGCAGTCCCAGCATCTTCTCCCCTGAGCGGAGCGGGACCGTCGCATGATGGGTGATGTCATGGGTATCTCCCCATTGATGTTCAACCGCATCCTCCAGACGTTTGCAATTAATAATATTTACAGCATTATCCAATCTCCCGTCACGGAAGCGATTCACGCACCAGCAAGACCCGCAGCGCATCGGTTCCTTGTCATGATGCATCAGTGCAGGAGGAAGACGGTGATCAGCAATACAGACGTATTCTCCCTGAGTATCGATCAGGAACACCCAGCCCGCAGTCAGTCCCGTCAGTTCCAACAGTTTGCCGAGCACCGTATCCAGCATCAAATTCAGGTCGTTGGATGTGTTGAGCGTTTCTGCGATCGTCTTCAGTGTGTACATCTCCTGCATTCCGGCTTGTTCCGTCATGCGGATTCCTCTCCTTTGACTGATCCTTAGTGTTGTTTTTCAATTATTGTATACAATCAGCGAAGGATATAAAAGGATGAACTTCCGGCTTCACATCTAACCCAGCTTCTGTCGTTCTTTACGAGATGCAGATAAAGGCTCCATATTGATCAGACCGCGGTCCGACAGAGCCAGCGCCATTTTATAGAAGGCACGCGTCCGAATCTTCGTATACGTATCCTTGCTGACAGGCGGATCAAACACATGGTTGTACACTTTGTAGTCAAATACATCGTCATCCTTCAAATAACGTTCGCTGACGAGTACACGTTCCTTCTCGCTCAGTCGAGAGACTACAAAATCAATCGTATCGCAGTAAGCCTGACGTGCACGCTGCACATCCACATTATAGATTGCCGTTCTGGCTGTGGAATCCCCGGTCACATTCGTTGCACCATGGAAACGCTCAGCGTAACTCGCCGTCACCATCACCTCTCGTTCTTCAAAAGCAATCGTTTTATAAATCCGGTATTTTTCCAGCGTGGCTTCTACGGCAGTCTGTGTTTTGCGTCGGTCCAATTCGGGCAGCATCAGTTCCATATTCATTCTCCTCCTTAAACATTCGTTATAGAATGAAAGTCTAGTAGCTTCGCATGCTCCACTCCGATGACAGAAAAATCTTACGATCGCTGTTATCCCCAGATTT
>NZ_AWUK01000036.1 GCF_000499205.1 Paenibacillus sp. MAEPY2
GTCATGGGTAGTTTTTAATCATTTTCATACGTTCAGGAGGGGGCCGTGGTGAAATAGCGATGTCCTACTTACTTCGTTGGACAGACAGAGTGGAAAGACAGAGTTTTGTGTAAAAATGGCCACCGCCCGGGAAAGGCCATTCTTCGTATACATTTCCGAACCGACTTACTTGACCGGCCCCATCCAGGTTGAAATCGTCTTCTGCTGGTGCGGCAACGGCGGTTTCAACTTCCCGTTATCGATCAAATGCTTCAAAATATAAGCGACCAGCCGGCCTCCGCCGGTGTTGCCTCTCACCATGTAAGCAAGCTGCGGCTCCAAATGCTTCGGTTGATTTTGCAGGAACAGGTTGAGCATTTTGTCGTAGAGCTTGCCGACAGCAGGCGCATACAGAGCGGACAAATCCGGCATTGCCTTGTTCAACCGATCCAACGTTTGCGGAGAGTCGATCCAAACCGCATTGAACTTGTACCCCTCCTCCGTCTTGCGGATGTACCCCTTCTCCAGCAGGAACGAATATTGCTCGGCGTTCTCTTCGTTTTCGGGCAGTTCCCCTTGTTGGAACGCATGACAAATCTCGACATTCCGGTATTCCAGGAAACGCCAATCCATCTGGCGGTCGCTCCAGTAAGTATTGAATTGCCACAAGTATAAGGGAGTGTCTTCGACGTAGCGGAGCGACGGACCGAAGGTGACGTAACTACTCAAATCAAAACCCGGATCGGCATTGTGGCTCCGGTTTAACGCCGCATAGGCAATATACTGACCTCCGTCCTTTCGCATTGGTGCGACCGCATCGAAGTTTTCGCCCGCCGGCATGCTCCGCCAAGATTGCTCCTCGACGTTCTTGGGCAGCAAGGTCCAGAGCAGGAAGTTATAGTCGCCGTCCGGAACGTACACTCCGCTATCCTCGACTTGCCGGCGAACTTCCATTAACGCGTCAAAATGAACATCGGCCACTTCGGCGGCGCAATCTTGCCAAAATTGATGACCGGCTACGGCCAACTCGAAGAGGTCCCAGACGATGGTATTGCTTTGATATTTGCCGGGAGAGGTTTGGATGAGAAAATTGTAATCGGCCAGGTGCCGGACTTCGCCTTCCAGCAAAGACGGCGGCATTCCGAGCTCCTCCGCGATTTGATGTACGGTACGCGCCTTGTGATAAGCCGCGTAAACGATATTTTGCGCCAAGGCGCGTCCAAGAAAATCGTTGGTTTCGCCCAGTCTGCCGGCCGAACCGGAATGGCCCATTTCCCCCATGCTGACCGGATTGACACTTAAAGTTCCTGTTGCACGCATACGTTTCATCCCTTTCCGTAACTTCTTTTTAGCCTCGCTCAAATGCCACTTCACCGTGTTGACAGGAATGTTCAGAGAAATCGCGATATCGCCGATTTTAAGCTCGTCGTAGTAATGCATGACCACGATCCGGCGATGGATGTCGGACAGAAACGCGACTTCTCGGCGGAGCTCGCGGTAAGCTTCGGTTACCAGCAGCCGGTCAAGCGGCTCCCGGGAAGGGGCAGCAGACAGTTCGGACATGCCGTTGATTTCGAACGCTTGGGGAGCGTGCGCACGCTTTTTCAACCAATTCACCCAAGTGTATCGGGCAACCGTCCAGACGTAAGCGTCAAGGCTTCTAATGTCCCGCACCCCAGAGAAGGATTTCAACAACTGCAGCATAATCTCCTGAGCCAGATCCTCCGCCTCGGCCCGCTGCTTGACCCGGTTTAAGGCAAAACCGAAAATCGGTTTGACATAGCTCCGAATCGCTTCCGCCGCTTCTTTTCCGTTTTTACCAATTGAATCCATCTCTTGCCTCCATAGTTGCATCTGTAATTCCTGACAATTATATAGTGTGCCAGGCGAAATAAAGGTTGGGATTATTTTAAAAAAAATTTGGACGTCCTACCGGATCACTCATACACGTATAATTACAAACATCATGAGTAGGTCATTTAAATGGTTAAAGAGACGTTATGAACTTTTTGTTAAACAAGATGAAGATTACTTTAGATGTAAAGGTCTCACTTTTAGTATATAAAGATACTTCTTTTCCGTTCAACTATGGGAGGATACAAACTAGGAGCACGAGCCGAAGTTCTTCTTCGGGTACTTGGGGTACTCCTTCGTTCCGCAGTTAACCAGGAATGGTCTCGATTAATTTTCAAATGTATAATAGAGGGTCATTAAACTAACGGGAAACGTTAACTTAAGAAAGCAGCTGACCAAAATGATCGGCTGCTTTTATTTCAAACTAACAAGGAAGATTATTTTTTATTCAAGTTAAAATTTGCACTTATTCTGAAGAGGTACATATCATATTATTGTAGACATTGGGTCTACTTCTGTAGGAAAAGGTTAGCCCGCCGATTCACTCCCGGCGGGCTTTATTATTGTACAGCTATTCGGCACAACAGACTCAACGGAACTCAGATATACGATAGGTCAATGACCGGGAACCATCCGTGAGATAACTCTACTTCATACCTATGTATCGGGGCAGCTACACGTTCACCATGTTTCAGTATCTCTTCAGCAAACAAACGCCCTTCTTTGATACCACGTTCATATCCTCCAGGTGAAACAAAATGGAACGGTTTACCCTCTGATTCTCCCGATCGCATCCGGCGTGTTGTCCATGATGGATGGAACATAATAATACCTAGAGGAGAATTGGAGATTTAATGCGTAAGGAAATTCATTTTTATCGTAAACTGATGTTCACAGCACTTTAAATGCTAGTATAATAAAATTAGGAAAATAAAACATTTTATAGTTTAATCTTTTCCTTTACAGACCTTATCGATTCGTTCAACATTTTGGTAAATATAATGTTTTAAAGTAGGAAATAATTGTTGGTATAGAAAGGGCTTTAAAAAAATATATTTAATAGCCTTTGCAGTGACTATTATTTCAGGAGTGGCATTAATATCGAATTCAAAAGCAGACACCTATCCAGGAATGGAAACCGTAAATAAGACAGTTGAAAATCCTGTTAACACTAATTTTTCAACAAATAACGTAAAATCCGTAAAATCCGAAGAATCAAAACTCGCAAAAGGGTATTTCAGTCAACTATATACACCTCATGGCATGTTCTTGCGAGCATATGAACAAAGTATCTTTAAAGAATCTGAGATAGCAAGAAAGTTAGATCAAATCGGACCTAATACGAATCAACTAATTTTTGAAGGCGAGTTTTTTTTAAAAGTAGATGAATCAACATTTCTTAAATCGTATCCCAATTCGTTACTCTTAAATGAAACAGATTAAAACCCTCATGTTCTAATGTTATTTTCTTGAAAAAAAATTATTTGTTCATAGCGTGCTAATCAAAACTCTCAGTCTTATAACGTAATAACAGAGAGACATTTACTGATATAAACAGTTAATAAATTGGATGAAAGTAAAGTTAAAACAATAGCAAAAGACCGCTTCTCAAAGTAAAAAGAGAGCGGTCTTTTGCTATTGTTACCTTAGGATCACCCATGTTAGTTTGCCATCAATTTTATCCATAAATATACAAATGGTGCTTTGCTGTTTTTCTCAGTATTTGTGAAAAAGATGGAGATTTTAAAACGTAAGCGTTGACTTTTCCTCGGTAAATATGAAAATATGTCTTGATTTATAAGACAATATCGATCATTTCTCTCACTAATTATGACAACACACAGACAACAACAGACAATGGAGTAACAGTGGTAGGACGACAGACAATAACGTCAATGATCAGTAATGGACGTAAGACAGTAAGTATAAAGGCAACAAGCAAACCCCGGGACATTCGTTCTCGGGTTTTTTACTGTAAAATGTCGATTCAGGACTTTAGATTCAATCGCGGAAATATCTATTTACAAATATTAGAAGAACATTTAAAATAAATGTAAGCGTTTCAAAAGTTAAAGCGCTTAAACTTTAAGGCGGAGGTGATTGTGGTTTAGCGAGTATCAAATCATTGTTTAACCATCCAGATGCTGCACTGAATTTTTGGCTTAAAGGTTATGTCATGGATCAAGACCCATATGAACCTAAAAGGAGTGTAAGCTTATGAGAAAAAATAGGGGATTTTCGTTTAGCAGCAAGGCTGTTATGATGTGTTGTCTCGCTTTTCTTCTAATTCCGGCGAGTTTTGCTTTCGCTGCTCCAAACAAGCCGTTCCCGCAGCACACGACATATACCAGCGGTTCGATCAAGCCGAACCATGTTACGCAAAGTGCGATGGACAGCGCCGTGAAAGCGAAATGGGACAGCTGGAAATCGGCATATCTGAAGACGGCGGGCACAGGAAAGTATTATGTGAAGTATCAGTCCAACGGGGATACCGTATCTGAGGCACATGGGTACGGAATGCTGGCAACGGTTCTAATGGCGGGTTATGACAGCAATGCGCAGACCTATTTTGACGGACTTTATCAATATTATAAGGCTCATCCAAGCGCCAACAATTCGAAACTGATGGCTTGGAAACAAAACAGCAGCTTCCAGAACATTGAAGGTGCCGATTCGGCCACGGATGGAGACATGGACATTGCTTATTCGCTCCTGCTTGCGGACAAGCAGTGGGGTAGCAGCGGCAGTATCAATTACCTTCAGGCGGGCAAGGACATCATCAATGCTATTATGCAAAGTGACGTGAATCAGTCGCAATGGACGCTGCGTCTTGGCGACTGGGCAACGGATAACACGTTCAAAAATGCTACCCGTCCATCGGACTTTATGCTGAATCACTTGAAGGCGTTCCAGGCAGCAACGGGTGATGCCAAATGGACGAACGTGATCAACAAAACCTATACCATCATCAACTCCTTATACAACGGGTACAGCTCATCAACCGGATTGCTACCAGACTTCGTCGTTCTGTCGGGCTCGACGTACAAGCCGGCTTCAGCCGATTTTCTGGAAGGGGCGAACGACGGCAACTACGATTACAATTCATGTCGTACACCTTGGCGGATCGCAACGGATTACCTGATGACTGGTGACAGCCGGGCGCTCAATCAGCTCAACCAAATGAATAGCTGGATCTCGACCAAAGTAAGCGGCAACCCTAGCAGTGTGAAAGATGGTTATAAACTCAATGGCACGGTCACAGGTTCCGGCGGCAGCGGCGCGTTCTATGCACCGTTTGGTGTCAGCGCTATGACTTCGTCTACGAACCAAAGCTGGCTGAATTCCGTCTGGACCAAAACGGCCGGCAGCTCCAATGAGGGCTACTATGAAGACAGCATCAAGCTCTTCTCCATGATCGTGATGTCCGGCAACTGGTGGACTTACTAAGCAACTTGAAGTTGGTTGATTACTCAAATGCCAGCAGGCAGGGAGGTTAGCTCCCTGCCTGCTTTTTTATGGATGAGCTAGGAGAATGCATTAAATGAATGATTTGAGCAAAGCGATATAGATGGGCAAGTGTCTATAAAACGTAAAACCGCCATATCTCAGGAAATGCTGGGACATGGCGGTTTCGTATAAGATTATAGAATCTATCAATATCAGCGAAGCTGAACCATCCTATAATCGCTAGAAAAATAACATTTAAATAGGGTCTGTCTTCTGTAAAAATACATCGTTAGACTTTTTCTTATGGGATAAGGACGAATGGATGATAGCCGAATTATTGTGCATTAGCTGTAGATTCAGTAAAGAACTGCGGCAAATATTGCTTGTTGGCTTCGAGCATTTCATCCAACATCTGAATCGCCACTTCGACCGAAGGAACCAAAGGATGATGGGCTAATGCCTGGATGGCCAATCCGCGATCACCGGTCACGGCAGCATCAATGGCGAGGCGCTCATAGGTTTTAACCGCATGGATCAGTCCGACGGCCATTGGAGGAATCTTGGTTAGCTGCAGAGGCAGCGGGCCGGTTTTGGTAACCACACAGTTGACTTCAATGCTGGCATCGTCCGGCAGGAAGTCAATGATACCTTGATTGGCTACGTTCAACGTTTGAATGTCATTCGTTCCGTTGTAGAGCGAGCGCATCAGGTTCACGGCTGCTTCGGAATAAAAGGCGCCGCCGCGCTGCTCCAGCTGCTTTGGTTTATCCTTCAGCTCCGGATCATTATATAGCTCGAACAGTTCTTCTTCGACGCGTTTAACCACTTCCGCACGGTTGCCGCCTGTTTGTAAGGATTCCAGCTGCTCTTCAAGCATGGCATCGGTCATATAGAAATATTTCAGATAGTAGGAAGGCAGGGCATGCAGGGATTGCAGGAATTCCGGATTCCATTCCCGTGCAGGTACGTTCTTCGCGCTGTAACTGGCCGTATCGGCCAGCATCTCATCCAGTTTGTCTTCTCCGTTCACATCGATACGCGTAATCCAGTGCAGATGGTTCAGGCCGACAAACTCGGCATAGATGCGGTCCGCTTCTACGCCGTATTTGGCCGAGGTCTGCTTGATTAGGCCGATCGGCGCATTACAGAGTCCGATGCTTTTTACGTTGGAATACTTCAGAATCGCTTCCGTGACCATACCCGCCGGATTTGTAAAGTTCAGCAGCCAGGCATTGGGGGCGAGTTCTTCGATATCACGGCAGATGTCGAGCAGGACCGGAATCGTCCGCAGCGCCTTCATCATGCCTCCGGGACCAGTGGTTTCCTGGCCAATCACGCCGTATTTCAGGGGGATGGATTCATCGCGGCCACGGGCATCAAGCATGCCGACACGCATTTGCGTGCTGACGAAGTCCGCGCCCTTGATGGCTTCACGGCGGTCGAGCGTCAAATGAACTTCAATCGGCAGACCGGATTTCTCCACCATGCGTTTGGCCAAGTTGCCAACAATGTTCAATTTGTGCTGTCCCGGCTCAATATCCACCAGCCACAGCTCGCGTACCGGAAGCTCGGCATGGTGAAGGATGAACCCCTCAACGAGCTCCGGAGTATAGGAAGATCCACCGCCGATTACCGCTATTTTCAGTCCTTGTTCGTTTGACATTTTTGCACACTCCAGTCTTTTTAGAATTTTTTATGATGACAGTTCCTATGGACGTTTATCTTGTTGTTTGCTTAATATGTTCGAATTCGCGGAAGGTCCGCATTTTGTCATATACATCCTGGCTTACCGTATGTCCGTCCGCATCCATAGCAGACCATAAAGCACCGACGACAGGCTCTGTGGCCAAGGTTACGATGGTCGCATTTGGAGCAACGTTTGCGACAGCCTTTTCAACCTTGCTGCGAATCCACCCGCGATCTCCCCTTGTTAGCAGACTTCCTGCCAGTACCACGTCAAAGGTGTCCTTTTCCATTCCGAGCTTGTGGATGACAGCAGTCGCTGATTTACCAAGCTCGGCGCCCTGACGGTTCAGAATTTCCAGAGCTACAGCATCGTTCTCTGCGGCAGCTTCAAACAGAAGCTTCGCAGCATGGACAGGCACATGCTTGCCGTGATCCTGGAAATCATCAAACATATCGCTGACACTATCATATCCAAGGAAGTTCAGCAGCAGGGGAGTCAGGAGCGTTGTCTGCTCACGGCCGTCCCAAGAACGGATGACAGAGCGGAACACCTCAATATTGAGGGAACCCCCGCCGCCGAAATCGCCGTACATATAATCAAAACCGCCGATTTGTACATGTTCTCCTGCCGGATTGCGGCCTGCGGAGTTGGTTCCTGTGCCGCAAATTAATGCGACCCCGTAAGGGCGGTTCGTGCCTGCACGCAGGCCGATCATCGTGTCACAGTCAATCGAGTAATTCCGGGTGAATCCGATTCCCTGAACCAGAGGATGCAGAATTCGGTAATCTATCTCCCGATCTGCGCCTGCAAGCCCGAAAAAGGTGTGCGAGATTTCATGAATCTGCAACCCTGCCTCGTTCAGGGCTCCTTCTGCAGCTTCCCGTATGCTTTGCGAGGCCAAGGCGTGGTCAATCTGGTGATTGCCGTTGCCGCCAACGCCTTTGCCAAGCACATTGCCGCAGTCATCAGTCAGCAGGGCGTATGTTTTTGTTCCTCCCCCATCGATTCCCAAGTAGTAAGTCAATGGTCGTCACTCCTAAATATAAGGTTATATTTTTTATCCGGTCGTATCTTCTGTTGGCGATCCAGTAGATTCTCTCACGATGAGTTCAGGGTCGATTCGCACATTAGCGCCACGCTTCATCGTACCGTCCATACGTTTCAGCAGCATATCCGCAGCAGCAATCCCAATGCGGTCGGCAGGCTGCCGGACCGTTGTCAGATGGGGGTGCAGCTTGGATGAAATATACTGATCGTCATAGCCGACAATGGCTACCTGTTCAGGCACCTTGATGCCTTCTTCCATTAGGGCATTCACAACCCCGAGCGCGATATGGTCATCGCCCGCGAACACCGCGGAAGGAAGGCGCCCCTCATGCAGCCATTTGCGGCAGATGTCATAACCAAAATCGATTTCGAAATCGCCTGTGATCATGTCGAACGGAGCCAGGTCTTGTTCCTTAAGTGCCTGCAGGAAACCGCTGCGGCGCTCTTTCGTACTGCGGAACATGTCATCTCCGCTTATGTGTGCGATGGAGGTATGGCCCAGATCAAGCAGATGCTTTGTAGCGGCATAGCCGCCTTTGTAGTTGTCGATCGTTACGGAAAAAGCATCATTCTCCGGCTTCTGATTGTCGATGAGGACATAAGGGATATTGCGCCGCTTCAATTCTACAATGTAGTTATCTTCTTCTATGGGTGAGAGCAGAATAAGACCGTCCACCCGGTCCTCTTGGATCAGGTAATGGGTTTCATCCGAGCCAATGCCGGTAGAGACCGAAACGGCAAGAAAATAGCCGTGAAGCGAAAGCACTTCGTTCAGCTCCTTAACAACGGCGTCAAAGAAGGAGTCCTGAAGAGTGGTCATGATCAAACCGACGATTCCTGTCTTGCCGCGGGCTAAACTCCGCGCAGCAGCGTTGGGATGGTAATCAAGCTCCTTAATGGCGTCGAGTACCTTTTGTCTATTTTTCTCACGAACGGATTCGGCACCATTGAGTACCCGGGAAACCGTCACAACGGATAATCCTGATTTTTTTGCTACATCAAATATACTAACCTTCATTGTTTATTCTCCTTGCGGCAGATTTTCCGTACTTTATATTGATTTAACACTAGTATACATGTACGGAGGCTTAGCCGCGAAGCTAATTTAGTAGATGCACCGCCCCTTGCGGGACGGCACAATGTCTGGCGTTAACGTTTGATAATTTCCATAACCTTTTTCTGAATCGTCGGCATCACTTCTTCAACGGTGTTGTGTCCGGTATCGATCGGCTGCATCTCGTTGATGAACATGTCGTTGATCTGAGAATAGTGGGTGATCAGGTGGTTATAGGATTCAAATCCGTATTTCACAGCGCCTTCGTAAACCTTCTTCACATCTGCTGGATCGATGCCATCAAAATGCTTGTAATAGGTCTCGGCAGCCTTCGTATTTACAGGAGGATTGCCGCCGCTCAGGTCAATGGATTTTTCCTGAACCTCGTCGCTGACCAGGTACTTGATCCATTCAAAAGCTTCCTTCGGATGTTTGGAGCCTTTCAGAATCAAGAGCGGATCGACAAACAGCACGCTGCGGACCTTGTCATTGCCGCCGGCCGGCACTGCTGCCACGCCAACCTTGAACGGAAAGTCATTCGAGCCGGCAAGGCTCCAGGAGCCGCTAACGGTCATACCCACCTTACCGGTTACGAATGCATCGCCGTTTTGCCCCGCCACGCTTTTGCTCCATTCCGTTGTCGGAGACACTTTATCTTTTAAAATCAGGTTGAACAGCTTGTTATAGGCTGCGATGACTTCCGGTGAATTGAAATAAGTTTCGGATGGTACGCCCCCGTTGGTCCAGGTATCCTGGGAGTAAGGTTCGGCTCCAAAATAGAGCGGACGCATATCGCGCTCGGACCATGTGAAGTCCACGCCATATTGAGTGTTGGCAATATCGTTGGACACATGCGTCATTTGCTTGGCGTCTTCGACCATTTTGTCAAACGTCCAGCTCTTGTCCTCGTAATCGCTTGGAGGATAAGGAATGTTGGCAGCGTCGAACATGTCTTTGTTATAGAGCATCAGAGTAACGTACATGTTGACCGGAATACCGTAGACATGGTCTTTAACAGTATAGATTTTCATAAGGTCATCCGGGATGCTGTAGTCGGACGCCTTAAATCCGTCTTCCTTAATCATGTCGTTCATGTCGAGCAGCATGTCTTTGTTGTAATACTCCGCAAAACCGCCGTAGCCATAGTGGCTTGTGACGTCAGGCGATTTGCCACCGGCAATCAGCGTTTGGAGCTTACTGTCGAACTGCTCGTAAGGAGCTTTTTCGATTTTGACCTTAATGTTCGGATGTTTGGCTTCAAAATCGGGAAGCAGCTTCTCAATAAAGGTGCGATCCTCGGAATCGATAGTGTAGTGCGTTATGGTTACTTGCTCGCCGGAGGAGCCGGATTTAGCGCTATCATCATCGTTACCAGGTACTACATCTCCCGCTGATTTACCGCCGCTGCAGCCGGACAGTGCCAATACGACGAGCATGCTGGTCGCAAGCAAAAGTGCAAAAGTCTTTTTGATCCTTATCTTTTTCATGAATGACAGTCCCCCATATATTCAAGTTTTTGCCGCCCCTGCGGCGGAGCCTTTACTTGATGCCTGTAAGTACAATTCCTTCCACAAACCGCTTCTGGGCTATCGCAAACAGGGCCACGATTGGCAGCATGGCGAGCACGGAGGCAACCATGAGCAGGTGCCACGGCGGAATCCGGAAACGGGAAGAGGTAAAGGAAGACATACCGACCGGAAGCGTAAACTTATCCGATGAGCTTAAGTAGAGCACAGGTGTCAAAAGATCGTTCCAGCTGTAGATGAAGGCAAAGATCGCAACAGTTGCAAGCGCCGGACCGGACAGAGGCAAAGCAATTTGTCTCCACATCCGAAACTCGCTGCAGCCATCAATGCGTCCGGCGTCAAACAGCTCATCCGGGAGCGTGGAGAAGAACTGTCGCAGCAAAAAGATGTTGTATGCTGAACCAAAAAATGCAGGGACAATCAGCGGCAGAAAGGTATCGATCCAGTTCAGCTTGGAAAAGAGAATGAACTGCGGGATCATAATCGCCGGATAGGGAAGCATCATGGTGCTGAGCATGAGCATGAACCACAAGTTGCTGCCCTTGCCCCGATATCTGGCGAAACCATAGCCTGCAAGCGCCGACGAAAACAGGGTGCCAACAACGGTCAAAATGCCAATAATGAGACTGTTCATATACATTTGACCGAAATTCAGCGTGTCGAAAATCTCTCTGTAGTTACTCCACTGCCAGGACTCCGGCAGAAAGGTCGGAGGAAACTTCAGCAGTTCCTTCTTCGATTTCAGCGAGGTCGAGACCATGAAAAACAAAGGGAGGAGCATGAGAAAAGTGGTGACCACCAGGGCAATGAAGCTGGCAATGCTAACCGCGTCGATTTTGCGCCGGCGTTTACTCACAGAAGGTGAAGCCCCTGGGCCGGCAGTCGGAATCGTACTCATTTGCGTCCGCCTCCTTCATAGTGAACATAACGGTTCGAGAGTTTAATAATGAGCGCCGTAAACGCCATGACGACGATCAGCAGCACCCAAGCGAGTGCCGAGGAGTAGCCTGCCCTGTATTCCTTGAAGGCACTGGTATACAGGTTGTAAACGTAGAACCAGGTCGAGTAGTTAGGACCCCCTTGGGTCATTACATACGCCTGCGTGAACACCTGGAAGGAATCGATGACGCCCATAATCAGCTGGAACAAAAGTACCGGTGAAATCATGGGCAGCGTCACGTTCAGGAAAATCCGGAAGCGTCCCGCACCGTCCAGCTTTGCGGCTTCCACGAGACTGGCAGGAACGCCCTGAAGTCCCGCAAGAAACAGAATCATGCCTGAGCCCACTGTCCAGAAGGACATAATCATCAGTGCATAAAGCGCATAATCGGGGCTCATGAGCCAGGATGGGCCACTAATGCCGAACCAGGACAGCACGTAATTGAACAGACCGATCGATGGGTTGAAAATCCAGTACCACAGCAGAGACATCGCGACGCCGGATACCATGCTCGGAAAATACATGGCGGTTCTGAAAAATCCGCGGAACGGTATTTTCGTATTGAGCAGGAGAGCAAAGCCGAGTGCCAGCAGCAGCTGGATCGGTACACTGATAAATGTATAGCGCACCGTTACGACAACAGATTTCCAAAACAGGTCATTGTGAAACATTTCGTTGTAATTCGCGAGTCCGACATATTTCGGCGGGTGGATAATATCATAGTCCGTGAAGCTGTAATAAAGGGATGACAGAATCGGATACAAGGCAAACACCATGAAACCGATAAGCCATGGAGAGATGAAGAGGTACATGTAAAATGTCTGCCGTCGGCTTTCGCGATGGGTCACATAAACACCAACCTTTCTATTGGATATAAAATTATAACGCTTTAACTTTCGGAAGATAGTTTCCTTAAATGAAAGGTTTCATATGATGTTATGTAATTGAAAGTTAAAGTGCTTTAACTTTTGTAGTCGGACTGATGACATTATCATAGTGGATGATTTCTCAATAATCAACCCTTTTTTTGGTTAACTGAAAGCGCTACCTTTGTTGGCGCTTCTGAAGTACTCACATAGCCCACTCTGCCGACTTTTAGAGAGCGGACTTTTTGCTGTGTTATAATAAAGATAATGATGCCAAAAAAGAAATATATTGTGAATGAAGGAGAATACATAATATGAAAAATTGGAAACGAATGCTCTTATCCCTTACAATCTCGGTAGGTTTGCTCGCATCTGCAGTACCAGTTATGGCGGCTCCACAGAAGACTTCCGTCAAGGTCAATGATCAGGCAGTAGAATATGCGACAGAAGTGCCGATTATGGATAAGGGAACCACATTGGTTCCGCTGCGTACCACGCTTGACGCGATGGATGTAAAGCTGACAACTGCAACGGATGACACGATCACTGCCGTAGTGGATGGCAAAACGATTACGCTTAAAAGTAAACTTACACGAATCAATGGCGTAACGTATGCGCCGATCCGTATCGTCGGGGATGCAGCTGGTTATGAAGTTCGCTGGGATGGGACAACGCGCACCGTTCTGTTGGTCTCCAAAGGTGGAGGCACGGAAGCTGTCCAAACCGGCGCCCGCGGTTTTATGTGGGAAGTCGAACATAATGGAAATACGGTGTATCTGGTAGGTTCCATGCATATTGCAGATGATAGCTTCTACCCGTTACGTAAAGAATTTGAAGAAGCTTTTGCCGAAGCCGACTATCTCGGTGTGGAGATTGATATCAGCAAAGCTGCCGATGAGGCGCAGCAGAAGCTGATTATGGATATGGGGATGTATCAGGACGGCACAACGCTGAAGGATCATGTGTCCAAGGAAACGTATGCTAAACTCGGTGCCATTTTGAAGCAAAGTGGCTTGCAAGTCAATGCTCTTGATGCATTTAAACCATGGGTGGCGGAATCGACTCTCAGCAGTCTGAAATCAGTGAAAGCCGGGTACGAAGCATCTGCGGGTATCGATCTGTATTTCATACAGAAAGCCGTTGAACGAAAATTGCCCGTGCTGGAGCTGGAATCCTATGAATCCCAGTTAGGCATGTTCGATCATTTCTCCAATGAACTGCAAGAGAAGAATCTGAACGCTGTAATCGATAACTTTGGTGTCCTTGATGATTCTGTCGACCAGATGGCTGAAATGTGGAAAACGGGGGATGATCAGGGATTGCTAGAATTCACCAATAGCATGGCTGTCGATCCAGAGTATAACAAAGCGATGCTTATTGACCGGAATATCGGGATGGCTGACAAAATCGATGGCTACCTGAAATCCGACAAGAAAGAGGAATATTTCATCGTAGTTGGCGCAGGCCACTTCCTGGGTAAAGATGGGGTTATCCAGCTGTTGAAGGATAAAGGGTATAACGTTGTGCGTAAATAAATACGCTATTTAAAATTACCCCTTAGGACGACTTGAAAGCTAATCATTCAGCAACCTTTCAGTTGAATTTAACGTTCCTTTTGTCTGGATGGGATATAGTGGAACCAAGAAAGAGGAGGAGATCAACGATGAATATTTCTTCAGCAGCAAGTTCCACGACATCCTACATATCCACGTCTTCATCCAGTTCGAACAGCACAAGCGAGTTGGAAAAACAAAAGACGAAGCTTGAGGCCGAATTGGAGAAGGTACAATCCAGCAAGGACGATGAGAAAACCAAGGAGACCAAAACGAAGCAGCTGCAGCAGCAAATCAAGCAAATCGAAGCTCAAATCTCGCAGCAAAGTTCCCAGAGCAGCGGTACAACCGGAACCAAAGAAGCGCCGCCAGCCAAACCTGCGAACAATGGCATGCAAGCCGCATCCCCGCAAGAAATTGCAAATGCAACGACGGACAGCAATGGCCGATTCGATATTCGGGTATAAAGTAATATAGTACCTAATCTAAAAAACCTTATGTAAACATATTAAACGAGCCAATCGATAAAAATAGAGTTGATTGCCTTAACCAAAAGACCTGCCTGATCTTTGTAGATCAAGCAGGTCTTTTGGATGTTCACATGTACATGCTTTATTCAATCGTTAAACTGTTTATCCGTTCAGAGATGGATCGTTTTTTATAGTACATCCCAATAGTCACCAGAACCATCATTTCAGATAACGGAACGGCAAGCCATACACCAGTGACACCCAAGAATGAAGGGAGGATAACAATTAAGGCAACCATAATGATCATCTCGCGTGCAGCTGTAATCCAGATGGCCATTTTGGCATTCCCGACAGATTGGAAGTACGTGCTCATGACAAAGTTAATACCCATGAACAAGTATGCAAAAGTAAATATTCGCAAACCGTACACGGCGCTATCCGTCACGCTGTCACTGAAGTTCCCGAAGATTTGCACAAAATAAGGTGCGCCCAGTTGTACAACGAGTAACAGCAGAACCCCACATGCCAGAGCCGTTCTGGAGGCTAAGCGAATGGTCTGTTTTTCCCGATCCATCTGTTTGGCTCCGTGATAATAACTGACCAAAGGTTGGGCAGCGGACGCCAGACCGAGAAATGCCAGCAGTACAACACCATGAATATAGTTCAGGACTGTAAAAGATGCCACACCATCCGTGCCCGCAATCCGATCCAATGAAATGTTGTGAGCGATGGAGAAGACGGACATGCCCAGTTCAGCCAGGAAGCTGGGGAAACCAATGAGCACAATGGAACCCAGCAGTTTGGTATTCCATCTGAAGCGGGTCAATTTAAGATTATTTGTTTTTTTGAAAAAGTGAGTCAGCAGGACGAGAAGCGCCAGAGATGCCGATACAATTGTACCAATCGCAACGCCACGGACGCCCCATTCCAGCACGTATAACGTTACATAGTTGAGCACAATATTGGCTACCGCAAACGTAATCTGAGCATACATGGATGTATTGGGATTTCCGTCGTTTCGAACAAAAATAGTGAGTGCGTTCTCAATGGTGAAAACGAAACCGAACAACAAAATGATATTCATATAGTCCGCAGCAAACGGGAATGTTTCGGTATTGGCACCGAGGGCGAAGACCAGCTTATCTTTGAATGTATAGGCCGTATATCCGATGACCATCGTAATCAGCCAAATGATCGTTATGGATTTGGTGAAGATTTGCTTCGCTGTTGCAGGGTCTTTCTTCCCCATGTAAGTTGAATACAAGGTAGCTCCGCCCATTCCAATCCATAGAGACATAGCCACAAAAAGTGTGTAGACAGGAGAAGCAATACCGATTCCGGCCAGCGCTGTAGATCCAAGTTTGTGTCCAACCATAATGCCGTCGATAATAAAGTTGAAAGCGATAACCAGCATCCCTAATATGGAAGGCACGAGGTAGCTTACAAATGCCTTACCTACAGATTGCCTTTCTAATGGATGCGTCCAATTTGTGTTCATGGTGACCTCCGTTAATATACTGAATGTTCATTCTGTATTATATTATACTGAACGTTCGTTCTGTATAATAACATGCCGTGATTTTGGTTGGCAACTTTTCCAAAAGATTATCGTTTATATGGTAGAGTAAATGGGGCATCTTTTATGACACGGGAGGGATCACTTTATGAAACAAAACAAATATGATGAAGCCGAATTTTTCGGCAATTACAGTCAGATGGCTAGATCCACCCAAGGACTGGAGGCAGCTGGTGAGTGGCATGAGCTGCAAACGATGCTGCCTGAATTAAAGGGCAAAAACATACTGGATCTGGGGTGCGGATTCGGTTGGCACTGTCGATATGCACGTGAGCAGCAGGCACGTTCGGTGGTTGGCGTGGATTTGTCTGAAAATATGTTGCAGCGTGCACGCGAGATGACGGATGACCCTCATATCGAGTACCAGCGGATGGCAATTGAGGATATTGATTTTGCACCCGGACAATTTGATGTGGTGATCAGCTCCCTGGCCTTGCATTATATCGAGCGTCTGGATCAGGTCTATGCCAAAATCAATGCATGTCTCGTTCACGGAGGCACGTTTGTCTTGTCTGCGGAACATCCCATTTTCACTGCGCGGGCGGAGCAGGATTGGCATTATGGACCTGAGGGCGAGATACTGCACTGGCCTGTGGATCATTATCATGAGGAAGGACAGCGGGTAGCGAACTTTCTGAATCAGGACGTGGTGAAATACCACCGGACGCTGGCGACGCATCTGAATGAATTGATTCAGGCGGGGTTTGTCATTCAACAGGTAGCCGAGTCCAAGCCATCCCCGGAGATGATGGAGCAGGTTCCCGGTATGCGAGACGAGAGTCGTCGACCGATGTTTCTCATGATTGCTGCGGTTAAGGTGTGAGTAGCTTTCGCCGCAGATTGAATTTTATTTGGCTTTATCATAGATAGACCAGCGCGTTCAGCACATGTGGACCTTGCTGGTTTATTTTAATTTGCAGGAAAGGGGGAAGAAATAAACCGTTTGGGAACCAAACCCGAATGGACGCAGTCTTATTAAGTGAGGTGAACATCAGTTGGACTATCAATATCTGGCACATGCTCAGACCATCGACAATTACACACTTAGCAGCATGATGGATGACTACGGGAACGACGTATGGAATTACGCGTACTTTCTGACCAAAAGTACCGAGCAGGCGGATGAATTGTCACAGGAAGTGTTTATCCGGGCATATTCCGGGATCGCCCATTTTCGCGGAGAATGCTCATTGAAGACATGGCTGCTGACCATTACTAGGAACACGACATTTACATACCGGAAATCCAGATTTTTTCGCAGCAGTTTATGGGGAGAGACCCTGCCAATCCACACGGAACAGGTTAATACGAGCCAAGGCGAAATGAAGCCCGAAAAATTTGTTCACCCTTCTGCCGAAGCTGAGGCGATCAGCAGGGAGCACGTTCATGAAATCTGGGACATCATCATGGCTCTGCCGGACAAATTCCGGGAATTGCTTTTGCTGCATCTGAAGTATGAACTTACGACGGGGGAAATTGCGGAAATGCTGGGCATCAGCGCGGGAACGGTCAAATCGCGACTATCGAGGGCGAAGGCCAAAGTACGGAAACAGTGGGAGGAGCGAAGCGAATGAAACATATGGATGACGAATGGGAAAAAGTAGCCCGGCAGGAGCCGTTTGCGGCGTCTCCTTTTACCGAAGAGCATAAGCAGAACGTACTTCGTCAGGTAGCCTGGCTCAAATCGGGATCTGCACAGAAAATGAGTGATGCTGGGGATAAGTCTAACGAGCAACACGTTCGGCCGAATCAACGTAGACGCAGTCTTCGCTCTCGCAAAGCCATTATGGCATGCACGACGATTGCAGCCGTGGCAGCGGCGGTCATTCTCTGGAACGGACAGATTGTGGAGCCGGTAATTGAAAAGGTATATCCCACAGCAGCGCTGCAATATACGGATGACGCCGGCATGAGCTTGCTCACAGACAAGATGAAAAAAAATGTAGCCGTCACGATGCGAGACTATCTTGGCAAACAATTACTTATAACCAAAGTGAAGGACCTGCCTGTCTCCGGAAGAGTGTCCGTCGAGGCTGGAAAAGAAGGAGATGCAGAATACGCGTTGATCTGGCTTGATGCGGCAACAGGCAATCTGCGTGAGGTACAGATGAGACGGGAGATGTCGGCTAATGAGCTTGAGCATCGTTATTTGCGTCAAATTCCGTCACTGCTTGAAGGGATAAAAAGTGACCCTACGCTAAAACCGATCTCAGCCAGACGTTATGTGAAAATGAAGCAGGGTCAGGAAAAACCGGTATGGTTCACAACAGTGTTTTTGGAGAATAGTAGGGGCAGTGGCAGTATCGAATGGACGAGGGATGAAGCAGTATCCGTTTCTGGTAGTGTGAGTTCAGATACTGTATCACAAGATTTAATAACAGAAGCCAGAATGTCGATTGAAGCCTTGTCTGGTGAGCCCGCACCTGATTTGAAAGATATAATTTTTGAACAAAATGGCAAGACGCTTGAAGATACTACGGACCTGTATTTTGGAGATCGGTATTTAGTAAGTAGAATTGGTGGGAGATTTAGCAACGGATATACTGTAATGGATTACCAGAGGGGGATTCCAGAGCTTGAAACTCGGGAAGAGTATGAGCTTTACTTTGAGAAGTTACTTAACATGAAGGAAAGTGTAATCAGGCAGAACGCAGCACCAGTAATCAAACAAATGTTCAATATCGATCTTGATAAATATAAACTTGAAAGAGATCCAAATACGCCTGGAATGGTCACATTTCGTTCAGCAGAGACAAAGATCTACAATACTTTTAAGGTTCGATATGAAGACGATGCACGGATTACAATGATTACAAGAATTGACCTCTAGGCCTGACCCATATGGTACAATCAATTTAATAGATGATTGGATCATAAGGAGCATAACGATGAAATATTTGGTGAGTTCATGTCTTGCTGGCGTAGCCTGCCGTTACAACGGAACAGCGAGTCTGGATGCAAAGATTCAGGAGCTTGTGGAGCAGGAACAGGCGAAGATGGTCTGCCCGGAGCTGCTTGGCGGATTTTCCACCCCGCGGGAGCCGGCTGAAATTATCGGCGGTACAGGTAAGGATGTGCTGGCAGGTACGGCCAAGGTCATTGAGAAGAGTGGCAACGACGTAACAGATCTATACATTAAAGGAGCCTATCAAACACTTGAATGGGCGCAGAAACTGGATGTCACCTGTGTAGTACTCAAAGAATTCAGTCCTTCCTGCGGCACACAGATGATCTACGATGGCAACTTTGCCAACCACAAAGTCGTGGGCGAAGGGGTTACTTCTGCTTTGCTGCGGCAAGAGGGGTTTACGGTCATCTCGGAAAATGAGTTTATGCAGCAGCTGTAATAATCATCATCGCTGACATGAACCACAGATAAGTCGCCTTGGGGAGCAGCAGATCCATGGCGACTTGTTTTTGGTTACAACAGGGCATGCACTTGACCATAGAAAAACCTTGTTAGATAGCTATAGTTACTTTTATGAACTAAGAAACAACATTGTGCGTACTTTTATATTTGAATGATAGAATCTAAAATAACACTTAGATATCAGGGTGAACAAATGAACATAAACAAAAGAAAAGGATGTGCAGTTTTTATGGAATCCTCATCAAAAGCCATTACGAAAGAAACCGTCTTGAACGCTTACCATTTTCGCCATGCAACCAAACAGTTTGATGCTTCACGTCTCATTCCGGCAGAAGATTTTGAGTATATTCTGGAAACGGGACGATTGTCGCCAAGCTCGATCGGATTGGAGCCATGGAAATTTCTGATTGTACAGAACTCGGACTTGCGCAAGCGTCTGTCCGAAGTTTCTTCCGGGGCTCAAAAACAATTGGCGGCGGCAAGCCATTTTATTGTTATTTTGGCGCGGTCTGATGCGAGTTATAACTCGCCATACGCGGAATACATGCTGAAAGAAATCAAGGGCATGCCGGATGACGTATTTGAGTTGACTCGTGAAGCTTATGGCAAATTTCAAAATAACCAACGGATTCTGGAGAATCCCCGTACTTTATTGGACTGGGCGTCCAAACAGACTTACATTGCTCTCGGCAATATGATGACTGCAGCAGCGCTGATTGGTATCGATTCTTGCCCAATTGAAGGGTTTAACTATGAGGGCGTACATTCGATTCTGGAAGAAGAAGGTCTGCTGGAGGATGGACTATGGGATGTTTCCGTTATGGCAGCCTTTGGTTATCGTGCGGAAGATCCGCCACGCGAGAAATCCCGTCAGCCTTTGGAAAAAATCACTCAGTGGATTGATTGAATTTACGAACAAATCGGCATGACTACCAGCATAAAAATGACTTCCGAGTGTGGGTATCTTTGATTTTGTAGGCATTGGAGCGGTAGATCACTTGTTCTTCAGCGGTATCCGTTATTTGGAGGCAGCGGCTTACCAATCTAGTCTAAACGCATACCCATGAATTTATTGGCAGGCCGGTTCGTTCGTCGAATCGGTCTGTCTAGTTTGCAAAATGAAAGAAAGGCGGTATAATCGTACCCATGGAAACTATACTCATATTCAAAGCATTATCCAACGAGACACGTCGACAGATTCTGTTGTGGCTCAAGAACCCAGAGCAACACTTTCCACCGCTGGAGCTATCCCAGCATCCGGATGCAGGAAAGAGCGGCATATGTGTTGGTACGATTCAGGTGAAGGCCGGACTGGCTCAATCCGTCATATCCAGCTATCTGCTGACCATGCTCAAAGCCGGGTTACTGATCTCCGAGCGCAGGGGACAGTGGACATATTATCGCCGCAACGAAGAAACTATTCGTCAATTTGCCGAGTACGTACAGCACGAGCTATAAGCCGGACGCCGAGACGGAAGCAAGAATGCAGGTGCAAGCGGGTATTCCGTCCGGATGTAAACGGCTTGAGGAGTAGCTCTGCACATCATTTTTTTACGCTTTTACATCTATATATCTGGATATACAAAAATAAATATAACTACAGAGGAGAACTATATATCATGTCTACCGAAAACACAGCTGCATCCCATAAAAAACATATTAACGACGTTAAATTGTCCATTCTGGATCTGGCACCTGTCGTTGTAGGGGCCACACCTGCGGATGCGCTTCGCAACAGTCTGGATCTCGCTCAACACGCGGAGCGTTGGGGATATCACCGTTACTGGGTAGCGGAGCATCACAACATGCCAGGCATCGCTTCTTCAGCCACTTCGGTTGTGATTGGTTACCTCGCGGGAGGAACGAAAACCATCCGTCTCGGTTCAGGTGGAATCATGCTGCCTAACCATGCGCCGCTTGTGATTGCCGAACAATTTGGTACACTGGAGTCCCTGTATCCAGGCCGTATTGATCTTGGACTGGGCCGTGCACCGGGAAGTGACCGTCGCACATCATTAGCCCTGCGTAAAGACCTCAACAGTGGTGAAGATTTCCCTGAATTGCTGGCTGAGCTTAGAGCCTACTTCGATGCTTCTGCTACATCGTATCATGCGCCCGTTCGTGCTGTTCCCGGTGAAGGATTGAATATCCCGATTTACCTGCTCGGCTCCAGTGATTTCAGTGCTCGTCTGGCCGGACAGCTGGGATTGCCGTTTGCTTTTGCCAGCCACTTCTCACCGGATTACACCCGGATTGCACTTGAAACGTATCGGAGCAGTTTCCAGCCATCCGATCACTTGAAGGAACCCCATGTTATTGTGGGTGTAAATGCTGTCGTTGCGGATACCGACGAAGAAGCAGCATGGCTCGGTACAACGATGCAGCAGCAGTTCCTGAACATTATTCGCGGCACAACAGGATTGGTGCAGCCACCAGCCGATATGGAAGGCAAATGGACAGATCGTGAGAAAGCCGGTGTAGAGCAGACGCTGAAAGCAGCTGTGAACGGTTCTCCGGAAACCGTGCGGGGTCAACTGGAATCATTTATCGCTCAGACCCAAGCGGATGAACTGATCATTACGTCGATGATCTATGATCATCAGGCACGCTTACACTCGTATGAGCTGATCGCTCAGCTGGCTGGTAAAGCATAAGCAAAAGCTTAACCAAAAGTATAGACAAGCAGCGAAGGCATAAGGATTTGCTGACATAATAACGGTTTGTCTCTTCGGAGGCGAGCCTTTTTTTGGTAGGGATATTTTTCAAAAGGAGTTCTATGGGGCATAAGGATCTTTTTAGGGTAAAATGATCTTACCGCTCTAATTTGAAACGGTTAAACAGAGCCGTACGTATAAACTCAATGTGTTATACATATGTTGGCTTGTACAAGCTACTTTATGTGCAGTGAAGAAACATGCTGGTTTACAGCTTATGCTTTGATAAAGGATACATAAGAGAGGAAGACACGCCTATGGAGCAACCTGAGCAACCCCGCATTTGGCCGGATCGGTTTAAACGATTTTTTCTGAATAACAAGTTTGTCCTTTTTCTGTTAATTCTGCTGCTGGTGGGACTGAACGTGATGGTTCTGACCAAAGTATCCTTTGTTCTGCATCCGCTCGCGGTACTGATCAAGACGATTGTGCTGCCGATTATTCTGTCGGGTATTCTCTATTACCTGCTAAATCCGATTGTGGATGTCATGGAAAAGTGGAAGATCAAGCGAGGATGGTCCATTCTAATCTTGTATCTCGCTATCGGAGGTATCCTGACAGTCGTTGTACTGGCAGTCATTCCGGTCGTGCGTAACCAAATTACGGGGCTGATCGAGAATTTCCCAACGTATAGTGAGACGGTAAAGCATCAGTTTGAGGAACTTACGGGCAGCCAGCTGTTCAGCCAATTCCAGGAAGCGGTGAACCTGAACTCCCAAGACTGGTGGGGCACGATCTCCCAGAAAGCCACTGAGATTCTGAACTCGACCTGGACCCGATTGGGCGGATTCCTTGGAGCATTCACCGAGACGGTGCTGTCCATAGTAACGGTTCCGTTTATCCTGTTCTATCTGCTGAAAGACGGCAAGAAGCTTCCAGCGAAAATTCTGTCATTCCTGCCAATCAAGAGCCGTACGGGTGCAATGCATGTGCTGGAAGATATCAATCACCAGATCAGTTCGTTCATTCGCGGACAGATTATCGTCAGCTTCTGCATCGGTATTCTGCTCTACATTGGTTATATGATTATTGGTCTGGACTATGCGCTGATTCTTGCGATTATCGCATCGTTCACAAGTGTCGTTCCGTACCTGGGACCTGCAATCGCGATTACGCCTGCGTTGATCGTTGCCCTGGTCACTTCTCCGGTGATGCTGCTGAAGATGGTAGCCGTGTGGACCATTGTGCAATTAATTGAGGGTAAATTCATCTCACCTCAGATTATGGGCAAAACGCTCAAGATTCACCCGATCACGATTATCTTTGTCATTCTGACTTCAGGCAATCTGTTCGGTGTGGTGGGCATTCTGCTGGCCGTTCCGGGATACGCGGTGCTGAAAGTATGTGTGTCGCATATCTTCAACTGGTTCAAGGAACGATCCGGCCTGTATGATCCGAACAATAACGATCTATTGTAACCGGAGTGGGCAAGCCTAAGCTGAACCCCCATAATACACTTCTTTTTCTCCAAAACGGTGCCCTTATACAAAAGAACCCCCGTCCATCGGCTAACAGCCGAGAGGCGGGGGTTCTTTTGTATGACAGGCAGGCTAATGCCTAGCCATGTTTAATATGCTGGAGCGTTTGCAGGAAGATCTGCTCAATGTGTGCATCATCCAAAGAATAATACACGGTCTTGCCTTCTTTGCGCCGCTTGACGATCCGCATGTTGCGAAGCGACCGCAGCTGGTGCGAAATGGCCGACTGTCCCATATCGAGCAGCACCGTCAGATCGTGCACACATAATTCCTTCTGCAACAGCGCATCAATAATACGAAGCCGTGTCGGGTCGCTGAAAGCCTTGAACCAATCAGCCATCTCGGAAGAGGTCTCGCGATCCATGAGAGAAGCACGAAGGGTCTGCACGTCAGCCTCTGTTCCAGAGCAGGCCGCATCGCATTCGGCAGGAGCTTTAACCGGTTGTTCCATTTCCTATCACCACCTATATGAACTCAACCTTTGATCAAATGTTCTTCGATAAGCCTATTATATCCAAAAAACGTCTAAAGCGAAATGATTACTATTAGCATATTCTGTATGAAAAATCAACTGGAATTGTTGACACTCATGTTTAGGCGTGCATATAATAGGGTTAACAAAACATATGAATGATTGCTCATATATTGATTGTAAGATCAAAAAAATTACGGATAACTTTGTTTTACGTATGCAAAGGGGAGAGTTCACATGGGAACCGGTCAGGAACAGGTGAAAAGGGAACTGCTGCTGGATGGATTGGATTGCGCGAACTGCGCATTGAAGATTGAGAATGGCGTCAAAAAAATTAAAGGTATTTCCGATTGCTCGGTTAATTTTGTAACTAAAACCTTATCCATGCACACCACATCCGATATGGATGAGCAAGTGGTGGAAGAAGCGAAGCGCAAAGTTCTTCGGTTGGAGCCGCATATTCGTATTTCGGAAAAAAATAAATCATCACAAGGCAGTCGTGCTGCTGCCGAGTCAATAAACCGCGCCAACGGCAATGTGCACGCACACGCAGGCAGCGGAGTCCACACGCATGAGCACACGCCGAGTGGTCAAGATCATGCTGGTCATTCCCATGACCATGACCACGCACATGACCACGCCCATCAACACTGCGTCCAAGGGCACGCGCATGATCATGGAAGTCATGCCGGACATGATCACAGTCATGCAGACGGTCAAAATCATGACGCGCACGCTGGACACTCGCATGAACATGGCGCTGGGCAGACGAAGGTACTGCTGGCACGTTTGGCGGCAGGCTCCATTCTGCTGGCAGCTGCGATCTGGTCTCCGCTGGAAGGATGGGCACAGCTTGCACTCTATGTTGTCGCTTATCTGATTGCAGGTGGAGATATCGTCCTCCAGGCGTTCAAAAATATTATTCGCGGTCAGGTATTCGATGAATACTTCCTCATGTCCGTCGCCACCATTGGTGCTTTTGCCATTGGTCAATACCCCGAAGGTGTAGCGGTCATGCTCTTCTATCAGCTCGGTGAGCTGTTTCAGGGAATGGCGGTTAATCGCTCAAGAAAGTCGATCCAGTCCCTTATGGATATTCGCCCGGACTATGCCAATATGCTGATCGGTACGGGAGAAGAGACCAAGCGGGTTTCACCGGAAGAAGTGCGCATTGGAGATCGCATCGTGGTCAAAGCGGGCGAGCGGGTGCCTCTGGACGGGATCGTCAAGGCAGGTCGTTCCATGGTAGATACGTCCGCTCTGACGGGTGAGTCGGTGCCTCGGGAACTGGAGCCTGGCAGTGATGTGCTGAGTGGGTTCGTGAACAAAAACGGAATCTTGACCATTGAAGTAACGAAAACCTTTGGTGAATCCACGGTATCCAAAATTCTGGATCTGGTGCAGAATGCGAGCAGCCGCAAAGCCAAAACGGAACATTTTATTAGCAAATTCGCCCGTTATTACACACCGGTTGTTGTTATTTTGGCTGCATTGATTGCGTTCGTTCCGCCGCTGGTGCTTAGTGGTGCAACATTCGCCGATTGGATCTATCGTGCACTGGTGTTCCTCGTAATCTCTTGTCCGTGTGCGCTGGTCGTCTCCATTCCGCTTGGTTTTTTCGGTGGCATCGGAGCTGCCTCACGTAACGGTATACTCATCAAAGGAAGTAACTACCTTGAAGCACTGAACGATGTCAAAGTCGTTGTTTTTGATAAAACGGGTACACTAACCAAAGGTGTTTTCAAAGTAACAGCCATTCGCCCTGAAGGTGGGCGCACGGAAGATGAATTGATGGAGCTTGCTGCCATTGCCGAAGCCCATTCCAATCATCCGATTGCTGAATCCATTCGTGCAGCTTGGGCAAAAGATATCCGTACCCGAGGTGTGGACGATTACGATGAGGTAGCTGGACATGGCATCAAGGTCAGTGTAGACGGACGTGAAGTGCTTGCTGGTAACGCCAAATTAATGGAACAGGCAGGCATCCCGTACACGACTCCACAAACCGTGGGCACAGTGGTGCACGTTTCCGAATCAGGTTCGTATGTGGGCCATCTGATCATTGCCGATGAGGTGAAGGACGATGCGGCGGCAGCTATTCAGGCGCTCAAGAAGCTGGGCATCCGCAAAACAGTGATGTTGACAGGGGATGCCAAGGCTGTTGGTGAGGCTGTAGGGCGTGAACTGGGTGTCGATGAAGTATACGCAGATCTGCTGCCACAGCATAAAGTCGAACAGTTAGAGCGGCTTGAAGCTTCCAAATCACCAAAAGAGAAAATGGTGTTTGTCGGTGATGGCATTAACGATACGCCCGTCTTGGCGCGTGCCGATGTAGGTGTAGCGATGGGCGGACTCGGTTCCGATGCTGCCATTGAAGCGGCAGACGTGGTCATCATGACGGATGAACCATCCAGACTGGCGAGTGCGATCCGGATTGCGAAACGGACACGAACCATTGTCTGGCAAAATATCGGTTTTGCATTGGGTGTCAAAGCGATCTTCCTGCTGCTGGGTGTGTTCGGAATTGCCACCATGTGGGAAGCGGTTTTCTCTGATGTAGGGGTGACCGTGCTGGCTGTCCTGAACGCCATGCGTGTACTGCGGGTGAAGGACATCTAAGTTTTACGAAACGATCCGGGCGGCTCTTCGTATATACGTAGAGCCGTTTTTTTGTTTTAATATCTGTGGTGTATTTTGAATGGAGTTAGGGGAGGACATTGTGGCAGGAGCAATTGTTGGTTTGATATGCGGCGTGTGTTATTTCGTATTGGGGTTAATGGTTTACAAAAAACCGCCTAAAAGAATCAATGGCATATATGGATACCGTACCCCGCGCGCGATGAGTAACCCGGAATTGTGGGAAGAAGCACAACGATACAGCGCCAATCTAATGATGCAATTTGGTGTCATTATTACCGTGTTTGGTATTCTCGGTTTCTGGTTTACCGATGTACAAGCATTGGTTCTGAGTCTTTTCGCTGTCCTGTTCTATACGGTACGGCTGTTTACTAAGGTTGAAGGTCGCTTGAAGGAAATGCAGCGTGTTCAGCAGCAGGAACAGGAGAAGCAAGGCGCTTAGAAGCATGATGTGAATTCGACCTGAACGAAAGATCCGTGAGAGCGGATCTTTTTTGCGTCTATAGAGGTAGAGAATAATAAAACTACATTTAACAACATACTGGAAAGCTTTTATTGAGATATTCAGTCGATGTTTGAGACATACTACATATTCCGGTCAAAAATCTAACGTTGACGTTAACGTTAATAATATATATAATTATGTATATAACATTATAGACATATAACGAAAGTGAGGTGAAGGAAATGAGTTTATATAAAATCGATGACGTAGCCAAGGAATGTGGTTTGACCAAGCGTACCATTCGGTATTACGAAGAGATTGGTGTTATGCCTTCACCTCAGCGGACGGACGGTGGCACACGATTATACACCCGGGAAGATATCGATTATCTGAAAAAGGTGGTCCGGGCGAAGGAAGTGCTGGGATTCTCACTTCAGGAGCTGCATACCTATGTGGCAACGGCGGATGCGCTGAACGAACAGCGTTTTGACTACCAGCAGACCACTGAAGTAAAAGAACGGATCGAGAAGCTCACCAAGATGGAAACGACGCTGGACGACCAGCTGGAGCTGATTGAGCAGAAACTTCAGAGCATTCATGCCGTGCAGAAGGAACTGGAGGAATTGCGTGTACGGGTGCAGAACGGCATTCGACGATTAGAAGGGCACGAGAATGACACATAATTCATATTCACGATAAGCACCGGGAGATCCGGTGTCATTTGTGCCGTTTTCTTTCCTATATTTTTGAAAATAAAGACAAGAATTTCATTGTTTTCACAAATTATTTCCCAACATTAATCATGAATCAGGAGGAATCATGTATGAAAAGAGAACCCTCGTTACCTGACGAATTACCGTCATCCCGTGGAGGCCTGCTGTCCCAGCCCAGAGCGGTATGGGCAGTAGCCTTCGCCTGTATTATCTCCTTTATGGGACTAGGATTGGTTGACCCGATTCTGCCTGCGATTGCAGATCAACTGCATGCTTCCAAAAGCCAGGTATCTTTATTGTTTACAAGTTATAACGCGGTTACCGGGGTTGCCATGCTCATTACGGGTGTTGTATCCAGCCGGATTGGTGTGAAGTGGACACTGCTCAGCGGGATTTTGCTAATCATTGTTTTCTCGTTCCTGGGCGGGACATCTGATACCGTAGGTGCACTCGTCGGTTACCGTGGTGGCTGGGGACTGGGGAATGCCCTGTTCATCGCAACCGCATTATCCGCTATCGTGGGACTGTCCACATCGGGAACAGCCAAAGCGATTATTTTATACGAAGCAGCTCTTGGTCTCGGGATTGCCGTTGGTCCATTACTCGGTGGTGAACTGGGTTCCATCTCATGGCGTGGTCCGTTCTATGGGGTAGCTGTTCTGATGGCGATTGCTTTTATCAGTATTACGTTTATGCTGCCCAAGATAGCCAAACCCAAAACACGCAGCTCCTTGTCCGATCCGTTCAAGGCTCTGGGTTATCCTTCACTGAAAACATTGGCGATTACCGCCTTCCTGTATAACTTTGGTTTCTTTACCTTGATGGCTTATTCACCTTATGTCATGAATCTGGATGAGCACGGACTCGGTTATGTATTCTTCGGTTGGGGTCTGATGCTGGCGATCACGTCTGTATTTGTCGCACCTAGACTGCAACGCCGATTCGGATCGGTTCCTTCCATGAGCGTTATGCTGACCCTGTTCGCAATAGATTTGCTGGTGATGGCCGTAGGTACGGTGATGGGATCATCCACAACCGTTATCGTAGCTGTTATCGTTGCCGGGATTTTCCTCGGGATCAACAACACGTTGATTACAACGGCAGTCATGGAAGCAGCGCCCGTGGAACGTTCTGTGGCATCGGCTGCCTACAGCTTTGTCCGGTTCCTTGGCGGTGCGTTGGCACCATGGCTTGCTGGTAAGTTATCCGAGTGGTTCCTGCCGGAGACACCGTTTTATTTTGGCGCATTGATGGTTCTGATCGGGGTCGTCGTGCTTCTGGTACGCCGCAGACATCTGCGCGATATCGATGCTGCCATTACGCATCATTAATGAACAGGAGGAATGGAAAATGCTGAAACGAATATTGGTTGCTGTCGATGGGTCGGAGCATGCACACAAGGCTTTGGAGCAAGCTGTTGTTCTGGCAGAAAGTTTGAAAGAGCCGGCTACGTTGATTATTGTTCATGTCAATCCTTCGATCTCGCTGAATGAGCCCGCACTTGGCGTGGATCTGGAAGCGCGGATCGCTGAAGAAGGTCAGCATATCATACAACCCATTAATGAATTGATAGGTGATTGTTCTGTTCATTATGAAACTTTGCTGATTGCCGGTGATCCCGTGAATGAGATATGCCGGGCAGCAAAGGATAGAAACTGTGATCTTATTGTGATGGGAACAGCGGGGAAAAGCATGCTCGCCGAAATCGTGGTGGGCAGTGTCAGTCACGGCGTCTTGAAACATGCAGAATGTCCGGTGATGACTGTCAATTAGAGGTATAACTTGTGTTGATGATGCCAAAGTGGTGTATAAATAGGAATGGGAAAACTCTTGCGGAAAACATGAATGGAGGATGCAGTGATGAAAAAACAACATCTGTTCATCGGGGGCAAGCCCACCGAATCAGCAGATTATATAACACTTCAGGCACCGTATTCTGGAGAAACACTGGCAGAAGTATCCTCGGCGTCAGCTGAGGAAGTAGAAGCAGCGATTGCCGCCGCAGTTCAGGCTCGTAAAGAGATGCGCAGAATGCCTGCCCATCAGCGTGCAGACATTCTTTACAAGCTGTCTGTCCTGCTGGAAGAACGGAAGGAAGAAGCGGCACGCATTATTGCACTGGAGGCAGCGAAGCCGATTACTGCGGCACTCGCTGAAGTTGATCGTACAGTGGAAACGTATCGTTTCGCCGCAGAGGAAGCCAAGCGCCTCACTGGGGAGACGGTTCCCATGGATGCAGCCAAAGGCGGAGAAGGACGCATAGGATACACAATGCGGCAGCCCTTGGGCGTTGTCGGAGCCATTACGCCATTTAATTTTCCGATGAACCTGGTGGCTCACAAAGTAGGACCGGCGCTGGCAGCAGGCAATACGATTGTACTGAAGCCTGCGGAGCAGACGCCGCTGTCTTCCTATTACATCGCCAATCTGCTTCAGGAAGCCGGATTACCCGATGGGGCATTGAATGTGGTGAGCGGTGACGGCAAAACGATTGGTGATGTACTTGTAGAGCATCCTGACGTGGCCCATATTACATTTACAGGCAGCCCCGCTGTAGGCACCAGCATTCGCAGCAAAGCCGGACTGAAACGCGTAACATTGGAGCTGGGGTCCAATGCAGCCGTCATTATAGACGCGGATGCCAATTTGGACAAGGTGGTACCGAGATGTGTGACCGGGGCTTTTACTTACCAAGGTCAGGTATGTATCTCGCTGCAGCGGATTTATGTGCACAGCGCGGTCGCGGATGAGTTCATTCGCCGTTTTGCTGAAGCGGCGAAACAAGTCGTGGTAGGAGACCCGCTGAACCCGGATACCGTTGTCTCTGCACTCATCACATCCAAAGATGTACAACGTACGCTTGAATGGATTAATGAGGCCAAGCAGGCAGGTGCTGAGGTTGCAGCAGGCGGCGAAGCCGAGGGAGGCGTACTGCGTCCAACGGTGCTTGTTAACGTTCCACGTGATGCCAAGGTGTCTTGTCAGGAGGTATTTGCGCCGATCGTTGTGATTAATACGGTGGATTCGGTTGAAGAAGGTATTGAGCATGTGAATGATTCCATCTATGGACTTCAGGCGGGTGTATTCACCAATGATATTCATACCGCTTTGCATGCTGCTGACCACATCGAAGCTGGTGGCGTAATGATTAACGATATCCCCACATTTCGTGTGGACCATATGCCGTATGGCGGTGTGAAGCAGAGCGGGATGGGACGTGAAGGTGTCAAATATGCCGTAGAGGAAATGACGGAATTGAAGTTTGTCATGTTTAACAAGAATTAAGATCGACCTATAAGTGAGCGGATATTCGAGATGAAATAGAATAAGGTGATCCTGTGCCCGAATTAGCGGGTGCAGGATTTTTTAGCTTTTCAACATTCAGTCCTTAACGTAAAAAAATACATAGCTTTTCTTCACTGACCCCGGGTTCACATCTGATGAGAAGGGTATAAATAATTATCATACCGCGAATCTATCAATTACATGCCCTTCATATCAACGAAGTATTGTGTAATCCAGAGAAATGAACGGATTACTCGGGTACAGATTGTCGAACGTTTTATAATCTCTCACTCAAAATTCAAATAAAATGCAGAATGAGCAAGCCTGAGCATACAGGCCAGACAGGAGGTGTATTCAAATGGCATATTCCATGGTTGATGTATCCGGAATGTCCGGTGTAAGCCTTAGTGAATTGGGACAATACGCAGAGACAGGTCTGCTGAATCCTGCCTTTGTGGGTCAAGATGATGATATCTACTATGAGAAGCCGGAATTGCTAAGGCTGCAGCAGATTCTGTTCTGTAAAGAAGTAGGCATGGAGGAGGAAGAAATCGCCCCCATGCTCAGGGATACTCCCCGGGACATGATCCGTATTATGCAGCAGCATCGGATCGAGATGTTGGAGAAGGCCCTTCATCTTCACAGGATGATCCAGACACTGGACAAAACCATCTCCTATTTACGAGGAGAGCAGGAACTGGATGAGGTTGAACTGTACGCTGGCTTTTCGAATAAAGGACGTCACAGGCTTTTAAATGAAACGACTTCTGATCATGCGGCAAAGCATGATTATTACGAACAGAAGCAGATAAAAGCCGCTCAGAAGCAAGGCGTCCATTCCTTGGAGCAATCCACCATGCCCGAGGGCCAGGAGATGAAGTCGAAGGAAGATTTTCTCGATTCGCAAGCGAAGCTTGACCGGATTCATTTGGACTTGCAGGGCGCCATTGAGGAAGGGTTAACGCCTGGCAGCTCGGAGGTTCAACAAATTATTGGCAGACATCTCGAATGGATCAAGGATTATTACACACCCACGGCCGAGATTTACCGCGATCTGGGCAATCTGTATGTCGAGCACAAAAATTTTCGCCAGATGTATGATGGCTATCACCCCAAGCTGGCCGAGTTTTTGCGAGACGGGATGATGATTAAGGCGGAACAGGATTTATCCTAGATGCATAAAGTATCATGGGCGAGCAGAACATGGGTGTGAAGAAAATAATCATAACAAAGAGCGCAGCTCCTCTAGTGAGGAGTGCGCTCTTTGTTATTGCACACCATCGTAAAGCTGATGAATGCTTTATCTGCTTAATGAACATGTCCTTCAGGCAGTTAGGATAATTCCAGCTGCTCTGTAATCAGGCTTACCGCCTTTTCCAGGAAGATGCGGTCTTCATCGTCAAAACGGTTCTTGAGCGGGCTATCGATGTCGAGCACCCCGTACAATTCGCCGTTTTTGATAATAGGTACTACGATTTCACTGTTCGATGCGGCATCACAGGCGATATGGCCTGGAAAGGCATGAACATCTTCTACGACCATCGTACGTCGTTCCGAAGCAGAAGTGCCGCATACACCGCGTCCCAGTGGAATACGGATGCAGGCAGGCAGTCCCTGGAATGGACCGAGTACAAGTTCTTTTCCATCATACAGATAGAATCCGACCCAATTGGTATCGGTCATAAATACATTGAGCAACGCCGCAGCGTTTGCCAGATTGGCAATGTCGCTAGGTTCATCGCGGATCAGAGCGCTTAACTGTCCCAGGACGGCGGTTTGCTGCTCGCTTCGTGTTCCTTCATAAGAAACAGCTTGAAACATGATGAATCACCCTCCCGAGCAAAAATGGTACTTATTTTCAAGATAGTGCAGAGTATGCGGTTAGTCAAGCGGAGGATTTCGGAAAAGGCAGCTCATGCCTGAAAATCCCTCCTGTTTCTCATCTTCCTGCGTGGGGTAATTACTTAGCAACCACGGCGGGCTACAACCCGGGAAGGAGCTTGGCTTATGCATGCAGAGGTACAGAATCTTTTTGTACGAATTCATCTTCTATATTTGGCCCAAAATCAGGATTTAACCGTTAGCGACGCATTGCCTCTATTGGAAGAACGGGGATATCGCGTTGGTGAGCGGGAGATCAAACAGGAGCTTGAGCACCTGACGCAAGAGAACTTCCTGACCGCCCATGGAGATCAATGGAGTCTTACCGGGACTGGCATTGAGGAGTTTAAGGAAATCACAGCTGTACTTGGCCGGGTTAGTGAGGAATTGCTGGCGACGGGCAAGAAGACGTCTACTGCCTAAATCTACCTTGGTTCAAAGTCTCCCGAAATTTCATGCAAACTTGAGTTAATCGATACGTACAACAAGACCGGGAGCGGAAGCGCCCGGTTTTTTGACGTGATTACGATGACTGAACAGTTGCCATTCGGTGCAG
The DNA here is from genome assembly GCF_000499205.1 of Paenibacillus sp. MAEPY2. Lineage (GTDB taxonomy): Bacteria > Bacillota > Bacilli > Paenibacillales > Paenibacillaceae > Paenibacillus > Paenibacillus vandeheii. The sequence continues at coordinate 33,551 of NZ_AWUK01000036.1, forward strand.
GTTATGGTTAGATGGCTATTGAATCTTATGGTCTGTGGAGATGGATCGGATCGGAGTGTCTTTTCATGTATAAATGCAAAGGGAGAATTCCCGAACTAGAGACAGGACGGCTGCGTTTGCGCAAAATGCGCCGCCGGGATGCGGCCCAGATGTTCGCTTGCTGGTCTGACCGGGAAGTGACACGTTATATGAATTTGGCGCCAATGATTGGGACAAGTGAGGCTGCGGATATGATTGGGCTGCTGAATCATATGGCAGGAGAAGAGGAGGCGATTCGCTGGGGGATTGAACTCAAGGAAACGGGCCGGCTTATCGGAAGCTGCGGATATAACACTTGGCAGCTTGAAGGCGCATTCCGGGGTGAGATCGGTTATGAACTGGGGCGCGATTACTGGCGTCACGGTTATATGACGGAAGCATTTTCGGTTATGCTGCCGTTTGGGTATGAGACGATGGGTCTCAATCGAATTGAAGCGCTGGTTGATCCGCGTAACCTCGCTTCGGGTGAGTTTCTGACGAACCACGGCTTCACACGGGAAGGACTGCTGCGTCAGGTGCAGCATACGTCTACCGGATATAAGGATATGGTGATGTATTCCCTGTTATACGATGAGTTTTTGCGCAAGAGAGAGAATTAAAGAGAGAAGGGTTTGTGTGAATACAACAGGAGGTTTGAATCGCAGCTTCATCTTGGCGGGGTTGCTGCTGGCGACTTTTTTGTCGGCCATTGAAGGTACCGTAATTGGTCCGGCAGGGCCAACCATTGTCAGTGAACTGGGTAGTGTACAGCTGCTAAGCTGGATCTTCACTGCTTATCTGTTAACGATGGCTGTGAGCACGCCGATTTTCGGCAAAATCAGTGATATATACGGACGAAAGCCGGTATTCCTGATTGGTTGTGCCTTATTTTTACTAGGTTCGCTTCTTTGCTGCCTTTCGCAGAACATGGAGCAGCTGATTATTTATCGTGCGATTCAAGGGATTGGTGCAGGTGCAGTTGTGCCTGTTACGTTTACGATTATCGGTGACATCTATCGTATTGAAGAACGAGGCAAAATACAGGGCTGGATCAGCTCCGTGTGGGGCATATCCTCTCTGGCAGGACCGCTGCTGGGCGGTTATTTTGTAGACAATCTGGGATGGCAGTGGATCTTTGGGTTCAATTTGCCGTTCGGACTGCTCGCGATGTGGTTTGTATTTCGTTATTTGAAGGAAGAAATGTCTCCGCGTACCGCAAAAATTGACTACATGGGTGCGTTGACCTTTACCGTCGGTATTACTGCATTGCTCTTTGTATTGTCGGCGGGTGGACAGTATTACGCATGGAGTTCCCCTGTTATTGTGGGATTGAGCATTGTGGCTATCATATTCATGATTTTATTTTTTGTGGTGGAAAAGAGAGCTCAGGCCCCGATGGTTCCTCTCCATCTGTTCCGTATTCGGGACATCCGGGTGGCGAATATCGCCGGACTGTTGACCAGTACCCTGATGATTGGCCTAACCAGTTATTTGCCACTCTGGGTGCAGGGGGTTCGGGGCGGTAATGCGACTGAATCGGGTTTGTTGCTTGCACCCATGTCAGTCGGCTGGCTAATCGGCAGCGTTCTTGCGGGCCGTCTGTTAATGAAAATCGGATCACGCTTGACGGCAGTGATTGGATTAACCGGGATAGCCATTGGCTCGGGAGGACTCTTCCTGGTCGGTGGGACGTCTCCCCAGTCCGTACTGTTTATTTTGACCTTTATATACGGACTCGGCTTCGGATTTGCTTTTACGATATTCACAATTATTTCGCAGTCTTCGGTCGGATATAAAGAGCGTGGATCGTCCACGGCGTTACATACCTTCATGCGTACGCTAGGACAAACTATTGGTGCAGCAGCCTTCGGCACTTGGTTGAACTATCGAATATCAACGTTGTCGAGCGAGCAGCATCTGGCGGAGGCGGGGATCTCGGATGGGGATCTGAATCAACTGCTTGCCCCGCATACGGAAGCTGCCCTGTCGGATGAAAAATGGTCACTTTTGCGTAATGTGCTGGAAGGAAGTCTGCACTCATTGTTCGTTATCATGTTTGTCATTGCCATTATCTCGTGGGTGACGACACTGGCCTTGCGCAAACGGCTAATCGTTCCCGAAGATGCAGATGCTCCGCCGCAAGCGCAAGCTTCAGGGAAGTAAATGTAGTCGAAAGTATAATCATTGGAACAAGGCAGCTGTTTCTTGGCTGCTTTTTTGTTTATTATTTTCTAGAAGGGATTTTCTGTAATGTTCAGTAATAGAATGGGAGGCGAGTTAAGATGAGAAAACAATCGCAGCAATCGTACGGGTTTGTGCCATTTTCAATCAAGTCGCTGGCAGCCCTTCTAACATGTATTTCGCTTCCTATGGTTGTCGAACTCATGCAATATGTTCCCTTAGTTGAACGAGCTGAACATACATATTACTATCCTTTCTGGTATACATTGATCATAAGCATTCTTATCAATGTGGCTGTTCTTCTATTTCTGATTCTGCCTTTATCGTTATTTGTGGACAATGTGCTTGCTTCCTTGAGATTGAATGGACCTGTAACAAGGGTGATATCTGTAATCGGAACTTATTTTCTTTTGGGTATAGGCAGTGCGCTGTTGTTCTCCATCTTTGTGTTCAAAATGGATGCCTTCCAGTATGTCGGCCCTTATCAATACGTAGTAATAACAACCTTTGTTTTTTTGTTGTGGCAATCCGGTCTGGGATGGATAGTGAATAAAGCCCGTAATCAGGGGCAAACCAACACAAAATAATATAGATATCTCATTGGGAGTAGAGGTGAGGATGATGTTTCCCAATAATCTGAATTCGTCGAAGGAAGACGAAGCCAAACGCAAGTACGAAGAGACTCAGAGGGAGATTGAGGGGCACAGTCGCTCAGATCTGTCCAGATACGTTGTCGATTTGCTGATTGCAGGTGGATTGGTTGTCGCTGCCCTGACGGTGTTGATGTGGATTCTGTACCTTTGATTAACACATACGAATAACCGGTACCGCCTATTTAGGCGAACCGGTTATTTTTAATTTGGATCAGGTGATATGGGGCTGGTCCTAGCCGTTTGCGGATAAACGATCTGCACCGAGTGCAAGCCTTTCCAACAGCTCAGACAGCAATGTTTTGTCATCCTCGCTCAGTCCGCTGACAGCACGATCAATTTTGTGTGCATAGCCTGGATAGATTTCATCCATGGTACGCTGGCCTTCCTCGGTCAGTTCTACAAAAATGATGCGTCTGTCCTGTGGACAGTGTTTGCGATGCAAAAGTCCTTTTTGCTCCAGCTTGTCAATGACATAAGTGACATTCCCGCTTTGCAGCAGAAGCTGTGCACCGACTTGTTGAATAGGCTGTGCTCCTTTCATATATAACACTTCGAGCACCCCGTAAGCGGTGGGGTTGAAGCCATGCACTTTGCTTCCGGATACAGCGTGTTCATTCACGCTCTTAAATGTCTGGGCCAAGGTGCGGTACAGATGAAGAGAACGTTCGGTTCCGATTTCCTGTAATTCCAGCATGCTGATCCCGCCTTTTCAGATTAGTTTGTAATTGATAATGAACTGACAGTTGACGATTCAGAGGGTCGCCATGTTTTTATTGTAAGCGTCTGTTTGTGTGAAAAACATGCGATATGTCACAAGATTTGCATTTTTAGCAATTAAAATTTAATCATTTTTTGTCTATATAAATTGAACGATTGAATATTTACCCTTGTCACTGCGCTGACAGAACAACCTTCCGATCGCTGTTATGTTCTAGCATCGGAGTGGTAAGTGTAAAATAATCTTTGTTCCATTTAATATAGAATACAAAAGCTCAAAATGATCAAACAATTCCTCACGAACTCGTTTACAATAACAATAAAGAACCGAACAAGCACCTGACAGGACAGGGAGTGAATGATATGGAAAGCGAAAACAAAGATATACCCGCACAGGAGTCCATATTGGATGTACATATTACGGAAGCAGGATATGATGCGGGTCAATCCACAATAAGAAACATCCGATTACACGTGGCTCAAGGAGAATTGGTAGGCATTATCGGACCGAATGGGGCTGGCAAAAGCACGACCATCAAAACATTGCTTGGCCTGCTTGAGCATGCAAAATATGAAGTGACCATTGGAGGAGACGGTCGCTATGCCTATATCCCAGAACAGCCTGTTTTTTACGAATATATGACCCTGTGGGAACATCTCGACCTGGCTGCGGCCGCCTATGAGATGGAAGAAGATGTCTTTGTTGCCAGGGCGGAGGAACTGCTGATTCGTTTCGGTATGGACCACGTTCGCAATGATCTTCCAGCCAGTTTCTCCAAGGGCATGCGGCAGAAAATGATGCTGATGATCGGCTTCCTGTCCTCGCCGGATGTATATATTGTGGACGAGCCTTTTATCGGACTGGATCCGCGAGCAACCAAGGATTTTCTGAAATTGCTTGACGATGAGCGCCGCCGTGGTGCAGGTGTCCTTATGTCAACGCATGTACTGGATACCGCAGAGCGAATCTGTGATCGTTTTATTCTCATCCACGCCGGGGGATCAGCTGCTGAAGGAACGCTGGATGAAATCCGTGCAGCCGCGGATTTGCCGGAAGCCTCATTATTCGATTGTTTTGATACACTGACATCCTAAGCGGGAAGGGGAGAAGAGATGCAGACCTTTCATACATACACACCACTTGGTTTATATAGACGCAGGCGCAAGGAGCACTTCAATGAACAGTTAAAAAACCTGAAACTGGTAGTAGATTGGACGGTATGGGTATATCTGCTTGTTCCGGGTCTGTTGTATCTTAGCGGATGGTATATGAGCTTGTGGTCCAAACCGCTTCCCTCATGGGCGACCGGATTATCGCTGCCTACACTGACAGGACTAATCGACATCGTTATGCTCACAGGTGGAATTATTATATTTGTGGAAGAAGCGGATGTGTTATTCCTGAAGTCGAGGTCACTGTGGATGCGCACCTTGATGAGACAGGGGATCTACCGGGCTTGTATGCAGCATCTGGGTAAAATGATTGCAATTACCGCGTTGACCGCACCACTATGGTCCCGTGTGTATGACATGTCAATTATCCATATCGCGCTTATATCGATTTGGTTTGGCGCAGTGGCTTCATTTCAGGTTATTGTGCTCCATATGACAAAAGTACGGTATACCGGCTGGAGACGCTGGATTCGCATGATTCCTCTCGCAATTGCAATGGGCATTATCACGATTGGGGCAACGTATTGGATGCATGGGCAGATCTGGACACTGCTTGCAGGCATCGTGGCCGCATTCCTTCTACTGATAATGGTTGGCCGAATGAGGCTGGAGATGAAGGGGACCTTTGAGGGCGATGTGAGAGAGGATCTACGGGAAAGACTGAAGCTTACAGCACTTATACTAAGTCGCTCCATCACCAAGCCAAAAGCGCCGCGCACTCGGACCATGATATTCCGCAAGCCGCGCAAGCTGCTGCGTCATCGATCCATCTCTAATCGGACAGCCGAGACGGCATTCAAGGCATTTTTTCGTAACTCATCGACCATGAAACTGTATTTGCAGCTTGGTGGCCTATCCATCGCTGCTGTAGCTCTGCCGCCTTTTCCGGTCAATGTGATTGTGTGTGGATTATTAATTATCATGCTGAGTGTACTCTTTTATCGTTCATGGGATGTATTTGCAACCTCCGACTATGTTCAGCTCGTATCCTACGATGCCGAGGCGTTGAATCAAGCTGCGACGACCATGGTCCGAATGTTATTCGTTCCGATCGGGATTCTAATGGGATATTCACTGGGGGCAGCCTGGCTGGGTTGGCTCGAAGGTATCCTTACAGCTGCGGCTGCGGTGGCATTTGGACTGTTCGTTCTGTCTGTAACAGGCTGGATTCGTTACATCCGATCTGCATAGAATGATATTCTTCCTTGTGCAGTAGCATATCCGATGAAATAACTGACCATGCTAGAGGAGACGGATCTTATCATTTTAGAAGATAAGGGATCAGCTCTCGCAAGGAGGAAAAATTATGATGGATGATAGTGAACTTCAGGTGCACTTCGCAGATCATGCAGCGCTGCTCGCTGCGCAAGCAACTTTGGAGGAACTGGGGTATAAACCATATCAGTCTGGACCGCTCGAATTGTACATTCCTACAGATCGTCAGGATACGCAATCCGCTGTGGAAATCGTACAGTCTCACGGAGGCAGTGCCGTGTTTCTTTCCGAAACCGATGGATTGGATCAGTTTCAGAATATATCCATTCCGGCTCATCTCGTGAATGAAGATTGGCATGAAGGTTATGCGAGTGGAGGCCAAGGGAGCAATCCTGAACAGGGGATGCATAACCGGGATGATGATCCGACCTTCGATGATTCAGTCGATGGATTCTCGGGCAGTGTGAAGGCGTAAAGACATATGGGTGATGCTGCTGTTTGTCTTAGTATGTAACTGTGTTTGTAACAAGGATTTGGAATGGGCATAGCATATATCATATAAAAAACCTCGATACCCCATGATAGTGGGATTTCGAGGTTTTTTTAATACTTTTATTGACCTTACCTGATGTGGAACGTGAATCCGTCCATCAACATCGTATGTTCATGTTATGAGCTAGTGTTTTTATACTCTGCAGCATGCATACCCGCCGTATACCCCGTAGAGAAGGCGGCAGTAATATTATAGCCTCCCGTGTAGCCATGAATATCCAGGACTTCACCGCAAAAGAATAGCCCCGGCAGCAGCTTGGATTCCATTGTTTTGGGGTAAATCTCCTTTAAGTGGATTCCCCCGCCAGTTACAAAGGCCTCCTTGAGAGAACGTGTACCGTCTGCGCGGAAGGTAAAAGCCTTCATCAACCCCACTAATGTAGTTAACATACCTTTGGGAAAATGGTGGAATGTGAGGTCTTCGCTGATCTCTGCACGCTTCATCATCAATGGAATCATGCGTTCAGGAACCCATGTTTTGAGTATGTTTTTGACAGCCTTTCGGGATTCCTGCTCCAGCACCTGCTGAACCTGGGCTTCCAAAGCGCCGGCAGACAGATCCGGGAACAGATCAATACTCATCGTGACCTGTGGTTGTCCAGATTTCATCTGCACTTTGCGAATAAACTGGCTGCAACGAAGCGCAATCGGCCCGGATACGCCAAAATGGGTAAAGATCATATCTCCGCGATGGGAGATAACCGTTTTGCCTTTGGCATCCAGAACTGATAACCCCACATTCCGCAAGGACAAGCCTTGCAATTCTTTGGATTGAATCCAGCTTTCACCAGACACAATTGGTACTTCCGTCGGATATAGCTCCGTAATCGTATGTCCAGCCGCTTCAGCCCAAGGATAGCCATCCCCGGTTGAGCCGGTTTGGGGGACCGATTTGCCCCCGGTAGCGATAATAACAGAGCGTCCAAGCACGGTTGTACCAGATGCCAGCTTCACTCCCTGCACATGTTGACCGTTCTGAATCAATTCCTTAACCGGCTGTTTGGTGCGAATCTCAACCCCAAGGGAAATGATCTTGCCTACCAACGCATCTACCACCGTTTTGGCTTTATCGGTTACCGGGAACATTCTCCCGTTATCCTCCTCTTTCAGGGCAATACCGAGATTCTCAAAAAAACGCATAATTCCCTGATTGTCCAGATTCTGAAATGAACTATATAAAAAGCGTCCATTGCCCGGAATATGCCGGATCAGTTCATCCGTCTCCTTGGCATTGGTCACATTGCAGCGACCGCCACCAGAGATCCCGAGTTTGCGGCCGAGTTGATCTCCTTTATCCAGCAGAAGCACGGAGGCTCCATGCTCGGCAGCAGCAACACAGGCCATGAGTCCCGCAGATCCACCACCAATTACAATGACATCATACATGCGTTATTACCCTCTTTTTTCATTGATTTTGTCTGATTTCCGAAAAAGCTGTCTACTCCTGCCTGTTTATGAAACAATACAAATGTATTAGCAGTTCTATTATGCAGTCTTAAGGGATATATTGTAATATACTGTCGCCTATGTTTTAATCAGAAATACATAAGGGAATGTGCAGGCAGAGGAGGGAGATGGCATTGTGGTTGCGTTGAAGGACATTCTTTTACAAATACTGCTTGCAGGAGCTGCGGTATTCCTGATTCCATTATTGCACTTGAGGCTCTCCAAGCAAACGGTCGCCAAGGCAGGATATCACAGGATGATACTGACCAGTTTTGCCGCGACCAGTGTGGTGAGCATGTTACTGTGTCTGCTTTTTGCTCTCTATGGAAGCCCAGTATCCGTTCCCATCTCCTTGGGCATTGTGCCCCTGACGCTCGTCATATTGTATTGCAGGCCCCGCGTAGGCCTAACGCTGTCTCTTCTCCAGATACTCTTCTATTTTCTCTTTGCGCATCCCTATAATTTGTACGGATTTCTATTTCAAACGGGTATCCTTCTCTATCCTATTGTATGGTTGTCAGCCAAACGATTCAAGCATTATACACGTTCACGCAAAATGGGAACAGTTATCGCCTTGATAACGGCAGAGCTGGTTGTGGACAGTCTGCTATATATCCTATCTATTGAAAGTCATGCAACATTCTCAATAGTACATTGGCTATTGCCAGCTCTGGGATACACGATCGGTGCAATCCTCGCCGGAAGTCTTAGTATGCTCTGGATTGAACAGATGCAGCATCACAGGGGGCTGGAGCAGCATTTGTCCGAAGTTCATCATCGATACATAGCCGAAACGGAAAAGCTTAACCAAATTCTGAATGCCGTTCCTTTATCCATAGCTACCGTAGATAGGGAGGGGACCGTGCAGTTCGTGAATGATACCATGGAGCAAACGGCGCGGGATCAACTGCCCTGCACAACAACACCTGATTTGATTGGGCAACCTGCTAGCCAGTTTGTCGAACAAGCTCAGGCAGACAAGATGGAGAACAGTATTCGCAAAGCCATTGTTCATGGAGAAGTGAGTGGGCTGACAGTGCGTTATGGCTCAAACGTGTTCCAGTCCCGGACGGTTCCTATTTACGCTTTATCCCCAGAACCAAGAGAGGCTATAGGAGCCATGTTGATCATTCAGGACATTACTGAGCTTGAAATGCTGCGAAGCGAGCTCGATAATGTGGATCGACTCAGTCTCGTCGGACAAATGGCCGCAAGTATTACCCATGAGGTAAGAAATCCAATGGCGGTTGTGCGTGGTTTTCTTCAATTAATGCAGGAAAAGAGCCCGGAGTCCCTGGATCACTATTACCGAATCGTGCTGGAAGAGCTTGATCGGGCAAACAGCATTATTAATGATTTTCTATCATTGGCGCAGAATAGAATTGCCGAGAAAGAAGAATCCCAGCTGCATGATATCATCCATGAACTAAGTCCTTTATTATGGGCGGATGCAAATTTGCGAGGTCAGAGTATTGAATTTATGCTGGCTCACGATGTGCCCAAGCTGCATCTGAATTCAAAGGAAATCAAACAAGTGGTACTTAATCTGGCTCGCAACGGGATGGAAGCCATGAATGAAAAAGGAGTACTTACGCTGGAGACCCGGTTGGTGGATGACACGGTGGAGCTGTGTGTACGAGATACAGGCCCGGGTATACCTAGAGTGAAGCAGGAGAAGCTGTTCGAACCTTTTTTTACGACCAAAGCCAAAGGAACCGGACTGGGATTATCCATGTGTCTAAGCATTGTTGAACGACATAACGGAACCATTACCATCGAATCGGAGGAAGGTCAGGGTACAACGTTCAAGGTTGCATTCCAACGCTGAACTTCAAGCATGTTTTGCCAAGGAATGAGACATAATATTGTAGAAGAAGCCTTTCCGCAGGCGGTCTTTGAACCTTGCTTTCATTGATTAGCGATGTATAATAGGAATAGCACAAAAGCATTTAATTTTTTAAATAATAGAACCTACATGTTTAAGGAGTGAAACCGAAATGTCTATGTCATTTGATCAATACATGAAAGATATGGTTCAACCGATGCGGGATGATTTGACTCGTTTGGGAATTCAGGAGCTGCGTACGCCAGAAGAGGTTGAAGCAAGTTTGCCGAATGCCAAAGGAACCGCTCTGGTTGTTATTAACTCGGTCTGCGGATGTGCCGCAGGTCAATGCCGTCCAGGTGTATCCCAAGCACTTCAGCATGATATTACACCAGACCACCTGTACACGGTATTTGCCGGTCAGGATAAGGAAGCTACAGCAAAAGCACGTGAATACTTTGCACCGTATCCTCCATCTTCACCTTCCATCGCTTTGATGAAAGACGGAGAACTCGTTCATTTTATTGAGCGTCATCAAGTGGAAGACCGTTCTGCAGAGGAAATCGCGGCTGAGCTCACAAGTGTGTTTGACCGTTACTGCCGTTAATTAGCTCAAGCAAACGCCCCGCCTTTCGGATGACCGATGCCGGGGCGTTTCATTTTGAGCGAATAAGGTTATTGAACCATTCGGACCTTTCAAAATGGACATCAAATTTCATTAATTTAGAAACGGGGTGTGTGAACGATGAGTTTGCAACAACAGATCATCGCTGAATTGAAGGTTAAACCAAGCATTAATGAAGAAGAGGAAGTGCGCAAGCGCGTTGACTTTCTCAAAACGTATGTGAAAAATGCCGGTTCCAAAGGATTGCTCATCGCGATCAGTGGCGGGATTGACAGCGCTGTAGCTACGGCGCTTTGCAAAAAAGCAACGGACGAGCTTACAGCAGAGGAGAACAAGGAATACAAAACACTGGGTGTATTCCAGCCTTATGGTGAGCAATCGGACATTGACCATAGCTATGCTGTGGCAAAAGCCTATGACCTGAAGCATGTTGTGGAAACAAACATCGAAGATGCAGTTAACGAGATTGCACTCGAAGTGGAGCAAGGTTTCAAATCGATGGGAAGCCCGCGTCACATGACTCACCAAGGCAAAGGGAACGTGAAAGCGAGAACCCGTATGGTGATGCAATATGCTCTCTCCTTTGAGGAAAATCTGTTGGTTGTCGGAACAGACCATGCTTCTGAAGCCATCACGGGTTTCTACACCAAATGGGGTGACGGCGCCGTGGATATTACACCATTGAGCACCCTGAACAAACGTCAGGTGCGTCAGCTGGCTGCGTATTTGAACGTGCCACAGGCCATTTTGGACAAGGCTCCATCAGCAGGACTCTGGGAAGGCCAGACCGATGAAGATGAACTGGGCATTTCGTATGAAGCGAACAGTGACTATCTGGAGGGCAAACAGATCGATCCGGCTGCACAGGAGCGTCTTGAAGCATTTTACAAGCGTACACATCACAAACGTAATGCCATTCCTGGCATCTAATATGGATGGCAAGCATACCATGATATGGACAATGCAAGCATCTAAACAGCAAAGAGTCACTGCATAAGGCAGCGACTCTTTTTGTTATGCAGGAACTACTTACTCCAGGCCTCGATCTGGCGAAGGGTTTCGGTGATCGCCTGCTCAAGCTGTGGAGTCGATTCTTTGAATGGATGTACCGTATTAAACGTGTGGTTTCCTCCAGGGATCTGGTACCACGGGACATCCGGACGAGCCTGAACCAGTGCGGCCGAGCCGCCACGCAGCCGTTGGCCATCCTCTGTTCCTTGAATAAGTGCTACACGTAGAGGTGAGGCAGACAAACGATCAATGATGGCATAGCGGTCCTTGTGCTTGTCCAAATCCTCCAGAATGGATACATCCAGTGGCATCTGCTGGCCTGTTCGGCCGTTCGTGACATGGCTGCGGCCAAGCGTACGCATTTCCTCTTTTTGCTCCGGTGTAAAAAGATCCAGGTTAGTTACGCCGTTCCAGGATAGAACGCCCGCAATCTGCTCGGGATGATCCAGCGCGTACACGAGGCATACGCCTGCACCACGGCTATGTCCAATCAGAATTACCGGCAGTTCGTTAAGCTCTGGCTGTGTGGACACATAGTCAAGCAGCGTTGCCAAGTCAGCAAGCTCCCGGCTGTACGTATTGACTGCAAACTTTTCAAGTTCAGAAAATTGCTCCAGATCTTCTCCAACGCCGTTGTGAGAGAAATTGAAGGTCAGGACGTGATGATTCTCGCTTAGCTGGGATGCAGCGTAGGGGAACATGCCCCAGTCTTTGAAGCCTTTGTAACCGTGAGCCAGGATCATGATTCCTTGAGCGGGTTGCCGTGCAGTGAATATATTTCCGCGAATGACGGCATCCCCGCCAGCAGGCAGTTCAAATGCTGTGGACATATCTTATTCCTCCTCAATTTTCATACTATTCCCGATTCATATTTTAACATAAATGGTAATGTGGACGAAGGTACTCGCATCCGTACGCCCCTCCTGCTACAATAGAATACGTGTTCGGATAAGTTACGGATCATATGACCGAATGGAGATCGTTTACAGCATAAATGATTAAGCGGGTGAAACGTTGATGATATATGGCATTGGAAACGACGTGCTGGAGATTGGACGCATGCGCAAGCTGATGTCCGGTCGCCACGCGGAAGCGTTTATGAAGCGAATTTTAACATATGCCGAGCGGGAGATTGCGGATCATCGGGGGAAACGAAGGGTCGAGTTTGTATCCGGCCGCTTCGCCGCAAAGGAAGCAGTGTCCAAGGCGTTTGGCTGCGGAATTGGAAGCGTGATGAGTTTTACCGACATTGAAGTACTGCCTGATGAGAAAGGACGTCCCGTTGCCACACTGTCCGCTGAGGCATGGGAACGGCTGCAACTGCCATACGGCCAACAGTATGACATTCATTTGAGCATTACACACCAGACGGAGCTGGCTGCGGCCTTTGCTATTGTGGAGCAGATGGAGAAGACGTTGCCTGGATCTGAACAGTAACCATGATGGAATGTGTGAAGAACATTAGCATGTAAGCACGGTAACAGGAGAGGACGGGAATATGGGTTTATTGGAACAGAAACGACACTTCAGTGTGAATTTGCTGGATTGGTATATGGTCAACAGACGGGATTTGCCGTGGCGTCGCCACAACAACCCCTATTTTACGTGGGTATCGGAAATTATGCTGCAACAGACTCGGGTGGATACGGTGATCCCGTATTTCAACCGTTTTATCGGGAATTTTCCGACCGTACAGGCTTTGGCTGAGGCACCGGAAGAAGATGTTTTGAAAAATTGGGAAGGACTCGGATATTATTCGCGTGCCCGTAATCTTCAGGCAGCTGCCAGACAAGTCATGGAGCTGCATGGCGGGGAGATGCCGCAGGACAAGCAGGCGGTCTTTGCGTTAAAAGGGGTGGGCCCGTATACAGCCGGGGCCATTCTCAGCATTGCCTTCAACCAGCCGCAGCCAGCGGTGGATGGCAATGTGATGCGGGTCCTGTCCCGATACTTCCTCATTGATGAGGACATTATGAAGGGCAGCACCCGGGTGTTGATGGAAGAGCTCGCGGGAGAGCTCATTCCGGAAGGGCGTGCGCGTGATTTCAATCAGGCGCTGATGGAACTTGGCGCGCTGGTGTGCACGCCCAAAGCGCCGCACTGCCTGACTTGCCCGGTCATGGAGCAATGTTCCGGCCGCATCGCCGGACGGGAGCTCACGCTGCCGGTCAAGACCAAGGCGAAGCCGCCGCGCCCTGAGCAGCGGCTGGTCGCCATTGTGGAGGGCCGCGGTGCTCATCGCGGTCGTGTGCTTGTGCGCCAGCGCCCAGCAACGGGCCTATTGGCCCGTATGTGGGAGCTGCCGCATGTGCTGGCGGCGCCCGCCGCAGCCGGCAAGGCGGCGGGGCCGCTGGCCGATGAGCCGGCCATGGCTTTGCTGGCCGGCAGTCTGTGGGCGGAAGGCTTCGCTGCCCGCCCGGAAGGGCTGGCTACCCATGCGGAGCATGTGTTCAGCCATATTGTCTGGAGCCTGCAGGTGTACAAATGCACCGAGCAGGACCAGAGTAACGAGCTTCCGCTGATCGCTGCGGAAGCCAGAGCCGCCTACGACGCACAGGCGGCTGCGAGCGATCACTCATCCTCAGCGTCTGCTGCGTCTGAGTTGGCAACAACTTACTCGGAGCAGTTCCATTCGGTTACTTCTCTGCTCTCCAACCAATCGGAAGATGCGGACCTGTTGGATGAATCTCCAGCGGCAGATGACGCTCAGCTTACGCTGATTGGCAAAGGCGATGGCCTGACCTACCGCTGGATTGGTCCGGAAGATATGGACAAGATGGCATTCCCGAACATCTTCCTGAAGCTCATCAGCAGTTATTTTGCAGGAGCGTATGACGATGTTAATGAATAATGGGCGCATACCATATGTACATTGAATGAACTGACGTGAAGCAAACAAAAGCACACAAAAAAGAGCCTGATCCGGTCGCGTTGACCGAGTCAGGCTCTTCTATTATGCCAGCAGTCTTATTTCGCTGCAGCGTAACGTTTGTTTACTTCATCCCAGTTGATTACATTCCAGAAAGCACCGATGTAGTCAGGACGTTTGTTTTGATATTTCAGATAGTAAGCGTGCTCCCATACATCCAGACCCAGAACCGGAGTCAGACCTTCGAAGAGAGGGCTGTCTTGGTTAGGTGTGCTAGTGATGGACAATTTGCCATCTTTGCCAACGACGAGCCAAGCCCAGCCGGAACCGAAACGAGTTGTAGCTGCTTTTGCAAAATCTTCTTTGAATTTGTCAAAGCCACCCAGTTCGCTATCGATTGCTGCTGCGATGTCGCCAGTAGGAGCGCCGCCGCCGTTAGGTCCGATGATTTCCCAGAAGAGGCTGTGGTTAGCGTGTCCGCCACCATTGTTGCGAACCGCTGTGCGGATACCTTCAGGTACGCTGTCAAGGTTAGCAATCAGATCTTCCAAGCTTTTTCCTTGCAGTTCAGGAGCGCTTTCCAGAGCTGCGTTCAAGTTCGTTACGTAAGTATTGTGATGGCGATCGTGGTGGATTTCCATCGTTTGCGCATCAATATGTGGTTCCAGTGCGTCGTTAGCGTAAGGAAGTGCTGGTAATTGAAAAGTCATAGTGAAATACCTCCTGAGATTTTGGGATTTTTGTTAAGGTCAGCATTTTGCATAATTCAATTCGAATCGCTCCCGGGACAAGTTTTAGACGAAATAATATCACTTCGATCTATATCTTGCTTAATGAAAGTCGCTCATAGGATTTATGCAAATTGCCCAGGTACATATGTAATAATACCCTTGTCACTAATATTAAACCGCATCCGGGCTAATTAAGCAACATTTTTGTTTATTAAGTCCCCCCAGACGTTAATCCATTCATGGGTTAGAGATAACAAACATATTTTACCCATTATGAAACTATTTATGTGATTTTGGAGGTCAGAATAGAGGAAAAGTTTAATATTCGGATGTAAACGGTTACAATTAAGCGCTTTCAAAAGAAAATGCGTGTTTTATGGCGTAAAGTATGGTTTAATTGACGAAGAAGCGGTATTTTCTCGTTTTTTGTCATTATATGAACATTGGGTTTTTGGTAAAAAGGGGAACCCCTTTTTGTAAAACCTCATCTAAGCTAACGAAAAGGGAGATTTAAGACATGCACGTTCGTTCCTTTCAGTTGAGTGATGCAAGCCAGATGACAGAGCTTCTCCAGGTTGCACTATCGGAAGAGTGTTATGAGAACACGATGGGCCCGTTTGCCCGTCAATTGTCATGGGATTCTGACCTGATCATGGTTGCGGAAGAAGAGGGAGACCTCGTCGGCGCTTTGATCGGTACGATTGACCACAACCAGGGATGCATCTATCGTATTGCGGTCCATCCAGACTATCGTCGCCGCGGAGTCGGCAAAAAACTTGTCGAGGCCATGGAACAACGGTTCCAGCAGCGTAAAGTCAGTCAAATTTGGGTGGCGGGTGATGAGCACAACAAAGTAGCCATGCCTCTATATGAAGCAATGGGTTACGGTGCCAATCAGATTATGAGCGCTTTCCAGAAACTCAGTATCTTGTCCAAAGCTTAGTTTGTATGGTTAATAAAGAAATATAACAGATTTTCATTTCATATTAGGCGTATCTTTCAACGTGTAACAACGTGGGGGATACGCCTTTCTATTTATATGGGTGCTATTCACCGATTATTCCCCTTTTTTCGCCACTTCTGAACGCTATTACATTTAACTTGGACCCCTATTCTAACTGTTATATTCGCATTGTTATTACCTTTCCAGTGGTATTGGTGCTCATAACCAATTGTTTCACCCTTGCAAATGAAGTAGAATTAAAAGGATTATGATCACTCGATTTTGGTAATATCAGAACATATAAACACGGAGCCCGAGCTTCCTGATATTTTAAGAAAAACTTTCACTATATGCGGTCTTTCTCCCTTGAAAGTACATCGATAGACGTTTTTCTTACAAAATTGATAAACGAGGTGTCTCTTTGAACTCCAATAACCTTTCAACGGAGCATGTGGCTTCCAAGGAACGAAACGGGCCAGGAGTGCCTGATCAACCGGGGAAATCCTGGGGTGCAGAGCTTTGGGACTGGGTGAAAACCATTGTGATAGCTTTTGTGATCATGATGCTGCTGAACCTGTTTGTATTTAATCTCTCAATGGTCAAAGGTCAATCAATGCAGCCCACGCTGGTGGAGCGAGACCGTCTGTTTGTGAATAAAATTGTATATGATTTTGGGACACCGTCCCGATCGGATGTCATTGTGCTTCGTGATCCAAGTGAAGGTGTTGAGAAAAAAGATTTTCTGGTCAAACGGATTGTTGGACTTCCCGGAGATACGGTTGAAGTGCGGGATCACCATCTGTTCGTAAATGGGGAGCAGCAAGCGGAAACGTACACGGATACGGAGGTTCAGGACCCTGATTTTGGACCGATTACGCTGGAAGCGGATCATTACTTTGTGATGGGAGATAACCGTCATGAGGGCAAGAGCAAGGATAGTCGTGTGTTTGGAAGCATTACATCCAGTGAAATTGTAGGCAGGGCGGAATTTATTTTTTGGCCGTTCTCGGAAATTAAAAAACTGTAAAATGTTAGCAGGACAAGGACAACAACTTCGCGCTGCATTTTGCGTTAAACGATATAGACTCGGTTTCTTTTTAGCTCCGGTATGTCCGACTTGTATATCGAAATCAGCGCCTGTCCTCCCACCTGAGGCGGGCGTTCACTATTTACGGAATTAGCGTTGGAAGAAGAGAGGGAATAGATATGACGAGTGCACAGACCGGAGCAGCAAATGCGGCAGCTGTATGGGAGAAGTTAAAACAAGAGATTAAGGCAGCCGCTCCCGAGATTGGCATTGATGATATTGGGTTTGCCTCGGCAGAGCCTTTCGTGACATTGAAGTCTATTCTGGAGCAGCATCGGGCTAAAGGGTTTGAATCCGGATTTGAGGAGCCTGACATTGAGAAAAGGGTGCGTCCCGAGTTGAAGGACGGAGAGCCTGCTTCGCTCATTGCGATAGCCGTGGCTTATCCTTCGAAGATGATCAATCCGCCGAAGTCGGAGCCGGGCGCCTACCGTGGTATTCTGGCACGTTCTGCCTGGGGGCAGGATTATCACCAAGTTCTGCGTGCTGCGATGGACAAGCTGGTTCATTTTATACGTGAGCGCGTACCTGAAGCCATGATCGAAAGTATGGTAGACACCGGGGCGTTGGTGGACCGAGCTGTTTCCCAGCGTGCGGGGATTGGATTCAGTGCCAAGAACTGTGCCATTATATCGCCCAAATTCGGTTCATGGATCTTTCTCGGCGAGCTGGTAACCAATATCCCGTTTCAGCCAGATAACCCGGTGACCGAGGATTGTGGTGAATGTACGAAGTGTATTGATGCCTGTCCAACAGGAGCATTGGTGGGGCCGGGACAGCTGAATGCACAGCGCTGTATATCGTTTGTGACCCAGACAAAAGGCTTCGTTGATGAAGAATTTATGCTGAAAATTGGCAATCGCCTGTACGGTTGTGATACCTGTCAGATTGTCTGCCCGAAGAATCGGGGTAAAAATTGGGACCACCATCCCGAGTTTCATCCCGATCCGGAGATTGTAAAACCTTTGCTGATACCGCTGCTTGACATCGGTAACCGTGAATTTAAAGAGCGCTTTGGCCAAAGCTCCGCCGCTTGGCGGGGCAAGAAGCCAATCCAGCGCAACGCCGTGATTGCCCTGGGCAATTTCAAAGACAAAACCGCTGTACCAAAACTAACGGAGGTACTGAAGCGTGATCCGCGTCCCGAGCTGCGGGGAACTGCAGCCTGGGCGCTGAGCAGAATTGGAGGAGAAGACGCAATGAGAGCTATTGGGGAAGCTGCCGCTAACGAACAAGATGGGAACGTGCTAAGCATGCTGCAGAAGGCCAAGGAACGACTGAGTTCGTCCGCGACCTTACCCGATAAGCCTCAGGCAGAGCAATCGAGCAACAATAAGCCTGAGGATCAGAAGGAACAGAATAATCAGCTTAACCAATTGGATGGGCAACAGCCAAGTCAGGTAACGGATGAGGCACCCAAACAGGAGAACGGACAGACGACAGAGCCTGCCAAACCGGAAGCTGCAGCATGGAAACCGTCAGCCGTAACAGGTCTGCATGGTACACCCGTATATTACGATGAGGTGCTGACACCGATCGGAACACTTACGCTTTGTGCTACGGAAAAGGGGCTGTGTCACATTGATTTTGGTGCTTTCCATGTGCGCGAGGCGCATCTGCAACAATGGGCCCGTACCTGGATTGGGGAATATCGATATGAGAAAAATGAAGAGAAGCTGAGTGAAGCTGTACAGCAGTTGAAGCAGTATTTTGCAGGAGAACGAAAAGCGTTTGAACTGAAGCTCGATTTGTTTGGAACACCATTCCAGCTACAAGTATGGCAAGTCCTGTCCGATATATCTTATGGAGAGGCCTCAACACACCAACAGGTTGCGGAAATCATCGGCAGGCCCAAAGCTGTTCGAGCAGTTCTGGATGCGATTAGCAAAAATCCGATTCCGATTATAATTCCCTGTCACCGCATCAGCGGTAAAGACGGAACCCTGGTGGGTTATGTAGGCGGTCTGCAAACCAAAGAGCAATTGCTCACATTGGAGCAGCAATCGTAAGAGCGGGGGACGTTCATGAAGTATGTTAACGTGGAGAGCGTGGAGGCGGGGGAGTTTTTGGGTAAAACCATATATTCTGGCAACGGCACGGTATTGCTGTCTGCCGGAGTCCAGCTCACCGTATTTATGGTTAATACGCTGAAGCGTATTGGCGTGACCATGCTGTACATCCAGGATGAAGCGTATAAAGATGTGGATACAGAAGACATTCTGGATGAAGCCACGAAAAAGGCAGTAATTAATGAAATGAGTGTCACGCTTGAATCTATTCGTTCCGGGAAGGACTGGAGCCCGAAGAAGGTCGCCATCAGCATAGATAAATTGTTGAACGATGTTCTGAACGGGCGTGAATTGCTTGTCCAGCTCACAGATATTCGGACCAAAGATAACGCACAGTATGTTCACGCCATGAATGTATGTTTGCTGTCTTCTGTCATTGGTCTGAATCTGGGGCTTAACTATGCGCAGCTTAAGGATCTGGCTGTCGGAGCCCTATTGCATGACATCGGCAAAGTGGGGGAGCCACCCGGCAGCGGTTCAGCAGCGAATTCTTCTCTGCATCACACGTGGAAAGGGTTCGAGTTGATCAAGTCCAAACGGGAGTTCAATCTGCTTGTGGCACATACGGCATTGCAGCATCATGAGCATGTAGATGGTACAGGACTGCCGAGAGGTATCAAGGAAAAAGACATTCATCTGTTCGCCAGAATCGTCAGTGCAGCTAACACGTATGATAATCTGATCAATGGCCTTTCGGGTCGAAGTATGCTCCCACATGACGCCTGCGAAGAGATGATGGCGATGTCTGGCACGAAGCTGGATAGAGATATTCTGATCGAATTCAACCGGAGTGTGTCCGTTTATCCGAATGGAACAGCAGTTCGATTGTCTACCAGGGAGACCGGAGTCATTGTACGTCAGCACCGGGGATTGCCCGGCAGGCCAGTCATCCGGGTTGCACGTGGCAGTACACGTTATGATCTGGATGTGATAGAAGTGGACTTGGCTCAGCATACAACCGTTTTCATAGAGGCGGTCCTGATGTAACTTAAACGGATGTTGCTGAGAGATTTACTGAATGTTTTCGATCTGTTTCCTGGATGTTAAATTCGGTAGTTAGCTGGAAAATCCGTTTGCTCAAGGCGTGCGGAAATGCTATGATAACTTTCAGGAAATCCGGTACGTGTCATGTTTGCATCGTGAGCATTCAACATCATGTGCTGACACGGATCATCAGGCTTTTTAGATTGCATACAGAGGTGTCTAAGAGATGGCAATAGCAATACCGATTATTACATTGATTGTTGGTCTGGTCGGAGGATTTTTCATTGGGGTATACTACTTGCGGAAGCAGCTTGAGAAAATGCAAAGTGATCCCGACATGCTCCAGAAGATGGCGAAGCAAATGGGTTACAACCTGAATGGCAAGCAAATGCAGCGCGCCCAGCAGATGATGAAGAACCAGCAGCCTGGCGCGAAGATGCCTCAGCCGGGGCAACATCCTGCGCGTAAAAATTCGGGCCGCCGAAAATAATAGCTGTGAGTGAGTATTTTGCATAAATCAAAAGAGCGACTTCCAATCATGAATGTATAGATCGAAATGGTTTTATTCGTCTATATATTATACCCGGGAGCGGTTAGAATCGAATTATGCATAATGCTGAAGTGAATAGTTGCTTACAGCATGTGGTTCGAAAGGAGGCGTTCGGCAGTGGCTGGCGTTAAAGATTATTTGAATTCAAAAGTATCCGACAATCGGGAGAAGATCGAGTATCACGTTGAGCAGATCCTAAAATTGATCGGTGAGGATAGTACGCGTGAAGGGCTGCTGGAAACGCCTGCACGCGTAACCCGGATGTATGAAGAGATTTTTGGCGGGTATGAAGTGGACCCGCGTGATGTACTTGGGGTTACGTTTGACGAGAATCACGAAGAACTGGTCATTGTGAAGGACATTGTCTATTACAGCCAATGTGAACACCATATG
Source organism: Paenibacillus sp. MAEPY2 (assembly GCF_000499205.1). GTDB lineage: Bacteria > Bacillota > Bacilli > Paenibacillales > Paenibacillaceae > Paenibacillus > Paenibacillus vandeheii. The sequence continues at coordinate 54,593 of NZ_AWUK01000036.1, forward strand.
GCGCCTTTCTTCGGCAAGGTGCACATTGGATATGTACCGAGCGGCAAGATTGTGGGACTGAGCAAAATGGCCCGTTTGGTGGAGGCGGTTACCCGCCGCCTGCAGGTTCAGGAGCGCATTACCTCACAGATCGCCGATATTCTGACTGAGGCGGTAGAGCCGAACGGTGTCATGGTCGTCGTGGAAGGCGAGCACTTGTGCATGTGTTCCCGCGGCGTGAAGAAGCCGGGCAGCAAGACGGTAACGTCTGCTGTGCGAGGTTCTTTCCGTGACAATCCGGCACAGCGTGCAGAGTTCCTGTCACTGGTGAAAGATTAAGATTGGCTCATTCCACGCGTTGGACAAGCCAGAAGCATTTGAATCCTTTGGCGTAATTATGTTGTTTCCATTCGGCAATTTTTGCTGGAACTGAAATGGCAGAATAGATGCTTGTGCCAATGGAAGCTTTCATAAATAAGCCGTGTTCCCTGGGGAACCGGCTTATTTATATATTACTTTTGCATTCACACAAGGAGATACATAAGGATCACCCAATTATTTCAGTTCATCCAGATTAGTTTAGTCGGAGGCTATCTTATATGAGTATACCGTCCAATTCAGATCAACCCGGATCGCGGGGAGCAGAGCAGCATCTGCAACTGGATCAATCATTGCGTCTGCAAATTTGGGAGACACCGCTCCTGCGGCCCGGGAGCAGTGTACTAGAAGCATTTGCCTGGGAAGAAGTCATGTGCCGCCGAGTGGGAGAAGGTCAGTTGCCTGTTGCTCACATTTGGCGGCATCCAGATGCCTTTGTAGCGGGACTGCGAGACAGGAGATTGCCACAGGCCGTAGAAGTCATGGAACGCATGAGAAGCCAAGGCACAGCGGTCTGTGTTCGTCCATCCGGTGGTGCAGCAGTTCCCCTGAATCCAGGGGTCGTTAACGTGTCTTTGATTCTGCCCAACCCGGGACGTGCCATCAATATTCACGACGATTTCCGAGAGATGGCCTCATTGATCGCTGAATCGCTAACACCATGGTCGAGTCAGGCACGTACGGGGGAGATCGAGGGTGCTTTCTGTCCTGGCGATTATGATGTCAGTGTGGGTGGACTGAAATTCTGTGGTATTGCCCAGCGCAGACAGGCCAAGGCTTATATTATTACTGCCTTTATCATCGTGGAGGGACAAGGAGATCAACTGGCAGCAGATGTGCGTCAGTTCTATCAGGAAGCAGCAGACGGTGCCAACGAAGGGTATCCGGATGTTCGGCCCGGAACGATGGCGAGTTTGCAGGAACTGGCAGGTGTCCCTTCTGCTGCGGCGTATACAGCCTCGCTGGTACGCACACTGCGTCAGCGTTTTCCCCTTGCGGAGACAAGCCGAGTGTTGACCGTGGATCAGGAAACCGTCAGACGGACGGCTGAGCAGATGAAGCTGCGTTACGATTAGGTTCAGAAGCTTGGACTTGGAATTGGTTAATAGAGATGATATGATGTGATTTCGGAAGGAGAGTGTCTACATGGAAACATTAAGATATACGTATTTATATGAGGTCATTTCCACAGGCGAAAAGTCTGAGTTCAGCCAAATGGCAACAAGCAAAGAAGAAGCAGCTGCTCTGATCATTGCACGTATCGCTGATCTTGAATTTACAGGAGAGGAAGATATCAAGCTGGGCGATCTGATCGCGATTAGCAAACAGGTTGGCGACAATTATGTTGCCTGTGAGGGTTGCGCCTCTTAAGGTAAACGCTCTGCATAGTGGGCCTCAAATGATAAGCAAGTCTCTAGTATAGAGGCTTGCTTTTTTTGTTCTGTATTTGGATTATTCGATTCCGTGCCCCGCTGAACTGAACAACAATTGTACGGGAAGAAACATGTTCATTTGAAAGTGGTTTTGCAAAAATGCGAGAAAAGGCATAATTTCACGAAAAATGCCGATAAATGTTCAGAATCCGTTCAGAGCTGATAGTTATAATCTTCCTACAACAGAAAGAGAAGGGAAGATTCGAACATGCGAAAAAAGGATCACCAGAAGCGCGCCAGGCTCCTGAGACGAATAGGGGTCGTGATATTATCGTTCCTTATGGTCTTCGGTATGCTGCCAGTTGTGTTTCAACAAGGCGTCGTTCAGGCCAAGAGTTGCTATGAAATGACGGAAACCGATTCTGATGATGTTGAATGGAAGCTCATTAGTACGCCTGAAGAGCTCTATTGCGTAAGAGAAGACTTAAACGGTAATTACAAGCTGAAGAATGATATTTCTGAAGCAGCCATGAGCACGTTTTTGAACGGAGGCTCTTGGACTCCAATTGCTGACATGATAGAAGATGAGCTTATGCCTTTTACAGGCAGGTTCGATGGGAATGGTTATTCAATCTCCGGTTTGAAAACGACAGATGAGAATCAGAACGATGTGGGGCTGTTCTCTGTATTACAAGGTGCTGAGGTTAAAAATCTTGTATTAAACGATGTTTCTATAAAAGGAAATGTGATCGTAGGCGGACTTGCCGGACGGAGTACAGAGTCCCGTATTGAAGGGGTCCAAATCAGTGGAAATATACAAGGGAATATGAGAGTAGGCGGTATTTCAGGTTTATCGGACGAAAGTGAATATATAAATAACAGCACTAATGTCGCGGTGACCGCCTTAGGTGAGGATGGCGACTCACTCGGGGGACTTGTTGGAGAAAGTAATAAGGGCATAATCATTGCGAATGCTGCTGAAGGTATAGTGAGTGGTTACGAGGCTATAGGTGGACTGATCGGAGAGTCGAATGATAATTTCATTCGTCAGAGCTACACTTCAGGACAGGTGGCGGGTAACTACCAGGTAGGCGGTTTGATTGGCCAACTTAATTATGAATTAAGCCATACCATTGCAGACAATTATGTGGTCGGTTCTGTTAGATCTGATGCTTCAGGGAATAATGACTTTTCTGCTGAAGGTATTGGCGGCTTGTTTGGTGAAGTGAATAAAGTACGTAGCTCGAGTAACACCTCTCAAATAAATGTACTTCATAATTATGTGGCGGCATCTGTAAACATTATGTCTGATAATTCATCATCACCCATTGATGATCAGACGATAGGGTTAGTCATTGGTAATCTGAATGATCCAGAAAATCAAGTTATCTTTACTAATAACTACTATGATTTAGCCAAGAGTAGTACGAACCAGCAGAATGGTTCTAATTATGCAACGGGTCTTACTACTGAGCAGATGAAACAACAATCTAATTTCAGTGGATGGGATTTCGATGGAGTTTGGACAACTCGTAACAGGATCAACGATGGGTATCCGATCTTGCGTTCATCCAAGCTTATGAATGCACCGACTCCACCACTGCCCGATCCTACAATAGGTTATCTGTATCCATATCCTATGTACGGAACAGTTACTCAGTCCACATCTAAAGTTACGGTGAAGCTTAATGAAGCTGGTAGATTTTATTTTGACAATCAATTGTTTGATGAGGAAATCGTAGGACAGTCGGAAGAAGATACTAAATTACATGCCTTAGCTAATCTATCTTATGTTGATCTAGAAGCTAATGAAGAAAAATCGTTCTTGTTCACAGGATTGGACGAGAACACTTGGTACCGAGTGTTCCTGGCGGTAGAAGATAAGAATGGTCAGCTCAAGAACATGGGAGATCGGGGATATTCAACACTTGCAAACTCAACTCCTCTTCCACAAAACGTAGTGGCTACACCTGGTGATGGTCAGGTTGCCATTGAATGGACTACAGAGCCAGAATTAGATTATCGCGTGTATATGTACCAAGGAACAGCAGCGCCTGAGGATCCCGATCTGTGGACGGATGTGACGGACAGTTACAGTGATGGACATATCAGTGATCTGACAAATGGGCAGTCCTATATATTTGCAGTTAGATCGTATACTTCCGATGAAGAAAATTCAGATTATGTTGCATCTAACGTTGTGATCCCGCAAGAGGAGAATAATAATGGTGGTGGATCTAATCCAGACCCAGACCCAGACCCGAACTTTCCTGTACCACAGCATGTAGTGGCAACAAAAGGTGAGAAAAAGGTTACGTTAACTTGGGATCCAATCATGAACGGATTAGCTTCGGTCTATATGTACGAAGGCTCATCAGCACCAGTAGATCCTTCACAATGGGTACTTGTTACTTCTAATATTTTGAATAGCAGTTGGGAAATTAATGGTCTTAGAGAAGGCGAAAAATATATTTTCGCTGTTAGAGCTGTATATGAAGATGGCGTATCCGAATATGGAATTTCTAATTCAGTGAAGATTAACATAACTCCATCCAATCCAGAAACGCCAGGTAATGGGGGAGGTGGGGGAGTTATTACTCCTACTCCTGTAACGCCAACAACTCCACAAGCTCCACAGAAAGAAGTAATCAAAGTGGATGTAGCGAATGGGGATCAAGCTTCAACGATCGCTTCCTTGGAGATTAAACGTACTCGAGGAACAGATGGTACGGTAAAGGATGAACTTCTTCTTGATCAGAGCAAAACGCAAACCATTATCGACCAGTTGAAACAGACAGGCTCCCGTACAGCGGTTGTCTTGATTCCAGACGCAAAAGATGAAGTATCACAGTGGGATCTGAACCTCACTCCACAATCGTCAGCAATGCTGGCTGAGCAAGGAGTGGATCTGGTTATTTCCAATCCTAATGTGAAGATTACCATTCCGGCGAGTTCCTTGAACGGACGAACAGATGATATTTATTTCCGTCTTGTACCAGTGAAGAAGGAATCCCAACGTTCAGAGATCCAAACGAGAGCACAGGCGAATGAGTCGATCATCCAATTCGTAGGCACAACGGATATCCAGATCATTGGACGTCCAATGACGATCGAAACGAATCTACAAAGCAGACCTGTTACGCTTATATTGCCTTTAGATGCTAATCAGGTTGCAGGTGTGAAATCTGAGGAGCTAGGTGTATATATTGAGCATAGTGATGGAACGAAGGAGCTTGTACACGGCAAACGGGTTACCCTAAACGTTGATAATCAGCAAGGTGTCGAGATTGAAGTAAACAAATTCAGTACATTCTCCATTGTTAAGGTCAAAGACTGGACAGACAACACATTGAAAGCAAAGCCTTATATTCAGGGGTACACGGATGGCAGTTTCCGACCAGAGCGTAATGTAACTCGTGCGGAAATGGCAACATTAATCACGCGTATTCTGGGAACATCTACTCTTGAGGGAAGTCATGAATTTACAGATGTTACATCCAGCCACTGGGCACAGGCGGCTATATTAGCGGCAGCCCAATCCGGTTCTGTTCAAGGCTATACAGATGGCAGCTTTAAGCCGGATCAAGCGATTACTCGCGCGGAAATAGCTGTCGTGTTACAGCCGTTATTAACATCTGATCGGATGACTACTGCGCCGACAGCATTTACCGATGTGAACGAGCATTGGGCGCAACAAGCAGTAGAACAATTAAGTTCGGCGGGAGTAGTTACCGGATACAAGGATGGCACGTATCGTCCAAGTCAGCCGATAACCCGCGCTGAAGCTGTGACCATGCTGAATAAACTGATTGGTCTTCAAGCTGAAACGAATGCAGCAAGACAGTGGTCGGATGTACCTGCCACACATTGGGCTTATGAAGCGATTGAGGCAGCTTCTATCCGCAAGTAAATAGTTGTATTCAAACTCAAAGAGATATCTTTCAGTCATTCGGCTGGAGATATCTCTTTTTTACATCAACATATTGCACCATGGATTCAATGCGCTCCAGAGCACTCCCCGATACTATGCTTAGCCCGACAATCCTAATAAGGCGGCCATAACAGCTTGCGCGCAGTTTCGTAACGTTCCGCCACAGCTGGCCAGTACACAACCTTCCACCAGTCCTCGATATATTTTTTGCGTTCATTCTGGTGTTTCAGATAGTAAGCGTGTTCCCATACATCCAGCGGCAGGAGAGGCACGATGTCGGACTGAGATAAATTCTGGTGCTTCTCCGCCTGCAAAATTTCCAATCTGTGCGCCCGTGGGCTCCAGACCAGCATGGCCCAGCCGCTGCCCTCCACCTTGTTGGCAGCCTCGGTGAATTGATTTTTGAACGCCTCATAGCTGCCGAAATCTCGCTTGATCTGTTCTGCGAGCATGCCGGAAGGCTTACCTCCACCTTTGGGATTCATGATCGTCCAGAAGATCGTATGCAGGTAATGGCCTGCACCATTAAACGCGAGTTCACGTTCCCAATGTTTGATGAGTTCGAAATTGTTCTTTTTACGCGATTCTGCCAGCTTTTTCTCTGCGGTGTTTAGTCCATCGACGTAGGATTGATGGTGCTTGTCGTGATGGATGCGCATGGTCATCTCGTCAATATGCGGCTCCAGCGCATTGTAGGCATAAGGTAGGGGAGGCAGTGTGTGTCCGCCAATAGGCACAGGTTTCTCCCTGACCACCGCTGCGTTAGCGTTGGGTGTGCCCTCTTCGTTTGTATTGGGAGACTGAACAGCAGCTGAAGCCTGCGCCTGTACGGATGGATGGGGGGTGTTGGCTGTTCCCGCAGCCGAAGACGGATTTTCTACAGCTTCACGATTGGACTGTCCAGATACGGACGTTGAGGCAATGTGTACGTTGGAATCAGCCGGTTGCCCCGAGGTTTGAAGAATATGTTCCAGTGAAAAAGTTGAATCAGACACCGAATCTCGCATAGCTCCATGTTGTTTCAGCGTTTCAAGTACCCCCAGGAAATACTCGGATTCGCGAATGAAATGCAGAATAACCATTTTGGCAAGCGGGACAGACTGAACAGCAGTGCTTTGCTCCAGCAGGACATATAGCTGTCTAATGAACTCTCGCGATTGTGCGCAGGCTTCAGCCACGAGCTGTTCAATACAGCGGATGATGTAGGGGGCAGGAGGCTGGGTTCCCGGCAGTATTTGCTTCAACAACTGATTCGCGACACTCTCGCTGTTCTCAAAGATGGCTTCCCATTCCGCAAGCCATTGGACATATGAGGGTTCAAGATCAGGAATCAATGCACGGATGACAATCGTATGTTCCTTTTCTTGCTCTTTCCAGAAACGAACTTCTTCAAGTACCCTTAGAGGCAGCAGATGTCCATATCCATACCAATTCATAAGTGGTAAACCTCCGTTTCAAATGAATTCAAATCTAGATCCAGCAGCAGAAATAAAATTGGCCCCCCCGGTTCCCTCAATTTTGTAATACACAAGCTAGAGCTGTCTTTAATTACGTCCCAAAAGTATATTCTCCAGTCATGTTGTCCTATGTGTACAAAAAAAAGAGCCCCGTTATAGGGGCTCTTGAATTACCGGATCTTCACGATTCTCCGGCATTGGTATTTTCCACATCATCGCTGCTCGTCTTCGTTACATGACTCAGGAATGTGGAGACACGACGCAGGTATTCCTTCGGATGCTCCCGGAAGATCAGCTCATGATGCGCACCATCCACAATCCATTCATCGGAATACGGATTGGTCTGGTTGGCAGCGAGCAGCTCTGCAATCGGGTAAGGAGCTTTCTCATCCTCGGTACCATGGATGAAGAAAATAGGGAACGGATAATCGTCCTTTTTCACTTCCTGATACGGAATCTGCTGCAATCCGGTCCCGTTCAGAATGGGGAACAGCAGATTCATAATCTGCAGCGTAGGCTGACGCGGCAGATCAATCTGATTATGGATGTTATGGTACAGTGTATCCGGCTCAAGCAGGAACGTGCTGTCCAGAATCATCGCATCCACATCTTTGGTAATCAGCCCAGTCTGGAGGGCTGTACCTGCACCCATGGAGAAGCCCCATACAACAAGCTCCTGAGCTCCGCGCTGCTTCGCAAACTGGATTGCGCCAAGCAGCTGCTGGGATTCGGCTTTGCCGCCTGTGGCGACAGCTTTGTTCACCTGGGAAGCGAAACCGTAATCGAACATCACCACATTGAAGCCGAGTTGGTGAGCATAATGGGCCAGGTCATACATCGGTACCCAGGTTTCTTCACGATTCGCACCATATCCATGGCTGAATATGATGGTTTTGTTTGCATTATCGTCAGCCGGAATATACCAACCCTGCATCGTTCGACTGCCGTCTGCTGCCGGAAACGTGATGTCTTGATACTTCATGTTCTTGGCCTGCATGGGATTGGAGAAGACAGGCGCTACCGTTGGATTGGATAATACCCAAGCAATATAACCGTGTAGTGCAATAAAACAAAAGAGCAGAAAAAATACAACGGAGAGCAGCAGCGCCACGACAATATGTTTGAACCGGATCAACCTCGGTGATAACGAAGAAGGCAGATCTGACACTTTCGTTTGCAGCGGGGCTTCGCTCTGGGATGTCGGATACATGATTGCCCCTCCTTTAAAAATCAAATGAAGATAACAACGAGACGAACAGAGCGGATAAATGATTTTTCTGACTACGTATGAAGCAAAATCTTAATTTAGTATATCTTTATCGTATGTTCCAATATAGTCAAAGTCAATTGATTGGAGCCATTTGTTACGCAATTGTTATATAGTTCTGAAGATATATGGTTAACATTTCCTTAGGGTGCAAATAGCAGGGGATTTTGATTTATAAAAAGAAAATATTTACAATTATCTCTCTTCCAATTGGCGCTTTTTAGTTTACAGATGAGACCGTTTCTCATATAATTTATGTAACCAAGTTTCATGTGATGAAACATGAGGAGGGCAATATGCCATGGAAGACCGAAAGTTAACCGTCCGGGCTGTAGAACGGGCGCTGGATATATTATTGTGTTTTACAACGCGCAGTGATCTGGGACTCACGGAAATTGCCACTCAGATCGGTCTGCACAAAAGTACAGTCCATCGTCTGATGGCTACTTTGGAGGAGAAAGGGTTCGTGATCCGGGATGCAGCCACCGAGAAGTATCGACTCGGCATACGCATCTGGGAGCTGTCTGCGCATATGTCTCGCAGCGATGATCCTGCCATTCTGCTTCTTCCTGCAATGGAGCGGCTGAGGGATCGACTGGGCGAAACCGTAAGCTTATATCTGCGTGATGGCAGTGAGCGGATTCGGATTCAAGCCGTGCAGAGTGATCAGGCGATTCGCCGGGTGGCTCCGGTGGGAGTCAGACTTCCGCTATCTGTGGGAGCGTCCAGCAAAGTGCTGATGGCTTTTGCCACCGAGGAAGACCGTGAAGATCTGATGAATGGACCGGAATGGCCGGTATTTATCGATCCCAAAGTATATTTGGCACAGATGAAAGACATTCTGGAATATGGCTACGCAACAAGTTATGAGGAACGTGAACCGGGAGCTGCGGCGGTATCTGTCCCCATCCTGGATCGGAAAGGAAACATCGCTGCTGCCTTGTCGGTATCCGGGCCTGTTAGTCGTCTCTCGCAGGAAACGTTGCATGAATATGCTCCTGTGCTGAAGGAAGCAGCTACACAGATGGGGCTTATGTTATCCTGATTTTATTTTCTGAATATAAAGGTTGTTTTTATGATTCGGTTGCGCTACTCTGTAATGGACGGCCCAACGGGGCCTGCATAATTGAATATGCATTTGCGGCTTAAATGCTGCAACTTGTTAACGTTACTGGGGGAGTCCGAATTGTCCGGACTGAGACGGAATCGCATGAGATTCCGGACCCTTTGCACCTGATCTGGATCATACCAGCGTAGGGAAGTAATCGGCGATACGACCACGAACACCACATGATGTGACCTATGGATGGGGCTCCGCTATGGAGCCTTTATAAGGTGCGTTATTGGTGATGGACATAAGCCGGTTCCCTTGGGAACCGGCTTTTTTTATACAGTAAACAGGCGGAAGACGCTGCCAGAACTGCTTTTGGGCAAAGTACCCGGGAGCATCTGCCAAGCTTCTGGGATAGAGTTCATTTGCATTGACTGCCTGCGTATTACTAAATGTGATGTCCCTGCTTTATGTCGTATGGTCGCTCTTTCTTTATCTATGTTGTGGATGATTAGGACAAGTGCGCAAGCATTTCAATCCAGACGATCACCAATGAGAAGGAGACAAGAGCGATGAGTAAAGGGAACAGAACGATGGGACAGGACGAGCAGGATCAGCAGTTGGCAAAAGAAAAAGGGGCGACCGGACGGGTTCAGCCCTTCCCGGGCAGCCGCAAAGTTTACATTTATGGCTCTCGACCGGACATTGCTGTACCGGAGCGTGAAATTGCCCTTCATGACACGAATACTCCCCAAGGAGTGGAGCATAACGAACGGCTGCGTGTCTACGATACGAGCGGGCCGATGACCGATCCCGGATTTCATGCCGATATCCGGGCAGGTCTGCCAGCGCTGCGTACGCGATGGATTACGGAGCGTGAAGATGTTGAAGCTTACCGGGGACGGACGGTAAAGCCGGAAGATAACGGTCTGAAGCCAGGAGGGAAGCGAGCTGGAGCCGAGGAGTATCCAGGGTTGCGTGGTCAACCCTTGCGAGGAATAGCTGGGCGCAGCGTGACCCAGATGCATTATGCACGAAAGGGAATCATCACACCGGAAATGGAGTTCGCCGCCATTCGTGAAGGCGTGGAGCCGGAGTTTGTGCGACAGGAGCTGGCGAGTGGCAGGGCGATCCTTCCGTCGAACATCAATCACCCGGAGAGCGAGCCGATGCTGATCGGGCGTCATTTTCATGTGAAGATTAATGCGAACATCGGAAACTCTGCCGTATCATCCTCTATCGAGGAAGAGGTGGAGAAGATGACCTGGGCGGTACGCTGGGGGTCGGATACGGTGATGGATCTTTCCACAGGCAAGGACATTCATACGACTCGGGAATGGATCATCCGTAATTCTCCGGTACCGATCGGAACGGTGCCGCTCTATCAGGCGCTGGAGAAGGTCAATGGTGAAGCCGAAGCACTGACCTGGGAGTTGTATCGTGACACGCTCATTGAGCAGGCAGAGCAGGGCGTGGATTACTTTACGATCCATGCAGGCGTGCTGCTGCGTTATATCCCGATGACCGCCAAACGCATGACGGGCATTGTGTCACGGGGCGGGTCCATTATGGCAGCATGGTGCCTTGCGCATCATCAGGAGAATTTTCTGTATACCCATTTTGAAGAAATCTGCGAGATTATGAAAAGGTATGACGTGGCGTTCTCTCTCGGGGACGGGCTGCGCCCAGGAAGCATCTACGATGCCAATGACGAAGCCCAGATGGCGGAACTGGCTACGCTTGGTGAACTGACACAAATCGCCTGGAAGCATGATGTGCAGGTGATGATCGAAGGTCCGGGACATGTGCCGATGCACAAGATCAAGGAGAATGTCGATCTGCAAATGGAGATTTGCAAGGAAGCGCCGTTCTATACTTTGGGACCGCTGACGACCGATATTGCACCGGGATATGACCATATTACCTCGGCGATCGGGGCAGCGATGATCGGTTGGTTCGGTACGTCGATGCTCTGTTATGTTACACCAAAAGAACATCTGGGCCTGCCCAATAAGGATGACGTGCGGGAAGGGGTTATCGCCTACAAGATTGCTGCACATGCTGCCGATCTGGCGAAAGGTCACCCGCGTGCCCAGCGGCGGGACGATGCGCTATCCAAAGCACGATTCGAGTTCCGCTGGCGGGATCAGTTCAACCTGTCGCTGGACCCGGAACGTGCGCTATCCTACCATGATGAGACGTTGCCGGCCGAAGGGGCCAAGGAAGCCCATTTCTGCTCCATGTGCGGGCCGAAATTTTGCAGCATGCGGATTACGCAGGATATTCGTGCTTTTGCCGCGGACAAAGGATTGTCCGAGAATGAGGCCCTGGCTGCTGGCATGCAGGAAAAGGCTGAGGAATACCGAACACGCTCCTAAGCGTTGTTACAACGCAATCTGGGCAGCCTGATATGGTGAAAAGCCGTTCCTCTCCGTGATCGTGGAGAAGAGCGGCTTTAACCCGGTATGTGGTGTGCACACTTAATCTTAGAGGACAAGAAGTACGACACAACATATTTTTATCACTTATAGGTTGATTGTCTCATAGATGTTTAATAAAATGAGTATAAGTAAAAACAAATAAGAGTAGCCAGGCCAATGGCTACTCCTGCACAGCATTTGCGGTGGGTATTCCTCCAAGTGCAGCATAGTTAGACGAAGTGACCCGTCAGGCCGTCAACCTGTGGCGGGTCACTTCTTTTTACGGTCGATGTATGTGAGGAGCGCAATAACTAACATTGCGAACACGATTACGTCGTTGAAAGAGAAGTTCATAGAATCACCTCCCACTGGAGGCAATCTATTTCCCACCACAAATTGGCTGTACAAAATGATTATACCATTCGAAAGACTCTCATTCGAGAGTCTTTTTATTTTGCTTCATGAGCTCAACACTTAACGGTGGGCCAAGCTCAACTTCTTCTCCAAATAAGCCGAGAGCGATGCCAGCGGGCTAAAGATCAACATGCCGGTATCTGCTGTAACTCGTGCCGCTGCGGGAGCCATGGACAGCTGAGCCGCTACTACCGTGCTTCCCGGGGACTGCTCAGCAATCTGCTGCAATCCAGCACTCACCGCGGCAAGATAACCTTCCTTATCGCCTCGCATAATTAACTCGAATGTACCCGGGATCAATACCGCTTCAGCTTCTACAGTTGCAATCCCGTTTCGCTGTCCATTCTCATCATCCTGCCGCAAAGCCTGATTCACCCGTACCATCGTTCCTTCAATCGTCGCAGGGTTGGTAAACGCCAATATGTATCTCCCCGGTACTCGTTTCATTTCCTGAAGTAATGGATCATCAATACCAACCACTGCGACGGGAACATGCTGTGCCTCCTGCTCAAGTGCGGCTGCAAACAGGGTACAGGTGACGAGGATGGCATCTGCATGACAGTGTGCGATCCATTGCAGCGTCTGTGATACTTTCGCACGCGTAACTGCCCCGGTGAAATCAGCATCATGTTTGAGGCGGTCCAGACCCGGATCGACATAATGTACAAGTTCAACCTCATAAGGAGCGAGTACTTCTTCAATCAGTGCAATGTTGGAATAGTGAGCGTGAAAACAGCCGATAGTCATCATCATATTTGCCCCCTGAAATGGATGTTGTCTCACTAAACTGCCGTAGATATTTAACCCATTATAGGGATGTGACCATAGACTGTACATATGTAAAATGCTGATGTAACAACAAATTAAAGCGAAAACGCGAATAACCGTTCATCCACAACTTCGCAGAGAACGGTGCAGCCATGCAAGCAATGCTCAATTCGCTCATCATTTCATTTATCGCAAAGAAGGGGAGGCGTTCTTTTTAGCCATTTTTTGCTGCAAAATTTCATGAAAGGATAGACCTTGATTGTTCTCATTCTCCTTTTTGGGAGCAACGGTCGCCGTGTTGCGCGGATATTGGTGGTGGTACGGGATCATTTGCTGAATAGGCATGCGGATCATCTTGGTTCCTCCTTTAATGCATTTTCGAATATGCATATCTGATTATTAAATAGCTTATGTATTCCAACAGGTTATCGTCTCTGTTACGCAAATAGGTATATGTGACTTGTTAGACGAAACAGGCAACTTAAGGTGTAATTCCAATTGGGTTGTAGTGATTTTACCCCGTATTGAGGAGATGTAAACGTTTTTAAAGAAATTCAGGAGGAAAGGACCGAATATGTGAGGTTTTGTATGGGAGGATAGAAGCGATTGTTAAGTGAATAGACCCAGTTTTGGGATTGCCAATTGTGTCGAAATTAAGACATATAGTCTGGTTGTATAGGTACGACATAAGCTAGCTAACTTGGTACCATGGTCGGTTGTCGGGTGCATATTAGGGCAATTTTCGACGGATAGACAAAAGGGAAGTGCCAAAAAAGCCGCCAGGAAACCTGGCAGCCTAACAGCATTTTGCATAAATCCATGAGCGGAATTTCATTGCTGAGATACAGATATAAACAGTCCAATTCGGATTAACAAATGATCATGATCACTTTTCTTCTTATTTTTCGCGGCGAACAGCAATATACAGGTCCACTTGTACGTTCTCAGGATCGAGACTTCGCTCATCATACAATTCGAAATCTCCGGTAAACGTGCGTTCCCCCTGTTTGTTCCAGGCCCACACCGCACCCCATGCTTCACCCACGACTTCGGCCATCGGACCCTTTCTGGAGGTGAACACCGCATATGTTGCAGGTGGCAGCTCAACGGAATTCACTCCCTCAGGCAACGATTCATCCGGGCCGACTTCATGTCCCACCAGTATGGTGTATTCTCCATGTATGCCATCCGTATAGTCAGCGTAACAGCCATAGCGGGCCGCTTCAGGGGCAGGCTGGTGATCTGAAGCGAAGTAGCTGTTCCAGAGACCCTGAATGCAGCCTTTGCCACTAATCTCAATGGCGTTGGTTGTTCTGGAGGACACACCCGCAAGGCGTTTTCCTGGCAGTGTGACATACCGAATGGGCTCTGTGGAGAGCGTATTGTCGGGCGTTACTTGATCAAGGTCATTGGACTCATCCGAATGTTCTGCTGAAAATGCCACGTTCCGTTCAGAGCCGGAAGCATTCCATCTTTTCAAAAAAGGAAGTTGGTTGCGCAGCATTGACCTTGCTGATTCCTCGTCCATACCTTCCTGATTCAGGATGGCGGTGCACATTTCAATCATGCCCTCCAGTGTAATATCGGGCTGCTCAAACTTGCCTTCTTTATAACAATAGATACAGTATTCGCGGGTTGTAGTACCATCCGTTTCTGTTCCGAATTGGGCAGGGGTAGTGAGTGGCATTCCACAGCTCTGGCATACGGTGACGTTCATAATTAATTCCTCCTCGTTATGTACAGCTTGAATATAATAGAAGTATAACGGGAGGAACTGGACACCTGTCTGTCAGGTTCGAGGCGGGGCATTATAATTTTGCACAATTTGTTCGGCAATTCTACGAATTTCTTCTCGAATATGCAGTGGCTCCAGCACTTCGACATCTGCGCCAAATCCAAGAATGAACCCGTACAGCCAGTTGTCCTCCGGAAATGCGACCTGGCTGATATAATAGCCCTCATCATCCGGGATGACGCTCTCTATGCCAAACCATTCCACTGCGATGTGACGGATACGCGCATGGAATCTGAGGGTCAGAGGCACCTTGTTATCCGGGGTTGCCCAATCCTGCTGCCAGGGTCTGTCCTGCAGGTTAATCGGCTTGCGTTCGAAGTTTCCTTGGGCAAGGGCGACGTCTCGCATGCGGACCAGCTTGAACATACGGAACTCGTTGCGTTCGTGACAGAACGCATAGAGGTACCAGGAATGCTTTTTGAGCACAAGGGTATGCGGATCGGTCGTTCTATGGGTCTGGGTACCTTCGGCACTGCAATAGGTAAATGTAATGGGCCGCAGTTGATCCATGCCCTGTTCAATGAGCTGGAGCTTGATTTGCAGCGCTTCGGGATGCGTCCACATCGAATAATCTACAATAAAGCGGCTGGTATTGGCCTGGAAATCTTCATTTTTGGCTTCAGGCACGATACTGCTGAGTTTCTCCATCAACAGGTCTCGTGCCACATTCGTATGGGAGGTGGAGACACTCCGCAGCGCAGTGACAATGGAGGCCAGATCTTTGTCGGTCAGCACATTTCGGTCAAGCCGGTAACCTTCTGCAAGGCCAATACCACCGCTTGCACCTTGATAGGTGACGACAGGGATACCCGCCTGACCCAGCGTGTCTATATCTCGGTAGATGGTACGAATGGACACCTCAAACGTATCCGCCAAATCCTTGGCCTGCACCCGGCCACGATTGATCAACAGCACAACAATGGCTAATAAACGATCCAGTTTCATATATTGGATTCCCTTCAATCATTTATAAGTTGGATTCAGATATGTTATATTGTTGAGCATCACATATAGGAGTGGAATAAGCAATGAAACGTATTACGATTTTGATCGCAGATGATGAAGTTGAGATCGCTGATCTGGTTGCATTGCACTTGCAAAAAGAAGGATATCACATCATCAAGGCATTCGATGGGAAAGCGGCGGTTCAAGCCGTTCAGACACAAACGATCGATTTGGCTATTTTGGATATTATGATGCCTGGTATGGATGGATATGAGGTAACCCGCAAAATTCGAGAGCAGTATCACCTGCCTATTATTTTTCTAAGCGCCAAAACCTCGGATATGGATAAAATCACTGGGCTCGTGATGGGCGCAGACGATTACATGACCAAGCCATTTAACCCGATGGAACTGGTCGCCCGGGTCAATTCCCAGCTGCGCCGTTCACTTCAATTCAGCCAGTCTGTACCGATCCAGCGCTCCATTCTGGAGAAAGGCGGCCTTATTATCTCGCCAGATCAGCATAGCGTCACCCTTTATGGCAAGCCCATAGAATTAACACCCAAGGAGTTTGACATTCTGTATTTGCTCGCAAATCATCCCAAACAGGTGTTCAGTGCAGAGAGCATCTTTGAACAAGTGTGGGGTGAGGCTTATTATGAGAGCGGCAATACCGTGATGGTTCATATTCGAACCCTGCGCAAGAAGCTGGGGGAAGATGTAGACAAGAACAAGTTTATCAAAACGATCTGGGGTGTGGGGTACACATTCAATGAATAAACGCAGAAGTTTTCGAACAACCATGATTCTGTTACTTGGTCTAAGCATGCTGGCATCTGGCGCGATTACCTTTGGGGTATATAAACTGATGCAATACTATTACACCGGAGTGCGTGCGGAGGATCAGTTAGCTGAATATCGTCACTTTATGAAAAGCATAGGGGATATTTACTTTTTCCTTATCCTGTTCATTCCGCTTGCTATACTGTTTTTCTTCTGGTTTACGAAGCCATATGTTACCTATTTCAAAGATATCTCTACTGGTATCCGGCAACTCGCGAGTGGAGATTTCCAGCACCGTGTTCAGATTTCGACGAAGGACGAGCTGGGCGCGATTGCAGAGGATATAAATCTGGCAAATCTGAAGCTGAAGGAAGCGGTAGAACGGGGAGATTTTGCGGAGAGCAGCAGGGACCAGCTGGTAGTAAACCTGGCGCATGATTTACGTACGCCCCTAACGTCAGTATTGGGTTATCTGGATCTGTTGATGAAGGATGATCAGCTGACGGAAGAGCAGGTCAGACACTTTACAGCGATTGCTTTTACCAAATCTCAGCGTCTAGAGAAACTTATTGATGATTTGTTTGAGATTACACGAATGAACTATGGCATGTTGCCGATCGAGAAAAAGAGACTTGATCTTAGTGAGCTGCTGAGGCAGATGAACGAAGAGCTGTACCCCGTTTTTGAAAAGAACCACCTGGTCACCCGACTGCATATCGATTCCGAATTAACCATCTCCGGCGATGGTGAGGTGCTTGCACGCGTGTTTGAGAACCTGTTAATCAATGCGGCACGTCACGGTACAGATGGTCTTTATGTGGATATTCATGGGCATCGTGATGCAGGACAGGTTATCATTCAGATCATGAACTATGGGGGACATATTCATCCAGATGATCTGCCTCATATTTTCGATATGTACTATACCGGAGATCGGGCGCGGACACCTCAGGAAGGTGGAACAGGTCTAGGACTTTTTATCGCCAAAAACATTGTGGAGCAGCATGATGGGACCATTTCGGCCCAGAGTGATGTCGTACGGACCGTATTTGAAGTTCGGTTACCTGCAATAGAATGAATTTACATGCCAAATTTAAGAAAAACTTTAGAATTGCCCTGCTTTTTTTTAACTAGTTTTCTCTATCCTTGATAATACGAGGTAAAGGAGGAACAAGGGATGAAGAAGTGGGGATTTTTGATATGTATCATTGTACTGGGATATATTTTTTCCAAGTCACCTGCATTGTTTGAGCAGAAGGAAGAAGCGAATCTGCAAATTCAGAATACGGCTGAAAATCGGGCGGGATATACCAAAACCATTAACGTGGATATGAAGAATCAAGTACATAAAGGGAATTTACTGCTCGTCAATTCGGAGTATCCTGTTCATGCGGAGGGTATTAGAACGGACATTGTGAATTTGGCTGAACAACAAGATCTGGTTCGTGGATACGGCTTGCTGGATCACAATATCATGTTGTCAAAGTACGTAGCGCAAGCGTTCGAGAAGATGATTGAAGCTGCAGCGAAAGATGACGTGCGTTACTTCCTCATCAGCAGTGGTTATCGAGACTTTACGAAACAGGAGCAGCTTTACGAGGAAAAGGGTTCGGACTATGCGCTTCCTGCGGGTCACAGTGAACATAATCTGGGCTTGTCCATGGATATCGGCTCTACCCTGGCTGCCATGAGTGAAGCGCCAGAAGGAGCTTGGCTGGAGAAGAATGCATGGAAATACGGATTCATTTTACGTTACCCGAAGGATAAAGTGCACATCACCGGCATTCAATACGAACCTTGGCATTTTAGGTATGTGGGACTGCCTCACAGTGCCATCATGTATCATAATAACCTGGTGCTGGAGCAGTATTTGGAGCTGCTGCAACAGAAAAAGAGCATTTCCGCTGAAGTCGGGGACAAGCACTATCATGTGCGCTATTACGATGCATCCAAAGAGAAGAGCATTAACGTACCTGAACACGGTCAATATGAGATATCGGGAGACAACATGAACGGAGTTGTCGTGACAGTAGAGGAATAAACAAACAACAAGATATACACGGAGGTTCATTATGAAACCTAAAGAGTTCAATATGAAAATCATTTGGATGGCGGCATTCATCATCTATCTGTATCTGTTGACCAAGCTGATTCTTTTCAAGGGACATACGATGGATTGGAACGTCGTTAGAGTTCAACTTATGACGTTCGCGCAACAGCCGGATCTGATTCATACGCGTACCGTTAACCTGACGCCATTTCAGGAAATTTCAAGAGACTGGCATAGCCTGTCGTTACATCGTCCCGGAACCGCAATTCATCTGCTCGGTAATATCATGGCCTTTATCCCGCTGGGTATCTTCATTCCAGTGCTGATGGGTAACAAGCTGTTGTCAGGGGCAAAGGTACTTGTACTTTCCTTGCTCTTAAGTTTTGCTTTTGAAGTGACACAGCTATTGACGGGCATGGGCATATTCGACGTGGATGATCTTATGCTGAATACCTTTGGTGGGGTGATTGGTTATGTCCTGTATACGATGCTTATCGGTCTGAAACGGATAATCGTAGGTGGAGCGCCTGGCACCGCGAGAGAAGAGTATAATTCCAATCAGAGTCGCGTGTAAGGAGGGGGCGTACACGCAATCGCTGGATCAAGCTTCACATTACATTGGACATTAAAGGCAAGTTGGCATAAACATCATTAAGCATGCCCCTATTCATTCTATAAAAAAAGCTCCCCATCACCGTGCAGAGTGCACGTGACGAGGAGCTTTTCTGTATAACTTAATTGCATTAAATATAAAGGCAATTAAGATTTTTTCATCATTTGACGCAATACGGTTTGCAGGATACCACCGTTATGGTAGTAGTCCACGTCCACCATGCTGTCCAGACGAGCGATGACAGGGAAGTCGAACTTGGTGCCGTCCTCACGGGTTACGGTAACCGTCAGCTCTTGGCCTGGTTTCACATCATTGCTCAGACCTGTGATGTCATACGTTTCACGACCGTTCAGACCGAGGCTGGACCAGCCATGACCTTCCTGGAATTGCAATGGCATTACGCCCATGCCCACCAGGTTACTGCGGTGAATACGCTCGAAGCTTTCTGCGATAACGGCTTTGACGCCGAGCAGGAATGTTCCTTTTGCCGCCCAGTCACGGGAGCTTCCTGTACCATACTCTTTACCTGCGATAACGATCAGGTTCTGTCCTTCGTCCTGATACTTCATGGAAGCATCGTAGATAGACATTTCTTCGTCCGTTGGCAGGTATTTCGTAATACCACCCTCGGTACCTGGAGCCACTTGGTTACGAATACGAATGTTGGCGAACGTACCACGCATCATGACTTCATGGTTACCACGACGGGAGCCGTAAGAGTTGAAGTCTTTGCGTTCTACGCCATGTTCTTTCAGGTACAGTCCAGCCGGACTGGATGGTGCGATATTACCCGCTGGCGAGATGTGATCCGTTGTTACGGAATCAGCAAGCAATGCCATGACACGTGCGGAACGAATATCTGCGATATCCGTCAACTTGTCGCCAAGCTCCTGGAAGAATGGTGGATTCTGAATGTATGTGGAGTTAGGATCCCACTCATACAATTCGCCTTCCGGTACAGGAATCGTATTCCAGCGCTCGTTAGCTGTAAATACGTTCTCGTATTTGTTGCGGAACATCTGTGCGTTCAGCGAGCTAGCGATGGTATCCTTGATTTCCTCGGAGCTAGGCCAGAGGTCTTTCAGGAATACAGGCTCGTTGTTGGTATCATAGCCGATTGGATCGGTTGCAAAATCAATATTAACGGTACCCGCCAGAGCATACGCCACAACGAGTGGCGGTGAAGCCAAGTAGTTGGCTTTGACCTGAGCGTGCACACGACCTTCAAAGTTACGGTTACCGGACAATACAGCCGCTACCGTCATGTCGTTCTCAGCGATTGCTTCGCTTACTTCGTCTGGCAGTGGGCCAGAGTTACCGATGCAAGTTGCGCAACCGTAGCCGGCCACGTTGAATCCGAGTTTGTCGAGATATTCAATCAGTCCTGCTTTTTCCAGATACTCGGTAACTACGAGGGAACCTGGAGTCAAGCTGCTTTTCACGTAGCCAGGCTTGGTCAGACCACGTTCAACGGCTTTTTTCGCAAGCAGACCCGCTCCAACCATTACACTTGGGTTCGAAGTGTTGGTGCAGCTTGTGATTGCCGCGATAACGACAGCACCAGCAGACAGTTCGCTAGTGGAACCGTCTGGGTGTTTTACAGGCACTTTCTCAGCGATTTTCTCGTCGCTCAGTCCATAGCCGCCTTTGTCGATCGGCGTGCGGATAATACTATTGAAGCCTTCTTTCATTTGAGTCAGCTCGATGCGATCCTGTGGACGTTTAGGTCCCGCGAGACTTGGTACAACAGATGCCAGGTCAAGTTCAATCACATCTGTAAACTCAGGGTCAACCGTATCAGCAGTACGGAACATGTTCTGAGCTTTGTAATAAGCTTCAACCAGATCCACCTGTTCGTCGGTACGACCCGTATTACGCATATAGTTCAGTGTTTCGCTATCTACAGGGAAGAAACCGATTGTTGCGCCGTATTCTGGTGCCATGTTGGCAACCGTTGCACGGTCAGCCAGACTGATGTTGCTAAGACCCGGTCCGTAGAACTCGACGAATTTACCGACAACGCCTTTCTTACGAAGCATTTGGGTAACAGTGAGTGCTAGATCCGTTGCAGTTGCGCCTTCGCTCAGGCTGCCTGTTAATTTGAAACCGATAACGTCCGGTGTTACAAAATAAAGCGGTTGGCCCAGCATGCCTGCTTCAGCCTCGATCCCGCCAACCCCCCAACCAACAACGCCGAGTCCGTTGATCATGGTGGTGTGGGAGTCCGTTCCTACGAGGGAATCCGGGAATACAACGGTTTCGCCGTCAATGGTTTTGGTTGCAGCCACGGAAGCCAGGTACTCCAGGTTAACCTGGTGAACGATCCCTGTGGATGGTGGAACTGCACGGAAGTTGTTGAATGCCGTTTGCGCCCAGCGCAAGAAACGGTAACGCTCTTCATTACGCTCGAACTCAACCTTGATGTTGTAGTCGAGTGCATCGTTCGTTCCGAACGCATCAACCATAACGGAGTGGTCGATAACGAGATCGACGGGAACGAGTGGGTTGATTTGTTTTGGATCGCCGCCTGCTTTTTTCACGGTATCACGCATTGCTGCAAGGTCAACGACAACCGGTACACCGGTGAAATCTTGCAGAACGATACGTGCAGGGATAAATGGAATTTCTTTGTTATTGTCACGGCCTTCTGCCCAGCCGGTCAGTTGTTTAACATGTTCTTCGGTAATTGCACGTCCGTCAAATTGACGAATAGCTGCTTCGAGCAGCACTTTAATGGAGAAAGGAAGCTTGGAAAGGTCGCCGTAGCCGCCTTCCTGAAGAGCATCTAAACTGTAGTAGCGATAAGACTTGCCTCCGACCTCAAGACTGCGGGCCGCGGAGAAATGATTCTTGGCTGACATACATGTACCTCCTTAAAATGTGTCGGTGAGATGAAGAAAACGTCCATATAGGTGAAGAACAGGCCTTCATCGTTCCGTGTCCTTGTTCACTGGTTTCATCAGGTGAAACGTAATTTCATAATCGTAACTTTAGTTTTAAGTATACCGTTTTCAACGCCGTACGTAAAGGGCTTTTTGCCTGTCCAGCCAAGCGAATTAGACTTTGAATGCGTTCTCAAGTAAAGGGTATGGACGCAATCTCTTCCGTACGCATTATCCCCGATATTAAGGCTTCAAAACAGAACCAGACACATACAACCGAAATTCTCTCATATAAATAAAAAAGAGTTTTCATGCAATGGATCATTCCGGACAGAACTCATGCCAAAGGGGGACACAGGCTTGGAACGCGAATGGAAGAGTGCCTTATATACCTACGTGAACCAGTATAATCGCTGTGAGATCGACTACCGTCCACAGACAAGCGAACGGATTGTCACCGATCCGGAATTTGTGCTGGAACGGGGAGAGCGGATGGCCAGACTGGACCAATGGTATCGCAAGCGGCGGGCCGTGCCTCTTCGCAGTGAGACCAGCGCCAAGCTTGTGCGGACACTGATGGATGGGGCAGATGAATCGGTGGTGGACGTTCAATTGTACAGCAGGCTGTTCTATGAGAAGAACGGTTTGACCCATCGGGAAGACCGGATTGAGCGGGAACGCCTGACCTTTCTTAGGCAAGGCGGGGTTTGGACCATTGCACGGGTGGAACGTGAGGTGCCGGAGCGTCGTCCGGTAGGCGAGGGTCGTCCTTTTCAACAAGCTGATTTTGTACAGGCGATGAACCGGCCGCTGCTTAACCGGGAAGTGCTGGGACAGGGTAGGAGATCAAAGCAGCAGCTGTATCGCAGGGATCTTGCTGTGGCCTACGCGGATCGGTGGTGGAATGCGGGTAATCCGGCCTTTGAGGAATTCGATGTGGACTGCACCAACTATGTGTCCCAATGTCTCTTTGCAGGGGGAGCACCCATCCACTATACTGGTAAAAGAGAAGCAGGATGGTGGTACAAAGGCTATGTGAATGGCGCCGAAATGTGGAGCTACAGTTGGGCGGTCTCCAATAGCCTGGAGCGCTATTTATCCGGCAGCAGCTGGGGGTTGTCAGCAACCGAAGTGGAGCGTCCCGAGCAGCTGATGCTTGGAGATGTCATTCTCTACGACTGGGATGGGGATGGCAGGTTTCAACACAGTACTGTTGTGACCGCTTTTGATGCGGGGGGAATGCCGCTTGTGAATGCACATACAGTCAGCAGCCGCCACCGTTTCTGGGATTACCGGGATTCTTACGCCTGGAACGAGCGGACGGTGTATCGGCTTTTTCATATTGCAGATGAATTTTGATGGTCAAAGATTTTACGGGATTCGGTGACGTGGACATCAGGTTCCGTGTAAAATAAGTCTAGATAACAGAATAAAAGTGGTGCTGAACATGCAGGCATGACAGCATCATTGCACAGATAATCGGAGGTTACACATGAGTATGGATAAATTAACAGTAGGCGTCGTTTACGGCGGAAAGTCAGGCGAGCATGAGGTATCGCTGCAAACGGCGTTTGCTGTAACGAACGCATTTGATTACGAGAAGTATGAATTGGTTCCTTTTTATATCTCCAAGCAGGGTACGTGGAAAAAAGGATCTGTCATGCATGCGCCATTCGCGCAGATTGAAGATTTGAAGCTGGAGCAGGCGGCGGGCGGAACCCAGGAAGCGCTTAACGCGCTGTTTGGCCGTTTATATGGCGGAGAAGAGGCGATGGACGTCATGTTCCCGCTGCTGCACGGTACGTTTGGTGAGGATGGTACGATTCAAGGAATGTTCGAGATGGCAGATATGCCTTATGTTGGTGCAGGTGTACTGGCTTCGGCAGGTGGTATGGACAAAGTGGTCATGAAGAAACTGTTCGCACAGGCTGGAATCGACCAATGTGCCTTTACGTATTTTAACGCTACGCAGTGGAAGCAGACCGAACATGAAATGATCCTGCAGGTGGAGGATCAGTTGGGCTATCCTTGTTTCATTAAGCCGGCCAATCTCGGTTCCAGCGTGGGGATCTCGAAAGCGCGTAACCGGGGTGAACTGAAGACAGCAGTGGAGTTTGCTCTTCGTTATGATACGAAGGTTGTCATTGAGGAGTTTGTGGAGGCGCGTGAAGTTGAGGTTAGTGTGCTTGGCAATGATGAACCGATGGCTTCCGTACCAGGAGAAATCGTATCCTCCGGTGAATATTATGACTATGCAGCCAAATACATCGATGGACAGTCTCAGATGCTGATCCCTGCTCCGTTAGACCCGGAAGCCGCAGATCGCATCCGCGAGGCCGCATTGCAGGCATTCCGCGCGATTGAAGGCAACGGGATCTCCCGTGCAGACTTCTTCATTCGCAAATCGGATGGGGCATTGCTTATTAATGAAGTAAACACTATGCCTGGTTTCACCCCCTACAGCATGTATCCACTCTTGTGGCGTGAGACGGGCGTATCGTATGCAGAACTGCTGGATCGCATGATTGAGCTGGCTTTGGAACGCTACAACCGCAAGCAGGCGCTGAACTACGAGAACGGCGTACAGGTGTAGCCTGAGGACGACAATATAAGGAGGGGTATGAATGGGATTTCAGACCGAATTCAATTCCGTGTGCAAATTCAAGAATGAACAAGAGCTGTTCGAATTGCTTGAATACGGCCGTGGCAAAATGGTCAAACAAGGCTTCCGCGTATTTCCTACCGGACAAAAAGTCATTGCTTACACACCGGATAACGTGGCGGTAGCCATCGTAAAAATCGTAGTCTCCATTGCAGAGATTAACTTCCAGGGTCAGGAAGTGACCGAAGTGGAGATGCAATTGATCCGTAAACTGAACGAGGAAGAATCACGCATTCAGACCGCTCTTGCGGACGAGATGTTCTTTGGTGAACAGGCACAGGCGTAGTTTGTTACACGTGGACCGGAACGAATGGACGGATTTGTCGAAATTACGATTATGGTCACTCTTTTAGGGTAAAACTTGGTTATATACAGTGAAGGGAAGACTGCCGGCTTCATATGCCGGGAAGGAATTCCGCCCTAATAGAGAGGAAGAAATTCATGCTCGTACGTTTTGGCTATGTGGCGATGTCCGTGCTTGTGGAGAATGCTTCACCTTCCCGGACGATGACCATGTCCAGTTTTAAGAAAATTGATGATAGGGAAGCGGCAATTCGCAAGCTGGAACGGATTGCAGCCGAGAATTTGCATAATACATTACGTTTGCTCAGACACAATAAAGGCAGCCATATTCATGTATATCGCTTCTCCTCCAAATTAATTCCGCTGGCTACTCATGAGGATCTGAGTGATTGGGACCCGTTTCCCGCGCTTAAGCAGGATTTTGCTGTAATTGGTGATTTTGTGAAGGAGAACGAGATGCGTGTATCGTTCCACCCGGATCATTTTACGGTACTCAGCACGCCTCGGGCAGAAGTGCTGCGCAATTCCATGCGCGACCTTCGTCATCATGTACGTATGCTGGATGCCATGGGGCTGAATGCCACTGCCAAGAACAATATACATATTGGTGGTGCATACGGGGACAAGCCTAGTGCAGCGCTGCGTTTTGAGGAAAATTTTCTAAAGCTGGATCGGGATATTCAGGAGCGGATGACGCTCGAAAATGATGATAAGACCTTCAATGCACCCGAGACACTTGCAGTCTGCCAGCGTATGGGGCTGCCCATGGTGCTGGATATTCATCATCAATGGGTGAACAATGAAGGCGAACAGCCGTGGGATCTCTGGCCTGAGATATTGAAGACATGGGAATCCCCGCTTGCCCAAGCGGATTCACCGGCAGACAAGCCGTTGCCGCCCAAAATTCACGTGTCCAGTCCCAAGAGTGAGAAGGACCTGCGAGGTCATGCTGATGGTGTTGAAGTGGAGCCTTTGCTCACTTTCTTGCGCCATATCGCAGCAGATACGCCCGCCCTTGATGTGATGATTGAGGCGAAGCGCAAGGATGAAGCATTGGTTCAACTGATGCAGAAACTAGCATTCTATCACGAAGAGGGTGTGGAGTGGGTGGATGAGTCGACGGTTATCATTCATCCGTAGCGCCAAAAGGGGCCTGGGCAGCGAGAAACTTTACGACCCTCGGGGCGTATACTTTTAACAAGTATTTTAATTTTTCGTAGATTGATATAGAAAGTAGAGTGAACGCTTTGAATGAGAAGGAAAAAACACCTTATGTCGTGACAAGCAAAAGCTATACTGCCGTCGCCATTAATGCAGCCTCCAAAGCTGGAGAGTGGATCAAGAGCCGTCTCGGAACTGTGGGGGAGCCCGGAACCAAGTATTCCCCGCAGGATCTCGTTACTGAAGTGGATAAAGGCGCGGAACAGATGATCCGCCGCCTGATTCTGACGCATTTTCCCCATCATGCCATTCTGGGTGAAGAAGGCGTGGAACCAGGACCGGAAGCTTCGGCAAAAGCACTGAAAGAAGCTGAGGAAGAAGAATTTCTCTGGATTGTGGACCCGGTGGACGGAACGACGAACTTTGTACATGGTTTTCCGTTCTACTCCGTATCCATCGCTTTGGCCCATAACGGTGAGGTAATTGTGGGAGTAATCTACGATCCTTCCCGTGACGAGATGTTTGTTGCGGAAAAGGGAAAAGGCGCTTACGTCCACGGAAACCGGATGCTTGTATCTGGGGAACAGGAGCTGGCTCAGAGCCTGATCGCGGTTGGCTTCCCGGCGGATACGACCTACGCGTTGCCGATCAATATGGCCGCTGTTCAGGCCCTTGCACCGCAAGTACGCAGTCTGCGTGCAGGCGGTTCTGCTGCCCTTCATTTGGCGTATGTTGCAGCGGGGCGCCTCAGCGCTTATACCGAAGTTGGTCTGAAGCCCTGGGATATCGCCGCAGGGGCACTACTGGTGGAGGAATCCGGAGGCAAGGTCACTGACACCATCGGAACGCCTTATCAACTCTCGGTGAGTCATATAGTGGCCAGCAATGGCAAGATTCATAATGCACTGACGGATGTGCTGAAGGAAGCAAAGGCAACCGGCTTGGAGTGAGTGAAGACTGTTCTGTCCACGAAGTGAAGATGTAATAGTAAGATTAGTGCATTTGTGACTTTAATCTAAGGAGCGAACAACAATGGATGAATCCAAAGAACTGGAACGACGTTTGAGTGATATGCTGACTGAAGGGGACATGGAGGAGTCCGGCGATGCTGACAAGCGTGAACGCCAGCTCATTCCTCCCAAGTACGAGGTGCGCATCCAGACAGAACGGGACCCGATTGTTGAAGAAACGTTGAAGTACCGGGATATGGCACGTGAAGTGGACGATCGCTATGATCGTTATATAGAGCGTTCTGCCGGGAACAAACCGGAAATCGACACGGATGGTTCTGATTCTGGAGACGCGAAGTAAACAAAAATCTTGACAGGTTGATATTTTATCTGTGTTAAACGAGGGGCTTCCAATAGTCATGAATATGACGGGAAGCTCCTTTTGATCGTCAGCGTAGGGTCCGGCGACGTTGACCGGTGGGTGAACCGACTTCGGGGTAGCCTATTTACGTGTATGGGGGGAGCGCCTCCTTTTTCGTACAGACGACAGCACCCCTTTAATAATGTTAGAATAGAGTTACACGAACTTCTGTCATCGGAGTGGAAAGTGTAATATGCAATTATTGTTTACTTAGTATAGATACGAGACAAGGAGTGTTCTAAGAATGAAGCGTAAACGCATATGGAGAAGTACCGCCGCGGGATTAACGGCAAGTATGCTGGCAGGGATGCTGATTTTGGCATCAACCGCCCAGTCCGCTCTTGCTGCGGATAGCAATACGTTACCTGCGGGAACTACAACAGCATCTTTGCCTGTGAACAAGGATGCCATAGCAGTAACCAAGGAATTCCGCATCGTCACTTTGGGGGATTCTATTACCGTGGGTTACGAGCCGAACCTGAAAGAACTGCCGTATGGTTATGTGGAACGGTTACAGGAACAAGGCCTGCTTCATGGACGTACTCAGGTGGACAACTATGGTATAGCCGGATTGAAGAGCAGTGGTCTGAAAAACTTTGCAGATGCGATTAAAGAAGGGAAAGCGCTCACTTCCGAAGCCATTCAACCGAGTCTTCCTGATCCAAGAGCGGCACAAGTTGGAGCCAATATTGCTGCCATCAAGGAGAGTGTAGCTGGAGCGAATCTCGTTGCTATTACAATCGGAGGAAACGATGTATCCGAGCTGCTCGGTACGGCAGATAAGCTGAGTGATGCGGAACTGGAAGCAAAAGTGAAAGAATTGCTATCATCCTATACAGCCAATGTTAGCGCAGTTATCAATGATATTCATGAGATTAATCCTAATGCCAAGATCATAATCGCAGACCAGTACCAACCCATGCCAGAAGTAGCTGGTAAGGAGCTTTATGCGAAACTGATGGAAGCCTCTCAAGGGTTTACGAAGACCATTGATGGAATTGCGACTGAATACTCCGCTAAAGGGATTGATGTAAAAGTGGCTCATGTCGCCAAGGAGTTTATTGGCGGAGAAGGCACGATGACGCACATGATTAAGGACCGCGATTTCCATCCGAATCAGTTCGGATATGAAGCGATTGCCAAAGTATTCGCAGAAACGATCTGGGGCGACTACACCAAGCTGACAGCTCCTGCGAGCGGTGAACCGATGAACATCATCGTTAGTGGCAAAACGCTGAATACCCCATACAAACCCATCATTCGCAATGGCAAAAACTTTGTGGCAATCCAGGATATCGTGAATGCAGTCGGTGCAACAACCGTCTGGGATAACAAAACTTCAACGGCAACGATTACATACGGAGACCGGAAGGTTGCCGTGAAGATTGGTGCAACGGCGGTTCAGGTGAATGGTGCATCCCTTGCCGTGGACACACCAGCATTCCTGAACAAGGTGGGCAACGAGTCCAAAACGTATGTGCCGCTGGCAATGGTAGCTGAAGGTCTAGGCTTTGATGTGCAGTATGTAGCCAAATTAAAGACGGTTTTTGTGAACCCGTAACACCTATGTCTGTATGATTGAATGATAGCTAACAGCCAGATTTCCTTGATTTTTTCAAGGAGACTGGCTTTTTTTGCGTCTACGTACATTCCTCACAAGGGAGCTAAACCTTCGATACTGATCTAAAATGTTGCATAAATATGGCTTGTCATCTGACCATGGATGTGTAAATATGAAAATAACTTACAGTAGATCGAAAACCATTTCGAATGGACAGCACCCTTCGCCAGCCAAAGGAGCGCTTTGGATGAGAAAAATTAAGAACGCTTTCACGAGATTGCCGATTCATCACAAAACCATTCTTCTCATCGGACTTCTGATGTTGATCAGCTTCACATTCTATGTATCTGTACTGAGATACGTGTTCAACATTTATGACCGACAAATCTATGAGAAATCCTCACAGGTGCTTAATATGTCTTCGGTGGGCATCGAGAACCAGCTGCGTGAGATTTCCAATCTATCCTTTAAAGTCATGTCTGACGAACCACTACAGCAATACCTTCTCCAGTTGGAAAATGCTGAAACGGGATATGAGCAAAATGGCCTGCGCAAAAAAATCACCAACAGATTGGTGGCCTATGCAGGTTCAGAGAAATACGTCTATTCCATGATCTTTATCGATAATGATAATAATGTTATGGCGGCTGGAAACCGTGAAGGAATCTCGGAAGCAAAGCAGAGTGAATTGGTTGCTTTGGGACAGCAATATTCGGGCTCCAATGCCTGGTACACGGGTGGGGACCAACAAGCCAGATTACTGTCGGTTAGACAGGTAAAGTCTTTTACCGGTGGAGCATTCACGCTGGAGAAGCTGGGCACCCTCGTTATTCGTGTACGGCTGGATCGGATTGTTCAGGACCAGATGCAGCATCCGGCAGAGGATTCACAACTATTAATTACAGATGGCCGGGAAGTAATCTATCCGACAGAGTCGACTGTCAGCAAATCTGAAATTGAGTCGGAACTGAAGCGGACTCAGCCTTATGGGATCGCCATGTTTGAGCAGGGTAGAAATTTTGTCGCCCGTGCACATTCTTCCTATACGGATTGGGTGTATCTGTACATGACGCCCTTTGACCAAATGTTTAAGCAGATCCAGTTTGTCAAACAGCTGGTGACTGTCATTTTTATTATGATATTCCTGGCGGCGCTTGTATTTGGGGCTAAGTTTTCCCGTAGTATTACACAGCCGATCGCCCAGTTGATCAAGAAAATGCGTAATATCGAAAAAGGGGATCTGGATAAGCTGGAAGAAGCAGCGCTTGGCAACGTTCCGGTATCTTCGCAGAATGAGGTTGGGTTGCTGCATCGCACGTTCAAGATGATGTTACAGCGCATACGCGAACTCATTGATGAGAATTATGCGAAGCAGCTAGTGATACGAGAAACCGAATTGAAAGCGCTTCAGGCGCAGATTAATCCACATTTTCTGTACAACACACTGGAATCGATCAACTGGCTTGCCAAAGTGCAGAAGCAGCATCAAATCTCTGAAATGGTTGAGGCCCTCGGATTTCTGCTGCGAAGCTCCGTGAACATGTCCGAGAAGTGGATTACTTTGGAACGAGAAATAGAAATTGTCCGTAGTTATGTGACAATCCAGCACACGCGATTCGAGGAAAGGCTTGATTTTGACATGGACATTGCGCCCGAAGTGGGAACTGCACGCATTCCGAAGTTAACCCTGCAGCCATTGGTGGAGAACGCCATTCATTATGCTTTGGAGCCAAGCATAGAACCTTGTCGTATTCGGATCAGAGCGAGAGCGGATGGAGACAACGTTGTGATTGAGGTGGAAGACGATGGTCCAGGCATGACTCCCGAATTTCTGGAGCAATTGCAGGAGGGACGTATTCAGACGAGGGGACAGGGGATCGGACTGTCGAACATCAAGGAACGGATCAGGCTGACCTTCGGGGACGAAGGCGAAATGATCATGAGCAGCAATCCCGGATCAGGGACCGTAGTATCGATCAGAATACCTTGGATCAGAGAGGACGATGACGATGTACAAAGTGATGCTCGTAGATGATGAACGTGTCATTCTGGAGGGGATTTCGCAAGTCGTGGATTGGGCTGCAGCAGGAACGGAGCTGGTGGATACCGCGAGAAACGGGATTGAAGCGCTGGATAAAATCGGTCATTCCAGACCGGATATTATCATTACGGATATTTCCATGCCGGGCCTGGATGGTCTTGGATTAATTGAAAAGGCGTCCGAAGCTTACCCTGGCCTCCGGTTTATCATGTTGTCTGGTTACAAAGAGTTCGAATATGCTCGCCGGGCCATGCAATATGGAGTGAAGCATTATCTGCTCAAACCGTGTAATGAGAACCAGATTCACGATGCCTTGTCCGAGCTGCTTAAGGAACACCAGGATGCCCAGGTGAAGGAACATGTGGCCGGAGAGATGAAACAGCGGCTGCAACGGGTGCTCCCGCATGTGAAGGAGCAGTTCCTGCTGGAGTTTATGACGAACCAAACCTATGGTCCGGTTGATTTGGAGTATTATCAGGAGCTGTTTGAACTGGAGCTGGAGGATAGCGAAGTTCGGCTGCTGCTGTTCCGGATTGCAGATGAACATGATTATAGTCATTTATTTGCGATCAAAAACATCGCCAGTGATCTGCTTCCCCATGTTCTGTTAAGCACGACCATTGAAGGAAAATTGTTAATTTTGCTGGGGGACTCTTCCGATCCGGTCGGTTTGAAGGAGAGCATTGAGGAAGTGCGGGCTGCCTTTACCAGACTGTATAAACTCGAAGTTACAGCTGCCCTTAGTGAGGCCGATCGAATGATTCAATCCAGGCGTTTGTTCTGTGAGGCGCTGCAATGCCTGAACCACCGCTTCTTTATCGGTGAAGGCAAGCTTATTACCAAGAATGATCTGGCCCTGGCCGGGGAATGTGATGGGGTACACGTTGAACAGGATGCAGAGCAGCTGTGCCAGTTAATTAAGTCAGGTAATACCGAAGAAGCTGCAGCGGAAGTGGATCGCCTCTTCGATCTTTTATCCGGTCAGCAGCTTGAAATTGGGATTACCCGCTCGTATGTGGTGCAGTTGTACTCCGCTATGATTCATGTCTGTCCACCTGAGGAGGCAACGGAATTCACTCAGCGCATGGCAGAACTCCCCCGTATCGATACCTTGTCTGGCTTAAAATCCTTTGTCGCAAGCAGCGCAGCCCGGTTAACCTCCGGTTATTACAAAAACCATATTAGCCGTCAGTCTTCTGCCGTGGAGAAGATGATGGATATTGTAGACCGTCATTATGGCGAAGCTGATCTATCCCTTAACGGTGTCGCGCACCAGATGTTATATATGAACCCGGATTACTTAGGTAAAATTTTCAAAAAAGTGACCGGCGAGAACTTCTCCAATTATGTGAATCGATTGCGTATTGAGCGTGCCTGCGACCATATTCGCAGAGGTGGGGATGTGAAGGTCTTTGAGCTTGCCGAATTGTTTGGCTTCGGGGGGAACTCGCAATATTTCAGTCAGGTGTTCAAAAAGTGGACCGGTATGACACCCACCGAATTCCGTAGAACTGGCTTATAACAATAGACTGACGATCATGTAGTCGGAGTATGAGGGGGACGAACCGCACCGGGAGGGTGCAGTTGTCCTCCTCTGTTTTTTGAACCAACAAGACGGTTTTGTGTATTCAACTATGGTCTCACATTTGCGAAAATGACAATATAAAGTTTGTGAAAGCGTTATCAGAAAATGAAGGTAACTCATTCACACAACCATATCAACATAAAAGGGGAGATTGGCATGGTGAAAAAGGCAATATTCCTGATGATGGCGGCATTGCTGGTATTAACAACGGCATGCAGCAGCAGTGGAGGATCGGGCGAAACATCTGCGGATGGTTCGGTAACACTCCGTATCGCGTGGTGGGGATCGGATGCACGTCACGAATATACACAGAAGGTCATTGACTTGTACAAAGAGAAAAACCCGAATGTCAAAATTGACGTGGAATACGCTTCGTTCGATGACTACTGGAAAAAGCTCGCTCCACAAGCTGCAGCCAATCAACTGCCAGACATTGTTCAGATGGATATTTCCTACATCAGCCAATATGCACAGAACGGACAACTCGAAGATCTGTCCCCATATCTCGGAAATCAGATCAAAGTGGACGATGTATCCGAGAACGTAATTAGCACAGGCATTATTAACAGCAAGCAATATGGAGTACCTGCGGGTGTTAACGTACTGGGATTTCAGTATGATCCGGCTCTGCTCAAAAAAGCGGGTGTAGATGCCCTACCTGAAAATATGACATGGGAATCGTATGAAGAGCTTGGCAAGCAGACGGCTGCCAAAGGACTTTTCTTGGATGGAGGCGTGGCGCCGGATATTTTCTTCCACTATTTCCTGCGGACCAAAGGATTATCCCTCTACAATGCTGAAGGAACTGGGCTTGGCTATGATGACGACAAACTATTTGTTGAGTTCTTCGGACTCATGCGCCGGATGATTGAGCAGGGCGCAGCGCCTTCACCGGATCTGGCGAACCAAACCAAAGGTATTATCGAGGAATCCGACCTGGTCAAGGAAAAAGGAATTGGTGTATGGCAATGGTCAAACCAGTTTGTAGCCTTGCAGCAGGTAGCCAATCGTCCATTGGAGATTGCACCAATGCCTGGACCGGACATGGAAAAAGGACTCTATATGCAGCCAAGTATGTACTGGGCTGTAACATCGAACTCAAAAGTGAAGGAAGAAGCGGCCAAATTCATCGATTTCTGGGTGAATGATGTGGAAGCTAACAAACTGATCAAAGGTGAGCGCGGTGTGCCAATCTCCGGCAAAATCAAGGAAGCTATCGCGCCTGAGCTGAGTGATGCAACGAAACAGGTATTTGACTTCGTAGCAGCTATGGAGCCTAAAGCTTCGCCAATGAGCCCACCACCACCGGTAGGTTCGCCGGAAGTCATTGCTTCTCTGGCGGATGTTGTGGAGGAACTGAACTTTGGCAAGATTACACCGGAACAAGCAGCAGCGACATTCCGCAAAAATGCCGAAGCGGTTCTTGCCAACAATAAATAACAGTTGAATGATTGCTTGCTCGTCCCACTACCGGGATGGTCGGGAATAGGCTGCTCGCATACCGCGAGGGCCTTTCCCCGTCCATGAGATCAAAGCGAAGGCTGTGGGAAGTAAGTAGATCCATAAAGGAGGTTCGTTCCGTTGAGGCAATATTCGTCGTTGCGCAGAAACTTAACCGGGTATGCATTTATTAGTCCTTTTATCATCGGCTTTCTGGGCTTTACGCTCATTCCAATGTTTGTATCTCTATACATGTCGTTTACGAGTTATAATCTGTTCACTTCCCCACGGTGGATTGGGATGGACAACTACACCAAGATGTTCTTTGATGATCCGAAGTATTGGAACTCGGTTAAGGTAACGTTCCTGTACGTGTTCATTGGTGTGCCGCTAAGGCTGGTCTTTGCACTTTTCGTGGCCATGATCCTGAATACGGGCTCCCGCATGGTCGGAACGTACCGAACCTTGTACTACTTGCCATCCATTATCGGTGGTAGTGTGGCCGTGTCCATTATGTGGCGTAATCTTTTTAGTAATGAAGGTGTCATCAACAGCGCATTAACGGCAATCGGAATCGGGCCAATCAGCTGGTTTGGTGATCCGAATGCGTCTCTGGTTATGCTGATCTCGCTATCAGTTTGGCAGTTTGGATCTTCCATGCTCATCTTCCTAGCCGGTCTGAAAAATATCTCTCCCGAGATGTACGAAGCAGCAGGTGTGGATGGTGCCAACCCGGTACGCAAATTTTTTGGTATCACCTTACCGCTGCTCAGCCCAATCATTCTGTTTAACCTGATTATGCAGACTATCGGTGCATTCATGACCTTTGTACCTGCATATATCATTTCTAAAGGCGAGGGCGGGCCAATGGACGGTACCATGCTTTACTCGCTGTATCTGTTCCGTCAGGCCTTTATGTTTAACAACATGGGTTATGCTTCGGCCATGGCCTGGATCATGCTTATTATGATCGGTATACTCACAGTAGCGGTGTTCCTGACATCCAAGTTCTGGGTGTTTTATGAATCCGAAGGAGGGAAGTAACGATGGTTTGGAGAAATGTGAAATGGCCTATCTATCATCTGTTCGTTGCAGCTTTGGCCCTCCTGATGCTCTATCCCGTGCTATGGATGCTGTTCAGCTCCTTCAAGGAAAGCCGCACCATCTTCGTGACTGCTGAGTCCCTGTTTCCTACAGAATGGATCTGGAGCAACTACGCGGATGGCTGGAAAGGTGCAGGCGGAAGACCGTTTATGGATTACATTACGAACTCTCTCGTTATTGTAGTCATTTCCACGATTGGTGCCGTGTTATCCTCATCGCTGATTGCCTTTGGTTTTGCTAGGCTCAACTTTAAAGGACGTAACTTCTGGTTTTCCCTGATGATGTTAACCCTGATGTTACCGCATGACGTTGTACTCGTACCCCAATATATTATCTTTACAAAGCTTGGCTGGTTGAATACCATTCTGCCGATTGTTGTACCTACATTCTTCGGGATGCCGTTCTTCATCTTCCTGATGGTTCAGTTCATTCGTACAATTCCGAAAGAGCTGGATGAGGCCGCTACTATTGATGGATGTAACAAGTTCAGACTGTATGTGCAGATTATTATGCCGCTCATCAAGTCATCACTCGCAACGGCAGCCATCTTCTCTTTCTACTGGAGATGGGAGGATCTGCTCGGTCCAGTGCTGTATCTGAACTCGCCGGATAAATATACCGTGTCGATGGCACTGAAAATGTTCCTGGATAGCGAATCTGCTTCCAACTGGGGCGCGATGTTCGCGATGTCCATTGTGAGTCTCGTACCCGTTGTAGCCGTGTTCTTTATTTTCCAAAAACAAATTGTACAGGGCATGAGCACCAGCGGATTGAAAGGATAAACGATATTCACTGGATCCAAACCTGGATTAGCATGTTGAAAAAGGAGGTTCTTCCTATTGAATAATGCTCAGGGGAGTCAGACTGTTACTACGGAGGTAACGTTAGAGGGCGGTAAAAAATCCGTCACCCACTGGAAGTTCAATTTTGGACCGGACTCGGGTAGTGCGGGTGAGATTGACGGTTATCTGAAAGTGTCTGCCAGCACCCTATATGAAGAACAGGGGGAATACGGTTTTGAAACCGGCTCCCTTGTGTATGAGAAGCAGCGGCTAAGTGAATATGGGATGAATGACACAGGCAAGGAAAATGATAGGAATCAAGAGCAGGCCAGTGTGTCTGTCCCATTGCGTTCAAGCTTTTGTATTCCGCTCAAGGCATCTTTCATCGTTGATGTACCCGATGTAACCTACCAAGTATTGTTAATTGCAGGCGATGAATGGGCAGAGACGATTACCCGGGTCAAAGCCGGAGAGGGCAGACTGATGCTGCCGACCATTCGTGCCCTTCCTGGACAATGTGCAGAAGTACGATTCTCCGTTGTGGTCCGTGGCGGGAAGCTTAGATTATCCTTCTCTGGTCCCGCTCCACGGATCAATGCAATGGAGATCACGCTTGCGAATCAGACGATGACTGTATTTCTCGCTGGTGATTCTACCGTGACGGATCAGCCGGAGAGTGGATATCCATACTGTGGCTGGGGCCAGCTGTTACCGGCTCAGTTCAAACATGATGTTGCTGTAGATAATCATGCCCAGTCTGGGCGCAGCTCCCGCAGCTTTATTAATGAAGGCAGACTGGATGCCATTCTGGAGAAGATGAATCCGGAGGATTTTCTGTTTATTCAATTTGGACATAACGATGAAAAGCCGGGCCCTGACCGGGGAACGGAACCTTTCACAACATATAAGGAGTATCTGAAAAAGTATATTGATGCAGCCCGCGGAGCGAGTGCTCATCCGGTGCTCGTGACCCCGGTGCATCGGCGCTACTTTGCCGATGACGGTACATTGACCGACACGCATGGCGATTATATCATCGCCGTGCGTGAGCTGGCCGAAGAGGAAGGGGTGCCGCTGATCGATCTGGCTGAGCGAAGCCGCATGTTGTTCGAGCAAGCCGGTATTGAAGGCAGCAAGGAGGATTTCATGTGGGTACTGCCGGGTGAGTATGTGAACTTCCCGTCAGGCGTGGAGGATAACACGCATTTTCAGGAGCGCGGTGCCCGTCGTCTCGCCATAGAGGTGGCAGAAGCCATCCGCGAGCTGCGATTGCAGCCGCTACAAATGTATTTGAGGTAAGCAGCGAAGGAGGGCGGAATCGGAGCAGAGGGAGCGAAGCGTCCGCCTTTGGAGCGGGATTTCCCCTGCTGAGGGGAATGAAAAAGAAATCCCGAGCCAACAGCGGCCCACAGCCCGATCCGTCCGCCGAAGCGTCAGCCCCGCGATTAGCCATTTTATTCAGCGAGTTAACGAAATAACGAGCATCCCGAAAAT
Source organism: Paenibacillus sp. MAEPY2 (assembly GCF_000499205.1). GTDB lineage: Bacteria > Bacillota > Bacilli > Paenibacillales > Paenibacillaceae > Paenibacillus > Paenibacillus vandeheii. The sequence goes on from NZ_AWUK01000036.1 coordinate 92,202, forward strand.
TTGCCCTGCGAGATAGCGAAGGCAATAAGCCTTTAAAAAGCTATGGCGAGCGTTGCAGCGAAGGAGG
>NZ_AWUK01000037.1 GCF_000499205.1 Paenibacillus sp. MAEPY2
TCATCCTACATAGAAAACAGATTTTGCGTGTTGACGTTGTACGATGGATTGCATTTGCCCTGCAGATGCATTAATATTCCCTGATAGCTCAGTTGGTAGAGCACTCGACTGTTAATCGAGTTGTCACAGGTTCGAGCCCTGTTCGGGGAGCCATTAAGGCCCGTTGGTCAAGGGGTTAAGACACCTCCCTTTCACGGAGGTAACAGGGGTTCGAATCCCCTACGGGTCATAGCTATATTTATTAGCTTAAAAAAGGGATGAGAATCCCAAAGTTTCGTCGGAGGATAAACTTCGTTCGAGACTGCGAAGCAGTTGCTAACGAAGTGAGAGTATCCCCTACGGGTCATAAATATGGAGGCTTAGCTCAGCTGGGAGAGCATCTGCCTTACAAGCAGAGGGTCGGGGGTTCGATCCCCTCAGCCTCCACCATATAGTTTTCTGAATAACGACGCGGGGTGGAGCAGCCCGGTAGCTCGTCGGGCTCATAACCCGAAGGCCGCAGGTTCAAATCCTGCCCCCGCAATTATACTTTCTACCAAGAAAGTGATCTGGAACCGTGGTGTAGTTGGCCTAACATGCCTGCCTGTCACGCAGGAGATCGCGGGTTCGAATCCCGTCGGTTCCGCCATTTTTTATCTTATTACCGCTTGCGGACGTGGCTCAGCGGTAGAGCATCGCCTTGCCAAGGCGAGGGTCGCGGGTTCGATTCCCGTCGTCCGCTCCATATTATTTGCGCCCTTAGCTCAGCTGGATAGAGCGTTTGACTACGAATCAAAAGGCCGGGAGTTCGAATCTCTCAGGGCGCGCCATTATAACTTCATATGCCGGCGTGGCGGAATGGCAGACGCGCTCGACTCAAAATCGAGTGGGAAACCGTGGAGGTTCGAGTCCTCTCGCCGGTATAGATAACGGGATGTAGCTCAGCTTGGTAGAGCACCTGGTTTGGGACCAGGGGGTCGCATGTTCAAATCGTGTCATCCCGATCTCAAAAAAGACAGACTATCTTTTCATAGATAGTCTGTCTTTTTATTTATATTTTGAAGTATGCTGAGCTAACAACCTCTTCACTCATGGCAACCTTTAATAAGGGAATATCTATAGCTTTTATCTTGTTTGCGCTCAAGTGCAGCGCATTACTGATGCCATAGGTTGATTTTGCATAAACCCCAAGTCTTTCGGTCACAATAAGTTTAAAAAGTGATAGAAGGGGTTCATGTGAACACGTTTAACTTCAAAAAACAATTCAAGAGACGCTGGCGTCGGTGGAAACGAACAGTATGGATGACTGCAGCGCTGGCTGCTGTAGCTATATTGGCTTACAGTGGTTTGCCGATTTCTTCTGCGATCGAGCGTTTACTAACGACCAATTTCAGTGAGGCAGTATCCGTAATGGGACCTGCTACGAATGAACAAAGGTCTGAGCAAGAAATTCAGACTTTGATGGAACAACTCGGGTCTGATCCGGACCGTTTAACGAGTGTTGTGCTGGAGACGCAATATATATGTGGGGTAGAGACGGAACAATTGGGAAAGATGGCTGTTCCTCAATGGAAGATGCTGCTAGTTCAACATCCGGATTGGGATGCTCAGGTTGAGTCAGCAGCAGTGTTACGCGTTAAGCAACATGTGGACGATCTTTCTCCACTATGTAAAGAGCAGGCGTATATTAGTATAGATGCTGTGGGCAATCTCAACCTTTATGAGGGGCGACCAGCAGAAGAGAAAGTCATCCGTACTTTTTTTCAAATGGACGTAGGAACGTTGGAGACTTCATTGCCGGAAGGTGTGTTGGAGCAGTTGCAGCAGGGGATCCGTATTCAGGACAAGGATGAGTATGATAGTGTGATTTCGACGTTCAGCGATTATGCGGTGGATGAAGCCAATAAAGAAATCCGTAATGGCGGATAAATAAATAGGCTGATCTGCATTGAACGTATTTGTTTACATTGTATAGAGGAGAAGTACCTGCTCGAAGGACATTCACAGCTTATACAACATACGAAGTGAAGCGAAGGACATCGAAAGATGTCCTTTTTGTCGTTCCATGACCGAAACACCTGAATATAGGAGATAACGATTGTTGGTTGTTCACGAAATTCAGGCGAGTGTAAGGACGGACAAAGTTTTTCCTGCCGCAGGGTCTATCTTTTGTTATAATGAAATGAACGATACATATGTTCGCTTTTGTAAGGGAGAGATGGATTTGCGTTTTTTGGGAATTGACCCGGGGATTGCGATTGTCGGTTTTGGTTTTGTGGATAAAATCGGCAGTAAGGTAACCCCTGTACAATATGGCTGTATTCAGACTGAAGCTCATACCCCTGAAGAAGAACGGCTGCTTCATGTATATGAGGGCATGGTACAGCTGATTGATAAATATAAACCGGACGCGGTAGCGCTGGAGAAACTTTTTTTTAATCGTAACGTCACAACAGCGATGTCTGTCAGTCAGGCGAGAGGTGTCATGGTACTGGCTGCTGCCCAGAAGGGACTGCCTATTGCCGAATATACGCCGATGCAGATTAAGCAGGCGATTGTTGGATACGGAAAAGCGGAGAAGCGGCAAGTACAGGAGATGGTCAAAATGTTTTTGCGTTTACAGGCGATTCCGAAGCCGGATGACGTAGCGGATGCTTTGGCTGTAGCCGTGTGCCATGCACACTCCTATACATTAAATTCCAAGTTGAATGAGGTATTGCGAAAATGATTGATTTTCTAAGAGGACAGTTTATACATCTGGAGAACGAATATATTGTGCTTGATGTGCACGGAGTCGGTTATCGTGTGTTCTGTCCGAATCCTTTTGCATTTGCGAAGCAAGAGGGCGAAATTATGGTGTATACCCATCACCATGTACGTGAAGATGCGATATTGCTGTTTGGTTTTGCTACTCGGGAGGAACAGAAGTTATTTCGCAAGCTGATCGAGGTATCAGGTATTGGCCCCAAAGTTGCTCTGGGTATACTTGCTGGCGGTACGCCGGATCATGTCGTGACGGCCATTTATCAAGAGAATCTGACGTTCCTGACCAAACTTCCGGGAATTGGCAAGAAAACAGCGCAGCGTATGATACTGGACCTCAAGGACAAATTGGATGGTTTCGGTGCTGCCACGTATGCAACAGGTTTGTTTGCTCCTCCTTCAGAAGAAGCAGGAAGCGGCTCTGCCTGGGATGAGGCTCGTGAAGGTCTCAAGGCGCTGGGTTATACCGACAGTGAGCTCGATAAAGTATGGCTCAAACTGAAGAAAGATGTTACTTCGGCAGATTCTGTTGATGTGTTAATGAAACGGGCACTGCAAATGCTGTTTACAGGATAATTAATTTTGCCTCTATAATAGAGCAGTAAGCCGCATAAAAAAGGTAGGGATGAACATGGATGACCGGATTATTTCCGCGAACCTGATGATGGAGGATCAAGCTGTGGAGCTCAGCCTTCGTCCCCGGTATTTGAATGAATATATCGGGCAGAACCAGGCCAAGGAGAATTTGAAAATATACATTGAAGCCGCCAAAATGCGTAATGAGGCGCTCGATCATGTGTTATTATATGGCCCGCCTGGACTTGGGAAAACAACACTTGCGAATATCATTGCCAACGAATTGGGTGTTAACTTGCGTACGACATCAGGACCAGCAATTGAACGCCCAGGCGATCTGGCTGCGTTGCTGACTAACCTGCAAGAAGGCGATGTCCTGTTTATTGACGAGATTCATCGCCTTCATCGTACGGTAGAAGAAGTAATGTATCCCGCGATGGAAGACTTTGCGTTGGATATCATGATCGGAAAAGGCCCAAGTGCCCGCTCTGTACGTCTTGATCTGCCATCATTTACACTGATTGGTGCTACAACCCGCGCAGGCTTGCTGTCTGCGCCTCTCAGAGACCGGTTTGGTGTTATTAGTCGGCTGGAATTCTACACGGTGGATGAGCTGGCCTACATCGTCTCACGAGCCTCCGAGATTCTAGGGGTGGAGATTGTTGGTAATGCCGCTGAGGAGATCGCATTGCGCTCCCGTGGGACGCCAAGGATTGCCAATCGTCTGCTAAAAAGAGTGCGTGACTTTGCTCAGGTACGGGGTGATGGTATCATCACACAGACTCTGGCGGAAGAAGCACTGCAACGTCTTCAGATTGATCCGCGCGGTCTGGACGAGATCGATCACAAGATGCTCAAATCAATGATTAACAGTTTCCGCGGAGGCCCGGTGGGTCTGGATACGATTGCCGCTACGATCGGTGAAGAGAGTCAAACCATTGAGGATGTTTACGAGCCCTATCTGCTGCAGATTGGTATGCTTCAACGTACACCGAGGGGCAGAATTGTAACGGACCAGGCCTATCATCATCTGGGTTTGCCTGTTCCACCGAGAGATGCCAAATAAATTGTGATTATATATCAAAGAGATTCATTTCAAAATACAACTTGGGACAAACATGGAGAGGAGACTGATCGTGGGGAAAGCAATGCAAACAAAGAAGTGGAGTCGGCGTTTGAAGGTTCTGGCCGCAGCTCTGTTGACGGTAGGGTGTCTGCAAGTGCCTGTGTATGCCGCTGAAAGTGATGGACAGATGATCCGGGTAGCCATGTTTGCGAACCTGGGGAGTACGTATAAATCGACTACACCATTGATTACGCTTGAGTCGAGTGGAAAATGGAATATTGGTTCCGAAAGCGGAGCAAGCATAACCCTTCCGGCAGGACAAATCCGTTTCAGTGCGGATGGATTCCGCGTCAAAGTATTGGAAACAGGGGATTTCAAAACGGCAGCAGCAGCTGCGAAATTGTTGCAGGCCACCAGCGATAAACCGTTGTTGTTTACAACGTCTCTGAATGGTAAAGCAACCTATCAGCTCTACATCGGTAACTATGCTACAGAAGCGTTGGCCGGACAAGCGGTAGCACGCGTGCAAAAGGTGGCCGCAGCCCAACTGGGGGGACAAAAACCAGCGGTGACGGGCAGCAAGCGTCTATCGGCTGGAGTCTACAGTTCACTTCAAGAGGCAGAAACAGCGCAAGCGTCCTTTTTATCGGCAGGAGTTAGTGCCTACACGGTGCTTCAACTGGATGGAGGAAGTCAAGGGTATACCGTATGGGTTGGTGAAGCCTCAACAGATGCTGAGCTGGCAACATTCAAAAAGAGTGTGGAAGCCAGTGTTCCAGGAGTATCCCTATCTCCGGTAAACAGTAATAGTGCTGCACTTATCATTCGTCAGGATGCCGGGTTAAGTACGGATACACTTAAAACAGCACCGCACTACACCATTGCTGGAAGTGAAGCCAAGGCGTTTGTACAAGGAGACGGCAGTGGAATCAAAGTGGTGGAACGTTCAGGGCGGACATATCGCGGTAACATGGAAATTAGCATTGTAAGCGGCGATTTGGCTTTGGTTAATGTCGTTCCACTGGAGCAATATTTATACTCCGTTGTTGGTGCGGAAGTTTATTCATCCTGGCCAGCAGAAGCACTGAAAGTACAGGCTGTCGCAGCACGTTCTTATGCACTTCAACAAGGGGAGCGTTTCAAAATTGCCAATGTCGTGGATACCACGCTCAGTCAGGCATACAACGGAATGGGCTCAGAGAATGATAAGGTCTCCAGCGCGGTTGATGCCACCTCTGGAGAAGTTATCAAGAGCGGTGGTAAGATTGTGGAAGCTGTATTCTCTTCCAATGCAGGGGGACAGACTGCTGACCCATCCGAGGTATGGAACGGGGGCGCGGGTGTGTTCAGCAACGTGGACAGCCCGGGAGACACATCGGCCCAAGCTGGATTACAAACATGGTATCATGTGCTGTTGAGTACAGGAGTCAGCGGCTATATCCGTGAGGATAATGTAAAAGAATTAACGACCAAAACGGATGCGGGTTTAGCCAAAGTAACGGTTACTGCCCAAAATACCAATGTGCGTCCCATTCCGTTAATTCAATCCAATGTTGAACCTGTAGCGAAAATAAATCCAGGCAACGAGGCTGTTGTTCTGGCCAAAGTGCCGCAATCCAATGATTATGCTTGGGTAAGAGGACCATTCACGTCAGCTCAATTGGTTAAATCCTTGCAGGGTAAAACGACTTCTACTGTTCCATCTTCGATTTCAACGCTGGAAGTGACCAAGCGTGGGCCATCAGGAAGAGCACTTGAAGTCACTGCCAATGGCCAGCCTATGTCGGTGAAATATGCAGATACATACCGCTCTGCTTTAGGTGGATTACCGAGTACTTTATTTGATATTGCAGGGACCGGAAGTTATACTGTATTAGGCGCTGACGGCAAAACAGCAAGCAAAACCGGCTCACAGGGTGCTGCTGTACTATCTGCCTCAGGCACAGGAACTTCATCCAGTAATGCTCTGGTGGTTATGAGTGGTGATGGTCAAGCGCGAGCTGTAACTCAGGGCCAAAGTTTTATGATCATCGGTCAGGGCAACGGGCACGGATTGGGCTTGTCCCAATGGGGTGCCAAAGGCATGGCAGATGAAGGGTATGATTACCAGGCAATATTGAAACACTATTATCAAAATGCGACTATTGTTAAGGAATGAATAGAATATGAATGTGAACTTATATGATTTTGAATTGCCGGAGAAATTGATTGCACAGACGCCGCTGCTTGACCGCACGGCGTCCCGGTTGCTTACCTTAAACAAGGAAAGCGGTGAGGTTAACCATCACACGTTTCCTGATATTATCGACTTCCTCCACTCTGGAGATACACTGGTGCTGAATGATACACGTGTTCTTCCAGCCCGTTTGTTCGGGACTAAGGAAGGTACGGGGGCAAAGGCGGAAGTGCTCCTGCTCAAAAACGTGGAGGGCGACCGTTGGGAAGCTCTGGTTAAACCAGGCAAGAAGCTGAAAGCCGGCTCAGTCATCGTTTTTAGCGACGAGCTCAGAGCTGTTATTGATGAAGAAGGCGAGATGGGAGCGCGTTTGCTTACGTTCTCCTATGATGGAATCTTTCAGGAGATTCTGGATCGTCTGGGTGAAATGCCACTGCCTCCTTATATCAGAGAGACACTGGATGATCGCGAAAGATATCAAACGGTATATGCGAAGCATGAAGGATCAGCTGCTGCGCCGACAGCAGGATTACATTTTACGGATGAACTGCTGAACCGGATTCGGGATAAAGGCGTTAATATAGCTTTCATCACGCTTCACGTGGGACTCGGAACATTTCGGCCTATGTCGGTTGATAATGTTGAAGAGCATGTTATGCATGAGGAATACTATTCCTTGTCTCAAGAGACGGCGGATCTGATTAATGAAACGAAAAAACGTGGTAACCGTATATTTGCTGTAGGAACGACAAGTTGCCGAACACTTGAAACGGTGGGAAGCAAATTTGAAGACGGGCAGCTGCAAGAGAGCAGCGGCTGGACCAAAATCTTTATCTACCCGGGATATACGTTCAAGGTGATTGACGGGATGCTTACGAATTTCCATCTTCCCAAATCCACATTGGTCATGCTGGTCAGTGCACTTGCGGGCAGAGAACAAATCATGCATGCATATGAGGAAGCAATTAAAGAACAATACCGTTTCTTTAGCTTTGGCGATGCCATGTTGATTTATTAAGTTGTGAAGGTATTACGATTAATTTTTAGAGGATGATTAAAACCAATGGCAGCAATTACGTATGAACATATCAAAACCTGTAAACAATCCGGAGCCCGTTTGGGACGTGTACATACACCTCACGGTATTATTGAGACACCAACCTTCATGCCTGTAGGAACACAGGCGACGGTGAAGACGATGAGTCCCGAAGAGCTGAAAGAGATGGATGCTCAAATCATTTTGAGTAACACCTATCATCTGTTTCTGAGACCTGGGCATGAAATTATACGTCAGGCAGGCGGACTGCACAAATTTATGAACTGGGATCGTCCGATTTTGACTGACAGTGGCGGGTTCCAAGTGTTTTCTCTGAGTGAGATGCGCAAAATTACGGAGGAAGGCGTTAACTTCCGCTCCCACCTCAATGGGGACAAAAAGTTCCTTTCGCCTGAAGTGGCAATGGAAATTCAGAATGCACTGGGCTCCGATATTATGATGGCATTTGATGAATGCCCGCCGTATCCGGCAGAGTATGAATATGTAAAAAAATCACTTGAAAGAACGAGTCGCTGGGCAGAACGTTGTCTGGAAAGTCATGCTCGTCCGAATGATCAAGGGCTGTTTGCCATCGTACAGGGAGGCATGCATGAAGATCTTCGCCGCCAGAGCGCGGCAGATTTGACTTCCATGGATTTCCCGGGGTATGCTATTGGTGGACTGAGTGTTGGAGAACCGAAACATTTGATGTATGGTGTGTTGGACTACACCGTTCCTTTGTTGCCGTCCAATAAACCACGCTATCTAATGGGTGTTGGTTCACCCGATGCATTGATTGAGGGATCGATTCGCGGAGTGGACATGTTCGATTGTGTTCTGCCTACCCGAATTGCCCGTAACGGAACTACAATGACCAGCCAAGGACGTCTGGTAGTTCGTAATGCCAAGTTTGCAAGTGATTTTGGGCCACTAGACCCTGAATGTGATTGCTACACTTGCCGTAACTATTCCAGAGCTTATCTGCGTCATTTAATCAAAGCGGATGAAACGTTTGGCTTGCGTTTGACGACCATCCACAATCTTCACTTCTTGCAGAATTTGATGCGCAATGTGCGCAAAGCCATAATGGAAGATCGTCTGCTTGATTTCCGGGATGAATTTTTCGATCAATATGGTCTTCATGACAATGACAGAGGTTTCTGATAAGGAGTTTTGCGGAGCCGAAGTAACAAGCTTTACTTGTAAGTATAGTCGATAAGGGGGAGTTTGAATGTTTCAGGGAATGCCTTTAACAGGAACACCAGCAGGCGGTGGAATTGTGTCTCTGATAGTACCTTTGGTACTTATGGTCGCGATTTTTTACTTCTTGATGATTCGTCCACAGAACAAAAAACAAAAGCAACGTAATTCCATGTTAGGTCAATTGAAAAAAGGCGATAAAATTGTTACCATCGGTGGTCTTCACGGAACGATCGCTGAAATCACGGATGATGTGGTTGTATTGCGTGTAAACGATGTAACTAAACTGACATTCGATCGTAATGCGATCAGCAGTGCAGTTGCCCGCGATACGGCTGAATAAATCCTAGATGTTAAAAAGCCTGTAAGGCTATGAGTACGTTTGCAGCGTATTCTTCATTGTCAGAGAACTGGATCTCCTTGGAGACCCGGTTCTCTTTTTCTTTTTTAGTAACCGTTACACCCCGATCTTCTATGATCTTCGTGTGTTGACTCCAAATATACCGCCTAGTGCAGAAATCAGGAAGGCACTTGCAAGCTGCAGACTGTCTTTCCAATTGAACGAGGCATCGAGTGCCAGAAATCCGATTAGCAATACAATTAATCCGTAGACGATTCCGGTAATACCTCCGTGGTACCAGCCTCGCTCACCTGACCTCTTCCCAGATACAAATCCACCAACCAGCAAAGACAAGCCATGAACGACGTATGTATACAGGGAAAGATCCTGTTCCCGCATTCCGGTCATCCAGAGAAAGAAGGAAAGAATGAGTGCGCCTAACATCATCCACACAAAAGCATGACAGAGGCCCGAAAGAATCGGGTTAGACATTCGAAATGAAGCCATACGGCGAATCAACTGCATGAAGCAACCCCCTTGTACAAGTTTGAAATTAATACAGTGTATGGTCAAGCCCTCCGACTTATGAACTGAATTTTCCATTAAATAAACAGTTTATATTTGCATGAGCATGTAAACTTCGGGCCAAAATAGGGATTACGCTTCAGGAACCTGAATAAAATCCAGATCCCAAGGAGGAACCCTGTTGTGAACTTCTCAGATGTCGGAGCACATATCTTTCGAACTATACTGATGTATTTTATTGTCTACGGTGCAATCAGACTAATGGGCAAACGAGAAATCGGGAAGTTATCCATGTTTGATCTTGTTGTTTCCATTATGCTTGCAGAGATTGCGGCATTTGTGATTGAGGATACCAAAAAACCATTGTTTCATGGTATCGTACCCATGCTCACAGTACTTGTTGTGCAGATTGTCATGGCTTTTCTCAGTCTCAAGAGTCGTAAGTTACGACTAATGATTGATGGAAAACCCACTGTATTGATATCTAAAGGAACATTGCATCGGGATGAGATGCGCAAGCAGCGGTATAACCTGGATGATCTTTTGCTTCAGTTGCGCGAACAAAATATCGACAGCATCGATGAAGTGGAATTTGCCATTTTAGAGACGACAGGCAAGTTAACCGTTTTTCCCAAAAACCAGTCCTACTCCAGTGGTAATAATGCCTCTGGCAAGGATGGAACTATAAATAGCATTCAAAAAGCGAGAAAAGAAAAGGTCGATGGATTCCAAAATATCAAATATGAAGGGCTGCCTTTGCCCCTGATCATGGATGGTAAAGTGCAAGATCAGAACCTTGAGCTAATTCAGAAAACACGATTTTGGCTCAAAAATCAGATGCAGGGGAAGGGCATTCTTGATTTCAAAGATGTATTTCTATGTTCCATCGACCATAACGGAAAAGTATACGTAAGTTTGAAAGATGAAAAGTGAACTTATTTACGTGAAAGACGTTTAAACCAGGAACCGATAATGGGAGCACGGGAAAGATCGTGGAAATCAATCATTTTAGTCCAGCCCATAACCATAAAATAAACGATCAGACCAACAAGGGGCGCGAGAAGCATTCTGAGCCAGAACGGAAGCAGGGTCGCAGTCTGTTCGTAAATGACCAGAGTAGCACCGCCCATGATGAGCATACCAGCACCTGTCTTGACCCAATCCATCATCTTGAAACGGAACTGTAACAGGCTGCGCACACTTCTTGCATGTAAAAGAGTAACGACTGTTGAATTGACACAAATGGCAATCACCGCACCAAAAATACCATATTCCGGCCGGGAGGCGAGTACCAAAATCAACGTGATTTTGATGACAGCACCAATAAACGTATTGAGCAGTGCTTTCCCTGGACGATCAAGTGCCTGAAGAGCTGCTTGAAGAGGAGCTTGAATGTAGATAAACAAAGCAAAAGGAGCCATAAGCTTAAGCATGCTTCCAATCGATGCATCATTATACAGGACAAGACACATCGGTTCGGCAAGCACATACATAAACACAGAAAATGGAGCACCTGTTACAAGCGCTAGCCGCAAAGCCTGATGCATTCGTTTATGAATGAGCGCACGGTCACCTTGAGCCGAGGCTTCAGACAATGAAGGAACAAGTGACGTGGCTAAAGAGGACGTTAATGCTCCCGGCAGTAGAAGTAGCGGTATAATCATGCCTTGTAATGCTCCATACTGGGCCGTTGCGAGCCCTTTGGAGATACCTGCAATAGCCAGACTCTGTGCGGTTACAATTGTCTCAGCGAGATAGGATAGGGAACCAACTAACCGTCCGGCAGTTACGGGGACGGAAATCGCGAGTAAACGACGCAGAAGTCCAGGCTCTGATCTGGTTGAGTTTTTTAAAAGAGCAGGTTTGGGTTTGATTGGAGTTTCGAGTATTGGCTGATGTTGCTCGAGATATTTCTTCTGTCTGGCATAGTTCCACAATAATACGAGCATACCGACGAATTCACCGACAAGGGCTCCGAGCATGGCTCCTGCTGCAGCTTGGGCAATTCCTTTGGGAAGAAGGAGCCAGGAGAACCAGATCACACAGATAATGCGAATGACCGTTTCAACGATCGACGAAACAGCCGTAGGCATCATGTTTTGCTTTCCCTGGAAATAACCTCTGTAGACTGCAGATACCGCGATAATGGCAATCATAGGGCTCATGCTGACAAACGTGTGATAGACCCTCTCATCGGTCAGAACATACCGGGTGACCCATGGAGCGAAAATAATGCACAAAAACATAAACACAACACCAAGGGTCAGTGTGAAGCTCAGGCTGATTTGCAGAATCCGTTGGGGTGAATAACGGTTGGCACCTGTATCCGCTTCGGCTACGAGCTTGGCTACGGCCAATGGAATACCACCAGTGATCAATGTGACGAGTACGATGAAAAAGGGATAGCTCAGTTGGTAGATGCCAACACCTTCTGCACCGATGACCCGTGGCAGCACAATGCGCGGGATGAAACCGAGAATCCGATTAATAATGCCTGCGGCGAGCAGGATCATGGCTCCCTGGATAAATGTCTGTTTCTTCAAGACTACCCCTCTTTCCCGGTTGGAGTGCAGGTTTTCATAAACGGGACAAATCCCTCGTTCTTCATCCTATGCCAGTCCAATATCTTCTCATGACAACTTGGACACGATTAACAAAAAGATCCATCAACAGCAAGAAGGAATATGATCGGGTAAAGTCGAATGATGTAATATTGATGCCGCATAAAGGCTTGGATGTATGAAGGGAGGCTCCCCGTTGGAGGAAATGAATGATGTGGAGTTGGAACAGTCTATAGAGATGCTCTGCCGCAGCAAAGCAGAGGAATTAAGGCTTGTCGGTTACGAATATGTCACCAGCAAAGATGTCTGGAATTGCATCAGTCATAAATATGAAAAGCAGGGCATTCCACCGCTTCACCAACTGGTGAACGACATATTGTCACTGAAAGCAACAAGCTTTATGAACTTTATGACCGTGTCTGCATACCGGGGGTCCTCTTTCTAAACGAAAGGGATCTTTTTTGTTGGAAATTGACTGCTTTTTACGGCATCGCTATAATAGGAATATTGAGAACGAAAGGGGATCTAGGAACGGCATGAAAAGAATCGTCAGTTTCATTTTGGTCGTGCTTGTGACCGCAGGAGTAATGTTGGGCACAAGTCCAGGGCTGCTCAAAAATATACGCTTGGGCCTTGATTTAAAAGGAGGCTACGAGATCTTATATGAAGCAGAGCCGCTGGAAAAAGGACAAGAAGTCACCAAAGCATCTTTGGTGCAAACAGCAAAAAGTTTGGAGAGCCGTGCCAATGCGCTCGGAACAAGCGAGCCGGAAGTAACAACTGAAGGAACAAACCGGATCCGCTTGAAGCTGGCCGGGGTTACCGACGAGGCTGAGGTCAGAGCCAAAATGAAAGAACCCGCTGTTCTGACATTCCGGAGTAAAGCTCCGAACGACAAAGAAGGCGAGTACTCCAAAATTGAGCTTCGCGGTAATGAGTTTGTCGAAAATGCGGCTAAGGTTGTCTTCACTCAATTAAATGAGCCGATGATCGACATTAAAGTAAAAGATAAAGCCAAATTTTCTGAAATCACAAAACGTTTGATCAATCAACCTTTAGCAATCTATCTGGATGATCAATTGCTTTCAGCACCAGAAGTTAGACAACAATTGACTGATGGGTCTGCTCAAATCTCAGGTTCGTATACTCGTGAAGAAGCGAACCAGCTACGTGATACCATTAACCTGGGTGCATTGCCTTTGAAACTTACGGAGAAGTACTCCCAAAGCGTAGGCGCAACTCTTGGTAAATTGTCACTCGATCAGACGATTAAAGCAGGATTAATCGGTTCCGTGATTATTCTGGTGTTCATGATTGGTCTGTACCGTATTCCGGGGATTATTGCGAGCTTTGCCTTAATCACACACACGTGGCTGGTACTTGCAATCTTCTACTTGGGAGAATTTGTACTTACCCTTCCAGGGATCGCGGCATTTATCCTGGGTATAGGGATGGCCGTGGATGCCAACATCATCACGTATGAGCGGATCAAGGAAGAGATGCGGAGTGGTAAGTCCATATTGTCATCGGTTAGAGCTGGTGGTAAGAGTTCATTCCGTACCATCATTGACTCCAACATTACGACGATCATTGCGGCTTCAGTGATGTTCATCATGGGTACAGGTGCGGTTAAAGGTTTCGCATTGGTACTGATTTTTGACATCGTAACCAGCATTATCACGAATATTTTCTTCTCCCGCTTCCTGTTGACCCTGCTTGTGCGGGCTAACGTGTTGAAGAAGCCTAAGTACTTCGGAGTGAAGGAGAGTGAAATTCGTGCGCTTTAATTGGAATTTTGATTTTGTTAAAGGCAGTAAAATTGCCTATACCTTTTCCATTATTTTGACGATTGCAGGTATCATCAGTATTCTAGCCCTGGGATTGAATTATGCGGTAGATTTCCGCTCAGGTTCAAATGTGGATATTACAGTATCCAAAGCGATCACTACGGAACAAATTAAACCCATTGTTAGTGACCTTGGGATTGACACAAAGGATGTTCATATTACACCTGGTGCTGATCGGGTTAACGTTCGTTTCTCAAACGTACTGGATGAGAATCAGGAAAGCAAGTTTAAGCAAGAGTTCACCAAGCTGGATTCAACAGCTTCGTATGAAGTCAACACGGTAGACCCGGAGATGGCTAAAGAACTTGAACGCAATGCCATATATGCGGTTCTTATCGCAAGTATCGGGATTATGATCTATGTAGCTATCCGATTCGAATGGCGATTTGGTGTGGCTGCTGTTGTTTCGCTCTTCCATGATGCATTTGTAGTTATTAGCGTATTTTCGATCTTCCGACTGGAAGTGAATCTGACCTTCATTACGGCTGTACTAACCATTGTCGGGTTCTCGATCAATGATACAATCGTTATCTTCGACCGAATTCGTGAGAATATGCGTTTTGCTAAAAAGACTACAAAAGCCGATTTGCGTGAAGTAGTCAACCGCAGTTTGGCGCAAACGATGACACGTTCCTTGAATACCACATTCACCGTGTTTATCGCTTCGCTCTGTTTGTTTATTTTTGGTGGGGAATCCATTCGCATGTTCTCACTTGCTATGGTCATCGGAACATTGTTCGGTGCTTATTCTTCGATCTACATCGCCGCTCCATTGTGGCTGGTGCTCAAAGGTAAACAAACAGAGAAACCTAAAGCAGCTGTCAAAGCATCCAACTAAACATTGTATTGTCAAGCCGCGTCTGCCAGGCGCGGTTTTGCAACTTTAGGTAGAGTATTAAGGGGGGCATCGCCATGACCAGAGAACGTTTCCCTTCTGTTCACGCTGCCACGTGGAGCGGGATCGCCGGGAATTTGACACTTGCAGTAATCAAGGCTGGGTTCGGTTATATGGCAAACAGCAAATCGTTGCTTGCAGACGGCCTGCACTCTGCTTCAGAAGCTGCTTCTTCATTGTCCGGCCTCTTTCCCTCGAAGTCTGTACAAACCAAAAGAAAGGCTCGTAGGGAGCGGTCAAAGGAACATTCACGTATCGCGAGACCTGGAATTTCGGTATTATTATCTGTGCTCATCCTTATGGGAGGATTGCAGATTGCTATCTCCGCTTTGGGTAGTCTGTCTGGAGATGAACCAGAGTCGCTAGAGAAGTATACCCATGCACTTGTCGTGGCTTTTGCAGCACTGGCTGTGAAAGAAGCAATCTTTCAATATCAATACAGATATTTCCGTAAACGAAATCAATCGCAGGCTCTGGCGTACGCACAGCAGCATCGTCGGGCACTCTACTGTTCACTTATCGTCTTGGTCGGCATTGTAGGTTCCATGACAGGAGAAACAACGGGGTGGAGCATTCTTCGATATATGGACCCGGCAGCTGCATTAATCGCTTCCTGTTTTGTGCTTCATAAAGGGTACAGAATGATTGTGGATACCGTATATGGTTCGCTTGTTCAGGAATTGGAGCAGGAAGAAGCGCATGACTTCAAAGAAACGGTGCAGCGTGTATATGGCATTATTACAATTGAACATCTGGTCGCACGTGAACAGGAACATGATGTTACGATTGAACTGGTCATTAGTGTGAACCCGAGAATTTCCGTGCTCGAGGCACAGGAGATTGCGAATAGGGCGAAGACACTTCTCCTGACTCGTTTCAGTCATGTTAAAGAAGTACAGATCCAGGCTGTACCATATGATCCTGGATATCCTTATAAATCCAATCATGAACTGCCAGATCCTGAAGCGACATTAATTCAGTAATGGAGCTTGGTCCAGTAGATCAGGAAAGGAGCGTTAACATTGCTTTATTCGCAATACCGGTGGAATACACCGAATATCGATCTAGAGGCGGCTGCGGGACTCTCGCAGGCGCTTTCCGTTTCATCACTTGTTGGACGTTTGCTGGTCAGTCGGGGGGTTCATAATGAATTAGAGGCGGAACAGTTTCTGCATCCTGATCTGAATCAGATGCATGATCCTTATCTGCTTCTAGGCATGAAAGAAGCTGTGCCTCGAATCCAGCAGGCCATTGAGCGTGAAGAACATATTTTAATATATGGGGACTATGACGCGGATGGAGTATCGAGCACATCCCTGATGATTCATCTGATGCGTTATCTCGGTGCTTCCTACGATATTTATATCCCTCATCGTTCCAATGAAGGCTACGGGTTACACAATCATGCCTTGGATTGGGCTCATCAACAAGGCGTCACGCTGGTTATCACGGTAGATACCGGAATCAGTGCGGTAGAGCAGATTGCCTATGCTTCAACACTGGGCATGGAAGTTATTGTGACGGATCATCATGAACCGCCTGAAGTTTTGCCTGAGGCTTATACGCTTATTAATCCCAAGCTTCCGGACTGTCCTTATCCTTTTAAAGGGTTAGCTGGTGCGGGTGTAGCATTGAAGCTGGCTCAGGCATTGATCGGTGAAGTGCCTGGAGAATGGATGGAGATTGCCGCGATCGGTACGGTTGCCGACTTGATGCCTTTGGAAGGCGAGAATCGGGTTATCGTCAGTTATGGCATTGAATCCATGCGAGGTACGCGTCTGCCTGGTGTAAGTGCTCTGCTTGAAATTAGTGGTGTGGATCAAAGTCAGGTCACCTCAATTAATATTGCCTTTGCAATGGCTCCGCGTATTAATGCAAGCGGACGTCTGGATCATGCTGGCAGAGCCGTATCGCTTCTCACAACCGAGAATCTGGATGAGGCTCACACTCTGGCAGGTCAACTGGACTTGCTGAATCGTGAAAGGCAGCAGGTTGTTGAGGGCATACTTCTGGAAGCGACAGCCCAGTTGGAACAGAAAATTCAGCTTAACTCCGGAGCAGTGCCGGATGTCATCGTTTTGGCGGGAGAAGGCTGGAATGTTGGAGTCGTAGGTATTGTGGCTTCCAAGTTACTTGAACGGTATTATCGGCCAACGCTTATCCTTGGAATCGACCCGGAGAGCGGCGCTTGTAAAGGCTCAGCACGCTCCATAGAGGGCCTGGACATCTATGAGGCATTAACGGCTTGTAAACACACGATGGATCATTATGGTGGTCATCCAGCTGCAGCAGGTATGAGCCTCCATCGTGATCAGCTTAAAGAGCTGGAAGACGGACTGAATGAGTTTGCGGCATCTGTGCTGACGGAGGAGGACTTTGTTCCCCATCGTCTTGCGGATGATGAGTGCAGAATCAGTGATGTGCCATTGCAGGTCATTCAAGAGATCGACAGACTCCAGCCATTTGGCATGAGTAATCCTTCTCCTCGGTTTGTTTTGCGCAATGTGACTGTAAAAGAAACACGGACGATGGGACGCGAAAAACGCCATCTGAAATTGGTTTTGGAGCAGGACGGGCAGCAGCTGGAGACGGTCGCTTTTGGTAAGGGAGCATTGGCTGATTTTCTGCCACCAGGCACCATTATTGATGTTATGGGTGAGTTGTCCGTCAATGAGTGGAACGGGATGAGAAAACCACAATTGATGCTTCAGGACATTCAAGTGCCACATGCGCAAGTTTTTGATTTGCGAGGCAGTACGGAGCCTTTGAACGCAATGAAGCAGTTCTTGAGCTCGCTTGAAGTCCATTTACGATACAAGTCAGGCTCTATTGGTGCCATCGTACGGAAAGAAACGAATGTTTCCGAGGGAAATTCATTGTATGAACCGTGCCTTTGGGTATATGATAGAAAGGTCGGGTTGTTTCCGTGCAATGCTGCCGCGCAGCATTATGGGCAGGAACAGGTCCGGACGTTATTTGTGTTTGATACGCCGGAAACCCCGGAACAACTTGATGCAATGCTGGCCTTATTCAGCGGAGCCGAGAATATCATCCTTCTGCACGGATCAGGCAATCGCCGAGATCGCCTTCAGATGCCTTCCAGAGAACTCTTCAAGCGTATTTATATGCTGGTGTCCAAATGGAGAGCTGAACCGGTGGAGGAACAAGAGATCACTCCTGTGCTCAGTCGTCAGTGTGGTTGTACACCGCGTATGATTACAATGATGTTGGATGTATTTGAAGAGTTATCGTTCATTACCCGAGAAGATGGAAAGATTATGTTTGTGGATAACCCGCCCAAGCGTGAGCTAACCGCCTCGCGTCACTATCAGGCGCTGGAAAGTATGGCCGAGACAGAGCAGGTGATGCTGGATGCATCTACCCCTCAACTGACACAATGGATGATATCCCGGATGAAGGGCGTATCTTAGATAGAAGTTGTGCATTTATTTTAGGAGGAGATTATTTTGGATTTTAAAGATTATATTCGTGTCATTCCTGACTTTCCACAACCGGGAATCAGCTTCAAAGACATTACGACATTGTTGAAGGATGGAGAAATGTACCGCAAGGCGATCAATGAGCTGAAAGTAATGGTTTCGGATCTCAAAATTGACGTTATTGCCGGACCTGAAGCACGTGGATTCGTTGTGGGCGCTCCTCTGGCGTACGCTCTGGGTGTCGGTTTTGCTCCGATTCGTAAAAGCGGAAAATTGCCTGGAGAGACGATCGAAGTCGGTTATGATCTTGAATATGGCAAGGATACGCTTGCTATGCATACAGATGCGATCGAAAAAGGACAAAATGTTCTGATTGCGGATGATCTGCTGGCGACAGGCGGAACGATTGCTACCTCCATTAACCTGATTGAACAATTGGGTGGCAAGATTGTAGGTGCAGCATTCCTGATTGAGCTGTCTGATTTGAATGGACGTGCAAAATTGCCGGGAATTGATGTATTTACATTGATGAACTACTAGAATTCCAGCATTCATTGCTGTTAAATCACGTGAACTGGATCTCCCGTTTCCCGGGAAATAATATACAGCATTAACTATTTGCAAAAAGCCTGTCCCTCAACCTGTAAAGGTGTGAGAGCAGGCTTTTTGCGTTGTACGATGTATAAAATGAAGATGAATAAACATGGTTCGTTCAGATCAGTCGGCAAGAAATCAATCCGGCGTTTTCTCGGTTAAAGGCTGTTTCTCCGTTTGATCATTCGACCAACCCAGTACTTCAAATAATTTAAACAACAAGCTCAGCACAATTCCGACGATGGTTGCCAGAGCCATTCCCTTGAGATGTATACCATAAAACGTGATCTCAGTACCACTGAGTCCGATGACGAGTACAAGGGTGGTTAACAACAGGTTGGTCGGTTTGGCAAAATCCACTTTCTGTTCGACCAGAATACGCAAACCGGATGCTGCAATAACTCCGAACAGAAGCAAAGATACACCACCCATAACCGGAACGGGAATGTTAGCTATAAGTGCCGAGAACGTACCTGAGAACGAAAGCACAATGGCAATGACAGCTGCGCCGCCAATAACATAGGTGGAATAAACTCTTGTAAGAGCCATAACTCCAATATTCTCACCATACGTTGTATTCGGTGTGGACCCAACGAAACCGGAAAGAATGGTTGAAACGCCGTTTCCGAGCAGGGAGCGATGCAGACCCGGGTCCTTGGACAGATCTTTGCCCACAATGCTGCTCGTTACAAGCAGATGTCCGATGTGCTCAACAATGACAACAAGGGCGACAGGCAAAATGGTGAAGATGACAGACCAGTCAAATGTCGGTGTTGTTACGGTAGGCAGTGAGATAAAGTCAGCGTTCGCTATATTCTCGGTTTGCACCTCACCCATAAAGTATCCAAGCACGTAACCGGATACAATCCCGATTAGAATGTGAATGATCTTAGGGAACCCACGGAAGGTTACTGCACCAATAACAGTGATCCCAAGAGTAACCATGGCTAAAATAATAGGTTTGGCCTGAGGTACCCAGTCGGGGTTCTCAGCAGGGTTTGAATTGATTAGACCAGCCATTCCGGCTGCCACAGGAACAAGCTCGAGACCGATTAGGGCAACAATGGCACCCATAACCGCTGGCGGGAATACCACGTTAATCCAGCCTGTTCCGGTATATTTAATGGTAAGAGCTACGAGACAGAATACAACTCCCGTTACGATGAACGCTCCAAGCGCCATGGAGTAACCGTTATCGGGGTGTTCGAGTAATACAAATGACACGGGTGCAATAAAAGCAAAGCTTGATCCAAGATAGGCGGGAATCTTTCCTTTACACATGAGTATGTACAACAATGTTCCAATACCGTTCATAAGCAAGATCATACTTGGATCGACACCGAACAGGTTCGGCACGAGCACGGTACTGCCAAACATGGCGAACAAATGCTGGAGACTCAGCAGGGAGCCTGAGCCAAGCGGCATTTTTTGATTAACCTGAATTTCACGTTGCAATGAATGTTCATCTCCTTTTTCCGAAACACAAATCTTCAATATAGTACAGAGTTTCTCTTCATTTAGCAATAACATTTTTCGCTGAGCATTGAAAGCTCTATTTATTTTTACAATCTATCCTTCTATTTCGGTAAATAACGGTAATAATATATGGTAATTGAGGATGACCTCGAAGCCCTGTGGAGGACTGGGCAAGCTCTTTCGGGAATGATGCATCACGTATAAAAAAATTGGATATATGCTCTTATTCGTCAGTAGTTGACGGGAAACGGGCGAAGCGTCATAATTATAGGAAATTACTTTTACGGGGAACCTGTGTTGATATTATGTCACGGGTTCCATTTTGTATAGAAAGGACACGGAACAGATCAGAATGGGCATAGAGCAATTACTCGAGAAGGCCGGGGCATATATCAAAGAACCCGATCTGGTGCGCATACGTGAAGCTTACGAATTTGCTGATCAGGCCCACCATGGACAGACGCGAAAATCGGGAGAACCGTATATTCTGCATCCGCTTGCGGTTGCCGATATTGTTGTAAACATGCAGATGGACACCATCTCCATAATTGCAGCGCTTCTTCATGATGTAGTAGAAGATACTACGGTTTCACTTGAAGAAATCCGCAATCATTTCGGCAATACGTGTGCCATGCTTGTTGACGGCTTGACGAAGCTGGAACGTATTCAGTTCCGCTCCAAGGAAGAACAGCAGAACGAGAACTACCGCAAAATGTTCATCGCCATGGCGCAGGACATCCGTGTCATCGTGATCAAATTGGCTGACCGTCTGCATAATATGCGGACACTCAAGTTTCAGTCGGAAGAAAGCCAACGCCGGATTTCATATGAAACGTTGGAGATTTTCTGTCCGATTGCGAACCGTCTGGGTATATCTGCGATCAAATGGGAAATGGAGGACATCGCCCTCCGTTATTTGAATCCGCAGCAATATTACCGAATCGCAAACCTGATGCACAAAAAACGTGCGGAACGTGAGCAATATATAGATACGGTTATGGACGGCATTACGAGCAAGCTGGATGAGATGGGAATTCAGGCAGACCTGTCGGGTCGTCCTAAGCACATCTACAGCGTGTTCAAAAAAATGACTACGAAAAACAAACAGTTTAACGAGATTTATGATCTGCTTGCGATTCGTATTATTGTGGATAACATCAAGGATTGTTATGCTACGCTCGGAATTATACACACGTTATGGAAACCGATGCCTGGACGTTTCAAGGACTATATTGCGATGCCGAAGGCGAATATGTATCAATCGCTGCATACCACGGTTGTAGGTCCCAACGGTGAACCGACTGAAGTTCAGATTCGGACATGGGATATGCATCGCACTGCTGAATTCGGGATTGCTGCCCACTGGGCCTACAAAGAAGGCGCTGCGAACGGAAATAATTTTGAAGATAAAATTACGTTCTTCCGCGAGATTCTTGAACTTCAAAATGAAGCACAGGATGCGTCTGAATTTGTAGAATCACTCAAAATGGATTTCTTCTCCGATCTGGTGTTTGTATTCACGCCAAAAGGTGAAGTTATCGAATTGCCTACCGGATCTGTTCCATTGGATTTTGCGTACAGAATCCATACAGAGGTGGGTAATCGGACGATTGGTGCGAAAGTAAATGGTCGTATCGTTCCGCTTGATTATCATCTCAAAACGGGCGACATCATTGAAATTTTGACATCCAAACATTCTTACGGACCGAGCCAGGACTGGCTTAAAATTGCAAAATCCTCTCACGCACGAGCGAAGATCAAGCAATGGTTCAAGAAGGAACGGCGCGAAGAAAACGTTGAAAAGGGACGAGACAGTTGCGAACGTGAACTTAAGCGCATGGGGCTTGATCCATCTGCCTGGATGACGGACGATAAGTTGCAGGAAGCAGCTAAAAAGTATGCCTTCAATGATATTGAGGATATGCTCGCAGCGGTTGGATTCGGTGGCATTACGGCTGCTCAGATTGTGACCAAAGCAACGGAGAAACTCCGCAAGGAGCAGGAAGAATCCAGCTTGCTGGAACTGAATTCCGAGATGCGAGAGCTGAAGCCTGCACCTGAACGCAAAAACCGTCCGACCAATGGCATTCGTGTCAAAGGCATAGACAATTTGCTTGTTCGTTTTGCGCGCTGCTGTAACCCTGTACCAGGGGATGCTATTATCGGGTATGTTACACGTGGGCGCGGGGTTTCCGTGCATCGCAGTGACTGTCCAAATATTCCGTCCAGTACGGATGGAGAAGAAGCAGCTCGCGTCATTGAAGTCGAGTGGGAAGAGAACATTGAAGCCAACTACAGTGTGGATATTGAGATTACGGGCCATGATCGCAATGGTTTACTCAATGAAGTGCTTCAAGCTGTTTCCGAAAGTAAAACCAATATATCTGCCGTCACCGGACGTACAGATAAAAATAAATTAGCATTGGTGCACGTCACAATTCTGATACGTAATACGGAGCATCTGCATTCGGTTGTGGAACGAATCAAACGGGTGAAAGATGTCTATTCTGTGCATCGGATTATGCAGTAAGGAGCCTGTAAGATGAGGGTGCTTGTACAACGCTGTAAAGAGGCTCAGGTGACCGTTGGGGACGAGCTGACGGGAAGAATTGAATCCGGATTGATGTTACTCGTGGGCATTACACATGAGGACACAGAGAAGGATGCCATATATTTGGCAGACAAAATTGCTGGACTTCGAATCTTTGAGGATGAGCAGGAAAAGATGAATCTCAGTTTGATGGATGTGGGCGGGGCTGTATTATCTGTCTCACAATTTACATTGTACGGGGATTGTCGCAAAGGGAAACGCCCAAGCTTTGCAGCGGCAGCCAGACCTGAAGCGGCAGAATTGTTGTATGAAACATTTAATCAGCTGTTACGGGATAAAGGAATTCAGGTGGAAACCGGGCGTTTCGGTGCGATGATGGATGTGACTTTTACCAATTGGGGACCCGTGACTTTAATGCTCGAAAGCCCTATTCGTCAAGAGGCACATGCATAATTGATTGGGGAACAGGCCATAATGAGGGATAATTCGGTTTATAACATAAGATGATCAAAGGAGTACCCCACCCTTATGCGCCAATCCGTCAAGGAAACCCGTTCCCGAATAGAACCTTTGCTTCTACCTGGAAACCTGTATGAGTCCCTGAAGCTTGCCCGCGCTGCTGCCGAATGTGCAACAACAATTTGGGCCCTTCAGGATTCGGATAAAGGGGAGCAGAGCCGTCTTCCGCGTGACTGAGTGCGGACAGTATTCGATTAAATATTTAGGTAACAAAAGCGAAAAAGTTTTGATTCGATCATCGAATCAAGGCTTTTTTTGTTAGGAAGCTTAATCATTTCGGAGTTGGAGTGTTTAATCAAAGTCAAAATAATACAGGTTCGTCTTGTTATAAATGACTCTGGTTAGGGTAATAACAGAACGAGGCACGATGGCGTGCCAGGTTCAGTGTTTATTACGGGCAATGAACAAGAAATGTAGAATATAAGTTTCTGCGATTACCCGATTTCAAGAAATTTCGAACACGGAAAGGAGAACATACGTTATGAGTAAAGTTGCTTTTTTATTGGCGAATGATTTTGAAGATTCGGAAATGCAGGTACCATATGATGAGGTGAAAAAAGCCGGACACGATGTGGAAATTATCGGCTTGAAAGCAGGAGAGACACTGAAGGGTAAAGGTGGTAAAGCCTCCTACACTTCAGACAAAGCGATTTCCGAAGTCTCTGCTTCCGATTATGATGCGGTTGTGATTCCAGGGGGATCTTCTCCAGAGAATCTACGTACAGATGCGCACATTCTGAAATTCGTGACGGAGATCAACAGTGCGAAGAAACCAATCGCTGCGATTTGTCACGGTCCTCAAATTTTGGCGTCTGCCAATCTGTTGAAAGGTCGGACAATTACGTCCTATCCACCGCTCAAGGATGACATGGTGAACGCGGGAGCAGAATTTAAGGACCATGAAGCTGTTGTAGACGGCAACTATATTACTTCCCGAACACCTGCCGATGAGCCAGCATTTGTCCGCGAGCTGCTAAAAGTTATTTAATGATATGGAGTCAGATAACTATCCGTTAAAAATGATTACGTTATAGGGTGGAACTGGAAGCTTCTAAATTTAGGTTTCATCCAGCATTTATTCCGATAAAGGAGGGTTTGACATGACAAAACATATTCAGGCGTATTTTCGGACCGAGGACGAGGCGGAGGGAGCAAGAACTTCACTTCAGACGTTCCGTACTGAGCATTTGGAAGTAGGGCAACTGGACAGTGCAGTTGGCAGAGACAAGCGGATTATGGTACCTCTGGTGCCTTATAACACAGCAGGTGGCGTAGGAACCAATGGAGCTATGGGTGTGGGTGCAGCACCCGGGGTTCCCGCTAGTGAAAATGTAATTCCGGTCGTCAGTAATGTGGATCGCGATACCGAGAGAGGTTCCCGTGATAATGTCAATGAAGATGGCGACCTGTTGGATGCTGCGGATGTGTCCTCGGCTGATTATGATGATCTGCATTATGTTTTGTCTGCCAAAGTAAGGGATGAAGATTATGAGGAAATCGTTCATAAACTTCGCTCTAACCAAGCTTATGTGGAAGAATTGAATTAACATGTAAAAGAGAGCCCTTGCAAGGCCTGGATTCGTGTCAGGAGCCTTTGCAGGGGCTTTTATTATGTAGAAAAAAATGAATTATAAAGCGCTGTCATTTTTGTAATATTACTGTAATATTAGTTACATAAGCCTTTAACATAGCCCGTTTATAATAACACACATGACCCCCTTTTTTTATATATCCTTTGAGCCTGCACACCGTGTGCAGGTTTTTTTTTTGAGATGAAAATGTATATGTTTGGGGCGAAGCTTACCCCGTATTTAAATTTTTGATAGAATAGAGAGATGGATTTAAACATTTTAAAGCGAATTGTTTTCATAGTTAGGCAACATTGGTCGGTAAATGAAGCTTCTAGCGATTGGGCTCAGGCGAATCCAATCCTAATCCTATGATAGAGATTGTGAGTAATTCATCGCCAGAGTGATCCGTCATATTCCAGATGAACATATACTCGCTGAAACGGCCCTCGCCCTTATATAAGAGCGGGGCAGCCGTTTCTGCTTATGGAAATTGACAAGTTATATAGAATGCCTCGTTTGAGAAATGAAACCTATAATGCTAAAGCAACAGTGTTCTCATGCGAAATGGCTAGTGAAAGATTTAAGGGGGAATTAGTTTTGAGTAAGGTTGGAAGAAATGATGTATGCCCATGCGGAAGCGGGAAAAAATATAAGAAATGCTGTCTGGACAAGGAGCCCTCTGCGGTAGAATCCGTACTGCGGCTGATATCAACCGAGCAGCCTGTCCAGGAAGCCTCGATTCAGCCTGAGAGCAAACTGACCTTGACCAAGCTGAAAAAGATGGTAGCGCAAGAACTGAAATGGGCGCATCCGGCTCACGAACAGCTGGCCCTGCAGCTTATTGAGGACATGAGGAACCAATACGAGCGGGAGTTGATTTTGGAAGCTCTGGTGCTATGGAATGGATATTCCCGTCAGACCCGCCCTACTGTGAAGAAGACAGGCTCGTTCTGTGCCGCAATCGAGTATCTGCTGTCCGAGGAATACGGCTTCAATGTTTCGAAGGATGAGCTGGCCGTTAAATATGAGGTAACGACAGCAACGATCTCCCGAAAGGTTAGGGAGATGTTCAATTACATCGAAGAATATGGCATGGGCGGCGAAACGGACGAGCTGATGATTCTGAACAGCCCAGGTACAGCGAAGGACAAAGCGCAGGCTCTGCTGTATAAGGCCATGGAAGCCAGTTCTTCCAAACGCAGAATACAGCTGGCGGAAACAGCGCTGGAGATGTATTCTGACAGCTCTGATGCGTATCTTATTCTGGCTGAGGAATCGGACAATGAGTCTGATGCACGGGCTTACCTCAAGGCTGGAATCGCTGCTGGCGAACGCGAACTGGGCGAACTGTTTTTTGAGAAGAACAAGGGGGACTTCTGGGGGCTTCATGAGACTCGTCCATATATCCGGATATGCAAAAGCTACGCCGAATCCTGCTGGTTTGGCGGAGATGCCGAAGAAGCGGCACAAATCCTGGAGCATATTTTGGAGCTTAATACGGAAGACAATACCGGAGCGCGTTACCTGCTCGCTGCTGTGTATTTGTACAGCAACCAATTGAAGCAGGCAGAGCAACTGCTGGAGAAGTATGGGAAAGGTGACGCCGCAGCCGCCTTTGCCTATGACCAGATCATTCTGGAGTATAAGAAGAACGGAATCACCTCCCAGCTCAAAATGCTGTACCGTGTGGCCCGGGGCGTGAACAAGCATGTGCCTGATTATCTGCTGGGTTTGAAGCGGCTGCCGCATAACCTCCCTGATTTTGTCGGAATGGGGGATTCCGACGAAGCGATTGAATATGTCATTATGCACTCCCGTCTATGGGCGAATGTGCCGGATCTGGTGAAGTGGATGCTGAAACAATAGAGATATAAGAAGGCAACAGAAGTTGGAATTTATTTGATGAAATCCAGCTTCTGTTAGCTTGATATCTATGGACCCCGCATCCCGTACGGCGTGTGAGAATTTTTTTAGTGCTATCTTTTTGTGTTAGCCCTTGACTTTAGCACTGCGGTTCATTACAATCAGGAAATAAATTAACTTTAAACGTTATATAATAACTATAGGTGTTATTCAATAATATAACTGATGATTTGATGACGGGACCAAGTACTCCGTGCCCACATGAACAGAGAGGAATCCCCTGGCTGTAAGGATTCTCTTGATGAGCGGACGAATGACTTCCCCGAGAACAGACGGCGAACACATTAGATTTATATCTGATGATCATTAGCCGGCCTGCGCAGGGCGTGCGTTATACGTAGAGCGGAATGATCTGTGTTTTGATCGGATTGCCTGGAGCAACCCTACATCATCACACGATCACCTGAACGGCGAAAGTGTCAGGGATTCCGGAATGTGGGTGGTACCACGGGTGAATGTGTAAACACAATCCCTCGTCCCTTTGTTTGCTGTTTATACAGCGACAGGGAGAGGGATTTTTTTGTTATACAGAGAAAAATAGATGCTGGAGGGATGAAAGATGGCTTTTCAAAAACCGACTGGAACGCAGGACTTGCTGCCTGGTGTTGTCGAAAAGTGGCAGTTCGTAGAGGAAAAAGCGCGTGATCTGTGTCGCCGTTTTAATTACCGCGAGATTCGCACACCGATCTTCGAACAGACTTCTTTATTTGTACGAGGCGTTGGGGAAACAACCGATATTGTTGAGAAAGAAATGTACACCTTCAATGATAAAGGGGACCGCAGCATGACCCTTCGACCGGAGGGTACAGCGGGGGTTGTCCGCGCTTATGTGGAAAATAAAATCTATGGCGAACCGGATGTGAGCAAGCTTTATTACATCGGTCCGATGTTCCGGTACGAACGTCCGCAAGCAGGTCGCCAGCGTCAGTTCCACCAGTTCGGCGTAGAAGCCATCGGAGCCCTTGATCCAGCGATCGATGCTGAAGTCATTGCACTTGGGTATCAACTGTGTGTAGAACTGGGATTGAAAGATGTCAAAGTCGAAATCAACTCGGTCGGTAACCCAACCAGCCGTGCGGAATATCGCGAAAAATTGCTTGGATTCCTCAGACCAATGAAAGACAGTCTGTGCAAGGACTGCCAATCCCGGATGGAACGTAATCCGCTGCGTGTGCTCGACTGCAAAGTCGATCAGGACAAGTTCGTAGGGGCACCGTCCATCTTGGATAGTCTGGATGAAGAGTCCTTGAACCACTTTGCCAAGCTGAAAGAGTATCTGGATGACTTTGGCGTAGATTACGCGGTGAACAATCGTCTGGTACGCGGACTGGATTACTACACCTTGACTGCTTTTGAATTGAAGGCCCAAGGTATTGGCGCAATTGATACGGTCGGCGGTGGCGGCAGATACAACGGTCTCGTTGGAGATATCGGTGGACCTGATCAGCCTGGTATTGGTTTCGGTATCGGTCTGGAGCGTATTCAACTGATTCTGGAACACCAGAACATTGATGTAAGTTCCCTTGCCCCACTCGATGTATATTTTGTTGCTCTTGGTGAAGCAGCCGATCGTGAAGTCAATCGTCAGCTGTTCAAGCTCCGTCAATCCGGACTGTCCGGTGAACGCGACTATCTCGGTCGCAAGATGAAAGCACAGATGAAATCTGCCGACCGATTCAAAGCCCGTTACACTGCCATTCTTGGTGATGATGAACTGGAGCGCGGCGAGATTGCCCTGAAGTCCATGGATACAGGTGAACAACAAACGGTGAAGCTGGATGATCTTGTTGCCACGGTAAGTGGAAAGTAAGCATTAACACCATTTGAATAAAGTTGTCTTCACGCAACCGCACTGTTGAAAAGCGGGCTCTGCCCGCCCATACAGAACGGAAATTCACATATGAGGAGTTTGGTTATGAAAAGAAGTCATCATTGCGGCGCGTTAACACCCGCATACATCGGTGAAACTGTAACATTGAACGGCTGGGTACAGACCCGCCGTGACCTAGGGGGCGTACTGTTTATCGATCTGCGTGACCGCAGCGGAATTGTACAGGTTGTTTTCAACCCGGCATACTCTGGCGAAGCATTGCAAATCGCTGACAGAGTACGGAGCGAGTATGTTATCGCGGTAACGGGTAAAGTCGTTAAACGTGACGAAGAGACCGTAAACAAAAACCTGCCTACAGGCGAAATTGAAGTCCAAATTACGGAGATTGAAGTGCTGAACGCTGCTAAAACACCTCCATTCTTCATCGAAGATGGTGTGGAAGTCGACGAGTCCCTTCGATTGAAGTATCGTTACCTGGACCTGCGTCGTCCGGAAATGTTCGAAACATTGAAATTGCGTTCCAAAGCATCCAAAGTGTTCCGTGATTATCTGGATGGAGAAGAATTTGTTGAAGTAGAAACACCAATCCTGACGAAGAGCTCCCCGGAAGGTGCGCGTGACTATCTCGTACCAAGCCGTGTGCATGAAGGTGAATTCTTCGCCCTGCCGCAATCACCGCAAATTTACAAACAATTGCTGATGGTTGGCGGACTTGAGCGTTACTATCAGATCGCCCGTTGTTTCCGTGATGAAGATTTGCGTGCAGACCGTCAACCGGAATTCACCCAAGTCGACATCGAGACTTCCTTCCTGCAACAGGATGACCTGCTGCCAATGATGGAAGAGCTGATGGCCAAATTGCTGCGTGAGACGAAAGGTATTGAGCTGGAACTGCCTTTCCAACGGATTACGTATGCAGATGCCATGGGTAAATACGGTTCGGACAAACCGGATCTGCGTTTTGGCATGGAACTGGTTGAAATGAACGATATCGTAGCAAACAGTGGTGTGAAAGTATTTGCTTCTGTCATTGAAAAAGGTGGAGAAGTGAAAGTTCTGAATGCTAAAGGCTGTGGCACATGGAGTCGTAAAGAAATCGATGACCTCGGTCCATTCGCAGCGCGTTACGGCGCAAAAGGTTTGGCATGGATTCAAGTGAAAGACGGCGAGTTCAAAGGACCAATCGTGAAGTTCTTTACACCGGAAGAGATCGAAGCAGTTAAAGAACGTACTGGCGCTGAAGAAGGCGACTTGCTGCTCTTCTCTGCTGACACCAAAAAAGTGGTTGCAGATGTACTGGGCGCGCTTCGTCTGAAAATCGGTCGTCAACTGGGTCTGATCGATGACAGCAAATTCAAATTTGCATGGGTTGTCGACTTCCCATTGCTCGGGTACGATGAAGATGCCAAACGTTATGTAGCAGAACACCACCCATTCACACGTCCTAAAGACGAAGATGTACATCTGTTTGACACAGATCCGGGTGCGATTCGCGCTCAAGCCTATGACCTTGTTCTGAATGGTTATGAAGTGGGCGGCGGTTCAATGCGTATCTATAAACGTGATGTTCAGGAAAAAATGTTCGCTGCCCTGGGACTCTCTCCGGAAGTAGCCAACGAGAAATTCGGTTATCTGCTCGAAGCATTCGAATACGGAACGCCACCACACGGCGGAATCGCTTTTGGTCTCGACCGTCTGGTGATGCTGCTGGCAGGACGTACGAATCTGCGTGAAACGATTGCCTTCCCGAAAACGGCAAGTGCAACGGATCTGCTCATGAATGCACCTTCTGAAGTGGATAACTCCCAATTGGAACAACTTCACATCCGTGTAGCCCGTAAACCGGTGGCGGAAAAGAAATAAAGGAGGCATCGATTCTCAATGCTCCATCAATTTTCAAGAACAGAACTGGCAATCGGACCTGAAGGTCTGAACGCCTTGAAAAATAGTACAGTAGCTGTGCTCGGCATCGGCGGTGTGGGTGGTATTGCAGTGGAAGCCCTCGCTCGCAGCGGTGTTGGCCGTATCATTCTGATTGATAAAGACGTGGTGGACATCACGAACATCAATCGTCAGATTCATGCTTTGACAACGACCGTGGGTCAGAAAAAAGCAGATTTGATGGTGGAGCGGGTGAAGCTCATCAATCCAGAGTGTGACGCCATTGCACTGAATATGTTTTACACGGAAGAGACGTATGAGGAATTGTTCAAGTATGAGCTGGATTATGTGCTGGATGCTTCCGACACGATCATTTACAAAATCCACCTCATCAAGGAATGCCTCAAACGGAAGATTCCGGTCATTTCCAGCATGGGTGCGGCAAACAAAATGGACCCGACAAAATTCCAGGTTGCGGATATTTCGAAAACGACCATGGACCCCATTGCTCGTGTTGTCCGTACGACACTTCGCAAAGACGGTATTAAAAAAGGTGTAAAAGTGGTCTTTTCAACCGAAAAGCCGCTCAAACCACGCGAAGATGTAACACAGAAAATTGTACCTGAAAATGCGCCGGAAATTCGCAAGGCCAAACAGCCGCCAGCGAGTAACGCCTTTGTTCCTCCGGTAGCCGGACTGATCATGGTCAGTGTTGCTGTCAAGGAACTGATTGAAATTGCAGAGAACAAGCAGCAGTAATTTGCTGTAAGGGAAAAGCGTAGATGCCGACAAGGTGTCTGCGCTTTTTTGCATACGCAAAACCCTAACCAATGTCAGGGTTACGTGATGTACTTCGATCCCAAAACCGTGTATGATATGTGGTGCTGCGCGAAATGATGATAACTACATAGAGAAACGGCAGTGAGAGAGGGGAACGGAACGAATGAAACAAGGATGGATGGCCAGACGACTTGGCCTGGAGCCGGGAGACCAGTGGAAGAAGGAAATTATGGCGGGGGCCATTTCCTATTTTGCCGTGGTGTATATCGTGATGGTCAATGCAACAATTCTGGCGGATGCCGGAATGCCGCTGCAGGCAGCTATGGTGGGCACACTTCTGACGTCCATTGCAGGTTGTTTGCTGATGGCATTTGGCGGTAAATCACCGATTATCGTTGTACCTGGCATGGGCATCAATGCATTTTTCACTTACACACTCGTACATTCGATGAAATTGAGCTGGCAGGAAGCCTTGGCGGTTGTATCGGTCACAGGTGTGCTATTTTCGGTCGTGACGTTTACATCGTTATATAAAATGATCAGTGATGCCATTCCCAAAAACCTGCAGCATGGCATCACAGTGGGAATCGGTCTATTTCTGACGTTTATCGGTTTGCAAAAAAGCGGAATCGTCATCGCACATCAGACGACGTTTGTAGCCATTGGGCATTTTAACGACCCTGGAGTAATTACTGCTTGTGTTACACTTGTGCTTGCATTGATTCTATTTATACGAAATGTACAGGGTGGGCTTCTGATCAGTATTCTGGCGGGAACAGGACTGGCTTATGTGCTGGGGGCCGTAAAACCGGGTGACCCCGTGTCTGCCGCAGAAGCATTGCATCAATATGGCGGTTTGTTCGCTGAGCTTTCCTTCGCAAATCTGGTGGACTTGTCGTTCTGGATTGCTGTATTTCTGTTGCTGCTGATTGTTGTATTTGAAAATATCGGCCTGATTACGGCCCAGACCCATTTGATTGGTCGCCCCGAAAGATTTAAAGGCAGCTTGCGAGCCCTGTCAATTTCGAATATTTTTGCCGGGATCTTTGGAAGCAGCCCTACTGTAGCTGCGGCTGAGACAACAGCCGGTATAGCTGCAGGCGGGCGCTCAGGCTTGACTCCACTGGTTACCGCAGTGCTATTCGGTGCAACATTCTTCTTTATTCCACTGCTGGGTTATATCCCGGACAGTGCCATCGCTCCCATTTTGATCATTATAGGCGGATTGATGGTACAGGATGTGAAGGACATGGATTTCCGTGATTTTACGGAGGCTTTCCCGGCTTTTCTGATCATGGTCATGATTCCATTTACATATAGCATCGTCGACGGTATGGCATTTGGATTCATTGCGTATCCCGTAGCGAAGCTGGCGGTGGGTCAGGGTAAGCAGGTGCCTAAAGTCATGTATGGCATTGCCATTCTGTTTTTGGCCAATTTTGTTCTGCACGGGATATTGTAAAAGATAGGAAACGTTATGTTAACTCATACGTATGATCTCTGGTGAACATCGGGAGAACGGGGGAACGTGAATGGAAGAGCAACAACAAGCGGGTCAAGCTGAACCGAAAGTAGGGAAAAAAGGATTCAGGGATTTTGTGAAGCTGATTGCTGCCACAAATCCACCGAAGCTTATTTTGATTATAGCGTTAATCCTGACACTCATTCAGACGACAGCGGGCCTGATTGTCCCGCTGATGACCAAAGGCCTGATTGATGGGCTGACGATGTCCGCGCTGAACAAGTCCGTTATTTTTCTGCTGCTGGGAGCATTCGTTATTCAGGCCATTGCTTCAGGCATCAGCATCTACATGTTGAACTATGCAGGCCAGCGCGTGGTTGCGACATTGCGGACGAAGCTGTGGAACAAAGTATTATCCTTGCCAATGCCATATTTCGACCGAAATCGTACGGGTGATACGATGAGTCGAATCACGAATGATACGAGTCAGATTATGACGCTAATTGCGGATTATCTCGTTTCTTTTGTATCCAATATCGTTGCGGTTGTGGGCGGGGTAGCGTTGCTTTTCTATCTGGATTGGGTCATGTCACTTATTATCCTGAGTCTTGTCCCGCTCACGCTGCTGATTCTGTTACCTGTCGGACGTAAAATGTACAAAATCTCCAAAAAGCAGCAGGACGAAATGGCGGGCCTTACTTCCGTGCTCAGCCAAGTCATTGGCGAGATTCGTTTGGTGAAAGCTTATGGTACGGAGAAACAGGAGGCAGAAGCAGGCGATTCCCGCATTGGCAAGATGTTTGCTTTTGGACTACAGGAAGCTCGGATCTTGGCGTTGATCGGTCCGCTCTTTACATTTGTCATGACGGCTGTACTGGTTGTTATTCTGGGTGTTGGCGGCATGCGGGTGGCTTCGGGATTGCTGTCTCCGGGGGAACTGGTTGCCTTCATTCTGCTGTTGTTCCAGGTCATTATGCCGATGGGGCAATTTACGACACTGTATTCACGTTTGCAAAAGGTTGTCGGTGCGACAGAACGCATTCAGGCTATTCTGGCTCATGAAGAAGAACCGCGTCATAGCACAGCAATTGCTCCCAAGGGCAATGAGACGATTACATTTAACAACCTGCACTTCTCTTATGTAACAGGGGAAGAGGTACTGCATGGGATTAATCTGACCGTTCCTGCCCGTAAAGTGACGGCTATTGTAGGCCCAAGCGGCAGCGGGAAATCAACGCTGTTCTCTCTGTTGGAGCAGTTCTATCTTCCGGGGTCGGGCAGTATATCATATGGTGGACAAGCCATCACGGATTATTCGTTGGCTTCCTGGCGCAGCAAGATTGGATATGTTTCTCAGGAAAGCCCGCTGATGGCAGGTACAATTAAGGAAAATATGACATACGGACTGGGCCGTGAGGCAAGTATGGACGAAATTCGACATGCGGCAGAGATGGCGTACTCCTCTGCTTTTATTGATAAGCTGCCTCAGGGCTATGATACGGAAGTGGGAGAACGCGGGATTAAGCTCTCCGGTGGCCAACGCCAACGGATCGCTATCGCTCGTGCACTGCTGCGCAGCCCTGATATTCTGATGCTGGATGAAGCGACGTCCAGTCTGGACAGCACTTCTGAACATGAAGTGCAGCAAGCCCTGTCCAATCTGATGGAAGGACGAACCACGGTTGTCATTGCGCATCGATTGTCAACCGTTGTCGACTCTGATCAGATTGTTGTTCTGGAACAGGGCCATGTGACGGGAACCGGAACACATGCGGAGCTGATCAGCAACCATCCGGTATACCGTGAGTTGGCTCAGAAGCAGTTTGTGGCACAGGATGGTAAGTCGGATTTGGAGTCAGAGTAATGAAAAGAGTGACCGTTGTTCATCTGTTCTTTGCGAACAGGAGCAGCGGTTTCTTTCATTTTGCTATCGGGGTTACTGTAGCTTTTTGTACATCAATATGATATAGTGGGTATCCTTTTGTGTCGTCAGTGATTGGCTATGCAGAACAAACATATTCTTAGGAGGTAACTGAAACATGTCAGACAGCTTTCAAAGTGCCTATCAAGAAGAAGAGTACAGGTTAGAGCGAACGATGAAGGAAGTGGACAGCCAGCTGGAACGGCTGCACAATATTCCGGTGTACACCGGCCACGACTTCACAGAACAAGTGCTGGAAGCCGGACGCGAAGAGCGCCGCACCGCCTTGTCCAAGAGCGCGCAGCAACCCTATTTCGGACGCTTGGATTTCGAAGAAGAGGGCAGTGGTGCACGGAAACCTCTGTATATTGGCAAAATCGGCGTAGACCGCGAAGAGGTGGGAGAGCATCCGCTCGTCATCGATTGGCGTGCTCCTGTGGCAAGCCTGTTTTACTCATTTACCGGAGGGGAAGCCTCCGCAACGTATGAAGCCCCGGAGGGACTCATTGAGGGCCTGGTTTATCTAAAACGAAACGTGGTCATTCGGCAGCGTATATTGGAACGTGTGGCAGATACGTACAATCGGGACAGCGACCAGCCAGCCGTATCGGATGAATTCCTCGTGTATCGATTGGGA
Organism: Paenibacillus sp. MAEPY2; assembly: GCF_000499205.1. GTDB lineage: Bacteria > Bacillota > Bacilli > Paenibacillales > Paenibacillaceae > Paenibacillus > Paenibacillus vandeheii. The sequence goes on from NZ_AWUK01000037.1 coordinate 35,551, forward strand.
GAGAACAAGGACAACAAGCTCCGCGATATCGTTTCTACCATTCAGGCTGAGCAGGATCAGATTATTCGTGCGGCAAGAAACACCGCATTGATCATTCAGGGTGTGGCCGGTTCTGGAAAAACAACCGTGGCCCTGCATCGACTTGCCTTCCTGCTGTATCAATACAAGGAGCAGGTATCTGCGGAGAAGATGGTTATTTTTGCACCCAACCACATGTTCTTGGATTACATATCAGATGTACTTCCAGAGCTCGGTGTAGGGGATATTCAGCAGCGTACATTCCCGGATTGGGCAATGAACCTGCTGGGACTGGACCAGCCTTTGGCGGATACGTCGGAGACATTGAACACCTGGTTTGAAACCCCGGATGCACGTCCTGAACTCAATGATGATGTGCCTGGGCGGTATAAAGGCTCGATCCGATTCATGGAATTAATTCGCGAGTGGCTGTCCGGGATGGAAGAGGAGTCCGTACCCGATATGGACTTCAGTCCATGGGATGGTGCGGTGCTCCGTAAAGCCGAGATTGAGAACTGGTTCGGGGAAGAGTACAAACATTATCCGCTGGCGAAACGGAAAGAGCGGGTCATGGCGCGTATTCACCGCTGGATTGAGATGGAGCTCAAGAAGCCTTCGCCGGAAGCCGTTCGCAAAGAGCGTAAAAAGAAAGCGGCAACCCGTGAGAAAGCCTACGCCAAAAAATGGCCTCAATATGAACCGCTTACGCTGTACAAACAGCTGTTCAAGGTCGTTAAAGGTGGCTCGGTACCTGCCTCGCTGAGCGCTCTTATCCCCAAATTGGTGATGAAGCAAACGGCAGCAGATCTGAAGCAGGATATTATCCGTGAAGAGGATTTGCCTGCATTGGTGTACATCCATACCTTGGTTCATGATATTGAAGGCTCAGAGCGGTTCGATCACATCGTCATTGATGAAGCACAAGACTTTTCTCCTTTTCATGTGGCATTATTGGATCAGTTCGTCAAAGGGCATTCCTTCACCATACTGGGCGATCTGTCCCAAGGTATTCATGAGTACCGTGGTGTTCATGCGTGGGACGAGATGAGTTCGCTGTTCCCCGAGGAACAGAATGCTTATTTTGCATTGACCCGGAGTTATCGCTCGACAATGGAAATTATAGATTATGCCAATACGATTCTGGAGCGGGGCGTCAAAAGCGGGATTACGGCGATTCCTGTATTCCGGAGTGGTGATCCTGTACGGACATTGTCCTATGGGGAAAAAGGACGTACAGCAAGCCTCGAACAGGCTTTGAAGCTGTTAACGGTCAAAGACTATCGCACCGTCTCCATTCTGACCCGTACCCTGCATGAGGCAAAGGAGCTTCATCATGAACTCCAGGAAGCAGGCTGGGAGCTGAACTTGATTGACGGCGGCAAAAAACAGTACACAGGTGGACACTCCGTTTTACCTGTCTATTTGTCAAAAGGGTTGGAGTTTGATGCCGTTATCGTAGCGGACGCGGATGAGAAACACTATTTGCCTAATGCGGGTGATGCGAAGCTGTTATACGTTGGCTGTACACGGGCATTGCACGAACTGTGGTTATTCCACGAGGGCCCATTGCCTGACTATGCTGCTGCAACTCACAATTTGGAAGGCGAGTCCGTTGCCATTCATGGTTGGCCTGACAGCGAGTCAGAGTGAATTCTTGTTTGTTGAACATCGTATTCATATGAAAAGAGCATGGCGCTGTTCAAGCACCATGCTCTTTTGTACGTTCACAGCAGAGGTGTGTTATTCACGAAAGTATTTGCAATCAGGTAGCTGATCTTATACGGGGGTTAACTTGCAGGTGTTCGTTGGGTCAAACCCGGTTTATCCAAGGTTGAATTATGCCTGTTGGGATGACGGTTAACCAGGAAAATGCCCAGACAGATCATTACTCCACCTGCACCGACGATCCAGCCGACATGCTCTTCCAGCAAGACAAAGCTCGACAGCAGTCCAAACAGCGGTGCCAGAAAAAGAAAGGAACTGGTTTTGGCCGGATCTGTGTTTTGCAGTAGATAAAACCAAAGTGTGAACTGAATGATGGAACAGAAAATCGTCAGCCATACCAGGACAACGATAGACGTTGTATTCACGATAAAATGAGGCTGCTCTGTAAAAACGCTCAGTAAGAGCAGTACGACGCCTCCAGCGAGCATTTGATAAGCGGTAAGCACAAATGTATCATGAGCTGTTCCCCAGCGCTTAATAAGCAACGTGGATACAGCAAAGGATATAGCCCCGGCAAACCCAATCCACGTCCCAGGACTCAAGCTCAGATGGAATCCAAAGGTTAACGCCACTCCGACAAATCCGAGAATCACACCGGTCCATTGGCTAAAACGATAGGACACACCGTATAATGCAGCACTCAGGAGGATGACAAGCAAGGGATTTGTAAACGTGATAATGGCGGACTCTCCCGAACTGATCCAGTTCATGCTGTAATAAGCACAGCCCATCACGCCCGCCGACTGGAACAAACCGATTACGCCGATTTGCATCCATTGTTTCCACCCCACAGGCATGGGGCGTTTTCTGATGATCCAGGCAAGTAATGCTCCTGCCAATATATAGCGAAGTCCCATTAACAAAAAGGGAGGAGCATACATCATACCGATTTTGCCTACAGGAAACGAGGTTCCCATGATGAGAGTGGTTACGATGATCAGGAACGTATATTTTAGAGGCTTCATCAGGTTTCCTTCCTCCCTTTGGTTTCCCGTGCTCATAACGTCTGACCGCTATCTACTGTAATCCATTGTCCGGTCATGGACGGTTGCTCCAGCGCGGTGCATATCATATGTGCGATGTCTTCGCTTGCGGCTATTCGCTGTAACAATAACGTACCACCCAGACGATTCATCTGTTCTTCCTTTCCTGCCCACCAGCGGGTCGCAACTGCACCCGGAATGATGGCGTTAACCCGTATATCGGGAGAAAGCGCATGTGCTAATGATTTCGTTAACCCATGTACTGCTGCTTTGGAAACGGCGTAGGGAAGGGAGGACCCTGATCCTGTGCTGCCAGCTATGCTGCCGAGGTTAACGATTGCGCCTTGGCCAACCTGCTGCATTCCCTTCGCTACAGCCCGTGCGGTGTAAAACATGCCTTTAACATTGACGTCATATAGTTCATTCCATATGTCATCTGTTACAGCTTCCAGATCTTTCATGGGGATATGATGCGTGATACTGGCGTTATTTACGAGTGCAGTTACAGGTCCAACTTGTTCAGTGACAGAGGCCACCATCTGGCGAACCTCGACATCGGAACCCACATTGGCCCGAATGGCAAAAGCATGGCCACCCGCATCCAGAATATGTTGAACTGTCTCTTCAGCCTCATCCTGGGAACGGGAGTAATTGACGGCAACGGTAGCTCCACGATTAGCTAGCAATATACTGGCAGCTCGACCTATGCCCGTACCCCCTCCAGTAACCAAAGCTACGGTGTTCTTCCAGTTCATCATCCTTAACACTCCTTAAGTGAACTCAGCGAGAGTAAGTTGCTGTGTTCTGATATACCCCGATTGTAGCTCGGAGTAGCTATACTGTATAATGATTGTTAATGGATTGGATATCATTTTAAATGATGTCTGGCTAAAAAAGTGATCGTTGGGAGGTTCATTCAATGGAGAGCGGCGATTTAAGGATATTTCAATGTGTGGCACAAGAAGGAAATCTGACCCGAGCTGCGGAGCGCCTTGGTTACGTGCAGTCCAATGTCACAGCAAGGATACGACATCTGGAATCTGAAGTAGGGACACTGCTGTTTATTCGTCATAATCGGGGAATGACGTTATCTCCAGCAGGTGAGATGCTGCTGACATATGCAGATAAAATTATCGGCCTGCTTGATGAGGCTGGAAAAGCGCTCAGCTCCACAAGTGTGCCAGCTGGCCCGCTGCGCATCGGCTCCACGCAGACTGCTGCAGCGGTTCGGTTGCCTGAGCTTTTGGCAAAATATTATAAACTGCATCCGGCGGTCTCCTTATCATTGACTACGGGGAACTCCCAAGTGCTTATGGATCAGGTTATTGGGTATGAATTGGAAGGGGCTTTTATCGGTTGTTCCTGTGATCACCCCGATATTGCTTCTACTCCCGTATTTGATGAAGAACTATATGTGGTCTCCTCCGGTATGGGACCGGAAGACGAAGAGCTCACCAGTAAACCGATTCTGGTCTACAGCATGGGTTGTTCATATCGTCAGGTTTTGGAGGAATGGTTGTCGGTTAGCGGCGTAACCCGTCCGATCATTATGGAATTTGGAACCCTTGAAGCGATTATTAGCGGGGTCACCTCCGGCATGGGAATTTCACTGTTACCTGAGATCGTCATTCGGCGCCAGATCGAAAGTGGATCACTGCGAAAGCATACTCTCCCCGCAGGCATGAATCGGATGATGACTCATTTTATTACGCGCAAGGATGCCTTTGTCAGCAGTGCGCTTGGCGCATTTATGGGTATGCTGCCGCGGGAGTATGATATGATAGAGAATAGAGATTAATCAGGATTTTGGTAAGGATCAAGTAAAGGCAATCCGTTAAGGAAGTGATGAGCAATGGATTTATTTTCGTTTCAGCAGGATTCAGAACCTCAAGCAAGACTGCTCGCTGACCGCATGCGGCCAGAGCGGCTTGATGAATATATTGGGCAAGAGCAAATTATAGGACCGGGTAAACTGCTTCGGCGCGCCATTGAAGCCGATCAGATCTCGTCCATTTTGCTTTACGGTCCTCCGGGATGTGGTAAGACGACCCTCGCACATATTATTTCCCAGCATACGCAGGGACAGTTCGTTCGTCTGAATGCGGTGGATGCCTCGGTTAAAGATGTACGTGAAGTCATTGAGCAGGCACAGACGAACAAGCAGTTGTACGGAACAAAAACCATTTTGTTCCTGGATGAGGTACACCGCTTTAATAGTTCACGTCAGGATGCATTGCTACCTGCAGTAGAGAAGGGCACGATCATTTTTATCGGCGCTACGACAGAGAATCCCTTTCATTATGTGAATGGGGCCTTGATGAGCCGTTCTACGCTGTTTCAGCTGGAGTCTTTGAACAAAGAGCACTCCCTGATTGCGATGCACCGAGCACTGGCGGATGCGGATAAAGGTTTGGGATTCATGGATCTGCAGGCTGACGACGAGGCATTGGGACATATTGCGACGATGGCGAATGGCGATATTCGGCGTGCGCTGAACGCGTTGGAACTGGCTGCACTGACTACACCGCCAGAGAAGGACGGCTCCATTCACATCACGCTCGATGTAGCTGAAGAGTCTATTCGTCGTCCGATTGTGAAGGCGGATGAATCGACACAATATGATGTATTGTCGGCATTTCACAAAAGCATTCGGGGTTCCAGTGATGCAGCACTGTTCTGGTTTTTGTATGCAGTAGAAAAGTTGGGCATGGACCCGATGACGTTTATACGTCGTCTGATTGCAGCGAGCAGTGAAGATATTGGACTTGCGAATCCGCAAGCGATGACCCAGGCCATCGGGGCGCTGGATGCTTATCGCAATAATGGTTGGCCTGAAGCCAAGCTGAACATTGCCCAAGCGATTCTGTTTGCTGTTGAAAGTCCGAAGTCCAATGCGGTGTACACTGCGATCTCAAAAGCAATGAATGCCATTGATGAGGTGAAATCTGCTGAGGTCCCTCTTCATCTGCGGGATACCCATTATTCGGGTGCAGTGAAGCTGGGACATGAGGGTTACCAATACCCGCACAATTATCCGGGACATTACGTGAAGCAGGAGTATTTACCGAAGCGGCTTTCGCGTCGTGTATTTTATGAAGCAACGGAACAAGGCAATGAATCCAAGATTCGTCTAAACCAGCAGCGGCGCAGAGAGCTGTAAGATCGATGAACCGGGAGAGGCTTGAACGATGAAAGAAATTTTCTATATTGGAATCGGTGGCATTATAGGTACGTTTTGCCGATATGGGATTCAATTATGGATGCCAGTAACAAATGAAGGCTTCCCTTGGGCAGTGCTGCTGATTAATGCCATCGGGAGTCTGTTTTTGGGTTGGTTCTTCACCATAGCTGTTCCAGGCAAAATAACGCCTCAACTTCGTCTAGCGATTGGGACGGGGTTTACGGGCGCATTCACCACATTCTCCACGTTTACGTTGGATATTGTCCGTTTATCTGAGGAAGGAATGTGGGTGAAGGCTGTTGTATACCTCGTTGTGAGTTTACTTGCAGGGTTATTGCTGTGTGCATTGGGAATGAAGCTTGGACAGCGAATGTTGGGTAAACCAACGCAGGATGGTGTTGCACCATGATCATCTGGATTGGTCTTGCAGGGATGCTGGGAGCAGTGCTCCGCTATAGTTTGGGTAGATGGATATCCGGTTCGCTCGGAACGGCCTTCCCATGGGGGACATGGGTCATTAATATCAGTGGTTCATTGTTACTTGGATTGCTCTATGGCTGGCATCAGTCAGCCTCGATTTCGTACGGAATCTGGGTGATATGGGGGACTGGATTTTGCGGAGCGTATACCACATTCTCTACATTTGGATATGAGACCCTCGGTCTGCTGGGGCAGGAACGTTACTCAAGAGCAGTTGTATACGTCATCAGTTCGGTACTGCTGGGGGTTGCGGCTTCTTTTGCAGGCGTGTGGCTGGCTGCATAAGTGAAAAAAAATATTTTTTTTGCAGGAAAAAGAAGGAAAAAAGCCATCCGTCATGGTATACATGAAAGATGGCTTTTGTTATAGGAATACAGGGTATTGTGCAAAATGCATATGGGATGGGTTCATTTCTATTATTGAATCTATTGTAGCGCTGGTACAGGCACTTTTTGAACCTGATCAATCGTTCCACCGCCGAGACACACATCTCCATCATAAAACACAACAGCTTGACCAGGCGTAATCGCTTTTTGCTGTTGGTCAAATTGTACATCCACGCTGCCATCTTCCTGCCATGTCAGGGTTACACCCTGATCCGGCTGACGATAGCGGAATTTGGCGGTACAACGGAAGGGCACGTTAGGCATATGCGCTGAACCTGCGATCCAGTTTACACCCGTTGCAGTCAGACCAGTTGAGTACAGACTTGCATGTGCATCGCCTTGAACGACAAGCAGCTGATTTTTCTCCAGATCCTTGTCTGCCACGAACCAGGGTTCACCATTACCGGAACCGCCAATGCCGAGACCTTGACGCTGTCCAAGCGTATAGTACATCAGACCGTCATGACGGCCCTTCACTTCTCCGGTTGCAATATCAACCATGTCTCCGCCTTTGGCAGGAAGATAGTTGCTCAGGAACTCTTTGAAGTTGCGCTCGCCGATGAAGCAGACACCTGTGCTATCTTTTTTCTTCGCGGTGTACAGGCCAGCCGCTTCTGCAATCTTGCGCACTTCCGGTTTCGGAAGATGACCAATCGGGAACATGGCTTTGGACAGCTGGTTCTGATTCAGTGCATTGAGGAAGTACGTTTGGTCTTTGTTACTGTCCACACCGCGCAGCAGTTTGAACGTTCCGTCTTCTTCAATTAGGCGAGCATAGTGGCCTGTGGCCACATAATCAGCGCCGAGATCCAGTGCTTTGTTCAGGAATTCGCCGAATTTAATCTCGCGATTACACATGACATCTGGATTCGGAGTCCGACCCGACTTATATTCATCAAGGAAATAGGAAAATACTTTATCAAAGTACTCTTTCTCGAAGTTGACAGTGTAGTAAGGAATGCCGATCTGTTCGCAAACCCGGCGTACGTCCTCTGAATCCTCTTCAGCGGTACAGTGGCCGAACTCGTCCGTGTCATCCCAGTTTTTCATGAAAATGCCGATGACATCGTAACCCTGCTCCTTCAGCAGCAGTGCGGTGACGGAAGAATCGACACCTCCGGACATGCCAACGACGACCCGTGTATTTTCAATTGTTTTGGACATCGTTATCACCATTTCTCTATATAAATGTGTTTCGTTTCTATTCTACCATAACCGGACTCAAGTTACGATACACCCGGCCGATTTTGGATAGTGTCCACCACAGGCGTACATTTTCTGAATTTCGTCAATCTTTCTTTTCCATAAAGCATGCAGATATGTTAACATTAGCTGAGGGTTATGATCGGAATACGGAGGATTAGAGGGACTAGGCCTGTATTTTTAATATCCCCCTGTGGCGGATCCTGGAATCTTGGAAAGACAGGCTTGGGCCACATCCTGTTATTTTATGTTTCACAACTTGTTTTTTCGAAAATTGAAAGAGGTGACTCCTTTGAAAATATCGACAAAGGGCCGTTATGGGCTCACAATCATGATGGAGCTCGCAGCCAGAACTGGCGAAGGCCCTACATCTTTGAAAAGTATTGCCGAGCGCAATCAGCTCTCGGAGCATTATCTGGAGCAATTGATCGCTCCCCTGCGTAATGCAGGATTGGTCAAAAGTATCCGTGGCGCCTACGGCGGTTACATTCTGGCAGGCGATCCGGCTACCGTAACGGCAGGGGATGTTATTCGTGTACTGGAAGGTCCAATCTCTCCAGTGGATTTCACGGAGGAAGATGATCCGGCGAAGCGCGACTTGTGGTTGCGCATCCGTGATAGCATTGCAGAAGTACTGGATTCAACAACGTTGAAGGATCTGATTACTTTCCAAAATCAGGAACAAAAAGATAGCTACATGTTTTACATCTAACATAGTTGATGACGAGCATCAGAGACGACACACTAAAGCCCCCATATTGGGGGCTTTAGCCGTGCAACAAGCTACATTGTGATTCTTCCAATTCTACGATAGCCTGGAATGAACAAAATTTTATGTAAATAATGTACTGAAGAAGGCAACGTTTTCGTGGCTGCCATCTGGAACGGAGCTCAAGAATCTAACGAAGTTTAAGTGCTTCTATATCTGCTTCCATACGCAATTGACGACGGTTCTAAATATCAATGCTGTGCTGATGGGTGTTTAATTCGGCAGTTACTTTACGTTCAAACGTGATTTGTGAAGCTTCAAGACGTTTGGTAACTTCCAGTGTCTCCAGAACGGCCTGCTGAAGCAGAGGAATGTTTTTGGTTTGTTCCTCGATGGTGTCAAGTCTGGTATCCATGGTATCAAGTCTGCTATCCAATGTACCAAGCCTGTCTTCGATCTTTTCAAGACGTCCATCGATGTTGTCGAAACGCTTGTCCATTTGTTGAAGCTGATTCAGAATTTGACTGAGAACCTGATCACTCATGTCGATCTCTCCTTTTTGAAAGGATATTAAACATTATACACGAAGATATGACACAATAGCATTGGTTTAAATTTTCAATTACACAACATGAAAAGATGGAAGTCCAACATATAACGGGGTGAAATCAATGAAAAGAATATATATGGATCACGCCGCATCGACACCTATGCATCCACAAGTCGCGGAAGCGATGATGAAAGTAATGACAGGGCAATATGGCAATGCATCAAGTATCCATGCCTTTGGCCGCGAAGCCAAACGGACCGTCAGTGGAGCAAGGGATGTGATTGCGGCGTCTTTGGGTTGTTTCCCGGATGAACTCGTATTTACCGGAGGCGGCACGGAAAGTGACAATTTGGCCATATTTGGCGCAGTTTCAGCGAGGAAAGAACGGGGACGTCACATCATTACAACAGCCATTGAACATCATGCGGTACTGCATACGTGCCAGGAACTGGAACGACAAGGCTATGACGTGACCTATTTGCCTGTAGATGAATACGGAAGAATACGTCTGGAAGAGCTAAAAGAGGCCATTCGCCCAGATACAGTACTGATCACCATGATGTATGCCAACAATGAAGTAGGCACCATTCAGCCCATCCGCGAAATTGGTGAACTGGCTCGTCAGCATGATATTTTGTTCCATACCGATGCAGTTCAGGCTCTTGGCACCCAGGAAATTTCCTGCAAGGAACTGCCTGTGGATCTGATCAGCTTCTCTGCTCATAAAATCAATGGGCCTCAAGGCGTGGGTGCGCTCTATGTACGGCGCGGAATTGTGCTTGAGGCGAGATCACATGGTGGACTGCAGGAACGGCAACGACGGGCTGGGACTGAGAATATGGCAGGTATTGCTGGCTTTGCGGAGGCGTTGAAAATATCAGGGGAACAAGCGAACGCGCGCCGTGAACATGATCTGGCATTGCGGTCATTGCTGCTGGAACAACTGGAGAAACACGTAGGGGCGGAGCATTTTCACGTCAACGGACATCCTGAATATACGCTGCCCAATATCCTGAACATCAGCTTTCCGGAGGTGTCCACGGAGACGATGCTCATGAATCTGGATATGGAAGGCATCGCTGTGGCGAGCGGTTCGGCATGTACTTCCGGTTCCCTCGAAGTGTCCCATGTGCTGAAAGCAATGAACTTGCCGGAGACATTTTTGCATTCCGCGATTCGTTTTAGCTGGGGATTGGGTAATACTACGGAAGAAATCATGATAACCGCCGAAAAAATTGGAACCATTCTTGGGCGACTGCGTAATAGAGCCTAAGGGCTCATTGCACATGGAACAAAAGGAGGGAAGAAGTTCCATTTCATCGGTTGGATAGAAGCGGTTTTGATGATCGGCGTCTGATTGCCACTCATCAACTTTGGGCATACCTAGCAATAGCGCCGCGGCTATTTAATGATAAGAAGATGAGGGGGACCCTGCGATGAAGCTTCAGGAAATGATCGGACTTGCCGTGTTTGACGTTGAGGACGGGAAGCAGGTCGGCAAAATCCAGGATTTCATTGTGAATGACGATTGGAAAATTGAAGGCATTGAACTTGAAAACAAAGGCCTGTTTACCAGTCATGTCAAAATCGTGCAGTGGCAAGATATCGTTGCCTACGGCGAAGATGCCGTCATGATCCGTAATCAACAGGCTGTCCGCAAAACGGGAGCCGACGACATAAAACACACGTACCTCCTCGGTCAGTCTAAATTGAAGGAGATGTCCGTGCTCACCGAAGAAGGTTTGCTGCTTGGACGAGTCTCTGATGTTTATTTTGACCAGGAGTTGGGAAATACAATAATAGGGATTGAAATTACGGACGGTTTTGTGTCCGATTTGATTGAGGGCCGCAAATGGCTGCCATGTACAAGTGATATGTCCATTGGGGAAAGTGCCATTATGGTGCCGCCGCTGAGTGAACAGCGCTTGGAAAATGCCATTCATTCTGTTAATGGATAGGTGAATGAATATGAAATGTCCAAACTGTAGTTCCAAAGATATTGGGAAAATCGGTTCCCACCAATTTTATTGCTGGGGATGCTTTATCGAATTAACAGTGAACGGTGAGAAAATGTCTGTATACCAGGTGGAAGAAGACGGCACGCTCAGTTCCCTCGATGATCTGTTCTTCGGGGAAGAGCTGCCGCAAGACTTCCCTCATCTTCATGCTTCTTCTTAATAAGCAGTCTAACTTCTTCTATATGCGGTTTCATGACAAAGAATGTCATTGAATGCTGTCATGAAATGATGACAGATGTATATAGCTGCGGTTACATAGTGGTTCAAGGGACTTGTATAATATATGCTACCCCGAATCACAAGATGCGTCTCCTTCATCATGAAGGGGGCGCTTTTTTTGTGTCCAAAATACGACGTCTACCCGATTGTCCATCCATGGGTGAGAATTGTTAGTCCCCACTTCTGGACGGCGATAATAAATATTCCCTTCCTTACATATACTGACTTTCAGAGCCAGTCCAAAAGGGAGAGATGCAAGTGGAGCAATTAACCAAAAACAAGATGTTCCGTTATGCCATCTGGCTGCTACTCGGATTGATTATTCTGTATTTTATCTGGCTGCTGCGGCCATTGCTGCTTCATATATATGGATTTTTGAAAACAGTGCTGGCACCTTTTATCGTGGCCCTCATCATCTCCTATGTACTCAATCCGATTGTAAGCATGCTGGGAGGACGTAAAGTCCCTCGAACCATTGCCGTGCTGTTAATCTATGCTTTTTTCCTCACCTGTATCGGGGTCATCCTGATGAATGTCATTCCGGTATTGATTGAACAATTGGAGGAACTGAACGAGCATATGCCGGAGCTGTCGATGCGTGCCCAGAGTTTGATGAATAATATGGACCACAAATTAATGCCACCAAGTGTACGCACAGGCATGAACAGCTGGTTTTTCCAGATGGAGGATCGGCTGACTCAGGGGATCACGAAGCTGATGGATAATATCGGGACAACCATTAATGTGTTATTCAATGTGTTTATTGTGCCATTTCTCATTTTCTATATGTTAAAAGATTTTGAGGTATTCGAGCGCACCATAGTGGCCTACCTGCCTCGATCACGGCGCAAAGCGATTGTTTCGGTTATGAAAGAGGTTGACACGGCCTTGGGGAACTATATTCGCGGACAATTTATCGTCTGTGTAATTGTGGGCATCTTTGCCTATATCGGTTACATCGTCATTGATATGCCTTATGCATTGCTGCTTGCCAGCATTGTCGCTGTATTTAACATCGTGCCCTATCTGGGTCCATTCCTTGGAGCTGCTCCAGCAGTGGTTATGGCGTCAACTGTATCGTTCAAAATGGTGCTCTTTGTTGTCATCGTGAACACACTGTGCCAGGTGTTGGAGAGCAACGTCATCTCTCCTCAGGTGGTGGGGAGGACTCTGCATTTGCATCCGTTGTCGATTATCTTCGCGCTCCTTGTGGGAGGCGAACTGGCGGGCATTGTGGGACTCATTCTGGCAGTACCGGTCTTTGCTGTCCTCAAGGTGATCGTGCAGCACTTTTTTGCGTATTACATCAAACGAAGAACCGACTGACCCAAGCACAGGTCTGTTCCTCAAGGGTGCGTTGACACCATATAGGCATATCGATATAATGGAGGGGTATGTTTAGAACAAGAAATCGATGATGAAATGAAGTACGCCGAGGGTTCCTTTCCTCAGAGAATAGACTTCTTCGGATCAGATGCAATCTGAGCCCGATGGCTGGAAGAGTCTTGAAAGTTGAAGCGGCGGAAAGCTGATTTCGGAGTGCAGGACAACCCTGCCGGGAGCGACCGTTATTTCGCATCAACGAGGAGATTGTTTGTTTCATCTGCGGATGAACAGCAATAACCAGGGTGGTACCGCGATTACAATCGTCCCTGACTATCAGGGGCGTTTTTTGTGTTTGTTTTTACTTGTTAACAACCCGGAGCGAATATGCACCGGACTATTATAATTAATTGGGGGCACTCCGTATGAAAGCCAGTGAAATCCGGTCCAAATGGATAGAGTTTTTTGCAAGTAAAGGACATAAAATCGAGCCAAGCGCATCGCTTGTACCTCATAATGATCCATCCCTTCTGTGGATTAATGCAGGTATGGCTCCGTTAAAACCGTATTTTGACGGTCGGGAGAAACCGGAGAATCCACGTCTCGCCAACTCCCAAAAATGTATTCGTACGAACGATATTGAAAATGTCGGTAAAACTCGCCGTCACCATACGTTCTTCGAAATGCTCGGTAACTTTTCCATTGGAGACTATTTCAAGGAAGAAACGATTACGTGGGCATGGGAATTTCTCACAAGCAAAGAATGGATCGGTTTCGATCCGGAACGTCTCTCGGTAACGGTATACCCTGAAGACGAAGAGGCTTTCAAACTGTGGAACGAAAAAGTGGGACTGCCTGCTGAACGTATCATCAAGCTGGATGAGAACTTCTGGGATATCGGCGAAGGCCCGTGTGGACCTTGTACCGAAATTTTCTATGACCGCGGCGAAGCTTATGGCAATGACATGAATGACCCCGAGATGTATCCAGGCGGGGAAAATGAACGTTATCTGGAAGTATGGAACCTGGTATTCTCCCAGTTCAATCACAACAAAGATGGTAGCTACACACCGCTTCCGAACAAAAATATTGATACAGGTGCAGGTCTGGAACGTTTTGCATCCATTCTGCAAAATGTGGATTCCAACTTTGACACAGATCTGTTCCAACCGATGATTCAAAGAACAGCGGCTCTTGCCGGTGTGAAATATAATGACAGCGTAGAGATTGACGTTGCACTGAAAGTTATTGCCGATCACATTCGTACGGTTGCCTTTGCTGTAGGTGACGGTGTTCTGCCAAGCAATGAAGGACGCGGATATGTAATTCGCCGTTTGCTTCGTCGTGCCGTACGTTACGGTAAAGTACTGGGACTCGACCGTCCATTCCTGTATGAACTCACAACAACTGTCGGTGAAGTGATGGGGATGTACTACCCTGAAGTGGTGGATAAGCAGGAGTTTATCGCTAAAGTGATCAAAACCGAGGAAGAACGTTTCCATGAAACACTCACGGATGGACTTGCTATTCTCGCGGACATGAGCAGCACAGCCAAATCTGAAGGTCGCACGGTTATTAGCGGGCCTGAAGCGTTTAAACTGTATGATACGTACGGTTTCCCGTTTGACCTGACCGAAGACTATGCAGCAGAGCATGGCATGACTGTTGACCGTGAAGGATTCGATGCCTCGATGCAGGAGCAGCGTGATCGTGCACGTGCAGGACGCCAGGAAAGCGAGAGCATGAAGGTTCAAGGCGGACCGCTTGCCGATCTGGAGGTTAAAAGCGAGTTTGTTGGTTATAATGACCTGTTGACGGAAGCAAAAGTGGTAGCCATCGTTGCTGGTGACGCCCTGGTAGACTCCGTAAGCGAAGGACAGACTTGCCAGGTCATCCTGGACAAGACTCCGTTCTATGCGGAAAGTGGCGGACAAGTGAGTGATCAGGGCTTGCTGCGAGGAGCCAGTGTAACGGCGAAAGTGCAAGGTCTGTTCAAAGCTCCGCTGGGACAACATGTGCATCTGGTGACAGTAGAGTCCGGAGAATTGCGTGTGGGTGAAGTGATTAAAGCTGAAGTGGATGCGTCCAAACGTGGCGATATTATCAAAAACCATACAGCAACCCATTTGCTGCACAAAGCGCTCAAAGATGTGCTCGGAACGCATGTCAATCAGGCAGGATCTCTCGTAGAGCCTCAACGTCTGCGCTTTGACTTCTCGCACTTCGGCAGCATTACGCCGGAAGAATTAACTGAGATCGAGCGTCAGGTGAACGAACAGATCTGGAATCGTCTGAACGTAAACATTGAACTGAAAGCCATTGATGAAGCCAAAGAAATGGGTGCGATGGCACTGTTCGGTGAAAAATACGGTGATATTGTGCGTGTGGTACAAGTCGGAGATTATAGTTTGGAACTTTGTGGCGGCTGTCACGTAAACAATACATCAGAGATCGGTATCTTCAAGTTGGTGAGCGAGAGTGGAATCGGCTCCGGCGTACGTCGGATCGAAGCTGTTACTGGCCGTGGTGCGTATCTGTATGTAGAAAGTCAGCTTGAATTGCTCAAACAATCGGCATCCCTGCTCAAAGCGAATGTGGCCGACGTGCCTAAACGCATTGAAGGTCTGAATCAGCAATTGAAAGAAGCTGCCAGAGAGACTGAATCACTGCAAAGCAAGCTGAGTGCCATGGAAGCAGGCGCATTGACAGATCAAGTGGTACAAGCAGGAAATACACAATTGCTTGCAGCTCGTGTAGATGCTCCGAATATGGATGCACTGCGGACAGTGGCTGATGAATTAAAAGTAAAACTGCCTGATGCAGTACTCGTACTGGGTGCTCCAGCTGATGGTAAAGTGAATTTCGTTGTAGCTGTCCCTGCTGAACAGGTAAAACAAGGGCTGCATGCAGGTAAAATTGTCAAGGAAGTTGCGGCGGTATGCGGCGGCGGAGGCGGCGGACGTCCTGATATGGCGCAAGCCGGAGGCAAGGATGCGAGCAAGCTGGATGAAGCGTTGAAACTGGCGGTTTCATTGGTTAGCGGGCATAATGCATAAATTGAACGAGCGGCTTTCAAACGCCAAAATGTAGTTCGAAATGGTTCTGTTCGTTTATTCGGAGGTTGGATCGGGATGCTTCTTCCCGTCCAACTTTTGTACCCGAGAGCGAGTGGAATCGAATGATGCAATATGCTGAAGCCAGTAAAGGACAAGCAAAAAACACAATTGGCTTATCCTTTGTTTACTTGTAGCAGTCAGAATATGTTATTATATAAGCAGAAATCAATTCGGCAGGACATGGTCCCCATGTTCATGCAGGAGCGAGGTGTCATCAATGGACTCCATGGATAAGACGGTTAAATTTAATGTGAAAGCCGACGAGCAGGAAGCATCCTCCAAAGAGATTCTTCTCACGGTATATGATGCACTGGTGGATAAGGAGTATAATCCTATTAACCAGATTGTCGGGTATCTGATTTCTGGAGACCCCGCATACATCCCTCGTCACAACAATGCACGCAGTCTGGTCCGTAAAAAAGAACGCGATGAGCTGATTGAAGAGCTTGTTCGTTCTTATCTGGCCAATCACCGGTAATGTACATCGCTTCCGCTGTGATGCAGCTATGCAGGCAGCGGGAAATGAACCGACAGAAGACAGCCTGAAGCTTGAGAAGGCGAGTATTATTCGACCTGAGCAGGCTTGAGGATGGGAGAGCATGGATGAAAATATTAGGTTTGGACTATGGGGACCGAAGAATCGGAGTTGCCGCTAGTGACGCCTTCGGTTGGACTGCCCAGGGATTGGAAGTACTTGAACGCCGCCGGGATGAAGGTGAGTTCGCTCGAATTGCAGAACTTGTGCGTGAGCATGAGATCAGCGAGATTGTAGTCGGACTTCCCAAAAACATGAACGGCACCGTAGGACCGCGTGGTGAAATATGCATTGCTTTTGCCGAACGCCTGCGGGGCGAACTGAATTTACCTGTTCACCTTTGGGATGAACGGCTGACAACCATTGCAGCAGAACGAACGTTACTTGAAGCGGATGTCAGTCGCAAAAAACGCAAGCAGGTTGTGGACAAAATGGCCGCAAGCTTGATTTTGCAAAATTATTTGGATGCCAATAGTAAAAGGTGAGGGGGATCAACAATGGCTGAAGATCAACTGGGTATGGAAGAAGAATCGGAGATTATTTACATTGCGGATGACGAGGGTAATGAAGAGGAATTTGAAGTCATCATGAAATTCGAAGTGGACGGTTCGGAGGCCAAGTACATGATGGTTGCTCCGGTTGAACCCGAAGATGGAGAGACGGATGTGTATGCATTCCGTTATGAAGAAGAGGGCGACGATATTAAACTTTTCGTCATCCAAGATGATGCTGAATGGGATATCGTCGAGGAGACGTTTAATACATTTCTTGCAGAAGATGAAGAGGAAGCGAACTAAATGACAGAATACAGCCGCGAAGACTTGAAATGGACAGATTCGCTGCGTCTGGCTTTTGGTGCTCATGTTGAGCTGGAAGAAGAGAACGGTAAATCGCATCCGTATGACCTGCTGGCTGAGTTTGAAGTGAAGGGCCAGCAGTATGCGGTGCTCCGCAGTTCATTACGTCCTTATGACGAAGTTGAACTTCTGCGGGTTTTACCGGGAAGTGAAGGCCAGATCATGCCGGAATTAGTTACGATTGACGATGATGACGAGTGGGAGAACATCTCTGAACTGTATGATGAATGTACACTCCCCATTGACGAAGATTGATGAATCAGCTTCAAATTGAAGAAACCGGAAGGGCGGAGAAGTCCGCTCTTTTTGGTTGTGTAAAGGAGTTGTGTCTTTTTTGAAAGGAAAAGCGATTTTAGTCTTTTTGCTTATCATCCTGGTTGTTGCCGGAGGAGCAGGCGTATATGTCTGGAACATGATGCGTCCGGTACAAGCATCCGCAGAACCGATCGTTTTCGAGATCAAGAGTGGATCAGGAACTTCCAAAATTGCGGATCAGTTAGAGCAGGAAGGTCTGATTCGAAGTGGTTTAGCCTTTAAGGGATACCTGAAGTGGAAGAAACAAGGATCGAATTTTATGGCAGGTACATATTCCATAAATCCCGGCGTGTCATACGATGAGATAATTAATAAGCTGAATAACGGTGAAGTTGTGCCAGAATCCATGGTGAAGTTTACTATTCCTGAGGGATATACCGTATTACAAATGGCGGACAAGCTGTCTGCTGAGGGCATTGTGGATCGTGAGGAATTTATCAAGCTTGCGAATGATCCGTCTGCTTTTGATATCGACATCATCAAGGACATTCCAGTGGATGAAGAACTGCGATATGTACTGGAGGGATATCTGTTCCCAGAGACGTATGAGCTGAAAGAGGGTAGTTCTACGCAAGAGGTCATGCAGCGAATGCTAGAGGAATTCCAGACCAAGATTGATTCTATCCCTGATTTGGCGTCCAAGCTCAAGGAGAGAAATTTGTCTTTGCATGAAATGTTAACAATCGCATCGCTTGTGGAGAGAGAAGTCGTGGTGGATCAGGAACGCGCGCTTGTGGCAGGCGTAATCTATAATCGGATCAAGCAGGATATGAAACTGGAGATTGACGCTACAGTACAGTATTTACTGGATAAGCCGAAGGCCAGATTGCTTTACAAGGATCTGAAGGTACAGAGTCCCTATAATACGTATCTGAACAAAGGGCTGCCACCGGGACCGATTGCGAGTCCAAGTCTGGCATCCATTGAAGCAGCGTTGAATCCAGAAGCTTCGGATTACCTGTTCTATGTGACCAAAAAGGACGGTACATTCGGACATCTGTTCGCCAAAACATATAAGGAACATCAGCAAAATATAGCCAAAAGTAAGGCTGCGCAATAAGCGGAGGGGATGTATATGAGTACGAAACATGAACTGCTCGTTACGGCGGCAAATGTGAAAGAGGCAGAGGTGCTGCTCCAGGCAGGAGCAGATGCTTTGTTAATTGGGGACGATCGCTTCGGTATGCGTCTTCCTGGCAGCTTCAGTGTGGAAGAGACAGCAGAGGTGGTTGCCGTTGCAGCCAAACATCAGGCGCGTGTATACGTGTCCATGAATAATCTGATGTCCAACGAGCTGTTGAAAGAATTGCCTGAATATGTTCAAGCACTTGGCAGAATCGGTATTGATGGTGTGGAATTTAATGATCCATCCGTATTGGCTGCGATTAAGGAGTACGCTCCACACGTGAAGCTGCACTGGAATGCGGAGATGACTTCAACGAATTATGCAACGGCCAACTATTGGGGAACCAAGGGAGCGAGTCGCGTTGTGCTTGCCCGTGAGTTGAATATGGACGAGTTGACGGAAATGGTTCCTTTTCTGAAGGTGGAAGCGCAGGTTCAGGTGCATGGCATGACGAATATTTATCATTCCAAGCGCAGTCTGGTGCAAAGTTATATGGCTCATCAAGGACGGCCAGTCGAGGGACACCTGGGTAAAGAACGTGGATTGTTCCTAATCGAGGCTGAACGCCGGGATGAGAAATTCCCGATCTATGAGGACATGAATGGCACGCACATTATGAGTTCTGAGGATATATGTATCCTCGAAGATCTTCATCTGTTGATGGAGGCGGGTGTGCATAGTTTCAAAATTGAAGGTATCTTAAAATCACTAGCCTACAATGAAGCTGTTGTACGTGCATATCGGACAGCGATTGACAGTTATGTTGCCGATGCTGATGCATATGCATTCTCTGAAGAGTGGCTCAATGAGGTGCGGGAGTTACAGGACCCTGAACGTGAATTATCGTTTGGATTTTTCTATAAAGAACAAGTGTATTAATAGAT
The DNA here is from genome assembly GCF_000499205.1 of Paenibacillus sp. MAEPY2. Lineage (GTDB taxonomy): Bacteria > Bacillota > Bacilli > Paenibacillales > Paenibacillaceae > Paenibacillus > Paenibacillus vandeheii. Next base: position 55,179 of record NZ_AWUK01000037.1, read on the forward strand.
GAGGTGAACAGAATGGAAACAGTGGCGGTACAGCGGAAGTTCTCGGGTAAACGTAACCGTCTGGACAAACCGGAGCTGCTAGCTCCGGCGGGTAATCTGGAAAAACTGAAATTCGCAATCCATTACGGTGCGGATGCCGTATATATCGGTGGACAGGCCTATGGACTGCGTTCCAACGCGGATAACTTCAGCTTTGAAGAGATGCGTGAAGGTGTGGAGTTTGCCAAAAAGTATGGAGCTAAAGTGTTCGTAGCGACGAACATCTATGCACATAATGAGGATGTTGAGGGTATCGAAACATACCTGCAAAACCTCTATAATGCGGGAATCTCTGCGATCATTGTAGCTGATCCGGCTATTATTGAAGTAGCCCTACGTGCTGTGCCAGGTCTTGAGGTACATCTGAGTACGCAACAATCCACACTCAACTGGCAAGCCGTGAAGTTCTGGAAAGATGAAGGACTTCCACGGGTTGTTCTCGGACGTGAGACCAGCTTCGAAGAGATTGAAGAGATCAAGGCAAATGTGGACATTGAAATTGAAGCCTTTATTCACGGGGCGATGTGTTCCTCATATTCCGGACGTTGCGTGCTCTCTAACCATTTTACGGATCGGGACTCCAATCGGGGCGGCTGCTGCCAGTCCTGCCGTTGGAAGTATGATTTGTTTGAAGATGTGAGAGAAGATACGGTGTGGGTTAGCGAAGAGGACATGCAGTTGAAGGCACCTGCGCCATTCAAACTGGGTGAGAATCAGCTTCCCCTGTTCCAGGAACAGGATAATTCATTCTCCATGGGATCAAAGGATCTGTGCATGATTGGCCATATTCCCGAGTTGATTGATGTGGGTGTGGACAGTTTCAAGATCGAGGGACGTATGAAATCGATTCACTACGTGGCAACCGTGGTTAACGTATACCGTCAAGCCATCGATGCCTATATGGCAGATCCGGAGAATTATGTTCTGAAACCTGAATGGGTTGAAGAAATGAACAAGGCGGCAAATCGTCCACTGAATACCGGCTTTTTCTATGATACACCGGATCATGAGGATCACATCTATGAACCGGAAGAAAAAGCGGTACCTTACGACTTTGCCGGATTGGTTATCGACTATGATGCGACTACAGGGATGGCGACCATTCAACAGCGCAATCATTTCAAACCAGGACAGGAGATCGAATTTTTCGGTCCGGGGGGCCACTTTTTCAAACAGGTTGTAGGGGAATTGCAGGATGAAGAGGGCAATGTGCTCGATGCAGCTCGTCATCCGTTACAGCGTGTGAAAATGAAGGTGGATCAGCCTGTTTCCTATTTTGATATGATGAGAAAAAAGAAGTAGGTTTAAATGCCTAGTTTTTAACAAAATAATACTAAGTTTTAACAAGATAGTGTTATAAAATGTACAATTTGGACCTCCGTATATCGGCATACGGGGGTCTTTTTATTATAGAAAAATAGGAAAAAAGTTGTAAAAAATTTCGGGAAAACGAAAGGGGAAAGGGGAATGTTGTCGAATACTACATATTTATAGGGGAGAGAAAGAAAAATCCAACAAGTAAATTACTGGCAGGTGAATGGGATTGGTTCAAAAGAAGCAGAAGGACAGTGGGGAAGAATTGACAACACCCGAGAAGGTACAGAAAGTAAAAAAAGAGAAGGTAGCAAAAAGGAAGACCGGGGATGCTCCAGACCAACAATCTTTTAAATTGGATCGGAGTAAGCTGAAGTTGGGATGGAATAAAACAAAAGCCCAATTGAAAAAGCAGAACTGGAAAAATGTTGGGGGAACAACGTTTACACAGATTAAGAAGGCTAATCCGGTTAAATCGGTAGGCGTTAAACTGTTTTTGGTCTTTTTTGTAGGAATCATGTTTTTTGTCATTGGTTTAGGTCTATTATCCTATGCTAAAGCCAAAGATACGATTGAGAAGAATGCATCCCGATCGAATCAGGAAACGATTGAACAAACCAAGCAAAAAATGGACATCATTTTGGAGCGGTTTGTAGATACATCTACACAAATTTTCTTCGATCCGGAAATGCAGTCCTTGCTTCAAAAGATGTCTGATAAAAACTTGTCGGCATACGATACGTTTGTAAATTCAAGCTCCATCAACAAACAATTATCAAACATTGCTTTTACGAATAAATCTATGGAAGCGATTTATCTTGTGCCGACGGATGAAACAAGATCCACTATGGGTACAGGAAGCAGCAGTTCTTCTATGGGTGATATTCGTAAAGAGGCCTGGTATGACGAGTTGGTTCAAGCTGGTGGATACCGCTGGCTCCCAACGGAAACCAAGGAAGATGGCGGTACACCAACGTTCCGGATTGCACGTTCAATGAAGAATCTGCAAGGGACAACCCAGTCCTATGTGTTAATCATTGAGTTGAAACTGGAAGTTCTGGAGCAGCAGTTGAAATCGCTCGATTTGGGTGAGGGAGCTGTACTTCAACTGATCGCTCCGGACAACAAAGTTGTAGCATCAACGATAGCTGATGACACAGGGAAAGATACAGATTTGGCTTTTGTAAAAGACTTGAAAGAGAAATCGGGCAGCACAAATACGGATTATACCGTTGATGGAAATTCAACGAATATGCTGGCGTCATACAGCACGATGGACACATCCGATTGGAAACTGATCGGGATGGTTCCAACTTCGATCTTGGTGAAAGATGCCAAGGGCATTCTGACGCTTACCTTGTGGATGGCATTGATTGATGCCGCTATTGCGGTACTAATCGGTATTTGGATGGTTCGCATGATTGCCCGTCCATTGGGCAAATTGAAAGATCTGATGCAGGAAGGGTCAGAAGGTAACCTAAAGGTGCGTACACCGTATACCTCCCAGGATGAAATTGGTCAATTATCGGCCGCATTCAATCTGATGATGGAGCAAATTACAAAGCTGGTGGAGCAAACCAACCGTTCTGCACAGGAAGTATTGGATACCGCTTCTGAGCTGAGCAGTGCATCCAAGAAAACAGCAGTTTCTGCTTCCGAGATTGCCGTAGCCACTGAAGAAATTGCGGGTGGAGCAAGCAGTCTGGCAACAGAAGCGGAGCGTGGAAACGAATTGACCGACAATATCTCCCGTCAGATGGAGAGTGTGGTCGCCGCGAATGAACAAATGGGTGATTCAGCCCGTCATGTAGAGAAATCCAGTCAGACAGGTACACAGCATCTGAATCAGTTGATGACCAAAACGCAGAAGACAGAAGAAATGATCGGTGCGTTGGTAAACAAGGTAGATTCATTGAAAGAGAGTACTTCTTCTGTTCTGAAGGTGCTTGACGTCATGCAAAATATTACGAAACAAACGAACATTCTCTCCTTGAATGCAACCATTGAAGCCGCTCGGGCCGGCACAGCTGGACGTGGATTCATGGTGGTAGCGAATGAGGTCCGCCAGTTGGCTGAACAATCCAGACAATCCATTGATATGGTCGGCGACATTACGGACAAGATTATGACCGAAATGAATGAGACCGTAGATCAATTGTCTGCAGCTTATCCGCTATTCAAGGAACAGATGGATGCCGTAAAAGATACCAACGTCATATTTGCTTCAGTACAGCAGCAAATGGGTGCGTTTGTTGAGAGTCTGAGCATGGTCACTGGGTCAATTGGAGATTTGAATCAATCTCAAGGTACGTTGTCCGAAGCGATGAGTAATGTCAGCGCCGTAGCTGAACAATCTTCTGCGACGTCACAGGAAGTTGCTTCCTTGAGCAGTGAACAGCAAAATATCAGTAACCAGCTGGTGAATTTGTCTGCAAAACTGGAGAATGTGTCAACAGAATTGAAAGATACATTGTCTCGCTTCACAGTCTAACCCAACCATTAATGGAACTATCGAGAAACCTGTCCCTTCTAGGGGGCAGGTTTTCTTGGTGTTTACCGGATAATTCCAATATGAATAACGCATACTATGCCAAAACGTTGAACGGGGGTGGCCCAATGCATGTACAACTGAAACGGCGCATTTATATTACATGTATTCTTCTGACAAGTGTGTTTGGTTTGCTTATGTTTCGTTTGGCCTGGGTTCAGATGGTTCAGGTGAATCGCACGATGCCAGGGTTTCAACGCACCGTTCGCGAAATGTCTGTTTTGCAGCGTGAACGAGGTGTTATGCTGGACACGGGGCGAGGGCAGTTAACGGATTACAAGGGGGTGCCATTAACAGGCAAGCTGGAGTGGGGGGTGGTACTTTTCCCGCATACGGATCAATCCAATCATTCATACCCATCTTCTACAGCGCATTCCGCAATTAAGGAACTGGCAGCATTGCTACATACAGATGTGAAGTCACTACAAAAGGAATGGAATCAAGGAAATGCACCCCATTTCTGGACAGGCGGTACAGACCAGCCGAGCACGTTGACCGATTCTCAGCTTACTCGACTGCGTGAATTGAAGGTAGACGGAGCGAGTGTGTATCCCATAATGAAGCGTTATGGACAAGGCGCTACGGGCATGCAATGGTTAGGTTATCTTGCAGAACAGCCTGGATCTATCCATGGGCATCCGCGTCACAAAAATGAGGTGAAGCAGCCTTTTGCCATGAAATCTGGAGCAGCAGGGCTGGAAAAAACATTGGAACCTTTATTAATGGGAATAGGCCCCACCCTCGTTTCGCGTATGGTTACAGGCTCAGGAGAGGTTATCCCCAGTATCCAGCCACGCGTCATCGCACCCTCCAATACACATTATCCTTTACGTGCGGAGACGACAATCAATATCGATTTACAGCAAGGGATAGAGCAGATTGTGAAGAAATCCCGAATGAAGGAAGGGGCTATCGTTGTGCTGGATGCAGCCAATGCAGATGTGCGTGCCATGGTTTCCGCGCCGTTCTATAATCCACAGCATGTAGATCCCCAACAAACAGCTTGGGCGAATCGTGCCGTGCAGGGGGCTGTACCGGGTTCCATATTCAAAATCGTTACAGCCGCGGCCGCGCTTGAATATCACGCTGTATCCAAAGGAGAGACTTTTCATTGTGGTGGAGAATGGGGAAAATATGGCCTGTCCTGCTGGAAGGAACATGGGCATGGCACACTGAATCTGGAGCAAGGGTTTGCCGAGTCCTGTAATATTGTATTTGCTGAAACCGCCCGTCGGCTGAGTATGGAGCAGTTGGAGCGTACGGCGGATGCTTTGGGATTGGCACGTCCGATTGGCTGGGAGGGAAAACGGGTCGCCGGAATGCCCGTGCTGCATCATTTTGATCACGAGGATGCAGGAAGAGTGAGGCTGCCATCCGTCTCCCCTCAAGATGAGGGAGCGAAAGTACAGACTGCTATCGGTCAGCGCGACGTCCTGGTGACCCCGCTGCAAGCAGCCAATCTGATCGTTACGCTCTTGCATGAGGGCAAGGTGACTGCACCGCGCCTCGTTCAGCGTATCCGGTATGCGGACGGTGATACGATGTTGGACATGCCGATGCATGATTCACCTTCTTCAGCAGGACGGATCTCTCCAGCTACGGCGCATCAGCTGTTGTCCTGGATGAAGAAGGTAGTCAGTGACGGAACGGGAAAATCCCTGCAACATGCGCGGTGGCAAGTGGCAGGGAAGTCAGGTACAGCACAAGTACAGCAGCACGGAGAGAAACGTAACCATCAATGGTTCATTGGATATGGACCTACCGAGAAACCCCAATATGCTGTAGCTGTCCTTGTCCAAAATGTGGCTCCAAGCAGTGGTCATCAAGCAACGGCGATATTCAGGAAAGTGATGGACTATCTGGCTGAATCCTCATGATCCCCGGAAGAAGCAGGTTCCTGTACCGAAGGCTCAGCGTTCATTCCAGCGGTGGCGCTGACCGGTGTGTCCATCACTAACGGGGATGATTCGAATTCATCCTTCGGCAAGTGAATCCATTGCTGGAGATATCCTTGTTGTAGCAATTCTTTGAGCAGAATCAGCAGCACCGGAGACAACACCACACCGGCCAGACCAAAGACAGAGAGCGAGATCAGCATAAAGGAAAGCATCAAGTAAGCGGAAGAGACCCCGATTGAATTACCCGATATTTTCGGCTCCAGCAGTTGGCGTGTCAGCATGGTTACAGCAAGAACTACTATTAAGCCAATCGCAAGGCTGCTATTCCCCACAATGAACAGATACACAATCCACGGAATGAATATGACAGGAACACCCAACAAAGGTACAAGGTCAAAAACGGCACAGATGGCTGCGATGGTGAAGGCATTGGCAGTTCCCAGAATCAACAAGCCTGCATAAATCAATACAAAAGTAATCAGCATCATCATCATCTGGGCCTTCAAATACGAACGGATCGTCTTGAATACATGATTTCGCATAAATTCAAGAGCCAGCTTCAACGTTTTTGGCGTTTTGGCCCGGGCAAATTTACGCCAGGATTCAATCTCGATACTGAGAAAGAACGCGAGAATAATGGCAATTCCGAAGTTCGTAATAAAGGAAGAAAACGAACTGAGAAAACCGATGACGATTTGTGCACCACTGGTTACCCATTTGGACAGGAATCCGGTCAGTGTAGCAAAATAGTCATTAACCTTCTCGGTTATTCCGTCAGGTAAAGCATCGGACTTGTCCTGAATGAAATAAACCAGATTGGTGAATTCACGCTGAATCATCTCGATATAATAAGGGAAATTATCCTGCAAATTAGAAATTTGGGATACGATAATTAATCCCAATCCAAAAAAGGCAGCAACAATAACCGCAAGAAACAATAAAACCGAAATGGCAGCGCCCAGCGTTTTGGGCAATCCTTTGCGATGCAGAAATCTTGCCAGAGGTTCGATCATCCAATACACTATAAATGAAAGAAAAACTGGCGCAGCCAATTGATATAATCGACTGAAACCGTACATGATAAAGTACACGGTTAATACGAGCAGCGCAATGTCAAAGACGGTGCGCCCGTACTTTTTGTAAAGCGGCAGCATGGGCAGGGCTCCTTTGTAGTCGTTAAGGTAAAAATTAGGATGCATTTATTGTACACGATAGCTATCTTTTTGGGAAAAGAGGATTCAAGAAAAGGCTGAATTATGATAAAATTAAAGGCGATTTATTTTGGTTAGTGCTATATTATGGCACGGTAATTCAGCATGAGAAGCGGGGAGTTTGTAGCATGACAAATTTACTTCAGAGCATATTACTGTGGTTATTGTACATTTCATCGTTTTACGCCTTTATTCCGAGTTTAGTTAGCAGACTTTTCGGTTTTCGTGTGTTCAGGCGCGGGAGAAGTGAGAAGGAGTTTTCCTTAACTTTTGATGATGGGCCGGATCCGGAATACACACCTAGATTGCTTGATTTATTGCGTCAGTATGAGGCGAAGGCAACGTTTTTTGTAGTCGGGGAGCATGCTGCCCGTCATCCCGAACTGATTCAGCGCATTCATGAGGAAGGTCATCTTCTCGGAATTCATAATTATATTCACAAAACCAATTGGTTAATGCGTCCGCGTACGGTTCGAGATCAGATTCAACGAACAGGGCAGATTATTCAGGAGGTAACGGGGGTAAGAACATGTTATTATCGTCCACCGTGGGGGATTATGAACCTGTTTGATTTTTTCAGTAAAAAAGATCGCCGAATTATCCTCTGGTCATCTATGTTTGAGGATTGGAGAAGCAGTGTGGGCGTTGAGAAATTGACGGAACGAATGTTGAAGGAGCTAAGGGGCGGAGAAGTCATGCTGCTGCATGATCGAGGGACTACCCTCGGCGCTGATGCACACGCGCCGGAGCAGATGCTCCAGGCGCTCGAAGTCGTATTGCAGGAGGCCGACAGGCAGCGATTGCATAGTGTACGCATCGATACGTTGATGGGAGGCGTTACGGTGAGCGAACCTAAAAGTACAAGTCAGCCACAAACGCATTTATCCTTTTGGAAACGGATGGTTGTTGCGCTATGGCTAGGCTGGGAGAAGTTGTTTCATTGGGTATACCATCTGCGAACAGCTTCGCCGGAAGACCCTTTGCTGCACTATCGCTCCCGTGTATACCATGGAGCATTAGTTGAAATGAACGACGGTCATGTGATTCGGAACGGAGATCCGGTAATTGAACTTCATTTTGATAATAAAAAATTATTCGATTTGGGTATGACTTCACGCTCAAGCATGCATTTGGCCATTCGTATGATTCGGGCTATGGAGCAGCAGCTTCCTGATTTGGCCCGACAGGTAACACTTGAACCTGAACTCCGTTCAGCCAAGGCTCTATACGGTGTAAGCATGATTAACCGGGGGCCGGAGAAATTTGGGTTTACGGTTCGGGAACTGGCTCCTGGGCCGTTCAGTTCTGCATCCAAAGTGTATCTGAAACTTCTGCTAAGTGTCATTCATCCGGCTGGAACGAAACGTTTGAAGCAGCGCTCCGAACAATTGGTTCCCAAAATGATTGCCATGCCGCTTGATGTGCTGCTGGATCGGTATGGACAGCACGCGCTGGTGGCTGCTACGGCGGAACAGTCCTCTGAGGAATTGTTGGTTCCTGAACAGGATCTTGTACCTGAACACAACTAAAAGCGAAACGAATAAAGAAAAGGGTTGCTCTCCGCCGAAGTCGGCTGAAGAGCAACCCTTTATTTATGTTCCCGATAAGGAAAATCATCGGATATCCTTACACTTGAATTAGATACTCAGTACGCCACCGTTGCTTGCATTCGTTACCAGTTTGGAGTAACGAGCGAGGTAACCGGTTTTTACTTTTGGTTCAAAGCCTTTCCAACCTGCACGACGACGTTCGAATTCTTCGTCACTGATATGCAATTCGATGATACGGTTATTCAGATCCAGTTCAATGATGTCTCCTTCTTCGACAAAAGCGATTGGACCGCCTTCAGCGGCTTCCGGAGAGATGTGTCCGATACTGATTCCGCGAGATGCGCCAGAGAAGCGTCCATCGGTGATCAGACCGACTTTGGCACCAAGGCCCATACCTACGATCTGGGAAGTAGGCGCAAGCATCTCAGGCATACCTGGACCACCTTTTGGTCCTTCATAACGGATAACGACAACGTGTCCTTCTTTTACTTTGCCATTCGCAATGCCTTCAAGCGCTTGTTCCTGGGAATCAAAGCAGATAGCAGGACCTTTGTGATATCCGCCAACCGATGCGTCAACAGCACCGACTTTGATGATAGCTCCTTGTGGTGCAAGGTTACCAAACAATACAGCCAAGCCGCCTTTTTCGGAATGCGGGTTGTCCAGATGGTGGATGACATTCGTATCCTGGATTTCTTGTCCTTCAACGTTCTCACGGATCGTTTTACCGGTTACCGTAATGCAGTCACCGTGAATCGCACCTGGTTTCTTAAGCAATTCGTTCAGAACTGCACTTACACCACCCGCATTGTGCACGTCTTCAATGTGAAGATCGGAAGCCGGTGCAAGTTTCGCCAGATGAGGAACGCGGTTAGCAACTTCGTTGATGCGCTCGATTGGGTATTCGATACCTGCTTCATGAGCCAGTGCCAGTGTATGAAGGACCGTATTCGTAGATCCGCCCATAGCCATATCCAGTGCAAAAGCGTTGTCGATAGCTTCTACAGTAACGATATCACGTGGTTTCAGATCCATTTTGATGAGTTCCATCAGTTGCTTAGCAGATTGTTTAACAAACTCACGACGCTCAGGAGCAACAGCCAGGATGGTTCCGTTGCCTGGCATAGCCAGCCCCATCGCTTCAGCCAGACAGTTCATGGAGTTCGCTGTGAACATACCGGAACATGATCCACATGTCGGACAACCGAATTGTTCAAGCTCAAGAAGGCTCTTGTCATCGATTTTACCTGCTTGATAAGCACCTACGCCTTCAAATACGGAGGTCAGGGACAGAGCTTTACCATTGCTGTCACGACCTGCCTTCATAGGTCCACCGCTGACGAACACGGTTGGGATATTACAGCGAAGCGCACCCATCATCATACCTGGTGTGATTTTGTCACAGTTCGGGATACATACCATGCCGTCGAACCAGTGTGCAGATACAACCGTTTCCACGGAATCCGCAATAATGTCACGGCTTGGCAGCGAGTAACGCATACCAATGTGTCCCATGGCAATTCCGTCGTCAACTCCGATGGTGTTGAATTCGAATGGAACGCCACCGGCTTCACGAATAGCATCCTTAACAATTTTACCGAATTCCTGTAGGTGAACATGGCCGGGCACGATATCAATATAAGAGTTACATACGGCAATAAATGGTTTGCCAAAGTCCTCTTCTTTAACGCCCGCTGCGCGGAGCAAACTGCGGTGCGGTGCACGGTCAAAACCTTTTTTGATCATATCGGAACGCATCTTCTTGGCTGACATGGTGTATTTCCCCCCAAATTTATAATATTGAGCAACATGAATGGAAATATAAATGGCAGTGCATCTGTCGTTTAATTTCATCCGTACTCTTAAAAATAGACCAGTGATACTGGCTTCGAGCTTCCACTAGTTTATGAAACTCTTTGCTGCTTTAAACCCGTGAACAACCCGGTTTTTCTATAGAGTCTATCACAACCGTCGTTATATTTCTACAATGAATAGAAAGAAGCTTCAATCCATTAGTGGAATGAAGCTTTCTTGATTTGATGCACTCTCTCGGGTGTTCTTTCACCGCTGCCCATGGGGATAGGCTAACTGCTTCCGCCTTTGCGTCCAATCTCCCGGTAGAATTCTTTATTATGTGTTTCGGAAGTTGCTTCTCCACCTTTGCGTCCAATTTCCTTATAGAACTGAGAATCGTGCGCATCTGAAGTCGCTTCTCCACCTTTTTTACCTATCATTTGGTAGAAGCTGCGATCATGATTTTTGGAGGTGGCCTTGCCACCTAATCTACCCGCTTCCTCGCGACTCATTTTGTGTTCAGACGTCTGTGGGCGTGCCATTACAAATCACTCCTTATATCATAAGTAGATTGTTGTAGCGCGTATTCCTACTTACCACAACATTTCCAGTATGAAACAAGTTGATTCTGATGGAGAGGAGCAGGATTTCAGCTCATCTGAACCAGGATGCTGAGCGTTTCAATCCCGCCTGACGATTGAGGTGAAAGCGGGAAATATCGGGCTCTATGAGAGGCCGAAAGGCATGACGGACGGCTGGATGAGCCAGCGTTATAGCGAACATTAGCGCAATGGAGACAATCACCGGAATGTACAAACTGGTTTCCATATAATTGTAAACCCCGGACCAGATGGCCAGACGAACGAGAAATCCATGTAAAAGGAACACATAAAGTGTGCGCCGTCCCAGATCGGTCAATCTGGATGTTAATGAAGGGACCCAGGCGAGAAATAATGCTCCCGATCCGATCTCAAGGGCATAGATTCCGAGTCGGTAAATTCCGGCAAACCACTCATGGTGTCCAAGCTCTGCGTAAGTCATGCTACCCAGTAACCAGCCTGGTGCAATGCTGAGTCCTCCCAGTCCGATCCAACCAAGAAGAGCAGCAGACAGCGCAGCTGCAATTTTGCGGCCCCAGCCGGATCGCAAACGGGAGCGGATGGACGCTCCGTAGTCATACCCAATAACAAAGAAAGGAAGAAATACAAACGTGCGGCTGAAGCTCAGCCAGAAACCGTCAATGGGTAAATATCCGGCACATACCCCCAGCATCACGGCACCGAGCAGTCTGTATATCGGTTTCCAGGAGAGTGTAAGACGAAGCAGCAGCCGCCAGCAGAAATGACTTGCCAGAAACCAGAGCAATAAATAAGGTGCAAAGAAAGACAAACGCATATGCGGTGTGTGGAATATGGTGAAATCCGTTATTGCATACAGGGACTGAAACAGAAGGTACTGTAATGCAATCTGCTTAAGCACATTACGGCCAGATGCACCTTGAAGTGAATGTCTGGCAAAGTAGCCGGTTACCCATACAAACAGCGGCATGTGAAACGTATATATCCACAGAAACAGAGCCTCTGCTCCTACAAATCGTGTAATGAGCGGTTCAAGAGCATTGCCCGCAAGTACACAGACAATGAGCATAAAGCGCAGGTTGTAAAAAAAAGAATCCTGATCTTCGTGAATTATGGTCGGTTTGTTCATGGTGTAACCCCCTTGATAACCCTTGGCAATTGCAATCTGGTTCTGTAATAAGGGTAATATGGATATGCATCATCTATTGTGATATATTTCACAATAGAAAGCGCTATCCTTTCTCAAAACTGTGACAACAAAATGAACGCTCCGGGATTGACAACGGTTGCATAGAGGCTGACAATGGTGAAAGAAGATGAGAAATTGTAAATTTAAGGAGGGGAGAGTTCATGTCGACGAATACCCGCCGAAGCCCTGAAATTGTTACGTTTGGCGAAAGCATGGGTTTGCTGACGGCTAAGGATTCACGAGGTCTCGAATATGCGGCGACATTAGATAAGTCATTTGGCGGAGCGGAAAGTAATCTGGCGATTGGTGTATCCCGGCTTGGGCATACCAGCGGCTGGTTTGGCCGCCTGGGCAATGATCCGATGGGTAACATGATCATGAAGGCTATTCGTGGTGAAGGTGTAGATGTATCCCGAGCAAGGATGAGCGACAAAGAGCCCACCGGTTTGATGATTCGTGAGAACGCTTCCGGGAAAGCCTCGGTACACTATTATAGGAAGCTATCCGCTGCAAGCGCCATTACTCCTGAAGATCTGGACTCGGATTATATTGCGGGTGCGCAAATCCTTCACGTGACAGGCATCACCGCAGCAATAAGCGCGTCGGGTCTTGCTACGGTTGAAGCTGCTATACATATAGCCAAGCAGGCTGGTGTGAAAGTGAGTTTTGATCCGAATTTGCGTCTTAAACTGTGGTCAGCAGAAGAAGCACGTCCAGTTCTGCTTCGTCTCGCTGAGCAGGCAGATTATTTCTTGCCGGGTCTGGATGAGATGAAGCTTCTGTATAACGAAGAAGATGATCAAAAAGTACTTGAGCGTTTGTCCGCCATGAATGCAGTCTGTATCGTGAAGGGCGGCCCTGATTTGACCTACGTATTGGTGAATGGTACCCTAACGGAAGTTCCGTACTTCAAGGCAGATCATGTCCTGGATACAGTCGGGGCAGGTGATGGATTCTGTGCGGGCTTTTTGTCTGGCCTTATTAAAGGATATTCTCCGCAGGAAGCGACCCGTCTCGGGAATTTGACCGGTTCCATGGTTATACAGGCTGTTGGCGATTGGGAGGCGCTCCCAACGTGGGAGCAGGTCGAGGCCAAGCTGAACAATGTAGCTCATGTTGAGCGCTAGTCGCTGCTGATATCATATATGTCTCATCTTCGTTCATTAATGTAAGGCTTGTAATACACAACCACATTGACAAGGGAGAGAATGAAATGAAGAAGCTTCAGCTGCTACAAAAAATAACCGATAGTGGGGTTGTTGCCGTTCTGCGTGCAGATTCTGCGGATCAGGTGATCGCCATGGCCGAGCAAGCTATCGCGGGTGGTATCAAGATTATCGAGATTACCATGACGGTGCCTAGTGCCCTCAAAGCCATCGAGAAATTAAGCCGTGTATACCATTGGAACACACAGGATCCAGAGAAATTTGCCATTATTGGAGCTGGAACCGTACTTGAACCCCAGACAGCGCGTGCCGCAATCATGTCAGGTGCCGAGTTTGTTGTGGGTCCTTCCCTGAACCCGGACACGGTGAAAATCTGCAATCTGTACCGGATTCCGATTCTCCCAGGGGTGATGACCATTGCCGATGTACAACGTGCACTGGAACTTGGCGTGGATATTGTAAAGTTGTTCCCGGGCAATCTCTACGATCCGTCCATTATCAAAACGATGAAGGGACCTATGCCGCAAGCGAATTTTATGCCGACGGGCGGGGTTTCCTTGTCCAATCTGGGTGACTGGATTAAGGGAGGAGCCGTTGCTGTAGGTATTGGCTCAGATCTCACAACGGAAGCAGTGAAGACGGGGGACTTGAGTCATGTTCGCCGCAAAGCGGAACAATATATGGATGCTTACCGCAAGGCCAAGGCCGAATAGCGATGAATGATGGAGAAGGGGAGCCTCAGGAATGAAGGCTCCCGTTCTGCAAGCCGCGGCACCTGCGGAAGTACAGAAAGGTGATGAACGTTGAGAAATCGATATAATACAGGGCGCAAGAAGAGGGGCATTGGGAAGTTCCTGCTCGTTCTTCTGGCGCTCATTGTCATTGGGTGTGGGTTTGTGGCCTGGAAGCTGTTCACACCTTATGGACCACAAGAGATGGCTCAAACTGCCATGGAAACTGCAGATCAGGTGACTGTAACTGAAAAAGACAACTGGATTGATTTTGTGCCGGACAAATCTGTTGGGGTGAGTGTTATTTTTTATCCAGGTGGATTGGTTAAACCGGAAAGTTATGCACCTCTTGCCCATGAACTTGCGGCAGCAGGACATCATACCATTATTGCAAAAATGCCGGTCAATCTGGCGGTGCTCAAACAGAATCTCGCCGATGATATTATTAAAGCTTATCCGGATGAACCATTTGTTATGGGAGGGCATTCTCTAGGTGGATCGATGGCGGCACGTTATACAGCTTCCCATCCGGATGCACTTAAAGGTATCTTCTTTCTCGCATCCTATCCGGATGAAAAAGGCAGTGTGAAATCATTGGGGATACCAGCGTTGTCCATACTAGGCACGAATGATGAAGTGGTGAATTCAACAAAGTATCAGAATGGTCGGGCATATTTGCCGGAAGATACGGTGTATTACACCATTGAAGGTGGTAACCATTCGCAGTTCGGTGACTATGGCCACCAGAGCGGTGACGGCGAAGCTGGGGTCAGTGAAGAGGAACAATTGTCCCAAACGGTTAAAACGATTGTAGGCTGGCTGGATACAATCAAATAAGCTGTCAGTTCAAAGTTGAATGGGACGAATTTCATAGCAGTCAGTAACTGGAGGTGATCGGGATGTCCATGCTTCAAATCCATGGTAAGCAAGTTGCCTGCCGAGGTATTCTATTTGATAAGGATGGAACGCTGCTGGATTTCTTGCAATTATGGGGGCCGTGGGCGGAGTCTTTACTGAATCAGCTGGAATTACAACTGTCAGAGCTTGGGGCCTCGTTCACGGTCGAGCGTGAGCGGGTTCTGGGTACGGTCTGCAATCGTGAAGGTCATCTAATCGGATATGATGTTCAAGGGCCTTTGGCAATTGCCACGGTGGACGAGAGTAACGGACTGCTTGCTGGGCAGTTGTATGCAGCAGGCATGCCATGGAATGAAGCAATCACTACGGTCCGCCGCTTTTCCAGTGTGGCCATGCGTGAGATAAAGCAGAGAAAAATGGCCGAACCGATGCCTGGATTAAGAGCATTTTTGCAGAGCTGCCAGGAGGCATCTATTCCCATGGCAGTCGTCACTTCGGACAACACAGCTGCTGCGGAGGAACATATGGAATGGATGGGAATTCGGTCGTATTTTACATCAATTGTAGGCAGTGACCGGGTAACGAAGGGCAAACCGGATGGAGAGGCTGCAGTTCTAGCTTGCCGGGAGTTACATATTCTTCCTGAGGAAGCTGTTGTGATCGGTGACAGCAATGGGGATATGCAGATGGGACGTAACGCAGGGGCATCCTATATGTTTGGTTTCTGTCCAGAAGTCGGGGGAAGTGACTATTTGCATGAAGCTGATGACGTCATTCAGGGTTATAATGAGTTAAAAATCATCTCTGAACGTTCTTTCCAGGGATGATCTCGTAAAAGGAGGAGAGAGGATGAACGCAACAGAACAACTGGCTGCCTGGATTAAGGAAAGTTCGAACATTGTTTTTTTCGGAGGGGCCGGAACTTCAACGGAAAGCGGGATTCCCGACTTCCGCTCTGCCGCTGGCTTGTACCAGACAGAGCAGCATTCACCCTATCCACCGGAAGAGCTGCTGAGCAGACGTTTCTTCGACCAGCATGCTGATATTTTTTATGATTTTTATCGAGGCAAAATGCTTCACCCCGATGCGGTGCCCAACGGCTGCCACCGACTTCTCGCCAGATTAGAGCAGGAAGGAAGACTTCAGGCGGTCATAACGCAGAATATCGACGGGTTGCACCAGAAAGCTGGCAGCAGCAATGTCCTGGAGCTTCATGGTTCAATCCATCGAAACGCTTGTATGGATTGCAAGAGGTTCTACGCGCTGGATGACATTATTACAGCCAAAGATACGGTTCCTCGTTGTCATGCGTGCGGTGCCGTAATCAAGCCCGATGTCGTGTTATATGAAGAGGAACTGGATCAGACGATATTATATCGTTCGGTAGACGCTCTGTCTGCAGCAGATTTGTTGCTAGTAGGTGGAACTTCACTTACCGTGTATCCTGCGGCACAATTGATTACGTATTTTCAGGGAAAACATACAGTCTTGCTTAACGCTACACCTACGGCTTACGACCGCCGAGCTGATTTGCTGATTACTGATCCTATTGGTGAGGTAATGAATAGGGTAGACCAGCTTCTTGGTTAAGTAAGTCAACATTGTCCGAATAACCGCATTCTCCGGCATACGGACCGGGTACGAGAGGCGGAACCTGGGGAAAGAAGGGATTCATGATGGTCTACGTAGCCAGCGATGCACGCTACGAAACAATGAAATACAACCGCGTTGGACGTTCAGGTTTGAAACTGCCAGCGATTTCACTTGGGTTATGGCATAATTTTGGTGGCATTAATAATGCGGAGAACGGCCGTAATATGATTACCCGTTCGTTTGATCTGGGCATTACGCATTTTGACCTTGCCAACAATTATGGTCCGCCGGCAGGTTCGGCTGAGCAGTTATTCGGTCAGGTATTGGCACAGGATCTGAAGCCATATCGAGATGAACTCGTCATCTCCACCAAGGCCGGGTACTATATGTGGCCTGGACCTTATGGTGAATGGGGTTCTCGTAAAAACCTTGTTTCCAGTCTCAATCAGAGCTTGAAGCGCATGGGTCTTGATTACGTAGACATCTTTTATTCTCATCGTTATGATCCCGAAACACCTCTGGAAGAAACGATGATAGCGCTGGACCATATTGTTCGTTCCGGCAAAGCACTGTATGTCGGCATTTCCAATTATCCTGCAGAGCAGACAAAGCAAGCGGCCGAGATTCTCAAAGGCTTGGGTACCCCTCTGTTGATTCATCAACCTAAATATTCGATGCTGGATCGCTGGATTGAGGATGGGCTGCAGGATGTACTTCATGAGAACGGAACGGGCAGTATTGCATTCTGTCCATTAGCGCAGGGGGTTCTTACGAACAAATACCTGAATGGTATCCCGGAAGATTCACGTGCCAAGGGACCATCTGTATTCCTGAATGAGAACAATATCTCGCCAGAGACATTGCGCAAAGTACGTGCTCTAAACCAGATTGCAGCATCTCGTGGTCAGAGTCTGGCTCAATTTGCACTTGCTTGGGTATTACGTGATGGCAAGGTAACTTCTGCACTGATTGGTGCCAGTCGTCCTTCGCAGATTGAAGAGAATGTGGCTGCACTCAGTCAGTTGGAATTCTCCACAGAGGAATTAGAGCGTATTGAATCGATTCTTCGTCCCGAACCGGATCATAAATAAAGTTCAAAAGGTGCATCTTAGCCATAATGGCGGGATGTACCTTTTTTATCATTACTTTTCTATATGTATGCAAGATGCAAGAAAGCATCCTTTTCGGTATAAAGAATCATCGATTGTTAGGCGGTGCTTGGCGTGTCCCTTGCGTCTGCGGCCTCTTAAAAATGTTCTCCCTGTACAGGCTGGGGGCTTCACCGTGGAATCGTTTGAACTGTTTGGAGAAATACAGCGCATCTGGCAGCCCTACAGAGGCAGATACCTGTTCAATGGACAGATCAGGACGTTCCCGCAGCAGCTGGCGCGATTTGTCGATCCGCAGTTTGAGCAAGTATGTGACTGGGGATAGTCCGGTTTCCTGTTTGAATATGCGGGACAGGTACGCACGATTATAGCCAAGACTTGATGACATTTGCTCAATCGAGACAGGGTAGGCATATTGGGTAGACATATATTGAATCATCTGTTTTACCGTTCGACGTATTGAAGATTCACCTGGTATTAAGGTTTGGCCTTGAAAAAGGTGATTTTGTGCTTCGGCTAGAATCATATATAACGTACCCAGTGATGTAAAATGAGAGCTTTCTTTCCGCTCGGCAAAAGCCATCTGCATGACAGATAACCAATCCGAAATTCCACAAGATGGTCCGGCATGAAAGACGGATTTCTCAGGACGGAATCCTGCTTCCTCTGCATGCTTCGCAGCTTGGCTGCCAGTAAAGGCCATCCACCGGTATTGCCAGGGTTGACGTGCATGGGATTGGTAGCTCACAAGCTGCCCCGGATGAATGAGGAAACAATCTCCTGCGGATAGCTCGTAGGTATGCAGTTCAGTACGGAACGTACCGGACCCTTTTTCTACATAGTGCAACAGATAATAATCGTATAGCTTTGGTCCAAGGGCGTGACCGGGGAGGGTTTGGCTTGCACCTGCAAAGAGGACATGCAATGCCCCTTTTTCATAATAGACAGGATTGGAGGCAACTGAGTAGCTGAGTGCCCCGCTTTTACCCGAGGGCTCCGGCGTGGTGCGTTCGGCTGGTGAACCCGTTACATCTTCCATACGTTGTTCAGTCATGATGACATTCCTTTCCTTCCTTGATGTTCCATTCATTATACGTCGAAAGGTCACATTTATCCATATGGAACACACATGGTTTCATTTCAAGGTGGACCGCCTTCTTGTATAATAACATTAAGAAAACCAACAACATTGAGATGGGGTGCAGCAGCAATGAACATAAATGAATTGAAACAAAAGTTTATTGACAAGTACGGAGAGAGTGGAGCGGACATCCGTGTATTCCATGCCCCTGGGCGGGTGAATCTGATAGGTGAGCACATTGACTATAACGGTGGATACGTGCTTCCGGCAGCGCTTGAATTCGGTACCACATTGATTATCCGCGAGCGTGAGGACAACAAGTTGCAGTTGGCTTCCACCAATATGCCCTATGAAGGAACGCTGGATACGTCCTCCATTGGCAAGGAGAAAACAGGGGAATGGACGGATTATCCGGTCGGCGTCATGGTTGAACTTCAAGGCAAAGGCGTGAAAGTAACCAAAGGTTATGACTTCCTCTACCATGGAGAAATTCCGAATGGCGCCGGACTTTCCTCTTCCGCATCGCTGGAGGTTCTCACCGGGTATGCCATCCAGTCCCTCGAAGGTGTAAAGGATATTGATACGGTTCAGCTGGCGCTTCTGTCCCAAAAGGCGGAGAACGAATTCGTCGGTGTTAACTGCGGCATCATGGATCAGTTTGCTGTAGCCAATGGCGCAGAGGATCATGCGATCTTGCTGATGTGTGACACCCTTGAATATGAAAAAGTTCCATTCCGTACCGGCGCCTACAAGCTGGTCATTGGTAACACGAACAAACGCCGCGGTTTGGTGGACTCGGCTTACAATGAACGTCGCTCCCAATGCGAGCAGGCACTTGCCATTTTGAAAGAACAGCTGCCTGCGCTGAACTACCTGGCGCAACTTACACCAGAACAGTTCATCACACTGCAGGATCATATCAAGGATGAGAAGGTAAGACAGCGTGCCCAGCACGTGGTGGAAGAGAATGCACGTGTACTTGCATCGGTGGCTGCACTCCGTGATAACGATCTCGAAACCTTTGGCAAGCTGATGAATGCTTCTCACGAATCGCTTCGTTATCTCTATGAAGTGAGCTGCGAAGAGCTGGACGTGATGGTAGAGGAAGCACAACGGATTCCTGGAACTCTTGGTGCGCGTATGACCGGAGCCGGATTCGGCGGATGTACGGTATCCCTTGTCCATGAGGATGATGTGGAGCGTTTTGTAACTGAAGTTGGAGCAGCCTATGTAGCACGCACCAGCCTCAAAGGCGAGTTCTATGTATGCGGAGTGGGCGACGGCGTTAAAGAATTGAAGGAGGCGAAGTAAGATGGCGATTTTGGTGACAGGTGGAGCAGGATATATTGGTTCTCATACGGTAGCGGCTTTGTTGGAGCGTGGCGAAGAGGTTGTCGTTCTGGATAACTTGCAGACAGGGCATCGTGAAGCTCTGCTGGGTGGGAAATTATATGAAGGAGATCTGCGTGACAAGGAACTTCTAGCGAAGCTGTTCGCTGAGAATTCCATCGATGCAGTCATTCACTTTGCAGCCAATTCATTAGTTGGCGAGAGCATGAAAGATCCTGTGAAATACTACGACAACAATGTGTTTGGCACATTGTGTCTGCTGGAAGCGATGAATGCAGCGAATGTACGTCGCATCGTCTTCTCCTCTACAGCTGCTACTTACGGCGAGCCGGAGAAAGTGCCGATTGAAGAGAGCGACCGCACAGAGCCTACGAACGTATACGGTGAAACCAAGCTCATGATGGAGCGCATGATGTCCTGGTTCGACAAAGTACAGGAAATCAAATACGTATCCCTGCGTTACTTCAATGCAGCCGGAGCCCATGACAGTGGCAAAATTGGTGAAGATCATCAGCCAGAGAGTCATCTCATTCCTCTCGTGCTGCAAACGGCTTTAAAACAACGTCCTCACATCGCCGTGTTTGGTGACGACTACGCGACTGAAGACGGAACCTGTGTACGTGATTACATCCACGTAAGTGATCTGGCGGACGCGCATCTGCGGGCCGTAGACTATCTCCGTAAAGGCGAGAACAGCAACGTGTTCAACTTGGGTAACGGTCAAGGCTTCTCAGTTAAACAGGTTATTGAAACGGCTAAGAAAGTGACCGGTCTGGACATTCCGGTTGTTCAGGAGCCACGTCGTGCGGGTGATCCGGCTGTACTGGTGGCATCGTCTGCCAAAGCTAGATCCGTACTGGGCTGGAACCCGAAATGGACGAATCTTGAAGATGTCATTCAAAGTGCATGGAGCTGGCACCAGTCTCATCCTGAAGGCTACGGAAAAAACTAGGAGGCGAATATTGATATGTCACAGACTCATATTGCAGCAGGTGCCACAGAGCGGACCCCGGAGCAGCAGGAAGCACTGCATGCCATTGAACGTCTGGTAGCATTTTCCTTGCAGAACAAACTGATTGAAGAAGCGGATCGGGATTACAGTCGTAATCTGCTGCTGGAGCAGTTCGGGTTCTCTGAGCCGTATGCCGGAGTATTAAACGAGACGGTGTTGGATGGACCACAACCGTTGCTGGATACACTGATTGACTATGGATTTGAAATTGGACTTATACCCGAAAATACGGACACGTACCGTGATTTGCTCGATGCCAAAATTATGGGTCAATTAATGGCCCGTCCATCCGAGGTGGTGCGCGCATTCCGCCATACGGAGCAGACCGAAGGCATTGAGGCGGCTACTTCCCAATTCTATGAGCTATCGATTCATTCCAACTACATTCGGATGGACCGCATCTCCAAAAATGTGTACTGGACACAGGATACAGCTTATGGCGATATGGAGATTACAATTAACCTGTCCAAGCCGGAGAAAAGCCCAAAGGAAATCGCGATGGCAAAGCTGCTTCCGCCTCCGGTGTATCCAAAGTGCCAGCTCTGTCGTGAAAATGTGGGCTATGCCGGTCGGGTCAACCACCCGGCTCGTCAAAACCTGCGTGTCATTCCATTGGAATTAAACGGCGAACCTTGGTTCTTCCAGTACTCGCCATATGTGTACTACAACGAGCACTGCATTATTTTCCATCATGATCATGTGCCGATGAAATTGACTAAGGATACGCTGCGCAGGCTGCTGGCCTTCGTGGGAGAATACCCTCATTACTTTATCGGTTCCAATGCCGATCTGCCCATCGTTGGCGGCTCCATTCTGACCCATGACCATTTCCAGGGTGGACGTCATACCTTTGCCATTCAAAATGCGAAGCCAGAGGCGGTATTTAGCCATCCAGGTTCGCCGGGACTTACGCTTAGTCTTGTGAAATGGCCAATGTCCGTACTGCGACTGGCTTCACATGATCCGGCTGAGCTGCTCGAAGCGGGCAATGCCGTTTATGAAGCCTGGAAGGTTTACAGTGATTCTACTGTAGAGATCGTGGCATTCAGTGAGGTTGACGGAGAGCAGATTCCGCACAACACAGTTACTCCGATCGTTCGCCGCAGTGCAGACGGTGGATATGAGATGGACCTTGTACTGCGGAACAATCGCACAAATGATGAACATCCCGAAGGGATTTTCCACCCGCACCGCGAGATGCATCATCTGAAGAAGGAGAATATTGGACTCATCGAAGTGATGGGGCTTGCCATCCTGCCAGGTCGTTTGAAAGAAGAGCTGGACAGCATCGCGGATATTCTCGCTGGGGATATCAAGCTTGCCGAGGCAGCCAAAGCTTCCGAACATGTATTGAACAAGCATCTGGGCTGGGCAGAAGAACTGATGGAACGTTTCGGTCCCAACCTGAACAAGGAACAAGCCGTTACGCTTGTACAACAGGAAGTAGGTTTGAAATTCGCCGAAATTCTGGAGCATGCAGGTGTCTACAAATACGATGAGTCAGGGCGTCAGGCCTTCCGTCGTTTCGTGGCCAGCATGGGATACACTGAATAACAACAGGTATAACCAGAAACACCAGCTCATACAAGGGCTGGTGTTTTGATTTGTTTGACTTGTGAAAATGGAAGAATACTTCTTTTCAATGCACACATGTATAATGTTAGAAGAAAAGTCATTGATACTCCTTATTATGAGAAGAAAAGGGGATACGAAAATGGAAAAAAAGGCTTTGAATTTACCATTGGTAGCCGATGCAGAGGAACTGCCAGCGAAATGTTCCGTGCACACTTGCAAATCAACGGGTTGATATAAAGTGAGTGGCTATCGATTTGTTTTTGTACAATTGGGGTACTATAATGGGAGTTGCACTAAAATATGAATCTCCATTGGAGGCGACATAGATATGAGATCTTTTCAATTTTATAATCCAACCCGATTGATTTTCGGTAAAGGTCAGCTGGAAGCACTGAAAACCGAAGTACCGAAATACGGCAAACGGGTTCTGCTTGTATATGGTGGCGGCAGTATCAAACGCAGCGGTTTGTACGATCAAGTGATCGGACTGCTCAAGGAAGTTGGAGCTGAAGTTACGGAGTTGGCTGGTGTGGAACCGAACCCGCGTCTTTCGACTGTTCACCAAGGTGTAGACCTCTGCAAAACGAACAACATCGACCTGATCCTCGCTGTAGGCGGCGGCAGTGTGCTGGATTGTGCCAAGGCAATTGCCGTAGGTGCCAAGTATGATGGCGACATGTGGGACTTTGCTCAGCGCAAAGCCGTTGCACAGGATGCTCTTCCACTCGGTACCGTGCTCACAATGGCTGCAACCGGTTCGGAAATGAACTCCGGTTCGGTTATTACGAATCAGGATACACAGGAGAAATTGGGCTGGGGCAGTGCATATTCGTTCCCTGCGTTCTCGATCCTTGATCCGGTAAATACATATACCGTTCCTCTGGACCAAACGGTTTATGGCATGGTGGATATGATGTCCCACGTACTGGAGCATTACTTCCACCTGGATGCCAACACACCGGTTCAGCTCGGATTCTGTGAGACAATTCTGCGGACAGTTATGGATGCAGCACCTCGTCTGGTTGAAGACCTGGAGAACTATGAACTGCGTGAAACGATTCTGTACTGCGGAACGATGGCATTGAACGGCGTACTGAACATGGGTCTCGCTGGTGACTGGGCTACTCACAATATCGAACACGCGGTATCCGCAGTATATGATATCCCACATGGCGGAGGATTGGCGATTCTGTTCCCGCATTGGATGAAGCATAATGTGGACGTAAATGTGGATCGTTTCAAACGTCTGGCGATCAATGTGTTCGAAGTTAACCCTGAAGGTAAATCGGACAAACAGATTGCTGAAGAAGGCATCGAAGCGTTAAGCAAATTCTGGACATCCATTGGTGCACCTAACCGTCTGGCTGATTATGATATCGATGACAGCCAAATCGAAGTTATGGCTGATAAAGCTATGCTCTTCGGCCCATTTGGTAACTTCAAAAAATTGCAACGTGAAGATGTTGTATCCATCTACAAGGCTTCTCTGTAAAAACAAAACATGAAGGCACAGCAATGTGTTCTGGAACCGCAAGTCTCCTTTAACGGAGATTTGCGGTTTTTTGATGTGAATAAGAGCAAATCTGAGAATGTTCCAGCTAGTGGGTCATATTGCAACGAAAATAACCATTATCGGGTCTTGAATACAAATGAGGAAAGATTTTGAAACATCATGGCACCTTGCTACGTATTTATTTACATGAGGAATGCCCAGTTGGATGGAATTGCGGCAGAAGAGAGGAGGAACGGGGAATGGAGTCAATCTATTGGGGGTGTCTGATTGGAGGAGCCATATTTGCAGTCGTCAGCCTTGTGCTAGGTGACTTGATTGATGGCTTGCTGGACGGGGCCTTTGAAATGCCTGGCCTTGATTTTTTCAAACCTGTTGTGCTGGCTGGTTCCATAACGACTTTTGGCGGGGCCGGTATTATGCTGACACGTTATAGCTCGATAAGTGCGATTTCGGCACTGATACTATCCCTGCTTATAGGTATTGCTGCAGCCATGCTGGTATTCTTTGCATATATCAAGCCAATGCGTAACAGTGACGTCTCCATTGCGTTTTCCATGAAAGAGCTATCCGGGAAAATTGGAGAAATTACCATTCCGGTACCGGAAAAGGGTTTTGGAGAAGTCATGATTCGAATTGCTGCCGGTAATACAGTTCACACAGCATCCAGCTTCGAACATCGTCCCATTGCGGCGGGAGCGCGTGTTGTAGTTGTAGATGTAACCGAAGGTGTGCTGCGTGTATCGGAATGGGATGAAGATGTACTTAAAGATGTTTAAGGTAGTTTAACCGTTAGCAGTGTAAGCACTTATGGAATAAGGGGAGAGATGTGGAATGAATAATCTGGATATGGATGTGTTGTTGGTTCCTGCAATTGTTGTAGGTGTAATTTTGATTCTTGGTTTGGCTTTCTGGGCGAGGTACAAAACGGTTGGGCCGGATGAAGCCATGATCGTAACAGGTTCGTTCCTTGGCAGCAAAAACATTTCGGACGACGACTCCGGTCGAAAAATTAAAATTGTTCGTGGTGGCGGCGCGTTTATCTTGCCTGTGTTCCAGCAGTCGGAGTTTATCTCGCTGTTGTCCCATAAGCTGGATGTTTCCACACCGGAAGTATACACGGAACAGGGTGTACCGGTCATTGCCGATGGTGTCGCTATTATCAAGGTGGGAAGCGCTGTAGAAGACGTGGCCACGGCAGCGGAGCAATTTATTGGTAAGCCAGTGGAATCGTTAAGAGGTGAAGCACAGGAGGTTCTCGAGGGGCATTTGCGGGCCATCCTCGGAACGATGACGGTGGAGGAAGTATACCGTAACCGAGATCGCTTCGCGCAAGAGGTTCAAGGCGTAGCAGCCAGAGATCTGAAAAAAATGGGACTGCAAATTGTCTCTTTTACAATCAAAGACGTTCGTGACAAACAAGGTTATCTGGATGCTCTCGGTAAACCGAGAATAGCAGCCGTTAAGCGGGATGCTGAAATTGCGGAAGCGGAAGCGATGCGGGATGCACGTATTCAGAAGGCCAATGCAGAAGAGCAAGGGCAAAAAGCGGAGCTGCTGCGTGATACGAATATCGCTGAAGCTGCAAAAGAGAAGGAACTGAAAGTTGCTACGTTTAAGCGGGATCAGGATACAGCGAAGGCGGAAGCGGATCAGGCGTACCATATCCACGAAGCGCGTGCAAGACAAACCGTGGTAGAGGAAGAGATGAAGGTTGAACTCGTTCGTAAGGAACGTGAAATTGACCTGCAAGAGAAAGAAATTATCGTACGTGAGAAGCAATATGATGCTGAAGTGAAGAAAAAAGCAGAAGCCGATCGTTACGCGGTGGAGCAGGCTGCCGAAGCGGATAAAGCCAAAAGAATGCGTGAAGCCGATGCGATACAGTATTCTATCGAGACGCATGCCAAGGCAACAGCTGAGCAGAAGCGGCTTGAAGGGCAGGCTATGGCGGATGCAGAACTTGCCAAAGGTACAGCGGATTCAGAGGTTATTCGTCTGAGAGGTCTTGCCGAAGCAGAAGCGAAGGAGAAGCTGGCCGAAGCATTCCAAAAGTTTGGCGAAGCTGCCGTGCTCGATATCATCGTCAAAATGCTGCCTGAACTTGCTGGTAAAATTGCGGAGCCGATTTCCGCGATTGATAAGCTGACCGTTGTGGATACAGGTAAGGGTGAAGGCGCTGCCCGTGTAAGCAATTATGTAACAGAGCTCATGGCAACGGCTCCCGAGATGCTCAAAAGTGTCTCCGGCATTGATGTGGAGCAGTTAATTAAAGGTTTCACCAAGCCTAAAACAGCAGCACCGGTTGCTATTCAACAGAGTGAGCCTGTAACGACTCCCTCTATAATCGACAAGATTGTGGAAAAAGCTGGTGTTGATGAGTAAGACAACGATTCGTAAAGCACTCATGCTCTATTGACCTTAAGACGAATTTTTGTTACTTTTTAAGCGAGACGTCCGGCGCGGTTTGCCCGCTTCCGGATGTCTTTTCGTTCTTACTAGGGTGTGACTGAATCACACCTAAGATGGTGTGAAAAAGAGGTGCAA
The DNA here is from genome assembly GCF_000499205.1 of Paenibacillus sp. MAEPY2. Taxonomy (GTDB): domain Bacteria; phylum Bacillota; class Bacilli; order Paenibacillales; family Paenibacillaceae; genus Paenibacillus; species Paenibacillus vandeheii. The sequence continues at coordinate 81,832 of NZ_AWUK01000037.1, forward strand.
ACATTGAGTAGCCTGCAAGTAGCCAAAGCTCTAAATAATAATGTAATTATTGCACAGCATCCTGAACATGGAGAAGTTGTCGTGATTGGTAAAGGCATCGGCTTCAATCGGAAAACAAATGATATTATTCCACTGATGGCTGTGGAGAAGATGTTCATTCTGAGAAACCAGCAGGAGCAAGAGCAGTATAAACAGCTTCTTCCACAAGTGGATGAAGCCTTGATTGAAATCATTAATGAAGTCATTACGTATATTGCAGAACATACGGACGTTCCTTTAAACGAACATATTCATATCGCATTGACCGATCATATTTCTTTTGCATTAAAACGGAAAGAACAAGGCATTATCATACAAAATCCTTTTCTATATGAAACCCGTGAAATCTATCCTGACGAATATCGCATGGGTGATTATGCGGTGCGTTTGATTAAGGAAAAATTGGGCGTAGATTTGGGAATGGATGAGATCGGCTTTATTGCGCTTCACATTTACAGCGCCATGACCAACCAAAATATTTCTCAAGTTCGGGAGCATTCCCAACTGATTACCGATTTGGTGAGCCTGGTGTCCACCCAACTGGATTATTCGTTTGAGACGGAATCACTGGACTACTCCCGGTTGCTGACCCATCTTCGATTCGCCTTGGAGCGTGTCCGTCGGGGAGACAAAGTGGAAGAACTTCATAAATTGGATTCCCTGTTGAAGTTGGAGTATCCTGAAATGTACTCGCTTGCATGGAAGCTAACCAAGGTGATGGAAAAAAGGTTGAATCTCCCTGTATATCCTGCTGAAGTAGGCTATCTGACCATTCATTTGCAACGCTTGAATCAAAGGAAAGAAGAAGAGAACAAGTGAAATAATTCCACTAGTGGAATTCTAATTAGACAAATTTCGTGTAAAGGCTTGCATCGCTTTTAAAGTGGTGCTACAATGATTTCCGTAATCAAGCAACTGAATAAACACAAACGACGTGTTACTGATTCGATCAGGCATGAGTTATATAGAGCGTGATTGTTCTTACCTTATACCGGGTATGCTATACCCGAAGGTTGGATCAATTTCCTTTATTAACTCGTGCCTTTTTTGTTTTCCCTTGCTTGCTTCACAACATAAAAAATTAAAAGAAAGGGTGATACGACGCAATGTTTAAAAAGCTTTTTGGTGTGTTGCAAAGAGTAGGTAAAGCTCTTATGCTACCTGTAGCCATCCTGCCGGCGGCAGGTCTACTGCTAGGAATCGGTAATATGCTTGTGAACCCGGATTTCCTACAGTATGCTACCGTGCTAGATACTCCATGGGTGAGCTCAATCGCGACGATTATGATGAATGCGGGACAAATCGTATTTGATAATCTGGCATTGCTGTTCGCTGTCGGGGTAGCCGTCGGGCTGGCCGGAGGTGAAGGTGTCGCAGGTCTTGCGGCCATCATCGGTTACTTGGTCATGAACGTGACTCTGGGTACGGCTGTCGGTGTTACGCCAGCGATGATCGGTGAAGTACCAGGTTATGCCAGCATCTTGGGTATCCCTACATTGAGTACCGGCGTGTTCGGAGGTATTATCATAGGTATTACCGCCGCACTATGTTACAATCGATTTTTCAAAATCGAACTGCCGTCTTACCTTGGTTTCTTTGCAGGTAAACGCTTTGTCCCGATTATCACTTCAGTCGTTTCCCTCTTGATCGGGTTGCTTCTGGTGGTCATCTGGCCTCCGATTCAAAATGGACTGAATGCTGTATCTCACTTCATGGTAGATACAAGTCCGACATTATCGGCGTTCATTTTCGGGGTCGTAGAACGGTCACTTATTCCGTTCGGTCTGCATCACATTTTCTACTCGCCATTCTGGTTTGAGTTCGGTGAATATGTGAACAAAGCTGGAGATGTCATTCGTGGCGACCAGCAAATCTTCTTCAATCAACTGCGTGATGGTGTGAACCTTACCGCAGGAACGTTCCAAGTTGGTAAATTCCCGTTCATGATGTTCGGTTTGCCAGCTGCGGCACTTGCGATGTACCATGAAGCAAGACCGGAACACAAAAAGTATGTTGCAGGGATCATGGGATCAGCTGCGCTGACTTCGTTCCTGACAGGGATTACAGAGCCGCTTGAGTTCTCATTCCTGTTTGTAGCACCAATCCTGTTTGCAGTACACTGTATCTTTGCAGGTTTGTCTTTCATGACAATGCAAATTCTTGGAGTCAAAATCGGGATGACGTTCTCCGGTGGATTCATTGACTTCCTGATCTTCGGGATTATCCCGAATCGCACGGCTTGGTGGGATGTTATTATCGTAGGTTTGATTCTTGCAGTGATTTATTATTTCGGATTCCGATTCATCATTCGCAAATTCAATCTGAAAACACCTGGACGTGAAGACGCAACTCCTGAAACAGCTTCGGGCGGAGGTTCAGGTTCAACGGATGAACTGCCTCACAACATTCTTGCCGCCTTCGGTGGACAGCAGAATATCAAACATCTGGATGCATGTATCACTCGTTTGCGGATTGAAGTAAATGAGAAATCCAGTGTAAATAAAGATCGTTTGAAACAATTGGGTGCATCTGGCGTGCTTGAGGTGGGTAATAATGTACAGGCCATCTTCGGTACTCGCTCAGATACGATTAAATCCCAGATGCAGGATATCATTGCAGGACGGACACCGGCACCAACGCCAGCAGCTGATGTCAAACCAACTCCTGAAGAGGAGAAGGAACAAGGGGCAGAGGGCGAACGTATTGTTGCCGAGGACATCGTTATGCCAGTGAATGGTGAACTGATGGACATCACAAACGTTCCTGATCCGGTATTTGCTGAAAAAATGACAGGTGACGGCTTCGCTGTTCTGCCACATGATGGTACCATTACATCGCCGGTGTATGGTAAAGTGTTTAACGTATTTCCAAGCAAACATGCCGTAGGTATTATGTCCGACGGTGGCAAGGAAGTGCTTGTTCATATAGGTGTAAACACGGTGAAGCTGAAAGGTCAAGGCTTTAACGTGCTTGTACAGGAAGGCGATCTGGTATCCGCAGGACAGCCGATTATGGAAGTGGATCTGGAGTATGTCAAAGCCAACGCGCCATCGATCATCTCTCCGGTCATTTTCACCAACCTGCCAGAAGGCTCAACAGTGACGCTTAAGAAGAGCGGCGTACTGAAAATTGGCGATCAGCCAATCATTGAGATAAAATAAGAAGTGTTACGACAATGGCAAGCAAGTGTAAATAGATGCAATGCCTAAACTAAATTATTGAAAGTGAGATGATTGTAATGCAACAAACATTCAGAATTACAGACGAAGATGGTATCCACGCACGTCCGGCGACAGCCCTGGTTAATACAGCAAACAAATTCAAAGGTGCAGAATCCTTTGCAGAAGCTAACGGTAAAAAAGTAACTTTGAAATCCATCCTGGGCGTACTTTCCCTCGGTCTGGAACAAGGCGACACCATCAACATCATCGTTGAAGGCGAAGGCGAAGCTGAAGCTCTTCAAGCTCTGACAGACGTTATGGTTAACGAAGGGCTGGGCGAAATTAATGCTTAATGTTTCTGGGATCGCGGCTTCGGCGGGTATTGCTATCGCCAAGGCGTTTATCTTGGAGCATCCCAATTACTCTGTAGAAAAACGCGAAATCAACGACGTTGACGCAGAGATCGCGAAACTCGACTCAGCTCTGGGCAAGTCCCAAGCTGAGCTTGAGGCGATCAAAGAGCGTACTTTACAAGAGCTTGGCGAGAAAAAAGCTGAGATTTTTGCTTCGCATTTGCTCATTCTGAATGACCCGGAACTGATTGATCCGGTTAAAGCGAAAATTGCAGATGATAAGGTTAATGCGGAATTCGCATTGAACGAAACAGCAACGCAATTTATCGAAATGTTCGAAAACATGAAGAGTGCATACCTGCAGGAACGTGCTGCAGATATGCGTGATGTAACCAAACGTGTGCTGAATCACTTGCTTGGTATTGAATTCATGAGTCCAGCTGAGATCAGTGAAGAAGTGATCGTGCTTGCGGAGGATCTTACGCCTTCCGACACGGCTCAACTGAACCGTCAATATGTAAAAGGTTTTGCAACCAATATTGGTGGACGTACTTCGCACTCCGCAATCATGGCTCGTTCGCTTGAAATCCCGGCTGTCGTTGGAACCAAGGACATTCTGGCTCAAGCAAAACAAGGCGATATGATTATCGTTGACGGTTTGGACGGTCATGTACTGGTTAATCCAACGGATGATGTTATTGCTGAGTATCGTTCCAAACAGGAGCAATACGATGCACAACGTGCCGAGTGGAGAAAACTGCGTGATGAGCCAACGGTAACGGTGGACAACGTTCATGTGGAACTGGCAGCCAACATTGGTACTCCGAATGATGTTGCCGGTGTTCTGGAAAATGGCGGCGAGGCTGTAGGCTTGTACCGTACCGAGTTCCTGTATATGGGCAGAGACAAGCTACCTTCCGAGGACATTCAGTATAATGCTTACAAGGCTGTACTGGAGAAAATGGAAGGCAAACCTGTTGTCGTTCGTACACTCGACATCGGTGGAGACAAAGAGCTTCCATATCTGGATTTGCCAAAAGAAATGAATCCATTCCTCGGTTTCCGCGCAGTTCGTCTGTGTCTGGACCGTCTGGATATATTCCGTACGCAATTGCGTGCATTGCTGCGTGCAAGCGTACATGGTAACCTGCGTGTCATGTTCCCAATGATCGCAACACTGGGTGAATTCCGTGAAGCGAAGGCTGTCCTGCTCGAAGAGAAGGAAAAGCTGGTTGCTGAAGGTATTGCTGTTTCAGACAGCATCCAACTGGGAATCATGGTCGAAATTCCTTCGACTGCGGTTCTGGCGGATCAATTTGCCAAAGAAGTGGACTTCTTCAGTATTGGAACAAACGATCTGATTCAATACACAATGGCTGCTGACCGTATGAACGAGCGTGTGGCTTATCTGTATCAACCATACAACCCTGCCATCTTGCGTTTGGTTAAAATGGTAATTGATGCAGCGCACCGTGAAGGTAAATGGGTTGGCATGTGTGGAGAGATGGCTGGAGACGAAACAGCAATTCCATTGCTGCTCGGTCTCGGACTGGATGAGTTCAGCATGAGCGCAACATCCATTCTGCCAGCTCGTAGTCAGATCACCAAGCTGTCCCGTGCAGACATGCAAGAGCTTGCTGCCAAAGCACTGGATATGCAAACGGCTGAACAAGTCGTTGAATTGGTTCAAAGCATTCAAGCGTAATTTTATGGGGTTTCCACCCGATTTTAAGGGTTTCTTTTTCCGATAAAAGAGCTGCAGTCGTGCAGCGATTTTGCCGGTATCTGTTGTTACAGCAGATACCGGCTTTTTTTGTTTTAAGCGGAACTTTCTATTCTGCGGTTATCTACCGCAAAGTAAGAAGTAACATCGGTGATCATTCGCTGAGCCTTCGAAGAGACATACGATCAAAATTGAAAGCACTGGACCGAAGAGAATGAGATAAATCTAACAGGTAAAAAGAATAAAATAAAACAGCCGCATATAAGTGCGACTGTTTTTGGTCATTTATAACGATTAGCTTTCAACTGCAAGCGCAGTTCAGTACCGGCTTACGGGCTGCTGTTGTTTCATCCAGACGGGTAACCGGTGTGCCATAAGGGGCATTGAGTACCAGTTCAGGTGTCTCTTCTGCTTCCTTGGCAATGCGAATCATCGTATCGATGAACCCATCCAGTGTTTCTTTGCTCTCGGTTTCCGTCGGCTCGATCATAATGCACTCCTCCACGTTCAGTGGGAAGTACACGGTTGGTGGGTGATATCCAAAATCAAGCAATCGTTTGGCGACATCCAGTGTACGTACCCCATACTGCTTCAACCCCCGGCCAGACATCACGAATTCATGTTTGCACACGCCTGGATACGGAATCTCGTAGTAAGGTGCGAGACGGGCCATCATGTAGTTGGCGTTGAGCACCGCACATTCGGATACCCGGCGCAAGCCTTCAGGTCCATAGGTGCGAATGTAGGCATAGGCACGGACCAGAATACCGAAGTTGCCATAATACGCTTTGACCCGGCCAATGGATTGATCACCTTCGCGATCCAACGTATATATGCCCTCATCATTTTTGATGACCATCGGTTTCGGCAGAAACGGAATCAAGCGGCTCTTCACGCCAACCGGTCCGGCACCAGGTCCACCTCCGCCGTGCGGAGTGCTCATCGTTTTATGCAAGTTTAGATGCACCACGTCAAAGCCCATATCGCCAGGGCGGGTGATGCCCATGATAGCATTGGAGTTGGCACCATCGTAGTACAGCAAGCCACCAGCCTCATGCACGATGGAGGCAATCTCCTGAATGTCCTTTTCAAAAAGTCCGAGTGTGTTCGGGTTGGTCAGCATCAACGCTGCGGTATCCGACCCTACAGCAGCACGGAGTGCGTCCAGATCTACCAGACCGTCTGCGCGGGAAGGGATCGTTACCGTTTCGAAACCTGCTACGGTTGCACTTGCCGGGTTGGTTCCGTGAGAAGAATCCGGTACGATGACTTTGGTGCGCTGTTCACCACGACCTTCATGGTAGGCACGGATCATCATGAGCCCGGTCCATTCACCATGTGCGCCAGCGGCAGGTTGCAGTGTAACGGCATCCATACCGGTTAGGCCAGCAAGGTCATTTTGCAACGTGTAGAGCAGTTCAAGTGCACCTTGAATGCTGGATTCGTGCTGATATGGATGGATTTTCGCAAATCCGTTGTAACGGGCGACATCCTCATTAATCTTCGGATTATATTTCATCGTACAAGAGCCCAGAGGATAGAATCCGTTATCTATCCCGAAATTACGACGAGACAGAGCAGTGTAGTGGCGAATGACGTCAACTTCAAAAACCTCAGGCAATGCTGCAGCTTCCGATCGAAGCATTTCCCGGGGAATCAGGGAATCGGCAGCTTGCCGGGGAACGTCACATTCTGGCAAAGAGTATGCAACCCGACCCGGGCTGCTGAGTTCAAAAATCAACGATTGCTCCGGTGCTGAAGAGGCAGCTTGGGCAGAGATTTTTGTAACTGTTTCCGTCTGGCCCGAAGTGGAGACTGAGGTTATTGTTTCCGGTTGTCCTGTTCCTGAAGTTATCTTTGTTGTCGTTTCCTGAGTCACAGCGATCCCTCCAATACACGTGCGAATTCGTCTATCTCTTCCTTGCTGCGTCGTTCGGTAACGGCAATGAGCATATGTCCGGCGAGCTCGGAATAATCCCTTCCAAGTTCATACCCGCCAATGAAGCCGGCATCGAGTAATTTCAGTTGCAGGGCATCCACATTTGTTCCTTCAGGCAGTTGGATAACAAACTCATTGAACGTTGGTGCAGTAAACGTAAGAGAGACCCCTGGAATTGCGGTAAGTGTGTTAAGGGCATAATGGCTCTTTTGCAAATTCAAATCAGCGACATCGATCATACCTTGTTTACCCATGATGGACATATAGACAGAGGCACTCAGCGCGAGCAAAGCCTGGTTGGAACAGATGTTGGACGTCGCCTTTTCACGACGAATATGCTGTTCACGTGCTTGCAGCGTGAGTACAAAACCACGCTTGCCGTTGCGGTCCGTTGTCTGGCCTACAATTCGGCCAGGAATCCGGCGCATATTAGCCTGGGATACGGCGAAATATCCGCATGTAGGGCCGCCAAGTGAAGCGGCGATACCAAGGGGTTGTGCGTCGCCTACGACGATGTCAGCACCCAGCTTGCCTGGGGCTTCGAGCAGACCCAGCGATAGCGGGTTGGCGCTGACTACGAGCAGGCTCTTGTGCGCATGCGCAAGATCTGCGGCCTGTTTTACATTTTCCACGGCGCCGAAGAAGTTCGGGCTCTGGATCATGACGGCTGCGGTGTCATCGGACACGGCGGCTTGCAGGGCATCCCAGTCTGTTACACCATTTTGATACCCAATCTCAACGATCTCCAGATTGAGGCCATGTGCATAAGCTTGCAATACCTGACGGGATTCGGGATGCACGGTACGTGACACAATCAGCTGTTTGCGACGGGTTGCTGCTGCTGCCAGATTGCCCGCTTCCGCGAATGCAGTCGCACCATCGTACATGCTGGCATTGGCTACAGCCATGCCTGTTAACTCACAGATGTAGGATTGAAACTCGAAAATCGCCTGTAATTCTCCCTGGCTGATCTCGGGTTGATAAGGTGTATAGGCAGTATAAAACTCGGAACGGGAGATGACATGATTAATGACGGAAGGAACGTGGTGATCATAAATGCCTGCACCCAGGAAACTGGCGTGTGTCTCGAAGTTGGCATTGGCTCCCGCTTGCTTCGACATATGACGTGTCAGTGCATATTCATCCAGTTTGGAGGAAACAGGCAGTTCACCCTGATAGCGAATCTCCTGTGGAATGTCATGGAACAGATCCTCAATTGTTTCCACACCGATGGTTGCCAGCATGGCACTCTGATCCTGCTCGGTCATGGGAATGTAGCGGTGCTTGCTCATGCTTGATCAGCTCCTTGAGTAGGTGTCTTTGGCGCACGTGTCCGTTTATGAAAAGGGGTCTTCACGACCTCGGCTTTCAGTTTCTTGCCACGAATCTCAATCTCCAGCGGTGTACCCAGTGCAGCATATTTGCTGTCAATCAAGGCCAGCCCCAGATTGCGTTTTAGCGTAGGGGATTGGGTGCCTGTGGTTACTTCACCAATCTGTACGCCTTCGGCGTATATCGGATAATGGGGGCGGGGAATACCGCGCTCCAGCACTTCGATGCCGACCAGCTTGCGGGCAGGCCCATCATTTTTTTGCTGCAACAAGGCTTCATGTCCGATAAACGGCCCGGCATTCAGCTTCACAAACATGCCAACGCCAGCCTCCAGCGGCGAGATGGTTGCAGACAGTTCCTGTCCATACAGGGGAAGCTTGGCTTCAAAGCGCAGCGTATCCCGGGCACCCAGTCCGGTCGGAACGAGTCCGTAACCTTCTCCCGCCTGCATCAATCCGTTCCAGACCACAGCAGCCTGTTCGGCAGGAACATAGAGCTCAAATCCGTCTTCACCCGTATATCCGGTGCGGGATAACAGCAATGTAACGCCACATACCTTCGCATTCGGTACAAAACGGAAAGGCTCAATCAAAGACACATCAGTGTCTGTCACCTTTGCGAGAATATCCACAGCAAGTGGACCTTGCAGGGCAAGCAGCGCCGTTTGTTCGGAATCATTAGTCATCGTTACGCCTGGCGACATGTGCTGCTGCAGCCATGACCAGTCCTTGTCGATGTTGGAGGCATTAACCACCAGCAAATAATGTTGGTCTTTCAGTTTATAGATCAACAGATCATCGACCACACCGCCATCCGGATAACACATTAACGTGTATTGAGCCTGACCGGGAACAAGTGTTGTTACATCATTGGTCGTCATGTGCTGTAAAAAAGCTTCCGCGTGTTCACCTTGTACAGTGAATTCACCCATGTGGGATACATCAAATAATCCGGCACGTTCTCGCACCGCTTCATGCTCTTTCTGAATTCCGCTGAATTGTACCGGGAGCTCCCAGCCACCAAAATCAATGCATCGTACGCCTTCATACTGCTGATAGAGTGGAAAGAGTGGGGTTCTAAGCAAATCGGACATCCAATCACCTCGTCATGGGCCGTCAACAGGCCGAGTGTATAACCGTGGATAAATGAATCTGTCATCAACATTTAATTATAAAAGTAAGGTAAGGACGCTTTAGGCAGCGCCGCTCTATAACCTGTTTTCGTTTTTTTGGGAAAAAGGAAAAGGACAGGCCAAAGAACCGGCATGCCAGAAGCACGCTGTATTCTTAGGCTCTGTCCTTGGTACCTGAGAGTTACCCCGCCGCATGATGCAGCAGGTTTCCCCTTGGGTGATCATAACGCCCACACAGGGCGAATAGATGCTCTCCAGAGTTGCGTCCCGTAAAAGTCCTTTTGCCTGAGAGATTCACCTCCCGCTTGTCGGTGGTTTACTCCTTCGGCGTTACCGCAAGTACACCCTGATTCGGGTGTCAAGGGTAATCTCTCCCTTTACATTCATCCGCGGGTATTGCATAGACCAATAAACATATTTACTACTCTCATTAAAGCCTGAATCGACTATTGATGTCAAGAACGATATCATAGAAATCAACAAAAAATCCGAATGATATTTCAAGATAATTATATAATGTTCGTATATTTTTAAAGAGTACGCTTACTTTTCTAATATTCACCATTATATGTAGAGAGAGTCCAATGGAGTTACAGGCATATAAGGAAGAAAATCAAATAAATTGTAAGGTATCTTGACATTTGATTCTAAAATATCATACGCTATGTTTTGGGAAAAAGGTTAAGGTCAAAGAAGCGCATGCACTCATTTAATGAAAAGCGAGGCGGATATCGATGAGCGAATTGAAAAGTGATTTCCTGTACAGTGAAGAGCACGAATGGGTGCAGACCGTAGGGGAGGATACCGTACGTATTGGCATTACCGAATTCGCGCAGCATCAGCTGGGTGACATTGTGTTTGTAGAATTGCCTGACCTTGAATCGGATGTAAAGGCGGAAGACAGCATTGGAACAATTGAATCCGTCAAAACCGTTTCGGATTTGTTTTCTCCTGTAAGTGGAACAATTGTTGCTGTAAATGAGGCATTGCAGGATTCCCCGGAGTTAGTTAATAACTCTCCATATGAGGAAGGCTGGATGATCGAAATCCGTGTTGAGGGCGATCTGACAGCGGCATTGTCCACATTGATGAATGCGGATGCTTATCGTAAACATACGGAATAAAACTAGGGTTCCATTCTCCGCTGGAGACTGAATTTCAGCCTCAGGCCAAATGCCGTTTAACTTGAAAAGAATGAATCGATTGATTATAGATCCGGATGGTAATCCTGCTAATCCGGAGAATACTTAGGCGCAATTGTCTCACCTGTAACGGGCTGAGCAATTGCGCTTTTTGTCGTTGTTATCAGAATATTTGAATGAAATGAATATCACTCTTACGTGTTTTATCATCAATCCTGAATGAGATAGAAACCGCTCGTTAAAATTGAATAAATTTACAATTTTATTTGTCATTAAAATGGGGTAATTCGTGGGTATGATACAGGAAAGGGAATAACAGGTTCCATTCCTTATACAAGGTTCAAAATGGGACAATCCTTCAAATTTAAATCTTGTCATCAACGTTCATGACGGAAGTAGGTTTTCATTTCGTTGTAGAAGATACCGTTTTCATTTACGATATGGTTGTGAAATTAAGATTTATTACAGATTTGTACCTTCGTTCGTCTGGATCATCGTGTCAAAATTCAGTGGAATTAAGGTTTAATATGTTGAGGAGGTTTTCAGTATGAGTTCAGTGGACGCAAAGTCCGGAAAAAGCGGAGGAATACGGGTCGGCGTTCAGAAGTTTGGACGTTTCCTGAGCGGTATGGTTATGCCGAACATGGGTGCATTTATCGCCTGGGGTTTAATTACGGCATTGTTCATTCCAAAAGGATGGTTCCCTAACGCAGATTTTGCATTGTTAGTTGATCCAATGATCAAATATTTGCTGCCTTTACTTATCGGTTACACAGGCGGTACCATGGTACACGGCCAACGTGGTGGTGTAGTCGGTGCGATTATGACCATCGGGGTTATTGTCGGCAGTGACATCCCCATGTTTCTTGGTGCCATGATTGCCGGACCATTGGGAGCCTGGGTCATTAAGAAATTTGACAAGGCTGTCGATGGCAAAATCAAATCCGGGTTTGAGATGCTGGTTAACAACTTCTCCGCTGGTATTATTGGTGGGATTTTGGCCCTTCTAGCCCTTAAAGGCATCGGGCCTTTCGTTGAAGCGATTAGCAAGGTGTTATCGGCTGGGGTAGAAACCTTGATGAATGCTGGTCTTCTCCCGCTGGTCAACTTGATCATTGAGCCAGGAAAAGTATTATTCCTGAACAATGCCATCAACCATGGGATTCTGACACCGATTGGTACGGATCAGGCAAGAGAACTGGGACAATCCGTATTATTCATGCTTGAATCCAATCCGGGTCCTGGACTTGGCATTTTGCTGGCCTACTGCTTCTTTGGTCGGGGATCAGCTAAATCTTCCGCTCCAGGTGCTGTAATTATCCATTTCTTTGGCGGGATTCACGAGATTTATTTCCCTTACATTCTGATGAGACCGATACTGATTCTGGCTGCGATGGCTGGTGGTGTAGCGGGTACATTGACTTTTATGCTGACAGGAGCTGGTTTGGTTTCAGCACCGTCACCGGGTAGTATCATTGCCTACTCTTTGTTAACACCTAAGGGTGGATATCTTGGCATGTTTGCAGGGGTAGCCGTAGCCGCGATCATCTCCTTCCTTGTGGCATCTGTGTTGCTCAAAACAGGTAAACAGAAGGATGACGAAGATCTGGATACTGCATCCAGTCGTATGAAAGATATGAAAAATCAGGGCAAAACGGGTAACCTTACCGTTGATAAAGACAATCGGGAAGCTGACCGTGCGGCTGATATTGCTTCTGCGGCCGTAAAAACGGACATAAACAAAATTGTCTTCTCCTGTGATGCAGGAATGGGTTCGAGTGCCATGGGTGCATCGATTCTGCGGAAGAAAATGAAGGCAGCCGGTGTGGATGTCGCTGTAACGAACACGGCGATCAGTGAGATTCCGCAAGATGCCGACATCGTCATCACTCAGAAAACATTGACAGACCGGGCCAAATCCGTAGCTCCAAATGCAGAGCATATTTCCATCGATAATTTCCTGAAGAGTCCTGAATATGAGGCACTGGTCGAGCGCCTCAAATCCGACTCCTGATGAGTAATATTACAAGGAGACAGCGTGAGATCGTGGAGTTCCTGCTGGAGCATCCGCATGAGGTAACTGCTGGCGAAATAGCTGTTGCGGTCAAAGTAAGTACCCGTACTGTGCATCGGGAGTTGCAGATGATTGAACAATGGCTTGAGCCCCTTGGCATGAGATTGGAAAAAAAATCGGGAACCGGGGTTCGAATTGATCCCGGTTCCGATGATTTGGTCGTATTGCGCCATCAACTTGAGCTTAACGAATATGTAGAGTTTACGCCCGAAGAGCGTAAACTCTTCATGCTTTGTATTTTGCTGGATGAGTCCGAACCTGTGAAGCTGCTTGCGCTGGCCTCAGATCTGAAGGTAACCGTGTCTACGGCGAGCAATGATCTGGACGATCTGGAGCCACGCATTCATCTGGCGGGCTTGAAGCTGGTTCGCAGGCGCGGATATGGGGTCAAGATCAATGGAAGCGAGTGGGCTCATCGCATGGCTATTTCCGCGCTCGCTCTTGAATATCTGGATGAATCCGATTTGTTCGGTAGGCAAGCGGAGCAGAGCGTCTCCAAAGTAAACAGTAAACTATTGGAAATGATTGGACATGAGGATGTACTTACGGTCGAAAATGCGTTGTGGCAGCCGGATATTGAGTGGTTAGAAAATATTCCGGAGCGTCAATACATGAAGCTGCTGATTCAATTGTCTGTAGCGGTTGTGCGTATCCGTAAGGGCTTTGGTATCGGTCGGGGCTCTCAGCTGGACAAAAAAGACGTTGGAAATTCGCTGCAAGGCGACAAGGGGAAGGTGCCAGAATATTTGGCTTCCCGTCTGTGCGGTGTCTTGTCTGCCCAGCTTGGAATGGATTTTGTGGGCGAGGAGCAGGCTTATTTTCACAGACTGCTGATTGAAATCGAGCAATCGATTCATTCCTCGCGTCTGCTGCCTATAGACGACCTAGTCTTACTCGACATGGTTCGTTCTCTCACAGATCGAATGCAGGAGAATACCCATTATTCGTTCCATGAGGATCGGCTGCTGCGTGAGGGTCTAATTGCTCACATGGAGCCGGTGCTGGAACGAATGGATGGACGGCAGCTCATCCGTAATCCGTTACTTCAGCAGATCCGCAAGGATTATGAATCATTATTTGAGGATGTAAAGAAAGCGGTGCGAGAAGCTTGGCCCAATACGGATGTGCCGGATGAGGAGATTGGATTTTTGGTGATGCACTTCGGTGCTTCCATTGAACGGCTGCGGGTGCTGAAGCGAGAAATCAGGGCTGTCGTCGTCTGTACCAGCGGAATCGGATCTTCACGAATGTTATCGAGCCGTCTGTCCAAGGAAATTCCCGAAATTCGGATTGTGGACAGCGTGTCATGGTATGAAGCCGCACGTATACCGAAGACGGAATATGATTTGGTTCTCTCTACCGTGGATCTGCCAATGGATAAACATCAATACTACAAGGTGAGCCCACTACTGACGGCAGAAGAAAGTGAACGTTTAAGGCACTTCATCAGGACAACGACGCTTCAACGGGAACATAGTCCCCCACCTGAAGCAGAGTCAAGGGCAACAGGACGATTTACCGATCCAGTTGGGCTTGAAGCTACCCTGATTGAAATTGTACAGATTATCGGCAAGTTTCAGGTGTTCCCACTGGATAATCAAGGGATCGGATTTTTCAAAACGGCCTACGCCATGTGCAGCGTTTTGCATCAATCTGGTGTGTTGAACAATCCAGAAGAGATTGCCAGACTGCTGGAGGAGCGTGAAGAGGTTGGAAGCCAGAAAATTCCCGGGACTTCCCTCGCGCTGTTTCATACACGCAGTGATGGCATTCACAGTCCTTCAATCACGCTTTTCCAACTGACAGAGCCGCTTCTGCGCACGCCGGAAGACCCGGCAGGTGTCAGCCATGTGCTCTTGATGCTTGGACCGAGACAGTTATCGAAGGAAAGCTTGGAGGTACTGAGTGAGATCAGTGCGCTATTGTTGCAGGAAGAAATGATTGCATTACTTGAAAAAGGCAACCGGGATGACCTTATTCATTACTTGTCCCAAGAACTTGCGGGATTTTACCGCAGCAAAACCGAAATTGGAGGTATTCAAACATGAGTGTGTTAACTAAAGATAAAGTCATCATGAATGCAACGGCTCAGGACAAATACGAAGCGATTCGTATGGCAGGTCAGATTTTGAAAGACGCGGGACATATCACCGCAGAATACATTGACAAAATGCTGGAGCGTGAAGAGATTGTCTCCACGTATGTGGGCAACGGACTGGCGATTCCACACGGCACGAAGGAATCCAAATCATTCATCCTGTCCACAGGTATATCGGTTATTCAGTTCCCGCAAGGTGTTGATTTTGGGGAAGAAAAAGCGTATATGGTGATTGGTATCGCCGCTCAGGGCGGAGAACATATGGAGATCCTGACCAGCATCGCAGTCATCTGTGCTGAGGAAGAGAACATGGAAGCTCTGCGTCATGCTCAAACCGCTGAAGAAGTCATTACTATTTTGGAAAGTGAAATGGAACTATGAAGGCCCTTCACTTCGGAGCAGGGAATATTGGACGTGGTTTCATCGGTTTGATCCTGTCCCGTGCTGGCTACAATGTCGTTTTCTCGGACGTTAACCAGGAGCTGGTTAAGGCTCTAGAGCAGCGTGGAGAGTACACGGTTGAGTTGGCTAACGAGGCCAAGGACCTGGAGACCGTTACTGGTGTGAGTGCAATCGATGGAACTAATCTGGATACCGTTGCTCAAAACGTTGCAGAAGCGGAACTGATCACAACGGCAGTGGGTGTAGGCATACTGAAACATATTGCTCCCGGAATTGCCAAAGGACTTACAGCCAGACTGGAAACAGGTGATGTCTTCCAGCCCCTTCACATTATTGCCTGTGAAAATGCAATTGGAGCCAGCACTCAGTTGAAAGAACATGTATATGGTCTGCTTGATGAGCGTACTCGTCTGCTTGCGGATCAGTACGTGTATTTCCCGGATTCAGCCGTAGACCGTATTGTGCCGATTCAGCATCATGAGGATCCGTTACATGTACAGGTAGAGCCTTTCTATGAATGGGTTGTTGACCGTTCACAAATGGCCCCTGCGTTCAAACCCGTTGAGGGTGTAATGTATGTTGATGATCTGGAGCCGTATATCGAACGGAAGCTGTTTACCGTAAATACCGGACACTGTATTGCCGCCTATATTGGATATGTGAACGGGTTTGATACAATTCAGAAGGCTATTGCCGATGAAAAAGTCAAATCTATAGTATATGGTGCCTTGCAGGAAACCGGGGCAGTATTGGTGAAACGTTTTGGATTCAATGCGGATGACCATCAGCTGTACATTGCCAAAATATTGGAACGGTTCGTTAACCCGCATCTGACGGATGAGGTAACTCGTGTAGGACGTTCTCCGCTGCGGAAACTGTCCCCGAATGACCGTCTGGTTCGCCCGGCTCTCCAGGCTTACGAGTATGGAACGGAGACAACACATCTGGCGATGGGAATGGCGGCTGCCTGCAAGTTTGATATTTCCGAAGATCCGGAAGCGGTGGAACTTCAGACTACGATCAAGCAAAAAGGGATTGAAGCAGCACTCAGCCAGTATACGTCCATGGACGAGAACCATCCTGTACTGAAGCAAGCGGTAGCGCATTATCAACAAATGAAGAAGTAACATTCTTCATTACAATATAACGTAATATCGACAGAGGAAGAGCCTCACAGGGTTAACTGTGAGGCTCTTTATTTTGCTGTGCCTTCTTTTTATACGTATCCAGACATGCTTCGCATATACAAGACTTCCTGCGTTGTTCTTCCGGAATGGGGTCAAATACCCCTTCGGGGAACACGGCCTGATTACACCAGCATGCTGAATGAGGGCGGCCTGCTGCATAGGAACAGCCATTGGCTTCACCACATAAAGGACATACAAGGACATCTGCAGTCACCTTCTTTGTATCCTGCTCAACAGACATATGAGTCTTCCTTCCCCCCGTTGAATTTCTTAACCACGAACGATCGATAGGTTTATTAAAGTATATCAGCTCCACCCATGATATCAATCCTGTGGTTATTCTTCAGGAGGCAATTCAATCGTCAGTCCTTCCACATGCTTGCGACCCATCAGTTTGCGCTTCTTCCGGTTTTCCTTGGTTTCCAGCACAATGTCGAGGTCATAGTCGTCGCCCGGATAAAGTTCCTGTGCAGATATATGCAAAGTCAGGCGTTTCTTGTGAATTTTGACTTTGCGTCCACGCAGCATGACTCCGATATTCCCGCGACTGTCCTCTACATCACAGACAATTCCTGACTGGTTCAGATAGGCTGCATAGACACGATCCCCTTTTCGGAATGCTTTGGCAGGGGAAGTGGGTTTCGATGCTCCAGTCCAATTGGACTGGTTTCTAGGGCCAGTTTGTACGGACGGGTTGACAGGTTCGTTGACAGGTTCCAACGTGTTCCTTGTTTTATTTGAATGCTTTTGTTCAGCCATGCTGCTTTTTGGTGATGGTGAAGAATTCACGTCGGGCACAGCTGATGTAAAGTTTGGAGAGATACGTTGCGAGACACCCTGATCTGAAATGAGCTTGGAGCGCACAATAATGCGCTGCGGCATCCCCAGCTTCAATGCTATGGAATAGGCGTAGCTTTCCCCGGCTTCTCCAATCCGCAATCGATAGAGAGGCTGGAGCGAGACTGTATCAAATTCCATTCGTGCATTTTCAAATCCAGGCGTGGCTGCCGCAAAATGTTTGATTTCCCCAAAATGGGTAGTGGCGACAACGGTAGCTCCGCGGCTGTGCAGCTCCTCCAGCATAGCGATCGAGAGTCCCACTCCTTCACCAGGATCGGTACCGGAGGCCATCTCATCAATCAGCACAAGCGTCGATGAATCGGCTTGAGCCAGGATGCCAATCATGTTGCGAATATGTGCAGAAAAGGTGCTGAGTGCTTGCTCCAGGCTCTGTCCATCACCGATATCGACGGCAACCTCATGATATACGGCCATCTCGCCCTCTTCAGCGACAGGGACAAGCAGACCGGATTGCATCATCAGGGTGAGCAGACCTAGTGTCTTGAGGGCAACCGTTTTGCCTCCTGTATTTGGTCCTGTAATGATCAGTGAGGAGTACGTGTGACCAATTGCAAAATCAAGGGGAACCATGGATGCGCCCATTAATGGATGGCGTGCCCCTTGAAGCCGAATCCGTCCATTGGCGTTGACGCGTACAGTCTGTCCGTCCATGGTCGCTGCATATTTCGCTTTGGCGAACAGAAAATCCAGAACCCCTACCGTTTCCGTATTTAGCGCAATTTCACGATGATACGACTCTGCCATGGAGGTTAAGTCGCCTAGGATTTTCATCTCTTCCCGTGATTCCTCCGCTTGCAGTGAAGCCAGCTCCATTTGCAAACCTACCAATTCCGCTGGCTCAATGTATATGGTTTGGCCGCTGCCTGACTCATCCAGCACACTGCCTTTAACGTGTTTGCGGAATTCTTTCTTGATGGGCAGCACCGTTCTTCCACCACGCTGGCTAATGACATTCTCCTGCATGATGGAGCGGTGTTTGCTTATGAGAGAATCCAGCTTGCGCTTCATGCGCTCCTCATTCACCGTCATTTTTTTACGAATACTTATCAGCTCCTTGCTTGCCTGATCCTGAATGCGGCCATTATGAATACATCGTTCGATCTCGCTCAGCAGGGACTCCATCCATATCATGGATGAAGCGTATCGGCTGACTGTAGGAGCCACTTCGGATTTGCCCTCCATGTATTTCATAAGCTGTGCGCAGCTGCGTAGAAATTGGGCGAGATGGCTGAAATCTCGCTCCGTGAACAAATAACCGGTGCCGAGCAGATCCATGATGGTCTCCATCCCGTCGAGTGAAGGGATGGGCACACTTGCGCCGTAACGAATCAAAGCAGCAGCCTCAGCGGTCTCTTCCAGCCGCATTTGAATCAGAGGCGCGTCCACCATGGGCTTCATGTCTCTTGCATAACGTTTGCCCAAATAGGATAGGGCACAGGCTGCAACGTTTTTTTGAATTTGGGGATAACCCAGACTGTTTAATGTGTTTTCATTCATGCTTGATCTCTCCTTGGTTATAAAATGGAATTTCGGTTTAAGCGATGGAACATATTCCCGGAAAACGCAAAAAGGGCGGAGAATGAACAAACGTCATTCTCCGCCCTTAACGTAGGGGAAAGCAGGGCCCGTTATAGGTCTATACAAAAAAATCCACGCTGAACACAGCGCGGAAATAGACCCGGACACGTACAATCCCGGAGGCGATTTATGATATCCGCTGTTCTTAACTAAGTACAGGGTAATGGCGCATCAAGAAATACACGTATGCCAAAAGGCACAAGCGAATCGAAGGCCAAACTCCTGAATATGAAACTTGGTTAGTTAAGAACGCTCACCGACATCAAAATCTCTCCTTTGATTGAGGAATATGCAACCAATATAAACTGGAAATTGCCTTAAAGTCAACCTTCAATAATAAATAGTGGACTTGAATAACAATGGGTTTTAAAATAACAATAGTAAATTAATCCAATGAAAGCGATATTATATATACGTTTTGCATGAGATCGGGAAGCAATTCCGAAAGCGTTCTCGTTCAAATGACGCAAAATGAACACAAAGGAGGATGCGCTTTTTGCCTAAATACCTGCTGCGTTTGCTCTGTTTTACCATGATTCTTGGAGCCCTTCCGGTCATTGTTATTGGTTCAGTCTCCTATTCGATTGCTTCGCGTGACATTGAGCAGAAGGTACGTGAGAGTAATTTGCAGATTCTGCATCAGACCCAAATGCGGGTAGAGCAAGTGCTGCGCAGTCTGCAATTGTCGTCCATCCAATATGTGAATTCTCCCTTGGTGTTACAAGCGATGAAAAAACCGCTGGACAGCAGCGAATTCCAGGACATTCGTGATCTGACCTCCGGATTTAATAATTTGCAATCGGTTACAAATATTGATCAGGCCTATCTCGTGAATCTCGATGAAGACTGGGTCGTTTCGATGAGATCCTTTGGAAAGTTGGATGATTTCAGTATTCGGGACCGGATTGGCTCCTATTTGAAATATACCAACAGCCTCTTCTGGGTGACGCAAAATGTGAGTTCAACCAAAGAAAGTGTGCCAGTATCGGCCGGAGTGGGTGAAGTGGCACAAGAACCCGCGCCTACCCTTATTTCATCCGACAATGTGGTCAGCATGGTATTCAAGATTCCGATGATCCCAACCAATGTGAAACCCAAGGGATTTCTGGTTATAGACATAGCTGATACAGAGCTAAGTACATTTCTGAGTCGAAATTCAAATTCAGGAGATATGTACGTCCTTGATCGGGAGCAGAAATATTTTCTCAATGATACACAGCAAGACGGGAAATATGATGCGCTGAATCAGGAAATCCATGAAAAGGTACAAACGACGGGACTCTCGGAGGGCTTCTTCAGTGCAGAGGTGGAAGGAAGCCAGGTGGCGGTTAGCTACAGGCAGTCCCCACTTAATGGCTGGTTGTATGTGTCCGTTGTATCGCTGGGTCAGATAACCGCTCAGTCGAAGAAAATTGCATTGGTTACGGGAGTGGCTACACTGGTCATGTTATGTGTGACGGGACTGGTAGCTATCTACGGCAGCCGCAAGATGTATTCTCCGATTTCCAGACTTCTGCAGTTTACAAAAGGACTGGATTCTCCAGTGGCTCCATCGGGACGCCGTCAGGATGAATTTATATACATTGAAGAGCGATTATCCACCTTATTCAGCTCGGAGAAAACGATGCGTGAGCAAATGAAGGGCCAGCATGTTCATTTGCAGGAATTTTTTATGACCAAACTGCTTACAGGCAAAATATCGGAAGATGACTTCAGATATCAGGGACAGTTCTATGATTTTCCGACATCCTGGTCACGGCTAGGGGTGCTCACGCTTCAGATCGATACCCTTGAAGGGACAAGGTATGAAGAGCAGGATCGGGATCTGCTGTTGTTTGCGTTAAACAATATGGTCGGTGAGCTGCTGCCTTCGGATATTCGATTTGCCCCTGTCATGATTGATGACGCCCAGGTTACGGTGCTGGCCTCCGTGCTGGAGGATGAAGTACAGCTCAAAGAATGGATGCATTCTCAAGCCGAATTGATTCGTGAGCGGGTCGTAACCTATCTGAATCTGCCCGTAAGTATCGGTATCAGTCGCTCCTATTCTGCAATAGGTGATTCACCAAGAGCTTACCAGGAGAGTCGTGAGGCTCTGCAAGGCAGGGTAAGTCTGGGGAGCCGTATTATTTTGCATTATGAGGATATTCAGCCGCGCGGTCAGACAGAGGCCGCGTTGTATACACAGCTCAGGATGATTGAAGACCAGCTGGCTTCTGCGCTCAAGCAAGGAGACGAGGAGAAAACGGATGTGTACTTTAAGCGGTATCTCGGATTGCTTGCAGACAAGAAGCTGCACTTCAGCGAGTACCCCGTTATCATGGTTCAGCTGTTGTCCCGTGTGTACCAGCTTGTGCAGGAGCAGGGTGGTAATGTTGCGGAGGTGTTGGGTGAAAAAGCTTCCATGGCTCGATTGTTGAAGTTGTCCACATTGGATGAAATGACGAACTGGTTCCGCAAATGTTTATTCCAACCTGTCATTCGATTCTGGCGCGAACAGGAAGAGTCTCAATATCTGAATATAGCCCGCCGGATGATTCGACTGATTGAGGAGCGTTATGATCGCGAATTGTCACTGGAAGCTTGCGCAGAAGAACTGAATTTTCATCCAGTTTATCTGAGCCGTGTGTTCAAAAAGGAGGCTGGTGTGAATTTTACGGAATACCTGGCAGAATACCGGATGGAAAAAGCCAAAACATGGCTGCAGACGACCAACCTGAAAATATCGGAGATTGCCGAGAAACTCAATTACACGAATCCCACCGCTTTTATCCGAACCTTTCGTAAAATTACTGGAACCACCCCCGGAAAATACCGGGAGCAGCAGCGATAATAGCCACCTGCTCTGCCTGCCATGGCAGGCAGGTTTTTCTTTGTTTCAGAGTCAGCCTTTTTTCTGTGATTGGAGCAGAGTTAAGACAGGAATATCGGAGGTTAAATGGGGTTCATTGAGGGGAGCAGCCCAGGGATATAAACGTCCTAAACCCTTGATACATAAGGGAAAACAAGAAGCTAAAACGAGACGATAGCCAGTTACCCGATTATCCTCCACAATGAAGACATGAATTCAGGAAGTGATATTTTGTAATCGTTTCCAATGTGGGGAGGAACACACTATGAAAGCCGAAACGGCGGCTCGGACACGGTCCGCTACCCGCAGTGACAAAAACCTGCTGTGGAGGGACATCATCAAAAACCGGTGGCTCTATATCATGTTGATTCCGGGCGTGCTCTACTTTGTTATTTTCAAATACATACCCATGTACGGCATTACGATGGCTTTTCAGGATTACACGCCTTACAAGGGCATTCTGGGCAGTGACTGGGTAGGATTCAAGCACTTCCAGCGTTTCTTCGGGGAGCCGCAGTTCTGGACTTTGTTCCGAAATACGTTTTTGCTAGCGATTTATAATATGGTGTTCTTCTTCCCGCTGCCCATTGTATTGGCGCTTATGATGAATGAAGTTCGCCGTGAACGGTTCAAACGATTTGTACAGACGCTGGTATATGTTCCGCACTTTGTTTCCTGGGTTGTGGTGGTTGGTGTGTTCTACATGCTGTTCACAACCGAGGGCGGCGCCATTAACGAATTACTTTATAACCTGACAGGACAAAAAGTGGCTTTCCTGCTGGAGCCCGGCTGGTTTCGAACGATGATTGTTGGACAATCCATTTGGAAAGAGGTCGGTTGGGGCACGATTATTTTCCTGGCGGCACTCTCTGGTGTAGATACACAGCTCTATGAGGCTGCACGGATGGATGGTGCCAATCGCTGGCGTCAGACATGGCATATTACGCTGCCTGCTATCCGCAGCACGATCATTATTTTGCTCATTCTGCGTCTGGGTAACTTCCTGGATACAGGCTTTGAACAGATTTTCCTGATGCTGACGCCGACGAACCGGGATGTGGGTGAGGTATTCGATACCTATGTCTACACCAAAGGTCTCACACAGGCACAGTACAGTTATAGTGCTGCTGTCGGTTTGTTCAAGTCGGTGGTTGGACTTGCGCTTGTACTAGGTGCCAACACGATGGCCAAAAAATTCGGGGAGGAAGGCGTCTACTAACGCTTGGCAGCAGACGTTCTTCACCAGACAGGAGTGAGCATTAAGATGCAACAGGATAAAACGTGGGGCAACCGGATCTTTGATATCCTCAATCATGGCTTTCTGCTATTAATCGGAATCGTGACCGTTATCCCGTTCATTTATATTTTGGCCGTCTCGTTTACCAGCCCGCATGAAGTGGCCAAAGGAGGATTCATTCTTTTTCCGAAAGAATTTTCCCTCGCCGCTTATCGCTACATCTTCTCTACAGACACATTGATTCGCAGTCTGGGCGTATCGATCTATATCACCGTAATTGGTACGCTGCTTAATTTGTTGTTTACGTCGCTTATGGCGTATCCGCTCTCCAGAAGATACTTACGTGGACGTCAGCCCATCTTGCTGGGTGTACTGTTCACGATGCTGTTCAGCGGTGGGATGATCCCAACCTACTTTGTCGTAAAATCATTGCACCTGACCGATACGTTATGGTCTCTGATGCTGCCAACCGCGATTAGTGCGTTCAACCTGATCGTACTTAAAAACTTCTTCCAGGCCATTCCGGACGAACTGGAGGATGCCGCCAAAATCGATGGATGTAACGATGTGGGGGTATTGTTCCGAATTGTGCTGCCTTTGTCGATGCCGGCAATGGCTACATTCTCACTCTTTTACGCGGTGGCTCACTGGAACAGCTTCTTCAACGCTGTCATTTATATCAACGATAGTGAAAAGTGGCCCGTACAAGTGTGGCTGCGAGAGATTGTCATCCTGGCTCAGAGCCGGATCGGGGACACGAGTATCGAAGAGACCGAGATTCAGCCGCTTACCATTCGCATGGCCGTTATCGTGTTCTCCACGATTCCAATCATGCTGGTCTATCCGTTCCTGCAAAAGCACTTTGCCAAGGGAGTGATGCTGGGATCGGTAAAAGGTTGAAATCGCATACGTTTGGATATCAGAACTGCTTCATGACTGTATAAAAAGGGGAGGTTTTCGTTTGATGAAAGCAACAAAAAAGAAAGCCGTAGCTGTCTTGAGCACATTGGCACTGGTGACAGGTCTGCTGGCAGGATGCGGATCGGATCAAGGTCAGGCTGCCGAGGGCGGCGTGCAGAACGTGTCCATTGCAATAGCACAGGTGGGCGACGTACCGAGCAAAGGCAATGAGGTCCAGCAAAAGATTGAGGCGTATACCAATACCAAGCTGGATATTCAGTGGATTCCGGCCTCGGCTTACAATGACAAAATAAATGTCATGATTGCATCCAGTGATATGCCCAAAATTGTAAAAGTACAGTATAACCCAACGGTGACCAGTGCGATGCGTAACGATGTATTCTGGGAAGTTGGACCTTTACTGAAGGATTATAAAAATCTGTCTGCTCAGAACGAGCGTTTCTTTGACAATATCAAGGTAGAAGGCAAAATCTACGGGGTACCCGTATTCTCTGATATTGCCCGTGCAACGGTGATTTACCGTAAAGACTGGTTCGATAAACTGAATCTCAAGGTGCCAACGACACCGGATGAATGGTATGAAACGATCAAGACGCTGGCGACCTCCGATCCGGATGGAGACGGTCAGGATAATACGTTTGGATTGATGCTTTTCAAAAAATATAACGAGGATCAATACTCCTTTACTACGCGCCTTGGCGTAAGCTTTGGTGCTCCAAACAAGTGGAAAGTAGAGGATGACGGCAGCTTTACACCGGAATTCATGACACCGGAATATATGCAGGTGCTGGATCTGCTGAAGCGTTTGTATAGCGAGAAGCTGCTGAATCAGGACTTTGCCGTATTTGACTCCACAGAAGCGGAGAAGAAATATGATACAGGCGTTGTCGGCATGCGTATCGGTGTTGCCCAGAACGGAAAGAGCCAGCAAGAGCGTCTGTCCAAGAACGACCCGGATGGGGTGGTAGACATTGCCGGTTTGCTTGGTGTGAGTGGCGACCGAGTGGCGGGGCAGACGGGTAACTCCGGTATTTTGGCTTTCCCGAAAGCAACGGTGAAATCGGAGGAAGAGCTGAAAAACCTGTTATCTTTCCTGGATAAATTGATGGACCCCGAGATGGCGACGCTGCTGATGCGTGGTATTGAAGACAAACATTACAAGAAGGCTGGCGAAGACCAAGTGGAGATGAGTGATTTCGATGCATTCCAGCGTGAAGTGAAGCCATATCGTGATAACTTGCCTTACGTAGAAGGATACAATGTGCCGAAATTGAAAGACACTGAACTGGGTGAGAAGGGTACGGAACTTGCCAAAGAGCTGGCGGAACATGCTGTGCCAAACCCTGCATTAACCTTGTATTCGTCTACGTATGGCGATCGTGGGGCAGATCTGGATCAGATGATTGCAGATGCACAGACCAAATATATTATGGGTAAAATCGATGAAAATGGCTGGAAACAGGAAATTGAGAATTGGGGCAATGCGGGCGGTACCAAAATTCGTGAGGAATATGCCGAAGACTACAAAAAACAGGCTAAATAAAAAGCCGGAAGCGGAGGGATTCCATGAAAGAAACAATGCAATTCACACCGGTACGGATGGCTGAACAGTTCATGGAAAGTTATCGTAATCATGAGCTGTATCCGACTTGGCATTATGAAAATGGTTGTCTGCTGAAAGCGCTGGAAGAGCTGTACACCCATACCGGTGAACAGAAATATTTCGATTACATCCGTGAACTGATGGACAACTTCATTCAGAAAGATGGCTCAATTCGCTCCTATACAGTCGAGGAGTATAACCTGGACCAGATTAACCAGGGGAAATCACTGTTCCTGTTGCTGGACAAAACCGGTGAAGAGAAGTACCGTAAAGCCGCAGATTTGCTTATGGTCCAGCTTAAGGGGCAGCCCCGTACGAGTGAAGGCGGATTCTGGCATAAGAAGGTCTATCCGTTCCAGATGTGGCTGGATGGACTGTATATGGCTACTCCGTTCCTAACACAGTATGGTGCCGCTACAGACGAGGAGAAGTGGTTTGACAAGGCGGCATTACAGCTGCTGCTGGTGGAGAAGCGTACACGGGATCCACGCAGCGGTCTGCTGTACCATGCCTGGGATGAGAGCAAGGAACAGCGCTGGAGCTCGGGAGAAACTGGATGTTCTCCGCATGTTTGGAGCCGGGCGATGGGCTGGTATGTGATGGCGGTGGTGGATACACTGGATCATCTGCCTGTAGATCATGAGCAGCGCGGTCAGATTGTGGGGATCTTCGAACGCGTAGCGAATGCGCTTGTACATGTACAGGACCAACAGTCCGGGCTATGGCCTCATCTGCTCGATCAGCCGGGGCGTGAGCGCAACTATCTGGAGGCTTCGGGAACGTCCATGTTTGTTTACGCACTGGCTAAGGGGGTACGGAAGGGTTACCTGAGTGGCAAGTTCAAAGTGATCGCAGAAAAGGGGTATCAGGGTCTGCTGCAGCATCTGCTGCAAACGGATCGCGAAGGTGTATTGTCCCTGACGCAGTGTAACGGAGGGGCAGGTCTGGGCGGTACCCCGTATCGTGACGGGTCGTACGAGTATTATGTGACTGAATCCATTCGGATTAATGATCCGAAATCGGTTGCTCCGTTTATTTTGGCAGGAGTGGAGATGGAACTGGCGACACGCTAGTTCTTTTCTTCAGACTCATTTATGATAGCGCATTCATTGTGCGTACCCTGAACAATTTCGTTATCCAAAGGAGAGATGGTTCATGAGTCCAAAAGGTCGGATGTCCCGTTTAGGCGGATTAGTTGTGGTTGGTGCAATGTCCGCTGGACTGCTTGCAGGCTGTGGGGGAGAAAAAGCGCCTGCGGCAGGGGAGGGCAAGCTTCCCATTTCGATTTCTTTGATGCAGGTAGGTGATGTACCAGCCAAGGAGAATGGGATCGAACAGAAGATTGAGGAATATACCAATACAGATGTCAATGTACAGTGGATTCCGCAGTCTGCTTTTGATGATAAAGTGAACGTCATGGTAGCTTCAGGCGAGATGCCGACCATTATGCGGGTGAATTATGTACCCACAACATTTAACGCAGCCAAAACGGGGCTGTTCTGGGAAATTGGACCTTACCTAAAGGATTATAAAAACCTGTCAGCTCAATCCGAGGCTTATTTTGACAATATCAAGATCGAAGGCAAGATCTACGGGGTACCCAACTTCCGCGATATCGGGCGTACAGCCATCGTGTACCGCAAGGACTGGTTTGACAAGCTGAAGCTGGATGTACCGAAAACGCTGGATGACTGGTACGAAGTGATGCGTTCCATTCGCAAGGATGATCCTGATGGTAACGGCAAGGAAGATACGTATGGAACGGTGCTGTTCAAAAAGTACAACGAAGGTGTATCCTCTCCACTCACACGGATCGCTGTAAGTATCGGTGGGGTGAACAAGTGGGGTTTGGACGACGCGGGCAAACTTACGCCCGAATTCCTGACCACAGAATATGTGGACACGATGAAGCTGTTCAAGCGTCTGTTCAGTGAAGGATTGATCAACAGTGACTTTCCTGCTCTGGACCCATCCGATGCGGACAAAAAAATTGACTCCGGTCTGGTAGCCATGAAGCTGAACGGTGTTGCTCAGAACGGAAAGTCATTCCAGCAGCGGCTGACACCAAACGTGCCGGATGGCGAGATTGATGTGGCCCCGTTCCAGGGACCGGATGGCATTCGAATTGCCGGGGAACCGGGGAATTATGGCATGCTTGTCATTCCCAAAGCTTCCGTATCGGACGAAGAACAGTTAAAACAGGTGCTGACGTTCCTGGATCAACTGATGGACGAACCGCTGAGTACGCTCCAGCTGCGGGGTCTTGAGGATGTACACTATACGAAGACTTCGGATGGCAAAACCGAGTTCAAGGACTTCGACGGGTATCAGCGCGAAGTGAAGCCGTATCGTGACAATCTGCTAAGCGTTGAAGGATATAACGTGGCTGAGTTTGTCGATGTACCGATCGGTATGAAGGGCACGAAGATGGCGCGTGAGAATGAGCAGTACGCCATTCCGAATCCGGCGCTGACCCTGTCCTCTGCCATCTATACGGAGCGCGGCCAGGAGCTGGATCAGATGATCTGGGATGCACAGACCAAGTACATTATGGGCAAAATCGATGATGCTGCTTGGGAGCAGGAAGTGGCGAACTGGAGAAAATCCGGCGGAGACCAGCTTATCAAGGAGCTGGAAGCTTCCTATGTGGAGCTGAATGGGAAGTAGTAGCGGAACAAGCTGTGTTTTACGTGAAATGACGTGAAGCATGGCTTGTTTTTTTTTTGGTCTTTTTCATCCCCAAGATTATGGTTAAGTGACAGAAGGGGTATAAAAAGTAAGGAGCATTCGTTCCACAATTATTTTATTGTCATTGAAAGGGGAATACACAACATGATTGATGATCATCAGAAGCTAGAAGGATTGAATGTAGTGGATACATACCGGGGTAGAGATCTGGGTGTAACGATGGAACCACAAGCCTGTAGTTTCAAAGTGTGGACGCCTGTTGCAAAACAGGTGGATGTACTAATATATCCGCCTTCAACAGGGGGGACTCCCAATGAGCCGAAGAATCAGGCAATACAAAAAGAAATACCGATGCACAAACAGGATCAGGGTATCTGGTCCCTGAAGCTCGAAGGCGAGTGGCAAGGATATCGTTATATGTACCGCATTACCTTTGAAGACGGACGTCAGGAGGTTGCGGTTGATCCTTATGCACGGGCTGTGACCATGAATGGAGAAATGGGTGTAATTGTCAGACTGGAACAGACCGATCCGAATGGATGGAATGAGGATATCCGTCCAGAACTGGTGAGCCCGGTAGATGCGGTCTTATATGAGCTGCATGTGCGCGATTTCTCGATCCATGAGTCATCCGGCATGAGACACAAAGGAAAGTACCTGGCTTTTACCGAGACGGACCTACGCGATTCAAACGGGAATACGCTGGGGATCGATCATTTGGCTGAGCTGGGCATCACTCATGTACACCTGCTTCCGGTATTTGATTTTGCGACCGTAGATGAATCCAAGCCAGATGACAGGACTTCCGATGACTCACGCTATAACTGGGGATATGATCCACTTCATTACAACGTCCCAGAAGGTTCCTATGCTTCACGTGCAGATGAGCCCGAGACCAGAATTCGTGAGTTCAAATCGATGGTGCTTGCCCTTCATGAGAAGGGAATCGGAGTCATTATGGATGTGGTGTACAATCATACATTTGACACCGCAGCCAGTTCATTTGAGAAGCTTGTCCCAGGGTATTACTACCGTCAGAATCCGGATGGCACGTACAGCAATGGATCGGGTACAGGCAATGAAGTGGCTACAGAGCGCCCTATGGTGAGGAAGTTCATCATCGATTCCGTACGCTACTGGGCAGAGGAGTACCATGTGGACGGGTTCCGTTTTGACCTGATGGGTCTGATTGACATGGCAACGATGAAAGAGCTCACAGCAGAACTGCATGCAGAGGTCTCACCGTCCATCCTCTTGTACGGCGAACCCTGGGGAGCACTGGAATCACCACTTGGGGATCAAATGACCCTAAAGGGATCACAGCGTGAAGCCGGATTTGCTGTATTTAACGATAACTTCCGTGGAACAATCAAAGGCGATAGCGATGGAACGGGAACCGGATTTGCTACAGGAGCGGAGGGAAAGGAAGATGATATATGGACAGGCGTGCGGGGAGCCATTACCGATTTTACGGCCAGCCCATCGGAAACGATTAATTATGTAACTGTACATGATAATCTCAACCTGTGGGACAAAGTCGCACGGACACAAGGATTGCACGATACGCTGGGATTTATCACATATAGCGAGGATGGTCGTGTGAAAGGCAGCGACAGCGTGGAAGAGGCTGTAAAGCATGCGAAGCCCTACTTACACGTTGACCCGGATTGCATACTGGAGAACGAGACGGTCCGGCGCTGTCTGCTTGCTAGTGGCATCGTGCTGACTTCCCAAGGGGTTCCATTGATTGCGGCTGGAGATGAATTTCTGCGTAGCAAGTATGGCGATGCCAACAGCCACAAGAGTGGGGATTCAATTAATGCCATTCGGTGGGAGCAAAAGCAAGCATTTAAGCCTGTTTATGATTATTATCGTGGCCTGATTCATCTTCGGCGCGAGCATCCTGCGTTTCGTCTTCGCACCCGGGGAGAGATTGAGTCGCATATTCGATTGCTTGAAAAAGGAGAAGGAATGTTGGCCTATGAACTGGCAGGAACGGCTGTCGGAGATTCATGGGGACGGATGATCATTATCTATAATGCTTCCAAAGAAACCCGTACAACCTCCGTCCCTTCAGGTATATGGTATGTGGTTGTAGAGCAGGGGCAAGCCGGCACCGATGTGCTGCGCACGGTCAAGGACGGTCAGGTCAGCGTCCCCGCGATATCTATGATGGTTATGTATTCAAACGAGTGAACCTTTTCCCTTGGTCTAAAGGTGGCTCAGATTGACATCCGTGTTTCATGTCGGCTCCGCGAGAAGCTGCCGGTACAAAATCATAATAGCGTGTCCTCGATTCGTTAGAATGGAATAAAGCTACAAAGGGGTGTTCCTGTCATCATGCTGATGACTTGGGACACCCCATTTGGTGTGCTCTCTTCTTTTTTCATCAGGACAGGTACAAATGCTGTCAATCTATGGCGCTTGTTTACATATGCTATATCTTGAAAGCGATTGCT
The DNA here is from genome assembly GCF_000499205.1 of Paenibacillus sp. MAEPY2. Taxonomy (GTDB): domain Bacteria; phylum Bacillota; class Bacilli; order Paenibacillales; family Paenibacillaceae; genus Paenibacillus; species Paenibacillus vandeheii. The sequence goes on from NZ_AWUK01000037.1 coordinate 112,612, forward strand.
ATCAGGATATGCATCACTTTTACCATGCTAATTGAAAGCCTCTGTTCAACCGATATGTTGAGTACAGACAACCCCGGGTTGACAAATGACGTCCTGCTCCGTAACATCGGGACAACACGAAATCAATGGATATAAAGGCGGTGGGAACGATGCCGGAATGGACAGCTTTTCGATATGAAGGCAACGATCTTGGCTTAACATATACTCGTGCGGCAAGCACATTCAAGCTGTGGGCACCTACAGCACAGCAGGTTTCCCTACTCATTTTTGATGATGAGGGACGATATGATGCAAGTGGAAAAGTAACTGAACATGATGATGGACAGAAGCGGTCGATGACCCGTGACCCGGACGGAATATGGAGTGTACAGCTTGAAGGGGATTGGGCTGGACATTATTATATGTATTCCATTACGCATGATGATCAGCATATTGCCGTGGCACCCGATCCTTACGCTCGTGCTGTATCCGCGAACGGGCAGCGAACGGCCATAATTGACCTGGATACAACCGATCCAGTGGATTGGGAAGAGGATGTGAAGCCTGTATTTCTGCGTCCGGCAGATGCTGTTTTATATGAATTACATGTGCGTGACTTCTCCTCCGACCCTCATGCCGATATTCCTTATAAGGGGAAATATTTGGCATTTACATCCTCCGGGTTAACGGACAGAGGCGGCAACTCCATCGGTGTAGATCATCTTGTCGAACTTGGCATTACGCATGTGCATCTTCTGCCTGTAGCGGATTATCAGACGGTGGATGAACTGGCAGCAACGGATACCAGCTCGAATGCCAAGTTGCCATACAACTGGGGGTATGATCCTCAGCACTACAATGTGCCGGAAGGTTCCTATGCCACCGATCCTCGTGATCCTGCGGTTCGGATCCGGGAGTTCAAGGCGCTCATTCATTCCCTGCACCGACAAGGCATTCGTGTCGTGCTTGATGTGGTCTACAACCATACGTATAGCGTGGATGAGGGACCTTTTGAACGAATTGTACCGGGTTACTATTATCGTTATCGTGAGGACGGCACATTGAGCAATGGCTCAGGTGTAGGCAATGAACTGGCTACAGAACGGCCCATGGTGCGAAAATATATTTTGGACTCTCTCCTGTACTGGGCAGAGGAATATCATGTGGACGGGTTTCGCTTCGACCTGATGGGTCTGATTGATACAGACACAATGAACGAAGTGACCCGCGAGCTGAGAGAACAGATTGATCCGGCTTTTCTGATCTACGGGGAGCCGTGGACAGGCGGAGATTCGCCACTGGAGCGGAAAACGTTAAAAGGAACACAGCGCGGTCAGGGATTTGCTGTATTTAACGATCATTTCCGCAGTGCCATCAAAGGGGATAGTGATGGCATCGGCAAAGGCTTTGTTACCGGAGCAGACGGTAAGGAGTACGAAATTGTCCAGGGTGTTGCCGGAGCGCTGGATGATTTTACGTCTTCACCTGTGGAATCCGTCAATTATGTGACAGCGCATGATAATCTCAATCTGTGGGACAAAATCGCCACAACGATGTACCTCAGACATGATCTCGGGTTTCCGGTATGGAGGGATGGTCAGCCTGTGGAAGGAGGCAGTGCGGAATCGGCGGTTAAGGCGGCAGACCCTTATAGGTATGTTAATGCAGATGATGTGCTTGACCATGAGATGGTCCGCCGTTCCTTGCTCTCGACAGGGATTTTACTCACCTCACAGGGTATTCCATTCCTCCATGCAGGGGATGAGATATTGAGATCCAAAGCAGGAGATCACAACAGTTATCGCAGCGGGGACGCCGTGAATACGATCACTTGGGCGAATAAATCTCGCTTCAGACCTGTTTTTGACTATTATCGGGGCCTGATCCATCTGCGCCGCACACATCCGGCTTTTCGCATGATGAATGCCGAGCAGGTACGACATCATCTTCGCTTGATGCGTGCAGAAGGAAATGTGGTTGCATTTACACTGGAGGGCGGAGCCAATCAGGATACCTGGAATCAGATCGTGGTGATCTACAACGGAACAGGTCAGCAGCAGCAAGTGAGTCTTCCGGAGGGCGACTGGCATATCGTGGTGAATGATCATCAGGCAGGTACAGATCGCATTGAGACGGTGAGCGGAACCGTAGTGGTAGAACGGTGGTCATTGATGGTACTGTATGATACGGAGTATGGCGGCGGTGCTGAACCCGCTGTGATTGAGATTCATTCGCCGCGTCTTGTGTACAGTGTCGGAGAGATTGCTGGCTTGCGAGCATCGGTCAGAGACCGTTTTGGTAATGTGGTGGAGAACGCATCGGTGACCTGGAGCTCTTCGAACCCGGACATTATTGCGATTCAATCCGATGGGACCATTCATACAGGGGAGACCGGAGAAGCGACCATTAGCGTCCATTGTGGCACGATTACCGCAGAGTGTACGTTGCAGGTGGATCAACTCCATCCGGAACGAATTGAAATTGTAGGGGAGTCTGTGATGTATACGACACGTGTCAATCGATTCCGAGCCTTGGTTCTGGATCAATTCGGCCAGCCCTTGCAAGGGATGAAGATACGGTGGAGCTCGTCTCATCTGGATCATGCAGCTGTCAGTACAGCAGGAATTGTGCGAGCTTTAACACCAGGCTCCACCCAGATAATCGCGGAGGCTGGAGGGATTCAGGCATCGCTGAATATCAAAATCCACAAATCCATCTCCCGAATTGTCACTCTCCGATATGAACGGGAAGATCAGTGTTATGAGGGATGGGATGTCTGGGTATGGGGCACAGGTATGGAGGATGGGGCTATCCCGTTTGAGCGAGTGGGCAATACAGCAGAAGCCCGTTTTCGGGTCGCTCCAGGACTGCATCATCTGGGCTTAATCATTCGGCTGAATGAATGGGAAGCCAAAGATACCTGCGGAGATCGTTATGTTGATATCGGTCCTGAAGACGGAGATGTGCAGATTATCGTTCACAGTGGGTCGGATCAGATGCAAGTTATCCGTGAAAGTGATGCAGAGGATGATCGTAACAGTGCATAATTTTGCTTAAGTTATAACGTTTGTACAACTAGTTGTGAAATGTATGCTTAATAAGTGGTCGGAAGGTATTCCGGCTGCTTTTTTGTTCATCAGAAAGATACATTTCACCTGAAAAATAAAAAAACTCTACAAGTCAGTGTTTGAGATGGCCTTTCATTGGGGTAAATATAGATATGGCCCCAGATTCGGCCACGCATGAACAAGGCCATTCTGGTCTAAGAGAGAAGCTTATGGCTTCCTAACAAATATGAAGTAAGGATCCCTTGAAGGAGGATGTTCAATCATGAAATCCAACGGAAAAATGGCTCAACTTACGGCAACACCAAGAACTGAAAAGAAAGGTGCAGCATTGCGCCTGTTAAGACAAGGCGGACGTGTTCCGGCAGTCGTTTATGGCCCGGGATTGGAAGGTGCCGCGATACATGTAGATGAAAAAGAAATGCTGAAAGTAGCACGTACAGGTCGCTCCGAGATGTTCAACCTCAATCTGGAGGGCGGCAAAACGGTTCCAGTGCTGATCAAGGATCAGCAGGAACGTAACGGACGTCTGCTGCATGTGGACTTCCTGCAGATTTCGAAGAACAAGCCGATCAGCGTTAGTGTATCGATCGACTTCCAAGGCACCGCAGCCGGTTCCAAGGCAGGCGGTGTGTTCCAGACACAGGAAACTCAACTGGAGGTCGAAGGACTGCCAGCTGATCTGCCAACCTCCATTGAGGTGGATGTCAGCGGACTGGAAATTGGTGATCGTTTGACGGCTGCGGATATCAAGCTGGATAAAGGACTGACTCTGGTGACGGCAGCTGATTCCATCATCGCTTCCGTGATGCCGCCACAAGCGGCTGAGGCAGAGCCTACGGCTTCTGCGGATGAAGCGGAACCGGCTGCATCAGAAGAACCAGCTAAAGAAGAATAAGGGATCAGAATATTCAATATTCTGACCTCAACCAAGCCCGGTCGTAATGACCGGGCTTTTTTTATATTGGGAAGGCTCTGTCCTAAGTTGGGTCACGGGGAAAAGGGGCGGTATCGTATGCTGTTTTACTCATGAGAGATTGCCGCATAGTGGCGTTATTCGTTATGATAGTAAGGCAGAATGAGCCTATCGTTCAAGTTGCGCAGTTAGGCAAATTGGCAAGCTATTTACCACGGAAAAGCAACTAATCGGAATAAATTGCACAAGAAGGCAGGTTTCGCATCATGTTTGATCCGACGATTTATGACAATTTGAAAGTAGGCTTTGAAAACCACCTGTATGATCTTGATAATTTGGATGAACTTATTTCCATAACGGACCGGAAGGATCAGCTGGAGATGGCGCGTATGTCCAGAGAGTTCGTGTTGCAATTCTGCCTGAGAGATTACCCTCACATAACAGGTGAAGTGGTCCTGAGCACATCGCTTGAGGAGCTCGCAGCTGAAATTCTGGAAACACCGGGTGGTCACTTAGGTTGCCGTTTGCGACTTCGGTTCAGGATGGTTATTAAGGAGCCTGAGACTCAATGTCCGGCGATTAGCTCCATAATACAGCAGAGCTGGCCGGAACAACGAAAGCAGCAGCATATTCATTATATTTTTGAAGATAAGCCAGCAACGTATGCTGTCACAGCTGAAGTACATTTTGACCGCAGTGTAAATGAAGATCAGATGGGAGACATCCCTGAACTGTGCGACCATATGGTCAATGTGCTGACTAAATTATTGCAATTGCACAAATAAACAAGTAAAAGAGTCTTGTCTCTGGTCAAAGAGGCAAGATTTTTTTTCGTTTTTTTTGAATGCTAAGTAGGCTATCAGGCGTAGGTATATGGACTTGAGGTTAAGATTTTACGCAAGCAAGTAAGAGAATGTATATTTAATAAGCCGAATAAGTGCGATTGAACTATACATATAAGGTGAAATTGCGAAAACAGGTTTGGGACTAAAGATTTAGTACCGGACTAAAGGAACTAGTTTTCCTTGCCGATAAAATATCGAAGGGGAGAAACTACATGACAGAGAAATTAATTCGTCTTCTGCGTATACTTCAGGCTATACAAGCGAATCCCGGAATTTCCGCCAAAGAATTGGCGATGAAATGCGGTACAACTGTGCGCACGATTTATCGCGATCTCCGAATTTTGGACAGGGTTGCCCCTATCATGAATGAAGGTTATGGCAAAGGGTATCGGTTCATTGGTGAATTTGCCATGTATCCTCTGGATTTTACCGAACAGGAAGCCATGGTGTTCTCCATGCTTCCATCCGTGGTGGATACTTCGCAACTCCCGGCTGAATTTGATTCAGCTTTTGATAAGGTGATGACGGCCCATACCAAAATGAAATCGAGAAACAGTGACATTGTAGAAAATATTGCAGGTATTATTCGTATGGGCACACCTGCATACCGGGAAGAAGGGAAGTATCCCAATTTGCTTATTCCAGTCATTGAAGCCATTCTGGATCAACAAACGATTCGAACTCAATATCACACACTTACGAAAAATGAAATCACGGTCCGCGAGATTGATCCCTATTACCTCATTCCGCGCGACCAGCGTTTTTATTTAATTGGTTATTGTCACTTGCTGAAGAAAGTTTGTTTGTTTCGGATCAGTCGCTTTCTGGACGTTATACAAACTAATACCCATTTTGTTATGGGGGATTTCAACATAACGCAGTTCATGAAAAACACGTGGTCCATTGATCGTGGGGATAAACTGATTCATTTTAAAGTAAGGTTTAGTAAAGAGGTGGCCCCCTACATAAAAGAAGAAGAGATGTTTGTTCGTCCACGAATGACGGATATGCCTGATGGCGGATTGTTATTTGAAGTAACGCTGAACAGTAGTCGTGAATTCCTGAAATGGTTATATCAATTTGGCCCCGAAGCGGAGGTAATTGAACCCCGTGAATATCGTAAAGAAATTCGTGAACAACTCATAGAGTGGATGAAGCATTATGAGGAAGATCAATAATTTCGACCCTTCTAAATTTTAAAAAAATGTGTAAAAGGAGCTTTTGTGATGAGAACCAAAATATTTGCCGCCATGTATGGAATGGAACATTATCATGGCGTAGAAGCTTTAAATGTGGGGGATACCCTATTTCTGGTCAAAGATCCCGATAATCGGGCAGATTCTCAAGCCATTAGGGTTGTCGTTCCTCCCATTGGGACGGTTGGATATATTGTTAATAACCCTCTGCTCGCTCCTCACGGCTGCTGGACAGGCTCAGGAATCTATGATGCTTTCCACCAACAGACCTGTGCTAAAGTGAGGTTTACCATGAAAGAGATGATAATTGTGGAATTAATTGAAATGATGTATGTCCCTGTTCCGCATATGGATAGCTTTATTGCAGACTGGCAGTCACGTGAAAAAGCCTGACGGAAAGCGCGGCCTCAACCAGATCTATCCCCGGATGAGTCTTGTGTAAGCTGCTTCGAGATGCATGGCTGTCCTAGCCCAACTGAACTGTTCAACTGCACTTGCACGTCCGGCTTCTCCGAGAGAACGGGCGAGAGAAGGATTGTCTGCCAGTTTATACAGGTATGCAGCGAAACTTCGGGGGTTGTGATACTGTCTCACAAGGTATCCATTATTCCCGGAGACAATGATTTCACGAATGCCCCCATTGTCTGAAGCAATGACGGGTAGTCCAGAAGCCATAGCTTCAACATTCACCAGTCCGAAGGCTTCATGTTCTTGGGAAGGGCACACCAGGCAGTCCACAGCCCGGTACAAACGGTCAATGTGTTCATGGGCGATCTGACCTCGGAAGGCGGCCTCAACCTTTAATTTTCGGGCAAGCTGTCGCAGTTTGCGGACGTAGACCTGAGGTCCTTTCCCCGCAATGATCAGTTGCACGGGTACCTGTTGCTGAAGAATAGCTACGGCACGAATCAGTACATCCACACCTTTGCCAGGAATAAGTCGGCCTACATACAGAATGGAGAAAGGCCCTGAAATACCGAACTGCCTGCGCAGAAGCTGCTGCTCTCCTTTTATTGCTGGCAAAAAGCGGCTTAGGTCCACGCCAAGCGGCACTACGCCCATGCGTCGTTTCAAGGATGGGAATCTTCGACCCAGCCTCTGTCTGAGGGATTGACTGTTGACGGCAATCCAATTCGCTTTTTTTAGCAGTGCTAATCTTGCTGGCCCAGGTTGTGCAAAGGTTAACGAGTGAAGATAGAGCACCACGGGGATGGAATGGAAAGCACGTTTAATTGCAGCCATACTATGGGGTCTGTTATCTACCTGAATAAGATCGAAGGGTTGAATTTTCAGAAAACGAATAACGGCCCTTGTGTACTCGTTGGGACTGGTTGCTGGCACACGCCGGATCGTAATGCCATCGATTTGCTCTGTGATGGAAAGTGCGGGCATCTGACGGCTTATGATCGTCACCTGGTGACGAAGCGCAAGTTCACGAGCAATGCCCAGAATGCAGATTTCGACTGATCCGTTACCTGGGACTGGCAATTTTTCAGGTGCTATTAGGGCTATTTTCATCAACAGGATCCTCCTTGTCCATATTCGTAACAATCTTGGTCATATATCCTATGTGCTTTGGCTGGGTTTGGCTCCTGTGGAACTGCGCGTGAGGGTAAATTTCGTTTTTGTGATATACTGTACGGGTTGCAGTGAATTCATTGCGCGTATTTAGAAGCAGGAGGAAAAAAATGTTACATTCTACACTTGGTCGCTTTCGACTGCTGCTGTGGTTGCAGGGGCTTTCATATGTGCTGTTGTTATTTGTTGCTTTTCCATTGCGAAATGCGGGGATCATGCCGCAGGCGGTCACATGGTTTGGCAACATTTATGGTTTTTTATTTCTGATGTATTTATTATTTTTGGTGAGTATGTATACCACGCAAAAATGGCGCTTACGTCGTCCGATCGCTTTATTTTTTGTATCGTTTATCCCTTTGGGCAATTTCATCTATGATCTGCTGGTCTTTCGCAAGCTGGATCGCAGACTGTCAAATAAAGCTTGACTTTGCTTATCGTTATGAATATGATGAGAACAGGTTATTGAACCCGTTCCAACTAAAAACCGCATATTCCTTATGTTAAAGGGGAGTAGCTTTCACAGTAAAGTCGTCAGTTCGGGATTCTATCCCCGGCTTTATTGGCAGCAATTTTGTTGTTAGCGAGACCTTTACCAAGTTTTCATACTGGGTAAAGGTCTCTTTTTGTGAATAAAAAGGACCTTACCAGTAATGGTAAAGGTCCTTTTTTTTGTACATCATAAGGATACTAAGGAGGAGTCAATTTTGGAGTTGTCATTATTATTGGAGTATGGGTGGGTTCTCGCCGTATTAGTAGTCCTTGAGGGATTGCTTGCAGCTGATAATGCATTGGTTCTTGCTATTATGGTTAAGCACCTGCCTGACGAAAAACGCAAAAAAGCGTTATTTTATGGTTTGTTGGGTGCATTCATTTTCCGATTGGGTTCGTTGTTCCTAATCTCGTTCCTGGTGGACGTATGGCAGGTTCAAGCGATTGGAGCCCTGTACCTCTTGTACATCTCCATTAATCACATTGTCAAAAAGGTTATGGGCAGCCGAAATAAAACAGATGAAGCAGCGGATTCCACACCCAAAAAACCAAAAAGACAATCTGGTTTCTGGATGACTGTATTTAAAGTGGAAGTGGCAGATATCGCGTTCGCGGTCGATTCGATTCTCGCAGCTGTGGCGTTGGCTGTTGCTTTGCCACCAAGTGGATTGCCTCCGATCGGCGGACTTGATGGTGGACAGTTTATCGTTATCTTCCTCGGCGGATTCATCGGTCTGGTAATTATGAGATTTGCGGCTTCCTTCTTCGTTAAGCTGCTCCATTCACGTCCAGGGCTTGAAGTTGCAGCCTTCGTTATCGTGGGATGGGTTGGGGTTAAATTGGCTGTTATTACGCTGGCGCACCCTTCATTGGGCGTTCTGGATGAGCATTTCCCGGAAAATAAAATTTGGAAATTCGGGTTCTACATTGTACTGATTACGATTGCGGTATGCGGTTGGTTCTTGTCCTCTAAGGTTCCTGCAAAAGAAGATGAGAATCCGGTGGAAGAACTGGAACAACAAGCAGGGAAATGACGAAAACATGGTCAACCCTGTCAAAATAATAATCAATATCTAATATCATGATATGCTTGAGTAAGCAGGGTCTGTTCCTTCAGACCCTGCCTTTTTTTATAAAATTTATTAGTACGAAGTTCAATCTAACGCATATGCACAATGGGGATTTTCCAAGAAAAGGGTTGACACATTGAAACGGGTCCGCTTAATATAAACATAATATTTACGAAGGGAGGCCGAGAGACATGATGGTTGGTTATGATTTGAAACTCACAATGACACTACGAAGCACAGACATAATTGTATACCCAGTTCATCGTCTCTTTGGCCTCATACGGGCGACATAGGGGAAGATGCATATCGTTTATCATTGGAACGTTATTAATCGATATGCTACTCTCAGCGTATATAGCAATGGAGAACAGACGCGGCATGTTCATGCTGCTTTTGTTTTCTGTTATTGTCATGAAGGAGTCACGGGCGAACTGTCCGTGGCTTCTTTTTTTGTTTAACTGAATATGGATATGAATTAACAAAGAGTTAGCGTTCGATTTTTGAATTGAACTGAATTAGCTGAACGTACGGAAAGGAAAAAAACATTTATGAATACTCAACCCAATTTATTTACAAGCCAAAACGAACCCACAGGTGGATACCGACATAAAGTCAAATTGCCTGCTGGGGACTTAACGGTATATGCGGCACAACAGCTGTTCTCCTCATTGGATTATAAGGTGTTCGAAATGGCGAACAATAATCTTCAAATCCCGGGTATTTCCTACATGAGTTACACGCCTGATGTGCATGTCGGTGTAGGTACCTGCATCGGCACAACAGCGGTATGGGATGCCAAGAGTGGATTTGTATCTCCATCCATCGTAGGCAGCGACATTGGCTGTGGCATGCGGGTGCATATGACCAATTTGCATAAGGACGACCTGAAAGACGTGAAGCTGCGCCGTAAACTTGTGAAAGCTATTGAGAAGGTGCTGCCGATGGAGGCAAATCAGCGCGGTCATTACTCGGATATACGCCTGGAGCATATCGTGCGCAAAGGCTTGCATGGCTTACCCAAGAAATATATTCCGGACAGCTACACACCGAAAAAATCTACTTCCATTACTCATGTCGAGAGCAGCAAGTTTGCCTTTGACGAGGAAGTGTTGAATATGGTACAAGATATGACATGGCATCGGGCTCATCGCCAGTTAGGGACTTTGGGTGGAGGTAATCATTTTGCCGAGATTCAAGCCATTGAGATTGCCGAGGAAAACCGGGAGATTGCGGAAGCCTGGGGCCTGTACGATGGCCAAATTGTTGTTATGATTCATTCCGGTTCCCGGGCATGGGGCGGGTATGTAAGCCAAACCAGTTCATCGGCGATTGCCAAAGTGATGCAGCGAAATGGTCTGGGAACAGCCGATCCAAGACTCGTTTTTGCTCCGCTTGATCATGCGGAAGGTCGCCATTACGTCAATTTGATGTACTCTGCATTAAATTATGCCGTAGTGAATCGCCATCTGATTGCGTTTGCGATTCGCGAGGCTTTTCGGGATGTGTTTGGTCCGAAGTGCGAATTCCGCACCCTCTATGACCTGATGCACAACTATGCATGGGAGGAATCTCACGCGGATCAGGGCTCCGTCTTTGTACACCGCAAAGGGGCAACACGTGCATTGCCTGCAGGTCATCCGGATAATCCAAAGCCATACCTGGCAACAGGTCATCCCGCGCTCATACCCGGTTCAATGGGGACGGCTTCTTATATCATGGTAGGCCAACCCGAGGGGAAAGATAATTATTATTCAATCTGTCATGGGGCAGGACGCATTCGTTCGCGTACAGCAACAAAGCGCCTGGTTACCGTGGAGGATTTTGCCTCAGCGCTGGGCGTGGGAACTGAAGATGAGATTGTGGTGAACCAGCGTTCACTTGAATCCATTATAGATGAATCGCCGCAAGCGTATAAAAATGTCGATGAAATTATGGATAGTGTGACCGGCGCAGGTCTGGCTCAAGTTGTAGCCAAATGTAAACCACTTGCCGCTGTGAAGGGAGCTAAGTAATGACCGTAGAGAAAGAACAAATGAATCCTAATGGAGTTATTTATTCCTATGAGCAACAAGACAGTCAAATTCGAAACGAAGGTTATGCCATATATGCCCGCTTGATTCGCGGCATCATTGAAGCGCTTGGCAATCGATATGGTGTTCGTTATGAACTCTATGCCAGCGATGATCCAAACAGTGAATACTGGGATCTGCTTAAAGAAGATCTGCAAAGCAACAGTACCGAGGTGGAGCTGGTTGCCCGGATTTTCGAAGATCTGGAGCTGCGCACACTGCATTATGAAGACGATGGAGATGCGCCAACCTATGGTATACATTATTCGATTCGCAACAATGTATTTGCCTATCCCCACTGGGGCGTAGCACTTGTCCGCATTCCGTTTTTCCGGGAGAACGGGATCTACAATGAGGATTTTGTTTTTGCTACAGGAGAAGAGGAATTGAAGCAGTTTCTGGGCAGTGTAAGAGAACGGGAACGGCAGCAAAATATGAAAAAGGTTACAGTATACACGGATGCCCGCAATGGTAGTGACCGTCATGTCGAATCCATTACCCGCTCTGTGGGGAGAGACGAGGTCGTGCTATCTCTGCAAATTAAACAGGATATTTTTCGTTCCCTGGACCAGTTTTTCGAGGCGGATCGCTCCTTTTATCGAGATTACGATATCCCATATAAACGGGGGATTCTGCTCTATGGACACCCGGGGAACGGTAAGACGACCCTTGTGAAATCCATTGCCGGGAGCATTCCGGGTCCTGCTGCATATTGGCAAATTACCGAATACACCAATAGCGAATCGGTACGTGAAGTATTTGAAGCAGCCAAACGTCTGGCGCCGATGGTGCTGATTATTGAGGATATCGATTCTATGCCGGATGAAGTCCGTTCCTTTTTCCTAAATACACTGGATGGGGCAACATCCAAAGAGGGCATTTTCCTCATTGGCACAACCAATTATCCGGAGAAAATAGACCCGGGGCTCATGAACCGTGCCGGACGGTTCGATCGGGCTTATGAAATACCGCTGCCGGATGAAGGGCTCCGCCTGCAATATTTGAACCAGCGAGGCTTTGGGGTCTTCGCAGGGGAAGAAGGCACGCTGGAAGCTGCGCGACTGACGGATACCTTTTCACTTGCACAGCTGGGAGAGCTGTATGTCAGCGCAGCGCTGGAATGGCATCAGAATGGACAGACAGACATTGTGCAGATCATTCAATCGATGCGAGGAGAACTGGACAAGAGCCATAAACACAACTGGCTTGCCCAGCCAGGCAAGGGGCGTGCAGGGTTTTATTAATCGTATATAGTCATTAAAATATTCTCACCTCAATTGGTTATACTAAGGCGGTCTGATCTAACATACAATGACTTTCGGGAGGTACATAACGCAGTCTCGAACTGTGTAAGATGCCGGGAAGTGACGCGATCTGTTTTCAATCCTGTGTTAAGGGCTGTTCGGCAGAGAAGAGGGCATATGAACAAAAGGTAATATACAACAATTTTTATGCCAACTGTTTAAATGCTTCTGTAGCGGTTAATAGTAGACAGACAACAACAAAAACTTTAATTAGAGGTGATTGATATGGGTTGGTTATGGTCATTAATTATCGGTGGTATCATTGGTTGGTTGGCAGGTCTGATTGTTGGTCGTGACATTCCCGGCGGCGTTATTGGTAACATCATTGCCGGTTTTATCGGCGGATGGTTAGGCGGAGTGATTCTGGGAGATATGGGTCCTGAAATGGGCGGATTCTACATTGTGCCGGCATTAATCGGTGCTATCGTACTTGTAGCGATCGTAAGCTTGATCTTCCGTTCCATGGGTCGCAGCCGCGGGTAACGCATTCAAGATCTCTTGAATATATATCAAGTCGGCAACGAGCAATTTGAATGACGGTTAATACAAACAAATGATCTTAAGAGGTTGATGGAAGTCCACGAGGTGGCTTTCCATCAACCTCTTTTTGTTTTAAGATATAGATGTACAAAAGAAAGGGATGAATCTGAATGGAAAAAGCTACATTTGCCGGCGGATGCTTCTGGTGTATGGTTACACCATTTGAAGAACAGCCAGGCATTCATGGTATTGTATCCGGCTATACCGGCGGTCACGTCGATAATCCAACATATGAGCAGGTCAAAACCGGGGAGACCGGTCATGTCGAAGTCGTTGAAATTACCTTTGATCCAGAGATATTCCCGTACGAACGACTGTTGGAGCTCTACTGGCCTCAGATTGACCCAACCGATGATGGAGGGCAATTCCAGGATCGTGGTACTCAGTACCGGACAGCGATCTTCGTCCATAATGAACGTCAACGTGAGCTCGCAGAGCAGTCCAAGCAAGAGCTGTCAGCAAGCGGACGATTCAACCAACCGATTGTAACGGAGATTCGGGATGCAGTTGTGTTCTATCCGGCAGAAGACTACCATCAGGATTACCACAAGAAAAATGAGAAGCATTACAAGGAAGACCGTGCGATTTCCGGACGGGATGAATTTATTGAAGACAACTGGAAATAATTGAATTTCAATACATCAGATAGAGTTGCCCTCAGATCACATTGAAAAAGCCGGGAAACGTTCCAACAGGAACTTCCCCGGCTTTTTTTGATTGTACAATGATGATGAAAATGATGCCTTAATGGCTACAGAGCTTATCTGCGTTTTCCCACCAGTATTTCTAAATCAATTGTAATCTGCGTCAAGGTCTCTTGAATGCTGGCTATGGCTGATTCTTTTCCATGCCAGGCGAGTGGCGTCATATGAATCAGCGAATCCATCATGACTTTCGTTACAGGCATAGTGTATGTTAGCGGAATACTGTCTATGAGATAATGATGCTCGGTAAATCGGTCCAGTACGTGCTCCCTGCCGTCTAGTTGATGAGATCGGCCCCGAAACAAAAACTCTCTCATTTCCATTAGATATTGCTTACGGGGGATCACTTTGATGATCCAGCCATCCTTCTTCATCACTCGTCCGAACTCTTCATAATTCGAAGGGGAGAGGATATTCAGAATCACGTCCAATTGCCCCTCTGCAAACGGACTATGAGCAAGATCACCAACAAACCAGACTTGCTGGTCGTAAGTAGAAGAAGCCGTGGCAATACCTTCTTTGGCGATGTCGATCCCCCATCCCACGGATGAAGTATTCTGTGTAATCTGCTGCAAAAGAGATCCTTCTCCTGCACCTGCGTCCAGAATATGCAAGGGCTGACTCTTGCTATTGGAGTAACCTTCGATCCAATGGCGAATGATTTCGGTCAGGGGCGTATAGATCGCAGTTTGAGATAAAATATTCCTTTTGGCCGTAAATAAACGTTTGTCATAGTTGCCTTTGAAAAAACGTGTCATGAAATTGACATAGCCTTGTCTTGCCAAATCAAAGGTATGCTTGGAACTACATTGAATACTATGCGGATTAACCGTTGTCATGGTTTGATGACAGATGGGACATGTAAGCATATGGATGTATCTATAAATAAGCGCAGCACTTCGTTCTCTACGTTGGATTGACATGGAATAACACCCCATTCATTCAGATCTGGATAACTGAAGAAAAGGGCATAACAAATAAACCTCTATCGTACATCTTAAAAAAAAGAGGTTATGTTATGCCCCAAGTTATCTGTATCGAATGAATTGAATAATCATGGGAAGGTTGCGCTCCTTTGCCAATCAAGAGTAGGGTGAAAAAGTTGACGATACTATTATAACAGTTTGAGCAGAGAGGATAAACGAAAGGAGACTTACACCGTTGTGAAATAACAGAGCGCCCTGTTAACCGTTAGTCGATTAACCAGAGCGCTCGATTTATTATTTTGCTGAGGCTGTTTTTAACACATACTTGGATAATGCATCGTCATTGATCTGATAGATGATATGATCGCTGTATGTTGAGTAACCATCGAGCACTCCAGGAGTTGTTGCGAATGCATATTCATGGACCGTTTCCAATGTTTGCGGATCAAGAATGTAGCCAGATTTGGCAAAATTCAATTTGTAATTTTCATCCTGTGTACGCTCAACGGCCATTAACGGTTCCTGTTGATCTTTGAACGTACGCTCAGTGACTTTGCCTTTCATGGTGTACAGCTCCAGCTTCTGACCTGTAAATACGGTATATCCGCTGCCTGCAGTTTGAACATAGGCATTACCGGCAATGGCACGACCCCAGGCCATCTTGCCATCGGTGCCAAAGCCCATCAGTTTGTTGCCTGTGTTCTCGAAATTGGCACGCATGATCACAGAGCCATCGTCCAGAATGGCCAGCGATTCACCGCCACCGTCTCCCAGGGTGTTGGCATTGCTAGGGAACTGATAGAAGGAAAGACGATTCAGTGTGCGATCATAAATCTCCACTTTTGGATTAGCCGCTGCTTGCCAGTAGTTGCCGACTTTGGTTTGTTTGCTGGCGTCTACAACGATTCGATTACTGCCTGCCTTGAGTACAGCACCGTTAATGGTCTTTTCTGTAATCAGTTTGCCCTTTTTGTCATATAGCGAGATGGCCGAACGTACGGAACCGTTCGATTGGACACCAGCGCTTGAGGCAACCAGTAATGTATCGTTATCCAGAAGGTAGATGGACGATGAATTATTTACGGTTTTGACCCAGTTGGTTTTGCCGGATGTATTATACGAATATACTTTCTTGGTTCCATCGGAATATTCCATATAGACATAGGCTGTGCCGTAGCTGGAATAGAGGGAGTTGGAATAAGTCGTATAAGGGCCGCTTTTCTCATGGAAGATCACGTTCCACTTCAATTGTCCGGTTGTGGCATCCAGTGCCTGGAGCGAATCCAGCTGCCAATCCAGCTTGGTATTGCTGCTTGTTTTGATCACGGGTTGTGAAGAATGAACGTACACCAAGTTTTTGGAAGGCACAGCATTCAATTCCTTAATGATGACGTCCTTCTCCGTATTCACCTCAGTGAGTGCCAGGGATGATGAGGTCCACGCAGGCTTGGGCAGCGGGGCATTGGACTCTGCTGCGTAGCTTGGAGTATGCAGGCTGAAGAGGAGCATGCCACTGAGAATGAGTGCAGCCCATGTTTTGGACTTTCGTTTGTTGGATGTATGCAAGTTATAAACCACCTTTCTTCGATTCAAGATAGAACCGATTGTTGAATTCTACCATTTCATACATGTGAAATTCAACCTGAGTGTCTGTAACCTTTTATGATTGATATATAATATTATTGTTGTTTGGGGAAGTTCGAGGGTTACAGGGAATTCATCTTCTTTCTGTTAAGAGTGAAGTCTGCTATATTTAGTCGGGTGACGAGGGCTGATAAGGGTACGAGTCTGCCAGATTAGAGGAACGACAAGGAGAACAGCTATGAACTGGAATGAAAATATAACCACTGTGGGTATAGGCGTTATTGTCCTTTTACTGCTCATCGCCTGGATCATTCGTCGAGTCATTCGTCGAGGGCAGCGCATACGAAGTGAGGCCAATCCGCGTAAGATAACGATGAAGGATATTGATAAAATGCAGGATGGATCGGAATTTGAACTGTACCTGTATCATTTATTCCAACAACTCGGTTACGCCGAGGTACATAAGACGACAAGCAGTCGTGATTTCGGAGCGGACCTTGTATTTGTGGATAGAGCAGGCAGACGGAATGTTATTCAGGCCAAGCGTTACGGAGCGAATCATCCGGTTGGGCTAAGCGCAGTACAGGAGATTTACACGTCCATGCGTTATTATGAGGCAGATCGATCCATCGTGCTCACCTCAGCCAGATATACGGAAGCATGTCGGACGCTGGCAGCAGTCAACGGGGTGAAGCTGCTGGATCGGGAAGATCTGATGGACTTGATCACGTTGTTTAAGTCCAGAAGAATGGAAGAAGCACTGGAATTGATTGAGGAAGACGATCAGGAGCCTGTGGAGACTTGGCAGTCGCGACGAAAAAGAGTTTCGCGTTAGTGGATAAACTGGGGTTGAATCCGCGTAGATCACCTTCACTTGTCTGCCTGCACATGATATATTGGATGCATACCAACCAAGGGAGTGTGTTCATTCTATGGCACGTACACAAACGCAAAAAACATTGCGCAAAGCAGAGCGGTCAGGACAATGGTGTCCAGAGCAAAGTCGGAGAGTAAACGGAGATTATGGAGCATTATCCCAGCATGTTCGACTCATGCCCACGAAGCAGGAAAAATTGCAAAAGGTCAAACACAAGAAGCGGACCCAGGATGGTGGTGCTTCTTTTTATTTTGTCTATAATGTGGGGAGTGCTGCATAAGCATCCAATAGAAAAAAAGCTCCTCCTCCGGTTGGAATGGTATACCATGGACTGTTAAAATCAATATATCGCTTTTGAATTGGATTGCTATCGCTACATATCCTCCTATCTTCGAAGAAGGGAAGAATTCTACATATGACAACAGCGCTGCGCATGAATAAGAAAATCGTTCGGCGATTTTTGCTGCAAACGCAATCTTTATTGGGACGTTGGCCCGCCGCTTCCTTGCCTTCGGGTCCTGAACAGGTCATGCGCCTGATTCGATCCCTTGGCTGTGTTCAGATTGATCCTGTCGCTGCCGTAACCGGAAACCAGCATTTGGTGCTGAGTGCTCGTGATTCTGGATATACCTCCGATGATTTACATACCTTGCTGAGTGATCACAGAGTGTTTGAATATTTTGCTAACGCCGCATGTGTTATTCCGATGGAAGACTATGCTCTGTTTGAACCCGTTCGTGCCCGATTACGGGATCGTTTGGAACCTTCCTTACAAGGGCTGGAAAATACAGTGCAGCATGTGCTGAAGCGTTTGGAGGAAGAGGGGCCGTTACCCTCAAGAGCATTTCGTGCCATCGAACGAGTAAGCGGATATTGGGACAGTGCGGATGTACCGAAAACAAAGGACACCACGTTAGCGTTAAACTTGCTGCTGGATTCCGCCGCCATTCGTGTCGTGGCAAGGCAGGGGAATGAACGTTATTTTCATATTACGGAATCCGGGCTGCGGGAGCAGGGCCAATCCATGACATCGGATATCGATATATTGACTCAAAAGCAGGCTCTGATGGACAAGTACATTCACGCATATCGGGTCGTGGACGCGAGAGATCCACGGTTGGGCTGGATGAAATCCACCGCTGCGGAACGTCGGAATGATATAGCTGCACGTGTCGCAGATGGGCGAATGATCCCGCTGGAGGTGGAGGACGTTGCGACGCCTTATTACATTCGCGCAGAAGATGAAGAGATGTTGCGTGAGATGGAAAGGGAAGAAACGCATTATGATCCATCAGGCCCGGTACGATTCCTGCCCCCGCTGGACAACCTGCTGTGGAGACGGGAACGGGTTGTGGATTTATTTGATTTTCATTATAAGTGGGAGATTTACACCCCAGAGGTGAAACGAACCTACGGATATTACGCGATGCCCATTCTTCACGGAGATCGGCTGATTGGACGCATGGACCCACGACTGGATCGCAAAACGGGCGTACTAACGGTTCGGTTATTATCGATGGAAGAGACTGCTCCGCCTGTGGAGGAATGGATTTCCGATTTTCGAGAGGGACTCCAATTATTTGCAACCATACATGGAGCACGATCCATTACGGTAGAGAAGACGGTGCCGAAGGGGTTAAAAAAGCAACTTAAGTCAATTTTATAGAATCAGTAGACAACAAAAAGGGGAGCAATAGCTCCCCAAAGGATGATCTGGACTTGTACTAAACCTGGTTACTACAGTCCCTCAGCAAGATTGGTTTTCAATAACGCTGATGCAGTACTTCAACGTTCGGATCAACATCTGCTTCATAATCCACGCCGTCGGTTTCGAAACCAAACAGTTGGAAGAACTCCTTACGGTACCCTTCCAGATCGGACAGATCATAGATGTTTTCGGTGTTCAGCTCGTTCCAGAGCTTCGCTACTTCTTCCTGAACGTCCGCTCTCATCTCCCAATCATCGATACGGATGCGGCCTTTTGCGTCGGTCGGAACCTCCCCACCCGTATACAGACGGTCAGCAAACAAGCGTTGTAATTGCTCGATGCAGCCTTCGTGCAAGCCTTTTTCTTTCATGACTTTGTACAGTGCAGAGATATACAGCGGCACCACTGGAATTGCGGAGCTTGATTGGGTTACCAGCGCTTTGGCTACCGTGAGGTAAGCACGACCACCTTTTGCACTCAAACGATCATTCAGCTTGTGTGCTGTCGCTTCCAGATGATTCTTGGCCTGACCGATGGAACCATCACGATAGATCGCATGCGTAAGTTCAGGACCGATATAAGAAAAGGCAATGGTTGTTGCATTGTCGGCGAGTACACCACCTTGTTGCAAGGCATCCATCCACAGTTCCCAATCATCTCCGCCCATCACGGCCACGGTCTGGCGGATTTCTTCATCGGAAGCTGGATCGATCGTAACGGACGTTACTTCTCCCGTATGGAAATTGACTGTTTTGTTGGTGTACGATTGTCCAATCGGTTTAAGCACGGAGTTGAATACTTCACCGGTGTTCGGATCGGTACGGCGTGCCGAGGCTACGCTATAAACGACCAAGTCAACTTGACCGAGTTCACTGCGAATCAGTTCAACGGTTTTTTCTCTTGTTTCGTTGGCAAAGGCATCACCTGTGATGCTGTACGATTTCAGTCCTGCTTCTTCCGCAGCTTTCTCAAATGCAGCGGAGTTGTACCAGCCTGCTGAAGCCGTACGTTTTTCAGTGGAGCTGCTCGGGCGGTAAATGCCAATGGTATTGGCTCCGGCACCAAATGCGGATACGACACGCGAAGCGAGTCCATATCCAGTGGAGGCTCCAATGACGAGGACGTTACGTGGTCCGTTCAATTGCGGTTTGGATTTTACATAATCAATTTGTTCCTGCACTTGTGCAGCACAGCCTACAGGATGGGAAGTTGTACAAATAAAACCACGTGTTCTTGGTTTGATAATCATTCATTTGCATCCTTTCATATTCAACTCTTGTTCATCATTAATGGATCATGCTCTTGTACATACCTTCTTATTGTAAAACAATTGCCTCCGAAACGGAACCGTTTCGATGGATTTGGCTATAAGGCGGTATTTCGACTTCGCATCCGGGATGCTATTATATTAATTTGAATTAAACATTTACACGATAACGGTGAGGGAAGAACAAAACTGGAGAAGCGAAGGGTTCGCCTTTATCCTGAAAGGAAGACTAGCCATGCTGAAGGAACGGATTGAATTTCTGAGCAAAAGAAAGCAAATCTCCCGCAAAGACCTCGTGGAAGGTCTGGTCACGCAGGCTCACTTTGCCAATATTCTGGCTGATCGTTATCCACTCCCTGAAGATCTGGCAGAGGCTGTTGCGTTACGTCTTGGCGTTACGTCTTCCTATCTGTTAAATGCTTCTGCACAGGATGAGGAAACACTGGCGCGGGCAGAGGCTATTTTTGAACAAATGTCAGTGCCAGCTTCAGTGATAGCAGAAGATATTGTGCACGCGCTGGAGGATCGGGATGATGCGCTGACAGTAGAGCTGACC
Source organism: Paenibacillus sp. MAEPY2 (assembly GCF_000499205.1). GTDB lineage: Bacteria > Bacillota > Bacilli > Paenibacillales > Paenibacillaceae > Paenibacillus > Paenibacillus vandeheii. The sequence goes on from NZ_AWUK01000037.1 coordinate 133,285, forward strand.
ACGGCCTTGATGAAGGCGGTCTACTATCAGCAACTAAATGATGCAGCAGCTCATGAATATATACATATGTCCTATCTGAATTTTTATCTGGAGAAATACGGTCGTCCTGATGATGTAGATTTGCCGCATCCGCTGGCGAAGGCGTTATTATATTACAAAGTGCAATACTATCGTTCCAAGCTCGCCTATGTGGATGTGTTAACACATGCAACCAGACTGAGTGAGCTGGCCCTTCCTGGAAGTGAATTCTGGCTATCTGTGCAAAATATCAAGATGGAAGCCTACATTCAGGTCAAACAGTACGAAGAGGCCAAGCAGGTGTTTGATCTCACCATGAGACATGTCTATGATCAGCGGCTGTTTCATCGCTTGTCCGGATTATATGTGGCGTACAGCGGATATTGCTTTGCGATGGGACTGGTACAGGAGGCACTCTCGGCATTGACCATGGCAGAGGCGAATCTGGTGTATGCCGGGAATCAGGGCGATCTGGTCACCGCCATTGCGAATAATCGGATTGTTATGTTAACGATGACGGGGGAGCTGGATCAGGCCCAGTCGGAGATCGAGCGATTCGAATCCCTGTTGCAGCAGGAACCCGAAGAAACCCAGCAGGCCATGAAGCCGTTAGTGAGTGTGTATCGGTGTGAAGTGGCTCTGGCACGAAAGAACTGGGGTGTACTTGCGCAGAGTATAGATCAACTGCTCCAATGTGCATCGACTTCGGATCAGCAGATGAGTGCAACATTCTACCAGAGCCAGCTGGCTCTTGCACATGGAGATCGTGAAGTGTTCATGGAGCGTGCGCTCGCGTGTCTGCCTTATTTTGAGTCCGTACAGCATGTCATGCGACTTGAACCTTTATATGAGGGAATAGCTGTGGTGTCTGAGGATCAGCGAAAATATAAGGAAGCCGCCATGTATTATCGGAAGCTGGTCTACCTGTTACGCAAAAAATAGATCAAAAAATGGCTTGAAACAGCCGTTTTTTTGCCTGATTTTGTTCAATACCCGTGCATTAGGCACAAAATATGCCTCCCAACCTTTCATTTAAGAGTCGTTTTACGGCTCTTTTTTTGCGGAATCAACCAAAAAGCATGCTAAAGAAACGAAAATTCAGTGGTTTAAACGCCGGAAGTTTCGTTTCTTTTGTATGCAGTCAAAAGGGTATTCAAGGACAAGCCGTGCTGTTTATACTTTAACTATAACCAAAAACAAAAAAACGAGGTGCTTATTATGGGATGGTTTGGTAAAAAGAACAAACAGGAAGATGCGATTGCCAAGGCGGATAAAATGATGAACAAAGGTCTTAGCGGCATGATGATGAAAGGTTTCGTATCTAAGGAGCATCGGGAGTTGATCAATCAGAGCCTCGATTCGGCGAAGCAGGCACAACTGGCAGGAAGCGGCTCCCTTCCGTTAACTGCAACAGCCACGGTAATCACGATAACCGATACAGGCAAGTTGATCAATTTTGATCCAATTGTTGTGCTTGTTCTGGATGTGACAGAGACGAACGGCAATCAGTATCAGCGAACACTGGAAACATTGGTGTCCAAGATGCAGATTCCACGCGTGGGAGATCGGGTGGGTTTGGGCCAAAATCCGGCGAATCCATCCGAGCTGATCTACATGGGATTGTTATCTGACTAGAAGGTTCTTGAGGGAAGAGAGAGTTCTATCATTTAGAGAATACAGTTAACAACGGAAAATAGAGATATAGAGAGGGTGGGGCAGATGGTGGGATTTCTGAGATTGGTTGGTGTGCTGACTGTATTCGGGGTAGGGTTCTCCCCATTTCTGGCACAACAGTTGTGGAATGATCCTTTTATTATCATGCAGGCATGGTGGTATAAACCGGCCATTTTTGCCGGATTCGGGCTGATCTTTATTCCCGCCATTTTGGGTAATATCTTCGGCGTGGGGCGGGTGAAGTCAGGATTACCGGCGGTTGGTGTCATTCAGAGCGTCAAGCAGACGGGAACGTATATTAATGAACAGCCGGAAGTCCGATTGGGTCTGACCGTTTCGCGCAAAGGCCGTGAGAAATACGATACCGAACTGAGAACCATTATCCCGTTGACATCCATGGCCCAGTTCCAGCCAGGCAGCTTCGTCCCGTTAGTGGTCTCCATGAAGGATGAGCGCAAGGTAGGGCTTGATCTGAAAGGCCATCTGTCGCAGGAAGATATGCAGCAATTGCTGAATGAGAAGATGGTGCAGCAAGGTGTAGCACCTGAGATGATGGATATTGCAAGAACGGGCGAGAAAGCGATGGCCAAAATTTTGGATGTTACTCCGCTTGGAAGCGCAGGTAATGGCAAAATCAAACTTCAGCTTACGCTTAGTGTAACAAAGTCAAATGGAGAGACGTTTAAGGTCACCACTCAAAAGGAGATTTCTCCATTTGCTCTGCATCAGGTTCAGCAAGGTCATATCATTAACGTGATCTACTCAAAACAAGACCCGTCAAAATTGGTGCTGGCACTAAATATACAAGAGGGGCAATTAAGTGACCTGTTCTCATCCTGATGGCTATCTGAAATAAAGAACTTTAGACCATCACGATTCAAGTGACGGTCTAGGGTTCTTTTGTGTATTTTGTTTTGGTGAGAATCTGGATGAGCTTTGCTTAAGATCAAACGATCCCAAGGCGCATCCGATAAGAGAACAAAACTTCTCTTGATTCACCGGCAAATATGCGGGCAGCCAGCTGTCTGAACTCGTCTGCGATTGTGAGCAAATCAGTGGCTCCGAGTTTCACTGCCGTTTGCAAGCCGCCTTGGCTCAGGGCCAAATTGACATAACGATCTGCATCGAACGTTTCATGGTGATGAAACACAATTTCACGCGAATAACGGAACAAGTCGGACTGCTCTATCTGCTGCAAATGCCCGTCTTTACTCCATTTATGTGCCTGATTTTCCTGAGGCGCCAGACTTGCTGCCCGATGATCTGCCTCCGTATTCAAATGCAGATAGGCTTGTTCCAGTTGCCAATCGATCACTGGCGGCCAGTCACAGTCGTAGGCTGCAAATATGCCTCCTGGACGCAGTACACGTGCAAATTCATGCAGTGTGGATTGGGGCTCCATCCAGTGGAACGACTGTGAACAAGTCACGATATCGACACTGCCATCCGGTAGTCCCAGTTCGTGGGACAGACCGGATACAAAGCGGAGATGGTCCGGCTTGCCCGCAGCTTCCCACTTGGACTGCGCCACAGCTCTCATGTCGTCGCTTGGTTCCACGCCAATAACACGTTCTGCTTCATTTAACCAAATCCACGAAGATAATCCGGTACCACAGCCAACATCCGCGACCATGCGAGGTTTGCTGCCCAAATAATTCGTCAGAATATCCACGACTTCAGTGGGCGCAGCAGGTCGGTTCTGGTCATATAACGTACCAAAACCTTTGAATCGTTCCACATTATTACGTCTAATGTCTTGCATGGACAAGCCTCCTTCAGGATATGAACGGATAGGAAAGCAAAAGATTCAAAAGATGATCAGAATTCCATTATATCATTCATTTTTCAACTCGTTGTTAACGACCTGTTGCAAATGTTCTACCGCTTTGATATGTCGTCTGAGCAATTCCTGTCCGATGTGAGGAGGTTTAACTACGGTCAGGTCTGAACCGAACGACATCAGGAAGGAATACAGCCATTCGCCTTCATTCAGTTCAAGAGCGACGCGAAGCCTGCCGTCAGGCTCTTTTTCAACACGCGACGGCTCAAAAACATCATATACCCTGTACGAAATGGCATTGGAAAACAGCATTTCCATGGGAACCTGCGTGTTGGGCACAGGCTGCTCGCTATCTGTAGGTCCGGTGGTTGTATGCTGATCGAGTGGCCGTTGCAGCAGTGTAAGCTCGGAAACGCGCTTCATCTTAAAGGTCAGGGCTTCCGTCTGACCTGGCCTGTTCTGATCCTTTCCTTTGAAATACCAGGTATTGTTTTTAAATATTAATTTGATAGGGGCAATCGTCTCATCGCTGGGTTCCCCGTTGGAGTCCACATAGTGAAACGTAATCCATTGATTCGTAAATATCGCCTGCTTCACCTGATTGAACAGTTCCCTTTCCTGCAACGGAATGCTGCCCCATGGGGAGAAATCAAACTCGATCCAATCCAGCTTATGATCAAACAGGGTGGTTAAACGTTTGAGCATATGGGCAGTGTTGAGGTGAGGGATGGCGCTGACGCTATATAATCCAAGCAATATTTCATTCTGATCGTCTTCCGACAAGAGGGATTTGTCCATGACAAAGTTGTCCATCAGATGAATACCGCCATGTTTTCCCGTGGTTGTGTATACGGGGATACCTGCTGCACTCAGTCTGTCGATATCACGGTACACCGTGCGCACGGATATCTCGAACAAACGCGCGAGCTCGGGGGCGGTAGCTTTCTTTTTCTCCAATAACAGCAATAGCATTCTGAATAATCGGTTATTTTCCATGCCGATATTATACCATGACAATAGGTGTCAGGGTATGGGTGGTACACTGAATGTACAGTGTTACGAAGATGATAAGGAGGAATGGATGATGTCGATGAAAGACGGATTTTTCTGGGGTGGCGCAACGGCTGCCAATCAGTTTGAAGGTGGATGGGACAAGGGGGGTAAAGGCCCAAGTACTTCCGATATGATGACAGGTGGAACGCACACGACACCGCGCCGGATTACACCGGTACTGGAAGAGGGAACCTATTATCCAAGCCACGAAGCGGTTGATTTTTATGGTCATTACCAAGAAGATATTGCCCTGATGGCCGAAATGGGCTTCAAAATGTTCCGCATGTCGATCAACTGGTCCCGTATCTACCCGAACGGTTATGATCTGGAGCCAAACGAAGAGGGATTACAGTTCTATGACAACGTCTTTGCCGAGCTGAAAAAGTACAATATTGAGCCGCTTGTGACGATTTCCCACTACGAGACGCCGTTCGGTCTGACCGAGAAATATAACGGCTGGGCTTCCCGCGAAGTCATTGATTGTTATATCCGATATTGTACAACCCTCTTCAACCGATACAAGGATCAGGTGAAATACTGGCTGACCTTCAACGAGATCAACTGTTTGACGATGCCAATGGGGTCATATATGGCTGCAGGTATCCTTTTTGAAGGCAAAGAGACATTGATCGACGGCGTTGATGATCCACAGACCCGCTTCCAGGCACTGCATCACCAATTTGTAGCTAGTGCAAAAGCGGTGAAGCTGGGACATGAGATCAACCCTGATTTCCAAATCGGTTGTATGGTCGCTTTCATGACAACCTATCCGAACACATGTAATCCAGACGATATTTTGCTGGCACAGAAGAAGGATCAAATTTCTAACATGATCTGCGGCGATGTACAAGTTAGAGGAGCGTATCCCGGCTTCGCCAAACGCTTCTTTGCGGAACAGGGCATCCAGATCGAGATGCAGCCGGAAGACGAGCAAACACTGCGTGAAGGATGCGTGGACTTCTACTCGTTCAGCTATTACATGTCGATGGTTGAAAGTGCTGATGATTCGTTAGAGAAAACAGAAGGAAACCTTCTTGGCGGTATCAAAAATCCGTATCTGGAGGCTTCTGATTGGGGCTGGCAGATCGATCCGAAAGGATTACGTTACACCCTGAACCACCTGTATGACCGTTACCAGATTCCATTGATGGTCGTGGAGAACGGGCTGGGTGCAGTGGACGTGGTCGAGGAAGATGGCTCCATTCAGGATGACTATCGTATTGATTATTTGAAGGGTCACATTGAACAAATGAAAGAAGCCGTTGCCGATGGAGTAGATCTTATCGCTTACACGATGTGGGGATGTATCGATCTGGTTAGCGCATCCACGGGCGAGATGAAGAAGCGTTATGGCTTCATTCATGTGAACAAGGACAATGACGGTAATGGTGATCTGAGCAGAACACCGAAGAAGAGCTTCCACTGGTACAAAAAAGTCATTGAATCCAACGGCGAGGAGCTCTAAGTTTTCACTGTAAAATGGATTTATGACTTGAAAGAACCTCACGGGTGCTGGGTGCACCCGTGAGGTTCTTTTTGCTTGATCCGCTTCTGGTATATGGGGCAGATCATATGCATGAAAACAAAGAGAGTCTAAGCCAGGGGCTTAGACTGCAATAGGGAGACTCGCTCCAGGTATCGCTGATAAAACCATATGCATACGGCAAGCCAGCATCCACTCATAAAGTATCCTCCCACCACGTCACTGGGATAGTGGACCCCCAGATAAATTCGGCTCATTCCAATCATTAATATAAACATTGCACTTACGATAATCATCAGTACACGGCCAACTGCGGTGGGGATATGCTTCCAAATCAAGAAGGCCAGTCCACCATACAGGCTGAATGCTGCCATGGAATGTCCGCTCGGAAAGCTGTAACCACTCACTTCAATAATCCGGTGAATGGTTGGTCGGGCGCGGTGAAACATAAGCTTCAGCAGGGTATTCAATATCGCTGAGCCTGCAATGACGCAGCCCAGAAACAGAAGTTCACGTCGGTGTCTCAAAAAGACATACAATACGACCATTGAAAGGATCGCAATGATAACAACAGGTATACCGCTGCCAATCCAGGTGAATAGCTCCATCCAGCGGGTCATGCCTTGTGATTCCATACCCTGTATCCACGTTATCAGGGAATCGTCAAATCGGTGTATTTGATTATCACTAATAGACAGGGCAATGATTGAAAATACAGCAAGGCTCAGTGCTGCAGAGAGTAGTGGGATGGAAATGTTCTTTTTCAAATTTTGCATCAATAGTTATGTTCCTCCAGGGTGTCTGTTTTCTTATCGTTTTCTAATTTCCCTTTTAAGCTGCTCCCAGAAAAGAGGGCTATGATCAAAAACAGGTTTTTTAAATTGGGAAAAGGGGATGCTTATGTCTTTCATATTATTCGATTACGAACTTTTTCACTGGATTAACCAGCAAGCGGGTCAGCTCACATACTTGAATGGCATCATGATATTTTTAGCGAAGTTTTCACTTTTTATGTTCCCGGTGGGAATAATTTTGTATTGGATATCGAAGAGTCAAAGAAACCGCATGATGGTGCTCCAAGCCATTCTGGCAGCATGTTCCGGTACCGCCGTCAGTTTTATTACAGGTCACTTGCTATACAGAGATCGGCCATTTGTATCCCACTCGGTCATCCAATTAATCAGCCATACCGCAGATGCTTCCTTTCCAAGTGATCATGCGACGGTTGCCTTTGCATGTGCCACTGCCTTTTGGCTGGGTCACGTCAGGTACCGATGGGGGTGGGTTCTCGTTGCCGCTTGTATTGCATTTGCCCGAGTATGGTCTGGAGTACACTACCCTTCGGATGTAATCGCAGGCGCACTCGTTGGTGTGGCAAGCGCTTGGGGAATTGGACGGATCTTTATCCATATCCCGTTTCGATTCAAATTTATTCAGGATGCACGTATACGGGAAGCAGAATAGTCACGGTGGTTCCTTCATCTTCCCGGCTATAGATGAATATCTTTCCGTTGTATCGTTTGATGAGACGTTCCGCGATGGAGAGTCCCAAGCCCGTACCGCCTTGCTCACGGGTACGGGCTTTATCCACACGGTAGAAGCGGTCAAAAACATACGGCAAATCTTCTATAGGAATACCCATGCCTTTATCAGATACCTGAATAGATACATCGTTGTCACGTCGCGTTCCACAGATCTGAATCTCTTTGGTCAGTGGTGAATATTTAACGGCGTTATCCACTAATATCCGCAGGACCTGCTCCAGATGTTGAGGAAGGATCTCCATTTCAATACCGGATAGGTGCTCCAGATCAATGTCAAAGGTAGCGTCCGGGTGTAGCTGCACCACGTTGGTGAGCGCATGCTGCACAGTCTGGCAAAGATCGACCGCAGCTTCTACTGTAATGTGACCGTACTCGGATTGGCTAAGCATTAACAGTTCATTCAGGATGTTTTTTAACCGTTTAAGTTCCTGGGCCGAGACATCAAGGGACTCATTCAAGATAGTCGGGTCATGCTTGCCCCAACGGTTTAACAGGGAAATATGCCCTTCAATGATGGCCACGGGTGTACGCAGCTCATGCGAAGCATCTTCGACAAACTGTTTTTGTTGCTGAAACGAAAGCTCTAGTTCATCCATCAGGCGGTTGAACATCCGGGCAAGATTGGACAGTTCATCGTGTTGATCCGGCACATCAACCCGCTCATGAAGTCCTTTTTGCTGGATCTGGATCATCGTTGCATTCATAGTCATAATGGGCTTGACGAATTGGCGTGATAACAAAAATGCGCCCAGAAGGCTTAATCCCACAGCTGCAATCCCCCCGCCAAACATCACCAACACCAGCATATCGCTTAATTGATCCGTATTTTCGAGATTGTTCACGATTTCAATCGTCCCGCTGAAATGTGTGGTTATGAGGGGGGATCTCATGATTAGCAGGTGATCTTCGTAATGCCATGCAGTGATCAAAATGCGTTTTTGCACCCTTTGCGGCTCGACCCACTGTTTAGGAAGGCCGTTGGTTACTTCAAGCAGCGCATTACCGTTCTGATCTAGAATGCGGATCATCTGATTCTCCTGATTCAACTTGGTAATGAAAGAACGGTTAGATGCAATTTGCGCTGCGGATACTTCTTTCTCTTGGAGGTAACCTTCGATCTCATTCATGCTCTTCTCAATGTTTTGTTCTTCCTGAACTGTGAGCCATTCAATGATGACAAAGTACTGGACAATGTTATACACAATAAACAGCGTGCCCAGCAAGAGCGAGATCCAGATCGTGAGTTTCCAGCGAATTGAGCCACGGGTATGGGGGAGATATTTTCGAATCCAGCGCATCATTTCTGAATCCCGTAACCCAAACCTCGTATCGTCTGCACAAAGCTGGGGGAGCCTGGATCATCGATTTTATTGCGCAAATAACTGATATACACATCGACCACATTGGTCTCCACATCAGCATCGTATCCCCACACAAGATCAAGCAGCACTTCCCGAGTCATGACACGACCAATGTTTTGCATAAGGATGACAAGCAGATCGAATTCGCGTTTGGTTAATTCAACAATTTCTCCGTATTTTTGAAAAATTCGCGCCTCCAGGTCCAGCTGCAATCCTTGATATTCAAGCAAGGATTGCTTGCTCTCCGCGTTGGAACGGCGGAATAAGGATCTCATCCGTGCCAGCAACTCTTCTATGGCAAAAGGCTTGGGAATATAATCATCGGCTCCGCTGTCGAGTCCCATGACCCGATCTATCACACCATCCCGTGCCGTAATCATGATGATGGGCGTTTGTTTGATATTACGTATTCTTCGGCACACCTCTACCCCGTTAATTCCCGGCAGCATGAGATCAAGCAGGATCAGATCCCAATCCTTTTCGAGTGCTAGTTCTAATCCCTGTCTTCCATCGTAGGCTACACTGACCGTGTAGGTTTCATGCTGCAGTTCCAGTTCTATAAAGCGAGCCAGGTTTTTCTCATCTTCAATCAGCAATATGTTTTTCATTGGAAATCGATCCATTCCTTTAATTTGGAGAAGCCAGATTGAGCTTGTAGGTTAAGATTACCAAGTCCAGTGTACAACATTCAAATTGGAAAAGATTAAAAAATGTAATCCGATTTTCTTATCAAATTTTAATGAAGAAGGTATAGACTGGGGATTACTTCAGAATGAGAGGGAAGTGATCATGATGAGCCAGTCGAATAGGGTCCAATCTATTCATACAACAACATCTGCCAACACATCTAATAACAAAATCAAACCTGAGCCTGCCAAGAGTTCATCCAAAACTTCAACGAAGAAAAAATCTTCGGGGATAAGGTGGTTTATTGCCCTAATCTGTATTGGTGCTGCAGGAGCAGCAGTATTTTTTCTGGTCCCTTCTGTCAAAAACACCGTATTGCATGCTGTGGAGAATGTGGCTGGAATTCATGCCACACCGCCTGTTGCATCTGCCAATCCAGTCAGACAAGCGCAATCACCATCATCTACAGTATCGTCGCAAGCACAGCAAACCGTTCAGTCACAAACCACAACTCCCACAACTTCAGCGATTCCGGCTGTACAGTCAACAAATCATATTGCTGCAGCCAAGGATATTGCCAAGACTTACGCCAATATGCCTCCAAGCAAAGCTGCTGCAGCACTGGCTCAATTGAGCGATCTGGAGATTGTGTATGCGATGACCGAGATGTCCACAGAACAGAGAGCGCTAATTTGGAGCAAAATGGACCCGGACCGGGTTGCCGACCTTTCGGTGCAAATGAAGCCTCGCAATTCGGCTACCGATCATGAGCTTGCCCTTATTCAGCGTCAAATCAAAAAGCAAAACAGCAACATAGCCAATCAATCGGTCAAGGAACTGGTACATACCTTCTCCAAGATGTCTTCCCCAAGTGCAGCCCGTCTTATCCAAAAATTGTTCCAGACGGATTCTGCCAAAACGATAGAGGTGTTGAAGAAGATGGACGTGAATACAAGAGCGAGTATTTTAACGGTGATGTCCGGTGACTCAGTCATGATGGATACAGCGAAACAGATTTCCCAGTCTTTTCTGAAATAACAAAACAACAGGACCACAACCCAAGCAATAGTTCGAAAAAGCATCCCATATCGGGCCTTTTTATTAGTATCGGAAATGTCCCGGAACACAAATAATGCCCTCTTGTTTCCTAATAGGAAGTAAGAGGGCTAAAAATATGCTCTTTCGTTTGTATGGAGCTTTATTAACCTGTTGGAAATCAATTCAATTCATTTAGTTGCAGCATATATTCATACGCCGTAATACCGAATACCCGTTTAAAGTGTCTGTTCAGATGAGTCAGATCGACAAATCCACATTCGGCTACAGCAGAGTAGATATCCTTATGTTTCTCAATGGATTGCCGTGCATGTTCTACCTTGCAGTTCAGGAAAAATTGGTAAGGGGATATGCCGGCATGTGATTTGAACTCGCGAATGAACTGGAACTTGGACATGTTGAATTCAGCACATAGGTCGTCCAATTTCAGCACATCTTCAATGCTGCAAAACATCATTTCCTTGGCTTTTCGGACCAGATTGTCCTGAGGCCGCCATAGCTTGGTTTCCATTTCCGATTTGGAGAGCAACTGCACTAGGTCAAAGAACAATTCACTGCACCTCGCTTCATCCTGTCCGTGCTGAACAGCCTCGTTCAGCATCAGAATGCTTCGTGCGAGCTGAGGATCATAGACGATGGGAGTGGTAAACCGCAATTCCTTTTTCCCGAGAATCTCTTCGACCAAATCCGGCTTCAGGTAAAGCATCACATAGTCTATACCATCTTTGTCATAGGAGCTTCCATCGTGGGACTGTTCCCGGTTGAATAACATCACGCCGTTTTTGTGGGAGGCCTGATAATGACCGTCCAGATGGTATTGCTGAATACCACGCAGAGTTACTCCAACCGCATATTCCTCGTGACAATGCTTTTTATAGGCGAAATCCGTAAAGCTGGCGGATAGAGCCAGTACATCCTGTGATTTTTTATAGTTGAAACATTCCACGCGCTACGCACCTCCCGTACCTTATATGATTCCCGATACCATAATGGCTGAGTATAACAAAAAGAGGGCCATAAGGATACTCAGTACTTTTTGATGACGATTCAGCAGCGTTCTGAACATGGAGCCAAAGACGGCCCAACTAGAGTATGCCAGAAAACCGATGAGGGTAATGAGCAGCACGAATAGTGACGATGATAGCGAACTGTCGTAATATGGCAGTACATAGCTGGGGATGACCGTAAACGTGAACAGAACCACTTTTGGATTCAAAAATTGCATGAGTAAACCGTTCCAAAATCCGGTAACTTGCTTCGTTGCTGTTTCGGTAGAACCCATTTTGTAGACCTGATACGCCAGATACACCATATATAGACCGCCAACAATCTGCATCACACGGAGAATGCCAGGCAAAATGCCAGCAAGAACATGATTGAGAAAAGCTGAAGCGGCAAGCAGCAGCCCGAATGCAAGTGTGGCTCCCCACACATATTTCATCGTTTTCTTAGCACCAACCTGTTGCGAAGAAGAAAGAATCACAATATTGCTGGGGCCTGGTGTGAAGGTAACGACAATGCAATAGATCAAAAATGAAGTAAAATTCATGGTGAACGCCTCTTTTCTGGCTCGTCTTATTCCATGAATGATACGATGAGAATGGATGATCTTATAGTACATTATTGCAGCAGTTAGCATTAGAGCAGGAAAAAATGATGAATTCGGAATAGGTAAAACGGTTTCCTTTTTATATGATTGCGTTTACAATTTAAGCAGAATGTTATAGCTGACAGACGACTTGAGGAAGTGAACGGATGAAAAAACTGCTGCTGGTCTATATTTTGTTAATCTCAGCGTTTGTGTTGTATGTGTTTCGGTTCGAATACGCCGGTCAGGTGAATGGTACCTGGGAAGACCGGGGGCTGCGTGGAGATATTGGCGAAACTTACATGATGATTACTTTCCAGTCCGGACTGGAATATTGGAAGAGTCCCCTGAAAGGCTTCGAAGATGCCGGGGATGCGCTTGGTGTAACCGTGGAATACCGCGGAGCTACCCGGTATGATGCGAAGGAACAGACGACGGTTATCGAGCAGGCCATTGCTCGCAAGCCAGCAGGAATGGCCATATCGGCCATCGACCCGCAATCGCTGATTCCGGTGATTAGCAAAGCAATGGACGCGGGCATACCTGTCGTGTTGTTCGATGCCGATGCACCAGGAAGTCGGGCCTATTCTTTTCTCGGGACGGACAATTACAAGGCAGGCGTGATGGCTGCTGACAAAATGGCTGAACTGATGGCTCGGGAAGGGGAAGTTGCAGTACTGACCCTTCCTGAACAGCAGAATCATGAAGAGCGAACAAAGGGATTTCGCGATACGATTCAGCAGCGTTATCCTTTGATGAAGATTGTTGAAGTCGCCGATGGACATGGAGACGCAATGGTATCAAGAGACGAAACGATCAGGCTGCTGAAGGCTCATCCGAAGCTGGCTGGCATTTTCGTGACCGAGGCGACCGGAGGAGCAGGTGCGGGTGAAGCGGTACAGAATTTGAAGGGGGCTCGTTCGCTCGCACTTATATCCTTCGATACCAATAAAGCCACACTGGATATGATCAAGGGCGGCACGATTTCCGCAACCATCGCACAGGGAACCTGGAACATGGGATATTGGTCACTTCAATATTTGTTCCATCTGCATCACCAGTTGACGGTACCCGCTCCATCCTCTCTGGATGAGAATGCACCGCTTCCGGTCACGGTGGATACCGGAATTTCCGTGGTGACCCGAACGAATGTGGATGATTATTATGCCAAATAACGCTGATCCACAAGAGAATTTCCGGGGCAGGGAAGCAAGACGCATTCGAATGATGGGGAGACTGCAACGTTTGCGTTTACGCAATATGCCGCTGCGTTATCAGTTAATGCTGCTGTTTTTACTATTTGCTATCGTGCCTTCCGTAGGACTGGGTGTACTGGTGAACTGGACCGTGGAACGGATTGTAGAGCGGCAGGTTGAGGGGCATACGATGCAGCTCATTGGCAAAGTGAATGAAGCGCTCGACAGCAAGATGGAGAACCTGCAAAACATGACGTATCTGATTGCGTTTGATCGGAACGTGGATGCTTTTATGCAAGGAAAAACGGCATCGGATAAAGATACACGCACAGATTCATCCAGCCAGGAAGGAAATTCGGAAGCGGAACAAGATAAGCTGTATGGGATCAAGCAAACCTTGCAGGGTTTTACGACGCTTTATCCGGAGATCGCCGGAATCGTTCTCGTCAATGGAAGCGGTGACTATATCAGCAATGAGATGTACCCCCGATCGAAGCAAAGCCTCACCCAGGAAAACTGGTATGTGAAGGCTTCTCAAAATCCAGGTATTTTTACGGTGCTGGGGCAGCCGCTGGATCGGAATATAACCACACATGTGAGGTACAAGGATAATGAGATTGTATCTGTTGCGCGTTCCATAACGGATGAAGCATCGGGACGTATACTTGGCGTTGTTATGATTGATCTCAAGCTTCGGTCTGTCTCTCAGGCTGCCAGAAATGTAACCCTGGGTAAATCAGGTTATGTGATGGTAACCGATGAGGAAGGGAGGAGCGTATATATGCCTGAACACCCTTTGGTAGAACAGATTCCGGCGGAATGGTTCCAATCCGGCGACAGCGGGACGTTCAATGCTGTGGCGGGTGGAAAGGAGCTTTTATTCATGTACCAGTCCTCTACGTTTACGGGCTGGAGAACGGTGGGTGTATTTCCTGCACGGGAATCGATTACGGAAGTGCGGCAGATCCAGTTTTATGTGGTCAGCTTTGTGTTCGTGGTATGTTTGTTCGGTCTGAGCGCCTCCTCTTGGTTCTCGCGTTCCATCGCGCAGCCCATTTTTCGGCTGATGTCTTATATGCGCAGGGCGGAGACGGGAAATCTCAGGGCGGGCCGCTGGAGCGACAGGGCGGATGAAATTGGCATGCTGGGCAGAAGTTTTAACCGGATGCTTGCACAGATCCGTCAGCTCATCTCCCTGAATGAATTAAAGGAACGACAGAAGCGTGAGGCTGAAATGCGCAGCTTGCAGGAGCATATCAAACCCCATTTTCTATACAATACACTGGATACAATTCATTGGATGGCCCGTAAGGAAGGAGCGGACGATGTATCGAACATGGTTGGCGCTCTTTCCAGACTGTTTCGCATCGGGCTCAGCAAAGGGGATGATTTCATTCCTCTGCATTCCGAGCTTGAGCACATAACCAGTTATCTGCAAATTCAACAGACCCGGTACCGTGACCGCTTGCAATACGAGCTAATCGTTCCGGACGATCTGCGTGATTTGTTCGTACTCAAGCTGCTGCTTCAGCCCCTTGTTGAAAATGCGATTTATCATGGCATCAAGGGAAGACGAGGGCCAGGCAAGATTCGGGTGGAGGCCAAAACAGAGCAGGGAAGACTGCTGCTGCGGATTCAGGACGATGGAGTGGGTATGTCGAGTGAGCGGCTTGCAGAGATGGAAGGGCTGTTGGCAGCACCTTTGGAAAGTCTTGAAACGGCATCCTTGTCCGGAAAGGCTGGCAAAAGCTACGGCATGTTGAACGTACAGGCACGTATACAGTTGGTTTATGGTATCGAATATGGCATTGTGCTGGACAGCAGTGAAGGTGTGGGTACCTGTGTGCAAGTCATTCTTCCGCTGTTGAGAGAGCTTCCGGCAGGACAGTCATTTGATAGGGAAAGGGGGCAGGAGAGCGAATGAAGAAATTCATATCAACGACAATAAACACCGCAGAGGATAAAAGGTCGGCTCCGTTAACTGCGACGGAGAACAGGCATGCGGAGAAGCTTTACCAGGTACTGATTGCCGATGACGAACCGATCATTCGTGAGGGCATACGGGATTCAATCGACTGGGTGGCCTTGGGCATGGAGGTTGCCGGAGAAGCAGAGGACGGGGAGGAAGCGCTGGAACTGGCTGCCAGCCTGAATGTGGATATCGTACTGGTTGATATGAATATGCCTTTTCTGAACGGAATCGAGCTGATTCGTCGTCTTCAGGACGATTGCCCGAATTGCCGCTGTCTCATCATATCCGGACATGATGAATTTGCTTATGCCCAAGAAGCCGTTCGGCTTGGGGTAGAGGATTATATATTGAAGCCAGTTCAGGCAGAACAGCTATATGCTGCCCTTGCGCGACTGCGCCAGCATATGGATGAAGAACATATGCGAACCACGTATGTGCAACAGGCAGCCGACCAGATTGAACGGAATATCCCGCTGCTGCGCCAGCGTTTTTGCCTGGATTGGCTGGAAGGTTCAGTCAGGGGGATGGAGCTGACGGGGCAACTCGCGTTTTTGCGTCTGCCACCTGCGCCCCCTGTACAGATTGGAATCGTCCGCTGGCCTGCTGCAGAAGCACGTCAGACGGTGATGCATGAGAGTGACCGCCAATTGTTTCTTTTTGCAGCAGAGAATATTGTTGACGAATTACTGGGACAGCTTCCACATGTCCTGTTCAGGGAAGTGAATGGATTGATTGGCATATGTCTATGGCAGAAGGCGCCGGAAGGGATTGAGTCCATAATGGAGCAGAAAATCAGTTCTTGCCTGAATATCGCTGTTCATGCCTATATGGAGCAACACGCAGGGACATTGGAGGAGGCGCCGGACACATATCGACGATGCCGTGAGAAAGTATTTGGAGAAGCCCGATTGTCTCCGCTGGTTCGACGGGCACGTCAGCTCATTCAAGAGAATTATGCGGATCGGGAGCTGACATTGGAATCGCTCGCTGTCCGTCTGAATGTATCTGCGGTGTATTTGGGCCGGGTGCTCAAGAAAGAACTGAACGATTCCTTTGTTACTCTGGTTACACATGCCCGCATCCGCAAGGCGGTACAACTGCTCGATGCTACAGCGTGGTCTATCCACGACATTGCAGAGCAGGTAGGGTACGATACGCAGCATTATTTCAGCACCGCATTCAAAAAAACGATGGGCATGTCGCCTGTACAATATCGCAAAAGCGGGGGAACAGGCAGTAGCAACGATACAGCTAATCAATCTTAGGAAAAGACAGAGAGATAAAATTGGATCAAGAGGATATGTCCTACTTCCATGAAGGAGGGCTATCCTTTTTTTGTTTACAGATGTCTTACAACAAACCAGGTTACCTGGAAGCTTTAATTGAGCGTAATCAAAAGTTGAAATTTTATAAAAAAAGTTCAAATGCAGCAAAGACCATACTGTTCCCGAATGCTACGATGGGTTCAGACAGGATTTACAGCTTGGATGTACCCGACATATTGTAAGCGTTATCTTATAATTCGTTCAAGTCTGTATGATTTGAGGAAAGGGGAACTTCATATGAAAAAAGGAGCACTGTTCATCTGGCTTCTGGTGATGACTATGGTCCTCTCTGCCTGCAATCTGGCCGAGAGTGAGACAGGCAGCAAGGCCAAAGGGTATGTCGGCATTTCAATGCCAACCAAATCCTCCGAACGTTGGGTAGGGGACGGGGAAAACATGGTCCGCCTGTTCCAGGAACAGGGGTACAAGACCGATTTGCAGTACGCTGAGGACGTCGTCGAAAATCAAATCTCTCAGATTGAAAACATGATTACCAAGGGTGTGGATGTCATGGTGGTTGCTTCCGTGGACGGCAATACACTGACGGACGTGATCAAGAAGGCGCATGATCAGGGCATACAGATCATTTCGTACGATCGCCTGATTCGCAACACCCCTTACTTAACGTATTACGCCACATTCGACAATTTCAAGGTGGGTGTGCTTCAAGCCTCTTACATTGAGCAGAAACTTGGGCTTAAAGAAGGCAAGGGACCTTACAACATTGAGCTGTTTGGCGGATCTCCCGATGACAATAACGCATATTTCTTCTTTGACGGCGCTATGTCTGTCCTGAAGCCATACATGGATTCAGGCAAGCTGGTCGTGCGAAGCAAGCAGATGACGATGGCCCAGATTGCGACGCTGCGTTGGGACGGCGCTTTGGCCCAATCACGAATGGATAATCTGCTCAGTGCCTATTACTCGGGAGACAATCTGGATGCGGTGTTATCCCCGTATGATGGGATCAGTATCGGGATCATCTCATCGTTAAAAGGCGTGGGATATGGTAAAGCGAACAAGCCGCTGCCGGTGATCACGGGTCAGGATGCTGAGCTGGCATCAATCAAATCGATTGTGGCGGGGGAACAGACCCAGACTGTATTCAAGGATACCCGCAAGCTGGCGGAACAGACGGTAGAGATGGCCAACAGCATTTTGCAAGGGAAACCGGCGGAAGTGAATGATGATAAATCATATAACAACGGAATTAAGATCATTCCGGCTTATCTGCTTGATCCCATTTCAGTGGACCGAACCAATGTGGAGAAGGATATTGTGGGCAGTCAATATTACACCAAAGAAGAAATTGGACTGAAATAACCGAGTGAAAGGAGCGGGTCCCATGGCCGGAATTATTCTGGAGATGAAAGGAATCACCAAAACCTTCCCTGGCGTCAAAGCGCTGGAAAACGTCAATCTCAAGGTCAGAGAAGGCGAAATTCATTCGCTATGCGGTGAAAACGGTGCAGGCAAATCGACGCTGATGAAGGTGCTTAGCGGAGTATATCCGCATGGAACATACGACGGAGACATTTTGTTTGAGGGAAAGACATGTGAATTCAGGGACATCAAGCAGAGCGAGGAACTGGGAATTGTCATTATCCATCAGGAGCTGGCCCTTATTCCCTACCTCTCCATTGCAGAAAACATTTATCTGGGCAACGAACGTGCCAGCAAGGGCATCATTGACTGGAAGGAAACGTATGTGGGTACCCGGGAATTGCTGGGCAAGGTAGGGCTGACCGAAAATCCGAATACGCTTGTATCCAATATCGGTGTGGGCAAGCAGCAGCTGGTCGAAATAGCGAAAGCGCTCTCCAAAAAGGTGCGGCTGCTCATTCTGGATGAGCCCACCGCTTCCTTGAACGAGGATGACAGCGAGAATCTGCTTCAATTAATGCTGGAATTCAAGAAGCAGGGCATTGCCTGTATCCTGATTTCTCACAAGCTGAATGAGGTGTCGAAGGTGTCGGATTCAGTAACCATTTTGCGGGACGGCAAAACGATTGAGACGCTGGATATGAGGAAGGACAACGTAACTGAAGACCGGATTATTAGTGGAATGGTAGGCCGTGATCTCACCAGCCGTTATCCGGAGCGCCATGCGAACATCGGTGAAGTCATCCTGGAGGTGAAGGACTGGACGGTCTATCACGAGCATCATGCTGATCGCAAGGTGCTGAATCAGGTCAACATGAACATCAGACGAGGAGAGATCGTAGGCATTGCCGGTCTGATGGGGGCCGGACGCACAGAGCTGGCTATGAGTATTTTTGGCAAATCCTATGGACGCAACATCACGGGACAGCTCATTAAAGATGGCAAACCCATTCAGAACAACAGCGTAACAGAAGCCATTCAGAATGGCTTTGCCTACGTGACAGAGGATCGCAAGGAGTATGGCCTCATTTTAATGGATGATATCAAGCGCAATATTTCGCTGACGGGTCTTAACAAGCTGACTCGGGGCGTCGTTGTAAACGAGCGTGAAGAAGTAGTTGTTGCCGAAGAGATGAAAAAAAGCATGAATATCAAAGCGCCGAGCATTTTGCAGAAAACCGGCAATCTGAGCGGCGGTAACCAGCAGAAGGTAGTGCTCAGCAAATGGATATTTGCCGGGCCGGATATTCTTATTCTGGATGAACCAACGCGCGGCATCGATGTCGGCGCCAAATTCGAAATCTATACGATTATTCATCGGCTTGCCGCAGAGGGCAAGGGTGTCCTGGTGATTTCGTCCGAACTGCCGGAGGTACTGGGCCTGTGTGACCGAATCTACGTGATGAATGCCGGGCGAATTACGGGGGAGGTCAACCGGGAAGAAGCGTCGCAGGAAACGTTGATGAGATATATGACCAAGTCAGGAGGCGGGAAGCATGGAAATGTTAACTAGACTGTTCAAAAACAATATACGCCAGTATGGCATGATTATCGCGTTGGTTGTAATTATGCTGTTGTTCGAGGTGTTGACGGGCGGGTTGCTGCTCAAGCCGATCAACATTACCAATCTGATTTTGCAAAACAGCTACATTCTTGTACTGGCCATTGGGATGGTGCTGGTCATTATTACCGGACATATCGATCTGTCGGTAGGTTCGATTGCCGCCTTTGTCGGGGCGGTTGCCGCGATCATGATGGTTGATTGGCAGCTTCCAGCCTGGCTGGCGGTCATTGCCTCACTCGTGGTTGGGGCATTAATTGGGGCGTGGCAGGGTTTCTGGATCGCATACGTGCGAATTCCGGCATTTATTGTAACCCTGGCGGGCATGCTGCTCTTCCGCGGTTTGACAATGATTGTGCTGGAAGGCCAGTCCATCTCACCATTTCCGGGCGGATTCCAGAAAATTAGCTCAGGCTTCCTGCCGGATATCCAATTTTCAGGCCTCAGTCTTGTTTCCATCATCGTCGGTCTTGTGCTCACGGTCTGGTATATTGTGAATGAATTGCGCGAACGACGTTCCCAGCGAAAATACGGTTTTGAGGTGGTGTCTCAGGGGCTGTTCCTGCTCAAGCTGGTGGTGGTGGCTGCGGTTACGAATCTGTTTACGTTTATGCTGGCGAGCTACGCAGGCATTCCGAATATTCTGATTCTGCTGTTTGTATTGATCATCGTCTATTCCTTTGTCATGAATCGTACTGTTATGGGTCGTCATGTTTACGCGCTCGGAGGCAATGAGAAGGCTGCAGGCTTATCCGGGGTCAAAACGAAAAAAGTGACCTTCTGGGTATTTGTCAACATGGGCGTGATGGCCGCCATTTCCGGACTGATCTTTGCGGCCCGGTTGAATGCAGCGACACCAAGAGCCGGTACCAACTTCGAGCTGGATGCCATTGCAGCCTGCTTTATTGGCGGAGCTTCCGCTTCTGGCGGCATCGGAACGGTATTTGGCGCCATTATCGGCGGGCTGGTCATGGGGGTTCTGAATAACGGAATGTCCCTCATTGGTCTGGGTATTGACTGGCAGCAAGGGATCAAGGGATTGGTACTTCTGCTGGCGGTAGCGTTTGACATTTATAACAAAAACAAAAGATCGGCATAATCCGGTGTTGTAATGTGGGTGGAGGCAGAGTTCTCCGTAATACATTCCTTTGGATGCATCGGAAGGCTAGATGAAAAGGATACTTCGAAACAACAAATGAAAAAGCAGAAACAGACCATCATCCGCCGGATTAGGTCTGTTTTCTGTTTTTTTCGATATTCACATCAAGGCATCCAGAAAGCGGGTTGCGATGCCGAAATAGATAAACAACGACAAAATATCATTCAGCGTTGTAATTAATGGGCCGGAGGCGACCGCAGGGTCTACTTTGAAACGACTGAGCAGAAGGGGAATGCAAGTGCCGGTCAGTGTTCCGATGACGAGAGTGAAGAAGAGCGATACGCCGATAATCGCTCCAAGCAGCCAGTCGCCTTGCCAGAAATAGGCGATGACCGTAATCATCAAGCCGCATACAAGTCCAATCAGTAGGCCTACCTTAATCTCCCGGCCAATCAGCGCGAGCACTGTGGCCTTGTCCAGCTTGCGTCCAATCAGTCCACGCACAACGACAGCGAGGGATTGTGTCCCCGTATTCCCCGTCATGCCGGCTATCATGGGCATGAAGAACGCGAGGGCCACAACCTGATTCAGTGTGTCCTCGAAAAAATCCACAATGCTTCCCGAGATCAGTCCGATGAATAACAGTAAAATCAGCCAAGGAAGGCGACGTCTGACAGCAACCAGCGGTTTGGTATCAAAATCGATGTCTTTGCTGCCGCCACCCATTTTGGCGATGTCTTCACTGGCCTCGTCCATAATAATATCAATGACATCATCCATTTGGATCACGCCGCATAATCTGCGATTCTCATCCACGACAGGCAGAGCCATGAACTCATAACGCTGCAACAGCTGTGCAGCTTCTTCCTGGTCCATATCGACGGTTGCATGGATGACACGCCGCGTCATCAGCTCTTCCACTTTGGTCTTATCATCTGCCTGAGCAAGGGATTGATAACTCACGACTCCGACCAGTTTGCCTTCATCATCCGTGACATACAGGTAACTGGTTGCTGGAATGAGCAGCGATGCCTGCGATTCTCTTAGCGCTTCTTTTGCTGTTTCATGTGATAACAGGGTGCGGTAACGATCGGTCATGATTCGCCCTGCCGTCTCCGGTGGATAGTTCAACACGGCGCGGATAATCGAAGAGTGATCCAGGTTCATCGTAGACAACAGTTCTTCCCTGCGTTTGAGAGGCAGATCATGCATGAAGCGAATCAGATCACTTTTGTCCATCTGCTGCATGACTTCAAGGGTGCGTTCCGGGCCTAATTGTTCGAATAGATGTACCTGTTCTTGAAGCGTGAGGGCTTCTGCCATATCGGCGAGAACGTCAGGCTTGAATAAGAGCAGGAAGCGTTTCGTCTCTTGTTCAGGGAACTTTTTATATATGAGAGAAAGGTCGTATGGATGCAGCTCTTTGGCCCATTTATAAAATTCGGTCAGGTTTTGAGTTTGCACAAATTGCACAAGGAGCTCCGTAATCTCTTCAACCGAAAAATCTTTTTTGGGATGGGATCGGTTCATATGTAGTCTCCTTTCTAGATGGGTTCAACTCCGTATTCTTAAACGAAATGGGATGGCAGTTAAACAGCGACCACATGAAATGGATATTGTAATCTTGCTAAAACATTCGATATGGGCTTACAAATGAATGCTGCCGGGATATACTTGATGTAGAAAACCCGATGAGGAGGAGACATGTGGAAACGGTTGTAAGAACACAATTGTTATCTCTGGTCGAACCGGAATATCAGAAATTCTCGGCTGCGCTCATTCCGAATATCACGAATCTGTTAGGTGTGAGACTGCCTGAAATACGCAAGATGGCGAAACAAATTGTCAAAGAGGACTGGCGAGCCTATCTAAAAACCGCTGATGATGATTATTTTGAAGAAGTCATGCTGCAAGCGATGGTCATCGGTCATGCTCAAGCAGATATTGAAGAATTGCTGCATCATATCGCCTGGTTTGTCCCCAAAATAGATAACTGGTCCGTATGCGACAGCTTCTGCGGTGGATTGAAATATACGAAGGCACATCTGGATCAGGTGTGGCAATTCTTGCAGCCCTATTTGGTATCCAATCAGGAGTATGACATTCGCTTCGGTGTTGTGATGCTGTTGAACTTTTATATGGAAGAAAAATATATCAGCGAAGTTCTTATCTCATTAGATCGCATTCGTCATGATGGTTATTATGTGAAAATGGCAGTGGCCTGGGCCATCTCCATCGCTTATGTGAAACAGCCTGAAGCCACGCTGCGTTATTTGCAGGACAATTCTTTGGACGACTTTACGTATAATAAGGCTCTTCAGAAAATAACGGAGTCCTATCGTGTTGATTCGGAGACCAAACAGATCATCCGCAGTATGAAACGAAAATCGAAGAAACCGGTTCGTGTGTAGTATGTGTGCATAACGTGAAAAGAAATCAGATAAAACCTACGAGGGAAAGGACGATAGACGTATGAGAAAGAGCATCATGTGGACAAAAATGGAGCTGGACGGTCGTCCGTGGGTATTGCTTGGAACCGAAAAAGGGTTATGCAGGGTCATTATGCCCAATGAAACCCTGGAGGATTGGGGCAGCTGGATTGGTCGAATTGCACCTGGAGTGGAGCTCGAAGAGAATGAAGCAGCGTTGAAGCAGACAGGTATGATGGATTGGCTACAATCCTATTTTGCCGGAGACAAAGTGGCTTTCACAGATGAAATCCCGCTTGATCTGATCGGAACAACATTCCAACAGCAGGTATGGACAGAACTGGGTCGTGTTCCTTATGGTGAGACAAGAACCTATGGCGACATTGCTGCTGCGGTGGGAAGACCTTCTGCGGTGCGAGCTGTTGGGGCCGCCAATGGAGCCAACCCCATTCCGGTACTGCTGCCGTGTCACCGCATCATCGGTGCCAACCGCAAGCTGACCGGTTTTCGCGGAGGACTGGAAATGAAGCGAAGACTGCTGGACATTGAACAGATTGAAGGCGTGACCGATGGCGGGCATGCGCGTTTTAATTTTTGATTAATTATATGAAAACGAAGCGGTAGACTCCTACGGCCAAGGCTTCGCTCAGTTCTAACTATGTACAGGCACTCTCTAGTGCCTGTTTTTGCATTCTCTATTGATAGAAGAATGGAGGATAAACGAAAATATCGCGGAAATTGGTCTTTTCCTTCTGGAAGATGGCGCTAACGAATCTCCTACACCTTATTGTGAGGAATAGCGTGACATGTAAAATCTAACGAACCTCAGCCGTCTTATTCCAGTAAAAACCTGCAGAATGATGCGCAAAGGCTCACAGAGCAAGGGAATATGGTGTCTACGCTTCGTTACGATGACTGACACGTTGAACTTCGTCAAATAGAGTGTGGTCGATTCGTTAAAATAATAACGATTGTCTGAGAGCTGTTCCGGTCACTTGCCCAAACGATCATAAGATGTTCGCATATACCACATTTTGGGTTATGATGGACGTGGATTACTAGGAAGGCGTATTCACGGTTCATATTATGAAATCGATGATCAGGTGATTGGGACTGCTCAGGCATACTAACAAGGAAAGGGAAATCGAAGCGAAGAAATGAACAATAATAAAAATACAATTTATTTAAAAATGAGTAGTGTTTTAATCGTTGCTACCATAGGTTGTCTACTTGGTGCTGTCTACT
Organism: Paenibacillus sp. MAEPY2; assembly: GCF_000499205.1. GTDB lineage: Bacteria > Bacillota > Bacilli > Paenibacillales > Paenibacillaceae > Paenibacillus > Paenibacillus vandeheii. The sequence continues at coordinate 157,679 of NZ_AWUK01000037.1, forward strand.
TTCGTACCAAAACAAACACGAACATGTATCAATTTTTAACGTGGGACATTTTCTTAGCATGGGTTCCATTTATCATCTCATCTACGATTCGTTATGTATGCCATAAAAAACTTACAAGAATGAGTATCGCATTGGTTGGAGTGATGTGTGCAGGCTGGCTATTCTTTCTACCGAATTCAGCATATCTTTTCACAGAAATTTTGCATGCATTCAGATACTTTGATCCTCAAGGGGAAACTAAGTTTTGGGTTAATATTGATTTTTGGTATAGTCTCACCCTGACGTTTGTCGTAGCTATACTGGGTTTAGTGCTGTCCATTTGTTCGATACATCAAATCCATGGATTGTTAAATAAACGACTAAGCCAATTAAGCAGCATGGCCGTTGTAGGTGTTATTTTACTCCTGAGCAGTCTAGGGGTATACATTGGGCGATTTAATCGGTGGAATAGCTGGGATGTCCTGAAGCGGCCTGGCCTCATTTTGAAGGATATCATGACTGATTTAAGTGCAGGCAACAGCATTCTAGTTGAATTTGTGGCTATTGTATTTGTGATTCAAATTTTTGGATATATTACACTTCGTATGCTAATGGGGAAGTCCAACAATATCTAAACGATAATCGTATGGATTACCAACGTTTTAACTATTTTTGCTGAATGAAGTCCTATGGTACCATTGACCACATAGACCGAGTGGAAAGAGGGAGTGACCATGCTGAAGCAGGAATATTGGTTAACTAACGTATCATTAGAGCAAAGTTATGTAATGGAAGACGGGCAGGTAACTGGCACCCGAACAAACCTTGGTCATCTGCGGATTGAAGATGGAGTCATTGCAGCTATTATGGATGGGGATTCGGAATTAACAAGCGAGTTGCCGCAGGTTGATGGTAAAGGACTTCTGCTACTGCCTTCGTTCGAGGAAGCCCATATTCATTTGGATAAAACGTATTACGATGCACCATGGAAAGCGGTTCGACGCATCTCCAGCATTTTCGAACGTATCGAAGAAGAGAAAGTATTGCTGCCCAAGCTGTTACCCGATGCGAAGCGTCAAGCAGAAAGTATTCTGACCTTGATTCAGGGGTATGGGTCCACCCATGTGCGCACTCATTGCAATATTGAGCCGGTCAGCGGGTTGAAACGGCTGGAAGCGACGAAGCAGGCATTGGAAACATTTTCTGGCAAAATCTCCTCTGAAATCGTCGCTTTCCCGCAGCATGGGCTGCTCCGCTCTAATTCGGTAGAACTGATGCGTCAAGCCATGGCAGAAGGGAGCACTCATGTAGGTGGACTTGATCCTCACGCCGTGGACGGGCATATTGAGAAATCGCTAAATGCAATGGTCGAACTGGCTGTTCAGTATAAGGCAGGCATCGATATTCATCTGCATGAAGCTGGAGAATCAGGTAAACAAACATTATTGCAATTGGCTGATTTGACTGAAGAAGCGGGGATTCAGGGCAAAGTTACCGTGAGTCATGCATTCTGGTTTGCTCATGCGGAGCAGCAGGAAGCGGAAGACATGGCCAAGCGAATGGCCTCCCTTGGTATGAGCGTGGCTTCGACCGTGCCTATCGGTAAAATGATGATGCCACTTCCGATGCTCCATCAACATGGGGTGAACGTGAAGCTGGCGACAGACAGTTTGACGGATCATTGGTCTCCTTTTGGTAATGGAGATCAACTGGAAAAAGCGGGCCGTTTCGCCGAATTGTACGGGTATAACGATGAACGGTCCTTGTCTCAATCGCTTGCATTTGTCACAAGTGGTATCACCCCACTGGATTCAGAGGGGCAACAGGTATGGCCGAAGTTAGGGGATACGGCCAGTTTTGTACTGGTAGAAGCCAGCTGCTCGGCAGAGGCAGTTGCCAGAAGGTCTGCGCGTCAAGCGGTATGGTTTGAAGGAAAACTGGTAAGTGGGTCGGTGTAGGATAGAGCATAATGGAATGATGGACCACGGGAAACCGTGGTTTTTTGTTCTGGGTCTGTAAGGAAAGAGCACTAATCAGCAGGTGAGAAAAGGAGGAAGGAACTGTTCGCATATACCACTTTTTGGGTTATGATGGACGTAGTCAGCATTTGAGCGTGAGTTGATTTGAGGTCATATTAAGTTACGATTTAAGTTGAGGGTGGAACATGATGATTAGAGAGGCCGAAGCCAGGGATGTCGAAGTTATTGAAAAGTTGTACAAAGAATTATTGCCGAACAACCTGAATACGAAGGTACTGGCGGAGCGGATTGAAGAAGTAAGGAATAATCCCAGCAGCTTCTTATTTGTTTACGAAGTTGGTAATCAGGTGATCGGGACTGCGCATTTACATATTTGTCTGGATGCATTGGTGGAGAATAGACCGTTTGGCGTAGTTGAGCGGGTTATCATTACGGAGCATGTGCAGAGCCAGGGATATGGATCTGAACTTATGAAGTATATAGAGAATGTTTGCATACAGAAAAATTGTATAAAGGTGTTTCTCACCAGCGGTTCATCCAGATACGAGGCACATGGCTTTTATACGAAGTTAGGGTACGATGGGGAATCCAGCAAGGCTTTTAAGAAATATTTATAAAACGAGTCCAAATTTGATTGTATATTCGTATCCATATTTTAATAAAAAGATGGGAGGATATATTGATGAAAGACATGAACTATTATGAAACTTTTATTGCAGTAGCAGAAGATTGTCCTGTTAAAGTGGCAGAGATCCCCAAAGCCAAAAATGGCGGCAAAACCGTTCCAGTTCTACAGTATGAAATGATAACAAACAATCCTTATCAATATACGCAAGATGTTTGAAGTATTCGCACAGCGCAATGATATTCCCGATGAACAAAGATCATTAGAGAGAACCAAGTTTTTCTCCAAGGGACAACCCTGTCTTCGCACTTCTTCGTTGGGTAAGCGTTATGGTTGGGGCATTCATCATAATTCACAAGGAAAAGTGGCGATCTACGCTGTTGAATCGGAAGAATATAAAGACTTTTTAAATGATAGTAGTTTAAAACATGTAAAGGCGATGCGTTCGAGCCGTTAATAGCTCTATCCGTTGGAGAATCAATGTTCAGACGTGAGAAATTAAAGAGTTATGGGAGGGATTAAATGATAGTAGATCTTATTCCAGTAACGTCGGTAGAGAAAAATATGTTATCGAATCTGTATCAACTGTACCATTATGATTTCAGCGAATTTACAAGCGAGGATATCAATCAAGAAGGCAAATACGATGTGAATATTGACTTCATTTGGGAAGGTGATAACAGGTGGAGGCCATATTTTATTATGATTTCTGGTACTATAGCAGGCTTTGTTATTGTACTTCTTGAAAATTTAGATACCGATCCAGATCCTACACATGTAATCTATGATTTTATGATCCTGAAGAAGTTTAGAAGAAGTGGAGTTGGATATGCTGCTGCGATGCAGACATTTGAGTTATATAAAGCAGATTGGGCACTTGCTCAGATGGAGAGTAACACTCCTGCATTAGCGTTCTGGCGAAAGGTGTTAAAAGATTTTACAAATAATCATTATACGGAAACATTCAGAGATGATACCAGAAAGTATATTCAGACATTTAGTACAAAGGAATAAATATAAACATAGGGCTATATTGAAGGGATTTCAAGACAACCGTTACAGGCTGGAGGTAAGAAATGCACGCGTTAACCAAAGAAACAACAGATACATTATTGGAAGCGATGGACACGTACAAAAGAATTGCACAAGAACTGATCGATAAATTGATCTCGGAAACCAGCCAGGCTGAAAAGGAAAAGATTATCGATGGAGCGTACTACTTGCTTTCTAACGAAGAAGTTGTAAACGGTGAAGAATATTTGAGTGGAAAATGGCATTTCGATGTTCATGGAGAGCATTGCATGTTCGAGAATGCAGTAACAGGGCAAACGTTGGAGGTTTCTCTCGGCAGTAAGGATGATGTGGGAAACATGGACCCTTATTTTTTTTATATCTTTTTGAAATCCACTACAAACTATAAACACCTGATTACGTATTTTGAAAATCCCTTTGGGGATATGTTGGATTTTTTTGAAAAGTTGGCAGTACAGAACGTGCTAATTCATGTTCATGGGGTTGAGTATAGAAAGCGTCTTTAACTGCGTTAAGCTGTATCCCGTTCATTCAAATGGGGTATATATTTTGAAGAGAAGAACGGGATTATTCTTTACTACATAAAGAAAGATTAGCGTTGTACGCGTATGACAATATCCTGGTCATGATTGCCGAACCCGGAACCATAGAGTGTTAATCCCCCAACGTTAGCCCCCTCCTCGTCAACCGTGAAACGAAGCGTCCAGAATGGTTCCTCCTGTTTGATATCCTCTATCGTCACGTCCGACATTCGTTCTCCATCCATATACGTACCCGAGTCATCAACACGAATCGTCTTTAATAATCCATATTGATTCACATTGCGGTGCCACCATGTTGGTGTATATTTGCCTCGAGCAGCTCGTCCGAAGTCAGCGGGGCTTGTCCAGGTTCCAAGCGAAATCCCGTTAAACGTAAATAAGATGTCCGATGGCCAATGATCTCGTAAACCCGGAGCTTCAGAAGCCATTTCCACTGAAATTTCAATGGCGCTAGCAGTCTGATCGGGAAGCATATAGTTAGGCGTTTTGTATTCGACATACCCCCTTCCAAACCAGAGGATGGCAGCGTGCACCCGCTCAGGATCAAGAAAGTAGCGTGGGTCATCCCAAACACCGATTTCTTTCTCATGCGTCCCAAGACCGCAGGTGGGATGGACCTCAAATGCAGTATAGTGACCCACTGAAATTGTCTGTTCTCTAATTCTTGCTGTCCGATTGGCGGATGGTAGTACAATCTCGATATTATTTTGTTTGAGGAAACATAATTTGTGCGTGCCTCCATTCAGGCGTATCCTGCGGCTATCGATCAGTCCGGCTTGCTCAAGCTTGCGGATGTGCATTGTAACGATGGAGGGGCTAAGTTCTAACGCAGCGGCTATGTCCTTTACATTCATTTCGCTATCTGCAATCAAATCCATGATTCTCCATCTAACCTCGCTTGCCAGTGCTTCGTATAACGGTATGAATTTTGCTTCTCCGTTCGCTTTGATCATCTTTAACAATCTCCTAACCGGATCTATTGAAATCATATATATATTCATTTAATGAAATTAACTGGACTCTTCAACTCTAACGCATTGAAAGTATGTTTACGATAGTGTTTAATTTTTTTATCTGCTTATGATGCTGGATTCTTAAATATGTGAATTATAGAAAATGGGGTGGCTCAAATGAAATACAATAATCCGGTCATTAAAGGATTCTATCCAGATCCGAGCATCTGCAAGGTGGATGACACGTATTATCTGGTGTGCAGTTCCTTTCAGTATTTTCCGGGTGTCCCGCTTTTTGAAAGCAAAGATTTATTGAACTGGACGCAAATCGGTCATTGTTTAACCCGAAAAAGCCAGATTCATCTGGAGACCGTAAGCAGCTCCGGTGGAGTTTTCGCCCCTACAATTCGATACAATAACGGGCGATTCTATATGACCACAACCAATGACACCACGCGTCAGAATTTCTATATATGGACTGACGATATTTACGGGGAGTGGTCAGAACCAATTATTGTGGATCAAGGGGGAATCGATCCGGATTTATATTTTGAAGACGGGAAGGCCTTCTTTATGAGCAACGGGACCGACGATGAAGGGATCGGGGGGATCGTTCAGTGTGAGATTGACATTGAAACGGGTAACAAAAAGACCCCCAGTCGTTCAGTATGGCAAGGATCAGGCGGACGTTATCTGGAAAGCCCACATTTGTATAAAATCAATGGATACTATTACCTCATGGCATCTGAAGGCGGAACCGAATACGGTCATATGGTCACATATGCGCGTGGAAATTCTCCTTCCGGTCCTTTCGAGCCCTATGCCAAAAATCCTGTTTTGACCAACCGTAATCTGGGCGGTTACGAACTGCAGGGGGTTGGTCATGGCGACCTGATTCAGGATGAGAAAGGCAATTGGTGGATCTTCCATTTGGGATTCCGTCAGATTGGACAATGGCTTACCTATCATCATCTCGGTCGGGAAGTATTCCTGACGCCAGTTACCTTTGATGAGGAAGGCTGGTTTACGGCAGGGCATCAAGGTACTACGCTTATGAGCTTTGAAACCGATCGTATCTCTGACAAAGTCATTCAACAAGAGAAGAAAAGTTATACGTTTGAGAACACGGATTGGAATCTGGACTGGTGTTATCTTCGTCATCCCAATACAGAAAATTATTTGTTAGAGCAAGGCGAAATAAAGTTAAAAGGAACCGAAGTGACACTGGATGTTCCAGCATCCCCGACATTCATTGGCCTACGTCAAAAAGACTTTGACGCGACCATCTCTGTTGATGTTAGTCTTACGAATGGAGAGGCAGGCATCACCATCTACATGGATGAACAGCACCATTATGACTTGGCCATTCGCAAAGAAGATCAGGGTGGGTATAAGGTGATTGAGCGTCTGAATATTGGGGATATCAAATCAGTCGAAAATGAAGTGGAATTGGGAAGTGATCACCAGGCCACATTGGTTATACAGGCAAGCCATGAACGCTACAGCTTCCTGATTCATGCAAATGGCAAGGACATCCACTTAGGTACTGCACAGACGAAATACCTTTCCTCGGAAGTTGCCGGGGGATTTACAGGGGTGCTCATTGGTCTATACGCTAGTGGCGAAGGTTCTGTGGCTGAGTTTTCTAAATTTAAGTGCGATTATCTTTGAAAAGGTATGGGGAGGGACTTTTGTTCCTTCTCTCTTTTTGTGAATTCTCGTCATTTCTCAAACAAAAGTGTAGTAGCACTTGTTTAGTATTATGTAGCTGTATGCTATGAATAGAATACATAAAACACTGCATTTGGATAAACCACTGAGAATGTTTAAGTTGTAATGAGAGGGAGAAAGCAATGAATGATAATACTTCATATTCGTTAGTCGCAGCGAATCCAACTAGCTATGCCAAGTACTTTGCGACGTATAGAAAGAATGTCTGGTTTAGACCCAGCTGGGCATCACTTCAAGAAATGATGCTAGACGCAAGAGATTGTTATTGGATCTATCAAGACAATCAACGAGTGGGCGGGATTTCTTTGACAAGCAGTGAGCTCGGATCTTTCTTCATGATTCCTCCGTCTACATTGACTGTAGATATGGTTCATTTCTTAAAGAATTATGCCATTCAAAATTCAGGGAATCAGTCAAAGGTAGATGCTTACAATGTTCTGGCCGAACATATTGATGTGTTGAAGTCGGCTGGTTTCGAAGTGTTAAACACAAGGAAATGTATGATTAGAACTACAGAGAAGATTGAAAATGACCTCCATACTGATTTTAATTCTATTAAACCCAAATTGGAGCATTTGCCAAGCATGGTTCAAGTCATGAACGAATCATATCGTGGAGGAATGGATGAAGGAAGTCTGGATACATATCGGAATGACGTGAGTTATTATTTTGAACATAACCGTCAGGATGAGCTGTTGAATGCATCATCGGTCTTAATAGATAAAAAGACGAACCAGGTCGTTGGATTTTGTTTGATTTCGATGTGGGAGGATATGCCACTTGTTTATGATATAGTGGTTAAGCCGGCCTATAGTAATCAGGGTTTGGGAAGATATATGTTATACAAGGCGATTTCTCAACTGGAAGGCTTCTCTCCAACCATTCGTTTGTTCGTTACTATAGGAAATAAGGCTGACTATTTATATACAAAATTAGGTTTTCTTTCTGGAGAGGAAGCATCTCACTTGGTTTATAGAGATGTACAGAGAAACGATGATAGAAACTATATTTAATGAAATTGAAGGGAGGACTACATGGAAGATCAATGGAGAATTGCAACATATAATCCTGCTTGGAGGCAAATGTTTTTCGAAACCGGGGTGAGATTAAGAGAGGCGTTGGGAGAGACGGCTGTACGAATTGACCATGTCGGATCAACTTCCATCGTCGGAATGGATGCCAAACCGATCATAGATATACAAATTTCCGTATCCAATCACGAAGAATTGCCTAACTACAAACAAGAAATCGAAGCGGCCGGCTTCGTATATAGAGAAGAAAATCCGGATAAAACCAAGCGGTATTTTCGTGAAGTACCAGGAAGCAGGAGAACACATGTACACATAAGACAAGCAGGGAGTTTCTCTGAGCAGATGAACTTGCTTTTTAGAGATTATTTGAGAGTACATCCAGAGGATCGATTGAAATATGCAGAAGAGAAGCACCGGCTTATGGCATTATACAAGGACCAGCGTCCAAAATACGTGGAAGGCAAAGGACCGATGGTGTGGAACATATTAGAGAAGGCTCATATATGGTCCCAAGAAATCGGATGGCAACCGGCAAAATCTGATGCATAGGAACATTAAACGAATACAGGCAACCTAATGGGAGTGGTGAGATGAACATTGGAAGAAAGCTGCTGACGACTGTTCTAACCATCATTAGTTTTACTTTAATTGCAAGTATAATATCCATGAATGAATCCTACAGCTTTGATTTTTATATTATTGCTTATTTTGTATTTGCGACTCCCCTGATCTTATTTATCGGTCTACCTTTATCCCTATTGCTGGACTATCTGTTGAGCCGAATTCAATTCGCCAATTATGTCTTGTATCTAACTACGAGGATACTTGGCTATGGATGTGCTGGAGTACTAGGGATGTATATCTATTATTTGCTCATGGGTGCTGGTGAAGAAATTTTGAATTTCAAAGAGACATTAATCTTGACTTTATTTGGCGTCATGGCTGCTATACTGTTTGTACTGGTCGATCTGGGAATGGAAGGTTTGTTAAAGGTGCGAAAACGGAAGACCTAGTTATATCAAGTGCTGATTTAATATTATTTTTCAGGAGGAAAATTAGATGCCAACCCACTGTGCACTTCTTGTAATCGATGTTCAGGTAGCCATGTTCGATGAATCAGATCCCGTATATCAAGGGGACTTATTGCTTCAGAGAATACAACACGTCATTGCCAAGGCTCGGCAAAAAGGTCACTCCGTCATCTACATTCAACATAGCGAAGGAGCAGGGAGTCCCCTTGAACGTGGAACGGCAGGTTGGGCGATTCATCCGTCCATTGCGCCGATTACTGGTGACCTTGTCATTGAAAAGCAGACACCGGATTCATTTCACGAAACAGATCTGAATTTGAAATTACAAGAAAATGGAGTGACGGATCTTATTCTGACGGGCATGCAGACGGAAATATGCGTGGATACGACTTGTCGCAGAGCAAGTAGCCTTGGCTATGCAGTAACCTTAGTTCGTGATGCTCACAGCACATGGAATTCCAACATTCTTCAAGCTGAGCAGATAATAGAACACCACAATTCGGTTCTGAGCATGTTTGCGAATGTGGTTGATAGCGAAAATGTAATGAATGGATGAGATGAATTGACGTTTAATAAAAGAATATTTAATCTTTCGGCTTGGATTGCCGTGTTAGCTGTGATCTTTATTCCAGGAACGGCCTATACGGAGGGGACTTTACGAACAGAGTATGGTTTTCCTTTGCGATTTTTCACTGATTATCACTATAAGAAACCTGATGATACGATTTGGTTCCTTTCCACGGTATATGTGAATGCTCTTCTTTATCTGTTTAATGTCCTGTTTATATACGCTGGAATTCATGTTTTACTCTATGTAAAGAAGAGAATGACGAAGCAAAAAGAGTAGGGAGCTGCGATGATCGCGGCTCTTTTATTTTTACCATATCATGGGTTATGATAGAAGGCACGAATAGAGTGGAGTGATGATATGAAACAGATTCCAACAGGATGGAATTCAGAACGACTTTTCATTTCCGATTTGAAAGAATCTGAGATTTTCGATATCCAATCCATTGTTGATACGAGTAAATACGTGCAGGAATGGGACGGACGAGATCATGAGCCGGATTATGTGAGAACGTGCTTTGAAGAAGGCAATCTTCCTCCTGGGGGAAGACTGGAGAACTACCGAATTCAGACCATTCGTACGATTCAGGAAAACGAAAGTATAGGTGTGTTGAGCCTGTACCATGGCTACCCCATGGAGGATTCGGTTTACCTCGAATTTTTGTATATCCATAGTGGGACTCAGAAGCAAGGTTATGGACAAGAAATGATACATGCGTTAACTGGATTATTTTCCGAGCTTGGTTATAAGGAAATCAGAATCAACGTGGCACTCAAAAATTGGCCTGCATTACGATTTTGGACCAAATCGGGATTTGATCAGATTAGCGGGATTTACGGAGACCGTGAACATTCGGACAAGACTTTTGCCAATTTGGAACTGATCAAAACTCTTAAAACGCATGAGTAGTAAAGGAGAATGGTTAAATGGAATCTTTCTTTCGTTATAACTGGATCGTGCGTGAGCAATGGTTTCAGTGGTGTGAGGATGTACCGCTTGAAGAGCTGCTTCGGCCTCGAACAGGCGGGGTAGGCAATATATTGCAAACGTTTTTTCATATCATTGATGTAGAGTGGAGCTGGCTCCAAGTATTGCAGGGCAAACCGGATGGTATGGAGAACTTTGATAACTATAAAACACTTGAAGCTGTGAGACAGTTCGAGCGCAAGCTGCGACCCGATGTGGAGACATTTGTTCTATCCTGGGACCCTGGCATGGAAAAGAGACTCTACATCGATCCTGAATTGGATAGCACCGTCGTCAAGGAATCGTGGGGAGAAGTGATGCGTCACGTGATTGCTCATGAGATTCACCATATGGGGCAATTCTCGGTATGGTCTAGAGAACTGAACAAGAAGCCTGTATCTGCCAATTTCATTGGTAAAGGACTTATTGCTCCTTATAACTAGAGTGAGAAAAGAAAAACATCATGATTATTGCAGCAAAGCTATGCTTCAGTAGGACGAGGCGATGAGTATACTATTGCTTAATTATTGAGCGTTGTTCTAGTTCACAGAGAGGTGGCCGTGACTATGACTGTTAGTATGGTGGAAAGTATAAATTGGGTCCAGTTGAATGAAGAGATTCCCTTCCTGCTAGAAAAACCATACAAGATGCTACCCCTGTCACCAGGGCTTGAAGCGGACGTTGTGAAGATCGAATGTGCTGACCGCTCTTACGTGTTAAAGGTATGGAATAAGGACTCCAGACCCGATATTGGCAATCAATACAGACTTTTATCTGAACTTTATCAGAGTGGAATACACGTTTCCAAGCCCTACGGTTGGGGCACTGACAAAGATCAGAATCAAGTTTTACTAACCAGTTATGATGGAGAGCCTATAGCCAAGTTAAGCAAAAACAAGCTGGAGCATTTAGCTAAAATGTTAGTTCAAATCCATGGTTATGATATACATACTATCAATAACGCGGAGGCAAATTTCATACCTCAATATGACTTCATTGGCTATTTCTTTCCCTCCATTGAACTTCATGAGGATATCCATCAGATTTTAATGACCCTTCTTCAACGGATTAAGCTTAGACAGGATACATTGATCCACGGTGATTATAACCTGGGAAATATTCTGGAGGCAGGTGATCAATATGCGATTATCGATTGGACGAATGGTCAGCACGGTGATCCCAGATACGATATGGCGTGGTCCATTTTTTTGATGACGATCTATACGGGGGAAAGAAACGGTAAGATGTACAGTACTCTATTCAAGAGTCTGACGGAATACATACCAGACGATGCGGAGATTTTTGAAGCTATGGCTTGTTTGCGCTGGATTCTATTAAAGCGAGTGTCTAATGTTCCTATGGGCCCGGGTGTGCTGCAGCGGATTAAAAAGATTATTGGCAGTAATTCATTTTTAAATGATGAACTGCTGTAGTATTGTCCTAAACTGTCCTTCACTGCATACCTATGGTATAGAGGAGCGTGATAGGTATGGAACAGAAGGTGCAAACCTATTTTGAACTGAAACAGCAGCAAAAAGAAATTGAACAACGACTATCTGTGTTACGAGATGAGATTGTCGGGTATTGTGAGGAGCAGGGTGTCTATGAGACGCAAGTTGGCGGATACGCTGTGAAAACGGTGCTTCAGCACCGCAAGGAATATGATGATCAGAAGCTGTACGCATCCCTTCCCGATCCGGACATCTGGCGACTGCTGTCCAAGGTGGACAGTCATAAGCTGAAAAGCCTGATCAAACTGAACATACTCACTGAGGAGCAGATTAGTCCAGCTTGTACGGTGAAGCCGGTAACATTATTACAGGTGGACAAGTTGTAACCCTTCGCATGCCATTAGATATTAACTATTCTATAATCGATATTACAAAGCACCTTCCACGGCATATTGCTCTGTTGCCATCATCGACGGAATACGGAGGTGTTTTTGTTTTTGCGTGGAAGCGAAAGCTGGCTACAGCCGAAGGAGCCGTTCTGGAGTATCATTAAGGAGTAGCAGTCATACTTTCTTTGTCATTCGCACATATATGCCAACGCTCCCCGAGGAGCTGATTGAATCGGTCACGATGTGGCCGGTTTTTTTGTTGTATGCAAAATTGTGTGCCAATTTCAGCCGGGCGTTTTAAGGCATCTGTAAGCATAGGCCTGATTCAGTGCCGTAATGAAAGTAAGTGAATTGCTTTAAACCGTTATACAAGTGTTTTATATGTTATAATCTGTAATTAATTCATGTACCATCTTTGATAAGGAGGGGAGAAAATGAAGATCAAGTACTTGGCTATTGTTGCGATCAATTTGGCGGTAAAGATCTAACAGCCAGCGGATTGGTAGAAAATCTGGGTACGCCTTTTCGGGATATTAAGCAAGCATCGGGTCCGAAATATCTGGAGAATGAAGACTTTCCTATCCCTGTCCATATTCAATGGAATGAAGATCAGCAAGAGACTGTATATCTTCAAGAGTAGTAGAACGATGAGTTGAGGAGATGGACCATGAAGAACAAAATCATTTCGATCATACTTGCCATCTGGGTATTGATGATTGTGATCAGTGTGGTTCTGCTATTTCTGCCCAGAACGATTCATCTTGATGGAGAGGCTGTAAAATATCGGTTGGGAGAAGACAACAAGGAACCAGAGCAAACGGTTCATATCAACATGGATGGCAAGCGTTATCTAACGACCTCGGGTGATTACATATTCAGAGGAACCATTGATATTGAAGGTGAACCTTTACCCGTACCTGAAGATCAAAAGAGGCTCGAAATTCGTTTTCACGAGGGATACGGATTGATGGAATACATCATTTCTGAAAATGAGAAAACGGATATCTTCGTATTCGGAACACTATTCGTAGATCGTGCATTCAGCAAACTCACCATCGCCATTTCGGAGGAGGATTCAAGCGGAGAGCAGAACAGTAAAAGCTGGAGCTCCGAAGATGGTCTTATGCTATCCATGCCCGCAACGAATCGTTCCGAAGCCATTCAGCTCTCCAATGAACTGATGGAAAACTATCTCGGGGGCTATACATTAAAATGAAAAAATTAAATAAAACAGGCAAGTCTTTACCTTGGAGGTTGGATCGTTATCTCCTTGTGTAAATGACATGCCTTTTTTTTTATTTATGCTGCAAACTCCAGTTTTGCATCCCATGATGAATGTTTAATAGCGTTTACATTGAAATTCAAAGTGAAACGTCGAAATTAACTGAATTCTCCTCTTAAAATGATCGATCTGCCGTTGATTAAGTATGCCAAATGTGGACTCGATTTTATAAGCTTATTCTGTAGACCGCAGGCTTTTGGACTATACCAAAATAAAGGATAAAGGAGAGTTTTTGTGAACCCGAACACAATGGCGAAAGAACGCCTGCCCTGGTCGGCACTGCTCGCTTTGGCCATGGCTGGATTTATATGCATTCTTACAGAAAGCTTGCCAGCGGGGCTGCTGCCGCAAATAGCACAAGATCTGGAGATCAGGGAAGGTTTGGCTGGCCAGCTCGTCACATTATATGCGGTGGGATCTCTTCTGGCAGCGATTCCCTTGACGACAGCTACACGTGGATGGAGACGCAGGCCACTGTTGCTTTTATGTATTCTTGGTTTTCTGATTTTCAACACGATTACGGCTGTATCTTCGGTATATGGTTTGACCCTTGCTGCCCGTTTTATGGCGGGTGTATCTGCTGGTGTATTGTGGGGAATGACAGCGGGTTACGCACGCCGGATGGTTTCAGGCTCGTTAAAGGGAAAAGCGATGGCTGTTGCTATGGTAGGCACACCGCTCGCGCTTGCATTAGGCGTTCCATTGGGAACCTTTTTGGGCAATTACGCAGGATGGCGCCTTATTTTCGGAACTGTCTCATTATTAACGGTAGTGCTTGTATTGTGGGTGCTCTGGAAAGTACCTGACTATGAAGGGGAGCCTGCCCGTCATCAGCTTGCGCTTCATCGGATTTTTGTTATACCGGGAGTCCGTCCCATATTGTTTGTCGTTCTGACCTGGGTACTGGCCCATAACATTCTGTATACGTATATTTCACCTTATCTGGGCGAGACGATGCTGTCGAAACGGGTGGATCTCGTTCTGATGATCTTTGGAGTGACTTCGATGATCGGTATATGGTTTACTGGACTGTGGATTGACCGTTATATGAGGGTATTGGTCCTGATCAGTCTAGTCATATTTGCACTGGCATCTCTGGCCATGGGGATATTCATTCATCAACCATTCATCATCATCCTTGGAGTGATCGCCTGGGGACTTACATTTGGAGGGGCGGCTACGTTGCTGCAGACTGCCATGGCGCAGGCCGGGGGCAATAGTGCCGATCTCGCTCAATCCATGCTGGTGACAGCGTGGAATTTGGGAATTGGGGGAGGCGGGATCGTCGGAGCTGTCCTTTTGGATCAGATGGGAGCTCGTTTTCTGCCGATTTCCTTAATCCTCTTGCTGGTTCTGGCTCTGATCGTGGCTTGGTCCGCCAGAAAGCATGGTTTTCCTAAGTCTGATTAAGACCAGCTGTTACATGGTGAGCGCCAATAAGGAGATTATGAAAGAGGCTGTGCCATGAAGAAATAATTCTTCGTAAGGCACAGCCTTTTTTATTAGCTTGGAGGATCAGCTGCTCGTTCGTCTACAGTACACCCGTTTACAGCATATTCGTTCCCTCGATCCAATTCTTATGTGCAATAGGTGAGGACATCGCGATGAGGGTGGTGTAGGTACCGTATTGATCGCATCGGTCTCCAAATGCTTCAAGACCAGCAATCGAATCCGTCATAATTTTCAACAGGTAATTATGCTCTCCGCTCACGCGGTGGCATTCGACCACTTCGGGTGACGAGCGGCAAAAATCAAGAAAGGCATGACATTCCCTTGTCCGAAACAGAAGATAGGACGTACTCGACCTCCCCACATTTTGTGGAGAAATGACTGTACGGTACGCCTCAATCACTCCGCTTTCTTCCATTCGTTTCACGCGTTCCGTTACGGCCGGTTGAGACAACCCTACCAGTTTGCCCAATTCGGTCATGGATAGCCTTGCTTGGTTTTGCAAATGGAAGAGGATATTGGTATCGATTTGGTCCATGAGACGACCTCCTTTTAAATTATAGGATATGGTGTGTAAATACCTTTATATTCATTGGAAATTGATCCGCATAACTTAATCGCCTTATGTAACAACGATGAAATCACTTATATAATAAACACACTTACTATAAATAATCAAGCGGGTAGCGCCTGGAGAGGAAGAGAAGTATGTCAGACAAAGATATGAAGTTTAATCCTGCATTTGTAGAAGAAGTGATTAACCGGACGTTGGCAGAAAAAAGAATTGTGGGTTCCGTTGTTCAGATTGTCTGGAAAGGGGAGTTAGTTTATAACAGCGCTGCGGGCCTTGCTGACCGGGAGAAAAACAAATCCATGGAGCAAAATGCACTATTCAGATATGCATCCGTAACTAAACCGATTGTATCCACAGCTGCCATGGTGCTGATATCCCAAGGTAAATTAAAGCTTGATGATCTGGTCGCCAAATGGCTGCCAGAATTTCGCCCCAAACAGCCAAATGGGGCAGTTGCCTCCATGACGGTTCATCATCTGATGACACATACGGCGGGGTTAACGTATCGTTTCTTTCAGGAGAACGGGGGAACGTACGAACTTGCCGGAGTATCAGATGGGATGGATATCGCTGGGATTACGCTGGAACAAAATGTGTTGAGGATTGCCTCTGCTCCGCTGCTGTATGAGCCCGGGACCCTGTGGAGATATTCGATTGCAACGGATATACTCGGAGCAGTCATTGAGAAGGTGACCGGGATGTCACTCCGAGAGGCGGTACAACTGCTCGTGACTCATCCATTGGGCATGAAGGACACGGATTTTGTTGCTGTAGATTCGAAAAGAATGACAGCTGCCTATGAGGACAATTCCGACAGTTCTGGGCAACCACGTCGCTTGCGTGATGAGGACCATGTTTCTTTTATTGAAGGAACGGCGGGCTTCCGTCTTGCTCCAGAAAGATACCTTGATTCATCGGCCTATCCCTCGGGTGGTGCGGGGATGATAGGAAGTGCAGGAGACTTTCTTGTATTGCTTGAAACACTGCGTCAAGGTGGAGGTTCGCTTCTTCCCAAAGCGCTGGTCACCGATATGACGACCAATCAGATTGGCGATCTTACGATGCCTTATTGGCCGGGCAGAGGATTTGGCCTGGGGTTCACGTTGCTGAAAGATCCGGTCGCCGCCAACACCTCAGAGTCCCCCGGAACATGGCGCATGGGCGGAACCTATGGGCACTCGTGGTTTGTTGATCCTGCAAAAGAACTGAGCGTTGTCGCGTTCACAAATACGGCTCTGGAGGGCATGTCAGGCAGGTTCACAACTGAACTATGCGAGGCTGTTTATGAGGGGATCGGGGGGAAGCAGTAAGTTGAACTCTGGATTAATATGGAAAAATATGATAAGGTAGAGCAGTAGGTTCAGCAGGTTACAGTGAGTCCTGAATTTGATTCCGAAATGAGATGAGAAAATGGATCGCGTCCGCAATTACCTGTTTGTTTTTGCAGGCAACTTTGCAGCTGCCTATATGATCTTTCCTGAAAGAACCATTGGAAAATCCATGATATTTGCTGCACTGATGCTGTTGCTGAGCATGGGGATGGATTTCATGAAAAGCAAAAATCAGCATTCGCATGAGCAGCAGTGAGCCAGCTTGCCATTACATTTTGGTGCGAAATACCTTGTCTATTTTAATGAATGTAACCGATCCTCGACAGAGGATCGGTTTTTTGTGTACAGTTCGTCGATGAACAACTTATCCCTTATCCTTCAACCGGATTCGTTCATGAGTCCGAGTATGCTATCGGTCAGGTGACTGTATGGGCATCAAAACAAATGGAATATGACGAGTCTGATTTTGATGAGATTTTGAGAGAATATTTCGAGGTGTTACAGTCCGGACTCAAAGCTTAATCCGCTTATGGTGGAAAGCCAGAGTCCTCCTTTATCCGGCTCCCGTTTACATCATGTCTATTGTTCATTACACTTGGTTTATAGCAACTACTTAAATCCAAACTCGGATTATCAGGGGGAATATATTCATGCATCAATCCGCACATATTCAGGAAGCCAGAGATTACATATTAAACCGGATTAACGCCAAGCCTGTCGTGGGCATGATTCTGGGTTCGGGGCTGGGAGCGCTCGCGGACGAGATCGAGAATGCTACCGTCATTCCATATACGGACATTCCGTATTTCGCTCAATCCGAGGCTATTGGTCATGCCAACGAATTGGTCATCGGAGAACTGATGGGCAAGACCGTCGTTGCCATGAAAGGGCGCCTTCATTATTATGAAGGGTTTACGCTGGGTGAAGTAACGTTCCCGGTTCGGATTATGAAAGCACTGGGTGTCGAGCAGCTGATCATCACCAACGCTTGTGGAGCGATCAATACCAGCTTCGAACCGGGACAGCTCATGTTGATTACGGATCATATCAATCTGGTAGGCAATAATCCGCTGATGGGGCCGAATAACGCTGAGCTGGGTGTGCGCTTCCCGGATGTATCACAAGTGTATAACCGTGAGTTGCGCAGCATTGCCTTGAAGGTTGCAGAAGAGCAGAATGTAAGTTTGCAGCAAGGTGTGTATGCGTGGTGGAGCGGTCCCGCGTATGAGACACCAGCCGAGATTCGCATGATTCGGACGATGGGCGCGGATGCTGTGGGCATGTCGACGGTACCTGAAGCGATTGTAGCCATTCATGGCGGCATGAAGGTACTGGGCATTTCCTGTCTGACCAATATGGCCTGCGGCATTCTGGACCAGCCTTTAAGTCATGATGAAGTGATTGAAGTTGCGGCAAAAGTGAAAACAACCTTCATCGGACTGGTCAAAGGTATTTTGAAAGAGATGTAATATGTAATCGAGAGGGTGCTTTCAAAGCAGTCGTGTATGAGGCATTGTCCATAACGGAGTATTTCCGTTGGGCAGTGCTTTTTTTACAAATGAACATGTGCAAAATATTCCTATATCGGTCAAAACGACCTATAATAATAGAGATTCAAGCAAAAGGATCGGCTATAGGCTGAAGAAGGAGACTGATAGAAATGGAAGAATTGGGCCCTAATGAACACGTTATTTTTGAAAGGATTCATGCAAACTGGTTAAGAGGTTTTGAAGGAGTAGGAGGAAAGCTTTTTCTAACTAATGAACGATTAGTTTTTATTCCTCATGCCCTGAATTTTCAGACGGAATGGGTTCAAATCGAGATCTGGGCTATGACTAAGATTGAGAAAAGTGCGACATGGGGACTAATCCCGAATGGAATTACTATTACATTAGACAGTGGACATGTCTTCAAGTTTGTTGTATGGAATCGTTCTAAGATTATCAAGGAGATTGTACAAGCCAAGAGAATTAATAACGAAATAATGTAAGAGTTTGAGATGAAGTACATAAACCAAAAAATATGGGGTAATAAAGTGAGGTGCCACGGATGCAAAAAATTAGAAGAACAAAACAGATTGAGGGCGCAACGACCCCTGGAATCATACATAATGGCGGCCAGCATTTTCTCATTTCGGTGCAGATCTATGAAGACGGGATGATTAATTGCTGGGAACTGGTTGATTTGAAGGGATTGAAGCGGAAGATTGACGATTACTGGTTAGGCTCACATATACCGAATGGAGAGTTTCTTTCCATCCATGGGTTGGGTGCCTACCTAGTCGAACAGGCGAACTGGGCGTATAACGAAAATGACTACTACGAACATATACAGTGTAAGATCAGAATGCTCAATCCGGAATTCCAAAATATAGCTGAAATCACACCACGTCAGCAGCAACTGATGGAGACAAGAAGAATTTCACATTCGCCTAAAGCGATTGATTTTGCAGTTGTGAGCGAATTGTACTATGAAACGATACAAGGGGATGGATTCTCCATTTTCATGAGGTACGAAGGTCAGCACTACCTGGTCCACCTGGTTGTGTATGAGGATGGTCAGGTGGCCATCTATAACTTGCCCAATCCCGTGAAGGCTTCAATTGATGACCTGGCGGTCTGGTTCAGGGACGGGACCTTTTTTACAACCATTGAACGCCCGATAGTTATCAATATTTTGGATTTGGGAGAGGTTACATTCTCGGAGGAAAGCTACGCGGAAAATGTGGATGACAAGTATATAGAGTTGCTGGATATGTACAAGAAACTGAGTGGAGCACAAACAACGTTGGAAGAGTGCCGCCACGCCTACCATATGTATTTGGAAGACCCTAGTGAGTTTAACCGGGCTCAGCTGAAGGAGAAATATGAACAGGTGCCTGAACATCAACGGATGTATCTGGGCGATATGGATACCAAAGACATGGATTATCAGCGAATTATCTATACTCCTGAGGATAAACGCGAAGTGTAATTTTCTTTATCATTAGACTATATAAATTGAACTAAACATATACACGATAACGGAGAGGACAGAAATAACCTGAAGAAGCGGAGCGTTCGCCTTTATCACCGGATTTTCCCCTTTATATAAGGGATTTCAAAAAAATCTGGGGATAACAGCGATCGGAAGG
>NZ_AWUK01000038.1 GCF_000499205.1 Paenibacillus sp. MAEPY2
GATTGGATTTTCTTCTTTTATGGTGAAACAGACTGAAAGAAAGAACTAAAGGAACATGCAATTTTATTAATCTGAAACAACGAATCCATCAAAGTTCTCGGGACCAACACGGATCGTACCCAACAAGTTGGAGCTTACGAATGCAGAGTATGTCAATTGAGGGGTAATTGGAGGATTGAAATCATCCGCAGAGAACGTAATAACTTGAGGCGCCAAAACACTCAAACTAAATGTGGAAGTGGCTGAGTATATTACAGGGTCAGTCGGCAAAGTACCTCTTACAATAGTAATCGTTACGCCGACAAGAGCTAATGGCAATTGTACAGAAACCGTCCCCTTAAATTGAGCTCTAGGGTTAGTTCCTGCGCCTGCTGTCTGAAGACCAATTTGGCCGAACAATTGCGGCGTGTTAATTACGAGGATCGGAATAGCAATCGAGTTAGCCAAACTTGCGTTTTGTGATGTTCTCGCATCAAGAAATGTTGTCATTGAATCTACCTCCTAATCAATGGAATAGAATAGTATATTCGAGGGTTATTAGTATGCTTGGACTTCTGGATATAATCAAAAAAAAGGCATTTTAATAAACGAATAGGCAAAATTTCAGATAAATACAGATCGATGAAAATTAGAGAACATGAACAAAAACGCTTTAGGGAATGAACCCAAAAGCGTCTCTAATGTTATTTCTATATAAATAAATATTCACCCTTTGACTGCTCCTGCCGTAAGACCGCTAACGATATATTTCTGTCCAAACAGGTAGAGGATAAAAACAGGCAGTGAAGTCAGGACAAGGTTAGCAAAAATCAAATTCCAGTCTCGGCTGTATTTACCGTAGAAATTGTAGATCGAAAGCGGCATCGTCCACGTTGAACTGTTCGTAAGGAAGTATACCGGAATCGTGATATCATTCCATACCGACATAAACACCATGATCGCAACTGTTGCGTTTACAGGGAGGATAAGCGGTGTAACGATACGGAAAAACACCCCAAATACACTGGCGCCTTCCAGAAACGAGACCTCGTCCAGCGCTTTCGGGATGGTTTTGATAAATCCGCTATATAAAAATACGCTGAAAGCGGTATTTAGTGCTGCGTAAATCAGAATGACACTTGATATGCTGCCGTAAAAGCCCAATCCCTGCACGACCCGAATCGTCGTAATGATGGACATCGGTGCAATCAGTCCCATGAAAAAATACATATATATTGTGTTTGAAACTCTGGTGTCTCGGCGTGCCAGAATGAAAGAAGCTGCTGATGAAGCAACTATGTTGATGATGGAAGAAATGCCCGTAATCCAGATGCTGTTCAGGAATGCCCTGGACAGACCACCTTCTTCAAATACCCGGACATAGTTTGAAAACTGCCATTTATCCGGCAAGCTCAAGGAGAAGCTGAGTACTTCAGCGCTCGTTTTGAACGAACCGAGAATCAGAATCACCAGAGGCAGCAGAATGAGTAAAGAGGCGAGGAGCAGAAATCCTTCAACAATATAGTTGCGAATAGCGAGTTTGCGTGTATATCCCATGTTATTCCGTAACCTCCTTACGCCGCATGAAAATCAGTAGCGGTATAGCAATAATCGTGACAACCACAAACAGAAGAGTATTGACTGCGGTACCAAGTCCCCAATTTCCTTCACCGAAGGAGCGGAGAATGATCGTACCCACAACCTGTGAAGCGTTGCCTGGACCTCCGCCGGTCATGACATATACTTCTGAGAATACTTTGAGTCCGCCAATCAGTGTCAACATCAGATTAATATTGATGGCTGGCAGCAATAGGGGCAGCGTAATTTTGAAAAAACTTTTCCAGGAGCTTGCGCCGTCAATCGTCGCCGCTTCATAATATTCTTGTGAAATGGATTGCAACCCAGCCAGATAGATAGCCATTTGGAATCCGGCGCTTTGCCAGATGGACACGATGGCAATCGTCCAGATGACAAGGGAAGGATTGGTCAACCAGGCCTGACTCAATGAATGTAATCCAACCGCCTCCAACACGCGATTGATCGTACCCTCCGTGCGCAGCATGGGTGTGAACAGGATGCTGATGACAAGAATGCTCAGTATGGATGGGGAGTAGAATATTGCGCGTAGCAGGTTCTTCGTTTTTAATCTCATATTTAGGGCCACGGCCAGCAGCAGGCCAATAATATTTTTGCCAGCAACTGTAACAACGGCGAAAATCGCCGTATTTTTAAGCGCCAGGATAAGCGTTTTGTCCGAGAAAATCTTCTCGAAATTGTCCCATCCGATAAACTTCAGATCAATTCGATCCAGACGCCAATCCGTGAAGGAGTAGTAGAAAGCAGCAATAGCCGGGATAACAAAAAAGATGGAGTAAATAAGTAGTGCCGGAAATACCATGTAATACGAATATAAATTTTTTGCCCTTTTCATGTCTCACGCTCCGTTATGGCTAGGCAGCACATCATTCAGGAATGACCTGCTGCCCTGTATTTCACTTCTTAGAAACCGGAAACGCCTTTATCCTGCATCAGTTGACTGAACTTCTCATCCCAGGATTTCAATACTTCCTCCGGTGTCAAACCGCCAGCGAATTGATCCTGCAGTAACCTGTACAACTCGCTGCGATCTACCAGCATGTAAGCATCCGTGGTCAACACGGTTTTCTTCGGCAGGATGTAATTGTCGACGATATCCTGTTTGTATGCAGGTAACTCTGGTGTCGTGACGTCGCTAAAATTGGATACATAACCTTTGGAATCTACGATTTGTTGTGCGATCTCCTTGGAGGCGATAAAGTCCAGAAACTGTTTGGCTTCCTGCAAATGCTTCGCTTTCTTTGGAATGAACAGTTGTCCTCCAAGCGGACTTGCACCCAGTTTGGCATCATCGGAGGACGGAATTGGGAATACGCCGAGTTCCATGCTTGGATCCTGCTGTGCTACGCCTTCGATTAGCCAGTCTCCCATAAACATCATCGCAACTTCTTTGTTCAGGAATTTGCCAACCGCCATGTCATAGCTGTCGCTAAGCACATCCGTGTTGGTATACCCCTTGGTGTACACTTCGTATTGCTGCTCCAAAAATGTTTTAAACTCGGGAATATCGGACCATTTCTTCTTGTTGCTGTTGAGCTCATCAAAAAAAGTCGGATCATTTTTGGCTACAAAATCGGCAAATGCTGCTGCAGGCCAAATGTTCGCAGCCCAAGCATCTTTGTAGGGCATGAATACCGGAGTGATGCCGCTGGCTTTGATTTTTTCACAAATGGCCAGAAACTGTTCATAGCTTGTCGGAATGGACAGACCCAGGTCGGCAAAAATCTGTTTGTTGTACACGACTCCTTGCATGCCCGTGTCCTGACTGACATGGAAGCTGTAGATATGGCCGGCAGCGGAGAGCACATCCTTGTTTACAATTCTGCTGGCCCAGGACTCGTTATCCAGAATTTCGAAATTGCGTTCAAGATTCAGGTCCGTAATCGCGCTGGCCAAATTGTATTGAATGATATCGGGCGTTTCGTCTACAGCCAGCTTGGTTTGCAGCACGGTCGTTGTTTGCTCAGCCGGAATGAGCTGCAGATTGACAGATATGTTAGTCTGTTTTTCAAACTCATCGAGAACATCCTGCTGAATAAACGCGGAATCCTGTGAGCTCTTGGAAATGGCCAGTTCGAGTGTGACCTTGGCGTTCTTGCTGCCATTGCTCGTAGTCGTACCAGAATCCGTACCCCCTGATCCGCAAGCGGTCAACGAAATGGACAACAGGCTGGCCAGAACAATGGATGCTGCTTTTTTTCTTTTATGCAGTTTCAATGCAAATCCCCCTCTGAGACATTTAATGAATCCGTTTACAAGTCCAATTATAAAATCCAATTCTACTCCGGTACATGTCTGTGTTTGAATGTTTATGTGTAAAATCCTGAACTTGAAATCGCTATCATTTCATTCAAACGCATGCTACAGTTAGACATGATGCAGACGAGTTACACAGCATGACTGAACAGGAGGCTACACGAAGAATGATTAAACTTATACATAAAGCTACACAATTCAGCTTGCAGACTAAAGTGTTTTTGACATTTCTGGCTCTGCTTTTGTTCGTGTTAGGCTGCTTCATCGTATATGTGAACCTTGTCGTTATCCGCCCGCTTACACAAAAAACGGAGGAGGACACACGTATCACTGCCACAAAGGTACGTGAACAGGTTGACTTGTACGTAGAGCAGCAAAACCAGATGTCCCAGCGTATATTGTCCAATAAGGACATCTTTGTAACGATGGACAAGAGTTCCTTGGCTCCAAGTAATTATGA
Organism: Paenibacillus sp. MAEPY2; assembly: GCF_000499205.1. GTDB lineage: Bacteria > Bacillota > Bacilli > Paenibacillales > Paenibacillaceae > Paenibacillus > Paenibacillus vandeheii. The sequence goes on from NZ_AWUK01000038.1 coordinate 4,292, forward strand.
AAGACTGAAACAAATCAGGAAACTAAAAGATATCATGTTCCAGGCGATCGGCCCCAGCATGAACATCAAGGACATGTCCATTTATGATAAACAAGGTGTGCTGCTCACATCGTATATTGGTTCAGGACATGCTCCAACGATCCTGAGTACCATGATGGAAAAAAGCAGGAGTGGGCGAGAATGGAACGGGAATGGTTTTATCCTGCTCCGACAAGCAGACATCATCTCATTTGTCCGAACAATAAACGATCAGAATGGGAAGCTGTACGGATACCTTAGTATTCAAATGGATCAGGCTTACATTCAAAAACTTACGGAAGGAATTACAGCAGGGGATGTTTTTATTCTAAACAAGCAAGGGGAGCAGATGACCGGCTCCGAAGTGAGAAAGCACGCCTTAGAGTGGACGGAGCCATTATCCGACGAGGGACTGGCAGTTGATGAACAAAATAATAATTATGTGACACATGCCACATCTCACGAAACGGGTTGGATTACTTTTATCGTAACACCGAAAAATTCGGTGTTAGGCTCGATCCATTCTGTACAAAGCATGTCCATTTTGCTGATTACAGCGCTAATGCTCATTTCTTTTGTGTACATTTTCTTCTCCACGCGCAACCTGCTGCTTCCGATTCGCAAGCTTCGCAGCCAGATTTGGCGCATCAATTACAGCAATATGAAGCTGAAAGTAGAGGCTCGGCCTAAAAATAACGACCTGCTCCTGCTGAATGAAGCTTTTCAGGATTTGATGGAGCGATTGCAGGAGTCCATTGACCGCGAGAAAAAGGCATTACAAGAAGAAGTCACCGCCAGGAATTCCGCCCTGCAAGCTCAGATTGCTCCTCATTTCCTTCATAACGTCCTTTATTTGATCAGCATAGCTGCTCAAGAGGGGAAAACCCAGGTCGTGTCAGACATGTGTAAACATCTATCAGACAGTTTACGTTATATTGTTTCATCCCCTTATGCACATGTGACAATGGCGGATGAGCTTGAGCATACGAGACATTATTTGTCGTTGGTGCAGCAGAAGTATGAAGAAGATTTGGAGTGGAACATCGATGCTGATGAACTGGCGAGTGAGGTCCGGCTGCCTCGGCTGGTGATTCAGCCTTTTGTGGAAAACTGCATTGAGCATGCTTTTTTTAATATTACACCGCCTTGGCGTATTCAAATTACCGTGAAGCAGTATAACGGATTATGGGCTTTGGAGATCAAAGATAACGGAGAAGGCTTCCCGCCAAACAAAATAGAAGAGATTTTATCCAATATCCAGAAGTCCGGCACCGGAATGAATCAATCCCCCGATCGCCATACCGCACTTGGCAGCATGGGAATCGTCAATAGCGTCAACCGGCTTAAACTGATGTACAGCAATCGGCTAATTTTTAACATGTACAACAATCATACTGACGAGGAAAAAGGGGCAACCATTCAAATCATCGGCTCAATGACAAAGGATTTTTATTGATCACAGGAGGAGCAGATTATGTATAACATCATGATTGTTGAGGATAGCAAACCTATATTACGCAATATTAAAATGCTTTTGAGTAAGCTGAATTTTCCAATTCACGTGGCGGTTACGGCTACGAATGGGAAAGAGGCGCTGGCAGTGCTCCAGAAGGAGACAATCGATCTTCTGTTGACAGACATTCGTATGCCCAAGATGGATGGTTTATCCCTCATTGAGCAAGCGAAGCTCGCCCAGCCGGAGTTGAAGGTCATACTAATCAGTGGATATAGTGATTTTGAATATACGCGAAAAGCATTGAATTTGCAGGTGTTCGACTATTTGCTGAAACCTGTTGAGCCAGAGGCGCTGGAGGAAGTCATGGGCAGAGTTATTAAGGAGCTCGATCAATTGAGGTCAAGGAACGTTCATCAGTTGCGGGAGATCGTTGATTCCCATAGTTATGCTGAACTCAAGCTAGGAGAGAATTTTACTTTTTTTGCCCAAATGATGATCATTATACGCAGACAGCCCTTTACCCGGGAACGGGAACAATGGGGACAAAGGACGTTACAGGCTTCTTTGGAGGATTTTTTTGCTCCACGTTCCTGTAAAGTATTTCAGAGCCAAACTCCGCATCAATTCATCGTTTTTGTGAATAAAGGGATTGTTGATTTGTATTCTTCTGTACATGAATGTCTTGAATCGTTAAGACGCCATTTGGTTGTACAAGGTATGGATACAATCATCGGGGGACAAGGGGTAGGGTCTGAAACGGTTAATTTGCCGGAGCTTTACCACCAAATTTCGTCCATTTTATCGACCCATCAGCGACTGAACCATGGATTGGTGCTGGACAGCGGAAAACCTGTGTCTATGGCAAGATCTGAGGCAGGCTCCCTGAATAACATATTGGAATTGGATTTTATCCACATGATACAGGCTCACCAGAAGGAACGGTTTGCCCTTAAGCTGTCTGAGCTGATGAATCGATGGACAGAGGAAAACGTGCATGTAAAAGAAGTGGAACGATTTATCAATCTAGTGGTGGATACGTTCGCACATTTGAATGAAGAGCAGGGGGCGGGAATTAGGCTTGGTCTGGATCTTAGAGCAAAAAAACTATTTGATGAAGAAACATATGCCGATTTCTGCCGTGAATTAACGGAATGGATCGGTCAATGTTTTGAAATGCTTCAATCCCATGAGCGGAAGAGCAGAGAAGTTCTGTTTGAGCAAATGGATGAGTACATCAAAAGGAACAAGTATACCCCAATATCCATCAATGACATTGCCATGAAGTTTCACGTCAGCCCCTCTTACGTTAGCAGAGTGATTAAAAACGTAACGCAAGTCACGTTTGTTCAGTACTATACCAACCTTAGAATTAAGGAAGCATACAGACTCATGGAGTGTCAGCCGGAGATGAAGTTTAAGGAGTTATCAGATCTGTTATCGTTCAGTGATCAGCATTATTTCTCCAAAGTGTTTAAGGAATATACGGGACTTAGTCCGACAGAATATAAAGAAAGACTGCTTAAATAGTCCATTCAAGGAAAAAGGTATTAAAATTCCGAAAACGTTTGCCAACTATTTCAATCTGCCTGATTTCATTATTTTATGTTGCAAACTATACAAAATTAGCGTAAATTAAGGATATAATAATTGTTGTATTTGCAACAAAAAATTCTAAACAAGCTATTGATTCATAGAAGGAGCGATACATCATAATGACAGTGGAAATAAGAGTGTGCAGACGCGAGGATTTACAAAAACTACAAGAGATTAGTATAGAAACATTTAACGATACATTTAAAGATCAGAATTCCCCTGACAATATGAGAGCCTATCTGGAAAGAGCATTTAACGCTAAACAGTTGGAGGTTGAATTATCCAATAGCTGTTCAGACATCTTTTTCGTCTACTATAATGATGAACTTGCGGGATATTTGAAGCTGAACAGAGATGAAGCTCAATCCGAAAAAATGAGTGATGCATCACTTGAAATTGAGAGAATCTATATCAAGAAAAAATTCCAAAAGCATGGACTGGGTAAATATCTGCTAAATCAAGCCATAGAAACCGCATTGGAACACAATAAGAAGAAAATCTGGCTCGGGGTATGGGAAAGAAATGACAATGCCATAGCTTTTTATCATAGAATGGGGTTTGTTCAAACCGGATCGCACTCTTTTTATATGGGGGATGAGGAACAAATAGATATCATTCTGGTCAAAACACTCTAGTCATCGTACCGATTCTAAAAAATGTAGAGATCGTTTATAAATAGCTTTCTATTAGGTAGTGGTCAATGCACGAAAATGGTCGTATATTAAATATAAGTGGGTCATGTGGATGAACACAGATCCACTTTGTGCATTGATATACGATTCTACATAGAAGGACGGGGAAATATGGACTTTAAACCACTTGCTTCATTTATTGATCGTATCACATCATGGAGAATCCCATGGGCAGAGGTGCTTGTGATGCATCAAAATAATACCGTTTTCCGTTACCGTAATGGTTACGCCAACCTGGAGGAGCAAACGCCCATCGGCGAAGATGCGATCATTAATCTCTACTCCATGTCAAAAATCATGACCTGTGTGGCAGCGCTTCAGCTCGTTGAGAGAGGGCAAATGCTGCTGAACGATCCAGTGTCCGATTTTCTGCCCGAATATGCCGAAATGACGGTAAAGAAAACATTACCGAACGGCGAGATTAGACTGGAAAAAGCGACAAGAGCGATTACGGTACGCGACTTGTTTACGATGACTGCCGGATTCTCCTATGACATTGGCTCACCAAGCATTCAGGAAGCTGTGCAGAGCACCAATGGCAAACTACCGACACGCGATTTCGCGAAAGCGCTCGCCAAGGAACCGCTTCTGTTTGAACCAGGTACGCAGTGGAACTACAGCATGTGTCATGATGTCCTCGGAGCTTTGGTGGAGGTTGTAAGTGGCAGACGCTTTGGAACGTATCTGCAAGAAGAAATTACAGGACCGCTCGGCATGAATGATACGGCATTCGACCTGAACGCTGAGCAGCAAGACCGCCTGATCCCGCAGTACGCATACAATGATGAGCTCGAGAAAGCCGTTCGTATGGATGGAAACGGATTCCGGGTAGGGACTGAATTGGAGAGCGGTGGTGCCGGGCTATTGTCCACCGTTAGCGATTATGCACTGTTCCTGAACGCACTGACTGGACGTGGGACCAGTCCGGAAGGCGTGCGCATTCTGTCACCGGCTTCAGTGGAACTGATGCGCACGGACCATCTGAATGATCTGACCCGTGGCGATTACTCCTGGGATCAAATGAGCGGGTATGGTTATGGGCTGGGTGTACGTACACATGTCTCCAAGTCGCGCAGCGGCTCGTTAAGCCCACTTGGCGAATTTGGATGGAGTGGGGCTGCCGGCTGTATGGCCATCATTGATCCGGACTCCGAGCTCACCGTCATGTATGCGCAGCACCTGCTGAACAGTCAGGAGCCTTACGTTCAGCCTCGGTTGCGAAATGTCGTTTACTCTTGTTTATAATGTGGGAAATTGAAGTCGTAATACACAAAAAAGTCGCTATCTTAGCGACTTTTTTGTATTTAGGGAGTTAGTTATTGTCCAAATCAAAGTGGGTAATCTCCATTCGTTTGCACAGAAAAATATTATTTTGATGAGGTTACTCGATTGACCATATAAATACCGATCGACACGAACAGCAATGCGATCAGATTTTTGAGTTCCATAATCGTTTCTCCCAGAAATAACGCCGATAGCAGAGTGCCGAACACAGGGATAAGAAAGTTATACACCGATACTTTCCCCACTTTGTTGTATTTCAGAAGCAGATTCCACAAGCAAAATGCGGCTGATGAAAGTAAAACTAAATAAATCAGGATTCCCGTTGATTCAAATGTAAAATGTGTAACCCTGCCGCCAAGCAGGAGGCCCAGTAGGGTGAGTGCCAGTCCGCCGACAAACAGGCTAACTCCGGTAATAACCAGGACGTCGATGGAGCCAGTTAAATGTTTTGCATATATGGCTGTAATGGAAAAAATAAGAGCTGCAATAATAACGAAACCTTCACCTGTGAGAGAGAAGGAGAATTCCAACAGATCGGAGTGAAAATTAACAATAATTACGCCAATAAATCCTAGCAAACAGCCGACTATTTTATTTTTGCTCAGTTTATCATTTTTATATAGAAAATGAGCTAGAACAACACTGAAAAAGGTCGTTGTCGCATTCATAATCGATCCTTTGACACCTGTTATATTGGCTACACCTACATAAAAAAACATATACTGCAGCCCCGTTTGGAACACGCCAAGTAATATTAAGCTTGAAAATTGTCTTCCAGACAGCTCAAATTTTCGTTTAGTCATAACACGAAACAAGAACAGGAGCAGTAATCCAGCTAAAACAAATCGGTAACCCGCAAATACAAATTTTGATGGAATATCTTCTGACAGGATGTCAAAAGCAATATATCCAAGCTTAATAAACGGGTAGGCACTTCCCCATAACAAGCAACATATACTTGCAACTAGCGTTACAAATAAAGGGTCGCTAAATTTTATCGGTTTCTCCATTGCTTTTATCTCATTCACTTTCAATCTTCTCCTCGCATGATATGTAAATGTGTAAGGGCTCATCGCACCTCACTGACCATATCATAAACTGCCAGTAGCTGTAACAAAAAAATGAAATTCCATTTCATAACAAGACTAAAAGGCTTATTCCTTCGGAGACCTATAATTATTACTTTCTTTCCACTTTAAAGCCCTCTTTCTCCAGCAATGGCACTACACCTTGATCTCCAAGCATATGCAGCATGCCAAGGACCACCATATATGTTTCTTTTTTATCACTGTTCAGATAGCCTTTAACCTTCTCAGCCATGTCCATATTGCGGTCAGTCAGAAGGGCTTTGTGATATTCAGCATCCCAATCCGAAGAATTAGTATATTCATTTAATGCGTTATCATCGCCTTCAATCCACATTTTGGAAAGATCATCAAGTCCTCCATCTGGAGAAAGGATGACCGGAGCAGATGGGTCTACGGTTTGCAGCAACAGTTTTTCCTGCAGAGCGTCGGAGTAGTTGTTGTTCGTTTGGAACTGGGAATCAATAGTTTCCAGCGAAATAACCGGTTTGGTTGCTTGATTGGCTTTATTGATCAGATACTGGTCAATCCCTATCTCTGATTGATATCCTTCATTTCCAACGATAATGACCAGAATGTTTTGTTGAACGAACCACGGTTTAAAGCTATCGAAGCTGTTTTCTGGCAACCCGTTCGCTTTCAGTAATGCCGTAACCTTGTCATACGTATCTGGAGATATATGATCTTTCAGTGTCGTGCCGTCTTTATATACACTAAGGTCCAATATATGTTTTTGCAATTCTTCAGGAGCGATCTTGGACAAGTCAACCTCCACACCCAAGTAATCCGCAGCGTTCAACGCATTTTCAATCTCTGGACGAAGAGGGTACATGCCTTCCTGTACATAGTGAATGGAGCCGAGCAGATATACTGTGTTGCCTTTATGCTCTACTTTCCATAGGAACCCTTGGCTTTCATTGGATTGATGCTTGGAAGTAAGGGAAACCTGGCGCAGCTTTTGATCCCAGGCCACTTGATATCCCGCAGTTTCAGCGACAAAGCGGAGCGGCACATACGTTATATTCCGAATTTGCTTTGGCGCTGCATCCAAATTGACTGCATGGCCATTTGAAATTGCATTCGTGCTGCCAACCTTGAGAGATAAGGAAAGACCATCTTTGACACCTGTGACCGTATGGGTCGCTTTATCCCATTTCACATGGACATCCATCTTCTCCAGTAAGAGACGAACGGGGACGAAAGTTACTCCTTTTTCTACGACTGCTGGGGTCTGATTGAACTGGATCGACTCGCCATTCAGCGATACGGATAACGCTTTTTCTGCTGCATGAACGGATGAGAGTCCGGAGGTAAGTAAACATAGGGACAGGATTGAAGCCGTGATTTTTTTCATCTGCATGTAAGCTCCTTATAGTGAATTGATAATAACTGCCGTTCCGCTGACAGCGACCATGAGCATATCTTGACGCACTACTTCGTAATTCAAATTGGCGCCGATTACGGCATTGGCTCCCATCTGTGAGGCTTGCTGTGTCATTATAATCAAATGGTTTCCTCCTAAAACAAAGTGGATTTGCCGCGGTTTCTCATTTCCTATGCTAACAGCGTTACTGAAACAGAGCCTAAACGCGTTGATGAACAAGCGCTTAAGTTTGCTCAAACTGTTTAGGTTCTGTTAATGTGAGTATGCTACGATGAAATGGGTGAAAACGATGACCAATCAAAATGATATTAAAATCGCAATTGTCGACGACGAGCCTTCGATTGTCACCATGCTGCAAATGGTGCTCCGTAGGGCAGGGTTCCATCAGCTGTACGATGCTTCCACCTGTGCGGAAGCTCTCCATCTGGTACAGCGCGTTGCCCCGGATATCGTCCTGCTCGACATTACGCTCCCAGACGGGAGCGGTCTGGAGCTCGTCTCCAAGCTCCGTGAATACGGAAATCCGCATATTTTGTTTCTGACAGCTAAGGCATCCGATCTAGATGTGCTGAGGGGATTCGCCATGGGCGGGGACGATTATATTACCAAGCCCTTCAATCCATTGGAGGTAGCTGCAAGAATACAGGCACGCATACGCCGTTTGGAGTCAGAAGCTCCAATAGCAAATCAGGTGAAACGTCCTGAACCGGGGATATACCGATTCGGTCGCTTCATCGTCAACGAGGCGGAAGGGGAGTTACTCGTGGAGGGACAGCCGGTTCCTTGCCCTGCCCAAGTCTTCCATCTGCTGCTGCACTTCTGCAAGTTTCCGGGGGTCGTATTTTCCAAAACACAGCTCTACGATCAGGTGTGGGGGATCAACGGACAGGGAGATGACTCGACGGTAATGGTACACATTCGGCGCATACGAGAGAAGATCGAGATCGATCCAGGAAATCCAAAGCTGCTGCTGACTGTACGTGGGCTCGGCTACAAGCTGTCAAAGGAGTTTCAGGAGCAATGAAGATACAACAGCGCATATCCTTCCACTTCACGTATCAATTGATCTTTTATACCCTGATTATTCTGGCGATTACTCTCATTGCTTGCATTATATTTTTTCAAAACACGACAAATAGTGAGCTGCGCCGGAACTTTCCGGTTGGCGCCTTGCAACTGATTGCTCAAGAAGCTTCTTCAAAGGACGGGACGATTCAGATTTCCCCCAAGTGGAATAAGCTCATTGAGGAAAAAGGAATGTGGATGCAGGTTGTAAATGCCGAAGGAGAGGTCATCTACAAAGTAAATACAAACTCGCATGATGGACTGTCGGCTTCGTATTCTGTTGTCCAACTTCTTGATATGCAGGAGACGAGAACACTTGGAACGTATGCTGTTCAAACTCATCTGAACTTTGCTTTTAATGTGCCGGTTCTGTACATCCTTGGCTACCAAAGTCCTGACCTTGACCAGCTCATGACCTGGTTTGACGCATACGGGCAGCAGGGGATGGTATCTGGCGAGAAGGCTTCCATTCTGGATCAGCAGCTGCGTGAAACCGGCAGCTATCTGCAGGTAATCAACTCTGCGGGGCATACCGAGCAAGCCATCGGTGATGAAACGTACTTGCAGAAGGGGTACCGTCCACTGGACATTCTGGCGATCCAGCAATCGCCCAGCAACTATGATACGAATATTGTCGCCCATCGTGATGAGCTCAGCGGAATGACTTGGGTCCTTTATACGCCCAATCCAACAGGAGATCCTTTGAAACATCCCGCAATGGATACGGCAACCCGCGGACTCATGTGGTTTGCAGGCCTAGCGCTGCTCTTGGCAGTACCCTTATCGATCTGGCATGGCTACCGTTACGGTCAGCCGCTGATTTTGTTCGCAGGCTGGTTCGAACGGATGGGACGTGGGCAGTATGATCAGGTTCTCACCGCCAAGGACAAGCGCAAGATTTTCCGCCCCAATGGCACGATGCGAAACCGCTACAGGCTCTATAAGGAAGTTATCGAATCCTTCTATCGAATGGCCGATCAATTGGCCCAAACCGAGAAGGAGCGTGAGAGGCTGGAGAAAGAGCAAAGGGAGTGGATGTCAGGAATTTCGCATGATCTGCGCACGCCACTGTCCACCATACAAGGTTATGGATATATGCTGGAGAGCTTACCGGAACAATGGAGCCAAGAGGAGATGCGAACCATGGGATCGACGATCCGGGAAAAGGGGGATTATATGCTTGAGCTGATCTCTGACTTTTCCATGATCCATCAACTCAAGCAAGGCGACTCAATGATTCAGCTTCGGAAGATCGATTTGGTTGAGCTGGTACGCTGCTCCGTACTGAAGTACGTTAATGACGTTACCCTGTCGGAGTACCAGTTTCATTACGTCGGGGAGGAGCGTGCTATATGGGTACAGGCTGATGAAACCTGGCTGCTGCGGTTAATGGATAACTTGCTTTCCAACGCAGTGAAGCATAACCCGTCAGGCGTGAATGTTACCGTCTCCATCGGCAGAATGAACGATAAGGCATGCATACGTGTATTAGATAATGGCAAAGGCATGGACGAGGAAACGTTGCAGCATTTGTTTAATCGCTATTATCGGGGAACGAATACAGAAGAATCAACGGCTGGCTCTGGACTCGGCATGAGCATCGCCAAAATGATCGTGGAAGCACACGGCGGAGAAATTCATGTACAGTCCAAAGAGTGGCAAGGTACCAAAATTGAGATTTTATTGCCCTGCTGAAATGTTTACCCGCCCTGGGAAAATGCTCTTACAGAAAAAGCAGCCTACCTCTATTTGAGGACAGGCTGCTTTTTCTGTTGGCTTCAACATCTGTGATACATAACATGCTGCACGACAGTAATCTGGTTGAGGAGAGCCGTGTTTCTATAGGATTAGTATTATTTGAAATCAAAAAAATAACTTGGATAATTATCCCAGGTTCTTCGATATTGTATACAAACAAATACAATGATATAATCAGATTACATTTCTTTTGATGTGGAAGTCATAAGTATTGTATCTTATATTTAAATCTTATCATGGCGGTAAACTCTTTGTCAAATGTTTTTTTCTCAATTTACTGGTTAGGGGAGATACGAATGAGTTCTTTGGTTATCGGATTTCAGGAAATGGAAAAATTGCAGCTTGCACTCGTTGGCGGAAAAGGGTTAAATCTAGCGAAGTTATCAAAGATTGAAGGCGTACTGGTCCCCGAAGGATTTTGTGTGACAACGGTTGGATATCAACAAGCCATTGAACAAAACGAATCGTATCATTCTTTGCTGGATCAATTAGCCATGATGAAAGGTGATGAGCGAGAGCAAATTGGTGAAATCAGCAGAAAGATCAGGGAACTTATTATGGGCGTAGACATTCCTGCCGATGTTGAAAAAGAAGTTGCTCACTATCTCTCCAAGTTTGGAGAAGGACATGCGTATGCAGTGCGTTCCAGTGCGACCGCTGAAGATTTACCACATGCCTCTTTTGCTGGTCAACAAGACACGTACTTAAATATCATCGGCAAAGAAGCAATCATGCAGCACATTAGCAAATGCTGGGCTTCCCTGTTTACAGATCGCGCGGTAATTTATCGTATGCAACATGGATTTGATCATGGTCAGGTGCATTTATCCGTTATCATACAAAAGATGGTTTTCCCAACGGCCTCAGGAATTTTATTTACAGCTGATCCGGTTACGTCCAACCGGAAAGTGCTATCCATTGACGCCAGTTTTGGACTGGGTGAGGCGCTGGTATCCGGCCTGGTATCTGCCGATTGTTATAAAGTACGGGATGGTGAAATTGTCGATAAGAGGATAGCCACCAAAACGTTGGCGATCTATGGACGGAAAGATGGTGGGACGTATACACATCAGGTTGATCCCGTTCTGCAGCAGACGCAAACACTTACTGAACAACAAATTTTAGAACTGGCAAGCATGGGAAAACAGATTGAAGCACATTTTGGTTTTCCACAGGATATCGAATGGTGTTTGGCGGATGATACGTTTTACATTGTTCAGAGTCGTCCAATCACTACTTTGTACCCGATTCCTGAAGCGAGTGACCAGGAAAATCATGTGTACCTATCTGTCGGGCATCAACAAATGATGACTGATCCCATGAAACCTCTGGGCTTATCTTTCTTTCTATTAACGACTCCGGCACCCATGCGTATTGCTGGTGGAAGATTGTTTGTTGATATTACGCCTAGGCTGGCTTCGCCTGTCATGAGAGAAAACTTCATAAATACCATGGGACAATCCGATCCGCTCCTTAAGGACGCACTTACAACCATACTCAAGCGAGAGAATTTCATAAAATTGTTACCTGCTGATGAGTCAGCCTCAAGTCCTCGTACTGACAATAAACCGAGCACGTCAGAGGCTTTCCAAGCAGATATTGTAAATGATTCAACGATTGTCTCTGATTTGATTAAGAGCAATCAAGCCTCAATAGATGAGCTAAAACGCAGCATACAAAACAAATCTGGATTGGAATTGTTTGATTTTATCCTTGAAGATCTCAAAGAATTGAAGAAATTTCTATCTGACCCACGAAGTTCAAATGTGTTCATGACGGCCATGAAGGCTTCAGCATGGATCAATGAAAACATAAAAGAATGGTTAGGTGAGAAAAATGCAGCAGATAAGCTCTCTCAATCTGTACCTAACAATATCACTTCGGAAATGGGTCTGGCATTACTCGATGTTGCAGATGTGATTCGTCCGTATCCGGAAGTCATCGCTTATTTGCAGCATGTGAAAGAGGATAACTTTTTGGATGAGCTGATTAAGGTGGAGGGCGGACAGGAAACCCGAGACGCCATACAGGAATATCTGGACAAATACGGAATGCGATGTGCCGGAGAGATTGATCTTACCAGAACCCGTTGGAGTGAAAAACCCACTACGCTTGTGCCAATGATTCTGGGGAATATCAAGAACTTTGAACCTAATGCAAGCAAACGGAAATTTGAGCAAGGGCGACAGGAAGCGTTGCAGAAAGAACAGGAAGTATTGGATCAATTGAAGCTATTGCCTGACGGTGAACACAAAGCCCAGGAAACGAAACGAATGATTGACCTGGTTCGCAACTTCATCGGTTATCGGGAATATCCCAAATATGGCATGATTAATCGCTACTTCGTATACAAACAGGCTTTATTAAAAGAAGCCGAACGACTTGTACAAGCGGGCGTTATTATTGAAAAAGAGGATATATTCTATCTCAATTTTGAAGAACTTCGTGAAGTCGTACGCACTAATAAATTGGATGAAAAGATCATCAGCCAGCGGAGAGACGATTACAAATACTATGAAAAACTAACTCCACCTCGTGTGCTCACGTCTGATGGCGAAATCATCTCAGGTCAGTACCAACATGAAAATCTGCCAGTCGATGCTATTGTAGGTCTGCCTGTTTCTGCCGGGGTCGTAGAGGGACGAGCACGCGTCATCTTCAATATTGAAAATGCAGATCTGGAAGATGGAGATATACTCATCACCCCCTATACGGATCCCAGCTGGACACCCTTATTTGTATCTATTAAAGGTCTGGTCACTGAAGTGGGTGGTGTGATGACCCATGGAGCTGTGATTGCACGTGAATATGGGCTGCCAGCCATTGTCGGAGTGGAGAAAGCGACCCAGCGCATAAAAGATGGGCAGCAAATTCGGGTGCATGGAACAGAAGGATACATCGAAATTTTGTAATGGTACATGGACTAAAATGTATAGTAAACGACCGTGCATCAGACCTGATGTGCGGTCGTTTTTATTTTCAAAATTCATAACGAAACCGTATGGTACAAATTCAATTACTAATCAGAGCACTTAATTCTGCCTGAAAGACCTTTTCATTCTGTTGATTAAAAGTAGTGAGCAATATGGTAACGATACCACCATAATTCCTTTTTGGAGCCAAATCAATTACTTCTGCTAGAACATGAATTTCATCATCTGGGAACACAGGTTTGATGAACTTTATATCATTCATGCCGGTTCCTGCAACAATATCTTCTCCATATATCCCTAGTTCCACCCAAAGCTTGAAGGACGTGCTCATCGTCTGCATGCCTGAAGCAATGAGGCTGCCGAAACGGCCTTCTTTGGCTTTTGCTTCGTCTATGTGCATATATTGAGGATCATAAATTTTCGCAAAATCAATAATATCCTTCTTTGACAATTGGATAGACTCTGTTCTATAAGACTCATCTTTAACATACTCGTTAAATTTCAATGATGTACACCTCCAATATCTACTCTAATGGATAGGTCGAATTTAAGGCAAGCCGATCATGAAGAACATTCATATTTTCGAATTCCGAAATCATTGATCTCAATAAAAGGAGAATCCCCTACAATTCGTTTGCTTATTCCAGGTCAGCAACTTCTCTAAGGGAGTGAATTCACCCCCAAGATATCGGAGTATCTCCTTGAAGCAGATGATTTTAGTCCATGATTCTGAGAACCAACGAATGAAGACGATTTAATTTGCTTTTGTATACATAAGACTCATTTAGAAAGATGATATATCTTGATGATGAAGCTTAAATTCACGGCTTTTCTGGCTACTTGGATAAATTTCCAGTAATAAAAGCATTGTCAAACTTAAAAAAATATGATATTTTCATATCTGTAACCGGTTACACATAGGAGTGAGCGTTCATGACAACCATTAAAGATGTAGCTAATTTGGCTGGCGTTTCGGTAGCCACTGTATCAAGGGTCATTAATGAAAGAGGTTATGTTCATGCGGACACTCGCAAGAAAGTGGAGGAAGCGGTTAAGCAGCTTAACTTCTCTCCCAATGAAGTGGCCCGCTCTTTATACAAACGAAAGTCCAAACTGATTGGCCTGCTGCTACCGGATATTGCAAACCCTTACTTTCCGCAGCTTGCCCGCGGCGTTGAGGACCGGATGCAGGAGCAGGAGTTCAGACTGATTTTTGGAAATAGTGATGAGGACGAACAGAAAGAAAAGGATTACATCCAGACTTTTATCCAGAATAATGTGGTGGGCGTAATCTCTTCAACGAATTACCCTCATTCTTCAATATATGAAAACTTGAAGATCCCCGTGGTGTTTCTGGACAGGACGCCGCTGGACAGTCCCTCCGTATATGCGGACGGCAGAGAGGGCGGACGCCTGGCTGCGCGAGAGATCATCAAGCGTGGAAGCCGCCGAATCACGGTCATGCAGGGACCGACACATATCAAACCTGCGCAGGATCGTTTTGAAGGCGCAATTGAGAGCATACGTGAGGCCGGTCTGGATTACCGCGTCATCCAAACGACATCCTTTTCCATTAACGATGTTGGGTTATGGGCGGATGAACTTTTTAGCAAGTACGGTGATACGGATGGAGTGATTGCCAGTAATGACATCGCTGCTATGGCGGTGCTACATGAGGCATTGCGAATCGGAAAAAAAGTTCCGGAGGATATGCAGATTATCGGCTTCGACGATATCCCGATGAGCAGCTTGCTATCTCCCGCGTTGTCGACCATTCACCAACCGGCATACGAGATGGGAAGGGAAGCCGCCGGTTTGCTTATCAAACTTGTGGAACAAGCTCCAATCGAAAATAAACACATACAGCTGCCGGTCAGTTTCATTGAACGGGGCACAACAAGAAAGGTGAATTCAGATGGCTAAAATATGCGTAATTGGCAGCAGCTCCATGGATCTGGTTGTCACTTCATCAAGACGGCCGGGGGCGGGTGAAACCGTCCTTGGCGATAGCTTCAAAACAGTGCCGGGGGGCAAAGGAGCAAATCAGGCAGTCGCTGCGGCAAGGCTGGGGGCCGAAGTTACGATGATCGGCCGGGTAGGCGATGATGCTTTCGGTACGGACATTTTAAATAACTTCAAAGCAAACGACGTAAATACGCAGAATGTGAAACCGGTTACACATATGGAAAGCGGTACGGCTCATATCGTGCTGGCAGAAGGTGATAATAGTATCGTGGTCGTAGAAGCGGCAAATCGCGAAGTTACACCAGCTTATATTGATGAAGCGGCAGAAGTGATCCAACGTGCCGATATCGTGCTAATTCAGCATGAGATTCCGGAGGAAACGGTAGTTCGTGTCAGCGAGATTTGTGCTCAAAGAGGAACCCCTCTGTTATTGAATCCAGCTCCGGCCAGAACAGTGCCAGATGAGGTCATCGACAAAGCTGCTTATATCACGCCGAACGAGCATGAGGCGGAGATATTGTTTCAGGGTATGACTCCGGCAGAGGCGCTGCGCAAATATCCAAACAAGTTGTTTATTACAGAGGGCAGCAACGGAGTTCGTTACTTTGACGGGGAACGGGAAATCGTTGTACCTACTTTCAAGGTGGAACCCGTAGATACAACAGGAGCGGGGGATACGTTTAACGCCGCATTCGCTGTCGCTTTGGCAGAAGGTAAACCGCTGCAAGACAGTATTCGATTCGCTAACCGGGCTGCTTCCCTATCGGTGACCAAGTTCGGGGCGCAAGGCGGAATGCCGATGCGGAGTGAAGTGGAGGAAAGTCTGAAATGAAGAAGCAGGGAATATTGAACAGTCATATCTCCAAGGTGCTGTCCGATCTGGGGCATACGGACACGATTGTCATCGCGGATGCTGGCTTGCCTGTTCCGGATGGCGTACTCAAAATCGATTTGTCCCTGAAACTGGGGACACCGAGTTTTCAAGATGTTGTGGAGCTTATTGCGGACGATATGGTTGTCGAGAGAGTAATTTTGGCAGCAGAGATCAAGGCAGGGAATCCAGAGGCTTTGCAATTTATTACTGAGAAATTTGGCAATGAAGCCGTTGACGCTTCCATCAGTCATGAACAATTCAAGGCATTAACCCGGAATGCCAAAGTGGTCATTCGTACGGGCGAAGCTACGCCATATGCCAATTGTATTTTACAATCGGGCGTCATTTTCGGTTAAAAGGGGGACGGCATCATGCATATTCAGATGCAAGACATATATAAAGCCTTTGGCACCAACCAGGTACTGAGCGGGGTGGATTTCGAACTGAAGGAAGGCGAGGTTCATGCCCTGATGGGTGAGAACGGGGCCGGCAAATCCACGCTTATGAACATTTTGATCGGTCTTCATGGACGGGATCAGGGAACTATCTCCATTGACGGCAAAGAAACCTATTTTGCCAATCCGAAGGAAGCTGAAAAGATGGGGCTTGCGTTTATCCACCAGGAATTGAACGTCTGGCCGGAAATGACAGTGCTTGATAATCTCTTTATAGGCAAGGAAATAACCTCGTCATTTGGGTTGCTGAACACAAAACAAATGAAAGCGTTTGCCGCTGAGCAGTTTGCCAAGCTATCCGTACAAATTCCACTGGATCGTCCTGCTGGGGAATGCTCTGTCGGTCAGCAGCAAATGATTGAAATCGCCAAAGCACTGATGACCGACGCCAAAGTCATCATTATGGATGAGCCGACAGCAGCGCTTACGGAGCGGGAGATACAGAAATTGTTCGGCGTAATCACTTCGCTTAAGAAAAATGGTGTTTCCATCGTATATATCTCGCACCGGATGGAGGAAATTTTCACCATTTGTGATCGAATTACGATCATGCGTGACGGCAAAACGGTAGATACGAAGTCGATCCCGGAGACGAGTTTTGATGAAGTGGTGCGGAAAATGGTTGGACGGGAGCTTACGGAGCGATATCCGGCACGAAATCCTTCGTATGGTGAAGTAGTCCTGGAGGTACGGGACGCCAGCAGTAAAGGGTTGTTCCAGAATATTAGCTTTACGGTGAGAGCAGGCGAAATCCTAGGGTTCTCCGGGTTGATGGGTTCTGGACGTACAGAGATCATGCGGGCCATCTTCGGTTTGGAACCTTTGGACGGTGGCGAAATTATGATTCGAGGCAAAAAGGTTCACATTCGGAAACCTGCCGATGCGGTTAAACATGGAATTGGATTTATTACCGAAGACCGGAAGGATGAGGGCCTGGTATTGGATTTCTCCATTCGTGAGAATATGGCATTACCGAATCTGTTCAGCTTCTCAAATAAAGGGTTTATTTCGACGCAGAAAGAACAGGAATTCGTCGATACGCTCATCAAACGTTTGCAAATCAAGACGCAATCATCCGAAACGGCGGTACGAAACCTGTCAGGAGGCAACCAACAGAAAGTAGTAATCGCCAAATGGGTCGGCATTGGCCCGAGTGTGCTTATCCTGGATGAGCCGACACGCGGCGTGGATGTTGGAGCCAAACGGGAGATCTATCAGTTGATGAACGAGCTGACGGACCGCGGAGTTGCAATCATTATGGTATCTTCCGAGCTGCCTGAAGTGCTCGGCATGAGTGATCGAATCGCGGTTGTGCATGAGGGACGCATTAGCGGTGAACTGGCAAAAGAAGAGGCAACACAGGAAAACATTATGACAATGGCTACAGGGGGACAATGATATGACAACTTTGCAGGAAAACCAATCCGCCAAAAGCGGCTTCCGCTTGACGAACCTGACACAGAAATTAGGTCCGCTGCTCGGGCTGATCATTCTGATTATCATCGTATCGGTATTAAATCCAAGCTTTTTGGAACCGCTTAACATTCTGAATTTATTGCGTCAGGTTTCAATTAATGCGCTGATTGCTTTTGGTATGACGTTTGTCATTCTGACTGGGGGCATCGACTTGTCGGTGGGCTCTATACTGGCTCTATCTAGCGCCTTTGTAGCCAATATGATGCTGTCCGGCCTGGATCCGATTCTGTCGATCATTATCGGGGTTGCGCTCGGCGGTGTTATGGGTATGGTGAACGGATTGATGATTACGAAGGGCAAGATGGCTCCGTTTATTGCTACATTGGCAACGATGACGGTGTTCCGGGGATTGACGCTGGTGTATACGAATGGTAACCCAATTACAGGGTTGGGCGACAGCCTGCTGTTCCAACTGTTCGGTCGTGGTTATATGCTTGGCATCCCGGTGCCAGCGATCACAATGCTGATTACCTTTGTAATTCTGTGGACGATACTGCACAAAACGTCCTTCGGTCGTAAAACGTACGCGCTTGGTGGCAATGAGAAAGCATCCATTATCTCAGGTATTAAGGTTCACCGCGTAAAAATCATGATTTACTCCCTGGTAGGTATGCTGTCAGCGCTGGCAGGCGCAATCCTGACCTCCCGCCTGAATTCCGCGCAGCCAACAGCAGGTACTTCATATGAGCTGGACGCCATTGCTGCTGTAGTTCTGGGCGGAACAAGCCTATCAGGTGGTAGAGGACGGATCGTCGGTACATTGATCGGGGTCCTGATCATTGGCGTGTTGAACAATGGTTTGAACTTGCTCGGAGTGAACTCATTTTATCAAATGGTTGTAAAAGGCGTCGTTATTGCCATCGCTGTCCTGTTGGACCGCAAGAAAACGGCTTAAGGAGAGAAGCGAACATGAAAAAACTAACCATATTGCTTGTAAGCGTAATGATGATCGTTCTGGCTGGATGCTCTCTGGAGCCTCCAGGCTGGGCCAAGCCCGACTCTGCCGGAAGCAATGGACAGAAGAAAATCGGCCTGTCGGTTTCCACGTTGAATAATCCCTTCTTTGTTTCCCTCAAAGACGGGGTTGTTGCAGAAGCCAAAAAACAAGGAATTCAGGTCATCGTGGTTGACGCGCAAAATGATTCGGCCAAACAAACCAATGATGTGGACGACCTGATTCAACAAGGTGTGGATGCCCTTCTGATTAACCCAGCGGATTCCGCGGCAATCTCTACGGCCGTTCAGTCTGCCAATAGCGTGGGCATTCCCGTGATTACACTGGACCGTTCAGCAGACAAAGGCGACGTGGCAGCATTGGTTGCATCCGATAACGTCAAGGGTGGACAAATGGCAGCGGAATATTTCGTAGAACACCTTGGCGAGGGAGCAAAAGTAATCGAACTTGAGGGCGTACCTGGAGCTTCCGCAACAAGAGAGCGGGGGAAAGGTTTCCATGAGGTTGCCGACCAAAAACTTAATGTAGTTGCCAAGCAATCTGCCGATTTCGATCGCTCCAAAGGTTTGAATGTAATGGAGAACTTGCTGCAGGGCAACCCTGACGTGCAAGCGGTATTTGCCCATAACGATGAAATGGCACTGGGCGCGATCGAAGCAATCCAAAGCTCTGGTAAAGACATTCCCGTAATTGGATTTGATGGTAACGATGATGCGATCAAATCCATTCAGGACGGAAAGCTGACGGCCACCGTCGCTCAGCAACCAGTACTGATTGGCCAGCTCGCTGTGCAAGCTGCTCTGGATGTGCTGGACGGCAAGCAGGTAGAGAAATCAATCCCGGCGGAATTGAAGCTGGTGACCAAGGAAAACGCAAACAACTAAATGATGATGTACATCCCGTTCTGGACAAAATGTCTAGGCCGGGATTTTCCTTTTTATTCGTCTGGTATGGTGGAGACGATAGTTATCCATTGAAACCTGAGGTAGTTTTGGCTCATTATAATATTGATCCCATCACGTTGGGCATGTAAATTAGTTGTATGCATGAGGAAAGGAGAGACAGCACCACATGGAAAATGTTTCAGATGAAGAAAAATTGGAATCCATCCAAGCCTTCCAATCGACAATTCGTAAATCAGAAAACGCCTTGACTAGTTTGACCCAGAAAGGTAATAACACGACTCTATTAAAGAAACGTCTCAACGCTTTATACATCGGCTTAGCGATGCTGGAAAAGGCCTGGAACCAAACACCTCATCAGTATACAAAGGAAGAGATAGCCGAAGCTCAACATGTTTTGACTGGTTTATTCCCATCACTTTTGAACATGTATAGTAAGTCAAAAGCGGGCAGCCCTCAAAAAACGCTTTTAAAAAGAAGAATGAAAGCATTCGAACGAGCTGTTCGAGCCATGGATGATTTTGCAACTAAATAAACCCCTCTTGGTTTAAGCCGCACATGTAATCCATAACTAATATATGCACTTGTTCATTTCCAGTTTGCCGATGGTTGACTTCAATGTATAATGTTTATTCGAGGTGATGACGATGGCAAGATCCAAAGAATTTGAAGTAAATGAAGTATTAGATAAAGCCATACATTTGTTCTGGACACAAGGATATGAGAAAACTTCAATGCAGGATTTGGTTGAGTTTATGGGCATCCACCGAAGAAGCATCTATGATACGTTTGGGGATAAGCATGCTCTATTTATGAAAGCTCTTGAACGATATGAAACAAAGCAGACGAACAAAATGAGCTTTTTGATTGACACACATAAACCAGTTAAAGAGATCATTCGGGCTTTGTTTGAGTCGACAATAAGAAATGAAGGACAACCTTTAGGATGTTTTCTTGTAAACTCAGGGGTAGAACTGGGCGTGTTGGATCCTGAAGTAGCATCTTTGGTTAATGAGAGTTATTTGCGAACAGAGGAATTCTTAAGTAACCTTGTTCGGGAAGGCCAACAAACGGGCGAAATCAAGGCTGACCTTGACCCTTTAGTTATTTCTCACTATTTAATGAATGCATGGGTGGGTATACGTACGTTGGTTAAGACCACTACCGATCAGCAAAAATTAAAAAATATTATGGATATGACATTATCCGTCTTAGACTAATAGAGGTTTACAGCATGAGAAGCAAAAGGAATTACCTTCATGAAGGATGGTTTATTTTAGTGATACAGGTTCTTGTCCTCTTAACGTTATGGAGAACTTGTATCGCAAATCTGGAAAAACTCAAAGTTCTCGTTCCAACAACATGAAATATGAATCAGAAAATAATTCTTTACTGTTCGTTCTAGAAATGCTATTCTAAATAGCAAGTTAGATCTACTGTTTTTTTTACACTATTAAGAACGATCGTTCTAAATTAATTATGAAAGCTTATCTACACTAAAATACATGTTGAGAAGGAGAAAACAGGATGAAATATACAGTTATTACGGGGGCAAGTTCAGGGATTGGATATGAGACAGCATTGGCGTTTGCGGCACGAGGCAAAAACTTAATCTTGGTCGCTAGAAGATTGGACAAATTAGAAGAACTCAAATCAACAATTCAAAGTAATGATCCGTCTGTAAATGTTATTGTTCATACAAGTGATCTATCGGATACAAGTCAAGCATACACACTGTATAACACGCTTAAGGAATACCAAATTGAGACTTGGATTAACAATGCCGGGCTGGGGGAAGGTTCTTTTGTAGCAGAACAGAATCTGGAAAAAGTTGAAGCCATGCTGCGTGTGAACATTGAATCCTTGACGATCCTTTCTACACTATATGTGCGAGATTACGCAGATGTAGAAGGAACTCAGTTAATTAACGTTGCATCCGCACTCGGATATGCCATAGCTGTTGGAAGCGTTGCTTATTCGGCATCAAAATATTACGTGAGTGCCTTTACAGAAGGGCTGGCTAAAGAGCTTGAAATCAAAGGTGCAAAACTTAAAGCAAAGGTCCTGGCTCCAGCTATAACGGAAACGGAATTCGTGAAGAAATCTTTAGATACAGAAGAATTTGATTACAAAGCAAACATGTCTAAATACCACACCGCCAAGGAAATGGCTGGCTTCATGTTAGATTTATATGATAGCAGTGAAACAGTAGGGATTGTAGACCTGAACTACAATTTCAATCTGAGAGGTCCAATCTATCCAATTATATCTGAATTGCATTAATATCATAAAACATGGCGTACAATTCAACATTGTGCGCCATGTTTTTAATTTTTAGATAACCCACAGAAAACAACTATTATTGATTAATTTTTCCCCAGCGATGTGTACCATTCGTTCACCTCTTCAGTTATCTTATCACCGCCTAGCTCGTGCCATCTAGCGACGACGAGATCGAAGCTTGACAGATGCTCCTGTCCGTACACGATTTTGAGCATCGCATCATGCAGTAACTCGTCAAGGGCGTCGCCGATTTTTTCCATCGTCGGCGTCGGCGCTCCGGTGAAGGCGTCTGTTTTGTAGACAGAAGGATTGCTTTCGACGATTTGCCAACCCTTCAGCTCCTGTGGCGTACGCAGCAGCTTGTTTTTGATGTCATATGACGTCTGATTGGATGCACCGCTGTTGATGCGAGCAATGGATTGACTGAGCAAGTTAGGGACCGAGGGGAGCGACAGGCTTAGGAGATACTTTTGGGGGTCCGCAAATCCGCCTGGAACCTGGCTTTCCAGGAATGTCACCTTGCCCTCTTCATAGCCGTAGTCGTAGCCTTCAGCGATACCCCAACGATAGGGCGAGCCAGAGGGAGGATCGACAAAGTTGTCATAAACAAAGTTCATATAATTGAAAAAAATTTCAGGATTCTCCATATCTGCGTTGATGGCAATTGCACCATACTCCGGCGGCGTGCCGCGCGTACCGGATAAGCCGCTTGGCCCGACGGGGATCGGGTATGCCTCGAACCGGGCCTCCGGCACATTTGCAGTCACATCCCCTAGCGGCCATCCTGCTGCCCACAGCGGCGCCACAATCATGCCTGCCTTGCCCAGCTTCCATGATTCCGTCGCTTGAACCTCATCGAGAATCTCAGCATCCTTTGGCACGTAGCCTCGCTCCATCCAGCGCTTCAACGTCGTTAGACCTTGCCGAATACTTGGCTGGACCGATCCGTAAGACAGAATTCCTTCATCGTTTGTGCTCCAAATGTCTGGCATCTCCCCGTAAGCACCAAACACGAAGCCCGCATCCGACATCCAGGTGAAAAACGAATTTTTGAGGCTGATGCTAAGTCCATAAGTGTCGTCTTTACCATTGCCGTCCGGGTCAAGATGAACGAATGCATCCATGACATTCTCCATCTCATCAATGGTGGAGGGGGCCGACAAACCAAGTTTATCGAGCCAATCCTGACGGATGTACAATACCTCGTTCGAGTTCATGTTGCCGTCGAGGATCGGTATTGCCATTTTTTTGCCGTTGATCATATACCGGTCCCACGACTCGGGCGCCTGTGCCATGGCTGCTTTCCACTTGGGTGAGGCATACTGCTCGAACAGCTGTCCTACATCGCGGAAAGCACCGGAGCGCAGCAGCGGATACATATTTTGTCCACCCTTGAATGTGACGATGTCGGGAAGTGACTGACCGGTCGCGATCAAGGTGTTCAGTTTATTGATGTAGACGTCCTCATCACCCGTCGTCGTCCAGAGGTAATTGACCTTGATGCCAAGCTTGTCCTCAAACAATCGGCTCAGTACGTTGTTCTGAAGATCTTCACCGTTTTTGAAATCGATGTCCGGGTAGAGATGCCCAACGGTCGTCAAGACCACCGGAGACTCATATTTCCCACCGATGAATGAAGGGGCAGGTCCTGTAGGCGTGTTCTTTTTTTCCTGAAGTTGGGAGGGTACTGTTGGATCTTCCCAAAAGATGAACGAAAAAATCATGACGACGAGGAACAAGATCATCGCGAGGCCAAACAGCCCTGTCTGCTTTAACCATTTCCAGATTAACATATCTCGGTAACCTCCTGTTTACGGACAACTTTCCAGCGCAACGTCACCTGAAGTCCGCCCAATTCTCCATTAGCCAGCTCCATATCGGCCTCTGAGCCGAGCACCGCTCTCATCCGCTCATATACATTGTGGAGCGCCCACGCAGTATTGGCGTCCGCGCCATAATAGATTGCATTACGGAGCGTGCCGATGCGACCAGGCTCGACACCACAGCCGTTATCCGCCACAATCAGCTCACAGTATTCTCCGTCGGAATGACCTGTAATCTGGATGTCTCCGACCGTGCGAAGCGACTCAATGCCATGCAGAATGGCATTTTCCGCGAGCGGTTGCAGCAGAAGCCGCGGTACCTGTAAATCGAGAAGATGCTCCTCGACGTCAATAGTGAAAACGAAGCGGTCCATCTGAAGACTCTGGATCGTGAGGTATAACCGGACAAGCTCAAGCTCGTCCCGCACCGTTGTATATGTGTTCTCGAACTTGATCGTTTGCCGGAAATAACGGCTTAAGCTTATGGACATGTCAATGACGGCCTGCTTCTCGTCAAGTTCGGTCATACTTTTGATAAACGCAAGCGAGTTGTACAGGAAGTGCGGCTGGATCTGGGAGTGGAGCTGTCGCAGTTTTGCCTCCTTCGAGCGAATCTGTTCCATGTAAACCCTTTCAATTAACTCTTTGATTTCTTTGGACATCTCGTTGAAGCGGTCAAACAAATACATGAATTCGTCATTACTCTCCTGGCGAAGTGTGATGGAATATTGACCGGATGTGATTTTTCTGACGCCCCAGAGCAGTTTTCGTATCGGGATCTGCACGTCCCGGTACAACAACAGGGCGAGCAGAATGCTGAACAGAAGTAGGAAAACGCTTGAGAAATAGTAGAGACGCTGATTGGCATAGATCGGATTGAGCACCTCACTGATCGGGGTATAATCCACGATGTACCAATCTTTGAAGTTACTCAGAGCAGAGAAATTAACGAGGTATTGCTCACCGTCCAGTTTAATAAGTCGGTTACCACTCATCTCTTGGCCAATCTCAAGCCGCCGTGTCAATTCATGGATGAAAGGAAGCTTCTCTGTATCGCTTGCCAGCACATCCCCAGCTGCAGACAACAAAATTGCGCTGTTGTCGTTCGTTCCCTTAGCACGGTCCAAGTAAGCAAGTACATTTTTAGTATCGATCTTGGCCCTGACGACATAAGAGACTTCCTCCGGATCAAACCGGAAAGTGTACGGATGCGCCAAATAATACGTCAAATACCCGCCGTCGCCCGTCTGCTCATACTGCCAGAACGGGCGGAAGTGTGTCTCCAGGTACAGTTCGCTTAGCTTCGACGAAGAGGACGTTGAAGAGAAAGCTGAGCTGTCCTCATCGTAGATCACCATAAATTCGGCGTTCCAGTTGTTCAGGGCATGCAACAAGTTCAACTTGTCCGACACCCGCAGCTTCAACTTGTTCAGTTCAAAATCTCCTTCCAGAAAGGAAGGAGTCGCAAGCAGTCGAACATCTTTGTCGAGTACGAGAAAATCGCTAAAGGACGATACTTTGGACAGATTATTGTCGATGTCTCCGGCCAGGAAAGTGAGCTCATTCAGCTTCACGCGTTGAATTTCCTGCTTGATGAGCCGCACACTGGAGCGGTTGGTCAGGTAGTACAGAAGCAGGGTAGAGACAAGTAGTAGAAAGATGACAAGCACAATTTTTGTGAAAATGGTTAGTTTCATTAAAGTGTCCCCGTTCGGTCAGGAGGATTGGTGACGGAAGTCTTGCGGTGTCAGCCCAAAATGCTCTTTGAACAACTTGATGAAGTACTGCGGCTTATGGTAGCCGATCGTTGTCGCAACGTCGCTAACCTTGAGCTCTGGCTGCTCGATAAGTATTTCCCGCGCCCGCTGCATGCGCACTTTGTACAAGTACTCGCTAATATTCTCGCTTGCCTTGCTTTTAAATAGAGCAGACAGGTAGGCGGGGTGCAGGCCGACGTGGTCCGCTGCCGTCTGCAGCGTGGCATCCGCGAGATGCGCGGTGATGAATTGCTGGACCTTACGGATGAGCGCCACTTGCTCGTTGTTCCATTCACTTTTGGTCATCTCCCGCAATTGCTCCAGCGTGGACATTATCCAATGCTGAAGCTGGTGCATATGGCGAAACCGGTTGGTTTCAGCGGCCTTGTCCAGCTCCGGGGGGAGAATCTCAAGCAGGCTGAGTCCGTTTTTGTGGGCAAAAAAGCTGAAGGCGCCCATCGCGTGATAATAGAGCTCAAGCAGTGTCTCCCGTGAATCCATTCGCTTGTTTGTCACCTCAAGGAAAATGGCGTCCCACTTGGCAGCGATCGCCTCCCACTGGTAAATTTCGAACAACTGGATCATCGTAGGCGATTCGTATAGGCTATGGACGCGGTAGGGCTTTTCGGGCACTAAGGCGTCCTGCAGGCGGATTAAGAGGTCCGTCTCACCGCCAAGATGGCGAGTAAGTATAGCCAGTGAATCCTGGTAAGTCTCACGCAGGCCGTGAGCCATTACCTGCCAGTGGCTCACGACGATTGAGATGCTGCTTTTGAGAAAATGTCTGACGTGTTGCTGCAGTCTGGCAGCCAAATGTTCGAGGGACCGCTGTCGATGAACCTCCGGTTCCGCCTCCCGCGCTAGCCATGACTCTTCCCGCACATTGAGAACGAAGACTTCATGCTCGTACGCATCACGTCCATGCCACACATGGAATAACTCGGAGAATGTTTCCTCAGCGATATTGGCGACGGCTGAGGAGAGCAGGGACTGGTCCATCCAGTTCGACTCCTCTGCAGACGATTCAATGCGGAGGAGGCATATTGCAGTTTCGTCGCTCGGACAGAACGGCAACCGGTAATAGGCCATTTTTTCTTCGAGCAGCTTGGGAGGCAGCTTTCTTCCTTGAAGCAGATCAATGAGCAGCTTCTCTCGAAACAAAGGCATATGTTCGCTGAGCATGCTCATGGCCTTCTCCTGCTTGCCACGTTCGTCCCATTCAAGGCGGAGCACTTCCGTGAGTTGGCGCAGCATGTCGGCCAGCTCCCTTTGGTCGACCGGTTTGAGCAGGTAACCATCCACCTGCTGTCTGATGGCCTCCTGCGCGTAGTCCCATTCGCTGTAGCCGGATAGCAGAATGCTTTTGAAGTGCTTGTCGTATTTTTTTATATGCTCAATCAGCTCCAAGCCGGAGATTCCGGGCATTCGAATATCGGTAATGATAATATCGACGGGATAGCTCTTGCAATGTTCAAGTGCCTCTTCGCCAGAGAAAGCCTTGTGAACCTTGCCGATGCCGAGCGCTTCCCACGGCATGGTGCGTTCGAGACTGTCCACGAGATGAGCATGATCATCAACGATTAATAGCTCATACATGCTTAGATCCCCCAGTCAGTTTTCGGTTGTTACAGTTGGCGTATCTTCAATCTTTTTATTATCTGAGCATAACTGTTCCTTTGTCAATTGGAGTTCGAAGAGTGTAGCAAGTAGCTCTCGGATGCCTGTAACTATCAGGGGAATCTTATATTTCTTGGAGATATGCCTCCTATTGAATTTTGCGATACCAGGGCAGACGTGAGAGGGGAGCATCAACTTGCAATTCGGTTGGCCCATTGATGATGTTTCCATCATCGCCTTGCCATTGACCCTCAGGGAAAACTACGGTTCTGGACGTCAGTCCCTTAACGACGACTGGCGCAACGAGCAGATTCTGACCAAGGAGAAACTGATCATTTACGAGCTCATAGTCGCACTCGGGATATTCGAACTCCAGGCTGCGCAGTATAGGCAGGCCGTCTGAAGCGGCTTGGCGAGCAAGGTCGAGCAGTTCGGGGCCAAGCTCAGATCTTAGCCTTACGGCGTCAAGGCACCAGGTTAGCTCCTCACCGTTCAACACGCGCCATGGTGCCATGGAAAACTGCATAACAGGAAACAATGCGGCACACTGGGTATACCTTACGAACAACTCGCTGTCAAAGTGAAACTCCGGGGAGTTGATGTCGCCGTCCATACCGCCACCGATCATATCGGGGCAGTTAAATGCATAGCCAAGCAGTCCCTGAGCAATTGCGTTCGGAATGAGTCCGCTGAGCCCCGTAGCGTCCCACGTATGTGTCTTGTCCCGCTGGCGCTGGATGAGGCCCTGGCCACCGAGCTTCCAACACATCCGCAGCTCAACCAGCGAGTATCCAACTCCGAGGTTGGCGTAAGCTTCGCAGTCCTCAAGCAGGCGCAGGGGACGAGTCCATGCAACGGGCTGGGTCGTGTCCGCTCCGCCCGGCAAGATCGGCTCGCCAGCGTCAAGCTTAAAACCATCAACGCCGTAATCCGTGATCAGACGATCCATCTGCCGTTTGAACCAAGCCGCACCTTCCTCTTTCGTATAATCCACAACTGCGCTGTAACCATTCCACCAATGTCGGATTAAGGGCGTATTGTCCCTACCTTTTAGAAGCAGATCTGCCGCCCGCAATTCCTTAAACATCGTGCAGTCCGGACTCACGTATGGGCACATCCAGAGCATCACCTTGAAGCCCATGCCGTGAAGCGTATCCATCATCTCCCGGGGATTCGGGAACCTGTGCTTGTCAAAGTCCCATATGCCATAATCCTTCATCCAGTTGTCGTCGATAATAAGGACGCCGGGCGGTAGCCCGTTCGCTAGAATGGATTCGGCATAATGGATGATTTTCTCCTGCGTGGGGTTATAGAACATCTCGACCCAGGTACAGTACTGCGGAGCTGTGAATACCAGGGCGTCGGGTACCTGCTGTGACGGCGGGAAATGTGTACCGGCAGCATGACGGTATGCACCCTGTAGTGTGTTGAGCTCCTCCTTCACGACGACCTCACCAGCGATATCAAAAACGGAAAGCCTATTCTCATCCACATGAAAAGCAAATGGCTCCTCGCTCCAAATATATCTGCCCTTATTAGAGAGCAGCAAAGGCGAGGCCTGATTGTCGTCTGTCATGCGCAAATCCCTCGTATATGCAATCTGGCCAAACGGCATGGAGCTGCCATCGTTGATTACACCGCCCCACCAGTATTCACCGGGCAGACGGTTGATTGAGATATTATTCATGGGAGAATTCTCCTTTGGAATTGCGGACAAAATCTTGTGGAATATTTGCCCCAATCGCTTGAATTTTGATACGGCTTTTATTATGCAGAGATCCTCTGCCCTTTGGAAGGGGATCTTAAAAATGTGGTTTGAATCTTAAAATTTGGGCATTTAAACCGGATTTTCCCTGATTTATGATGAGAACGTCAAGAGCTCATGACGATCGATTGGCGGAAAAAAGCGCAATTTTTCCGTCCTCCAGCTTTTTGAACATGACTGCTGAAGTAAAAGTACAATCTTCATTTTTCAAGAAAAGTCGAGGGGAGTATTACGATGAACATGAGAAAAAAATGGGTTGCAGGGCTCGCCAGCTTACTGCTCGTCTCGTTGATGGCCGGCTGCAATAATTCAAACGACGGAGGCGGGGCTACCGACAGTGGTTCCCAGAAAAAGGTTACGATTTCTTATACGATATGGGACAAAAACCAGCAGCCGGCAATGGAGGCGATCGCTGATGCATTCACAGAGCAGCACCCGAACATCGAGGTGAAGGTTGATGCTATTCCGTGGGGCGAATATTGGACGAAGATGTCCGCCGCAGCACCAGCAGGAATGTTGCCCGATGTATTCTGGATGCATGGTGGTCAGTTTATGAAGTACGCAGAAGGCCAGTTCCTCGAGCCGATCACGGACAAGGTGCAGGCGGGCGAAATCGATCTGGACAACTACGCGTCCAACCTCACCTCTATCTATACGCTGGACGGGCAAAACTACGGTATTCCAAAGGACTTTGATACCATTGGACTCGCTTACAACAAGGAGCTGTTCGATCAGGCGAATATTGCGTACCCGGACGACACGTGGGATTATGCCAAGCTTGCTGAAGTCGCCAAACAGCTAAGCCAGCCAGACAAGGGCATTTACGGTTTTGGCGCAAAGCTGGATACCCAAGCGGGTTACTGGAACGACATGTTAGCGAACGGTGGTTTCATTTTAAATGACGATATGACGAAATCCGGTTACGACGAACAGGCATCGATTGAGGCACTAAAGGCTCGTTATCAGATGATTCTTGATAAGGCTTCGCCGACGCACCAGCAGATGACCGACACGGATTCGGTCGAAATGTTCAAGTCCGGCAAGCTCGCGATGATTTTCGACGGATCTTGGGACAACGGCAATTTGGCAAGTAGTGAAATTATCAAAGGAAAGTACGATTGGGCACCTCTGCCGAAGGGCAAGGTCAAACGCGGCAATATCATTAATGGCATCGGCAACGTCATGTCTACTAAGGGGAAGCACAAGGATGAAGCATGGCAGTTCCTGAAATTCCTCGGCTCCAAGGAGGCCGCTGAGATCACGGCCGAGATGGGTGCGGCGATTCCGGCGTTCAATAACACGCAAGACGCATGGGTGAAGAACAATCCTGATTTGAACCTGCAGGTATTCATTGATCAGGCGGCGGACGCGACTCCGTACCCGAGTGGTTCAAAATCATACCCAGTCTGGTTCTCGAAAGAAGCAGAAATCATGTCACAGGCATGGGGCGGTGCGATATCAATCGAAGAAGGCGCCAAGAAAGTGGCGGAAATGATGAATCAGGCGATTGAGGACGCAAAGTAAGCTCCCTACGCCAGGCAAAATTGTCGATGGTATTCCGGTTAACGGAATACCTATGGCACAAATGAGGTGAAGGCAATGCATTCGAAAAGCAGGTATGTATGGGCTTATATGATGATCGCTCCGACGTTGATCGGAACGCTCGTTTTTTGGAGTTGGCCAGCCGTTTATTCCATTTATCTGAGCTTCCTGAAGTCCGAAAACTTCGGCCTTGTCAACCACTGGGTTGGTTGGGCCAACTACGAGAGATTATTTATGGACGAGGAGTTCTGGGAAAATCTACGTAATACGATACTTTATGTCGTGCTGTTTGTGCCTACGACGATTATACTTTCCACGTTTTTTGCCGTACTGCTAAACGCGAAGATCAAGGGCCACTCTGTCTACCGGGTCATTTATTTTCTACCGCAGGTTACGATGGCGGCCGCGGCTGCTATGGTGTGGGTCATTATTTTTGCGCAGGATTATGGACTACTAAACTCCGTACTCGGCACCCACATTGCGTGGATATCTGACAAGCGCTTCGCCATGTATGCCCTTGTCATGGTCGGCGTTTGGGGCGCGATCGGATTTAACATGCTGTTGATTCTGGCCGGGCTTCAAGGAATTCCACGCATTCTTTATGAGGCTGCTGAGATTGATGGCGCTGTCGGCTTTCGCAAGTTTCGTTCCATTACGCTCCCGCTATTAACACCGACATTATTTTTTACGTCGATCGTACTCGTGATCGGTGCTACACAAATTTTTGACAGTATCTATCTGATTATCGGTAAAACGAATGTTGCACTACCCGCGGTGCGTTCTCTCGTATACGCTTATTACCAAAATTCGTTTATCTACTACGATCAGAACTATGGAGCTGCCATCGTCAACATCTTACTAGTGATCAACCTGGTTTTGACGGGTATCCAGTTCATGCTGCAAAAAAAATGGGTGATTTACGATTGAGGAGGTTCGAAAGTGAGCAGAGTTGTCTCTTCGAAGCATAGAAACAACCTTATTATTCATTTGGTTCTGATCGCTGGGGCAGCCGTCATGGTGCTTCCATTTCTCTGGATGATTCTTACGTCGCTCAAGACGACGACGGAGGCCACCCAGATTCCGATCACCATACTCCCTGCGGAGCCAAGCTTCAGAGGCTATGTGGACGCCCTCAGGCAATCAGCCTTCCTGCATTACTATGCGAACACGCTGATGGCTGCGTTCATGAAGACGTTGTTCCCTGTTGTCTTCAGCGCGATGGCCGCCTTTGCGTTTGCACGCATTCGTTTTCCGGGTAGAGGACTGTGTTTTTTTCTGATCATTTCGGTCATGATGATTCCCAACCCGGTGTTCTATACACCGCAATATTTGATGATGAGCAAACTTGGATTGGTGAACACGACGACCGCACTTTGGATCACTTCGCTCGTCAGCCCATTTGCGACATTTTTGCTGCGTCAATTTTTCCTCGGCATCTCCAAAGAGTTGGAGGAAGCAGCAGTGCTCGACGGGTGCAATCCGTTCCAAATCTTTCGCTATATCATGCTGCCGCTTGTCAAGTCAGCGCTGGTTGCAGTCGTTATCATCCAACTGCTCTGGTCATGGAATGAACTACAGTGGCCACTAATCATCAACAGTTCACCGGAAAAATTGACGCTGTCAGCAGGCCTTGCCACACTTGTTTCCATGTTCGGTACGGATTATCCTGTATTGATGGCTGGTGCGTTCATGGCCGTCGTTCCGATGCTCATACTGTTTTTCATTTTCCAACGGAGATTCATCGAGGGCGTCGCCTTCAGTGCCAGTAAGGGATGACCCGATGACCTTTTGGATCATGTCCATGTAATCTGAGAAAATTGGCTGGGCGCGTACCACCACGTTTACT
The DNA here is from genome assembly GCF_000499205.1 of Paenibacillus sp. MAEPY2. GTDB lineage: Bacteria > Bacillota > Bacilli > Paenibacillales > Paenibacillaceae > Paenibacillus > Paenibacillus vandeheii. Next base: position 36,820 of record NZ_AWUK01000038.1, read on the forward strand.
AGCTATTTGCAACAAGTAGAAACGAGATGTTTGCTCACTAATGCGTAGAATTCCGAGCTGGAGAGGGGGTGAGTATGGCTGGGGAGTAAGTACATTGCCCTTTTTAATAGATAATCCCATACGAATAGGAGTGAACGATGCAATGTCGAATGCAAGACTTGCAAGGCTAGGATTGATGATGGCCGTCTTTTGTCTACTAGGCTCGATCGTGTTTATGAACTTCAAGCCTACACATGCCTACGCGTCCGGAGAGTGGCAGGTTCAAACCTATGACCCGAACAAAGCGGGGCTGGAGCTAAATCCACTGAAGGGCTTTTTACCCTTCTCCAAGCTCCCTTCGGAAAGTGTTGATCCGAACAACAGTTTCCCGCACAGCATGGAATGGTTCTACGTTTCGCTTCGGGACCTGATGACGGACTGGAACACGTACAACTGGGCACCGCTGGATGCCTATCTGAATGACATCGCTAGTCGGGGTAACCAAGCGGCTTTCCGCGTCTACGTCGACTATCCGGGTCGTACGAGTGGTATTCCGCAATTTCTAATCAACGGGGGGCTTATGACCCGGGATTATGACCAGAATGGCAACCACGATACATCTACGCACAGTTTGGCCCCCGATTGGAACGACGCTAATCTGAATCAGGCAATGCGACAGTTCGTCGCCGCACTTGGGGCCCGCTACGATGGCGATCCTCGGATCGGCTTCTTGACGACAGGGTTATACGGCTTCTGGGGAGAGTGGCATACGTGGCCCTACAATACCGATCCAACAAATTGGGAGATGAACCAGAGCAACCGTGACGGGCTGCTTTCCGCATTCAAGGGTGCGTTTCAGAAGACCCAGGTATTGGCCAGGTACCCTTATTCGGCAAGTACAACAGATTTGAAGAACTCTTTTGGCTACCATGATGATTCTTTTTCATACGAAACGCTGTTCGAAAATGATTGGGGATTCTGGAATTTGATTACGCAAAACGGCCTGCAGAACATCTGGAAGACTCATCCGATTGGCGGTGAACTCTATCCACCGCTCCAGCAGGATGCGAGTTTTTGGCAGCATTGGCCCAACCAAAACGGTGAGGACTTCCAGACCTCAGTCGAAACGACTCACGCCTCTTGGCTAATGTACGATCGTGTGTACAAAAATTCTCTACCGGATGAGACGGCTAAGCTTAATGCGCTGCGAGCTCATAAAATGCTTGGCTACACGCTGTACAATTCCTCTGTACAGTTGAGCGATTCATCGGCGTCTTCACTGCAAGTCAACGTCAAACTTCAGAATAAGGGTGTCGCCCCCTTTTACTACAATTGGAAGGTTGAGTTTGGTGTACTGAATGCTGCTGACACATGGGTTAAGTCACTCGGCACGGAATCGTGGAATCTGAAAAGCATCTTGCCTGGAGCCACGGACTATTCCTTCTCGTATAGTGCGAATCACAACCTTCCAGCCGGGGACTACAAGCTGGTCATGCGAGTTGTCAACCCACTTTCCGGTGGCAAAACCCTTCGCTTTGCGAACACCCGTCAGGATGCAAATCGAGATGGCTGGCTGACATTGTCCGGTTTCCATGTTTCTGCGAGTGCCACGACTTCTACAATACTGACTGATCCACCCGTGACGCCGGTTACACCTCCGACTTCTGGTGTTAGCAGCTATGAGGCAGAGGCAGTAGGGAATACATTAGGGGGTTCTGCAGTCATTGCGGACTGCACGACTTGTTCAGGCGGTAGAAAGGTGGGCTATCTAGGCAACGGTAGTGGCATGCTGAAGTTCAATGGTGTAACAGTACCGTCCGCAGGCAACTACAAATTGACCATCCAGTATCTGAATGGCGAGGCTTCCCGAGCCGCCATATTAAGTGTGAATGGAGCGGCGGGTACGACGCTCAACTTCCCAAGCTCCGGCGGCTGGACAACAGTTGCCTCCCAGGAGACGACCGTGCATTTGCAAGCGGGGTCCAATACGCTTCTATTTTCCCAGCCGACGGGGTACGCGCCGGATATCGACCGCATCTTAGTGAGTGTTACGGGTACGGGAGGGTAAAAAGAGGATCCACGTTCTCCTTCCAGTAAACAGTGATGAGAATGACTCTTACTGTTAACTGGAAGGGTATTTTTCATGAGAAAAATTTTAGAGTAGGGGTGTTTTTGAGAAAGAAGAGAACGGAGTGCTAACTTTTTTTGTCCATATATTTGCAAAAATTGATACATATGCTATGTTTACAATGAAAGCGCCATCATGAGTGAACAGAGGAATCATTCTTTATCATATTTTAAAATGGGAAGGAAGATGATAATGAAGATTTTGCTCAAAAAGACAGGCGTATTAATGCTGGCATTGACTCTGCTTCTTGGATTGATGACGGTACCCGTTCATGCAGATTCACCACTTTTCACGATCGAAAGCGAAAACGCTTTACTTTCCTCCGATCTTCAAGTGACGACAGAAATTTACGGACAACCCAAGCCCGGATTTTCAGGAAGTGGATTTGTCTGGATGCAGAATTCCGGCACGATAACCTTCACTGTGACTGTCCCGGAAACGGGCATGTATGCTATCTCCACCCGATATATGCAGGAGTTAAGCGCTGACGGCAGACTACAATATTTATCCGTTAATGGCGTTACCAAGGGCTCATATATGCTGCCTTATACAACCACATGGTCTGATTTCAATTTTGGATACCACAAGCTGAACCAGGGAAGTAACACAATTCAGCTGAAGGCTGGTTGGGGATTCGCTTATTTCGACACCTTCACTGTGGATTATGCCAATCTGGATCCCCTGGATGTTCAGCCTGTCCTCACCGATTCTCAAGCCACACCCGAAACACAACTTCTGATGAATTATTTAACCGAGGTTTATGGCAATCACATTATCTCCGGACAGCAGGAGATTTACGGAGGCGGAAATGATGGCAATACGGAGTTGGAGTTTGATTGGATTCATAATTTAACCGGGAAGTATCCGGCTATCCGCGGATTTGATTTTATGAACTATAATCCACTCTACGGATGGGAAGACGGTACAACGGATCGAATGATCGATTGGGTGAATAACCGGAATGGAATCGCGACCGCTTCCTGGCATATCAATGTGCCCCGAAATTTCACGACCTACCAGCTTGGGGATCATGTGGATTGGAAGGAGGCCACCTACAAGCCAACAGAAACCAATTTTAATACAGCCAAAGCGGTGATTCCAGGTACGAAAGAATATCAATTCGTAATGAGTACTATTGAGGATCTGGCGGAGCAGCTGTTGATTCTGCAAGATAATAATGTGCCGGTTCTTTTCCGGCCATATCATGAGGCGGAGGGCAACGGTGGGTTAAATGGGGAAGGCGCGTGGTTCTGGTGGGCTTCCGCAGGTGCGGATGTGTACAAACAACTATGGGATCTGCTCTATACTGAACTTACAGAGACGTACGGGTTACACAACTTGATTTGGACTTACAACAGCTACGTGTATAATACTTCTCCTGCATGGTACCCTGGTGACGATCAGGTAGATATTGTCGGTTATGATAAATACAATACGATCTACAACCGGAATGACGGTCTGTCGGGTGTACCGAATGAGGATGCTATTACCTCGATCTTCTATCAGCTGGTTGATTTAACTAACGGCAAAAAAATGGTGGCCATGACAGAGAACGACACCGTCCCCAGTGTACAGAATCTGACGGAGGAAAAATCAGGATGGCTCTACTTCTGTCCATGGTATGGAGAGCATCTCATGAGTTCCGCCTTTAATTATCCGGCAACTCTGAAAACGCTTTATCAAAGCGATTATGTGATTACGCTGGATGAACTGCCTAATTTGAAGGTTAACAATCCAACATCAAACGCGTCCCTCACACCTACAACCGTTGAATTTGACCAAAACACGCCCAATCCAAGCGACAAAACCATAACCGTGAATTTTAACGGTAATACGTTAACCGCTCTCCGGGTAGGTACAACTACATTGACTGCAAATCAGGATTATACGTTAAGCGGAAGTACGTTGCTGTTGAAAAAAGAATTCTTGGCCGGGTTGTCGGTTGGCGATCATTCTATCGTTTTTGATTTTAATCAAGGACAAGACCCTGTATTAAAAGTTAAAATTGTTGATTCCACACCAAGCACAAATGCTGTAATTTCGCCCGCGAATGCTACATTTGATAAAGCAGCGAATCTAGCGCAGGATGTTTCCTTGTCCCTTACCTTAAACGGAAAACAGCTTACAAGCATATCGAATGGAAATTATACACTTGTATCGGGCCAGGATTATACGGCATCAAGCACAGCCATCGTTCTGCGTAAATCCTACCTTTCCACGCTGCCGCTAAGCCAGAATACGATAACGTTTCATTTTAACGGAGGAAATAACGCTGTTCTTACAGTAAACGTAGTGGACAGCAGTGTTTCAGTACCCTCTGGGGACTTGACGATCCAAGCCTTTAACGGCAATAGAAGTGCGTCCACCAACGGAATCTCACCTCGATTCAAAGTGGTCAACAGCGGTAATTCGGCGATTCAATTGAGTGATGTGAAAATAAGGTATTATTATACGATTGACGGGGAAGAAGCACAGAGCTTCTGGTCTGATTGGGCCAGTGTCGGGAGTGCAAATGTAACCAGCAAATTCGTTAAATTGGCAACGCCAGTTACCGGAGCGGATTATGTTTTGGAAGTTGGTTTCTCGAGTTCTGCTGGAACACTTCATCCCGGACAAAGCGCAGAAATTCAAGCACGGTTCTCCAAAAACAACTGGTCCAATTACAACCAGGCTAACGATTACTCGTTTAAGGCATCCAGTACTCAATTCGCAGACCATGAACAGGTTACCGGGTATATCAACGGTCAACTGGTTTGGGGGATCGAGCCGTAAGCAGGCAAGAATAATATAGGTTGGAGCGGGGGATTTCCTGCTCCAACCTTTTATTTTGGGGATGGCTGAAAGTCCGAGAAAAGAATATAAAGAGGAGTCTACGAAAGGAACATGTTATGATAGGGAGGATGCTAATTTTTCAGAAGGAGATCAAAATCAATGTTTGCAAAAAAATGGTTAGGTGCTTTGCTTATTATTCTGGCGACCATCCTGTTTACAGGCTGCTCACTCGAAACGGTTTCATTAGATGGCTCATCTCAAGAGAATGCAGCTCTTACGCAGTTTGATGAAGTAGCCAAGTATATTTCGGAGCATAATGAACTTCCGGAAAATTATATAACCAAGAAAGAAGCTAGAGAATTAGGATGGGAGCCTAGCAAAGGCAATTTGGAAAAAGTGGCCCCAGGCAAAAGCATAGGCGGTGACGTATTTCAAAATCGGGAAGGGCTGTTGCCTAAGAAAAAAGGAAGAACTTGGTACGAAGCAGACATTAACTATTCGGGAGGAACGCGGGGCAGTGATCGGATTTTATATTCCAATGATGGATTAATCTATAAAACAACGGATCATTACCGTACGTTCGAACAAATCGAATAGGGAAAGGGTGATATGATGAAAACCGTAGTCATCAATGGAAAGGATATTCATGGTAAAGAAGAATTACATGACGTGCTTCAGACCAGACTCGAATTAGGTCAAACGTATGGTCGGAATTTGGACGCATTATGGGATTGCCTGACTGGATTTCTCCCTATGCCACTTACCATTCAGTGGATTGATTTTGATGCAAGTCGGAAGTCTCTTGGAGAGTACGCAGATCAGTTGCTAGACCTGATGCATGAAGCTGAAGAAGAGCTGGAAGGATTTACATTGGAGTTGAGAAACTAGTTGGTTAGTGTGAGGCAATAAGATGGACCCATTGAAAGTCGCTATTTTAGCGGCTTTTTTTTGTGAGTATGAAATCTTGCCTCAAATGAGAGGACCAACACATGTCTGGATTTTTATAAGCAGAAGACTAACGTGTTTTAATGTATGGTGAATAGCATTTAGTTCAATAATTTAGTTAACAGGTTTACAATAAATTTGGTTGTAATATTTTTATGAGTAGAGGGGTTAACATTTAAATTGGAAAGAGAAACACAGCAAGAATTTTATCGGTTTCAAGCTGAATGTCAGAATGTAATGATACTTTCTTAATTCTAGCATGTTTTTTCTAAAAACAAACGTTAGTATTCTATGATATGGACATCACCACGTTATTATTTGACAATGATAATCTTTATCAACTATTATTGTTTACAGGTAAATAATATTTTAATGGTATTCTATTTATCTTAACAATTCATTAAAGAATGAAGGGAGATTTTCATATGTCAAATAAAAATGCCCGTATTGCTATCATTGGTGGAGGTCCTTCGGGATTAACGCTGGCTCGTATTCTGCAGCAAAATGGAATGAAGGCTACTGTATATGAGCGTGAACCATCCTCCAACTCTCGTCAACAAGGCGGCACACTTGATATGCATCCTGAGTCAGGTCAATTTGCATTGGAGGTAGCTGGACTGATAAAGGAATTCGAAGTGAATGCTCGTTATGAAGGTCAGGACTTACGACTTCTGGATAAAACCGGAAAAGTCTATTGGGACGAAATATCAGGTCCCGAAGATAACCATAGACCTGAGATAGACCGTGGCGTACTTCGCAAATTGTTATTGGATTCTATTGAACCAAACACAATAAAATGGGGCCATCACCTAAAAAGTATACATTCACTAGACAACGGTCAGCTTGAGTTGCATTTTGAGAATGAGCATACAGAAATTGCAGATCTTGTTGTTGGTGCTGACGGTGCCTTTTCAAAAGTTCGTGAGTTTCTCTCGGATGTGCAGCCGAGCTATACGGGAATAAGCGCGGTTGAGATGGGGATATCAAATGTTGATGAAAATCACCCGGATTTAGCCGAGTTTAACGGGAAAGGGAGTATGTTTGCATTCCAAGATCAAAAAGCGATTATGGCTCAACTTAATGGTGACGGCCGTATCCGAGCTTATTTGGCTTTCAAGATTGAAAAAGAATGGCTGGATAATTGCGGTATTAACTTCGAACAGCCAGCAATGGCAAAAGAATCTCTGCTCCAATTATTATCCGATTGGAGTGATGACTTGAAAAATTACATTCGTTATTCTGATGGAGAGATGTTGCCTCGTAGAATCTATATGCTGCCAATCGACCACAGCTGGACGCATAAGGACGGGGTCACTCTCATAGGAGATTCTGCACACTTAATGTCTCCATTTGCAGGAAAAGGAGCGAATATTGCCATGCTTGATGCAGCCGAGTTAGGTTTATCTCTTGCTAATCACAGCGATCTAAAAACGGCTTTAGAGCACTATGAGGAAAAAATGTTTGCATATAGCTCTAAAGCAACACTGGAATCGGATATGAATCTTAAGCTCAGCTTCTCACATAATGCAGCGCATAAGTTTCTGGATATTATCCTTAGAGATTCGACAGGGAAACTTAGAGAGGTAAAAACAAGCTCTTAATCATTATGATCAGATCATTGCCAGCATTATTCTGAAGCAATTGGTAAATAATATAATTTAAAACTAAGGGAGAATAACTGGCATGCACCGTAAGCAAAATTTAAAAATGAAAAAAGTGGATTTATCCCATTTAGAGCAATATAGTCAGCTGTTACGATATGTATTTCAGGTTACTCATAATGATCTTCACAAACATGGATGGAAAGAAAGCGAAATCCTCCATGAGAAGTCACCTGTTTTACAACAAGCTGATGTACTTGGATGGTTTGACGGAGAAAAATTGATTTCTCAGGTATCCATATATCCATTTGAGGTTCGGATATTTAACCAAACTTACGCTATGGGTGGCGTAACAGGTGTAGGTACTTTTCCTGAATATTCCGGTCAAGGCTTAATGAACAAACTGCTGCTGCAAGCTCTCACCAATATGCGTGAAAAGAAACAATCCATTTCTTATTTGTATCCGTATTCCATACCGTATTATCGACGTAAAGGATGGGAAATCATTTCTGATAAAATTGTATTCGAGGTTCAAGACTTCCAATTACCCAAAAACAAACCCGTTCCAGGAGATGTGGCACGTGTAGAACCCGAAAGCGAAGATGTGAGGACGGCTTATGAACGTTTCTCCATGCAAACTCACGGGGCCATGCTGCGAAAAGAACTTGCGTGGAGTGAGTACTGGCGCTGGGATTCAGATGACTTAACTGCAGCTGTCTATTATGGGGAAGATGGTCAGCCTGATGGCTACATATTATATTGGATTGAAGAAGAAGTATTTCACGTCAAAGATATGATTTTTATTCATGAAGAGGCACGAAGCGGACTGTGGAATTTCATTAGTGCGCATTTTTCAATGATTTCCAAGGTAGTTGGTAATATTCATACGGATGAACAGCTTGCCTTTCTGCTGGAAGATGCTGATATTAAGGAAACGATTTCCCCTTACTTTATGGCACGGATCGTAGACATAGAGCAATTTATTTCAAAATATCCGTTCAAACCCGCAGCGATGGAGAGAGAATGGACCTTTACATTGCAGGACCCTTTGCTGTCCTGGAATCAAGGCACATTTACACTACACATTGAACCGAATGGAAGAGGAAGAGTGGTTCGAAGTCAAAGCCGACGCAGTGAAGACAGCATAAACATCCAAACCATGACAACCATGTTGTTAGGCTATAAGCGTCCTGAGTATTTGCATAAGATTGGCCGCATTAAATGTGATCCAGTAACGCTTGATTTGTTAGAAGATGCTATCGAGCAGCAGGCGCCTTACTTTTCGGATTACTTTTAATATTCAAAGTAGGGATTGGCAATACCTCGATTTCCGTCTGAAAATCTGTGTTTAAACGTAAAACAACCAGTGTGAATGTATCCGTACTGGTTGTTTTTATTGCCATTTCATTATGTCGCATTTTATCAGATCAATGTATTCATCAATCGTAGCAAGATTTGCGCTTGTTTAAGTAGGTACGACCATATTTGCGAGTGTATCCAAGAGCCTTTGTTTTGCTATCTCGGATGCGCCAGTCAGCGGCAAACGCAATTTTGCAGAGGCGATCAGCTGTTGCTGAGCAAGCCACCATTTGATCGAGGCTGGAGCAGGTTCTGCAAATACATCACTAATCAGCGGCTGCAGTTGCTTAAAGCTGTCTCTTGATGCATTCACGTCACCAGATACAAAGCGTTGATACACGTCCACATACCGTTGGGTATGAATATTGGCAGAGGCCACCATCCCGCCTGCGGCACCTTGGCACAGCATCGCATGGAAATACGCATCCTCGCCGCATAGTACAGGTTTCGTTTCATATTGAGTTAGAGCCAGCAGCAGATCCAAACCGCCAGTGCTGTCCTTCAGGCCAATAACCCCGTCCAGATCCAAGACTTTCCTCATCGTATCCAAGGTCATTCGACTACCGGTTCGAGCAGGAATCTCATAGACCAGAATCGGCAGTCCTGTCCGGGACGCGCTGGAGAAATGCTCCAGAATACCTTCTTGCGTGGGCCTGTTGTAATAGGGAGTGACCACTAGGGCTGCATCTGCTCCTAATTCTGCGGCCATTTCGGTCCGATGAACCGTCGAATAGGTGTCATTTGTTCCTGTCCCTACAACGATGGGTATGGTTTTGTTCAGACTTTTCAAAATCTCTTTGGTTACCTCAACCATCTGCTTTACTTCATCCCAGGAGACGGTAGGAGATTCTCCTGTCGTGCCGTTTACGACTAAACCCTGAATGTCATGTTCCGCAAGATGGGTAACATACTTCCGATATGATTCAATGTCCAACTTGTTGTCATCCGAAAAAGGGGCAATTACCGGTATATAAATTCCTTGAACATGTTGTTCGTTCATCATAATCAACGACCTCTTCCCGTTATATTGAAACTAATGTATCATAGGAACCAGCATCACAGTTACCTATAACAAATGATGGTTGTCATCAATATTTTCGATGAGGTGAGCAAGTTGGACTTAATCTATCTTCAGACGTTCAGAGAAGTCGCCATTCGCGAGAGCTTCACCAGAGCCGCAGAAGTGCTGGGTTATGCACAATCCAGCGTTACTACGCAAATTCAAAAGCTGGAAAAAGCATATCAAGTCAAACTGTTTGAACGCTACAGCAATAACAAGATTCGTTTAACTTCTGCCGGGGAAGAGCTGTTCAAGCTTGCCGGACAGATGTTGGAATTGTTTGAGCAGTCCAAGGAAAAAATGGCGAAGCAGGGCGGTGGCTCTTTGACGATTGGTACGATGGATTCCATCGCTTCTTATTTTTTACCTCCATATATGCAAGCTGCCCGTAAGGAATACCCGGATCTCAACATACGATTGCATACGAATCGTGAGGGATTGATTTTGCATCAAGTCAGAGAGGGTGAAGCCGATATCGGGCTTATTCTCGCAGATGATTCGAGTGATCCAGCTTTGCAGTGGATTACCATTCGTCAAGAACCTCTATTGCTGATCGTCCATCCGGAACATCCGCTGATCGCCAAGGCGCAGATTGAATTGAATGATCTAAAGGACATGGAATGGATCATGCCTGAAGATACCTGTAATTACAGGCAGCTGCTTGAACGGGTACTTCGTGCAAATTCAATCCCCTATCGGATTGGTCTGGAACTTGGCAATCCGGAAGCAATCAAAAGAAGTATTAAGTCAGGAGAGGGTATCTCAATTCTGCCGCAAATGGCTGTAATGGAAGAAATCGAGCGGGGGGAACTGAAAGTCTTGCCCCTTGAACATGCAGAACTTCAACTCGAAATTCAGCTCGTTCTTCATCCAAAGAAGTGGGTATCCAACGCACTTCACTATTTTATGGAAAGTTTGAAGGAATAAAGCACTATAAGGTTGGTGGAATCATTTTTTAAAAGCCGGAAGATAAACAAAAAAAAGCCCATTGACCGAACTGGTCAACGGGCTTTTTTGTACTATCATCAAATACTTGACGATCAAGACTTAGAGTTGGAATGATCTTTAGCATTAAGTGTAGCAATCAGCTTCTCGCCCTCAACGTCCAGATTCGGTAGAATGCGATCCAGCCATTTTGGAAGCGACCAAGCCTTGTCTCCGAAAATAGCCATGATGGCAGGAACCAATCCCATCCGAATAATGAAAGCATCAATCAGAATTCCTACAGCTAATGTGAAACCAATCTGTTTGATCATGACGTCATCTGTGAAGATGAACCCAGCAAATACCGAGACCATGATCACCGCTGCGGCAACAACCACACGACTTACCTGGTTATAACCATGAACAACAGACTCTGTTCCTCTGTGACCGTGTACGTATGATTCACGCATCGAGCTGACAAGGAAGACCTGATAGTCCATTGCCAAGCCATACAGGATACCTGTCACAATGATCGGCATAAAGCTCAGCAGCGGGCCGCCAGTGTCGAAACCAAAGAGCGAATGTAGCCAGCCCCACTGGAACACAGCAGTAGTGATCCCGAATGTAGCCAGAATACTAAGAAGGAAGCCGATCGTTGCTTTAATTGGAACGATAATCGAACGAAATACCAAGAGAAGAATGATAAGCGACAGCAGGATAATAATTCCTACATAGATCGGGAATACCTGCGCCAATTTGGCTGACATATCAATGTTAACGGCAGTGAAGCCGGTAACACCAATCTTAACGTCATTCGTCTGTGCAACGCTCGATTCAGTAGATCGCAGCTCATTCACCAGATCTTTGGTGATTTTATCGTTGGGACCCGTTTCGGGAATAAGACTAAAGATAGCCAAATCTTCTGTCATGCCTAGCGGTGTAACCTGTGCAACGTTATTTTGGCTTTGGAGTTCCTTCAAGAGATTGCCCAAGAGTTCCGGAGTCACCTGAGCGGAAGAATTGTTAGGCTCTGCGACCAGAATAAGGGGTCCGTTAAATCCTTCTCCGAAGCCTTCGGATATGGCGTCATAGCCTTGTCTTGCTGTCGTGTCCAGATTCGCTGAAGAAGCTCCCGGGATACCCATTTCCATTTTTGTTATAGGTGTGGCTGCAGCCCCAAGAAGCACGACGATGGCAATAATGGTGATCCAACGATACTTGATAACGAATTTCACCCATCTGTGAGCAATCCCGTGGCCAGCCGCTTTAGGATGTTTGGTGCTTTTCTCGCGTGCTTTAGGAGAACAGATGCGTTCACCCACCAATCCAAGTAAAGCGGGCAATAGCGTAAGGGCAACAAATACGTTAATAAGAACGGTAGCCGCGGCAACCAAAGCCATCGTAGATAAGAAGGTGAGACCGATGACGAGCATACCGCACAGTGCAATGATGACGGTTAATCCGGCAAAAAATACAGCGCTGCCCGATGTGCCAATGGCTCTTGCTGTGGCCTCTTGTGCACTCAAGCGTTGATCAATAATCATTCGCCGCTGGCGATTGACAATGAAGAGAGCATAATCGATTCCGACGGCGAGACCAACCATGAGAGCCAGGACGGAAGTAACACTTGGCATTTCTATAAATTTGGAAATCGAGAACGCTCCACCTACTCCAATGGCAACGCCGAGGAGTGCAGTGACAAGAGGCAGACCTGCCGCAACGACGGAACCCAGGGTGATTAGCAAAACAATGATAGCAATGATCAGTCCGATAATCTCTGCCGATCCCACACCGATCGCTACCGTTTTGAGCGTTTCGCCCGGTAGAACGGTGATGTTGGTTCCTTGCTGGGCAGTCATAACGGAGTCAATTACCGAATCAAAACCATCTTGAGTAATTGCAGACTGCTCAATGGTAAACTGAAATTGAAACAGGGCAACCTTTCCGTCAGAAGAGAGAAGGACACCAGGTACAGGAACGCCATCCACCATTAGAGGACCATAGGGAGGAGGAGAGGCTGTAGCTGATTGCTGCTGCATATTCGCAGCCTGAGCCATGTCTGCGGATGCTCCCGAACTGCTAGCTTCAGCTGCATAATCCGCAGGATTAATCACATCCTTCAATCCGTAAACTTCACTAACACTTTTCATTATTGCAGCCAAGCGTTCAGGTGTATCCAAGCGCTCGTTGTCAGGGGCTTTGAACACAACACTTCCTTGACCGCCAGAGGCCGCTGGCAATTCTTTTGCTAATTGATCCAAGACCTTCTGTGATTCTGTGCCTTCAATTTTCATTTCAGAACTGATATGAATACCATTGATACTGATCATAGAAATGACAATACCCAGAATCAATACCCAACCGATAATGAAATACCCCGGTTTGCGAAAAGCGGTTTTCCCCAATCTATACAATAATGTAGACATATATCTATTTTACACTCCTTCTATGGTGAAAATGAATTGCTGGCGCATCAGAATCCTTTGCGCAAATAACTAAACATGGTTTCTAAAAACTCATCGAATGCTACAGCTTCAGTGGTTGGATAGTCATTCTTCTTTTGTCCAGGGAGCAGCACATTAAGCCTTCCGTCAATTAAAGGAAGAATGATCCCGTAAACTGCGTTTATAAGAAGATAAGTATATACCTCGTCATCATTTCCGTTAGACAAGTCTAACAATGTTTCTTGCGCAGTCGTCTGCATCTGGTGCAATACTCCAAGGAAATGCGGCTCTAACACCGGGTATTTTTTGGAAAGTAACAAAAGCTCACGCAATCTTGCTATGAGATCCGCTGTAAGCTGCATCTGGATGAGTTGATACAGAACGTCAAGCAAGGAGGTATTTGGGGGAATCTGGGTGAGTAAATTCTCGAACTCAGTAGTGTTATGAACAGCTGTAGCTCCCATCGCAACAGCTTCTTCCTTACATGTGAAATAGTTTGCGAATGTTCTTCTGGAGTATCCGGCTTTTTGCACAATATCTTCAACAACGAAGCCGTCCAGACCATGTTCAAGTGCAAGTTCAAATGCTGCGATCGCTAGCGATTGCTCTGTCGCTTCTTTTTTTAAATGCCGCAAAGTTGGTTTGGCCATTATTTTCCGCTTATGCGTACACCTCCAACATGGCTGTTTCTGTGGGGAAGCGATCGTAAGTTGTTGACTTCATTTGGAATTCACACGACTCCTTTCTCAGGATCATCTTAACTTAAATTTGCCCTTTAGGCAAATTTGCTCAAAGGGAAAATTTATAGCTGTGTGATAAACGTAAAGCTTCGTCCTTTGTCGGTTTCCGACATCTGACGAACAGGTTGAAGGCCCTAGTTTCGAATTGTATTATAGAATGGCAGATCATTAAATCAGCGAGCCACATCAAACAGGCTCGCTTTTATATTAGAGCGCCAAATAGAGGAGGTTCCGCATGAGTTCCATTCTAAACGTGATAGAAAAGCTAAAACTGAAAGTCTTGAATATTGAAGATGTTCCGGAATCATTTAGTTCGGATGTATATAAACTTACTCTAGCTAATGGAGAAGACGTTTATGTAAAGATTCCATTTAACAAGGATAAGCTTTTTCGTGAATTTCAGATGCTTGAAACATTGAAGGGGGTATTACCTGTTCCAAAGGTATTGGACATTTGGTATGGGGATGAAATGACTACGGGTGCGTTGCTTCTCTCAGCAATTCATGGTGTGCCTTGTACAGAAAATATTGATGAAAAGCTATCTTTTCAAATAGGGGTGTATCATGCAATGCTCCATGAGCTGAAAACGCCAGGATATGGTTATCATTCAGCCGACGGCTTTCATTTTTTTGAACAAAATAATTGGCGTCTACACATCAAAAGTAATTTTGAAAAGTGGAAAGAGCCCTGTAAAGAGCTCCTCGATCCAGCATTGTATGAACGTTGCATTCTTCATTTTGATGGTGATTTCTCTGCTTTACCAGATCCTGACGGACCATGTTTTGTACATATGGATTTTAGACCAGGCAATATACTGGTGAATGGTAACAAGGTTGCTGGTATTATTGATTTCGAGAGTGCTCGCGGTGGCTCCTCTGAAATAGATTTCACTAAAATCAATAGATATATTTGGGAAGTGAACCCGAGAACAAAATCCCCGTACATTGAAGGTTATGAAACGATTCGTACTATGTTAAATCTCGAAATCGTATTACCATTTTATAATTTTTACGATGCTTTTAGCGCCGTTGCTTGGTGTAAAAACAGAGGAGTTGAAAAAAATCAATCGTTCCTTCAGGAAAGTATAGAAGTTTTGAAGAAATCAGTAGGTTATTGAATTGAATAAACGTCCAACAGGTTTGGCTGGTTTTCCTAAATGGAAAGAATCCAGTCTGAAATGTCATTTATCACTTTCTTATCAACATGCTGCGCAACTTTATACTCTTTTTTCATTTTTAATATCTCTCCGTAAACAGCTGGCATAAATAAATGATTTAAGTTGGGGTAAAGTTTAAACGTTACATTTGGCTTTTCACCCAATAAGTCTTTGTAAGCCTTAAAATCTTTGTCTACGGATACATGGAAATCTCGATCTCCCTGCAAAATGAGTACGGGTTTATCTAATACGTTGAGGTAATTAATGGATGGATGTTCTCCCATCTCTTTGAAGTAGTAGGCTCTAGAATATTTCCCCAAAACTACAGTTGATTTTGCTTCTTCATCACTTAACGTATAGGTTTTATCAAACTTGGATGATAGTGCTGCGATTTGTTTCTTAGCAATCATTTTCAAAAACATATTCAACGACGCTAAAACATCGTTATTTTGGTCCATCAAAATTTCTTCTAATTTTCGTGGAGACCCACCCATAATAATGATACCAGCAAAATGTCCACCTTCTGCATCAATTCGTGGAGCTAACATCCCTCCTAAGCTATGACCGATAATAAATATTTGGTTTGAATCAATACGTGAGTCTTTACGTAATAAATCAGCTGCGAGGATAGCATCTTCCATGGTTTCTTCTTTCACGGATAATCCGGTTTCGTTTTTCATTTCTTTTCCATAGACGAATGTTCTTTTATCGTATCGCAGCACAGCAATTCCTTTCTCCGACAACCCTTCGGCAAGGTCTTTAAAAGGGTAGTTATTGCCGACTTTTTCATCCATATCTGCAGGGCCAGAGCCATGCACCAATACCACGGCTGGAACTTTGGATGAGCAATTCTCTGGCAATGACAAAATGCCATTCAAAGGATATTTCGTTTCTTGGCCAATGATTAGCTTCTCATTCATACCCATAACCTCCGATCAACTTTTTTCTTGCAAAAAATGATTCATTTTTTGAATTAGTCCTTGATACTCGGGTACTTCACGTAACGAATTGAACGCTGGATTCATCAGAACATCCCTCATCATGCTATTCTTGATAACCTGCTCGCTGCGGGGAGCGGTGACGTCGAAATCTTTCAGCCACGGATCAATCAGATCAAAGAAGGAATCTCCACGAAGCTCAAAAGGAAAGAAGCCTTCCACGCAGGTATCCACATATTTTTCAAGGAGTTCAATCGATTTCTCAGGAAATTTGTTCACGCAATATAGATGAGCGCCTAGTGCGTAAAGCAGGATGACATTGTTTGGATTTAGCCGTTTCATATCAAAAATCCGTGCAAAATCCAACGCTCTCTTAAAAGCTTCTTCTGCTTTTTCGATATGATCCATATTTAATTGGAAGACGTTCAGCAGCCCTTGAAAGACTGCCATTACGTGCTGATACAGTTCAGCCTGCAAGGTTTCTTTGGCTTTGCCGATATTGCCGATTAGCTGATATGCCTTTGAAATTAACACGCCCTTCGGCATCATGGGCCGGACGGTCTCCCCCAGTGAATCTAAGACCCGTTGCGGACTCCTTAGCGATAGAAAACAAACGGATTGATACAAAACCGCATCGCTCGAAAGCTGCATATCGCCACTTTCGGTTTGAATCCGTTCACATAGCGTCACGGCTTCGTTAAGAAGCGCCTCTTTTTGCTCTTGTGTTCTCGCCAGCGTAAAGTGATTTGTGTATAGCCTGACCATCTGCAATAAGAGTGGAAAGCAGGCGTAATATTTTTTGATGATCGCCGTACATTCTGCAATCACCTCATCAAAAGGGAGAGAAGCAAAATCATTAGCGAGTCGGGTGTAGAGATTTACGATGTCCGACTGCTCCATTTGCGGGGAATAGCCCATCAAATCGTCAATGCTGATGTTAAAATAGGCCGCAAGCCGTGGAAGAAATGTGATATCAGGATAGCTTTGTCCCGTTTCCCACTTGGAAACAGACGCTTTGGAAACACCGATAAATGCAGCAACCGCCTCCTGTGTTAACCCTTTTTCTCTGCGTTTTGCTACAAGAATCGATGATAAATTAATTTCGCTCATTCAACATCACCTCTGATTATGATTATACGGTTTATAAAATCAACTCCCAAGCGACTTGTCGTTGACTTATGTTAAAAAAATCAACCATTGAGAAACCTCATTGAGAAATAATCTGGTCCGAAGTGATTATATTTATGCTATACTGGCTAACGTAAAAGGGGGGTGCTTTACTGATGGAGAATCTGTTAAGATTGTCTGTGACTTTCTTCACTTGTGCAAAGCCAATATTGGAGAAGCGTTACTTTGCATGGGGCTAAATCTTTTCTAACGCTAAATAAGCTTTTCTAATGTATTGGCTTTGCACCTTATTTTCTAAAATAAGGAGTGAAGCAGAGTGAAATATACAAACGCTAAAAAAATATTGCCCGAAAAGCTAATTATAATGATTCAAGAGTATGTCCAGGGAGAGACGATTTACATTCCGAAACAGGAAAAGGAATATAATCATTGGGGGAGTCTAAGTGGCGGGAGGCAATGGTTAGATCTCCGAAATACCACGATCAGACAATCCTTTAAGAATAAAAGCAGTATTGAGCAGCTTGCTAAGGACTACTTCCTCTCTGTTGAAACCATTAAGAAAATTGTGTATTCCAAAAATAAGTAGTCAACGGCACTGATGAATTTCTTCATCAGTGTTTTTTTATGTCAAAAACGATTCTAACTTATTGTTTTCATTTGAATCGTTTAGTGCGTTCTTTACAATATGAATAGGCACTAGAGAAGTCGATACAGCGAGAGAAAAAGGTAACTTTTGATTTGGATTCAAATCGGGAATACTGGCCCATTGGAGAGAGCAGCACTTCATTGGAAATGATTAAGAGAGCGAGGAAATGGTAACTATGAATGAACCAAAAAGCAGAAGCAGACATCTGATCGATCAGGAGATCGTGAGTGCGATTGATTTAATACCAAACACCGATCTTTCTGCTGCCACCCTAATGGAAGCACGGGAAAGTCAAACAAAAATGATGCCGCAAATCGATGTAACGCAGCTGTTTCCTGTCACATTCGAAGAAAGGGCGGTGCCAAGTTATTTTGGCGGACCTGATATTCGTATAGAAATTATCAAACCCCGCCAACCAAAGCACAGTAAGATGCCGTTATATTATTCAATTCACGGTGGGGGAATGGTTATGGGCAGTCCGGTAGGAGACCGACAAGGCAATGCGGCACTGGCTGTCCAACATGGTTTTTGTTGTGTATCTGTTTACTATCGGCTAGCGCCGGAACATATTCAGCCAAGTCAGTTGCAGGATTGTTATTCGGGTCTGAAATGGTGCATTGAGCATGCCGAGGAATTAGAAATAGATACTGAGAAAGTCGCTCTTGCGGGCAGCAGTGCTGGTGGTGGATTGGCGGCGGGTCTAGCCCTGTACGTTCGCGACCAGAAGGAATTCGACATCCATCATTTAAGACTGCGCAGCCCAATGCTCGATGACCGTACGAGTATTTTGCCAGATCATCCATATGCCGGCGAGTTTGTTTGGACCAAAAAAAGCAATTATTTCGGTTGGAAATCAGTATTAGGTCACGAACCTGGACAAGAGGGAACAAGCGAGTATTACGTACCAGCACGTGCAAAATCTTTGGCTGGTTTACCATCCACTTATATGAGCATAGGCAGCATTGATTTGTTCATAGATGAAACCTTGTTATTTGCCAAACAACTTGCCTTTGATGGTGTCTTAATCGAATTGCAAGTACTCCCTGGATATCATCATTTGGCTCCAATGTTTCCGAATGCACATTTTTCTCAAATAGGTGCCACCTCTAGTGAGTACGCTTTGTTGAAAGCTCTGGAGTTACTTTGATTATAAGACTGATTTAGAGATGGAATCGAACCGAGACAACTGGGCAGCAAACAGTATAGATGACACAGGATAGAGCATTGAAAGATACAAGCCGCGTTGATGCGGCTTTTTTCGTGTCTTTAAAGAGAAACAAGAACCTGACCTTTTGCCACTCAACCATAGTTTAGATAATTGTGCATATCGGATTTGTAACTTGTGTATTCAAATTTGATTAAATCCTTGCTAAACTTTGTTTTGATAATGAGAATCATTATTATTAAATAGAGGCTGGATTTGACCGGGGGGCTTTCTAGGAGCAAATCAATGATAAGAAAGGTTGGTAGAAATGAGTTCAAACAGACAACTATGTATTGGATTGTCCTTAAATGCAACGTGGAATAAAGGTGACGGTTGGCGACACCGGAATAGCGGAGTGGAGCAAACGGGATCCATTGACTATTATATTCATTGGGCAAAAATGGCGGAGAACTCAAAGCTCGATTTTCTTTTCAGAGCGGATTATCTATATATTAGCCCGGCGATGTTAGGCGATTCTTCTAATTTCGGCAGCCCGGATCCTACTTTGTTTTTTGCAGCAATAGCTCGTGAAACGAACCGTATTGGACTGGTTACGACCATTTCTACGACGTTTAATCCGCCGTATATTGTTGCTCGGCAGCTTCAATCCTTGAACTGGCTAAGCAATGGACGTGCCGGCTGGAATATTGTTACTTCTATCGAGGGCGCCGATAATTTCGGCAATTCTCCAATGCCATCCCCGGAAGAACGGTATGCGAAGGCTATAGAATTTACGGATGTGGTATGCAAGCTTTGGGATAGTTTTCCGAATGAGGCTATCGTTATAGACCGTGAGTCAGGCATGTTTTCTGATAAGGAAAAAGTGAATGCTATTCATCATTCTGGTGAATTTTTCAGCGTAAAAGGGCCGTTAACTCTACCTTCTCATCCATCGGGAACCATTCCTCTGTTTCAAGCTGGTGCTTCGGATATTGGACGGAATTTTGCCTCTTTCGTAGCGGATGCTATTTTTGCGGCAATGCCAGATCTGGAATCAGGTGTGGAATTGCGAAGTGATTTGAGAAAAAGGGCTGTAGAACATGGGCGCGATCCGAACACGATTAAAGTTTTGCCGGGGTTATATTTTTTCCTGGCCGATACGCACGAAGAAGCGCTTGAATTACATAAGGCTGCTCATGCCCATTTAAATATTGAGCGCAGACATGCCTCTCTCCAATCGTTAATGGGCCTGGATTTAAGTGGTTGTTCCTTAGATCAACGCGTAACCGAAGATATGCTTCCAGATCCTGATCATGCTGTCCGCAGCCGTACACATGCTGAGCTGTTGCGTCGATATATTACAAAATATCAGCCTACAGTGAAAGAGATTCTGGACCGGCCGGAGGTTGTCGGATCTGCCCATTGGGTATCTGTGGGGACAGTCGAGACGGTAATGAATGATATTATTGAGCGGGTTGAGGCAGGTGCTATTGATGGGTTCATCGCCCTGCCAGGCGGTTCAGAAAAATCGATGGAGATATTCTTTGAAAAGCTGATTCCAAAGTTAGTTGAAAGAGGTTTATTCAAAAGTGAATATACCGGGGAAACGTTGCGTGATCATTTGGAGGGTTCATAGGTCATTATTGGTTTTTAATTTTCAAAGCGAAAGCATGTGTACACACAATATGGATAACGTATCGTAGGGGGATGCTGTATGAACAAATTAATGGGATGGATTGCATCAATAATTATAATTGCAGGAGTACTGGGCGGATGTTCTGAAACGCCAATCGCAGTTACTCCTGAAGCCAGCAAGATCGAGGGTGAAGGATGGCCAAGAACGATTGAAGATGCCAGCGACAATGGAGTGGTGCTCGAGAAACGGCCAGAGCGTATAGCGGTGCTTCATCCCTTATATTTGGATTACTTTTTTGCTTTGGATACTCCTCCAATCGCATCAATCAGCGCGTTGGAAGCATTGGAAAAGTTTGCTACGTTACAGCCTTACGCCAAATCTGCTGATATTATTGATTTGGGAAGCGACTCAGCGAATTTGGAAAAGATTATTGCCGCTCAGCCTGATGTAATTGTAACCTTCAAGGGGTCTGTGGACACCATTTATGATGAGTTGAACAAGATTGCTCCAGTCATCTTAATCGACTACACGGATACCTGGGACAAAACGACGATGCTTCTTGCTGAGGTTGTTGAAAAAGAGAAGTTGGCGAAAGAACTGATTAAGGAAACCCAAGAAATGATAGCAAATACGAAAAAGCATTTAGGTACTCTTGAGGATAAGACCTTTGCCTTGTTGCGGGTTGATGGAAAAGCAAATTTTTATGCTCAAGGATCTAAAAATACAATGTACTATAATCAAACTGCGGGCTTTGGGTTGTTGGCACCGAAGGGGTATCCTGAGGGTGGTGAATCGCTTACGCTGGAAGGTCTATATGACATGAATCCCGATTATATTATTATCCAGCATGATATTGACGTTGCAAAGGCAGCTGTGAAGGAAAAGGAATCTTCGAAGGTATGGAATTCACTGAAGGCTGTAAAAAACAACCATGTTGTTATATTTGATAATTCCCTCAATAGTGCGAGTATCCTGGCTGTCCGTTTGGCCTCAGAGTATTTTCTGAAATTGGCTGAATAATAATTGTTATACAAAAGATCCGATTGCTGATACTGAGCGCAATCGGATCTTTTGGTGCCAGCAGACAGATCGACTTCCGGTTTGCCTTTTTGCTATGCAAACGTATAATGAGAGCTTGAAGGGAGAGGATCGTCATGACCATCGAAGCCAGCTTTCGCCGGGCCAATCACATATGCAATCGTTATATTACAAAAGTAGAGCAGACGGGACTTTCCTTATCCATTTTATACTGGGGATTCATGCCCGATCATTTCGACAATGCCTTCCATCGGCATTCCTTTTTCGAGGCCTGTTATGTGGTAGAAGGTGAAGGAAGTTACATAGAACAAAACCAGCATTATGCTTTAAATAAAGGAACAGCTTTTCTCTCTCTTCCAGGCACATGGCATCAAATCCGCAGCCAGACTGGGCTGACGCTTTGTTATGTTGCTTTTGAACTGGATGAAGCGCACACCGATGTTTATTATACTGAATCCTTCCGTCGTCTAGCCGAGCTTGGGCAAAGCGTAGCGCAGCAAGCGGACCTTACGCCCACTGGGCATTTATGGCAAGCGCTCATCGCTTCTTTCGATTTACCCGGGGCAACTCTTCCTCTTGCTGTAAAGCAAATTTCCGCTTCTCTTCTGTTATCCATAGCGGATTTGCACGTTCCTGCCAGAACAGATTCGGCCGATACAGGAGAGCAACCCGTGGAACCCAATACGTTGTTTCGCCAGGCTAAACGGTATATTGATGATAATTTGATCAATGAGCTTACACTTATGACGGTGTCGAGCCACCTCCACATTTCGTCGCGTCACCTAACTCGATTGTTTCAGGAAAATCTGGGGCAGTCCTTCGTCCACTACATTCAGGAACGACGTGTGCAGAATGCCGCTTGGCTCCTGTTAAATGAACAGACTCCAATCAAAGATATCGCCATCCAGTGCGGGTTCCAATCCGTGCACTATTTTACCCGAATCTTCACCCGCGAGCTTGGCGTTTCCCCTGCCAAATTCCGCCGCATTCAGTTTGCCGAAGGCCGTTCTGGCAAAATGCACTTTCCGCCCCCAATGTCCTGATTGTACAAAAACGTAGCTTGATCGTTTAAAGACACTATCTCCAACTCCCTATAGAATGATGACATAAATCGATAGAGAGTTGGAGGTATAAACATGCCCCGAATAACCCCCTTGCCCTTTCATACTGAGCCGGTCAATTTCATTCGGCTTCAGCCCGACCAAGAGACAGAACCCGTGATCTGGAATGGGTATGATGAATGGCTTGATCAAATATGGCCTGAATGTGTACAGAGTGGTCGGCTTCCATTTTATACGGTCGTTGACGGTACACACGGCGCCGCATTCAGCGAGTGTCTGGAAAAGCTCCGATCGCGCTGCCGTCAGGAGAACAGGATAATCATTGAAATAGATAGCGCTTATTATTTAAAACCTTCAGCAGATTTGCTACAGCAGTTTCACCCTTACCTGACGGATAACCGCGCTTTTGGTGTTGTGGCCTCGGACGTAAACGTCGAGGATTATTTTCAGCCAGATGCTCAGTCGGTCTGGCTCAGTGATGTAGAACATCAACTGCAGCTTTATAACTCTGCTGAACACGCAGGGGACCAGTCACCAAAGGCAGATCAGTTGG
Source organism: Paenibacillus sp. MAEPY2 (assembly GCF_000499205.1). GTDB lineage: Bacteria > Bacillota > Bacilli > Paenibacillales > Paenibacillaceae > Paenibacillus > Paenibacillus vandeheii. The sequence goes on from NZ_AWUK01000038.1 coordinate 60,072, forward strand.
CCCCCATCGTTGTGACCTTTGGGCCAGGCTCTGGGTTCCTAACTGCAGCATCGGGTCCGGCCAACGTTTCTTTATTTTGTGACTTATCCAGAGAGGTTCAGCAGAACCTGCACCAGCAGGGGATGGGTTCCCTGGGATTAGGTCCTTGCCGGGATACGGTCGAAACCTACAAACAGGCCTTGTTTCTGGAGTGGCCCGTCTGGGAGGAATATCGGAAACGCCGCTTGTACAATTTTGACTACTATGTGGATACGAACAACCAGGAACGCCCCGTTCTGGTCACCGTTCCCATGCTGCGCCGACTGTTGGCTTCAGTAGCCCGGCAGCCTTTTCGAGTAAAACCATTCTTTGCACCGGGAATTTGGGGTGGACAGTATTTGAAAGAGCTGTGCGGCCTGCCCCGAGAATGGAATAACTGCGCCTGGAGTTTTGAACCGATCGCACCGGAGAACACACTTTTAATCGGCTATCGGGATTTTATATTGGAGGTTCCGTTTCCGCTGCTTCTGTCCGCTCATCCTGAAGCAATTATGGGGGAGCGTAATGTACGGCTGTTCGGTGACTATTTTCCGATCCGGTTTGATTATCTCGATACGATAGACGGGGATCATCTGTCTGTGCAGGTCCATCCTCAGCAGGTTTATATCGAGCAGACCTTCAATGAAACGATGACACAGCAGGAATCCTATTACATTATGGAGCAGAAGGAGGGAGCCCAACCTTTTGTGGGGCTGGGCTTCACGGAGGGTACAACCGTGGAGGAACTGCTTCAGGCAGTTGAATCCGCCCATTCCTCGGGAACACCGCTAAAGGTCGAAGAATATGTGAACATCCTGGATGCGAATAAGGGCGACCTGTTCCTGATCCCGCCTGGAGCCGTACATTTTTCGGGCAAAAACAATCTGGTGCTGGAGATCTCCTCGACAACCTGGTGGTTTACCTTCAAAATTTACGACCATTTGCGGGTAGACAGAGACGGTCGGCCGCGACCGATCAACAGCAATCATGCCAGACCCAACATGAAGGAACAATTTGACACCCAATACGTTCAGGAACATTTGATAGCGGTTCCAAGGGAGTGCCGGGTACAGGGAGCTAGCAGTGAAGAACTGCTGGGTGAACGGGAGGATCTGCTTTTTCAGGTCAAAAGATTAAAGCTGGACGGAGAATGGATTGACGATACGGCTGGAGAGTTTGTCATGTTCAACCTCGTAGAAGGCGAACGCGTGAGGCTTACTCCGCTTGATGATGAGGCAGCGGCCGTGGAATGGGGGTACGCAGAAGCGTATATCGTTCCCGCCTCCGTTGGAGCCTTCCGAATGGAGTCTTTGGGTGACCGATCGTGCACCCTGATCCGGGCACAGGTTTCGCCAGAGTGGAACATGCCTCTGCTTCCGCATCACTGGAAATCTGGTGGGCACTTATGAATCCTGACGTCACGATCGCCATTGATGCAGGCGGGACTTTCTTGAAGGGTGGCGTACTGAGTAATGGGGATCTTTTGCCTCAATTTTATGTCAAAAGGTCGTCGCGCTCCAACAGCAGTGCGTATGAAATTGCCGCCAACCTGGCCGATGTGATTCAGGAGCTTGCCGCCGGATACGTCGCCTACATGGGGCAGCTTAGTTCCGTTAAAGAGACCCCAGTGGGATTTCCCAACTTTCATATCGGCTTTGCTTTCCCCGGGCCTTTTGAATACGAAACAGGCGTTTCCCGTATTCAGGGATTGAATAAATACGAGCAGCTCTATGAACGCAATTTAAAAACGCTGCTGCGGCGCAAATTAACGGCGCTTGCAGCGGAACACTCAGCTCCTACATGGATGAGCCGGCTTGCCGCCGCAAATATTTGTTTTGGCAATGATGCTGCTATGTTCGCTCTAGGGGTCGGCAGGCTTTTTCCACAGGACAGGTTGCTGTGCCTTACCCTTGGAACGGGCCTAGGCTCCGGCTTTGTTGAGAACGGCTCTATGGTTAGCGGGAAATGGGGGATTCCTGACACAGGCATGTTATATGCAGAGAAGTACAAGGGAGAAACCGTGGATGAGCTGTTCGGAAGCCGGGGGATTTTGGCTTTGGCGGACAGCCATGATGCTCGAAAGGAGGGGGAAGACGTGTACGATCTGGCCATAGCCGCAAGACAGGGGGTTTCCTCCGCCAACCTTGTATGGCAGCTTTACGGCCAGCGGCTAGGGGAAATGCTGCGTCCGTATGTGGCAGAGTTTCGCCCCGCGCGTCTGATTCTGGGCGGACAAATTGCGGGCGCCAATGATTTGTTTGGCGAGGCGCTTTCAGAAGCGCTCTTGCCCGAGGTGATTCTTCTGCATCATGAGAAGCAAATGCAGGAGCACGTGTTTCAAGGGATTTTCCAGCTCGTAAAAAATACCTATTCGACCAACAAAGGAGAAAATAAATATGACGCTCGAACAACAAATCAAGCAAGCCGCCATCCCGACGCTTGAACGAAAATGGAAAATATACGTCATTCACCATTCTCATACAGACCTTGGTTATACCGACAGGCAGGAAAAGATTGAACAATATCATGTCGACTTTATCCGTCAGGCGCTGCGTATTGTTAATAATGCTCATAACGGCGTAAAGCCCGATTGGAAAGGGTTCCGCTGGACCTGTGAGACCTTCTGGGCCGTGGAACAATTCCTGAAGCAGGCCGGGGACGAGGAAAAAACTGCATTTGCCGATGCCGTGCGGCGCGGCGATATCGAGCTGTCCGGCACGTATCTGAATATGACTGAGCTTCCCGACCTGCAGTTGCTGAACAAAATACACAGCAAGGCTCAGACATATGCCGGCTCGATCGGTCACCAAATAGACAGCGCGATGACAGCAGATATCAATGGCTACAGCTGGGGATATGCCGACAGCCTGCTGGATAACGGAATCCAGCATTTATTCAGCTGTATACATACCCATCATGGCATGTATGCGCTGGGCCGCAAGCAATCTCCGTTCTGGTGGGAGGCCCCAAGCGGGGAACGCCTGCTGGTCTGGAATGGAGATCACTACATGCTTGGCAACGAACTCGGCTTCTGCCCTGGTGCGCTGGGCAAATACATGATTCGTGATGAATTCAACCATAGACTTGTTGAACCGGCAAATATTCACGATCAAATCGCCAATACTCGCATCCATCGATATTTAGCCCAGCTTGAGGCGGAGCAGTATCCGTATGATTTTGTGCCGGTAATGCTGTCCGGACTGCCTACAGACAATGGATCGCCCAACAGCGCAATCATGGAATGGATCGAGGCGTGGAATCAGCAAAACGGTGAGAGAATTATCGTAGAGATGAGCACATTGAGCGGCTTTTTTGCCCGGCTGAAGGAGGAAGGAACAGATAGCTTACCGGTTCATAAAGGGGATTGGCCGGACTGGTGGTCGGATGGCGTAAGCTCCACACCGATGCACACCCAGATTTACCGGGACGCACAGCGGACACTCCGCAAGGTGGAAAAGCTCGATCCCGAACAAAACAGTGTCAGTCTCCAGGAAATTGAGGCTGTGGAGCAGGCGCTGGCTCTCTATGCCGAACACACATGGGGTTATCATTCTTCTATTTTTGAACCGTGGCACAAAAATGTTCAGCTGCTAGAGGTCCGCAAGACGGCGAACGCTGCAGAGGCAAGCAGGCTTGCTTACCGGGCGCTGGATCAGGCGCTGCTGGCCGATAACGCTGCTACCTTGTACCCGGGGCGTCCTTACCGCTTCAAGGTCACGAACCTGTCCGAGCGAGAGGTTACCGAGTTGGTTGAGCTTAAGCTCGAAGGCTGGGAACCGGATGAACTGTTGAACGGAGTGGAGGTGATCCGGGAGGACACGGGAGAGGTTCTGATCAAGCAGTCCACCCACGCGCAGACGATTATTGCGGAGCTTAAACTTCAAGGGATGGAGAGCTGCATACTGATCTTGCGCCCGCTGCAGTCAGCACAGCAGGGGTCTTCTTCCTTGACGTCAACTTCCAATTCGAAGCTGATCGGCGCTGATCAGGTGTACGACATGGAGGATATGTATACCTTAACACCGGGCGGGCTGCAAGGGCCGATCTCCGTTTTTCAAAACGGGCTGGAGTCGCCTTTTGTACGCTTGACTTGGTCCAAAGAACGCGGCATCGTGTCGTGGATTGATAAGGAGACAGGCCGCGATCTGCTGCAAGCGGATGATCTGTATGGGGCGTTCACACCCATCTATGAGGTGACAAATCCGTCGAACCCTTTGGATGCTTCTCAGGTATGGAGTGTCCGTTCAAAAATGGGACGCAACCGTAAGGGGATAAACGTGGAGCGTTCGGTCGGTCAGCTCATCTCTGTCCGCGCGGTAGATAACGGACCGCTGTATGCTACTGTTGAGCTTGGTTATCAGCTAAAAGGCATCGCCTATTTTTCACTGTTCCTGCGGATATATACCCGTCAAAACAGAATGGACATTTCGGCACGGTTCCATAAAGAAAGTGTTTGGAATCCGGAGAACGTATATCTGGCTCTGCCGTTCACCCCGGGAGGAAGTGGGCCGGTTACCCTGTTTGCCGATAAGCCGGGAGGCCTCGTTCGCCCCTGGAAGGATCAGATTCCGGGAACCTGCCTGGATTATTCCTCCGTGCAGGCGGGCATCGCCTGGCAGGATAACGAGCGCAGCTTGCTGCTTGCCGTACCGGACACGCCGCTTGTTCAATGGGGAACACTGGATTACGGGCCTAGAAAGGTCCACACCCAGCAAGCATCTGATGCCCAACCGGAAGCGTATGCCTGGCTGATGACGAATTACTGGGAAACGAATTTCAAAGCGACCTTGGGCGGATTCTATGAGTTTCAATATCATATATCGGCTGGCGGCAGACTTTCGGCTGAAGACATGGCAGCCGCTTTACAAGCACTGAACGAGCCGTTTGTAGTTGCCCGGGTTAATGAACAATAAACCGAATAGTAAAGGCTCTTCTTATAGTCAATAAACCAACAACCAGCAGGCCTCCACATGGAGGCTTGCTGGTTGTTGGCGTCCGGTCATTCTGTAGCGTATGGAGATTTCCGGCTTTGCTTACTGATGTAGGAGAAGGGAAATGTATCTCTATGTTTACTCTTGATTAGCTTCCAGTTCGACAATTTGTTCCTTGTATTGCTTCAACAGCTCGGCAAGAGAAGTTTTGATTGCGGCTGAATCCTTGGCAGATACAGCATTATTCAAGTTAGTCTGAGCTTTGAAGAATGCACTGGCAGTAGGATCAATACCGCTGATTTGAAACGTTTCTGCATCAGCGATTACCGCGCTTGTTACTCCGGTTGTTTTTTCGTCAAGTTCCACGGTGCTGATGGCTACTGCCTCTCCAGGTTTGGCGTTTTCCACTAATTTCTTCAGATCAGCACTACTTGTGGTGATCGAAAAAGACAGGGTGTTCTTGCTTTCGGAATGAGGTATTTGTTCGGCTTTTACGGCCTTTACTCCCTCAATCTTCAAAGTCTGCATTTCTTTCATCTCATCTGGTTTGGCGTTCTCGGAAGTTCCCTTCCATTGGTCAGAGTCTATGTCAACAGCAACCAAACTGGCCAATCCAGCGGACATAGAAGTCTGCGAAAGAAGTTTATTATAATTGGCCAACGTTTTTTCCCATTCGCTTACGGTATCTGGTGCGTATTTTTTAGCCAGTTCCACTGGATTAGCCATTGTGAAGGCTGCAATGGAGAATTTCGCTTCTTTCAAGGTAGCGGTTCCGTTTGTGACAGCATTGGCGTTAGCGTCACTGTCGGCATTCGCGACAACCGGTGCAGAGATCGCAGTGAGCAGCAGGGCGGACAGGGCAACATTTCTGAATTTGAAACTGTAGTTCATTTCGTAACACTCCTTATGATTTGGTTTGTCTTACAGTTATCAATTTACCGAAGGAGTGTGGCACAATATTGGTGTAATTGTGGAAAAACAATGGCAAAGCTCTTTCCTTCCATCTACCTTTGGTATACTCACTATAGAGAAAAGTACTGGAGGTCCGTTCATGAATAACGATTACCTCATCGCGGTTGTAGACGATGACGAGAATATACGCACACTGATTCAAGCTTATTTGCACAAAGAGAACTATCGGACGATAGGCCTTTCGAATGCGGAGGATGCCTGGTCCTTACATAGAATAAGTCCGCCGAGCATGTGGGTGATGGACATTATGCTTCCCGGCATGGATGGTTATGAATTATGCAAACGCATCCGTAATGAAGGAGAGGTTCCCATTATTATGATCTCGGCAAAGGATAACGAGGTGGACAAGATCCTTGGCCTTGAGCTGGGCAGTGATGATTATCTGGTGAAACCTTTCAGCCCCCGTGAACTGGTTGCCCGTATTAAGCGGCAGCTGGAACGCTGGATTAGAATTACCGGAGCGGGAGAAAAAGGGGTTGTAAGCGAGGCTGCGACGCCACGAATTGATACCGGAGAGCTCCAATTAATGTTGGAAGAGAGGCGCGCCATATGGCGCGGGGAAGAAGTGGACCTGACAAGCAAAGAGTTTACCATGCTCAAGGTACTGGCTGAACATCCGAATCGTGCGTTCACCAGGGACGAGCTGCTCAGCTTTGTCTGGGGGGAAGATTATTTTGGCAGTGACCGTGCCGTAGATCATTTAATTAAGCGGATTCGCAAAAAGATAGAGGAACTTCCCATCGAGTCCGTGTGGGGACACGGGTATCGAATGCGAACAGATCGGAGTGAAGCTTAATATGAAACTCGTTCATCAAATTAACCTTGCGTTCGGCTTGTCGCTAGTTCTGATCCTCTCCGTCACGGCCGTTTTACTCCATTATGTGCTGTTGGATCATTTCATTGGGACAGAGAAAAATGATCTCAAGACGTTAAGTGCCGCCATGTCTGCTTCTATAACTGAAGCGGGTGATTTTGCAATGAGTCCGGTTCTTTCCGCTGGAGCTGTAACTCTGCCTAATTCGAATATTGCAGGTATGCAGTCCGTCCAATTGGTAACAGGGGAGGTTGCGAGTGCTTCCACAACACTGATTCCTGCCGATGTTGAAGCTTTTGTCACCGATTATAACGGCAATGTGTTGTCGGGTACGACTTTGTCTGTGAATGGAATAACCGGAAAGGCAAGTAGCGATACATTGATTGAAGCAGTGCCTACCAACTTGCAGCAGTATACAGCGGTCACGTCTTCCAGCATCAAGGACCTATGGTCCGGAACGGACGGGCGTTATGTTATGGATGTTAGTCCTATCCCTCAAGGAACCCTGACCCTGTTGACTCCCATGAGCAAGATCAAAGCCATTGAACAGGCACTTCTGGGTCGGCTCATCTTGGTAATCGTTATCGTTGGAGCGGTTATGTTCCTGCTGAGTCTATTTATTACGAAAAGGAAGATTCAGCCATTGATGAATCTGAAGCAGGAACTAAAAAAGGTCAAAGAACGTCATTTCACGGATGTGCAGCTGGTCAGGGCTGGCGGTGAAATTGGGGCTGTCGCACAGACGGTATATGAGATGGCAGGCGAACTGAACAGGTTTAACGAGGTACAGAAGCAGTTTTTCCAGAATGCGTCTCATGAGCTGAAGACTCCTCTGATGTCCATTGCAGGCTATGCGGAGGGCATCCGGGATGGAATCTTTGAAGGTGATAATGTTCGTAAAGGGCTGGACGTGATTCTGGGGGAAAGCGGCAGATTAGGGAAGATTGTCACCGAAATGACGCTGCTCGCAAAGCTGGATAGTGAAGAGGATATTTTCAAATCTTCCGAGGTCAGTCTGAATGAATTGTTGACGGAAACGTCAGAGCGTGTTAATCCACTACTTGTTAAGAAAGGACTTACCCTTCATATCACCTGCCCGGAGAATCAAGAGCTGTTCATTATGGCTGATCAGGATAAACTGCTGCAGGCACTCCTTAACGTCGTGACGAATGCCGCAAGATACGCCAAAAAAGAAATTCACATCAATGCAAGCTTGGAAAAAGGAAAGATCACGCTATCCGTCTCGGATGACGGTCCCGGATTTCCACAGGAGCTGCTGCCCACCTTATTCCACCGCTTCGTCAAAGGAAAAGACGGGGAGTCCGGACTGGGACTGGCGATTGCCCGGGCTATTGTAGAACGCTGCGGCGGACTGATTCAGGCCACCAACCGTAAAGAGGGAGGAGCTGTAATCTCGTTCGGCTTTCCTGCTGCTCAACGTGTCTAAAAGAAAAGGGCGGCAATAAGTCCCCTTCTAGTTGCTCTCTCTGTATACAGGGAGAGCTTTTTTGAGTTTTGGGTACGGATATGATGGGATGCTGTAGATTTCACCACATGCACGCTTTGAATTCACTATGGTAGCAGCGATTCCTTATTCATTGTCGCGTTCTTACGGAAATCAAGCGGGGCTTGATTATAAAATTTTTTGAACTGATGGTAGAAGTGGCTGACGTTCTCAAATCCCGCTTCCAGTGCAATTTCAAGCACGCGTAACTCAGTGGTAAGCAGCAAGTTCTTGGCTACGTTCAACCGAAGCTGATTAATATACTCTGTTGGTGTCTGATTCAGATATTGACGGAAGGCGCGGTTCACATGACCGACGCTTCGACCTGATAATTCATAGAGGGCATGAAGACCATAATTCATGTTCTCTTTCAGCTGCATTTTGGAGATGGCATGCTCTAACCACAGCGGGAGGACGGGTTCTTCCATCGTTTCCAATGCAAAAAAATGCTGCGTCAAGATTTGAATAATCAGACCTTTTGCATATACACGAGCTTTCTTCTTATCAACGGTGGAGAGCATCATGATCCGTTCAAAGCTTCTAATTATCTCGGTCATTTCTAACTGTGATAGCATGGCGATCTGAGGAAAGGGTGCCTGCAATAGTCCTTGTGCATACTTCTGTTCATTCAAGTAAGCAAAAGCTTCTTCTATTACTGCGGAGCGACAAGGGCTATTCAAGAAACGGCAGTCCTGAGTGCCTTCCGGCTCATAGCGGTGAATATCGTGCGGTCGAATAAAGACAAGGCAACCCGGCCTCAAATGCTGAGTTGTTCCATTGACAATATGCTGGCACTGCCCTTCACTTAGAATGAAAAATTCGTAAAAGTCATGGGTGTGCTCGGGTGATACTTTCGATAAGGAATCGACCCAGAATGGATCCACGAGCAAGTCGGGATGGATGTGAGTTGACGCTGTGTATTTGATCATGGCTCGAACATCTCCTATTGTTGTTAATGTCAAAATAGCACACGAATTCCGTGAACACAACATAAGAAAGTATGGAGGCCTCTTGATAGAATGAAATAGATTACAAAGACATCAGGAGGTATCACAAATGTTGCTTATCGATCTAAATGGCAGGTGGAAAATGAAGAGAGTAGATCATGCCGAATGGATTCCGGCGACGGTTCCTGGCTCGGTCTTTCATGATTTGCTTCAGGCTGGACAAATGGAAGACCCCTATTACCGCGAGCAAGAGCAGGCTGCACTTGAACTGTGCAATTATGATTATGAGTACATACACTCATTTGAAGTGAACGAAGCGGATCTCAAGCATGACCGGATCATCCTGTTATGTGAAGGAGTGGATACACTTGGCGAATTAATTCTGAATGGAATGAATATCGGGAATGTAAACAATATGCACAGTACTTATGAAATCGATATTACTTCTGTTATCAAACAAGGTGAAAATACCATACACATTATTCTTCGTTCCCCTGTGGAGTATGTGCTGCGTAAACAAGCCGAGCGCCCGTTGATTAACTGCAGTGATGCGGTGGAAGGGATTTCCCATTTGCGCAAAGCACATTCCATGTTCGGTTGGGATTGGGGTCCACAATTACCTGATTTGGGGATCTGGCGGAATATTTCCATTCAAGGCTACGATCATGCCCGTTTGGATGATGTCTACATTACACAGATGCATAGCGAAGGCAAAGTGACCTTAGATGTTCGCGTAAGGACATCCGGTTGGGTCGAAGAAGAGCGGGAGATCCAGGTCTCATTCGATACTCCTTCCGGGGAGACATTGAACGGATTCACGTCTGTCGTGAATGATAGAGATCATCATATCTGGATTGAAGTGGAGCATCCCGAGCTATGGTGGCCGAATGGTCTGGGCAAACAGCCATTGTATCATCTGAGCGTTACTCTCATGGAACAAGGTATTGAGCTGGATCGTGATGAGAAGCGTATTGGACTGAGAACATTAACCGTCAAGCAAGAGAAGGATCAGTGGGGCGAGTCCTTCGAATTCGAAGTGAACGGTGTATCCATTTTCTCGATGGGTGCGGACTATATTCCGGAAGATAACATCTTGCCGCGTTGCAATCCAGAACGAACAGAACGATTGATCAAGAGCTGTGCGGAGGCCCATTTCAATACGATTCGTGTCTGGGGTGGCGGACATTATCCTGAGAATTACTTTTATGATTTATGCGATGAATACGGCTTGATTGTATGGCAGGATTTGATGTATGCCTGTGGTGTATATGAATTGACCGAGGAATTCAAGGAGTCGATTACAAAAGAGACCATCGACAACATGAAGCGCTTGCGCCATCATGCCTCGTTAGGCATTTGGTGTGGAAACAATGAGCAGGAGATGGCTTGGGTCGAATGGGACTGGGCAAAGAAAACATCCTTACAGTTACAAGCGGACTATATTAAGCAATACGAGGTTTTACTGCCGGCAATTGCGAAGGAATACGATCCGAACACGTTCTACTGGTTAGCTTCGCCTTCGTCCAAAGGCAGCTTTGATGATCCGAACGATGAGAATTACGGAGATATGCATTACTGGGATGTATGGCATGGCAAGAAACCTTTTACCGAATTTCGCACTTTGTACCCGCGTTACATGTCCGAGTTTGGATTGCAATCCTTTCCTAATCACAAGACCATTGAGACGTTTACGTTACCGGAAGACCGCAATATCTTCTCACCAGTTATGGAATCTCATCAGAAGAATGGTACGGGAAATGAGAAAATTCTGTATTACATCGGAGAGACGTATCGCTTGCCGAAGGATTTCAATTCCCTGTTATATGCTTCGCAGCTCATTCAGGCTGAAGGAATTTCGTGCGGGGTAGAGCACTGGCGCAGACATCGTGGACGCTGTATGGGCGCATTATACTGGCAATTGAATGATTGCTGGCCTGTTGCGTCTTGGTCCAGTATCGATTACTTTGGTCGCTGGAAAGCGATGCATTATGCAACCAAACGCTTTTTCGCACCTATCCTTGTATCAGCTCGGGAAGATGGTCCGAAGGTAGAACTTCACGTATCGAATGAGAGTAGGAGTGATGTGCAAGGAGAGTTGAAATGGAGGCTCATGGATTCGCGTTCCAATGAAATCGTAGCTTCGTCAAAAGCAATAGCGGTGTCAGCGTTATCCACAGCATTATTCGAACAGCTTGATTTCACTGAGATGCTCGATACAACTGCTAAGAAGCGGAATACGTATTTACAGTTTTCCTTTGTTGTGGATGGTGAAGTTGTAAGCGAAGGTACGGTGTTATTTGTGAAGCCAAAGCATTTTGGTTTTGTTGACCCTGCAATGGAGACCACGATGAAGGAAGAAGAGGATCGTTTTGTAATTACGGTTGATTCAAAAGCCTTCGCGCGGTTTGTGGAGCTGGATTTCAGCGAATTAGACGGTATTTTCAGCAATAATTATTTTGATATATCAGCAGGTGAGACGAAGACCATTGTTCTGAAGAAGGATGATATTACCAGATCAGCCTCCCTTGAGGAACTGCAATCACAGCTAATCGTACGCAGCGTATTTGATTTGTAAGCTGTTTTATGTTACCGCTTTCAATTTGATCTCCATAATGATGGCAGAGGTGGTTAAATGATTGAACGACTGGCAAAATACCGTTGGCAGTATGTAATGATTCTACCTGCTGCGATCCTGCTGCTTCTCTTCAGCTACATTCCGATGGTGGGCATCCAGGTGGCATTCAAGGATTTTCACATCGGCAGCACCATGTGGAGTAGTGAATGGGTTGGTTTTGAAAACTTCTCATTCCTGCAAGATGAACAGTTCTGGATTGTGGTGAAGAATACGATTTACATCGCGATTCTCAAGTTTGTATTCGGATTTCCAGCTCCTATTATGTTGGCCTTGCTTATCAATGAGGTGAAAAATAACAAATACAAGCGGTTTGTGCAATCCGTGAGTTATCTTCCACATTTCTTTTCATGGATCGTGGTAGCTTATATCCTGCAATCCCTGCTGACGTTGGACGGTGGATTGGTCAATCAGCTGATTGAGAAGCTGGGCGGAGATTCTGTCTTTTTCTTGGGATCTACGGAGTGGTTCCGGCCCATGATCGTAGTCAGCGGTTTATGGAAGGAGGTTGGCTGGAATACGATCTTGTATCTGGCAGCAATTACGACGATTGACCCGCAGCTCTACGAAGCCGCAAGAGTTGAAGGGGCAGGACGGCTCGCACAAATACGAAACATCACCTTGCCCGGTATAATGCCGACCATCTCCATCGTGTTGATTCTCAGTATGCCTGGACTGATTGCCGTAGGAATGGATCAGATCTATCCTCTGATGAATCCGGCCAATCAGCCAGTCGCGGATGTACTCGACACTTACATTCTTCGCAACGGCTTACAGCAAGGTTATTTTGGAATGGCCACTGCGGTCGGTCTCCTTTCCTCGGTCATCAGCCTGGTGTTGGTACTGTGCACTAATCAGATGGCGCGAAAGTTCAACGGAGAGGGGCTTTGGTAATATGAGATCTTCCATGAGGGAACGTGTGGGTCAGACCATCATTGTATTTCTGTTGGCACTGCTCTGTATCTCGGTAATCTATCCCTTCATGTATATGCTCGCTGTCTCCTTAAACGTTGGCAGCGATGCGGCAAAGGGTGGTGTTTATCTGTGGCCGAGGGAGTTTACTTTGTACAATTATGAGGTTGTGCTTGGGAATTCGGTTATTCAACGTGCCTACCTCATTACGATATCCCGTACGATCATAGGCACTTTTGTAGGCTTGCTGATCACGCTTCTGGCGGCTTATGGCTTGTCCTATAGGCATCTTCCTTTCAGGAAATCCTTACTGGGGTACGTGCTGATTACGATGCTGTTTAGTGGCGGATTAATCCCTTTGTACATCCAGCTTAATCACTTGTCATTATTAAACACATTCTGGGTGTATATCATCCCGTCTGCATTCTCGGCGTGGAATATGTTTGTGATGATGAAATTCATCCAGGGTATTCCGGAAGCACTGATCGAATCGGCTGAGATTGACGGCGCCAATCCTGTCCGCATTCTCTTCGTCATTATTATGCCGCTTTCGAAACCCATGCTTGCAGCCATTGGTCTTTTTACTGCAGTGGGGCACTGGAATGACTGGTTTTCTGGCGCATTTTATGTCTCAGATCAGAGTCTGATTCCGGTTCAAACGTTTTTGCAACAGCTGCTGTCTGCCCAGGATATTTCGACTGTCCTCGGATCCAACAATAATCAGGAAGCTCTGGCACGAGGTACCATGCTCTCTAACGTTACACTTATGTCCATCAAAATGGCGACAGTCATGGTAAGCGCGCTTCCGATCCTGTGTGTGTACCCATTTCTGCAAAAGTATTTTGTAAAAGGTGTGCTTATCGGATCAGTAAAAGGATAACCCAATGAAAAATTAAGCAACAGAATGGGTTTTCTAATCCTATACAAATTCATAATAACCGAGGGGGACGCATGTGATGAGTCTACGTCAACAGAAGGGAAGAAAGCTGGCTCTGTTAGCCATGGCTCTACTGATGTTTGGGATAACGGCATGCTCAAGCAGCAGCACGGAGAGTGGCAGCAGTTCTGCAGATTCTTTTAAGCTATGGCTAGGATGGAATGCAACGATTAATAATCAGAGTATGGTCCTAACATATTGGAAAGAAAAGGAACCCGGCATTGACGTTCGTCTGGAAGCTACGCAGGGCGATGTAATGACAGAGCTTAATCTGAAATTGAATACCGGTGGCTTTGATGATGCCGCCTTGTTCTCACGCAGTGATGTTGTCACCACTGCGATGACGCGTTCGGGCAGCGTTCTTCCGCTGGAGCAATACTTTGATATGCCAGATAAATATCCGGGGCTGGCCTCCATTCCGAAAATCTATCTGGATCAGATGAAAGCTCCAGACGGACATATTTATTCCATTCCGACCTGGTTTGATCAAAAACCCGATGATCCTTGGCCCGGCTGGGCTTCCTACGGCTGGTTTGTCCGTACAGATGTGCTGGAGAAAATCGGCATGACGATGGACGATCTGAAATCGTTGGACGGTATAGAGAAGTATCTGAGATCAGCAGCTAACCAGAAGGATGAAAACGGGAAACCTTTGATTCCCCTTAGTTTTCTCTCCGACGCGGGCGATGAAAATGTCATTCTGAGTACATTTGGCGTTACGGTCAGCACAGCTGGCGGCGTTATTCCAGTGGAGAAGCAAGGTAATGACTATAAATTCATCTATGACAATTCGCAATATAAAGCGGCTTACCAATGGATGAACAACATGTTCCGGGAAGGGCTTCTGGATCACGAAGCAATTACAGACAAGAAGGAGCGTTACAAGGAAAAAAACAAATCCGGACGTGTAGCCATGAATACGGGTGGTTTCTTTAATATGGACGCCCAGTTATGGGAGGTTCTCGACGGACCAACCGATCCGGCATGGTACTATGATGTCATTCCCTATCCGAAAGTGGACGGCGTGAGTGAGATTGGGGCTAATCAGATTATCAATCCGTATCCTGCCAATGACGTGTTTATCAACAAAAATACAAAAAATCTCGATTCTATTCTTGCTTTCTTTGATTACACACTACAGCCCAAGCCCGAACAGCAGCAGGTCGTGAATGAAGGTCCGCCTGGAGTGTTCTGGGATTGGGTGGATAAACCGTTGGGGAAATGGTTGTATACGGACGAGAATTATAAGGCCTTGCATGACTCTGGAGATCAAGCGAAGAAGGCAAGCACGACACCAGAGCTTTATGCGGCTTCTTCTTATAGTAATGACTGGTATCCATGGTGGAATTATGGGGTTACTGAACCAAAGGGGAGATTCAAAACGATTGAATTCACCGAAAAGATTGGCAAAATGGGTGGAACCAGGGTTGCTCAAAATTACGATATGGTGAAGGCCAAACCAGGCGGCTTATGGGAGAAATATTTGCCTGAACTTGATAATGTGCGAAAAGAGTATAAAGCCAAGCTGATTATGGCTAAGGATGATTCACAATTTGAACAGGCATGGAGTGATTTCCAGGCTGCACTGGAAAAACGGGCTCATTGGAGCGAACTCAAACAGGAATGGCATGAGGAGCTTCAAGGTAATCAATAGTTAGAAGAAGGGAACTGTCAATATGACAGTTCCCTTCTTGCTTTTGCATATTTATGTGGTGGTAAGGAAAATTAAATAAATGTGAACAAGAAATAGAGGAGAGAGTGGTGCCATATTTCTCGGCATTATCTAATAAATAGGTGCAGCGTATGCATTTCAGTGCTAGACTACCAGTAGATTAATTGTACCAGAGGAGAGGAAAAGAATGATTAAAAGTTTAGATCGCATTAATCAATTGGCAAAAAAAGAGCGTGAAGAGGGTCTGACAAATGCTGAACGAGTTGAACAACAAGTTTTAAGAGAAGACTATTTGCGGGAAATTCGAGGGCAGGTCTTAAACACTTTTTCAGCGCTTACAATACTCGATCCAGATGGAAATGATGTAACACCGGACAAAGTAAGAAATGAAAAGGGAATTGATTTATAGGGAAGGATTAGCTTTTCCGAAAAACGAAAAACCCACGATTATTCATTGACAGAAATGGATTGTATTAAAACGCTCTTTTTCTAATTGATAACGTGGGGTTCTTCTCATACACTTTATAAACTATCTTTATAAACGTAATATATAAAGTGTACCTAATTGGTGCGAATTCCGGATTTCGGTCAATGAGTATTGAATCACTGGAAGGAAATAAATTTATATGATAAAATGTGAGAATGTAAAATTGATTTAGGTAACTTAATTCAATGGAGATGATATAAGATGGAGGACAAACAATTTAAGATAGGTCTTTCTAAGAAAGACGGTCAGCTCGGTTTTGTTTTTACTCGTGGAGGGCCGCGTGAAGGTGCAGGAAGAAAGGGAATTGGTGTGACAAAGAAGGTTTCCTTGACTTTAACTGAAGATCTCTGGGAAGAAGTTGATCGTGAGTGTAAAGATTTAGACATCTCTCGGTCTTCATTTTTAAGACATTTGATTGAATCTTATTACGAAGCTAATTGAAAGGCAGGTGAATAAGTTGTTAATACACATATCAAGAGATTTACTAATTAAGTCTATTCAACATGTCTTTAAGGCTTTATCGAACAATAGTCAGGGAATATTGTCCGGGCTATACATATTTGCAGGAAATGAAGAGGTCGTTTTTAGGGGGAGTAATACAAGCCTAACGGTTCAATATAAGGCTTGTATTACTGATAGTAAGATTCATATTTTTAATGAGGGGAGCATTGTCTGTCCAGCAAAGTATTTATATGAAATCATTCGCAAATTGAATGATGGCAATGTGATCTTGGAGGTGAATGAGCAGCTCATACTGAGTATAACTTCTGGAAACACGCGTGTTTGCCTGAGCGGAATGTCGCCTATTGACTACCCATTTATCCCAACACAAAATCATCAACAGACAGGCAATGGCATAGATGTATCGTGCAATTCATTAAAGTCTTTGATTAAACAGGTTGCGGGGGCATGTTCAACATCTGAGGGGAAACCAATTTTGACGGGTGTATCGCTGGAGGTTCAAGGGAATCAGCTCACTATGACTGCTACAGACGGGGTTATTCGAATGGCTACAGGGTCAATCTGTATCAAGAACGGAATGGGATTCTCGGGAAGTGCAGTAATTCCTGGTGTTAATTTAATAGAGATAGTCAAACTATTGGATGACGACCATGGAATGGTAACTATACAATTTAGCCCTCATGAAATCAGGTTTATAACGCAAAATCAGCTTATTGAATCGGTCTTAATCGAAGGTCTTTACCCTCCAACCAGAAATCTTGTCCCAACTTCTTATGTCTCCGAGATTATTCTTAATATCAAATCGTTTAGACAAATGATTGACCGCGTATTTGTTTTGGCTGACTATCATTTAATTACAATGCATGTATCAGAGAAAAAGTTGGAGCTTATATCCAGTACGGCCGAAATTGGTGATGTGAGGGATACGCTAATTTTAGAAGATAAGAACGGAGGGGATTTTAGCATTACGATTAATGGAAAGTATCTTCTGAGTACGTTACGGTGCATTGAATCAGATAGCATCCGAATACGGTTTACTGGCACAAAGAGTCCCCTTGTTCTGCTTCCAGTGTTGGAAGACAGCACATGGCTATTTTTATTGAATCCTGTTATGAGAAGGATAAACGTATAGATTTTAAATTATTTATTTAAAAACGATAAATCCAGCAGAAGTTACCCTACATATGAAAATTCTCGCAATACACTTATAAATTTAAACTTACGATTTTTGCTACACGAGAGCGCTGCCTAATAAAAGTGCTGGTTTTCTCCAAAATTTAAAATTTGAAACCTCTTTGCGATGTTGTGCATCTAACATTTGTCTAAACGGAAGGAGGGGAAACTTATTGGACGTACTCAAAGAGGTGAAAAAAGCTCAAAAAGGCAACGTTCACGCCTTTGAGAACTTGATTCAAGCTCATAAAGTTGTCATGTACCACACCTGTATTTAATCCTACCAACTATCTCCGTGATCTTAGTGTCACCTTGGATTTACAATAATGGAATAGAAAACATTGAAACAAAAAAAGCATGAGAGCAGGGATACCACTCTCATGCTTTTGCATACAGCACTCAACATGCATCTTGCTGTCTTGTGAATTATTGTTTTCTAATGTACTAGATTTTCCAATTCAGGCTGCAATTTGTTTCGCAGAATATACAGCATAATAGCTCCAACAAGGAACGCGACGACATCTGCAATGACGAGGGACCAAACGACCCCGTGGAAGCCGTTCAGTCGGTTGGCGATATAGAGCACAGGAATGAGAGTAATTCCTTGAATGACTGACATAATGAAGGCGGCGGTACCTTGCGCTGTTGCTTGGAAAATCCCCACAAACAACGAGGTCATTCCTGTAATAAATAAGGATAAGAATGTGACATGCAGAATGTAGCTGCCCATTTCAATTAATTGCGGGTCATTTGTAAATAAACCAATCAAGTGGTCGGATATCAGATAGACGACAACGCCGAACACAACAGCTAACGCTACAATGGCTTTGATCGTAAATCCAATGGTATGCTTCATGCGTAATTTATTCGCTGTAAAAGAGAAGGCAATCAACGGCACAACTCCCTCGCATAAGCCCATCAGAATAAACTCAGGAAATTGCAACAAACGTGATGAAATTCCGTACCCCGCTACGGCCTGATCCCCATACTCGACAAGAAAATGGTTCAAAATGAGCGACATTGCACCCAAGAAGATACTCATTATAAAAACGGGAACTCCGATTTTGAAAACATTGCTCATAATTTCCTTGGAAGCCCTGAACCATTTTACGGAGATGGTCAAAAACTGGCTCTTATATCCCATATGGAATGCGTAAAAAACACTTGCAATCAAGTTAGAGATGACCGTAGCAGAAGCAACACCGATCACACCCCAATGGAAGATGAAGACGGCTATCGCATCAAGAATAATATTTACAACCACACTGAGAATCATACCGACCATCGATTTGATCGCTGAACCCTCAGAGCGCACAATATTCTCGAGTGTGAAAAATAATATGACGAATGGTGAACCAATAAGCATAATCGTGACATAGTCCTTCGTAAATCCGAAGGATTCAGGCGTTGCTCCCAAGCCATGAACAATTGGATCTATAAAAGGAAGGCCAACGGCAATCACAATAACACCAAGCACTAAGCTGCTGTAAAAGGCGAATGAAGACACATGCTTTAGATCATCATATCTTTTTTCACCGAGCAAACGGGAGATGAATGTACCGCTACCCATACCAATCAAGTTACCGAGCGCCATAATCACCGCGAATAAAGGCAAGGTTAGAGCGAGTGCGGTTAACATGGCCGTATTGCCCAGTGTACCAAGGAAATAGGCATTTAAGATGGAATAGATGACACTCATCGACGTGCCTAACATCATGGGTACGGCGAAGTGAACTACGGCTTTTGCAATCGGTGCTTTTTCAAAATAATGGAGGTTTTCTGCATCCATGTGATTCACTACTTTCTTCATTTATTTTTTGAAATGGCGTGGAATTCGAACAATATATTCAACTTCCAATCTAACAGTGTTAGTTTGTGCCTTACAGTGTTAGATGGTATCATGAACTTATGAACCTGTAAAGTATAATCTTACACTGTTAGATAAAAGGGCGGATATCCATGAAAAAACAACAGCCTCAAATTTCGGAGGATAAGATTTTGGAAGCTTCGTGGGAGCTTCTGGGAGAGGAGGGTATCGAGAAATTCAGTTTGAGGCGATTGGCCGTTCGGCTGGGCATTCAAGCACCCTCTTTGTATTGGTACTTTAAAAGCAAGCAGCATCTCTATCAGCGTCTGGCCAACCAGGTTTCGAAAATAATCCTGGAGGAGTTTCACTCCGAGGGAGAATGGAAGGAGCAGCTAACGGGTCTAGCGGAAACGGTACGTAGTGTGCTCAGCCGATATCCTTGCTCCACACAGCTCATGATGATGACGCTGCCCCACGAACCGGACATTATTCGGTTCACCAACCGCATGCTGCTCTGCGTAGAATCGACGCCGCTTGAGCAAGAACAGAAAATGCAAGTGGTTACTACACTTGTGAACTATGTCTTCTACTTCGTTCTGGATGATTATCAGCATCAGCGCAATGTCGCCGCAATCTTTAAGGACCAAGCAGCACTTCCTGGTGAAGAGATGATTCGCCTTTTGGACTCCATGGGCGAAGCGGAAGCAGGATTGTTCAGAAGAATGTTCACGAACGGCTTGTTTGAACTGATGGGAACCGACGGAGCGTTTGAATTTGGCTTGAAGCTGATTCTTCTGGGAATTGAGCAGGTAATTAAGGAACAAGAGAATTAGAATGTAAAAAAAATCGCACATCCGGATATTCGGATGTGCGATTTTTGATAAAGGCTTATTGTTAATTCTATATTGCACCGTTACCGTCAAAATCGAACTTGATGATGCAGGATTATTCAGCAACAATCACGATGAGAAATACGTTTATAAACACATCCTTTTAAATTATGATTAGGATCAACAGAGAATGAACAGAAGGAATTTGCACATGAAGTTGTTCCGAAATCGGTTACATGATATGTATTAAATGAAACATATATAAGGAGGATAGCTAACGTACATGAGTTTATATCTGGAAATCCCGGAACTTGACAAACGACTCCCATTTCGGAGCTTTATTCACAAAGGAGATGTGCTCTGTTATCCTCACTGGCATAAGGAAATTGAAATTATTTATGTTACCCAAGGAAGCTTGGATTTGGGCTTGAATGATAAGGTGATCCGTCTGAAGCAGGGGGAAGTCCAATTCATTAATGGCGGTGACGTCCACTTTTTTTTGTCATCCCCAGACAGTGAGCGAATTGTTATTCAATTTGATCTGAATCTGTTTCAAGACGTATCCACACTAATTTACGATGATCGGTCGCTTCGTGACATTTTTACTCAAATAGAGCAATCCAGCAGGAACTGGCCTCATGAAACGGCAACCAGGCTTCTTCCTCTTCTTCAAAGCATAAGCACAGAAGATGATGAGCGCAAAGAGGGCTATGCATATATGATCAAGGCTAGGCTTTACGAAATGTTGGCTTTTATTCTAAGAGAAGTACCAAGGGGGAATGAGACACATCGACCCCAAATTTCGGAACATATCTTGACTCCGACCAAAGAAATGCTTTTAAAGCTGGAACGAATTTTCGAATATGTAGAAAGGCATTACCAGGAATCAATTATATTAAAGGACGTTGCCGACTATATAGGGTTCAGCCCGTATTATTTCACTAAGTTCTTCAAGAAAAATACAGGAATGACCTTTATAACCTTTCTAAATGAATATCGACTTAATAAAGCGAAATGGATTTTGCTCAATGAAAATTATTCAATTACCGAAATAGCTGAGCAGGCGGGATTCAATAGCGTTAAGACGTTTCATCACTTCTTCAAGGAAGCAACGGGGACATCGCCTTTAAAGTATCGCATGACAATATCCGGGAATAAAACAGCAAGAAAATAGGAAGATAGTCTTTTATCAGACTTGTATGATAAGGGTATTAAACAAGTTGAGGTGCTATACATCTTGCATAGAATCAAGGTCGCAGCCACTCATCTTTTTTTACATAAAGTTTGCTGTGAGAAGTCTATGTAGGCATAGTCAAAATGGGAAAGGACGATGAAGATGAATAACCGAATTTATAATATAGCAATTGTTGGTTTTGGGGGGATGGGCGGCTATCATTGCCAGTTAATTGAGCCTGTATCACAAATTTCCGTAATCGGTGTATATGATACTGTTGAATATCGGATGGAATTGGGCAAGGAAGCCGGCTATAAAACATACGCAAGTCTGGATGCTGTTCTGACAGATGAGCTGGTGGATATCGTTTTGATTGCTACACCTAATGATGTTCACAAAGATATAGCAATTCAAGCTCTGCAGGCTGGTAAACATGTAATTTGCGAAAAACCGGTTACAATAACCAGCAAGGACTTTAATGATATTGTCAAGGTAGCGAACCAGGAGAAACGCGTGTTTACGGTCCATCAAAATCGTCGCTGGGATGAAGATTTCCGGACTGCCAAGGACATCATCGATAAAAAGACTTTGGGCGAGCTGTTCCATTTGGAATCCCGGGTTCAAGGAGCCAACGGCATACCTGGCGACTGGCGCCAGCTGAAGGATTACGGTGGAGGTATGCTGCTGGATTGGGGCGTGCATTTGCTGGACCAACTGCTGCAGATTACAGATAGCCAAATTGAAAGTGTGGCGGCTAATTTAAGTTATATTTTGGGAACCGAAGTGGATGATGGTTTTACGAGTTATATAACGTTTAAAGATGGCCTGACGGCACTGATTGAAGTGGGAACGACTAATTATGTGAAGTTACCGAGATGGTATCTCAAAGGAACGGAAGGTACTGCAGTGATTAGGGACTGGGATTTAAGTGGAGAGATTATCACTCGAAATCCGGATGTTGCTCATATAGAGCCGAAACCTATTCAAGCGGGGCAGGGATTGACCAAAACGATGGCACCGCCGTCCGAACAGTCCACGTTAAAGTTTGCAATACAAAAGCCGGACTTGGAAGAGCAAAGTTTCTATGAGAATTTTGTCTCTGTACTCGAAGGGAAATCTGAAATTGCAATTAAGAATGATGAAGTTAACAGAGTACTTGTACTGATTGAGACCATTTTTGAGGCAGCAGAGACCAAAAGTGTGATCCATAGAAGTATTTAACACGCTTTCTGTTATTGCTGTAACTACCATAGATGCGTTAAAACTTGTAAGCCGTCATAATGACGGCTTTTTGTCTGTCTAGATTTAAATTTACAACAAAATGTGACCAAATGCCGTCCTTGAGAGTGTTAGAGATATAAAGGAGGGCAGAACAACCATGCAGCGATTAGTGCCCCAACGGGGAGATCATGTGATGAAAGTCTATGAGACTTACGCGGATACGCTGTTCCGGATTGCCATGGTGCACCTCGGCAGGCGAGAGGACGCGGAGGAAGCCACTCAGGATACCTTCATCAAGTTAATGGAAAAAGCCCCTACGTTCAACGATGCAGAACATCAGAAAGCATGGTTGATCCGGGTCATCACCAATCATTGTAAATCCTTATTAGGCAGAGGCTGGCGCAAACGGGAGGTCAAGTTGGAGGGAGCAGATTCCCATACGACAGACGACCCCGAAGATCAGGCGCTGATCGAACTCGTACTGTCACTGCCCGTCAAGTATAGATCGGTGGTTCATTTGTACTATTACGAAGATTATCCGATCCGGGAAATCGGCGAGATCCTGCAGATCAGCGAGTCTGCGGTGAAGATGCGATTGAAGCGGGGAAGACAGCTGTTAAAACTGGAACTAGAAGGAGAAGAACCCCAATGAACGAGGAACAATTCAAACGAAACTATAAGAAAGCGGTGGATCAGATGAAAACAAACGACCAAATGAAAAAAAGGATAGAGCAGACTTTGAACACACAACGTCATGAGCAAAAACGCCAGCGAAAACCTTTTTATATTGCAGCAAGCGTCGTCATCGCTGCCAGTATTGGACTTGCGGCGCCAAGCATATGGCAGCAAGTGAGCGGACCGGCCGCGCCAGTGACACAGGTGGCACAGGTCACTCCGGGCGCGTTATTCGACCCGGTGGTGATTCCGAAGATGGAGCTTCCAGATTCGAAGAGTAATGGCGTTAAGGCCGATATGCTTCAACTGGTGGTCTATCAAGGCAATGTCTACACACAGTCCGCTACTTCGCTTGACGGTCCGGATGCGCTTGCTTTGCGCGGACAGAAGTTAGGCACTACAACAGGCGGCATCCATGAGCTGAGCGACCAAGATGAGTACACGGAGCTGGCCTCCAACATTGGAGAAGCGGACATCTATGCGGTCAACGGCTACGACACGAATTTCCGCATCATGTCCTACACCGAGATCGATGGTCAGGGGTATGCCCAACTGTTTGACCAGAGCAACGGCATCACTATCGGCAGCGGCGAAGACCTGATCGGCAAGCTTCATCTCGAAGGCAACGTCGCTTCGGCGCAGTGGGAGACCTTCGCCAGCTGGAACAACGGCTTACAGCAGCTGCAGTCGCTCGCATCGGACAAATCGCTAAAAAGCTTTATTTCAGCGCTATATGCGGCAAAACCGATAGCGACGAGCCCGGAACTGGAGGAGCACCTTTACGGGCAGGAAGATCGCAAAATCATCTACCTGACGCTTGAAGATAAGACGCAGGTCCAACTGGTTCTGTTCGGCGAAGGTCTGGTTCGCTACGGCAATGTACCGGTGTTCTTCGAAATGGAGAAAGGTGCCTTCCAGTCGTTCTGGAACAGCCTGGGTGAGTAAGGTGAAACCAACGAGAAGATGAACGTTCAGGAATAGGGAACTAACTTTATGCTGATTCAAAAGATACTGGAGAAGATCGTCTAACTGTTTGGATCAAATTAAGATGGCAAAAAGCCCACGTAATGCTCCAACTTGAGCAGCACGTGGGCTTCGATTTGAATTACTGTTGGTTAGAAATCACTCTATCCAGGAATGTATCAGCGTCGCTATTAAATTTCCAAACGATACCAAATTTATCGACCAACATTCCGAAGCAGGAAGACCAAGGCATTTCTGATAAAGGCATGATGACATAGCCACCTACAGACAAATTAGAAAAGTAATTGCCCATTGCCTGTTTATCATCAATAATAATGCTAATGATTACATTGTTACCTTTAACCAACTCCCCCGTTACGTTCTTCATCGAAGGAAGTATATCTGACATCATTATTTTTCCTCCAGCGAATTCTAACGATGACTCCATAATCATGTTTAACTCATTTTCTGGCAAAGGGTAGTCCGGATCTTGTGAAAAATCCTTGAATTTCACTTTTTTTACTTCACTTGCGTTTAAAGCTTCTGAATAAAACGCGATAACCTGCTCTGTGTTCCCATCAAAGTTTAAATATGAGATAACTGACATGATAAAACCTCCTCTTTGTAATACTTGAAGTGTAAGCTATAATAGGTGACATCTACATTGTCACCTATTATAGCTTTGTTCAAATTTTTTTTAACTAAAAGGAGTACTATGAATAAGATTGAAAGATTAATATCTATCATAATGATCTTGCTGCAAAAAAATGTGGTTTCAGCCACCGAATTCGCCAAATTATTCAATGTGTCAAAAAGAACGATTCTGCGTGATATGGAAACACTCGGATTATCAAACATTCCCATTTATTCTATTAATGGAGTGAACGGCGGATACGGGATTATGAATGAATACAAAATAGACAAACGACTTTTAAGTAGCAAAGACTTAGAAAATATACTAACTGCACTCGGTGGATTAGGAAAAATTCTATTTAGCGACGAAGTAGAATCAACGCTTAAAAAGATTGAATCGATGATAGGTTCAACGACTTCGGGAGGTACAATTCAACTGTCTTTTTACAATTGGGATGGTCGTCCTGAAATTGTGCAAATCTTAAAGACTTGTCAGGAAGCAATAGAGCAAGGAAGGTTACTTACATTCGATTATATAGATCAAAGTGGAGTCAAGTCGCAGAGACGGGTCGAGCCATACCAGCTTCATTTTAGTGAAATGAGTTGGTATTTGAAGGGGTTTTGTTTAGATCGAATGGAATATCGAACTTTTAAATTGTCCAGAACGGATAATCTGAATATCGATATTAAAACATTTGTTGCTAGAGATTATATGACTGAACAGAAATCAGAGCAATATTATCAACCGAAACTAATTACAATTAAAGTATTGATCTCACATCGGATAAAAGATCAATTTATTGAAAGATATGGTCAAAAAAGGATTGAAGCCTATAATTCTGAACTCCTAATAGCCGAAATAGATATGCCGCAAAACGACTTTGGATTCCGGTTTTTAGCTAGTTTCGGAACGGACTTGGAAATCATAGAACCTAAAGCATATGTTGAAGAATTTCGAGAGTTTCTAAATGCGATGATAAATAAATATGCCTAGTAATTTATAACTTAATTCTGTTACATGTTTCGGCTTTGTATCGGGTTGTTTCTAATAATGAAAAGAAGGAGGTACTTAGTTATGGAAAAAGCGATCTACTTAATTACAGGCGTAATGGCTTCTGGAAAGTCAACAGTAGCGGAGCTGCTGGCTTCGAAGCTGGAAAAAGCCGTGCATCTGCGTGGAGATATATTCCGTCGCATGATTGTATCCGGACGCGAAGACATGTCCGCTGAACCGTCGGAAGAAGCAGTCCGTCAATTATATTTGCGTTATCAGTTAGCCGCAAATGCCGCAAAAACCTACTATGAAAATGGTTTTTCTGTAGTTTTGCAGGATAATTACTATGGTGCGGAATTAGTCTATATGATGGACCAGTTAAAGGATTACCGGGTTCAGTTAGTTGTGCTCTGTCCTAAGGTAGAGGTAGTAAAAGAGCGTGAAAAATCAAGAGGAAAGGTCGGGTACACTGGCTTTACGGTAGAGAATTTGTATTCAGACTTTTTGAAAGAAACACCTCAAATCGGATTTTGGCTGGACAGTTCGGAGCAGTCACCTGAGCAATCAGTAAATGATATTTTACAGCACTTTAGATGAAAACCAATGACTAATTTCAAGTTGCAAAAAGTCACAGAATGCTCTGAATATGTAGTTTTTCAAACTTTGTACAATGCATAATGATCATTAAAATATGCAATAATAAAGTCACGGAAATTTCTGGCCGAAGAAGACAAATGTCTATCCTTCACCCAAGATAGTCCCACTGGATAGGTAGGATTAATATCCGCGATTCTGACGTAAATCAAATCCAATTTTCTACAGACAGAAATAGGGAGCAATGCGATACCCTGATTAACCTTAATAATTTCCGCAAGTAAATGAGAATCTACCTCGAATATATTCTTAGGAGTGAATCCTGCTTTTTTACAAAGCTCGGTTGTAAAGAAGCTATATTCCTCATTATTAGCAAGGGAAATAAAAGATTCATCGGCCACATTGCTTAGCGAAATTTCAGATTTTGTCGCAAACTTGTGAGTGGATGGTAAAACTAGCACTATATCTTCATTAATAAGGACACAACTTTCAATCTCATCGTCCGCTATAGGTGGACCTGCGATCCCCAAATCAATATCCCCTTTTTTTAAGCTTGCAAGGATGTCATTTCTAGCTCCAAGTCCTTGTTGTATATTGGAATCCGGCCACTGGGTAATGTACCTGCTGATCAATCCAGATAGGAATCTGGGATTTGAAATCGATATTTTGATGGTATGGTCAATTTCCTTATCCTTCGTCTGAATTTCCATTCTTGCATTTTCAATTTCGGTGAAAATCCTGTTGACATGGTTCAAGAGGATTTTTCCGGATGCATTCAATTGTATATTTCTCCCTTTCCGATCAAATAAGGTTGTACCCAACTCATCCTCAAGTCTCTTTATCGTCAGGCTTAAAGAAGGCTGAGCAATATTTAATTGTTCGGCAGCCTTAGAAATATGTTCTGTATAAGCGACGGTCTGAAAGTATTTCAACTGAAGCAGCTCCACTATATCGCACCTCTTATATTTATTATAATAAATGAGTTTATATATTATCATGTATTAGATTAAATGTAAATTGAGATGTACAATGGGTCTTGTAATCATCATTTCGATAGAGAAATCAGACAACAGAATGAAGAAACTAGAGATCGGAAGGTGTCTTTCAGATGAGAAAGGAAGAAGTGGTTAAGCAATTTACAACTCCGCTGGATGCAGGAGCATATCCTTTGGGGCCATATCGTTTTTATAATCGTGAATATCTGAACATTTTATATAGGACTGATCTGGAAAGCATCAGAAAAATCGTTCCGGAACCATTGGAGGTTACCTCTCCGCTTGTAAGGTTTGAGATTATGAAAATGCCAGATGTAACAGGGCTGGGTTCCTATACAGAGTGTGGTCAGGTAATACCTGTTAACTATGAAGGAGAGGAAGGAGATTATCTCCACGCAATGTACGTAGACAGTTTTCCGGCAATCGCATCAGGTAGGGAAATAGGTGCCTATCCTAAAAAAATGGGCAAACCTAGTTTGTATGTAGACTCCGACACTTTGGTTGGACTTATGGATTATGGCTCTTTGAGAGTGGCTACCGCTACCATGGGATACAAGCATTTTCCGCTTGATCATTCGGAGGCGCTACAAGAGATTGTTAAACCAAATTATATGCTGAAAAAGATGCCTAGTTATGACGGATATCCAAGAATCTGTGAATTGGTCCGGAGCCAAATTACGGATATTAAAATAAAGGGTGCCTGGTCAGGCCCTGCAAGACTGGAGCTATTCGCTCATGCACTTGCGCCGATGGCAGATTTGCCTGTACTTGAGGTTGTTTCGGCTTCCCATATCATAACAGAGCTTTCGCTGCCTTCTCCAACAGTTATATATGATTATTTAGCTGATGAAAAATAAACGTCATTAAAAGCAATCAAAAAGAAAAGGTAGGGGAATTCCATATGAGAATTGCAATTTTAGGAGCAGGTTCCTTAGGAACCATCGCTGGTGCATATATTGCTGCCGGCGGAAAAGATGTAGAGTTGATCGATGTCTATCAAGCACATGTTGACGCATTAAACCAGACAGGGGCCCAAATTACTGGAACTACGGATTTTCAAGCAAAGGTGAAGGCCATTACTCCTGACGACATGTCAGGAACATATGATTTAGTCTTGCTTTTAACTAAACAGCTATATAACGAGTCCGTTCTAAAAGACCTGTTGCCGTATTTAGATGACCAAAGTGTTGTGCTTTCCTTGCAAAACGGTATCCCAGAAGAGAAGGTGGCTTCCATTGTTGGCCTAGAACGGGTAATTGCCGGATCTGTTGAATTTGGTGCTACGTTTATTGAACCGGGAGTATCAAGACTTACAACAGAGTTCAATCGCTTTAAACAGTACGCTTTTCAAATTGGCGAATTAAATGGTGAAACAACCGAAAGAATTCAAAAGATCAAATCTATACTTGACCTTGTGGGTGGAACACATATTTCCGATAATCTGGTGGGCACGAAGTGGTCTAAATTGCTTATTAACAATGCATTTAGCGGCTTATCTGCAGCACTAAACGTGGAGTATGGCGTTGTGCTTGATCATGATATTAGTATTGTAAGTGCCGTTCGTATTGCCGATGAAACGATCAAAGTTGGACACGCAAATGGTGTGAAATTTGCCACGATGAGTAGCTTTGATATTGAATCTTTGGAAATACAAAGTGATAAGGATATCCCGAAACGCATTGACACACTTCGGGTTCTCATGGAGTCCTCCCGACTGTTAAAAGCAAGTATGCTACAGGATCTCGAAAAGCAACGGAAGACCGAAATTGATTATATCAATGGAGTAGTTCCACGGTCAGCTTCAGGCAAACAGATCTCAACACCTTATAATGATATGGTAGTAAGATTAGTCAAACAAGCTGAAGAATCTCAAACCGTGCCTGATTTCGAGACTAATATTAAGTTCTTTGAAGAGCTTAACAATAACAGATGATATAAGCGAGTTGAAGATCGCCAGAAAACGTGTTGAGGAGAATAATTCCTCAATGCGTTTTTTTTATCGCTAAACGTTTCCTTAAAGCTTAGTCAATTGGGATAATGTCCCATAGTAGATCCCAGTAGAAACAGCAGATAATAAAAGCACGATTAAGTTCAAAGTTATTTGGTTTAACTATCCACTACTTAAGGGCAAAATAAGCTAAATCTCTCTTGTACACCTGCGAACACTTCTTCAGGCAACTCCTTGACCTTGATATCTCCTCCCAGGAAAAGCAACCAATTAATTATTTCGGTTAATTCTTCTGGATGATGAACATTAATAAACGCCTTTATAACAGCTGTGGTTTGGTAAGGATTCGTATATGAAAGAGTAAACTTTAAAGGGTGGTATTTCTTGAACTGGGCAATCGCCTTTGGACCAAGCTCAAGGACAAGATTGATAACCTCTTCCTGCTTGCTTAGTTGTTCTAAAATCTTTTTCTTACTGACCCTTTTCTTCGGGGGGAATGGTTCTACATGGATGAGATTGTCAACAGATAAAATCCGCCTCTTTTCTGCATCTAAGTCAAAGCCTTCAATGAGCCAAAGACTTTTTTCACGATAAAGGTGCAAGAGATATATGGGATAAGACTTTATTTCCCTGTCTTCTTTGACGGTAACCAATAAATAGCCCTCTATAAGAAGAATCTGAATGAGTTTTTCCAACATTGGATGAGGCAGGTCTGATAGATCAAGCAAGTCGGGATTATGAGGGTTGGTTCCTTCAAATAATAATATTTGATTTAAAAGAACCAGGTCGTCTTGCTGATTTTCGGAGATGAGACCCAGTAATTTTTCTGTTAAAGACTGACGACTCTTCAGATAAGGAAGTTGTTGATTTCTGGTGGCCATAAAGGCAATAAACAGAGCTTTGATCTCATTATCGGTAAAGCGGACCGTGGGAAGGACAGAGTTGTTCATGACAAAATAACCCCCATCCCTCCCAACTTCAGCGACAAGTGGCATGCCCATGGCTTCAATTTCCCTGATATCACGAATTGCGGTCGAACGTGAGATGTTAAATTCCCGCATGATTTCAGAAATGGTAAAGTGAGCGCGGTTGTTGATATACCTCATGATGATATTAATCCGTTCAACTTTTTTCATCGGGCCTCCCTAAACAGTATCATAATTTGACATGATTTAAGGTTATTATAAACCCATCAAGTGAATAGACAAACCACTGATAAATTTAAAGAGGACGGTGTTCATGATGAGTAATTATCAATTTGAAGAAAAAGACAGCTTTATCGTTTTGGGTATTGGAACTGAGCTTAAGAGCCACTACACAGATTTTGCTGGCATTAACAAAGAAAAAGCGGATTTTTGGTCGGCTGTGAAACAAGATGGAAGTCTGGATGCTTTAAAAGCTGTAGCTACAAATGACTACATTTTTGCTGTGAACGAAGCGGTGAATAACAAAATGATGTATTATGCTGGCGTCATGACCGAAGCAACATTGCCAGAAGCAACTAGAGTAATCCAATTCCCTAAGGGTGAATATCTGGTGATTAAGGGGGAAGGGACAACGGCTGAAGAGTTGAGTAATAACCTTACTGGCGTTGCTTTTGGGCAAGTTCTGCCACAAGAAAAGAATTACGCTTATGTAGGTGGGCCAAATACAACGGTTGAGATGGGGCAGCGAAACGGCTTGCTGTTTGGTGAAATGTGGATTCCTGTAGTTAGGAAATAACGAGAAGGAGAGATCGTGATGTCGTATAGCGTTGATTTCAAAAATGTGTCTACGGTTGGTTTAGAGTCTTCACCGGTAGCAGAAGCATTGGCTGGTTTACGTGCAAACGAAGCCCGTTATTTTATGAACAAATATAAGCATGAATTCACGGTTGTACCCGCTAGCGAAAGTCAGGATACTCTTGAATTTGTAAACCGAATATTGAAGGAAGAACGAGATATTGAGTTTGCGGCCAAGCCTTTGGAGACGTCGGCTTTTCAAGTGGAAAACATTCGATTTTCCTACGTCTTTTATGAAGATGGACTTGCTCTCAATGTCATGTATACGGTTGATGACCCGAAGAAGCGGGCTGTTGGTTTTAAGCTTTCTGAGGGGATGGAGATACCAAAAGAATTAGAAGAAAAGTTCAAGTTTGCCAGACAGAAATCGAAGTTAGCTGGAACCATTCGGGGTTCGTTTTTCGTAATAAAGAAAGAGTATTAAAATAAGCAAAAAGCACATGTGGGGGATTTCATCCATTGAAAGTCGCTGTAATAGCGGCTTTTTTTGTTCTATTTGCAGGAGTTCTTGACCCGATGACTGAAAAAGACAAATAGAGTTGGATTACGATCTATCTGAAATGGTGATATGTAGCATCTGATTTACGGATTATACATGATGGGTAAACTCGATGTAAACTGAAGAAGAACCCAATCTAATGAATGAGGAGAACATATCGATGTCTATTCAATTAAACAGCAAGCTCTGTGAAAGCTTCAATATTCGTTATCCCATCGTTCTTGCGGGCATGGCGGGTATCGCCAACATGGCACCCTTAGTCGCTGCGGTTTCCAATGCAGGTGGGTTAGGAACGCTAGGCGCTGCGTATATGAGCCCTGAAGAGCTAAGAGATGCCATACACGAGATTAAAAAACGGACTCAAGCACCGTTTGCCGTAAATATTTTTGCTTATGTTGGACCAGATCAATATACGAATTTTGATGCAGTAAACGAAGAACTGACCTCGATTCGAGAGTCCTTAGGTGTGAAGCAGCGGACTAAAGATGAAATCCATTCACCTAATCATTTTGAGGAACAGTTCGGTATCTTGTTGGACGAAAAAGTTCCGATTATTAGTACAACGTTTGGATTGCTTTCTGAGCATCATATGCAGAGGGCAAAATCGTTAGGGATCAAAATCATGAGTAAGGTCACCACGGTAGAGGAAGCTATTCAAGCGGAGAAGCGCGGATGTGACGTCATTGTTGCACAAGGTAGTGAAGCAGGAGGACATCGAGGAACTTTTGATGTGTCATCTCAGCCGGGCGGAGCGAACATCGGAACCATGGCACTTGTTCCACAAATTGTAGATCAGGTCCATATTCCAGTCGTTGCTGCGGGTGGAATTATGGATGGCCGAGGGCTGGTGGCTTCACTTGCTTTGGGAGCACAAGGTGTACAGATGGGGACCCGTTTCTTGACATCCGCTGAGTCTGGCGCACATGAGGTATATAAACGTGCATTACTTGATAGCACAGAGGAAAGTACCGTAATAACAAATGCATTTTCTGGACGGCCAGCGCGTGGTATAAAGAACGATTTTATACAACATTGGGAAGCATCCCGTACTAAACCGCTACCCTTCCCTACCCAAAATACATTAACTCGAGAGATCAGAAATGCTTCTGCTCACCAAAATAATTCAGAGTATATGGCCCTTTGGGCAGGGCAGGGAACGAGAATGTTAACAGATAACCACTCTGCAGGCGATATCATTAATCAAATTGTAGAAGAGGCCAGAACTATTATTTAGTTGTGATTATAAGTTCACATCCAGCGAATAACGATCGCGAAGTACTGACAGATGGTGGAGCTCATGTCCAACCATAATACAGGCTATCGATCTAGCGGAAGCAGGATTATCACTAACGATCCCTCTGCAGAGCCAAGCTTCCGGCGTGAGGCGACGGAGCATAAGTATGGTTGAGCGGCGTGTAACGGCATATTCTTCGTTCAAATCGGATACTGTATACGCATTGAAGGGATGGCTCTGCATTAGCACGTCCTGATCATAGCCGGGATGATTCGCTTTGTCGCCTCTGGCGATGCGAAGCAATCGACTGCTCATGATGCGTTCGTTATCCAAAAGGTGACCGATGACCTCCTTCACGCTCCATTTGCCTTCGGCGTAACGATGATTTGCTTGCTCCTCTGTCAATGAAGAAAGCAACGTTTGTACGATATTGGCCTGCTGCTCCAAAAGTTCGATGATGTTCCCTTCTGGAACCAGCTGCATGTACCCTTCATAAAAAGCTGCATACTCCTCTGTAGTTGGTCTTTCAATCATGAAAATGCCTCCTTTGAGATTCATATATTTGGATTATATACTAGCTTATATCTTGCGTGCAGCATGAAATTGGCTCCTCCGCTTTATGGACGGAAGGGCCTTTTCATGTGAGTTCACAGTTTTATAATTTGATTGTTCCATTATCAATCCGTACGTCGTATCCCCTTTTTTTGAACAAACTTCTCCAAAACCGAAAAATTCTCTGTTACTTTTTTGAACGGTAATGTTTCCAGCACCTGTTCCCGGTAACTCTTTTTTGCCCCTGCGCTAAGTCGGGAGTCCAGTATGCTGAGTATGCCAAGGTCCGTTTCACTGCGAATCAGACGACCGGTTCCTTGCCGTAACCGGAGCAGCATGTCCGGTACAAACACTTCCATAAACGAATTCTCCGTTACAGATGCCTTATATTCATAAATGGGATCAGAAGGAACAGGGAAGGGCAGACGGAAAATAATGACCTGCGACAGGTCGGGACCCTCGATATTCACGCCTTCCCAGAATACACCGGTACTTAGGAGTACACCTTTGCTTTCCCTAAATTCGGTGATGACACCGTCCTGGGAAGACCCTTCTTTTTGAACATGGACAGCCCAGGTATACTCATTAGTTCTTGAAACCAACTTCTTATGAATGTACTTCATGTCCTCCTTTGCTGAAAAAAGGACGATTGTTCTTCCTTGTGTTAAATTACAGAGTTGAATCAGTTCTTTGTAGGCTGCTTCAAGATAGTTTTCGCGCTGTTCATGGTGGTAATAAGGAACGTTGTTCGAGATGTACATCATGGCATGGTTGGTGTAGTCAAAAGGGGAGGATTTGCGATCCAAAAAATCACCCTTATAACCAAGGGACTGCGTCATATAAGAGTACTGTTCCTCCAGCGTTTCCCCGCCTTGGCACAGTGTTGCCGACGTTAGGATAACAGGCGCCTTGCCATTAAATAAAGCGTACTTCAGAAAGTGGCTTATATCTTTGGGACAAATACTGATCATGGCTGCTCCAAGAGGACTGCTTGCCCATATGAGATAGTTGTCCTCTATTTCCGCCAAAACATTTATGAGGGTAATAAGCCCGTTTATGGCTTCAAAAGCGTCATCAATCTCCCGCTCGTGGCGGGAGGTCAAAATGGAAAGGCGAAGACTGAGATCTTTCAAATCGTTCGAGACCTGGTTTAACGGTATACCGTTGATCTCTGATAATTTTATACGGTCGCTATCCTGTTTGGCATGGTGGAGCAGGTCCGCGTTTATCTGTTTAAAGATAAGCTGGGCGCAGTTTTTTATGAACTTGGATTGTG
The DNA here is from genome assembly GCF_000499205.1 of Paenibacillus sp. MAEPY2. GTDB lineage: Bacteria > Bacillota > Bacilli > Paenibacillales > Paenibacillaceae > Paenibacillus > Paenibacillus vandeheii. The sequence goes on from NZ_AWUK01000038.1 coordinate 94,709, forward strand.
AAAAGAGACTTTTATCCCCGGACTGCTTCGTGAGAAGCTGCACAGTGGTATCGAGAGTACGGCAGACTCCCCGATAAGTAAACTCGAGCGTTCTGGCATCTCGAACTTTTGCTTCCAGATTATGCGCTTCATCAATAACGATCAGAGCAGGCTGTTCCGAGATGATGCTTCTGGTTCCTTCTTTTTTCTTCATCAAATCTCGTATGAGCAGGTCCTGGTTCACGATAATAAAATCAATCTCGTGAGCCTTTGCGTTCAATTTGGCTCTCATATTGTAAAACAAGCAGCCATTTTTATGATGACAACGTTCATATTGGCAATCATTCACGGATACATTGGACCACTCGGCATCGCGAATTCCACCTTTAATATCCGCTCGTTCATCAATCTCAAAAGCTAAAACGCGCCGGGCAAGGGTAGACAATGAGGAGTTCGGATCATCTGGCCTGAACAATTCCGCCGCCCTGCTTCGGCAGGCATACTGGGCCATGCCTTTTCCCACGACGGAGCGAACCGTTGTGAATCCCAAACGGCTGCCAATGACTCTTAAATCTTTATGTATCTGTTCCGACAGTTGAATGGAGGATGTAGCTATAATGACCGGTTGATGGGACATTTGATTCGTGAGCAGGCTTGGTATCAGGTACCCAAAAGACTTGCCGATTCCGACACCGGCTTCGATCATGGCGTTACGTCCATGGACATAAGCATCGGCTATATCAAGAGACATTTCTTGCTGCCCGATTCGCTCTCTAAGTCCAATTCGTGGAAAGCGGTCATACACCCGAAAGATGGCATCAACCAAAGAACGTTCGAGGTCCTTTTTCGACTCACGCTTCTGTGATGTATAGAGTTCATTCAACCAATTCATGATGATCACCTCACTCCCAAATGTAAAATGAACCTGTATGGATATTTTTAGTGAAACCTTAATTATCTTTGAAGCTGCCATAACAGTCAAGTGTTCATAAGGAGGTAACAGGAAATAAAATGTATATACGCAACAAAATGTATATCGGAAGCGTCTATTTATCTTACATAAAACAGCAGCAGGAGTGAGATAGATGCAACTAAAAATGATGACAATATGTGGTGCCGTTCTGGGTTCTTTGCTCGTATGGGCAGGAAGTGCAGCTGCGGAAGAACGTTTTAATGATCTGGAGCATTCAAAGTGGGCAGAAAACGGAATAGAGTATATGGCCAAACGGGGAACAGTCGCAGGATACGGCAATGGGAAATTTAAGCCCGAAGGTTTGGTAACAAGAGCACAAGCCGTCACTTTTCTGGTACGTGAGCTTTATCCAGAACAGTTAGAGAAACCGGTGGAAGGTACGACATATTCGGATGTTCCAACAACACACCCCTTCTATAGAGAAATAACTATAGCTGCAAAAAACGGGCTGGCTAGCGGGTTGCCAGGTGGCACCTTCCGTCCAGATAAATCGCTTAGTCGCGCTGAGACCGCGGCATTCCTTACTCGCGCGTACTCACTTTCGGAAGGCAAACAATCCGCCCATTGGTCAGATACAGAAAAACATTGGGCGGCAGCACCTATTCTCATCATGAGCTCGAACGGTTTGGTCGGCGGATATTCGGATGGCACCTATCGTCCGAATCAGACGGTCACGCGGGCCGAATATGCCGTATTTATGTCACGAGTGATTCGGTTCGAACGCCAAGCTGCGATACAGTTCCAAGATTGGGATAAGCTAATTTCATATATGACGGTTAGCGAGCAAGTCGGCCAAATGCTCATGCCTGATATTAGGCAATGGAATGGTAAAGCCACCACGACTGTTCATGATGGGCTGAAAGATATCATCCACGATCAAGATTTGGGCGGACTTATTCTTTTTGACAAAAATATTGTAGACACTAGGCAAGTCACGACATTCACGCACGCTCTGCAAACAGAAGCAGGGGACATACCTATGTTTCTTGGCATTGATCAAGAAGGAGGCGTTATTCAGCGAATCCCAGGAGGAACCAATCTGCCGGGTCAAATGGCTCTTGGTGCAACCGGGGACACAACGCTGGCCGAAACGGCTGGAAAACTGACGGGGGAGGAGCTGAAAGCACTTGGACTCAACATTAATTTTGCGCCAGTGCTCGACATTAACAGCAATCCGGACAATCCGATCATCGGTATGCGGTCGTTCGGCTCGAATGCGGATTTGGTAACGCGGATGGGTCTCGCAACCATAAAAGGACTACGACAATCGAACGTAATCGCGGCGGTCAAGCATTTCCCAGGGCATGGGGACACGTTGGTAGACTCCCATCTCGGAATGCCGGTGCTGACACATAACCTTGAGCGGCTGAATTCGGTAGAGTTAAAACCATTTCGGGCTGCGATCGAGAACGGTGTGGAGATGATCATGACCGCGCACATTGCTTTCCCTGCCATAGATAACGAACATGTCATTTCACTTAAAGACGGTAGCGGCGTGGCGATACCTGCTACGTTATCCCATAAAGTATTGAATGGACTGCTTCGTGAAGAGATGGGATATGAAGGTCTCATCATTTCCGATGCGTTCACCATGAAGGCAATTGCGGAGCATTTCGGTGAAAATAAAGCGGTAGAACGTGCAGTCTCGGCAGGTGTGGATATTGTACTTATGCCGCAAGATTCGGCTGCCGCACATCAAACCCTAGTGAATGCCGTGGAGGGTGGGACGATCCCGATCGAAACTGTGCATGCGTCCGTGAAGCGTATTTTGGAGTTGAAATCGAAATATGGTTTATTTAAACGCAGCGAAAGTCTTTCACATAAGTTAGCCAAGCTTAACACAGTCATCGGATCTGAGGAGCATCGCACGGTGGAGACGAACATTGCAGAACGAGCGGTCACATTATTGTCCAGTCGTGACGGCGTGCAACCAGATCAACTTCATCAAGGAGACAGGGTGGTTATTGTCGCAGCTGAGGAAGAACAGGCGAAGCAGCTCGAGAAGCAACTGAAGCAAGCCTCAAATAGCCTGTCGTTAAAGACGGAGATTTCCGTTATCGGACAAGGCAAAACGAATGAGGCGGTTGCGAAGGCGGATTACGTTATCCTGGCCTCCTATCAGTTCCGTAACGTGGCAAGTCAGTTCGGATGGAACGCTTATCAAACTTTGATCGATGCGATGAATAGTCGTAATCAGAGGTACACGCTTTTATCGCTCGGTAACCCGTACGAGATGATTTATTTGCAGGACGTGCACTCTGCACTGGCCGTTTATGGCAAGCAGGAGCCCAATACAACAGCCGGGATTAACGTGCTGGTTGGCAAAAAGGAAGCTGGAGGAATCTTGCCCGTGAAAATGGAGTAAGCAAGGTTAGTAATGATCAAAAAGAAGACGGATTCCAACTTACGGAATTCGTCTTTTTAGTATTTTGATTTTGATCTTGGTTTCATCAGTTGTTGGAATAGAAGGTGTATTATCCAATGGGAAATCGGTTTTGTGATCTCCTCTGGATTAATATGGAATTGTAGGATAAGATATAACCATCTGAACAAAAAGGAGCGAATTTCAATGACTAACAAGGTGATTGTGCTTTAGGTTCACAGAAGGATATTTGCGTAAAAGGGATTCCTTTTGTGGACATTGCAGTGCGGGAAACCGTCCCATCAATGTTTACTGGAGGAGATCATTATTAACTTTAACGAAGCTGTTAACATTAGCAACACGCATGTACTGGAATTGGTATCCGAGCTGTTTCATCTGGAGGGTTACAACATTCAGCTTATTCCGCCTCATGAGGGTGGGCGGAATGTCGTTTACACCTGTGAGCAAGAGGGACGTGAATCCCTAATTCTCCGAATTTCATTCTTGCCTGACAGAAACCGCGAAGATTACATTGCCGAACTGGAATATGTCCGATATCTATACGAGCATGGGGCCAGTGTCTCGAACGTCATCTGTTCGAAAAAGGGGCATCTGCTGGAAGAGATCATTTTTGATGAACATACGTTCTTCATCTGTCTGTTTGTGAAGGCCAAGGGCAAGATGCTAGCAGAGAACAATTATCAGTACAGGGAAGGCGTTCCAATTACCGAGCACTATTATAATTGCGGTAAAGTCCTGGGGAAAATGCATCAAATATCAAAAGGGTATGCTCCCGTCCATCGCCGGCATCATTTTTTTGATAATTACAAGGGTGAATATATCGATAACATGATACCAGAATCATTCTCTCTGCTTAAGGAGAAGATGGTCGAGCTCCTGAAAACCTTAAAAGGTTTGGATACAAATCAGGAAATATTCGGGATGATTCATTTCGATTATAACGATGGGAATTACTCAATCGATTTTGATACCGGTCAAATCACGGTGTATGATTTCGATAATTCATGCTTTGGCTGGTATATGTATGATCTGGCAGATCTATGGACACACGGTGTGGGCTGGATACAATTTGAACCTGACGCCGGTAAACGCAAAGCGTTAATGGATCATTATTTTGAAACCGCCCTCGCGGGTTATACTTCCGAAACCAAGATCGAAGATTCGATGATGGAGAAGCTGCCTTTATTTATTCAAGTGACCCTCTTGGAGAATATCCTAGGACAATTTGAGGAAATGCAGCATACTGGCGAAGAACCGGAGGATGACGACGAACTGTTGTATCTCATTAAATGCCTGGAAGAGGATATACCGTACAAGGGATTTTTCCATGATATTTATTCGAGTGAAGCACCCTTTACGTTAATGAGGAACGCTGAAGAGACATACACCTGAAACGTGAATAACCCATGACTAAACAAATGTGGAGGCAGCCGGCATAGACCGGTTGCCTCCATGTTTGTCTACGACACGCTATTCAAATTTGGAAGGAGGCACGTTGTAAAATTTTTTGAATGCTTTGGAGAAGGTGAAGGGATCGGGATAGCCCAGAAATCCGGCAATCTGCTGGATCGTATATTTTTTCTCATACAGATAGTCACGTGCCCGGTTCATCTTGATTTGATTGATGTACTGTCCCGGCGTAATACCCAGAATTTTCTTGAATAAAGAAATAAAATATTTCTCAGAGACACCTGCAATGGCTGCAAGCTCGTTAACTCGGATGACACGATGCAGATTCGCATCCACGTATGGGAATACGTTCTGCAGAACCTCCAGACTTCCTTCCGTTTTCCTCGGTTTTCGGCCTTTTAGAAATTCACCATTATACAGACCTTGCCCGTGAAGCTCCAAAATTTTTGCAATAACCAGAAGCAGAGAAGCCTTCAAGTAGAGCGGACTTCCGGAAGCGCCGCTGTCCTGCTGCTTGAACCTTCGATAGGACGAGGTGAACAGCGTGGATTCCTCCCGAACCAGGTTGCCTGGTACGATGCCTGGCAGTTGAAATTCGCCTAGAATTCGCTTTTGCTCAACGATGCTGAAATCAAAGTGCATGTATATGAATCGGCACAGCTCTCCGGTTGTGGAAGCAATATAGGGCATGTCCGGATAAAAAAACACGACGTCACCCGGGGCCGCCATATGTTCAATCCCATCGATGGTAATCTTGACGGAGCCTGCTGTAATGAACCACAGATCATAATCGGAATGTGACTTGTGCTCCATCCAATTGCTGTCGTGAGTTTGTTCCAAATAAGAGCTCATGCGAAGTGTGATATACTCCGAAAGTTCGTCGATTATACTCATATTCACGGTCCCAGCATGCATATGATTTCAACTCATTCCTCTCCACTTTGTGACATCCTTCGATTTTACACCAATATAATCAAGAGTTTATCTCTTATTAATGATCGTACCATATGACATGTTTTGAAAACTATCACACATTCCGATCTCAGGCCACTCACCTATAATGAACTTATATCGTTAAGAGGAGGGGTTTGTAATGAATGGTACAAACATACAGCACCCAAAGGTAGTCGTTATTGGAGCGGGCAGCCTGTTTTTCGGTCGCCAATCCATCTGGCAGATGGTTCACTCACCATACTTGAACCAGGGAACTTTGGCTTTAGTGGATACGGACGAAGAGCGGCTCTCGAAAATGGTAGCACTGGCAGAGATGGTCGCGCGGGAGAACAACGTATCCTTAAAGATTGAGGGCTCGGTGGACCGAAGACAAGTGCTTCCGGGAGCTGACTTCGTTGTGCTTAGCTTTGCAGAACAATCAGTCAAATACCGGGGAATGGACTGCCAAGTCTCTCTAAAGTATGGCATTCGCATGTGCTCCGGCGATACAATTGGCCCGGGTGGGATCTTTCGGGCCATGAGAGAGCTCCCGGTTATTATGGAATGTGCCAGAGACATTGAAGAGCTATGCCCTGATGCCTGGGTGATTAATTATATTAACCCGTCTACCGTTCATGGCATCGCGTTACATCGCTATGCACCGAAGCTAAAATCGTTTGCGCTGTGCGATAGTCATCATATGCCGCATAAGAAAGCCTATTACGCTGTACGAGCCGGCATCATTCAAGAGACAGGTGAGTTCACCCATGAGATCGACCGGAAATTTGATTTCCGTATCGCTGGCGTCAATCATTTCACTTGGCTGCTCAAAGCGGATTACGAAGGGGAAAATGTGATGCCCCTAATCGCGGAAGCCATGCGCAAAATGGCTGGTGATGAGAACAACGGCGGTGATCGCGGTGCAAAAGCTATTTTTAACGATGCCATTACCTATGAACTGTATGACATTTTCGGAATCATTCCCACTTGTACGGCGCATACGAAGGAATACGTTCGGTATTGGCAAGGTCTCGGCAAGACTACAGACCCGATCCCGCCACTATCCATCTGGGAGACAGAAGACAGGTACCAGCGTCACGACGAAATGTGGCGTCAAGTGGATGACTTTCTTGACGGAATTGTCCCGATTGCTGATTACATGCGCACCTTTGGCCCGGATCATGCGACTGATATCATAGAGAACATGGTAGGGAATTTGGGGAAGAAGTTTTTCATCAATACGCTGAATCAAGGTGCCGTAACCAATATGAATTCCGATTCGTTCCTGGAGCTGCTGTGCGACGTGGACATGGATGGAGTGAAGCCAATTCATGTAGGCGAGATGCCGCGCGGAATAAGAGGTATGCAAGAACTTGTATTGGATACGCATGAGCTTACGGTCGAAGCTGTTATGGAACAGAGCTACGAGAAGCTGAGAAGGGCGATGCTCACCGATCCGCTTGTGAATTCCATCAGTGACGCGGACAAGATCATTCATGAATTGTTGGAACTGGAGCGTGATATGATTCCAGACGTCTGGTACAAGGACAGACTGCAGTATAGCTAAGGAATAGGTAACGATCCAAAGACCACGTTGTTTCCTTGCCAAAGGGTAACGTGGTCTTTGATTTTATTAAGAAGTCCTTAGTCCACACCTTTGCTGGCAAAATATGCGTTCGGTGTGTACATTAGCTAATGTTCAGTTTAGAGAGACGAGAGAGGCGAGGCGCCTCACAATGGAGCTGTGACAGCATGTTTTAATTTGGATACGCCATCCTGCAACTGAGCTTCTGACAAATGTGCAAATGATAAATATATACCATACTTTGTACCGTCAGGCGTTGAACTGCTGACTTCCGAATATACAACCCCTTCTGATCTGGCTGATGCGCGAAAGACTTCATAAGTGGACGCATCACCTCGCCACCAGCCAAACACGTGAAGACCCGCTTCATTTTCCACCCAATCAAACCATGTCGAGAGCTTTTGGTTCAAAAGTGTGAGTAAAAGATGAAATTTGCGACTGTATAGACGATTCATTCTGCGCAGATGACGCTCATATTGACCGCTTGTCATGAATTCAGCTAATGCCCGTTGCTCGATCAGATTGACAGGTCTTGGCTCGTATAATGCTTGTGCCTTTCTAAAGGTGTCTGCCAAGGTCGGAGGAAGGACCACATAACCAAGTCGCACTTCAAGAGGTAAGGTTTTCGTGAAGCTGCCAAGGTAGATTACACGCCCCCCTTTATCGAGTGTTTTCAGAGGTTCAACATGCATCCCGCGATAACGGAATTCACTATCATAATCATCCTCGACAATCATAGCATCATGACGATGTGCCCAGTCCAGCAAGGTTTGTCTGCGTTCCAGACTAAGCATTTCGCCAGTAGGAAATTGTCTTGAGGGCGTCACAAACAACATACGCGCTTCCCAGTTTTGGGGTACAAGTCCCTGACCATCGAGATTGGCTTCAATCAACTTTGCGCCCGCAGCCGTAATCGCTTGAGAAATCCCGACATAACAAGGACTTTCCGTTACCACATGATCCCCGGGATCTGCAAGTAATTGAGTGAGTAGAGCTATAGCTTGCATAGAGCCTGCAGTCACTGCGATATGACCTGCATCGACTTGAATGCCCCGCATCCTTCGAAGGTAGGCAGCAATCGCTTCTCTCAATTTCGGCTCCCCTGTTGAACTAACAAAAGCAGAGGTTGTATTCATGTGATGCTCACGATGCCGTATCTCAGCATACAGTCGATTGTTCCATTCATCATAAGGGAATTTGGATAAATCAGGCTGATATTTGCTGAAATCTATAACTGCGTCGCTCTCTATTGTGGTATCAATTGTTTGAGCATTTCTTTGAGTCGTCTGCTGTTCAAACTGCTGAATACGATTTCCCCAGGCGGATAAGTGATGGGTACAAGCTTTTTCTGTGGAAGAATCCTTGCTCAAATCCAACTGATAAGCAACAAAGGTTCCTCTTCCATGCTCTGAATGAAGGTAACCTTGAGCAGTCAACGTATCATATACCTGATTCGCTGTTCCTCGGGAAATGTGATACGTCGCAGCTAATTCTCTTGTAGAGGGTAACTTCTCGCCATATGCGAGATTACCTTCATGAATAGCATCACGAATCGCATGATAAAGAGCCTTCATCTTGGTATATGGTCGGTTCAAATATGAACTGTAAGCTACATGAAATTGCATAGGTCCTCCTATGGTCGTTTGAAGTGGTACAATAAAAACCGAAAATATTGGATCTTTTTAGTTGTCCATTCTCATTTTATACTAAATTATAGATTGAAGTGAAACAAAAAAGTAATTAGGAGGAATACAAATATGCAAACAGGTACAGATCGTGTAAAAAGAGGAATGGCTGAGATGCAAAAAGGCGGCGTCATCATGGACGTCATGAATGCAGAACAAGCTAAAATTGCTGAAGCATCAGGAGCAACAGCTGTTATGGCTCTTGAGCGGGTACCCTCTGATATTCGCGCAGCCGGCGGTGTAGCTCGCATGGCAGATCCAACCATCGTTGAAGAGGTTATGAAGGTTGTGTCTATTCCGGTTATGGCCAAGGCTCGTATCGGTCATTACGTAGAAGCCAAAGTGCTTGAATCTCTAGGGGTAGACTATCTTGACGAAAGTGAAGTTCTGACGCCTGCAGACGAAGTGTTCCATATTGATAAGCATGAGTTCACTGTACCATTTGTATGTGGAGCCAAAGATTTGGGAGAGGCTATTCGTCGTATTGGCGAAGGTGCTTCGATGATTCGTACAAAAGGCGAGCCTGGAACGGGCAACATTGTTGAGGCCGTTCGTCATATGCGTCTGATTAACAGCCAAATCCGCAAAGTGCAAAACATGTCTAAGGATGAGCTATACGCTGAAGCCAAAAACCTGGGCGTGGCTTATGAACTACTGCGCGAAGTTCATGAAAATGGAAAGCTTCCTGTCGTTAACTTTGCAGCAGGCGGTGTAGCTACTCCGGCAGACGCAGCACTAATGATGCATTTGGGAGCAGACGGTGTGTTTGTAGGATCCGGTATTTTCAAATCAGATAACCCTGAGAAATTCGCTCGTGCAATCGTTGAAGCTACAACCCATTATACGGATTACAAACTGATTGCCGAAGTATCCAAAAACTTGGGCGCTCCTATGAAAGGGATTGAAATTTCCAAATTAGCTCCAGAAGAGCGTATGTCCAACCGTGGTTGGTAAGAGTGAACAGAACAGCGGTTTTAAAGCAGTGTTATGATTCTGCACAGCGCTGTAAATGAGCATTGAGCTTAAATAGAGTATAAATAGATATTAGACAAAGCCGATCAGTGGAGCAAATTGATCGGCTTTGTTGTTATTTTTGACAATAATGAATTGAAAAGGGAGAGGTTTAAGTTGATATAGCGCATGATGATATTAATCCGTTCAACTTTTTTCATTGGGCCCCCTAAACAGTATCATATTTTGACATGATTTAAGGTTATTATAAACCCATCAAGTGGACAATTAAATTTTCCTATGTCTTTTATGAAAATGGTCTTGATCTCAATGTCATGTATACGGTTGATGACCCGAAGAAGCGGGCCGTTGGTTTTAAGCTTTCTGAGGGGATGGAGGTACCAAAGGAGTTAGAAGGGAAGTTTAAGTTTGCCAGACAGAAATCTAAATTAGCTGGAACCATTCGGGGCTCGTTTTTTGTAATTAAAGGAGCGTATTAAAGTAAACAAAAATGTATGAGAAGGGGTATACCTATGAGGACATTAGGGTCAATGAATGTTGATGTTATAACGTTGTTTGTGGAGGACTTGCCTAAGGTGAGGGCATTCTATCAAGACGTATTCGGAATGTCCGCTGTATATGAAGACAATGTTTCTGCCGTATACAACTTCGGAAATATGAGTATTAATCTCCTGAATATCTCCGAAGCACACGGTCTGATCCATCCTGGAACAGTCGCAAGTCGAGAATCCGGATCTCGTTTCCAGTTTACCATCCGAGTGGAAGATGTGGATGCAGTGTGTAACGAATTGAAATCACATGGCGTTGCTCTGCTTAACGGTCCGGTGGATCGGCCTTGGGGAGTACGTACGGCCGCCTTCACAGATCCGGCAGGACATGTCTGGGAGATTGCGCAGCAATTAACATAGAGATAATGTATGGACATTAACTTATATTCATAGCTGATCAGATGATGTGTCTAATGTTGATCAACACGAGATAAGTCGACAAGAGTATACACTCAAAAAAGCCGCATTGTTGCGGCTTTTTTTGAGTTTTAACGCTATATGTCCTTGTCCAAACCGTACAGACAAACACAGAAGTGCATTCATCAGAGTAGTGTAATTAAAACACTACCTTGACAGACACAGTAGTGTATCGTATGATGCAGATGTGGAGGTGCTTACATGAGCGATAACAAAATCACATCCGACTTGCTGCGCGGCCATACCGACACAATGATTTTACGACTTTTATCCGAAGCTGACCGGTACGGCTATGAAATTGTCAAGCTGATTGGCCAGCGCTCGGGTGGAGAGTATGAATTAAAAGAAGCCACGATGTACTCCAGCGTACGTCGGCTTGAGGCCGACGGTGATATCGAGTGGTATTGGGGCGATGAATCTCAGGGCGGACGGCGTAAATATTTTAGGATTACCGAAAAGGGCAAAATGACTTATGCCCGCAACAAAAGCAACTGGGAGTATGCAAAGCGTGTGCTTGAAAATTTATTATAAGGAGAGTTGATGTGATGAATGACAAATTGAACAACTATTTGAACGGCGTGTTCGCGCCGTACGATGGGGTAAAAAGTGTCACCGAATTAAAGGCTGACCTGCTTTCCGATCTGCAGGAGCGGTTCCATGAACTTAAAGCCGAGGGCAAGGACGATGAAACCGCGTTTGAGATGACCATTGAAAGCATCGGCGACATTGAGCAAACGGTACAAGAGGTGGCTAACCTTTCCCGATCGCTGGAACGACAGGTGGTAACCAATTTAAGCGCGAGCAACCTGGTGAAGAGTGACTTTGCGGGCGTCATCGCGCATAAAGGGAAATTTGAAGCGAGTGCGTTACAGGGCTCTGACTTTACGGGTGCTGACTTGACTGGTAGCACATTTGCGAGCAGTGATGTCCGTGAAGCTATTTTTGACCAGGCCAATCTGACGGATTGCAACTTTTCCACCCTTGACCTATCGCATGCGAGCTTCCATAAGTCCATACTTGTACGAACTAATATCAGCAAATCGGGGCTAGACGGAGCAAAATTCAAAGATGTAAAACTGACTGACGTTAAACTGACCATGAACGACCTCAGAAAAACCATCTTTGAAAACTGTATCTTTGATGGCGTGGAGTTCAAATCTTCCGATCTGGGAGGGGTGTGTTTTGACGGGCAAACCTTCATCGGCGTCAAGTTTGACAAATCGGCGCTAAACAACGTTACGTTTAAGGACGCGACCCTCAAAAATGTGTCTTTCCCTGTGTCCGTCCTCTCCAAGAAGTATTACCGTGCCATCAAAACCATCAGCTTTGATGGCGCAATGATGGATAAACTGACCTATGCCGCTCTTAAAGGCATGAATGCCGATTTGTCAAAGGTAACCGTTATTTAAGGAGGGGAAAATATGCAAATCAAGTCGATTCAAGTGAGTGGGCTGCAAAAGTCCTACAAGCAGCTGCAAGTCCTAAAGGGCGTAGACTTCGAGGTGGATAAGGGAAGTATTTTTGCCCTGCTCGGCTCCAACGGGGCGGGCAAGACAACGGTTGTCAAAATTCTCACCACGCTGCTCAAACCAGACAGCGGAACTGTCACCGTAAACGGATTCGACGTTGCATCCAAGCCCGACAATGTGCGACAGGAGATCAGTCTGACCGGGCAATTTGCCGCCGTGGATGAAATGCTGACCGGACGGGAAAATCTGATCATGATTGCCAAGCTGCGTTACCTCAAAAATCCGCGTCAGGTTGCAGACGATATGCTTACTCGTTTTGGTCTGACTGAGGCTGCCGACCGTAGGGCGTCTACGTATTCAGGGGGTATGCGCCGCAGGCTCGACATCGCCTTGAGTCTCGTGGGAAAACCACAGATCGTTTTCCTCGACGAGCCGACCACTGGGCTTGACCCCGAGTCGCGCATCGAGGTTTGGAAGATTGTCCGGGAGCTTGCCGCTGGAGGTACGACGATATTTCTCACTACACAGTATTTGGAGGAGGCTGAGCAGCTTGCCGACCGAATTGCCATTCTGCACGAAGGCAGGATTATTGCGAGTGGCACGCTCTCGGAGCTGAAAAAGCTGTTCCCACAAGCCAAGGTGGAGTATGTTGAAAAGCAGCCGTCATTAGAGGAGATATTCCTCGCAATCGTCGGTAAGAAGGAGGCCATGTAAATGGAAGCCGTAAAGAAACACTTTTTTAGCGATATGGGTGTTATGCTCGGGCGCTCCATGCGCCATATTACCCGCAGTATGGACACCATCGTCACCGTCACCGTCATGCCGATCGCAATGATGTTGCTGTTCGTCTATGTGTTAGGCGGCGCCATTCAAGCCGGAACGGATAACTATGTGAATTACCTGTTGCCCGGCATACTACTGATTGCGATTGCCAGCGGAGTATCCTACACGGCTTTCCGTCTGTTCACCGATGTGCAGCGGGGCATAATGGAGCGGTTTCACACCATGCCGATTTCACGTTCCGCCGTTCTGTGGGGACATGTGCTAACCTCGCTGGTATCCAACGCCATTTCGGTCATTGTCATCATTCTCGTAGCGCTTGTTATGGGCTTTCGTTCATCGGCAGGGATTCTGCCATGGCTTGCGGTAGCCGGCATACTCTTGCTGTTTACGCTGGCATTGACTTGGGTCGCAGCAATTGCAGGTCTGTCCGCTAAAACGGTGGATGGCGCAAGCGCCTTTTCCTACCCGATTATCTTCCTGCCATTTATCAGCTCGGCGTTTGTGCCGACCGAGTCGATGCCATCGGTTGTTCGCGCCTTTGCCGAAAACCAGCCGGTGACAGCGATCGTGGAAGCCATTCGAGCGCTACTGTCAGATCAGCCGGTTGGCAATGATATATGGATCGCTCTTGCGTGGTGTATTGGGATTTTGCTCGTAGCGTACTTTTTTGCAATGAGGGCGTACAAAAAGGGGAAATGAACCAGCTAGGGAAGCATTTAAAAGAAAATGCCAAGCCGGGAGACATACTCGCAGGCTCGTGCTAAGGGGCAAAGAAACACTATCCCATTAAAAGTCGCTATTTTAGCGGCCTTTTTGTTTTATTGGGATACGTTTTTAAGGGTCCAGCATTTTAGGGTCAAAATAATGCATTTCATCCCATATTCGCTCCGAAACCTATGATAAAATAGTATATTCGAGAGTGAAATTCAGAGTCGATGTCAAAGAAGGGCGGATGTTCCCACATGTTCAATGTTGCAATCTGTGATGACGAGGAGAAACAAAGAGAACTTGTAAAAATGATGCTGATCTCCTTATCCCTAAAAACGAATATTGATTTCCAAATTACATTATTTGCATCCGGTGAGCAGCTCGTCTCTCATTATAAAAACGTGGGGGACACGTTTCATGTCCTGATCTTGGATGTAGAGATGAGTGGAATGAATGGGATCCAGACAGCCAAAGAAATTAGAAATATGAAGTATCTGGATGTGCAGATCATGTTTCTAACGAGCTATCCGGAGTATATGGTGGAGAGCTTTGATGTAGTAACTTTTCAGTATCTAATCAAACCAATCCTGCCGGATATCTTCGAGGAAAAAATGATTAAGCTGTGCCAATATTTTAAAGCGCTGGACAAAAAGTATGTACTGATTAAGTCAGATTATGAAGAACTTCTATTGAAATACGATGATATTCTCTGGATTGAGGTCATGAAAAGTTTGACGATCAAGAACAAATTAAAATTTGTGACTCAGGAGAATTCGCATGAGAGCAAAGGCATCCTTTCCAGTTATGCCACCGCCTTGAAAGACCATGGTTTCCTGCAGATTCATCGTTCAATTATCATCAACCTGTTGCATGTTCAGAAGTTTGCGGGTACCCAGGTCGTCATGTTAAATGGTACGGAATTGCCCATAGGCCGCTCCAAAGTCAAGGAAGTCAAAGATGCATATACTAAATTTATGATTATGAGGATTCAATGATATGGATACTTATATGATCTTGTCCGTCATCGGGATTCCCTTACTTATGGCATTCCAGGTGAGTTTTTATTTCGATTCAGTGCTAGGCAAGCCTAAACGAAAACCATATAGAGCAATCTACTTCATTGTATTTGTCGTGCTGGGTTATTTCTATTTGGCATCTTCATTTTCACCCGTCGTTTCGTCCGCTTTTGCATTGTTATTCATCTTCAGCCTGGCACAATCCTATGAGGTGGAATTCATAATAAAACTTGTTTTTACTATCCTCTATGCAGTACTGCTCACAACGGTAAATTACATTGCCGTATATATTATGAGTGCGATCGACTCCACGGATTATAGCATATGGGATCATTTCGACGTGGAATATCATTGGGTGTTCTCCAAAGTGATGCTGCTTGGTTGCAGTATCATGTTCATTGTTATCCAGATTGTTCGTTTGATTGCCAAACGGAGAAGTTTCGCTATGCATTATCGTTATTATTTCTTGTTTCTGATCGTACCCACCATTACGATCTATCAGATCAATGTGGCCTCGACTTATAGTGAAAAAAACATATATTACGTCGTCTCCGTACTGGGCTCCCTTTTTCTCAATGTGTTCATTGTTTATGTATTCGATAATATGGTAGAAAAGGTTCAGCTCGCGAATGAAAATGCCCAGTTGCAGCGTCAGATGGATTATCAGGATGCCAATTATGAGAAGACGGTGCACAGTTTCAAAAATGTGAAAAGCATTATTCACGATATCAATCAGCAGTTCCTATACATTGATGAATGCATTAAGCAAAACAAGCTGGATTCGGCAGGAGATCATATTAAACTCACATTGAATAAGATTGAAGGAGCATACCAGCGGGTGAACTCTGGCAATCTCGTCATCGATGCTCTTGTTACGAATACCATTGCTCTAGGGCAGGCAAACGGGATCAAAATTGATACCCGAATTCAGCTCCATTCACAACATGTCCTCATTGATCGATATGACCTGTGCGTTGTACTCGGTAACATGCTGGATAATGCCATCGAAGCTTCCAAGAAAGTAAGACATGCCGAAGACAGATATATCCTGATCGCGATTCATTCTACAGCGTCAGCACTTGTCATCCAGATTCTGAATCATGTGGAGCAAAAACTGGCTCACTTAAAGACGGAGAAGCCCAATCCGGAGTATCATGGGATCGGTCTGACCAATATATCGAGAATGTGCGAAAAGTATGGTGGACATATGAGTATTGAGAACCATCATCGAACATTCAATAACATGGTCGTGCTTCCTTTTGACATGAACAATCCCTGAACATACCGTTCGGGGATTGTTTTTTTCCATTCAGGGACTTTTATCGTTCCATTTATTTCTTCTCCGATATGATGAATGCAATCAGATGAATGCAATCAGATGAGCAGCATCATAAGGAGGAAGTTATTAGATGAAAAAACTGATCAGTATGTTATGCACGGCTGTGCTTGTGGTCACACCGATGACACATGCCATGGCAGAGTCGAACAAGGGCTCAACAATTGAAGTTCAGGCCAACAAGATCGCCACAGAGATGGTGCAGAATTATGGTGTCACAGGGTTGCAATATGCCATCAGGGATGAAGGGAAGATCATTTTGTCGGACAGTGTTGGATTTCACGACAAGGCATCCCAAAAACCAGTCGACAAGGACACGATGTTTGGCATAGGCTCGGTTAGCAAAATGGTTGTTACGGCTGCGACGATGATGCTGGTCGATTCCGGTAAAATAGATCTGGATCAGCCTCTTACTTCGTATATCAAAGACTTTGAAATGGCGGATGCCCGATATACTCAAATTACGCCGCGCATGCTGATGAACCATTCATCAGGGCTCTACGGCACACATTATGGGAACAGCATGTTGTTTAACGATAATGATACCCGCAATCATAATGAATTGTTACTCAAACTAAAGTCAGAAAAGCTTAAATCTAAACCGGGAGCCTATTCTGTTTATTGCAATGATGGTTTCCAGTTGCTTGAGATATTGGTTGAACGGGTGAGTGGATTAAGCTACAGCGAATATATTGCCAAGTTCATCAGCAATCCGTTACAGCTGGAAGCAACCAAGACCCCTCTTGATTCTTTTGATAGAGACCGATTATCAGAAACATATTGGCCTACGATTGAAACAAAACTCCCTATCGAAAATGCCAATATTATCGGTACAGGTGGTATCTATTCGACTGCAGAAGAATTGAGCCAATTCGCTGAAGTGTTGATGGGGAACAGACCCGACATTCTGTCCAAATCTTCGGCAGAGTCCATGCAAAATCATGAATATCGTCATGGAATCTGGGTGTCTGAAGAAAGAAATACCTTAAACTACGGTCTGGGTTGGGATGCTGTTGCACTTGCACCGTTCAGCGATTACGGCGTTACTGCACTTTCCAAAGGTGGAGACACCATGTTGTATCATGCCTCGTTAATCACTATACCTGAACATGATATATCGATGGCCGTTCTTTCTTCTGGCGGATCTTCTACGTATAACCAGATGTTTGCCAGCAAAGTTTTGTTGGAGGTTCTGGAGGATCAGGGTATCATCGAGAAAATCAAGCCCGATCAAACGTTCTCAGCACCCGTCAAAGTGAAGATGCCGACCGAGTTGACTGCGTATTCCGGTCTTTATGGCACGGTAGGTACAACGCTGAATATAGACATTAAAAATAGCGAGTTCAAACTGCCGGCTTTGCAGGGAGGACTTATCCCGGAGCAGGGCTACGTGTACACAGGTGAAGGGAAATTTACGAGTCCCGATGGAAGTGTGGAGGTCCGTTTTGAGAAAGAACGTAACGACAAGGTGTATGTTAAAGTACAGTCAAATATAACGTTCCCTGGTTTAGGCCAAACGGAGATGAACACCTATAATTATCAAAAACTGGAACAAAATCCATTGGAAGCAATAACGAAAGCGAAATGGGAAGCACGCAACGGCTCGAAATATTACGCGCTGGATGAAAAAATAACGTCGATCTTCTATCTGCTTCCTTCGATGCTGATCAAGAACCTGTCCGTCGATACGGAGAATGGATACACGAATGGCACAAAAGTCATTGATCCGAACAACGCAAAGAATGTGGTTGAGATTCCTGTTATGAATGGAAGAGATGCATTCGACTTGCAACTCTACACAAAGAATGGAGCTGAAGTTTTGATTCAGGATGGACAGGAGTACATCGCTGAGGATGCCATAACACCGATCTTTGCCGGCAAAACAGGAGTTACCACCATTCCGTCAAACGGGCAAGCCCGGTGGTATGCTATCGACTCCCGTTCAGCGAACAAATCGTTAACCGTTGATTCTCCGGAGAGCGGAGGGTATGCCGTGTATAACGATAAAGGTGAAGTGGTTCACTTTTCCGTAGCGACCAATCAACAATCGACGCAGCTTCCAAAAGGTGGTTTTATCGTTTTTGGTGGTGAAGTCGGAGATGTCTTCAAGATCCAACTAAAGTAAATGGTTTGGCAAAAGTGATTTCATTTGAAAATATCGGATCACGAGCTTACGTTGCTCGTAATCCGATATTTTCTTTTTTTTTATAAGCCCAAACTCATTATGATTCTCCTACATAGGTTATATGGAATCAGCCTAATTTGTTAATGAAAAGGATGTATTTTCATTACTAAGGAGTTGGATAGAAGCGTGATTTCAAAAGTTAAGCTTACAGGGCGAGTGGTGTTTAAAGGTGATCCTGGTTATGAAGTAGCTCGAAAGAACTGGGATCCGCATACGGACAGATTTCCTAAGGTTTTTGTGTTCGCTCAAAAAACACAGGATGTAGCAAATGCCATAAGATGGGCGCGTCAAAATAAGGTCCCTATTCGGCCGAGAAGTGGTAGGCATGCCCTTGAGCCGAACCTTTCACAAGTCAATGGTGGCATTGTCATCGACGTTAGTGAAATGAAGAGAATCAAGTTAAACAAAAAAAGCGGAACAGCCGTCGTTGAGACAGGTAATCGGGTCGGAAGACTCGTGGATACGCTGGCTCGACAAGGATTCATGGCCCCGTTCGGTGACAGTCCAACGGTTGGGATTGGTGGAATAACACCTGGTGGAGGAATTGGTCCACTGCAAAGGACAACGGGTCTCATCAGCGATAATCTAATCGAACTCGAAATGGTTGACGCTAAAGGGCGGATCATTCGGGCAAACAAAAAACAAAATTCTGATCTTCTGTGGGCTACACGTGGGGGTGGCGGCGGTAACTTCGGCGTATATACCAAATATAAATTCAAAGTGCGGCGCTCACCAGTCAAAGCTACTGTATTTAGTATCACTTGGCCATGGGAACAGTTCGAAAAAGTCGTGAAGAAATGGCAAGTGTGGGCGCCTAAGGCCAGCACCAAGCTGGGCAGTGAATTAAGTGTTGGTCCCAAAAAAGGCGGTAATGTTAGCATGTTAGGGGTATACCTCGGATCGAAGAGTGAAGCTCTCCGTCAGCTGGAGCCCATTCTTAGCGTAGGAACGCCTACTAAAAAAAGCATTCTGTACCTGCCATACAGGGCAGCAACGAAGTTTTTGCTAGCCCCAGATCCTGTGCTCACCCAAAGATACAGCAACCAGTTTTCCAGTGGCTTTGGCAGACAGCCATTCCCGGATAAAGCCTTCAAAGTCATGCGCGAGTTTCTGGAAAAAGCGGAGGAAGGCACACCAGCCGGGTTCTATTTCCTTAACTGGGGCGGTGCTGTAAGTCGAGTAGCTCCTCAAGCCACTGCGTTCTATTGGCGAAAAGCTGAATTTTATGTGGAATGGAACAGCTCATGGGTGAAGCCATCCCATGCCGCTAAAAATATTGCCTTAGCTCGGAACACGAGAAAGAAATTACAACCTTATATTGTAGGGTCCTACATTAACGTACCAGACCAAGGTATTAAAAATCCAGGGCAAACCTATTATGGTAAGAACTACACGAGACTGCGGAAAGTAAAAGCGAAATATGATCCGAAAAATGTATTTAATAACCCGCAAAGCATTCCACCGGCTAAATATAAATAAGACACCGGATTTAAAATCAAGAGGGTAATCGGGATAAGGATCGTAATAACTATAATTTTCAAACCGTTAATTCTATAAAAGGTTAACGGTTTTTTGTTGTAAATGGAAACGAGGACTCATGCGTTTCGTACGGAAAAGCTAGTGACTAACATGCGCCAAAAAAGGCTTAAAGCTGGAGTAACCAGTTTATTGCGATGTCTTACCGCATAGATCGTTCTGACTGGATTCCAGTCGGGAATGGGGATGGCCTTTAACTCTCCCTTTTGCAGTTCCTGAATAATCGAGGCTTCAGAAACCATACCGATGCCGAGATTAAGGCGTACAATGGATTTCAGTGCCTCGGAACCGGATATTTCAATAGCATGGGTGAACTGGACTTCATGTTCATCTGCCCATTGATCTATTAGCTTACGACTACTTGAGCCCTCTTCATGGGCAACGAGCGGATATGACTGTAAATCCTTGGGCTGGACAATAGTTTGATGAGCCAGCGGATGATCGGGATGGAAAATAATGACGAGATCATCTTTCATCAGCGGCTCAAAGATCAGATCAGCGTCATCCGGGGAAGTATGGGAGACGACACCCACGTCCAATTCGAAATATTTTATTTTCTCCATGATGTAGCGTGCCGGTTTTACATCAAGACTCAGGAGCAGATTATGCTGCTGTTTGAATTCGGATAACAATACTGGAAGCATATATGTGGCGGGTGTGTGAGTGCTTCCGATCAGCAATCGACCAGCCTGGGAGCCCCTGTGGTCATCCAGAGTACGGAGCATTTCCTCATTCAGGGCTACAATCTGGGTGGCATAGTGGTACAGAGCCTTGCCCGCTTCCGTCAATTTGATGACATGATAGGTTTTGGTATGGAATAGAGCAACCCCTGCATCCTCCTGCAGCTTGTTCAGATGGAATGTCACTGTCGGTTGTGTGATATTCAGCTTATGAGCGACTAAGTACAGCTTTTGCAATTCAACCACGTAGACAAACACCTTCAATTGCTGCAAATTCATCCTCTAACGACTCCTTTACGTCTTAAACATTGATATCATCTATTTTATCATACAATACATTAATATCATTTAAATTAGTGTTTACTTTCCCCTAATATGAATCCCCAATAATAGCTTTAGGATAAAGAGAGGTTGAACAAGCAACATATTGAGGGGGAGAATTATGAAGAACATTTGGGGAAAAAGTTTAGGTTCAATGAGTTTGCTGCTTGTATTAATCACGGCAGGGTGCGGAGGAGGAACGGTAACAACGGGAAGTGGATCGTCTAATGGCGAAACTGCTGCACCTGTCTCGTCTACAGCTGTAAACAGCAGCACAGTTGAACGAGAAGAGGACACAGGAGAGAGCATCTATCTGTATGGAAATGACTTTGTTGATATTGTTGCACCCGAATTTGCCAAACAGACCGGATACAAAATCGAGGCTGTACATTACGGCGGCGGAGAGGCCTTGGCCAAAATTGAAGCCGAGCAAGGCAATCCGCAGTGGGATGTTGTCATGATGGATGGTCACGGATCAATTCGCAATCTGGCTGACAGGGGATTTCTAATGACAGATTGGACGCCTGAAAATATTGGCAATCTGACCGAATACGGCTCCTCCCTGGTTCCCGAGGACCACGCTTATACTCCAATCAGTATCCATGCATCAGCAGTTATCGCATACAACACCAATCGTCTTACCAAGGAACAGGCGCCTAAGACCTGGGATGAGTTTTTTGAATACAAGGGCACAGCGGGTCAGGCTGATCCGGCTGTTGCGGCACCTGCATATCCGCTCGTTTCCGCACTGTTTTACAAGTGGGGCATCGATCAGGGCGAGCAAAAGTATGCACAAATGATGGGGAATGGTCTTAGAGTTTATCCCAAAAATGGTCCTCTGGGCAGTGCCCTTGTTTCAGGAGAAATCGATATTGCAGCATTGCAGGAGAGCAATGCATATGACCTGAAGTTGTCGGGGGAGCCCGTCGATCTAATCTGGCCGGAAGATGGTGCGCCGGGAAGTCTGCGTGTTGCTGCCATCAGTAAATACACCAAAAATCCTGCTGCTGCAAAGGCTTTTGTAGAGTTCATGCTCAAACCGGAAACACAGCAGATGTTAGCGTCCCTCGATTCATCTGACAGCTTCTTTACACCATTGGTTGAGGGAGTAGAAGCGAGGAAGGAACGGGAAACCAATGCGGAATTCATTCTTCCGCCAGCTGAATGGGCCGCCGAGCATGAGGTACAGATCAAAACCTGGTTTGCTGACCAGAATGTAAAATAAGAGGAATAACCTATGAAAAATTCCGGAACTCGTTGGGGAGTCGGCTCAGCTCTTCTGTTATTCATCATGATTTTTCTGCCGCTGCTTGCGGTTCTGTTGAACGCGGTTTTGCCAGGATTGTTTTTTGGCAACATACAATTTCAGGGCTTCGGATTGCTTGGGGAGATTTTACACCGTCCTTTGTGGCGCCAGTCGTTGTTTAACTCCTTGTGGCTTGGCATAGGAACAGCACTGCTGGGCACGTTGATTGGAGCTTCGTTAGCTATGGTAAGAGCACGCTGGAACTTTGCATCTGGACGTCTATTGGATGCCGGAGTCTGGCTGCTGCTCATCGCGCCCTCATTCATGCTGGCGCAAGGGTGGGTGCTATTTGCTGGTGCCGACGGACTTGCCAGCCGATTACTGGGTATAAACTGGGTGACAGCTGCTCTGTTTCAACCATACGGGCTTATGGTCATCATGGCCCTGAGCAAATTTCCTCTGGCTTATCTGACAGTTCTTGCCGCAACGGAATGGAATGTCAGCCAGTATGGACATGCTGCCCGTTTGAATGGCGCACACCCATGGACCGTATGGCGCACTGTGGAGCTGCCACTTGCAGCTCCTTCCATTGTAGCGGGAGCCACGCTGGTATTTATAGATACTGTCGGTGATTTTGGATTGCCAGCAGCATTGTCCACCGTCTACCGTTTTCCTACACTGACGTATTCAATCTATTCTGCTATCTATCAATCTCCTGTTCGATTTGACATGGCTGGGGTACTTGCTTTTTATTTGGTCGTACTACTGGCAATCGCCATGGCGGTACTCCTGTTGTCCCTGCGCAGGTCCAGGTTTGATTTTTTGAATGCCAGAGCGGTCAGAATGCTTAAAGTCAGACCGAAGAGAACAATCCTTTTAAATGCAGTAACCATTATATTTTTAATGATGAGTATCGGTATTCCGGTGGGCAGCAGTCTGTGCGTTTCCCTGATGAAAAAAGCGGGTAATGGATTGGTTCTGCAAAATTTAACCTTCGAGCATTATTTTTCTCTGTTTTCAGGGTCGTCCATAGATCACAAACAGCTCAGTTTTTTGGAAGGGATGCTTCATTCATTAACGATTGCTGCAATCGCGGCAGGCATTAGTATCATCATTGGATTCATCGTAGCTTATGTTCTTACATTTACGGAATTTAAAATGAAGATCTGGCTGCAGTTATTTTCAATCATATCCCTGGCTGTACCGGGGATTGTAATGGGTATTGGCTACATTTTCATTTGGAATCAAAAGTGGCTGGAGGCAGTCAATCTTCATCTCTATGGGACTCCCTCGCTGCTAGTGATCGCAGTTATTGCAGGCGCCATTCCATATGCCGTACGTGTTCAGTTGGGATCTTTCGGCACAATCTCGTCCTCGATCCTCAATGCTGCAGCAGTACAGGGAGCAGGAACAATGGCCCGAATGCTGCACATTGTTCTTCCTTTGGTACGCAGATCATTGCTGCTTGCCGTCCTGACAGCTTTTGGCACAAGTGTATTTGATCTTGCTCTGACTTCAATGCTGCAGCCAGCCAATTATGTGCTGATGCCGCTTGTGATTGACCAAGCCTTTGAGTTTGGCCGTTACGGTTATGCAACCGCAGCAACTCTTCTCAGCGGAGGTATGGTTCTCTTAATCATTGTACTCACTCAATTGGCAGGAGAGGCCGTATTTAGATGGAGTGATCGCCGAGAGGGTAAAAGAAGCAACTTACAGGAAAGGCATACCCATACGGGATAACAAGGAGGCTTAACCATATGAATTCAATTCTTAAACTGGACGGGGTGCACAAATCCTTCGATAAACAGGTCGTGCTCAGGCCGCTGTCTTTTACCATGAATCACGGGGAGAGAATCTGCATTCTCGGCCCTTCGGGATGTGGGAAATCCACCTTGCTGCAATTGATTGCTGGACTGCTGAGGGTGGATGGAGGAAGCATTGAAATGGACGGAAAACGAGTGGACAGCAGCCAGCAGTATATCCCTCCTGAAAAGCGTCCCGTAAACATGGTGTTCCAGGATTATGCCCTGTGGCCTCATATGACGATTCGTCAGAATATCGAGTATGGCATGAAGCGGGGGAAAATCGACTCTATTACTCGTACTCAGCGACTGGATCGCCTGCAAGCGATGCTGCAGCTGGACGGGCTGCTTGACCGTCTACCCTCCCAATGCTCGGGTGGGCAGCAGCAGCGCGCCGGAATGGCGCGAGCACTGGCAACGGAACCATCCATACTACTGATGGACGAGCCGTTATCCAATCTTGATGTGAAGCTTAGGACCGAAATGAGAAGTGAACTGGGCCATCTTTTGTCGGACCTGGAGACCACCGTGCTGTATGTTACCCATGACATGCTGGAGGCTTTTACTTTGGCTGACCGGATTTTGGTGCTGCGTGAAGGGAAAATCGATCAATATGCCGAACCTCAGCAATTATTTACCCGTCCGGCAACACCCTGGGTTGCCCGATTAATGGGTTACCATAACCGGCTTAACGGGATCTATACGATAGGAGCATCATCCGTAATGATTGCAGGCCAGTGTATAGGCGGGAAAATGATGGATCAAGGTGTGGGCGGACAGCAAGCGGTAATTATGCTTCATCCGGATCAATTAGCGCTTCGTGCAACAGAAGAGGAAGGAAATCATAATGAGATCAGAGGAACGGTTACACAAACTATTTTTGAAGGCATACATTGGAGAGTAATTATCGTTACAGAGGATAATCAACGTATCCATGCTTTTCATGTTGAACCTCTGGAACCGGGCTCGGCATGCTGGGTTCAATTTTCCCCCGAGCAAACCATGATCTACCGGGGAGGAGCACACACGGAAGATGAGTAGACTACTGGCCGTGTCTGATATACACGGACATGGACATCTTCTGGAGCAGCTGTTGGTTGCTTCAGGTTATAATTCTGAAAGGGACCGTCTCGTTCTTTTGGGAGATTACGTAAATAAGGGGCCGGATTCATGGGGAACACTCCAGTTGGTGCATGAGCTGACTAGAAAAGGGGCTGTTGCCTTACAGGGGAATAATGAACGCAAGTGGCTGCGTTCCATGCCGGATTCAATCCCGGCAAGAAACGATGAGATCACATATGTTCGCCAATTTCTGGATCAAATGCCGCTATGGCATACATGTGATTCTTATTTGTTTGTACACGCTGGCATTCGTCCTGGAATCCCACTGGACCTTCAAACTGCTGAAGATCTGACCGAGATTAGACAACCATTTTTTGAAAGCCCGGTTAACCCTGAGTATACGATTGTATTCGGTCATACCTCGACGTACCGTTTTCTTGTTCCTCCATGGCAAATATGGGTTGGAGCAGGAAAGATGGGAATTGATACAGGTGCGGGTCACGGATATTATGTCAGTCTGATTGATCTTACACAACGGTTACAATGGTACGTTTCTGTCCATTCCCCCTCCATAATCAGATGTACTGTCATCCCCGGCTCTTCCGACCTGGAAGACAAGAGTTTATATTCATAGCTTTTTCATAGCTTTCAACTTAAAGCCGTCCGAAACGTATTCCATGGATCTTGCAACTTGATCCATGGAATTTTTCATTTGAATTCAAATCTGAGAAGAGATGTGGGGCTGGGAGGGGAGTGGAGAGTTCTCACTTATACTACAGTGATCGTTCCATAATACATGTACATACCACAATTGAATTCATATGTTCCAGGCTTCAGATCATTTAAGGTTATGAAGTTATCGCCCTTTTCAAGATAAACATCTAATCCTAAATCTCTAGACTGAACGCTTCGTATACATGTATAGCCTGTATGCTTTATGAAATTGATTTTCGTCGGAACACCAGCTTTTACTTCAATGTTTTCTTGACTAAAACCATCTGATTTTACATCAACTGAAACAACCTGATATCCTGAATTATCTTGAAGGGAATTGTCTTTCTTAACCTGTGGTTCCTGCGATTGAATTACAGATGTTTGATTCGGTTGATATTGGTAAAACAACGTTGTACCCACAGCCACAACTCCAAAAGCAACCGTTAGTATACCTCCAATAAACGGAATACTGATTCCACTTTTATTTGTTTCGGGGCTGTTATCCGTTGCTTGATCGGTCAATTGAAGAGCAACACTCAAAATAAA
Source organism: Paenibacillus sp. MAEPY2 (assembly GCF_000499205.1). Lineage (GTDB taxonomy): Bacteria > Bacillota > Bacilli > Paenibacillales > Paenibacillaceae > Paenibacillus > Paenibacillus vandeheii. The sequence continues at coordinate 120,998 of NZ_AWUK01000038.1, forward strand.
AATAAATAGGATATCAACAAATAACACCATGATATAGGAAGGACCCAGCATTACCCCAAGCATGGCGCCCATCATGCCTCCCATAATTCCTGCCAACATCCCATCCAACGCTGCCAATAGACTAATGGGTTTGCCTGTGAAATATCCAGCTCCCAGGCCGAACAAGATGGCGGTAATTGATGGGACGGTTAAGTCACGCGGGAACAAAATGCCAAGTTGTACACCAAGTGCAAGGCTTGACATCATCCCTACGGTCATGGCTACCATCATGCCAGGCATACCTGTAAGTTTTCCTTTTCGCTTATACGTCTTTAGAACAATGTATGCTGAGAACAGAACAACCATAAGCATACTTAATACCGCTACTAACACATCTTATTCCTCCTAAATTACTTCAAAATCATTCATTTCCAAGTACTAATATATCAGAATTATCATAACAACATTAAAAATATCATAGACAAGTCAATGGATTTTCGTAATTGTATGGCGATAAGTTGACATTCAGTTGTTAAGCCTTACTATCCTCGATTTGACTCAATATGTGAAAATACAGGTAATAATCAAAGTGTTTAAAAAAAAATAAGAAAGGAGCTTCTGGTTCAGCTCCTTTCTTGAATATATTTGATCAATTTCTTAGAATACAACCATAACGTTCGACGAAATACGGTTACGCGAACCATTTTCTCATACATTGAGTTCGTGCTATTAAAGTAAACACTAGATCCAGGTAACAATTGACTGCTCTTTATTTGGACTCAGTTCCGCCAGTGTCTACTTCTCTAGGCTCCATCAACATGATATGACATTCCTTTTCGGAGGAAGGCTTGATTTCGAGTCCTTTTGGGACAATAAACATCTCATCCTTGGAGATTCTCACTTGACCATCACGAAAATCAATGATCATCTCGCCTTCGATAACAAAAAATAACTTATCGGTTTCGTGATGAACATGCCATTCATATTCCCCAGTAATCTTAACGATTTTAAATTGGTAGTCATTCATTTCACCAATTAATTTCGGTGACCAATGATCGTTTAATTTAGATAGTTCTTCACTTAGTTTAATAGTTTGATAATGGATAGTAATCCCTCCTTGTTTGTTTGACTACAACATCTAGCATGATGTTTTATTTGGCCTGCCGTAAGTATACTCATTTAATGATTTGTTTAAAATGGATGCCTGTTGAAGTTAGCATGGATTATTGATGAACTTCTGTCGATATTCAGTAGGAGAAAAACCAAATTGTTTCTTGAACACTTTACTAAAATAAAAGGGGTCAGTAATGCCAACAGTTTGTGCAATTTGCTGTACGGGCACATCACTTGTAAATAGCATTTTTTGCGCCATGTTGATGCGGTATTTTAATAAATATTCTGCTGGCCCCATGCCTGAATACTTTCTAAATACGTAAGAAAGCCGATTTCGATTAACGTTATATTGTTCTGCGAGCGATGCTATTGTAAGGCCTTGATAATAGTATTCATGAATATAATTAGATACCCGTTCGAATAGACCATGTGATTCACTGCTAATTTGCCTATTCACAACACATATTAAGGCTTCGTTCAGTACATCGCGAAACAGCATCTCGGTCTGAAACATCGAAATGCCTCCACGCTGATTATACACATGCCAAAGTCGCATAATTAATTCGAGAAGACGAGGAGATTGTCCGGTTAATAATTCAAAATGCTGATGAGAAAAACTCGACGCTTCTAGTTCTGAGTTACAGATCCGATATTGAACAAGGATATACTCCCAGGTGGTGTTATCAAACATTTTTTTATCCAGTTTCATTTTCGCTCCCCCGTGCACAACTTTTCCTGGCGAAAGAACATAAGGCATTCCATTAAAGTGAAATTGGATCTTCCCTGTAAGTGGAAAAACAAACCCGGGAAAAGAGCTTGTATAGTCTGCGTGAGGCACCCCTGGATTGGTAGCATATCGATATATTCCTTCTACTTGAAAAGGAATGTGTGCAAAATGCCCTGCTAATTGATTCACATCTATTTTCACGTTGCGTACCTCATTTCGATAGTAGTAAGCCGATAAACCTGAAATTAATCGTTGTACACCTATGTCCACATTATTGATAACGATTATCACTGTCAACATATAAAAACAAAAGGCAGCCGATCATCGTGATCGACTACCTTTTGTTTGTTCAACGTCTGGCTTATGCTAATGCTTATATTAATAATTTTCTCCGCGATAATAACGCTCCAGTTTGTTATCCAAATGAACAAGCTGAGCTTCTTTCTCCTCAATGTCTTTCAGCAGCTTTTGCTTTTGATCTTGAATCAGCTGGATTCTTTCCGGCAGGGTTGAGGTTCCTTCATTTACCATATCATAATAGGTTTTGATGTCCTCCACACTCATCCCGGTTTCGCGAAGACATTTGATAAAAACGAGCCAGTTCAAATCATCATCCGAGTACAGACGATTATTCTGCTCGCTTCGCGCAGCTGGTTTCAACAGTCCCTTTCTTTCATAAAAGCGGATCGCTCCGATTCCAATCTCGACTTTCTTCGCCACTTCTCCAATCGTTAACATGCTAGCCCTCTTTTTCAATAATTTATTGTTGACCTACACTAAGTGTAGCATAGTAACTTATACATTGTTAAAGATGAAATCAAATCAGAGAAAGAGGGATTCTCATGAAAAAGACCGCTTTTGTAACAGGAGCAAATAAAGGAATAGGATTCGAAGTCGTTAAACAGCTAGGTCAAGCAGGCTGGAAAGTTATCCTTGGTGCACGCAGTGCCGAACGGGGAGAAGCCGCTGTTTCCGAGTTAATCTCCGAGGGATTAGATATCGAATTTGTACAAATCGACATGACTGATTTGAAAAGCATTGAACGGGCAGCCGATAGGATCACCAAGAATTATCAGGACTTAACGCTTCTGATTAATAATGCAGGTATGCCAGGTGCTTTCTCCCGTTCTTTTACGGATACCAAAGAGGAGAATCTGCGGAACGCCTTCGAAGTCAACTTTTTCGGAACCTTCCGTCTGAATCAGCGATTGTTTCCGTTAATTAAAGATAATGAAGGCACAATTATCAATGTATCAACCGACATGGCTTCTCTGGATCATATGCAAAATGCTGAATTTGCTTTAAACGCATTCGATTATAATTCATCCAAAACGGCCAACAATGCCATGACAGTTTCGATGGCTTATGAACTCAAAAGCAGCAGGGCTCAAGTATTTGCGGTAACGCCTGGATTCACATCAACTGATCTTAATGGCAATGCTGAAGGCGGCAAAACAAAAGAAGCAGCCGCTGCGATAATCGTGGGGTATGCGACAGATGGCAAACATCATAACGGTGAATTTTTGGATGAGAAGGGTGTATACGCCTGGTAATTCATAGCTGCATAAGCGCGCTATAATCATTGAGAAACAGACGTACTAAGCCGGAGAATCCGCTTAGTACGTCTGTATTTTTTAGAAAGATGAATAGTAAATAATATGATTTTATCTAGTGGTACTGGTACTCGTGATTGTTCATTTAATAGAACGATTTGCTCTAATTTAGATTATGCTGGAGCTCCTTCGTGCTCTCCTTTTTGAGATGGGGCATGAAAGCAGTGGCTAAAATGACGGCCATACCCGCAAGTCCGATCCAAATCAGAACGGATAACGATGTATTCCAGGTCAATCCATGACCGAAGAAGAATAACTCCCGTAAACCGTCTACCATATAACGCATTGGAAGCCAAGAATATACCCAATCCCGGTAAAAGGGGGACAACATCTCTGGAGCTAGAGCCAGCAGCGGCCCGCCAAAGAATAGCAGTAGTGCAAAAATGGAAATTCCGCCAAATCCAACTAGGGAAACCACAGCCGAAATCAAGAGGAAAAAGCTGAAGAAAGAGATGGACAGGAACCAGGCCGTATCTGTAAATTGTGGAATTTGCAGCCCGACCATTCCATCAGCAATCCAGGCAAAGCCGAATCCCACCACAACGGCGATGACCGCTCCTGTTACAATCTGTCCTATTTTTAAAGAAAGACCATCTCTTCTTGAACGGGACGGCATTTTTTTTATCGCCATAAAAATAATGGCTGCACTCGCCAGGCTGGACATCCACAGAGGCTGGAACAAAGAAATTGGCGCGTTACCATTAGCGCTGTGTGTACCAATTTCGTTCACATTGGTGACTTTCTTGGTGATAGGATTTACCAGAAGAGATGCCTGTTCTACGGTTAATGTCGCTCCTTGAGCTTTGAATCCCTCCATCAATTGGGAACGAACCGTGTTATTCATATTATCGACGATTCCGTTTAGTATCTGTCCTGCCAAAGTGGAGGCCGCCGTGTTCATGCCTTGGTTGATCAAAATTTGCACCTCAGGCGAAGAAGGGGCTGTTGTCATGAGGGATGCCTGCTTAGAGCTAAAATCCGCCGGAATAACGAATGCTGCATAATACTCCTTTTGGTCCAGCCCTTTTTGAACTTCCGCCAGGCTGTTTACGTTAACCCATTTTACTGCCGGTTCTTCATCCTTCCCTGAGTCTGCTGTTTTTTGTATCATTTCCACGATATTCTGTCCCATATTCATTTTTGGTTGATTAGGGATCTCAGCTCCCTCATCTTCGTTTACGATTGCAATGGGCAAGTTCTTGGGCTGGGGCTGAACCGACGGAAACAACGTCAACGAAAAGACAAAGATGATGACCAAAGCAAGAATGGGCGATATCAGCACCATCTTATTTTTGAAAAGATTCAACAAACTTCACTCCTTATAATGATCATTATGTTGATTAACATTCACATTGTTGATTATAATAATTGCACCAAGAAATACAATAATCACATTTTTATAAAATGGGCATTAATCAACACCATTCGAAAAGGTGTTCAATAAGGAGTGGAGCGAAGTGAATCATCAGGAAGATAAGATGGATCGACGCAAGATCCGAACGAAGAAATTGATTCGTCAGGCCTTGTTGGAATTGACGATGGAAAAGGGGCTTAACAAGATCAGTGTGATGGACCTGGCTGAACGCGCAGAGATTAACAGAGGCACATTTTATCTGCATTATCGTGACGTAGCTGACCTGGTAGACCAATTGAAGCAGGAGATTTTTGAAGGAATCCAGATGCTGGCGATTGAACTTAATCCGATGGAAGTACGGCCATATGCGGAGCGTGGAGAACCCTATCCTTCTATTCTTAAAATATTGGAATATCTTTTGTCGCACGCAGATTACCTGCGCGTCATGCTAGATCCCAAGGGTGATTTGCAGCTCCCCATTCAGCTTAAAGAACTGATGGCGAAGCGCATGATTCAGAAATTCGAATCCCACCTCCCAAGAGAATCGGTTATTCCATGGGATTACTTCTTAGCTTTTACCGCCTCGGCCAATATCGGACTATTAACGCATTGGATGGCCCAAGGCAATGATCTATCGACCCGGGAGGTTGCCTTGATTATGACTCAAATTACAAGCCAGGGACCTTTGGAAACGCTGATGAGAGGAATAGGAAGTACAAAGTGAGACAGTTTTTCGCTGGAATTTTTGCAATCAATTGTTCAGTCCAGCTGCAGTAAAAGGGCCTTTCACGGTAATTGTAGCAAGGATACGGGCCATCTCAGCCGGAGATTCTGTTCCGTCACTATTCAACCATTGCTCAATGACGCCGATATGGGCAGAGGCCAAATAAGCAATTAAATACTCACTCGGGACAAGCAAATTTTCTTGCTTAATCAGAGGAAATTCTTTTCTTACAAACAGTGTATTCCACAAAAAGTCCTTCATCTTGGTTTGGAAAGACTGACCGCCATTGGGACCGGATACCGCTCTCATGAACCTTCTGTTTTGGTCCAGATACTCAAACATGGAAACCATGACATTAAAGGGAACCGTAGCGGGAACGTTTGACTTAAAATCCCCATTTGTATCCGTAACGTTTTGTTTAACAATTTCCCTCATATTGCTCATAAACTCTTCTTGACTTCGTGCCATCAGATCAAATTTGTCCTGATAATGCGAATAAAAGGTTCCGCGATTAATTCTGGCCTTTGTCGTAATGTCCTTCACCGTGATGGCTTCGAATCCTTTTTCCTCAATTAAATCAATTAATGCTTCCCGAATGAGCTCCCTGGTTCGAATAATTCGTAAGTCGTTGCTTGGCTCACGCATCAATAATTCAGCTCCTTTATGAATAAAATATACACAATCGCAAAAAGTGTTGGATATCCGGCACATCGCATGATTCTGATTATTGTTGATCAGTTACATAGCCATTATAATTAAAAACATCAAGATAAACAACACGTTGTCCTTTTGAACGTGAATTAGAGAAAGGGTGGATCTGAACATGCCCGTCATTGAGATTGAGCATTTAACAAAGGATTACGGCCATCAGCGCGGGATTTTCGACGTTTCCTTTAGCATTGAAAAAGGGGAAGTGTATGGATTTTTAGGACCAAACGGAGCCGGTAAAACGACGACGATTCGACATATTATGGGCTTTTCCCGTCCGCAGCAGGGAAAAACTCTCGTGAACGGCCTGAACAGTTGGGAACGTGCGGCTGACATTCAAAAGCAACTGGGGTATTTACCGGGAGAAATCGCTTTGCCCGAAGCTCTTACGGGGACACAGTTCATTCACATGATGGCAGGCTTGCGAGGAATTACGGATATGTCACATACGCAGGCTTTGATGGAGAAGTTCGATCTGAATCCTGCAGGGAGCTTAAAGCGGATGTCTCTTGGCATGAAAAGAAAGCTGGCCATCGTCACCGCATTCATGCATGACCCAGACGTACTGGTACTGGATGAACCTACGAGCGGATTAGATCCGATTATGCAAAATTTGTTTATTGAGTTCATTAAGGATCAGAAGGAAAAAGGTAAAACCATTTTGATCTCAAGCCATATTTTTTCCGAAATAGATGCGACTTGTGACAAAATTTCCATCATTAAGGAGGGACGTTTAATCTCGTCCTTTGTAGCGGATGATTTGCGTCGTAGCGAAATCAAAACATTCAAGATGGAATTGCTGATTGCAGAAGCATTCAATCGCTTTGAGGATGAGGTAAAAGCACAACAAAACATAGAGGTTGTTTCCTTAACGCCTCACAAACTACAAGTAATATTGCGTATCCATGATCAGAATATCAACACTTTTATTTCCTTCATTTCCGATTATGAAGTGAAGTTTTTCTCCGAAATCAAATTCACCTTAGAGGATTATTTCATGAAGTTTTATGACCGCAACTCGACGGTTACAGGGGAGGCCACACCTAATGTCTTACATCGAAATTAAACATTTGACGAAAAATTATGGAAACGGACAGGGCGTATTTGACCTCAACCTGACGATCGATAAAGGCGAGGTATTTGGCTTCGTTGGTACAAATGGAGCTGGTAAAACAACGACTATTCGGCACATCATGGGCTTTTTGAAGCCTCATAACGGGACTGTAACTATCAATGGAATGAATAGCTGGACGGAATCTGCTGAGATTAAGAAATTAATCGGTTATATTCCTGGAGAGATTGCTTTCCCGGATGCACCGACGGGCACCGAGTTTCTAAGAAGGCAAGCCGAAGTCTTAGGATTAACGGACATGTCTTACGCTGAACGTATCATCAAAAAATTGCAGCTCGATCCCACAGCCAATCTGAAAAGAATGTCTAAGGGGATGAAACAGAAAACGGCGATTGTTGCTGCTTTGATGGCCGATCCTGAAATTTTGATACTAGATGAGCCAACGACAGGGTTAGATCCTCTGATGAGGGCTGAATTCGTAGATATTTTGAAAGAGGAAAAGAAAAAGGGCAAAACGATATTTATGTCCAGCCACATGTTTGAGGAAGTCGAGGATACATGTGACAAAGTAGCTCTAATCAAAGGAGGAAAGCTGATTGCGGTCAAGCGCACCTCCGAGGTAAAGCATAATGAAAACAAAGAGTATAAAATCGAATTTTTAGCCCGTGAAGATTACCAGCACTTTTTATCGGAGCCGTTTCATTTCGTTAAGAAGCGCGATGAACATAATCAAGTGGTGATTCAAATCAACGATGCGGAGATCAACGTGTTATTTGGAACCTTGAAGAGATACCCGATCAAATTTATGAAAGAGATAAAGTATACGCTTGAAGATTACTTCAAAGGGATTTACGAGGAGGAAAACATCAATGCTTAGCAAACCGATTTTCAAACAAACGATAAAGGCCAATATCAAATTATGGCTCATTTTTACAATCATTATGACGGCATTACATGTCATTCTCATAGCGGTGTTTGATGCAAGCACCATCTCTGATATGTCGGGCATGGTCAAAGACACCCCATTAGCCAGCCTGTTAGGAGAGGCTACATTTCTGGGCATGATGTCCAAAACCTTCTATGGGATTCAGGGTGTACTTTTGCCCATCGTATTTATTATCATGACCGCTAACAGTCTCATCGCATCACAGGTTGATAGAGGGTCTATGGCCTATCTGCTCTCGACTCCGACCAAGCGGAGTACGGTGGTTCTAACTCAGGCCGTTTACTTGATCACGTCACTCATCGTGATGATCCTGATTATCACTTTGGCGGGATATACGTCAATCCATGTATTCCAGGGTGATGTGGATATCAATATGACAAATTATTTCATGCTGAACCTCGGTTTGTTCCTTTTAATGTTTGCAACCAGCAGTATTTCATTCTTTTTTTCCTGCGTATTCAATCTCACGAAAAATTCCTTGGCGTGGGGAGCGGGCATTCCAATGGCATTTTTCCTTCTTAAATTGATGGGAGATGTGGATAGCAGTTTGGAGAAATTAAAGTATCTATCGATGAACTCGCTATTCGACACACATGCCATTTTAAACGGAGGCAATTATACGATTCAGTTTGTCTCTCTGGTCGTGGTTGGCATAGTACTTTATTTCCTAGGCATTCGCATCTTCAAAAACAAGGATTTACCATTATAATTATTACTCACTGACAAACACAGATGTCCTATTCGCACAGGCAAGAAGTCCACTTATCGCGTAAACTGAAGTAAATCAGTGGAGTGAGGTGAAATTCCATGGCTAAAACCAACGAGATACGTCAAAAGGCAAAACGGTATAAGACCCGTCCCGTCTACGTGACTCTTCATAGTGGTGAAACGTACATCGGTTACATCTCTGACGTGAATAACGGAGGCCTGGTGCTTACCGGGGGAGGAACAATATCGCCCAAGGTAACCAAAGAGGGCAGTTCCCGTGCTTCCAAACGAAAGGTCGTTTCACGAAACAAGAGTGGTCGTTCCCAGGACCGGAAACGGGTGAATGGCACACGCAAGCCGTCTACTCGTTCACGCACAGTGTCGCGCGCGCAGGTTTCATCCTTTCTGCCTATGATGGGTTCGCTGTTTGGCGGGCTTGGAGGGGCTTCGGCTGGAGGCATGCTTGGCGGCGGTTTGCGGATGTTCGGCATGATCCAACAATTCATGCCGGTTGTGAAAATGGGCTACGGCATGATTAAATCCATCCATCCGTTTATGGGTGCCGTCAAAGGTTTAATGGCTCCGCCTAGTCAGGCCGAAGAGCAAGAGAATTAATCCGATATTGCAAAGACAACGGTACAATATAAAAAGCAGTCCATCATCAAAGATGAACTGCTTTTTTATATCCAAAAAAACATATACCGAATCGCCTATATTCAGGCCAGTAACCGTTTCGCCAACTTTCTCAATGACACCGGACACGTCTGGTGTAATCAGATTGTGAACAAAAGATAAATCCAAGCTTCATTCCCATTCAGAGCTGGAACTACAGGTAAGTCAGCGTAATTGACAACGCTTAAAGTATTCTCTTATACTGATAGCAACGAAACAGAATATCCACAAGCCTCTATGGGTTATGGCTTTTCTCAAAAAACCACGATTAACGCTACACGATAGCCTTGCTGGCTGTCGTGTGTTTTTTTTGCAAAAAGTAGCGATAACACAGACCAGAAAGGATTTGCTGTATGTATCAAGGGAAGTCACGGAGAATCGTCGTTATACTGTTGGGGTTGTACACGATATTAACTTTATTCTTTTTATTTGTAGGTTTTAATAGGTCCTCTTTTAATCACGACCAAGGTTTAAGATACCATTTAACATTTGAAGGTATTCCTTTGCATTTTCCTATGGAAAGAGACTTCCAAATTTGGTTCTTTGACTTAGGCAATTTTCTTGCATTTATCCCATTTGGAATGGTCATCCCGCTGCTGTATCGTTGCAGTTTTACCCGATTTATCTGCTTTTTTATGATGGGCATCACGGTTATAGAGTTGATTCAAATGTTCTCCCGCTTGGGGGCGTTCGATCTCAACGATATCATCATAAATACTTTAGGAGCAGCAGTAGGGTATTGGTCGCAGCGAATCATAATACAGCATAGAGATACATTTAAGGGAATGCTTAAAATCGCCCTGACAGCGGTAGTCATTTCTACCGGAATGGTTCTTGTTGTAGGAGGCATCAATCATTATTTAGATAACGTTGAGGGAGAAGTCGTGGCTCTGAATGAGCTTGCGGTCAACAAAGGGACTGTGCAATGGGATGCAAATCTGACCACCTTTGCTGCAGGTACGACCCGGGTTGAACCTCAACTCAATCTGTACAGCCTGGAAAACAAAAAAAACAATGCGTTTTCATATCTATTAAACGGCAATTATGCAAAGATGGAGGGCCATGTCGCCATATCAGGAAATGCTGACGACACTGCAAGCAGCGATAGAAACGAAATTATCTTTATCGCAGACGGAGCAGAAATTTATTCCATCAGTTTGGGAGGAGAGCGTGAGCCGGACTCTTTTCAGTTTAATTTGAAGGGCACCCAAGAACTTATCATTAAAGTTCTCGACAACGGTACAAATCCGAACACCAATATCGTGATGTGGGATGTTACTCTAACCGAGGTGAACACAGGCCAAAGAATGATAAACAGGATTACTGATCCGATTAAAGAAGTATTCAAGTGAAATTGAAAGCCCTTTGTATGCAGTGCGAAAACAATTTAGCGATCAAAAGATAAGATGACCAATCTTCTTTTAATAGAAGATCGGTCTTTTTTGCATTTACAGAACATTAACATGATGCAGATACGGGTCTGATTTTTTTCCCGTAACATAAGTGATAGATGTGGGAACGGTCCCACACTCATCCAACTTTGCATCACGAAAGCCGTGCGAAGACAACGAAAAGATGAAAGGCGGTGCGGCGTAATGGAGCTGCTGGATCTACAAGGATATGCGTCTCCTGAGGATTCAAAGACACATATCCGCATTCCTTTTGAGTTAGACGAGGGCTGTGGGAAGCTGAACCTGCGATTACAATATGCGCCGAAGACGCTCGAGAATCGGGAGAAGGCGCTGCAGCTACTTAAGAATAGTTATGACTTATACATTTTGCCGGAAAATCGGGAATTCGCAATGGAGAATGCCAACAGGCACCTCCCCCTGAAAAATTTGATCACTCTCTCGCTGGACGACGCGCGGGGATATCGCGGAGCGTGCCACCGCCAGGATGAGGTGCAGGAGCTGTTCGTATCGGAGCGAGATGCTTCACCCGGCCTCATGCCGGGTGAGCTGGTTCCCGGCTCATGGAGCGTCACACTCAGCTTGCACTGTATCGTGACAGATACTTGCGATTACCGGCTGCAAATCTGGACGACGGAGGAGGACACGATATGAAATGGCTCGCCTGCGAACTGCATACACATACGCTGCATAGCGACGGCAGCCAGACGCTGGAGGAGCTGGCGTCAGGGGCGGCCAATCTGGGCTTCGACGCCATCGCGCTAACCGACCATAACACGATGTCCGGCCTGATTGGCAAAGAAGAACTGGAGCGGAAATACGGACTGCGAATTATTCCCGGCATGGAGTGGACGACCTTTTACGGTCATATGGTGACGATAGGATTAAGCGCTTTTGCCGACTGGCGTCAAGTAGATCGGGACAGGATCGATGAGGGGATTGAAGCCGTACATCGGCTCGGTGGAATTGCCGGGCTTGCCCATCCGTTTCGCATCGGCAGTCCGGCCTGTACCGGGTGCTTCTGGGAATACGAGATCGGAAATTGGTCCGTCGTGGATTATATCGAAGTCTGGTCTGGAACGTTCCCTTCCATCCAAACGAACAATCGGCGGGCATTTGATCTGTGGACACAAAAGCTGAATGAAGGGTATCGGATCGCCGCCACTTCGGGCCGGGACTGGCATGCGCAGGTTGAAACGGAAGAGCCGATATCGGTCACATACCTCGGCATCGAGGACAACGCAGTTGAGGAGAGTGGTGATTCGGCATCCCTACCCTTACATGAAGAAACCCTGATTCAGGCGCTGCGGGAAGGGCGCGCTTGCGTAACCATAGGTCCTCTGCTGACCTTGAAGCTAAATGCTGGAGGTGCTTACTATCCAATCGGCTCCACGGTTCCATCGGTAGTCGAGAGACTGGAAGCCACAGCGCAGCCGATCCAGGTGAACTTGACGCTGGACTTCTCAGTCCGCGCCGGACTGTGGTCGCTGCCGAAGCAGGTCTGCAGATTGAAACTTTGCTCCAATCTGGGCGAGGAACTAAGCCTGGAAGTCCCCTTTTCATCGGACGGACAGATGATGCAGTTCGAAGCCCAATTGCCAGAGTCCACCCCTGATATTCCGCGCAGTTGGATTCGCTCCGAGTTGTGGGGAACCGTGCAAGGTGCTTATGTACGAATCGCCTTTACCAACGCGATCTATTTCGAAGCAGGAGGATACCCGCGATGAACAAATTTCCGCTGATCACGGCCCACACTGGCTGCATGGGTCATCCCGATCATTCTTATGAGTCGCTTCATGCGGCTCTAACACTTGCCGCAGATATTTACGAAGATGATATCCGGTCGACTCGGGACGGCGTACCGGTGCTCGCACATGACGACGATATCCCTTTGGCGGACGGAAGCCGCGGCAGCCTAGCAGAGATGACGCTAAAAGAGTTGAACGCCAGCTTGTCGGCGCCGATTCCAACCCTTCAGGATGTGCTTGAGCAGATCCGGGAAGCCGGTAAAATCATGAATCTCGATATTAAAACTGACAGTGCTCTGGAACCCGTGTCCGCCCTGGTCGAACGGATGGGTATGACCGAAATGGTGTTTCTCAGCGGCTGCAATTATGGGACGGCGGTCAAAGCCGGTCGCTACGCTCCGCACATCCGCAGGCTGCTTAATGTGAACATGCAAAGCTTCGGGAGTCTGCCTTACGACGAGGCAATGCTCCAGGCCTGTGCAGAAGGCCGCGAAGCCGGCTGCTTCGGGCTTAACGTACCGTATCAGGCAGTGCGGCCAGAACTAATGGAAGCCGTACAGCGGAATGGTCTGGATCTCTACGTCTGGACAGTTACGGAGGCGGACGACATGCGGCGACTTGCGCAGTTGGGCGTCAATTCGATAACAACCCGCGATCCGGCGAAGCTGATCGCCGTCCGGGGAGAAATGGAATGTGCAGAGGAGAATAGGGATTGGACAATAAACTGAATCATAGTCTGCGGGAGCTGGCACAGTTGGCCGGTGTATCGAAATCTACCGCATCTCGGGTCATCTCCGGAAATGGATACGCGAGTCCCGAAGTCCGGGAACGCGTGCTTCAGGCGGTCGAGCAGCTTCGTTACAAGCCGAGCGCCGTCGCACGAGCGATGGTCGCGAAGCGGACGCACAACATCGGAGTCATCGTTTTTCGCGACAGGCTGCCGATCGTATCCCACACACTATACGGCAGAATCATCGACGAGATTCTGATGGCTGCTGAAGCACTGGGCTACTCGATCTTCCTGAAGACTGACCGGGAGATGTCGCTGCGCTCCACCGATTATATGCTGGAGCAGCGGGTCGATGGACTCATTCTGGTCAGCAGGCTGCAGAAAAACGTCATCGATTACGTCAAGAACTTCAATATCCCTTACCTGATGGTGAACGGATCGACCGAGGATCCGGATGTGGTACATCTTGTGAGCAACGACGAAGCCGGCGGAGAACGGGCGGCAGAACATCTGTATGCGTGTGGACACCGCAAATTCTTCATCATCGCCGGACCGGGTGAGCATCGGAGCCACTCATTGCGACTGGCGGGCTTCCGTAAGCGGCTCGAATCCCTCGGCGTTTGTTCCGGCCAGGACGGGTTTACCGTCGTCGAGTCTTCGGAATCCAGTTTCGATTCAGGCCGGAAGCTGATGGAGGAGCACTATGCGGCATTCCTGGAGGGAGGATATAGCGCTCTGTTTAGCACCAATGACATGCTGGCACTAGGCGCCATGAAACTGCTGATGGAGCGTGGCGTCCGCATTCCAGAGGAAGTGTCCGTAATGGGTTACGACAATACCGAAGTGGCGGGGATGTATCACCCGTCGCTGACGACTGTCAGTGTGGATGCGTCCGGTATAGGCCGAGACGCGGTGTCCATTCTGGACCGCCTGATCAGTGGCGAGGGGAGCGTGCCGCGCCTGATTGAATACGAAAGCGAAGTGATCGTTCGTCAATCGACAAATGGAAAGGAGGATGGGACATGTTGTGGTACTGGAAACACGTAGGCCCGAGAAGAATTATCGAGTTTGTGCTACTGACTGTGTTCGCCGTTTTTTTCGCGGGTCCGCTGGTCAACCTGCTGGTGCTTGCTTTTAGCGAAAAGTGGAATTATCCGGACATTCTGCCCCAGGTATGGGGTTTCAAATGGTGGGAGTTCGTGCTGGCGAAGGACGATATCGTCTCGTCGATCTCACTGTCGTTCCTCATTGCCACCCTGGTGACTCTGCTGTCTATCGTCGTTTGCATCCCGGCAGCGTACGCCTTCGCAAGACTTCAGTTTCCGCTGAAGCGGATGTTTCTGTTTTCGTTCCTGCTGACGCATGCCTTTCCGAAAATGGGGTTGTACGTCTCCATCGCAGTCCTGTTCTACCGGATCGGACTGATGAATACGCTGCTCGGTGTTGTGCTGATCCATATGATCAACGTGTTGATGTTCATGACCTGGATTCCAACTTCCGCTTTTCGCAACGTGCACCGTGCACAGGAGGAATCGGCACGAGACGTTGGGGCGAGCCCGTTCAAAGTTTTTCGCAGCATCACACTGCCAATGGCAATGCCGGGCATCGTGGTCGCTTCGATCTTCACGTTCCTGAATTCGCTCGACGAAGCGCAGGGGACCTTCCTGGTTGGCATTCCCGATTACAAAACGATGCCAATCGTCATGTACTCCATCATTTCCGATTTTCCGAGCAGTGCCGGGGCCGTATTCTCGATCATCCTGACGCTGCCAACCATTATCTTGCTGGTAGCAGCCCAGCGGCTGGTGAGCGCGGACGTTCTGGCGAGCGGTTTTCAAATGAAATAAAAATGTTTCGGTCACTATACCGGGGCAAAGGGAGGCAGAAGCATGCAGTTGTCTGTACGAGAGTTAGCCAAACGCTACAAAACCGGTGACGGGGTCAGCGGCATCAACATTGATATCGAAAAAGGCGAGCTGGTCACCCTTCTGGGTCCATCGGGGTGCGGCAAAACCACCGTGCTACGGAGCATCGGGGGTTTTCTGGAACCGGACTCCGGTGACATCTTGATCGAGGGGAAGAGTGTCATTCAGCTTCCACCGGAGAAACGGCCAACCTCGATGGTGTTCCAGAGCTATAATCTGTGGTCGCATATGTCGGTATACGACAATCTGGCGTTCGGCCTGAAGATCCGCAAAATGCCGAAGGCAGAGATCCGCACGGCGGTCGAGGATGCGCTCAAGCTGGTCCGGCTGTCGGGCTTCGGGAAGAAGTATCCGGCCGAGCTTTCAGGCGGACAGCAGCAGCGGGTTGCGCTGGCTCGGTCCTTGCTGCTCAACCCGGCGGTACTGCTGTTGGACGAGCCCTTCTCGGCACTGGACGCCAAGCTGCGGCACGAAATGCGCGAAGAACTGCGCGAGATCCAAATGAAAACGGGTCTCACGATGGTCTTTGTCACGCATGATCAGGAAGAAGCACTGTCGTTATCTGACCGCATTATCGTCATGAATCATGGGCACATCGAGCAGATTGCTCAGCCGCAGAAGATTTACGATGAGCCGGCTTCCTTGTATGTCGCCGGTTTTATCGGCAAAATGAATTTCTTGAAGGGGGTGGCGGAAGGGGAGAGCATACACATTGGAAGTCTTAGCCTACCGAACGAGAAGGGGCTAAGCGGACAGGTGACGGCGGCGGTCCGGCCAGAAGACGTTCAGGTGAGCAGTACCACAATGGGTGAAGGTATTTTGGCAGGCAAGGTCAAGCAGGTGATGATTCTGGGACATTACGCGGAAGTTACCGTGGAACTGATGGAGTTCGGCATCATACGTGCTTTTCTAAACAAGGAATTCGTTGAGCAGCTGCAGGTAGGAAAAGACGTTGGGATCTCGATATCGAAAATGACCGGATTCCCGGTCGCTGAATCGAACTGAGGAGGATGAATGATATGCGTTTGAAGAAGCCATTTGTATCATTGTTGACTGTTGTGGGATTGTCCATGTCACTGCTGGCCGGGTGTGGAAGCGGAAGCGAGAATACAAGCAGTTCCACCGATGGAAATGCTGCGGCGTCGGGTAATCCGGTATCTTTTAACTTCTATTTTACTGGCTCACAAAACGTCAAGGACCTGTGGGATTCACTGGAGCCGATGTTCGAGAAAGAGCATCCGGATATCGACGTGAATCTGGTCTACATCCCGTCTGGTACCGGCGCTGAGCCGACCTACGACCGGATCGTGGCTGCTAAGAAGGCGGGCAAGGGCTCAGGAGATATCGACCTGTACGAGGACGGTATCAACTACGTCGCGCAGGGCACAAAGGACGGGATTTGGACACAGCTGAACGAGAAAGACATTCCGAACCTGAGCAAAGTCAACGCGGACACGATGAAGGATGTGAACAACTTCGCAGTGCCGTATCGTTCTTCAGCCGTTGTTCTGGCCTATGACAGCAGTAAAATCTCTAATCCGCCAACTACACTGGACGAGCTGCTGGAGTGGATCAAAGCCAATCCCGAGCAGTTCGCGTATAACGACCCGTCAACGGGCGGTTCAGGCAGCTCTTTCGTCCAGACGATCGTCTATAAGGATCTGCCAGAAGAAGACATTCACAACTCTGATCCGGCAATGATGGAGAAGTGGAACGGCGGCTTTGATACCCTCAAAGAGATCGGACCGTATGTTTACGGAAAGGGTATCTATCCGAAGAAAAACCAGGGCACACTGGATCTGTTGATGAATGGTGAAGTATCCTTAATTCCAGCTTGGTCAGACATGGTGCTGCAGCAGCTGAACGAAGGCTTGTTGCCAGATACGATCAAGATGCAGCAGATAACTCCGGGATTCAACGGTGGGCCGACTTACCTGATGGTCAACCAGGAGTCAGACAAGAAGGAAGCAATCAACGAGTTCCTGAATTTCGTCCTGTCCCCCGAAGCACAGGAGGTCATCGTGGACAAAATGAACGGCTTCCCGGGTATTGAGCTCTCCAACATGTCGCAGGAAATGCAAGATAAGTTCGACGGTGTGGCCGAAGGCTTCCGCACGTTCAACATCGGGGATCTGGGCACGGAGATTAACAAACGCTGGCAGAGCGACGTTGCCGCAAAATGAGTAAGGAAGCCAGACAGTCGATTACAGGCCTAGCGATGGTGCTCCCCTCCTTCGCCATCCTGCTGATCGTCGTTATTATCCCGATCGTGCAATCCTTTATCATGAGCCTGAGTAACGGTTCGGGCGGATACGATCTGAGCCGCTATACGTATCTGTTCACGGATAAGGGGATGCGGAGCAATATCGTATTTACGCTTCGGGTGACCGCCATAACGTGTGTTGCCGTGATATTGGTAAGCTACACGCTGGCGATTTACATGCGCTTCAACCAGGGGCCAATTGTCAATCTGATTCGTAAAACGTACATGATCCCGCTGTTTATCCCTGGTGTCATCGCCACCTACGGCCTGATCAACCTGCTTGGTAACCACGGCTGGCTTGCCCGTATGCTTGAGGTGGTCGGGATTACGCTGCCGCGCATCATTTTTGACGAAAAAGGAATCATCATCGCAAACTTATGGTTTAACATTCCATTTACGACGATGCTGCTCAGTTCCGCGCTCTCGGGCATTCCTTCGTCGGTTATTGAGAGTGCTAAGGATGTGGGCGTAGGCAAACTGACGCTGTTTACACGGTTCATTTTCCCGCTGTCGTACAAGACATTTCTTGTCGCCCTGACCTTTGTCTTCATGGGAGTGATTGGCTCGTTCACCGCGCCCTACCTCATCGGAGCCAATTCTCCGCAGATGCTGGGTGTCTCCATGCAGCAGGTGTTCAGCGTCTTTCAGGAGCGTGAACAAGCCGCAGCGATCGCGTTCTTCTCATTCCTGCTCTGCTCGGTGCTGGGTGCTTTCTACATCCGGTCGATGGCAGAGGAGGAGAAGGCAAAGATATAGACGGGGTGCAGAAGAGCATGATTACCGTACCACTTTGCAGAATCATTAATAACTAGAAAACTGTAGATGAGCAAGTGTTCTGTTAGTAGAGAGCCGCTAAGTGCAAAGCATTTAGCGGCTTATTTTTTGAAACGATGATCGTTCCAATAGATAACCTGAAATTAACAACCCGTTTACATAAAGATGATACATCACGAATATTTACGCTATAACATTTAAGATGACAAACGAGGGAATGAGGACAGACTCATGAAGAATTATCCGATCATAGCCTCCATCACGGTAGATGAACAGATTTCACAAGCGATAGCAAGCGATGTGAAACGAGTGATTTTGATGACAGGGAACATAACCAATCTTGGTTCGATCATAGACAGTCTGCATCAAAGCGGTAAACAGGTATATGTGCATACGGAGATGGTATCCGGTATTGGACGAGATGCCTCTGCCATTCAATATCTTGCTGATGTGTTCAAAGTAGACGGAATCGTAACGACGAAGAGCAACGCGGTTTCTGCCGCGAAGCAAGCAGGCATCTTAAGCATCCAGCGCATATTCGCCATTGATACGGCAGCAATAACGACTGCGGTTCGTATGATTATGAGCTACAAGCCGGATGAGGTTGAATTGATGCCAGGGCTTATGCCTCGAGTCATTCAAGAACTGAAAGAACGCATTACACAGCCTTTGATTGTGGGAGGCCTTATCCGGCACGAGGAAGAAATACAACAAGCATTAAAGAGCGGAGCAGATTTTGTTTCCGTAGGACACGAGAAATTCTGGAATTAATTTCATACATTTATCCTTGGGTGGAGACGACGAGAAAACCCGGTGGTAAGTAAATCAATACAACCTTGATGTTGAAGGAGGGTGATTTGCTGCTGGGTTTTTTGTGTTGTCCAAAAAATACAAACAGGAGGTAACAAAACATGATGATTCAAGGAGTTGCTCATCGCGGTTATCCAAAAAAGTATCCTGAAAATACGATTTCCTCCTTTTTAAAGGCGGTAGAGCTTGGGTTCACACATCTGGAACTCGATGTTCATCTCAGCAAGGATGGAATTCCAGTTGTCATTCATGACCATACACTTGACCGTATGACCAATGGAACGGGCAGGGTGGTCGATTACACAGCTTCGGAGCTGCAATCTTTAGAAATGGAGCAAGCGGAGCATATTCCAACCCTGGAAGAGGTACTGCGAACTTTAAAGGGTAAGATTCAACTTAACATTGAGCTGAAGCAGATGGGAAACTATTATCCTCAGCTGGAGGAAAGGGTTCTTGAAGTGATTGAGGAATTCGGCATGCTGAATCAGGTGGTCATTACGTCATTTGATTTTGATGCCCTGGAGAAAATCAGGCAACGTTCAGGCGATGTACGCATCGGTCTCATCACCTTTGGCTGTTCGAAGGCTATTCTTGACTGGTCTCAAGAAATGGGGGCGACATTCTTATCCATACACCATGCCTTTGTGACCGATCATTACATTCATCAATGTAAAGAATTAGGAATTCAACTGATGGCTTGGACAATTAATGAGACTTCCGTCATGAAGAAATTTCAGGAGTATCCGTCCGTATGGGTCTGTACAGACGAACTGGAATGCTTCATAGATGTATTGGAGTTGTCCAGCTCATTGTGAGCGGGCAAACGTACGGTTATGGAGGATTTATATGCTTATGATGCTTATTGCTTTGATTTGGACGGAACAATCTATATTGGCCAGATGAGACTGCCTGGTGTAAATCGCTTTATAAGCAGCCTGCGGTCACGAGGCAAACGTCTGTTGTTCCTTACCAATACTCCTGTTCTTACCAAGGAGGATTGCTACAAGCGGCTGCTGAGTTTGGGCATTTCGTGCCAGCCTGATGAAATTCTGACCGCCGGCTATGTGTCGGGAATGTATTTTGCAGAGCATGCGCCGGACGCCAAGGTGCTGGTTGTAGGGGAGGAGGCTTTGCGGAGAGAACTTCGAGCAATCGGGATAGCAATTACCGAGGATCCGAATCAATCCACGCATGTGTTAGTCGGAATGGATCGGAAATTTCATTACGATAAGCTCCATCGGGCGGCAAAAGCAGTGCGCCATGGAGCAGCTCTGCTCGCAACGAATCCGGACAATTGCTGCCCCGTTCCAGGGGATATCATCCCGGACACCGGAGCCATTCTAAGCTCAATCGAGGCGGCTAGCCAGCAGAAAGCATCGGTCGTGATTGGCAAGCCCTCTCGCTATTATGCAGAGAAGGCACTCCAGCTTTTGGATGTGGACAGCAGCAGATGTCTCATGATAGGCGATCGGCTGGAAACAGACATTTTATTTGGACAACAGAATGGGATGAAGACTGCGCTCGTGCTTACGGGCATCTCATCAAGAGAGGATATCGCAAAGACAGATATCGTTCCGGACTATATATGGCCTTCCCTCAACGAATGCATCATGGAGCAGCAGGTCCATTCAAAGACTTCAAATGTGTTGCAGGTGGAGAAGGCTTAAGCGGCAAGGTGACCAAAAAAAGATGGAGGTGGCGTTTATGCGTCTGGCGTTACTTGGCGATCTTCACTATTCAAGCATGAGTCACGGGACAGAAGAAGTGAAAGCTGCAAGAGTCCGGGCATACGAGCATATGCTCAAGGCTTTTCTGAAGGAGGAGGCGGACTTTCATATCTCTATTGGGGATTTAACGCATGAAGGAACAGCTCAGGAACTCCGGTCGATTTACTCTATTCTTGCGAAAAGTGAAAAGAACTTCATTCATGTTCTCGGCAATCATGATACGTATTCATTGCCAAAGCATGAAATTTCCACATTTACAGGTCAGCCATGCTATCGAGCCATAGATACGCCTCACGCCAAACTGATTTTTTTGGATACGACCAAGGAGATGAACCGTTCGGATTGGGGAGGAGAGTTGAACGAAGAGCAGCTGACATGGCTTAAAGCTCAGCTTACCGATTCTC
Source organism: Paenibacillus sp. MAEPY2 (assembly GCF_000499205.1). Classification (GTDB taxonomy): domain Bacteria; phylum Bacillota; class Bacilli; order Paenibacillales; family Paenibacillaceae; genus Paenibacillus; species Paenibacillus vandeheii. The sequence continues at coordinate 142,404 of NZ_AWUK01000038.1, forward strand.
ATCAGAAGCAGGTTCTGCTTTTTGGGCATCATCCGGTATTTGATACAACTGCGCGCTCGACGCTCGATAAGCTGTACATTCGTCCTCAGGATGAACTAAAAGACATGATCAATAGTCGGCCTGAAGGTGGCATCTATTTTTGCGGGCATAATCACATGAACTCAATCGTGAAGCAAGGAAATTGGCATTATGTACAGACCGCAGCTTGTCTTGATGTGCCAGCATACCGCGTTATTGACGTTCATGAGGGCGAGGTAACCATAACTCATCGGCTTATACAGGATGCTGATCTTAATCATGATATTCAGAGCTTTTGTCGTGATACGCCTGGCTTTGGTCCTGTAGCTGATGCGCTGGGAGAAGAGAGCGACCTTCTGTTAACCGTTCAATTAACGTCGGCCGCACAATAATGGAAGAAGAAGGAGGGATTGGCTTGGCACAAATTGTACTGAAGCAGATTGAAAAAAGCTTCAAGCAGGATAAAGTCATCGAAGGTCTCAATCTGACCATTGAGGATGGGTCATTTACGGTATTGGTTGGCCCGTCCGGCTGTGGAAAATCGACGACACTCCGCATGATCGCAGGGCTTGATAAGGAGTCGGCCGGCGAAATTTGGATCGGAGACCATTGTGTCAATGGAGTGGAGCCAGGCAAGCGAAATATTGCCATGGTATTTCAAAACTATGCACTTTATCCAATGATGACGGTCAAGGAAAATATCGAATTCGGCTTAGTGAACCGTAAGGTGCCTCGAACGGAGCGGGAGCGTCTTGTTAAGGAGATCACCGAGGTCGTCGGTCTAGCCGAATATTTGCATAAGAAGCCGCAGGCTCTGTCCGGAGGTCAGCGGCAGCGGGTTGCCTTAGCCCGGGCCATGGTTAAGAATCCAGGGGTCTTCCTGATGGACGAGCCATTGTCCAATTTGGATGCCAAGCTTCGCCATCAGATGCGAACGGAGTTAATTCAGCTTCACAAACGGCTAGGTGCAACCTTTGTCTTTGTTACTCATGACCAGGTTGAGGCCATGTCGATGGGAGATCGTATCGTCATCATGAACAAAGGACGTATTCAACAAGCGGATAGTCCAATGAAAATCTACGATGATCCGGATAATGTTTTCACAGCCCAGTTTATCGGCACACCACCGATGAATGTAATTGATCGTGAACGAATCCTACCTTTGCTACATGGGCAGCTGCATGACGAAATTGGGCAGCTTGGCTTCCGTCCGGAGAAGGCAACGATGACGACTGAGAACAGGCCGCAGCCCGGACAATTGCAGTTCCCGGCTCGTATCCTGACACGCGAGACACTGGGTGCAGAAATCATCTATCAACTGGAATCCGCGCTTGGTCTTGTCTCCGTGAAGAGCTTTTTGAAGCCGTTGGAGTCAGCCTCCGAGGTATACATCTCCGTGTCTATGCAGGATCTGTACTATTTTGACCGGGGCGGTATGCGCGCCCGCCAGCATGAGCGGGCCGAAATTGAAGAGCTTATTGTTCTGGGAGGGAACTATTCATGACGGTTTGGTCCAGGCTTCGTCCCTATGCCATGGTGGCTCCCTCCATCGTAGTGTTCTCCATTTTTTTCATCTATCCGATCTTTTATATGATCTTCTTGAGCTTTTACAACTGGGATTTCATTAATCCGGTCAAGGAGTTTGTCGGCTTTAACAACTTTGTCGAGCTGTTTAAGGATAATGAGTTTCTTCAGGTGCTGAGCAACTCCTTGAACTATACGCTTCTTTCCGTATCCTTATCCATTGTAATTTCGCTTCTGCTAGCGATATGGCTGAATCGGGAAGGGGCATGGTACGGATTTGTTCAGGGAGCACTCTTTAGTCCACATATTGTTTCACTTGTATCTGTATCCCTGGTGTGGATGTGGCTAATGGACCCCAAATTCGGATTGCTTAACGCTTTGCTGGACATAGTTGGCTTGCCCAAGCAGACATGGCTGAGCAGCCCGGACAGTTCATTACTGTCGCTTGTGCTTGTTTCGGTCTGGAAGGGCGTGGGCTACAATGCTCTCATCTTCATCGCTGGTCTGCAAAGCATTCCTAAGGATGTGTATGAGGCTTCAGCTCTGGACGAGGCCAATTGGTGGCGGAAGTTCTACAAGATTACGCTTCCCATGCTTTCGCCGACCCTGTTTTTCTTAATTATCATTAATTTGATCAGTTCATTCCAGGTGTTTGAGACCATTGCCATTATGACCAATGGGGGTCCGATCAATTCAACGAACACACTTGTCTTTTACATCTACGAGTACGGATTCCGTTACTTCAAGATTGGTTACGCTTCGGCAGCGGGAGCGATCCTGCTCGTTGTCGTTGGTTTACTTACGCTAGTCTACTTCAAGTTGCTGAGCCGCAAGGTTCACTACCAATAGAGAGGGGAAGGGAAATGTCATGGCAAGGAAGTCGTTGCTGCGTATCCTGAATATTACGGCCACGATCGTTTTGGTTGCGATTTTTGCAATCCCTTTTCTATGGATGATTTCAACATCATTGAAGTCTTACCCGGAGACGGTGATCTTTCCACCCAAGTGGATTCCCTCCAAGGTGATGTGGAGCAATTTCCAAGCGGCGTGGGAATCAGGGCCTTTTTTGAAATATCTACTGAATAGCGTTGTTGTATCAGTCAGTATACTCATTCTTCAATTCACGACCATTATATTGGCAGCCTATGCTTTTGCAAGGTACTCCTTCAAAGGAGACAAGCTGTTATTCGGGATAACGATGGTGACCTTGATGATCCCGGGTCAGCTCATTTTCCTGCCTGTGTATTTGTTGATGAGCAAGTGGGGACTCATTAATAATTTGCTGGCACTCATACTTCCCTTCTCTTCCAGCGCCTTTGGCATATTCATGCTAAGGCAGTCATTCATGCAAGTACAGGAAGAGCTTATTGAAGCGGCACGGCTTGACCAAACGCCGGAATGGAAAATCATTCTCAGAATTATGGTGCCGATGGCCCGTCCAACACTGGTCACCTTTGCATTGTTCAGCTTCATTGCACACTGGAATGATTACTTCTGGCCGCTCGTGATGACAACCTCCGATGCAGCAAGAACGCTTCCGATTGGGATCTCTAAGCTGCGCGAGGTGGACGGAGGAGCTGCCTGGCACATTCTAATGGCTGGAAACATGATTTTGGTCGTTCCGATTCTGATTGTTTTCTTATTTGGACAACGTCAAATTATTAAAGCATTTGTCTATTCGGGTGTAAAATAATTAATTTAATAGGAGGATTTATCCATGAAAAAATTTGCATCTATTTTGTTAGCGGCAACGCTTGCGCTTACTGTAACTGCTTGCGGTGATTCCAACTCCGCTGGTTCAACCGATAATGCTGCTTCCGGTAGTTCGAATGGCACGGCCAACAAACCCATAGAGATTACATATTGGTACTCATGGGGAGACAAAATTGCCGAGAACAATGAGAACTTGGTCAAAATGTTTAACGAATCCCAAGATGAAGTGGTTGTGAAGGCTGAATATCAGGGGACGTACGCAGATCAGCATTCTAAAGCGCAGGCTGCATTCGCAGCGGGCAATGCCCCCGAAGTATGGCAAAATGAAATTGCTTCAGTTGGTGTGTTTGCCGAATCGGGCATGACGCAGGAGTTGACTTCTTTTGTTGAAAAGGATCAGCTGGATATGGATGATTTCATTCAAGGGCTCATGGGAAATTCTTATGTGAATGATAAACTGTATGCTCTCCCTTATTTACGCAGCACACCGATCCTGTACTTTAATCGTACGATGCTGAAGGAGGCAGGACTTGATCCAGCTGGACCCAAGAATTGGGCGGAATTTGAAGATTATGCCCGCAAGTTAACGATCAAGGATCAGCGCTACGGCATCTCAATGCCTGTTGATATTTGGTTCTATGAGGCTTTTGTGAGACAGAGTGGAGGAACGATGATCAGTGAAGATGGAAAAAGCGCAGCGTTCAACAATGAAACCGGAATTGAGCCTGTGAAGCTGTGGCTGAAAATGAAGCATGAAGGCATTATGAACATTGGTACAACGGATGATGCTGGTACGCAAGCGAAGACGGATTTCCACAATCAGCGTTCAGCGATGATGTTCTCCTCTACTGCAGACCTGACAAACAATATGAAGGTTGCAGAAGATCAAGGCTTTGAGTTGGGAACGACATATATGCCAGCGCATGATACGTATGGGGTGCCGACAGGCGGTGCCAATCTGGTTATGACTTCTGGCCTGTCTCCAGAAAAGCAGGAGGCAGCATGGAAGTTCATCAAGTGGATGACTGCGAAAGAGCAAACGATTTATGCAAGCTCCTTTACCGGATATTTGCCTAGCCGCATCAGTGCAGTGGAGAGCGATGAAATGAAGAAGCTTTATGAGGAAAAGCCGCTGTTCAAGGTGGCGGTTGACCAACTGGAATATGCCGGTCCACGTCCAATGCAGAAGGTGTATCCAGAGATTGGTGAGATGATCAAAAATGAGATTCTTCGTGCGGTTGTTGATTCTTCCGTTTCGGCAGAGGCAGCTGTAGCTGAAGCGGCGAAGAAGGCCAATGCCTTGCTGAGTAAGTAGAGTTATGTTTTAAAATGACCAAGGAGCTAGGCGGCATATGTGCCGCTTGGCTCTTTGGTTTTGGTTATAAAACGAGAAAACGTATTATTGAGAAATTGAACTTTTAAAGAAATCCGTAAAATTCACTGGGGATCTGCCAATCAGGTTTTCCAAAGCGGGATGGGTATGCGAGAAATCTCCCTGTCGACTTGCCTGAAACATTCCCGTAAGCATGCCGACCATTGGTTCCGGAAGTCCACGGGATATCAAATGGTTCCGATATTCATCATCGGACACGACAATTCGCCGAATCGGTCGATCCAAAACCTTGGAAGCAATCGAAGCGATTCTATCCATATCAATCGCTTCGGAAGCCGTAAGGTTAGGAGTGATACCTTCATATCTCTGTTCTGTCAGGATTGCTGCTGTGGCTTCAGCCAAGTCGGAATGGGTTGTCCAGGCAACAGGACCATCTTCCGGAGCAATCAATTCCCCTGTTTTCAAGGCGTCACCCATCCACATTATCGCTGATGCGGCATAGAAGCCGTTTCGCAGCGACGTGTAAGCCATTCCGGAAGATTTTAGTAACTCTTCTGTAGCAGCATGAACGTTCATGGGAGAAAAATGCGACGTTGCTGATGAAAACATTTGACTAGTATACAGCAGTCGACGAACCCCGGCTTTCTTTGCCGAGTCAATTGCGGCTTGATGCTGACGAACAGCCACTTCTCCCAAGGAGTGGGAGGAGATGAGGAGAACTTGAGATGCTTCCTCAAAGGTGTGAAGGAGACTTTCAGAATTATCGAAATGTCCTTGCCGAACACGAACTCCGCGTTCTTTTAAATCCTGAGCAGCGTTCACATCACGGACACTTACACCAATATCCCTGGCAGGAATACGCTTGAGAAGTTGCTCTACGATTTTCCGACCTAATTTTCCGTTCGCTCCTGTAACAACAATCATTTCTACACTCATCCTTTCGTTTTCCAATCAAAAAAAGTTAGTTGTTATACGATTTTGTTTGTGCAATCATAATCGTATAAGTGCGTGTTGAATAAGTCGCATAATCAAAAGATAAAAGGATTGAGTTGTGCGAACAACCTGCAAAAAGCTGTTTTTGTTGTGTTCCCAACATTGTTGTCCTTTTGTCTGTTAGTGGAGTTCAAGAGAAAGGGGGCGTGAAATGTCGGTTAATCCTCAGGATCCGCGTGTTAAAAGAACCCGTCAATTGTTCGTCCAGGCTTTTAACGATCTGATTGGGAAAAAGAGAAACGTATATTCCATTTCTGTGCACGATATCACGAATCAAGCAATCGTAAATCGGACAACATTTTATGCGCACTTTCAGGATAAATATGACTTTCTAGAATATTGGATGACGGAAAAATTCCAAATGACGATAAGGGAGAAACTGCCGGAAGAAGCAAGATGTAATGAGGGCAATTTGCGAATCCTTATGCAAACCATATTCGATTTTCTTTTGCAGTTTAAACAATGTAGTACGCCAGGAGACAAGCAGTTTGAAGCCATGTTTGAAAATGCGATGCATCAGGATCTTCATCGACTCCTGCTTAAACGAATAAATGAAGTGCAGACAAAGGACTTTTCGCAAGAAAAATGGGAAGCCATGGCACTCGTTATCAGTTGGGGCATATTCGGATCGGCATTGCAGTGGAGCCGGAACCCTCAGGATCGCTCATTCGAAACAATGTTTGAAGAAGTCATTGAGGTTTTATCGTTCAATTTGGCCCCTTATTGGGAGAGCACAACCCGTTAAAGACAAGCATTTTTTGAATGCTTTGATCCCGTCGATGTAGTCACCTAATGTTTCAAAAAGCATACTTATAGGAACAACACGAAAAACGTCTTTTCATAACTAAAAAGTAAAGGGGGATATACAGGGCATTTCATTAACGCACCGACGATTTAAAAAAAGTTGCGAAGCTTTGCCCCTTTAGATATGATTATCTAATGTGTGTTTCAGCTTATACAGTTAATTGACGATTAAAGATAGTGAGGTAGGAAAAATGATTGCAAAAACAGAAGAAGACTTTAATGGTTTGAAGGAAATTGGCAGAATTGTTGCCTTAATTCGAGATGAGTTGGTGCAAAGAACCATTCCTGGCATAACGACGAAGGAGCTTGATGATATAGCTGGGGAGCTTTTTGAGAAAGAAGGCGCAGTTTCAGCTCCCAAAAGTGAATATAATTTTCCTGGCTTTACTTGTATTAGTGTTAATGAAGAAGTGGCACATGGTATTCCAGGGCAACGGGTTATTCATGAAGGAGATCTGGTAAATATAGATGTTTCTGGCTCCAAGAACAGCTATTTCGCAGATACAGGAATTTCGTTTGTAGTAGGCGAAGGAGAAGAAGTGTTAACGAAAATATGTGATGTCGTTAAAGAAGCATTTGAAGCCGGCCTTAAAAAAGCAAAACCCGGTTCCAAAAAAAGTGGAATTGGGAAAGCCGTATTCCAAACAGCTAGACAGCATGAATTAACGGTTATTAAAAACCTTACAGGACATGGTGTTGGACGTAATATACACGAAGCACCTAACCATATTTATAATTATAACGATACTTCGGATGATGAATTATTAAAGGAAGGCATGGTTATTGCCTTCGAGCCATTTATCTCTACCCTAGAAGAAGAAGTATTCCAAAAAGAAGACAATTGGACCTTTGCTACAGAAAAAAGCTATGTAGCTCAAGTGGAGCATACGATTATCCTGACTAAAAATGGTCCGATTATCGTCACACTTTAATGAAATCAATTGAATGAGAGCTTCTTTTCAGGTCGATTTCCCAACTGGGAGATCGGCTTTTTTGATTCCGCTTAACCAATTGCTTCATAACTTTAAGGTACAATAATAATATTGAGGGACAAAAACTACAGTTGTTAAATTGTGATGAGGAGCGGATGGGGCTTGAACAGAACAGTCATACTTGAGCGTCTTCAATCAGAGCTGCGCGAGGGTAATCACATCATCGGTGTCTCGACAGGCATAGGCATTACAGCCAAGTATGCAGCTCAGAGCGGAGCGGATTTTATATTAATGCTGAACTCCGGCAGGTTTCGCCAGATGGGAAGAAGCTCTCTGGCGGGATTTTTACCGTTTTGCAACAGTAATGAGATGGTAATGGATTTTGCGTCAAGAGAAATTGTGCCGCTGGTGAGGCATTCTCCCGTACTCTTTGGACTGAATGCGAATGATCCAACTATAGAAGTGGCTGAATACATGAAGGAAATCAAGGAAAGAGGCTTTTCGGGGGTCAACAACTACCCTACAGTCGGCTTGATGGACGGGTTGTTCCGAGAGGCTCTGGAGGAAGACGGGATCAGCTATGATATAGAAGTTGAGGCCATACGCCTGGCTCATCGACAGGAGTTGTTTACGGTGGCGTTTGTATTTGATGAACTTCAGGCAGCCCAAATGATTGAGGCGGGGGCAGATGTAATCTGTGCTCATCTCGGTCTGACTGAAGGCGGATTGTTGGGCGCACGGAAGGTTGTATCCTTAGAGGCGGCCAAATCAAAGGCGTTGCGTATTTTTGATACCTGCAACCAGCTTAAGCCGGATGTGATCAAGATGATTTACGGGGGTCCGGTCAAGACGCCAGTCGATGTCCAGTACATGTATAGCAACAATACAGACATTATGGGTTATATTGGCGGGTCTGCTTTTGAACGAATTCCTTCGGAGAAGTCCATCATGTCAATTACTCGCGATTTTAAACGCCTGGGTAATCTGGATGAGGACGATTTTATGGTTAAAATGCTGAAAGGCATCACCAAGCATTATGATTACGTTGAGTTTGTCAAAGAATATGTAGCACAAAACTACAACAGTGAAATTGTTTTTTCGGATCTGGCCAAGGTGGCTCATGTTTCCCGCAGCTATTTGAGCAGCTTGTTTAAAAAGGAAGTTGGCTGCAGCTTTCAGACTTATCTGGTGAGCTTCCGCATAAATAAAGCCGTTACGCTTCTTCATGCACCGCAGCTTCAATTATCCGATGTGGCCGGCATGGTAGGGTATCCTAATTATGCTCAATTCAGCAAAATGTTTAAAAAGCTTAAGGGCTATTCCCCCAAGCAGTACAGATCTAACCTAAACACAAAAACATAGAACATAAAAGCGTTTTCATAACTAAACAGGACCAGTATGATAAAGCTATAGCGATCGTACTGGTTTTTCTGTTAGAGAAAAATCAGCCTGCTGCCTGCGATCGAGCTTTTGTTCTATATGAGTCATACGAGGAGGCCATGGAATGAAGACCGTCGCAATCATTGGTACGTTTGATACGAAGGGTGATGAATATCTTTACATTAAGAGCATTGCAGAGGAACTTGGGTTGGGAACCTTGATGATCCATACAGGCGTATTCGAGCCGTCCTTTGTTCCGGATGTGTCCAATCGGGAAGTCGCACACGCCGCAGGCATGGTCATAGAGGAACTTGCGGCAAAGAAGGATCGGGCTTTGGCTACAGAGGTTTTGTCCATAGGCTTAAAAAAGCTGGTACCACAGTTATACAAGCAGGGTAAATTTGACGGAATCATTTCCTTTGGTGGCACTGGCGGAACCTCACTGGTCACACCAGCCATGAGAGCTCTGCCAATTGGTGTTCCGAAGGTGATGGTATCGACCGTTGCATCTGGCAACACAGCTCCATACGTAGGCACGAGTGATATTGTCATGATTCCATCCGTGGTGGATGTAGCAGGATTGAATTCAATTTCCACGAAGATATTCACAAATGCATTATTTGCGATGGCGGGTATGCTCAAGTTTGAGCATACGCACAAACCGGATAAGAAACCGCTGGTTGCAGCCACGATGTTCGGAGTGACAACACCATGTGTCACAGCGGCAAGAAAATATTTGGAGGAGCGGGGCTACGAGGTGCTCGTGTTCCACGCCACGGGCATCGGAGGGCAGTCGATGGAGGCGTTGATTGAAGCGGGATTCATTGAAGGGGTATTGGACTTGACGACGACGGAGTGGGCGGATGAAATCATCGGCGGTGTCTTGAATGCGGGGCCGAATCGCTTGGAGGCTGCAGGACGCAATCGCATTCCGCAGGTGATCTCGGTGGGCGCCTTGGACATGTGCAATTTTGGGCCGACAGATACTGTGCCGGAGAAATTCAAGGATCATAAGTTTTATCAGCATAATCCGACGGTAACCCTGATGAGAACCACGGTGGAAGAGAATGAACAGATTGGCAGGAAGCTTGCGGAGAAGCTGAATATGGCGAAAGAAAGCACCGTGCTCATGCTGCCGCTTAAAGGTATTTCCGCAATCGATGTGGAGGGGCAGCCTTTCTACGGACCGGAGGAAGACCGAATGTTGTTTGATACCCTGCGCCAGCACGTCGACCGCTCGATTGTTGAAGTGATTGAAATGGATTGCACCATCAACGATCCGGCCTTTGCAGAGGCCGCAGCACAAAAGCTGATCACTCTCATGCATGAAATTCCTAATGAATCCAATAAGGAGGATATACGAAATGAATAAGCTGAACAGATCAGAAATTATGGACAAATTCAGGAAAGAGGTAAAGCAGGGTAAAATTCTACTGGGTGTCGGGGCAGGTACAGGCATAACAGCCAAGAGCAGTGAAGCGGGCGGAGCAGATATGTTAATCGTATACAATTCCGGTCGGTACAGAATGGCGGGCCGCGGCTCACTGGCTGGCTTGCTCTCCTATGGTGATGCCAATCAAATAGTTGTTGAGATGGGAGCCGAGGTACTGCCCGTCGTCAAGCATACGCCTGTTCTGGCAGGGGTATGTGGCACCGACCCTTTTCGAATAATGGAGGTATACCTGAAGCAGCTGAAGGAGCAAGGCTTCAGCGGTGTTCAGAACTTCCCAACCGTTGGTTTAATTGATGGGGTGTTCAGACAAAACCTGGAGGAAACCGGTATGGGGTACGATCTGGAGGTAGAAATGATCCGCATCGCCCATGAATTGGATCTGTTGACCACTCCGTATGTTTTTGATCCTGCTCAGGCAAAGGCCATGGCGGAGGCAGGGGCTGACATTTTGGTTGCGCATATGGGCTTGACGACCAAGGGCTCCATTGGTGCAAAAACAGCGCTGACACTGGACGACTGTGTAGAACGAATCGAGGCAATTATTGAAGCCGGTCGGGCTGTGAACCCGGAAATCATGATTATTTGCCACGGTGGACCCATTGCAGAGCCGGAGGATGCGGCTTATGTCATTGAGAGAACGAAGGGTATCGATGGATTCTTTGGCGCATCCAGCATCGAGCGCTTTGCGGCGGAGAAGGGCATTACACAGCAGACAGAGTCCTTCAAGTCGATTCGGAAATAGCTTCTCTCTGGTTGCAACCTGAATAATTAAAGTTTGTTTAAAATAATAAAAAGGCAACCGAACAGAAATGTTGCGGTTGCCTTTTTTTACGTACCCAAGTATTTGAGCTAAATAAACAAATACAGTGAGCTTAACAGCAAAGAACCATATTTGTTTTATTGATATTCTTAATCCATAAGGTGCGTTTCCCCAAGGGGAAAATACAATTTTATAAAGGAAGAAGCTGATTATTTTGAAGCGTTGGATTAAAGAAATATTGATCTTAAGACTAATTACATTACTAGAGTTTGAAGAGTGTGAATCTATCCAACAAATATATCGTAATTCTATAGATAGAATCGCAGGTAAACGTTAAGGGACTGAACATGACCCATTGAAGTCGCTATTATGAGACTCTTGATAATCTAGTCGCTTGCATGACATTCCAACAATCGTCTCAGGTTGTCGTCAATGAATTGATTATCGACGCTGTTGATTCCGCGACCAGCAAAGTGTCCCCAGATCGAATGAATTGGACTAAATATCGCATTAGGCATTCGCTCTGCTTCGTATTGGTTATCATCGGGTGTGCAGAAGAGGTCAGTGCTCCCTGGCATGATGCAAGCCAAAGCTTTAATACTCCTTAGAGCTCCTTCAAAATCTCCGTTATACGTGGGGTTAGCGCTAATATCTGCAGACTGGCCTGTACTAAACATCGCCAAGACGTTGTGCGGATCCATCTGCATGAAGGCATTTTCCCAGAAACCAGTCACGAAATCTGCTACGGAGTCAAATCCAAACTCCCGATAGAGCTCTTCTCTATAAAAGGCCTGCGAAAATCCCCATCCCGCATAGGCACGCCCAACGGCGCGCAAATCAGCAGAAGTCAAATCATTCAGTTTGCTTGCATCGAAGTGGGCGGTAGCCAGAAGCGGAGCGCTTACCCCATTCAGGACGACAAACGTCTGCGGCCAAGTCTTGGCAACGCCGGCAATGGGTGCAATTCGTTCTACCATGTCTGGATAACTTGCCCCCCATTGGAATGCCTGAATACCTCCCATGGACCATCCAACGACAAGGGCAATCTTCTGAATGCCAAATTTTTCGATGACCAGCCGATGTTGAAATTGAACGTTGTCATAGATGCTGACCCGAGGAAATTGAGCTCGGTCGAATGGAGGTGGCGTGTTGCTGGGAGATGAAGATAATCCGTTGCCCAGTAGATTCGGAACGATAATAAAGTATTTTTGCGGATCTAGTGCCATGCCGTTGCCAATTAGCCATTCATTCTGAACATGCTGGTCCCCAAAAGCTGTTGGATAGAGGATGACATTATCTTTCTTCTCATTCAATTCTCCATACGTTTTATAAGCGAGGAATGCATTGGGTAGTGTTACCCCAGATTGTAAGACTACATCACCCAAATTAAAAATTTCATAATCCATCCTGTCTCTCTCCCTTCAAAATGAAACCACATATACGAAATGTAATTTCTTGTTGTCAGTATAAACTCGTGGTATCCTCAGTAAAAGTGAATAGAATTCAATGCAGTCTTCAATAAAATTGAAAGTAAAAGGGAGATCGCAAAATGGAATTGCGCCAACTCAACACATTTTGCACAGTTGCAACCACGTTGAATTTTACACGGGCCGCGGAAGTGCTGAATTATGTTCCTTCGAACGTTACGATGCAAATCAAAGGATTGGAAGAAGAACTGGGTGTTCGTCTCTTTGATCGTCTTGGTAAACAACTCGTGCTTACAACCGCGGGTAAACGATTTTTAACTCATGCCCAAGCTGTACTTAACCGGTTGGACGAAGCCCGCAGCATGGTTCATGACGAAGAAAATCTAAGCGGGACCCTGACAATCAGTGCCAACGAGGTTCTCTGCGCCTATCGGCTTCCGGTTGTCTTTCATTTGTTTCGTTCTCGATTTCCGGGAGTACGACTCATTTTTCGCTCCGTTCCCAATCAGCAACTTAAACAAACACTCTTTGAGGGCACTGCGGATGTCGTTTTTATGTTGGATGAATCCATTCGGTCAAGTGGATTGACCGTTGAACCGTTGTTAGAAGAGACGTTTCGTTTTTATGTTGCTCCAGACCATCCACTTACGAAACGCAGTTCATTACAGTTGAAAGATTTTCATGACGAGGTATTCCTGACGAATGAAAAGGGCTGTACCTACCGAACGATGTTTGACCGGGGATTTGAAAAAGAGGGCATTGATAGCATTACGTATTTGGAGTTTCAAAATGCCGAGGCTATAAAACAATGTGCCATTACGGGAATCGGCATAGCCTTTCTTCCTGAAATGACAGTCAAAGCCGAAGTCGAACGGGGCGAACTTGTGGTACTTCCTTGGGAGATCCCGGACTTGCATGTGTATACTCAGATGCTGTGGCACAAAGACAAATGGATGTCACCCATCATCTCGTCGTTTATAGAGGCTGCTAGAGAGGTTATTGCCGATAACTGAAGGGGCACATATCTCCTAAGTATCACACATATCTCCTAAGTATCACACATATCTCCTAAGTATCACACATATCTCCTAAGTATCACACATATCTCCTAAGTATCACACATATCTCCTAAGTTCATGGTTCAAGCCATAGACTGTAATGGATTGTAGACTGGTCCGGTATAGTATTGAGGGAGAACAGTGTCCGACTATAAGTCGCTAATATAGCGACTTTTTTGCTTTAAGGGGGGCAAGTTTTGTCCAAATTTCGAGGAGCCCAACGGATGTACTCCACCATAAATTTAATGCTTACTTAATAAAGTCCTTATAGATGCTTAATTTCAATTCGGTTAAGGGCAATCTATACTTTATACATAAGCAAAGCAATAGCACATAAATGGATGGAGTGATTATATGAAAAAGTTTTTATCCACAGGAATTTCATTGATGGTGGCTACAGCAGTCATGGCAGGGTGCGGGATGCAAGATAAACCAGCAGAGTCAAACAAACAAGCTTCGACTGCAACAGAAATGCCGCAATCCAAAACAACAGAAATGCCCGTAATGAAAACGGGAATGTTAAGCGGAGACGGAAAAGAAATCTCCGAAGGCAAGGTGGAGATCAAAGATGGAAAGATAATGCTTAGTGACTTTAAAACGTCAAAGGGGCCGGATCTGCACATTTACCTGACAAAAGGGAAAGATGTAACAATGGGCAAAAGCTTGGGCAAAATCGACCTGAAGCAAACAGAGCAAAGTTTTGATCTTACAGGAGTAGATCCGGCAGAGTATGATACAGTTTTGATTTATTGTGACAAGGCTCATGTAATCTTTGGAAGTGCTTCGCTAAGTTGACCTGTACAGGGCAATCTCTCTTTTATCCGAATTCGGGTCGAAAGAGACTGCCTCATTATCGTCAGAAAGAAGGTGCTTGATGCGAGGATTTCACAGAATCATGGGTTGGATTTTTAGTGCGACTCGCGTCTTTATGGGCTGGTTATGGATCAGCTCCGGATATTACAAATTAAGCGGGGGATTCGGAGTTGAAAGTCTGGTACCGGTTGTTGCAGCAAATACGGACTCTCCAGAGTGGTATAAAGTTTTTTTTCAGAATATCGTTCATCCATTGTCCCCCGTCTTTGACATACTCATTCCAGTTGGAGAGATTATGATAGGGGCAGGGCTTATCATTGGATTGTTAACCTTGCCAGCTCTGCTGTTTTCCGTATTTGTCCATGTTAATTATATCTTAGCGGATATGGTCTTTACTTATCCCGTAGAGATTATGATATCGGCTATCCTGCTCTCCAGACTGGGGTGGACTACAAATTGTAGTCTTGAACGTTTGTTATACCCGCAATGGAGGCGCAAGTTGGGATGGAAACAAGCATCTGCTAAACCTGAGCAAAGGGATGTGACTATTCATTGACATCAGTGCTGATTGTAGATGATGAACTGCCGATCGTTGAGATCTGTCAGTTATACCTGCTAAATGAAGGCTACACCGTTTTCACGGCTACGAATGGAGAAGAAGCTGAAAAAATTGTGAAGAGTAATTCGATTGATTTCATGGTTGTAGATATTATGATGCCTAAAAAAAATGGATATGAGTACGTGGAGCAGTTGCAGGCAGAGGGGTATGATATTCCGTTTCTCTACTTGACGGCTCTCAATCAGGAGAAGGACACCTTGTATGGACTTGCTCTGGGCGCGGACGATTATATGACCAAGCCGTTTAGTCCAAGAGAGCTATTGTTTCGCATTCGCAATATTTTGAAACGGGCGAATAAATTCAAGCTTCATGAACCAGCAGTACTTCAAGAACAAGGCTTGCGCCTGAATAAGGACGAACGTGCTGCATATATGAATGAACAGATGCTTGACCTCACCAACAAAGAGTTCGATTTGCTCTGGACCCTTGTGGAAGAAAAGCATCGGGTACTCTCCAAGTCTGAGCTGTTAAAAAAAGTATGGGGTTATGATTATTATGAGGACTCCAGTACTGTGAATGTGCATGTTCATCATTTGCGTGAAAAGCTGGCTACGCTTGATCGGGACAAAACGGTAGTCATCAAAACGGTATGGGGAATTGGATATCAGTTCAAAAGTAGCGAAGGATGAAGGTGAGAACGGAATGAAATTGCGCACAAGTCTGATTCTTTCATATCTGGTTAGCTTGCTGCTGGTGACCGTTGTGCTGTTTGTTGCTTACAAGCATATGTTTTTGGATTACGAACGTTTACAGATGGCTATGCTGATCACCGTCGCATCCAGTATCCTTTCTTTGGTTATTAATGCTTTTTTTATTTTTCCGATGGCCAAGGGAATTTCACGTCTGAGTGAACAAAGTCATGCGATTGCTCAAGGCAACTATGACTTTCCGGTTTCATCCAGCAAAACAAAAGAATTGCAGGAATTGAGCGAATCACTTCACCATATGTCCCAGGATATAAAAAGTAAAATTGAAGCTTTGCAGCTTGAGGAAAATCGCCGGAGTGAACTGATTGCCAATCTATCTCATGACATCAAAACACCGCTTGCTTCCATTCGGTCTTATTCAGAAGCTTTAATCGATGGAATTGTTCAGGATCCTGACAAAATGAAAACATATTTATTGGGGATTGGGGAGCAGACAGAGCGTGTTGTCTCATTTGCCAATGAATTATTTGCGATAACCGCCATTGACCAAAGAGCTATTGCTTTTAAAGTAGAGCAGCTGTGGATAGATCATCTTCTGGTAGATGTGTTGCAGTCTTTTGAGCCTCAGATTACTTTGGAGAACCGGATGATTGATATTAACTTGAATGCGGAGAATCTTTGGCTATATTCAGATAAAACGTGCATGGAACGTATTTTGTGCAATTTACTGAGCAATGCGTTGAAATTCTCGCAGCCAGGAACAAGGATACAAATTAATGTAATCTCTCAAGGGGATCGTATTCGTTTTGAAATTCAAGACGAGGGAATCGGGATCTCAGAAGATAAGTTACAGCGAATATTTGAGAGATTCTACCGTGTGGAAGAATCTCGCAATCCCAATTATGGAGGCTCTGGGATCGGACTTTCCATAGCGATGGAGCTCACGGAAATGCTCGGAGGGCAGATTCAAGTCACATCTCAATATGGAGTAGGGAGTCAGTTTACACTCATTTTCCCTAAGAAAATATAGACTGGGGGTAGGCGTAATTTGTTTACAGAAAATGTATACCTTTGGAGTGTATTGACTGCGGGGATTCTCTCCTTCTTCTCTCCCTGTATTCTCCCGATGCTTCCCGTTTATTTTTCCTTTCTTGGGAGCTCGGAGGCGGGACGTTTGTCAGAGCCATCGGATTCTGCAAGTTTCCGTCCAAATCTCAGGTTGATTCGACATACCCTGCTATTTATTTTAGGTTTATCGGTCGTTTTCTTGCTTCTTGGTTTTGGAGCAGGAGCACTTGGCAGTGTGATTAACAGTTCCTGGTTTATGATTGCCTGCGGTGCAATTGTTATCGGGTTTGGCATTCAACAGACCGGATTTATTCAATTGGCATTTATGGAAAAGGAGAAACGTTTGCAGCTAGGATCGGGAAAACAAAGGGGTGCTTGGGGAGCATTTCTGCTGGGCTTAACATTCAGTTTTGGCTGGACTCCATGTATTGGTCCCGTACTAGCTGCTATCCTGGGTCTGTCTGCCAGCGGTGGATCAGCAGCCTATGGTGTCTGGATGATGTTCATTTACACAGTAGGAATGGCCATTCCATTTCTGGTTCTGGCAGTGTTCTCAGATATATTACTGCGTCATTTGCGAAAATTGTATCGGTATACGCCAGTAATCAAAGTCGTATCTGGCGTTATCCTCATCGTGATGGGGGTTTTGCTGATGACCAATAATCTTGCCATCATTACAGCTGCTTTTAATTTTTAGTTGTAGATTCTCAAGCGAATATAAGGAGAGGATTTTTGTGCATCCCAAACCAACTACAGCCAAAGTCAAAATAACAGGATTGCTGGTGTCCTTCCTGGGGGCAGTTCTGTTGCTATCTGCTTGCACTCCTTCTTCGTCAGCTGCACGTAATGCTGGTGATGATCGTTCTTTATCGGCGAAGGAGAGCGATGCTGCATCTGCCGCTCCGGATTTTAACTTAAAGAACCTGGAAGGCGAGGCGGTTCAACTTCATGATTTCAAGGGGGAAAAGGTCTACATTAAATATTGGGCATCCTGGTGCTCCATCTGCTTGGCCGGACTGGAAGAATTGAATCAGCTGGCAGGTGAAGACCCGGATTTTAAAGTGATTAGTATTGTATCTCCGGACTTCAAGGGCGAGAAATCTGCTGAAGATTTTTCCAAATGGTATAAGAGCATGGATGAGAAGAATCTCACTGTCTTGCTTGATCCTGATGGTACTTATGCGCAGCAGTTTGGTGTGAGAGCATATCCGACGTCTCTCTATATTGATACGAAGGGTAAGCTTGCCAAAACGGTTTTGGGTCATAATAGTAATGATTTGATTCGGGAAACGGTTGCCCAGATTCAATAATGCTTATTCAGCTTCGTTCTGCATAACAAAGACAATCTTCAAAGGAGGAAAATCATGATGTCCGTTCGCTTCCGCACTGTTATCAAGTCATCACTCTCCCGCAGATCAGGATTCTGGCTCATCACCAGCCTGCTGCTTTTGCTTCCTGCTTTGGCAGGTTGTTCTCCAATAGGGTCGGGATTGGTCACTGCAAGCTCCGGTCATACCCGAGCAGTGGATGTACCCAACCCGAATGAAAGCCTGGATTTTACAGGGGCAGACCTGCATAAGATTTATCTGGCAGGGGGGTGTTTCTGGGGTGTTGAAGCATATATGAGCCGTATCTATGGCGTGAAAGATGTGGTATCCGGCTACGCAAATGGTAGTGGAGAGCAGCCTTCCTACGAGGATGTCCTGAGAGGGGATCGCGGTTTCGCTGAAACAGTCGAAGTCACTTATGACAAGAATCGCGTCTCTTTGGAGGAACTGCTGCAATCTTTTTTAAAGGTAATTGATCCGACATCACTGAACCGTCAAGGGAATGATCAGGGTGTCCAATACCGCACAGGAATGTACTACGTAGAGGAGGCAGAAAAGGGGATCATCCAGCGTGTACAGGGTAAGGAACAGGATCGCTACAATTCGCCAATCGTCACCGAAGTACTGCCACTGCAAAATTTCTATGAAGCTGAGGAGTATCATCAGGATTATCTGGAGAAAAATCCTCAAGGGTACTGTCACATTGACATGGGGGTGCTTCAGGAACAGTCTGGTTCGACAAGTGACTCTGCCGACAACACAAATGCTATTGGGGAATTCAGTATTGATCCTGCGGATTATCCAAAACACAGTCAAGCTGAGCTGAAGCAGATTTTGACGGATGCCCAGTACAAAGTTGCCGTAGAGGAGGACACAGAGCGGGCGTATTCGAATGAATACTGGGATACGTATGATCCGGGAATCTATGTGGATGTGAGCACCGGAGAGCCTCTTTTTGCCAGTGAGGATAAATATGATTCCGGTTGTGGCTGGCCAAGCTTTACCCGTCCAATCTTAGCAGATGTTGTGACCTATCGAGAAGATACTTCCTATCATATGATCCGGACAGAAGTCCGGAGTCGCTCAGGGGATATTCACCTTGGTCATGTTTTTGATGATGGGCCCGCAGATCAAGGAGGCAAGCGTTACTGCATTAACAGCGCTTCGATTCACTTCATTCCTTTGGCGGAGATGCAAGCAAAAGGCTACGGGAATCTAATTTCGGTGGCCAAGTAACACTGACTAGAAGAATAGGAAACATATCAATTTAAAATTCTCGAAAAAGGGAGCGTTTCTAATGAGTAAAGAGATTTTAGGACTGAATCAGCAGCTTGATCGTATGAAGCAGGAATTTGTCGCGAACAGTCCCGCGGAAGTGCATATGGAAATGTTTCGAATGATTCGTGAAATTCAGCAGGAAGGAATCGCAACGGGCTTGCCGGCAGGTGCCAAAGCCAAAGACTTCTTATTGCCGGATTCCTTGGGGGAACAGATTTCATTATATGAAGAACTGGCTAAAGGACCTGTCGTTCTTACTTTTTATAGGGGTGGATGGTGCCCATACTGTAATCTGCAGCTGAGAAGCTATGAAATGATTCTTCCTGAAATTAAAGCGTTGGGTGGTCAGTTGATTGCTGTTAGCCCGCAAACTCCTGATAACTCACTGAGCCAAGTAGAGAAAGAGCAGCTTACCTTTCGAGTGCTCAGTGATAACGCCGGTTTAGCAGCAGCTAGCTACGATCTTCTTTTTGACGTTCCAGACTATATTCAGAAGTTGTATCAAAACTTTGGCATAAACCTTGCAGAGTACAACGCTGATACCAATTGGAAATTACCGGTGCCTGCCACCTTCATGATTGACGAGCATGCAACCATTCGATCAGCCTATGTGAATTCGGACTTCATGAAGCGGATGGAGCCCAACGAAATTCTCGCCGAATTGGCCAAACTCTGATTTCTTGAACAGGAAATCCTGAGCAGATGGCGTACTGCAATTATATACTTATGGTTAAACAAAGCTATCGCATAAGCGATAGCTTGTTTTTTTAAAACAGAGAGAATCCAGCAATAGGAGCTTTATTACGACGTGGGGTTATATAGTGGACATATCCTTAACCATGCTGGTCAGATCTTTTAGAAATGCTATTTTTCAGCAACGATCGCAAACATCGGTCTGTGTCGATTCAGAATTTGTTCACCTGTATGATACAATTCCGCATCGAATCCTTGATGAATTTGGATTTGGGCAAAGCCGATTGAACGGAGCATTTCACTGTCCCATTCAGGTCTTCTTACATAGCTCAATGGCAACGTAAGTGCCAGTTGGTCCCCTTCTTTGACATCCTTCTCTGGGCGGTACGGCACGTACCCTTTTGCGGCAGCCTCCTCCTTGTCTTTTTGAAAAAGCTCTGCCTCCTTTGGATCCGTTAAAAATAAATTCCAATTCGCATCAAAAATAATAACCTGGCCTCCGTCATTAAGCATTTCATGCCAATTTTGATATGCAGCTACAGGATTGTACAGGAACCAGGTCACATTTCGTGAAATGATGATATCATATTTTTCTTCTGTCTTATATTCCATAATATCTGTCTCAATAACCTCGATACTGCAATTATATTTATGGGCGTTTTGATTAGCTCTAGCCACCATTTCCGGGGAAGAATCAATAGCAGTAACCTGATGCCCCATCTGGCTGAGCAAAACTGCGAAGAAACCAGGGCCCGTACCTACATCGAGCACTTTTAAATTACTTTTCCCGGACAAAAAATGACTCAGAATTTCCTTCCATTGATCATATCGGTTGGACGTAAATTCGGTATCCACAATTTCATCATAGACAGCTGCTCCTTTGTCCCAATAATCCCGATATTGTTGTACAAGTTTATGCTCACTCACTAACATCGTCTCCTTGTTATATAAAAAATCCCTTGCTAAACGTAATGATTACGATTAATAATATACAAAGATTGTTCAACTAGCAAGTATTCATGAGAATAACAGCTATGCAATCATAAACAGCTTAGAAGAGGAATAGGAGGAGTAGGGATGTTTGGAAGATCTGGATTTGGAGTAATTGCTGTTGTCTTATTGTTTTTCATTATGGGGTGTTCACAACATGTGAGCTCACCCTCTGCAGCAGAGGAGGACAAGAACATTGTGGTCGCAGTCACGCAGGATACTGAAGCAGACAAGCTTGACGCCTCGACTTACAATGGTTCCAGACATACGCATGCGGCTATATATGATGCCCTTGTAGACTATAAAGGAAAAGGGGAATTTGCGCCCAGCCTGGCGGAATCCTGGGAGATATCCGATGATGGCATGACTTACATTTTACATCTGCAAAATCAGGTCCTGTTCTCGGATGGCAGTCCACTGAATTCAGCAGCCGTGAAGTTTTCTTTGGAAAGAGCGGTAAGCAGGGAAGAGAATGCTTCGCTTGAAATATCCCGTTTACTGCAAAAAGTCGAAGCACCTGATGATCAAACGGTCGTACTTTCCTTTAAGGAGACAGCAACGCAAGTGTTGTACGAGCTTAGTCAGGCAAGACCATTTCGAATTATGAGTCCGAACTCGGTAACCCCTAAGGGAGATGTGAATGGTACTTTTCAAAAAGCGATCGGAACGGGTGCCTGGAAAATAGGAGAGTATCAACAGGGGATTCAGACTGTTCTAATCCCGAATGACCATTATTGGTTAGAACAACCATCAGACCATTCACTTGTCTTCAAAGTCATTACAGATCCTCAGGCAAGGGTATTGGCATTGCAATCTGGAGAGGTGGATCTTGCGGGCGGGGAACTTGGGAATATCCCCATGGAAAGTCTCCCTGTATTTCAGAACAACGACAGCTACGTAATCGAAACCGGAAGCAGTACAATGTCCTACTTTATGGTCATCAACCAACACAATACTTCTCTAGCTGATAAGAATATCCGCCAAGCTATCAATTATGGCAATGATACGAGCAAGTATGCAGGTGGTAGCGGGGACCCTGTCAGAGGATTGTTCCAGGAGAAGGTTGCATTTATATCCGACAGTAATCAGCCTTCTTATCCGTATAATCCCGAAAAAGCCAAACAGCTGATTGAAGCGTCGGGATACCAATGGAATAACGACAAGCAGCTCTATGAAAAAGATGGACAAGTTCTGCAGCTTCGTCTGGTCATCCAAACGGAAGAATATCCGGAATGGAAAGAGATGGCTGAAATTTTTCAAGACAACATGAAGCAGATCGGCATTCAAATCCATATTGTGAATCAGGAGCGGGCAGCTTACTACGATACCCTGTGGAGCACGAAGGAATATGATCTGCTTATGTATCGGACATACACAGATGCTCAATTACCTTATCGATTCCTGTCCTCCTTATTCTATGATTCGCCATCCTCACCGGGAGTTGCGTATCAGGACAAGCCTTTATCCGATTTGCTGGATCAAATCGCGGCTACAGTTTCCACTGAGCAGCAGCAAAAGCTGTTCAATCAGGTGTTCCTCCGCATGTATGAGGAAGCCATGTCTGTTCCGATATACTACGCGAAGCAAACCTTTGTTCATTCAAGCCAAGTGGTTGATTTTAGGTTCAATGCTATTGAGGACGATCCGTTGAAGTGGCATTACCTGAAGAAAGAAGCGAAGTAATGCTCCGCTCCATGATTCGTCGTCTGTTCATGTTGATAGTCACGTTTGTTTTATTTTCCTTGTTTGTTTTTACATTAATGCGTTTGGCGCCGGGTGATCCGGCGTCGATGCTGCTGCTGGAAATCGGAGCCGTACCGGAACAATCCATCGTAGCTGATTTACAGAAGCAATGGGGACTGGATCAATCGTTCATTCAGCAATATTTAACATGGGCCCATCATGTATTCCAAGGAGAGCTCGGACATTCCTTTTCATCCGGAGAACCCGTATTAAGTGAAATGATGGAGCGTTTAGGCTCAACGTCGAAACTCATTGCAAGCTCTTTCTTATTAACCCTCTTCATTTCCATACCGATTGGCATCTGGATGGGATTAAATGAAGGCACAATGGCAGATCGAGTGGTTTATTCAATGACCATTTTGGGGTTGTCGATCCCTTTATATTGGCTTGCTATTCTTCTAATGTATGCCTTTGGCGTGATATGGCCCGTCCTGCCTGTTGTAGGCAGTTCGACCACACGGCATTATATTTTGCCGGTAACTGCCATGACGCTGGTGCAAAGTGTTTACTTTATTCGAATGATTCGATCCTATACGATCCAGTACAGCAAGTTCTCGTATATTGAGGCTGCAAAAGCCAGGGGATTGCGGCCGAGCATCTTTTATCCATCTTACTTACTGCGTTCCATGTTCATCCCGATTCTGACATTGATCACAACGAGTCTACCCGGCTTTTTTGGAGCTTCGATTATCACCGAGACGATTTTCAGTTTTCCGGGATTCAGCAAATACATGCTTGAAGCTATTTTTCGCCGTGATTTTCCAGTCATTCAAGGGAGCGCACTCTTCGTGGCAGCATTTATTTTTGTTTTTAATTTTATGACCGACCTGTTGTACTTCCTTGCGGACCCGCGTGTTCATCTTGACAAACAGAGGTGGGAAGTTTGATCAGTATCATCCGAGCGAATAAACTGCCAACGGCAGCGTTGTTATATATCATCCTACTTATTATTACAGGGCTTGCGGCCCCGTGGATTTCACCCTATGATCCATTCCATACCAACCATCAACAGAAACTCCTTCCTCCCAGCATTGCTCATCCATTTGGAACGGATTATTTGGGAAGAGACCTGTTAAGCCGGGTCATACACGGGATTAGTGAATCGGTATTTCCTGTGTTTATTGTACTTAGTGTCGTGATGTTGATTGGTCTTCTAGTGGGGACTTGGAGTGCCTTTTTGGGGAACAAGCTGGACATGCTTATGATGAGCCTAACCGACATTTTCACAGCATTACCGAGTATGCTGCTTACCATTGTGGTCGTTGGCTTCCTTGGCTTTGGCATGGAAAATGTATATTTTGCGGTGATTCTCTCCTGGTGGGCCAAGTATGTACGAATCATAAGAGGACTAATTCATGATGTGAAAAAGGAACCTTATATTACCGCCAGCAGGGTTAGCGGGGCATTTGGACTTAGAATAATAACCAAACATATGATTCCGAATATTACACCTCAGATTGGAACGATGCTCATTCTGGACGTAAGTAAGGTGATCCTTACTTTATCCGGTTTATCCTTTTTGGGCATTGGTGCACAGCCTCCTTCTCCCGAATGGGGCGTCATGCTATTGGACGGAAAAAATTATTTGCAGGTCGCCCCATGGATGGGCTTCTTTCCAGGCTTTATGATATTTCTGACTGCCGCTTCGTTCCAAATTATAGGCGAGCGACTGAGGAGGGAACGCTAAATGACGACCTTGCTCGAAGTCAAAAATCTAAATATCAGAAATACGGAAGGTCAATCGCTTGTGCATAATAGCAGCTTTTCTCTGGAGACAGGGAAAACATATGGCTTGATTGGAGAAAGCGGCAGCGGTAAAACGTTGACAAGTAAGGCGATCTTGGATATGCTGCCTGCTCATCTGCACATGTCAGGTGACATCGTGTTACAGGGTGAACATCTGCAGCAATTATCCAGGAAGCGCTGGCGCAGCATCAGAGGGAGCCAGATCGGGGCCATCTTCCAGCATCCGGAACAGGCCTTGCATCCGTCGATTCCGATTGGCCGGCAATTCGTTGATCTGATGCGCAGTCACTTGCCTGTTTCAAGATATGAGGCTGAGAAGCAGGCCAAAAAAATGTTGTCCCAAGTTCTCTTAAAGGACACGTCCCGTGTGATGAGCAGTTATGCTCATGAGTTAAGCGGTGGGATGAATCAACGTGTCATGATTGCGATGGCGCTTCTGTTAAAGCCGAAAATTCTGATAGCCGACGAGCCAACGAGTGCACTGGATGTCAGTACACAGGCTGAGATCATATTCCTTCTGAAAGAGCTCATTCTGGACACGGACATGAGCATGTTGTTTATTACCCATGACTTACTTATATCCAGCTATCTTGCGGACACGATTGGTGTGATGCGTGAGGGGAGAATAATAGAGCAGGGCAATAAGGACAATATTTTAAGCGCACCGGAACATGAATATACCCAACAATTGTGCAGGCATTGCTCTCAAAGATTTCTTGGAAAAGGAGAGATAGCTTATGCTTGAAATTCAGCGGCTGTATAAGGAAATAAACGGAAGACCTATTCTGGAAGATATTCATTTTGGAATAGAAGATGGAGAAGCACTGGCCATTGTAGGGGAGAGTGGCAGTGGTAAATCTACGCTTGCCCAGCTTATCATGGCTTTAAAACAACCAACCTCCGGCCATATTTTCTTTGACGGGCGGCCCTTGCCCAGTAAAGGAATATCATCGTTTAAGGATTGGTATCGCGATATCCAGATTGTTTTTCAGAACACAGGCTCTACATTAAATCCCGCCATAAGCTTGTTTCAGTGTCTGGAAGAACCTTTAATTAATTTTACCCGTTACAACAGAGCCGAGCGCAAACACAGAGTCCTTGAATATTGGGGGAAAGTGGGCCTGAATGAGAACCTTCTTCGAAATCGCCCCGGAAAACTGAGCGGTGGGCAGTATCAAAGAGCTTGTCTCGCCAAAGCTTTGTTAACGCGTCCCAAACTGTTAATCTGTGACGAAATGGTCTCCAACCTCGACGTCGTATTACAACAGCAGATGATTGAACTTCTCATATCCATTCAGAAGGAACAGGGCTTGTCTCTTCTGTTTATTACGCATGACCTCACGCTGTTACCGGGTCTATGTTCAAAAATTATGGTTTTGAAAGAGGGAAAACAGGTTGAGCTTTTCAGTACTTCTGCCCTCTATGACGAAGCAGAGAGGGACCCCTATACCATTACATTACTGCACTCCAGTAAGATGTTTGAAACAGCATGGAAACCATTTTTGTAGGTTGTAACGAAATGCATAAGGAATAACAACATGTAAAGACCTTGCATCCGCATAAACAACGGTGAGCTAAGGTCTTTTACAGATTATATACTTTTCATTCTGATAAACCATTCAGGAATAAATAGCAGTAATGCAATAGATCCATATATGCCTATCGTGTAGCTGGTAGCAAAAATCATTCCGAATCCCTGATGAAGGAGGGAAGTGATGAGATGAATCAACATGTTCGTGAAGCAGAAGGCATAACTTCGGACCATCCAGTTCCGGTGCTGAATCATACGTTTTTGTTTAATCTGAATGAGAGCCGTAATAGTAATGAACAGCCAGATGATATTAAGGACATTGAAGCCCATACTGCTTATTTTCCCGCCAGTGGCGTAAGGAGCCATATAACCGGAAGTCAGTACAACAAGCACTACGGACACAATATATACATAACCGTTTATACGGTGGAACCTGCGGCTCTTTTCAAAGATCCGATTAGAGAAATTCACCAGTCCGGACGCCATGGCTAAACATGCAAATGCAACATGAACGTACATGACATTCAACCAAATTGGAAGATGAAGCTCACGCTTCAAACCCGTCTTGTGGCTTAAAAAGCTTGAGGCTTCTGGGTCTATCCAATAGTTTTTCACCAACGCATATACAATAACTAAACTACTGACACAGACCAGCCAGCCGTATAATGTTCCTCGTTTCTTCATATCTGCTGCAATCCCCCCGAAACTCCTTTTTGTTCATATAGATAACCAGGCTAGTTTATTCGTCTTCCTGATAATTTGGAAGCAGGGAGAAGACCTGCTTTAGCGATCCCGTTCATCTGATCTCCGTCCACAGTAACTTCGAATTTCAGATTCAGACGCATGGGTTTGGTAATCGGCAGGGACCAGGTTAACTTGTTGTCGTGGCATACGGGATTTAAAAATCGGATCGTTTCATCACCTTGTATTGCTGTCCCCTGGATCACATCGAAACTTGTCGTTATGTAGAGCTTAACTTCCAGCTTACCGACAGGTGTAACGATTGTGGTATCCCAATTCCCGTCGAAGATGGATGTCTCTGTATTCTCGTTCTGTAATATGACAGAGGTTACGGCCGTTTGATTCATTACATTACTCTGTTCGTTATTCGTTAACGACTTGTGAGTGCTGGGTGCAATGCCTGTCTCTTTCCAAACGGTTCCTCTTCGTTCATATTCGAACAACTGCTCTATCTTGTGTGCGATACGCGGTCCCAGTTCACGTTCGACCAAATACAGCGCTACATCAAGTCCCGAAGTCACACCGCCCCCGGTAACCAGGTTACCATCATCCACTACGCGAGCCGGAACTGGAAGCGCTCCGGTTGCACCAAGTAAATCCATCCCCAAGCGATGTGTTACCGCATGTCTGCCTTCCATGAGACCTCCCATGGCTAATAACAAAGAACCGCCGCAGACCGTGGCAACAACGATGTCCTTATGGTCGAGAGCTTCCCTGATCATAGGGGTTAATTCCGTATTCATGGCCCTGCCGAGAATAGCCGGGACTGAATCTGGACCATCTCCTTCAACATCACCGGACGCGCCAGGCACCACGATAATGCCCTCATGTTTCGGATCAAGCCTGCCGCTCGCTTCCATTTTTAATCCATTGGTACCGCTGGTCACAGATCTTGGCCCTTCAGCCGTGACGAGTTCTACTTCTAACTCATGATCAGCATGCATGGCAGCGGCGTGAAATACTTCATAAGGTGCAATGGCATCCATTAGGTCGAAGCCATCGAATAACACGATTTGAACAGTTAACATGAATAAATCCCCCTCACTTTAAGTTCCTCGGGAAGAATCATAACAAACGAATATCTCAAAGGAGGTTTTATAAAGGTCACAAAACGATAAACAAATGATCACAAAGTATAACCTCGTCTTGGTAATAGAGGAATAAATGATAAACTAGATGACAGAGGTGGGATAAGCATGAGTAAATATCATACGATACTTGTTGTAGATGATGATTTGAGTATCGTCGAGCTGTTAAGAGATTTTCTGGAGAATGACCAATTTCACGTTAAAACGGCTTGTGATGCGGAACAAGCATGGACCATACTTCAACAAAACTCCATTGATTGCATTGTTCTCGACATCATGATGCCTGGACAAGGCGGATTTGAATTATGTCGCCGGATTCGAGGGGAAAGTGATGTTCCAATCCTTTTTTTGAGTGCACGCAGTGATGATGTGGATAAGATTCGGGGGCTGACGCTCGGCGGCGATGATTATATCGTCAAAACGGCTTCGCCTGGTGAAATTGTGGCCCGAGTGAAAGCTGTTTTGCGGCGCACCGCTTCCAGACAGCCCGTGCAGGGGAAAGTCTTGGATTTCGGACGCATCCGGTTGAATCTGTCTGCAAGAGAAGTCCTGATCGAAGGGATAAAAGTCGAGCTTACGCCTAAGGAATATGAGTTGTTGCGATTATTTGCGGAACACCCGCGACATGTTTTTACCTATGAGCAATTGCTTGCAAAGTTTTGGGATGGTGTGGGTGACAGGCATACTATACGAGTCCATCTGAGCCGGCTTCGCGAAAAAATTGAAACCGATCCAAACGATCCACAATTCCTGGTCAACGTATGGGGAGTCGGATACCGATTTGAGGGAGCATAACATGAGAAATCTTCGCATTCGTACATTCACATTGCTTTGTTTATTCGTCTTGCTGACGTTGCCGTGGCTCTTTTTTGTCACGGCTCACTTTATGTACACACAAACATTTCATATCTCTAAAAGCCAACAGCAAAATGAAACATTGCAAAGACATCTCAGTAAGGTGATTCACACGATAGAAGTTGGTACAGATCATTGGACCGAACCAAGCTGGCAACATCAGTTGTACACCGAGTTGAGTAGAGCAAAGATGGACGTGGTCATTGAATCTGCGACCCATTCGGAAATTTATCGTTCCAGTTCAAAGCGCCACGGTTCATTAGCGTCGACTGAACAGTTCTCTGTCATTGAAGACGGACAACTCCTGGGGAGGATTGTGCTATATCTGCCTAAATCCAATGGAGTTCCGCTGATTGCGGCCTTTTTCGGACTGCTGCTTGCTTTCTTTGTGGTTGGAGT
This sequence comes from Paenibacillus sp. MAEPY2, assembly GCF_000499205.1. GTDB lineage: Bacteria > Bacillota > Bacilli > Paenibacillales > Paenibacillaceae > Paenibacillus > Paenibacillus vandeheii. The sequence continues at coordinate 171,338 of NZ_AWUK01000038.1, forward strand.
TGAAATGAGGAGGTTCCTTCTTAAGCCCCTGGAGAAAATGAGCAGTGCAGCTAGGCAAATGGCGTCAGGGCAGTGGGAAGTGCATTTGCCTGATTCCAGAATCACGGAAATCGCCGAAGTTCGCGATGGATTCGAGGTTATGGTGAAAGGGCTTGAGGAATCCTACAGGAAACAAGTCGAGCTGGAGGAAGAACGGAGATTTGTCATCGCTGCCGTCGCGCATGATTTACGTACACCGTTATTTGCCTTGCGGGGATATTTGGATGGATTGGAGCAAGGAGTAGCGCAGTCACCAGAGAAAATAACCCGATATATAGCCGTATGCAAAGAGAAATCCGCCCAATTGGATCGATTGGTGGAGGACCTTTTCACTTTTACAAAAATGGAGTACTTGGAAAGTGAACTTAACACCAAAACTTTGGATTTATCGCAAATCCTCCGAAAGTCAATTGAGAGTTTGAGTCCTCAGGCTGAGCAAAAACATATTTCTATCTTAGCCCATTTAGCAGAAGGTTGTTTCATTAACGGAGATTCTCATGTATTAGAGCGCGCAATGAACAATGTGTTGGAAAATGCCGTTAGATACACGCCCTCAGGTGGCAAAATAACCGTTCAATGCTGCAACGACGGAAAGAAAATTAAGTTTACGATACACGATTCCGGATCTGGTTTCTCTTCGGAAGAACTGGAACGTGTTTTTGAACCCCTCTATCGTGGCGAAGCCTCACGGAGTCGTGCAACTGGGGGAAGTGGATTAGGATTAACAATCTCACAACGTATGATGAAGCAGCATGGGGGAGAACTTGCTGTAAGCAATCACCCTGGGGGTGGGGCGGTGCTAACAGGATGGATACCTCTAGCAGACTCGAATTAAAAAGAAAGATTCAATCGGTCCTCTGACCCCGAATGTAAATGTTAAATTATTCCTTGTGATCTCCATTTTCTTTCTCATCGTTGTCAAGCACGATAACTCATGACATACTCACAATAAAATGCTTCACCTGTTTGAATGTATAACAAAACAAATGAGGTGTATTTTGAAGTTGAATAAGTTAGATAGAGTGGAAGCGATCAAAAAAGATTTCAAATTGTACCAAAAAGTTTTTTTAGCCCTTGGTGATGAAAACCGACAATCGATTATCACTGTACTTATGGAGACAACGTGTATAAAAGGAATGCGTGTAGGCGAGATTGCAGAAAAAACTCATTTATCACGCCCCGCAGTGTCCCATCATCTTAGAATTTTAAGAGAAGCTGAGATCATTTTGATGAGGCAGGAAGGATCCAAAAATTATTATTTTATAGATCTTAGAACAAAATTAGGGGATATGAAAAATATGTTTGGCCGTATCGATGAGTTATTACAACTACATTATTAAGAAACGGAGTCATCATAATGAAAGCAATGGTTATTGAAAAGTATGGACAAACATCCCTTCAGTTGACTGACAAACCAATGCCTACAGTAGGTGATTATGATGTGTTAGCGGAAATCCATGCGTCAAGTATTAATCCGATCGATATCAAAGTCAGAGATGGTAAAGCTCGAATGTTGCTGAAATATGATATGCCGCTTATTTTAGGAAATGACTTTTCAGGAGTGGTTGTCCAAGTTGGAAAGAAGGTTAACCAATTTAAGCAGGGAGATGAGATTTACGGCCGCCCAAGAAAGAGCCGAATCGGAACCTTTGCTGAGTTTATATCCATACATGAGGACGATATAGCCCTAAAGCCTAAAAATCTCTCCTTTGAAGAAGCAGCGTCAATACCATTAGTTGGACTTACCTCATATCAGGCATTGCATGATGTATTACAACTTTCGGCTGGACAGAAGGTATTGATCCAAGCTGGTTCGGGCGGCGTGGGGACCTTTGCGATCCAACTCGCCAAAGCCATGGGGATATACGTTGCAACAACGACAAGTGAAGCGGGAATTGCCTTGGTCCAGTCGCTTGGAGCCGATCAGATCATCAATTACAGAAAAGAGGAATTTGATCAGGTGCTGCACGATTATGATGGTGTATACGATACTATTGGGGGAGAGACTTTAGAAAAAGCCTTTAAGATCGTCAAGCCGGGGGGACAAATTGTCTCGGTTACAGGCTGGCCCAATGCTCGCTTTGGAAAAGCGTACGGAGCTGGTTTTATCAAAACCACTATTTTTCGATTGATCTCTCGTAAGCTTACAAAATTAGAGGAAAAGCATAATGTGAAATATAATTTCTTGTTCATGAAGCCTAGCGGCAAACAATTAGAGATTATTTCTGAACTGATTGAATCAGGGAAAATCAAACCTGTTATTGATAAAATCTTTTCGTTTGCAGACACCCAAAAGGCGATAGAATACGCTGAAAAGGGAAGAGCCAAAGGGAAAGTAATCGTAAAAATGAAGTGAAACAATACATTGCATTAAGACGGATACGAAATACAAAGAAATCGCCCAGGAATTCAAAGATTATATGAAACAAATCCAATAGTATACAAAGAAACCACGGTGCCGAACTCGGTATCGTGGTTTCTTTGTTTTGTGATTCAATCGTAACAGATTCCTTAACCCAGGCATTGGAAAATGAGGCAGGTTCCAATGCGGAGTTAACTCGGAAATCTCGATTAACTATAATTTTGTATTTTGCGATAATGACCATTACTGGGTCGGTTTTTCACTGGGGAATCTTATGGTAACTGTAGTCTGTATTGTTTCGCTCCTGTTTCACAAACTTGCCGGGAGACATGCCAACAATTCGGGTAAAACTGCGAATGAAATTCGCATAATCCCTGAAACCGGACTGAAAGCAAGCTTCCGTTATGCTCAAACCGTCAGACAAGCAGTATTTGGCCAGTTCAATACGACGCCCCAAAATGTATGAGCGTAGGGTCAGTCCCGTATGTTTTTTGAATTGGCGACTAATATGTGTGCTGTTGATATAAAACATCTCTGCAAGTTTGCTAAGCGTGATCTCCTGGGCTAGATGTTCTTCGATATAGTCCATTGTTTTACATACCAGTTCGGGCATGATATCGGTTGGAATGGATGTTGTTTCATGATACGAATCGTTTATTGCAACCATGAGCTGTGCAACGACTGCATTGATTTTAACATCCGTTCCATACGCATCTGAAGCCAGCAAATTCTCCAATTCGGCAGCCAATCGAAGAATCTGTTTCAACTGCTCCTGTTCCAGATGAACGATATTACCTTTGCCCTTAGGACGATAATCAAAACAAGCGGATAGACTGGTTGACGGAGTAGACATTCTCCGGAGATACGTTTTTTGGAGATTGATCGTAATTCGTTCGTATTCGGAATCATCCATAATATAAGAGCGGTGCATTTCCTCTGGAGAAATGACAAGCAAATCACCGGGTTCCAAATGGTAGCAGTGATTTTCGATATAAAAATTGACGTTACCACGAAGGAAAAGGTACACCTCATAGGCATCATGTCGATGATAAGAACTTTCCAATGGATAGGTTGTCACCCGGTGCAGATATAAGAGTTCAGGTAGGATGGGATCATACAAATAGGAACCATTCACAAGGCACCTCATCCTTTCACGCAATAAATAGACCGTTACACGCAATGAAAAATTGGTTGGTTTACCTTAAAATGTAATCATCCTATCATGGTTGGCTTATTCTTGCAAACGTTTTCTTTTTTTTAGTATACCATATTCAGAATTGGGGACAGCTTAGCGTGATCATGGAATATCCAAAATATTTGAAATGGAGGGAACCTGCCCATGAAATTCAATTCTTCTTCAAATGCCAGTGAACAAACGGAATTGCGACCACAAGTTGCCTCAACGTCAAGTATCCAATCAGCGATTGGAAAAGCACCTCAAAACGGAAATCCGCTGATTGCCCACAAATTTGGAGCCGATCCCTACGCTCTGGTATTCCGTAATCGTGTCTATATGTATATGACAAGTGATACGCTGGAGTATGATATGGGGGGTCTTATCCAGAAAAACAGCTACAAATCAATCAACCGCATAACTATCATCTCTTCAGACGATTTGCTCAACTGGACGGATCATGGTGAGGTTCTGGTTGCCGGACCACAAGGTGCAGCTCCATGGGCCACCCAATCCTGGGCGCCTGCAGCTGCACATCAGATAATTGAGGGAAAGGATCGGTTTTTCCTATATTTCGCTAACAATGCCAGCGGCATTGGGGTATTAACTGCCCCCACTCCGGTCGGACCCTGGACAGATCCAATCGGAGAAGCCCTTATCACGAGGGAGACTCCAGGGGTTGAAGAGGTGACATGGTTGTTTGATCCGGCAGTACTGGTAGATGAAGATCACAGGGCTTATATCTATTTCGGGGGTGGAATTCCGGAAGGAAAAGCAGAGAGGCCCGACACGGCAAGAGTGATGCGATTGGGAGAGGATATGACCAGTGTAATAGGCCGTGCCAAGGTTATTCCTGCACCATACATGTTCGAGGATGCAGGCATACATAAATTTAACAATACCTACTACTTTACGTACTGCTCAAACTTTTATGAGGGTGACCGACCAGAGGGCAGTCCTCCGCCAGGAGAGATTGCTTATATGACAAGCAGCCAGCCGATGGGACCATGGACGTACAGAGGATGCATCCTCAAAAATCCGGGGCACTTCTTTGGTGTTGGCGGTAACAATCATCATGCCATATTTCAATTTGCGGATTACTGGTACATTGCCTATCATGCACAGACGTTATCCCAAGCGATGGATACTCCCGAAGGCTATCGTTCCACACATCTAAATCGAATTAACTTCGACACAGCCGATGGGCACATTCATGAGGTATGCGCAGATGTTCAGGGGGTTGATCAGGTGAAATTCTTCGACCCTTATGAGGGACTAACTGAGGCGACCATGGGATGGAGTGCAGGAGTGAAGACCGAGAAATTAAACTTGCATGACTCTGTATCTTCCACTGAATCGGAAGTTGTAATTACAGCAAATTTGGGAAGTGGCAGCTGGATCGCTTTATCGAAGGTTGATTTTGGTCATGAAGGGGCAGCAAGCTTCTCAGCAACGATATCCAATAGCGGGGGTGATGGGGTGATCGAACTTCGTCTGGATCAAACCGATGGACAATTCATCGGACAGCTTCTCGTCGAGGCATCCGATGTAAACCATCCGTGGCTGTATTATTCAACCTCCGTTTCAGATGCCCAGGGCGTTCATGATTTATATTTTGTAGTTCATGGAATTGGGAGCGGAAAGCCGGACATCAGCATCAGACAATGGAAATTTGAAACAGGTAAAGCTTAGCCTGTCCCTACTGCGCCGGAGAAGAGCCCCTGCGCAGTAATTTTGTTGTCAAATGGTGACATTTACAAGTGTATTATGATGGGGAAATAACGGATTTACGATAAGCACGCGGTGTACAACCGACCATTTGCCTGAATTGCCTGGAGAAATGCTCCACATTCCGATAACCACAAAGCTCACTGATGTCTGAGATTCTGGATTGACCATGGATAAGTCTTTCTTTGGCAAGACGAATTCTGGATTGGATTACATCTTCCATACATGAGATGCCAAATGTAGTTTTGTATAACGATTGCAGATAGCCTGGACTAAGATGAACACAATCAGCCATGACAGTAACGCTCCATTCTTGGCCCGGATTATGGTTAATACTCTTGCGCAGATCCAGAAGACCCTGATAATGCGGCGTGTTAACGGCGGTATGAGAGGCTTCGAGAAGCTTGTTAAACATAATTCGAAACAAATAATCAATAGAGAGCTCACGGTAATCACACGAAAGAAAATTTTCGGTAGCGAGCAATTGAAATAATTGATGACAATAGCCGGGGTCCGGAAGAGGAATGGGTGTGCCCAGCGGAAGAGCTGTCTCCAGTACATATGATTCATCCGAGAGAAATCGTACCCAATCATTTATGTATTGATCCGAGCACGCACGATACATGATTTTCTGATGAGGAGGATAAAGGACGGCACAATTGGCAGGATACGCTTTTATCTCGCCATTCACCCAAAATTCCGCCGGCGTCTGTGTGAGAATGAGGAGCCAGAAATCATGCCCATCCGGTATGTCATAAATGAAGTCTCCCGGGTGAGCGGCATCGTAACCGACATAGAAAATCGTATTCATATCATTCTCCAATCTTAGAATAGATCAATTTTGCGGTAGCATATATCATTCTTTGTGATGCACTTCTATTTTATAATTTTAAGGGAAAACCGTTGGGAAATCATTAATTAACAAACGAATTGCTAAGGATCGAAATCGTTGGTTAAGTCTTTGAAATGATCAATAAAAGGGGAGAAAGAACATGATGTATGCTAACCCGATTATTTGGGCTGATTATCCGGATCTGGATGTGATTCGTGTTGATGGCACCTATTATATGGTCAGTACAACAATGCACATGATGCCGGGCTGTGTCATTCTGCGATCCTATGACTTGGTCCATTGGGAAACTTCTGCTTATGTGTACGACAGACTGGATGATACACCCGCCCAGTGTCTGGAGGAAGGCAAACAGATTTACGGCAAAGGCATGTGGGCTGCCTCGCTTCGACATCACAAGGACACGTTCTACGTCATTTTTGTAGCCAATGATACCTATAAGACTTACCTGTACACTGCCAAATCCATATCCGGTCCCTGGAAGAAGCATAATGTGGAAGGCTTTTATCATGATTGCTCTTTGTTTTTCGATGACGATAGTCGAATCTACCTGGTACATGGCAATGCCGAGATTTATTTAACAGAGCTAAGCTCTGATCTGTCCGGGCCCGAACCCGGCGGAGTACAGCGCATGATCGTAAAAGACAGACAGCCTTATTTCCTCGGCTATGAAGGTGCCCATTTCTACAAAATCAACGGGAAATATTATGTGTTTTTAATCCATATCTCCAAAGCTTTGGGGAGAAGAACGCAGGCGTGCTATATGGCCGATTCGCTGGAGAGTGAGTTTATTGGCGGTGAAGTATTTAATGATGATATGGGTTATTTTAATGCTGGGGTAGCCCAGGGAGGTATCGTGGATACACCGGATGGTGACTGGTATGCCATGCTTTTCCAGGATCATGGTGCTATCGGACGCATTCCTGTTCTCGTTCCGCTGCATTTCGAAAATGATATTCCGGTGTTTGCCAAGCAAGCCCCGAATCAAATTCTGATCCCGAGCACAAGACCGGATTATACATATAAACCCCTGGTTGGGAGCGACTCATTTTATTATGAACCGGACGAAGACGGAAGGGTACGCCTGAACGATTTTTGGCAATGGAACCATACCCCTAATGATGACCTCTGGTCTGTTACCGACAAACCGGGAGTTTATCGCATGCAATCCGGGGATATTCGTCCAAACCTGACGTTTGCCGTTAATACACTGACGCAGCGTGCAATGGGTCCTGCCTGTGAAGTGATCGTTACACTGGATGGAAGCAGACTGAAGGACGGCGATTACGCAGGCTTGTGTTTTCTGATTGGCACCTATGGTATGATCGCGCTCACGAAAAATGAAGGACAGTTTTACCTGGTCATGCTGGCAAGAACGAGTGAAGATTCATCCATTTTTGGTAATCTGGTTGATGCAGAGCCAGCTACCGAATATGCGAGAATACCGATAGAAGAATCAGAGGTTACGCTTAAGGCCACCGGGAATTTCGTGGACAATCAGGACGAATGTTCATTCTTTTATCTGGAGGGAGCGAGGTGGAAGCCGCTTGGGATCACCCACAAAATGTTTTATAAATTGGATCACTTTATGGGCTGCCGGATCGGATTGTTCTTATATTCGACGAAAATGATCGGGGGGATAGCTGATTTTTCGAATTTTGAATATCAGGTGATGCTCACGGATGAACAGGATGGAATGGATTAAACGGATTGAACGGAATGGATTCGTAGCGTAGTGTATCGAAAGGAGTCGCCCAATCGGCGGCTTCTTTCATAATATTTTCAATCGAATGGAGGTGAATCTTATGCGCATCACTGTGTTAACCAAAACAAAATTAATCGTGATTCTACTGCTCAGCGCATGTATACCAACAGGGCATACTCGCGGATATTCGGAACAAGATATGGTGGAGATGAAGGTGCAGGCAGCAGACAACCATCCGAACTTTGGGGAATACAGCTCTCCGGTGCAAGTCTCTTTTGTCAGAGAAGCAGGTGACGATCTGGATCAAATGATCAGCGAGCTTCCCGGGGAGACGTTGTTGGACAATCGCTGGACCCGGCTGTACGAACGGAAGCTTGGGATTCAGCTGCACTATGATTGGATCGCCAAAGGAGATGTATTCGGGCAGAAGCTGGGTGTCTCCCTTGCTGCCGGTCGTATTCCTGACATCGTAAGAGTAAATCCGTACCAGCTAAGACAGCTGAGCAACGCAGGACTGATTCAGGATCTGTCCGATGTATACCAAACCTATGCCTCTCCGTTAACGAAGAGCATATTGGAGGCAGAAGGAAATGGTCCGTTTGACGTGGCAACCATTGATGGCAAACTGATGGCGATACCTGAAACGGCATCCTCCATCGAAACAGCCCAGTACTTGTGGATCAGAACGGATTGGCTTGAACGCCTGCAACTTCATCCGCCGGTAACAATGGAAGACGTGCTTGAAATTTCGGAAGCGTTTACAGAGAGAGATCCTGACGGTAACGGTCAACGAGATACGTACGGACTTGCCCTAACGAATCATTTGTGGGACCCGGTCATGGGAGCTGCCGGCCTGATGGCCGGGTATGACGCATATCCGAATATTTGGATTAAGGATGCGGATGGCAAGCTGGTATACGGCGGCATACAGCCCGAAGTTCGAAAAGCGCTGCAAGTCTTGCAAACGATGTATCTGGAGGGCCAGATTGACCCCGATTTCAGCTATAAAAAAGGAACAAATGAAGCACGCCTGATCCAGAACGGAAAAATCGGCCTGCTTTATGGCGAACAATGGACTCCTTTTATGATCCAGTCAAGTCGGGAGAACGATCCAAAAGCCGAATGGCAGGCTTTTCCCATCACAGCATCATCCGGCAGATTGGCCAAGGTACCCCTTCGCACCAATACCTGGCAGTACTTCGCCGTTAGAAAAGACTATCCTCATCCTGAGGTCATTATGAAGCTCATGAATCTGCATTTGGAGACGAACTGGGGCGAGCAGGCTCAGTACGAAACATACTACAATGACGATTCCAAGGCAGTGTGGATGCTCTCGCCAGTCACTCCTTTTCCGGGAACCAAAAATCTGGATGCCTATCGCCAAATTCAGGAAGCAAGCCGTTCCGGAGATCTGTCTGTACTTCAGGAGGAAGCATCGGCAATTCAGAAGAGAATTGAAGCTTACATCAAGGAGGGCGTGGAAAGCGGTTGGGGTTGGAATCAGACCTATGGACCGTCTGGAGCGTTCAGCATAGCGGATGGCTATGAAAGAAATGGACAGCTTCTGTACGATCAATTCACGGGTGGCATTACCGATACGATGGTCGACCGGCAGATGATACTGAATGATCTTCAGCTTGAAGCCTACCTGAATATTATTCTTGGCAGACCCATTGAAGAGTTCGATCAGTTTGTGGAGGATTGGCGAAAATTAGGCGGAGATCAGATCACAACGGAGGTTAATGCGTGGTTTATTTCAAAAACGGCACTGGAGCAATGAATCGTTTCTCTATGGCGCATGTAACCCCGAAAGCACCTCACATGCTGGAGGGGATGAATTGATTAAATTACCGGCCCAATCCTGGCGCAGCAGCATCTTCGCCCGGCTGATCGTGACTTATCTGATTTTTGTTCTTCCATTAATTTTGCTGGGAATATATTTGTACAACTGGAGTTATGACAATGCCAGACAGGAGATATCGTCGTCAACAGAAAGGCGGCTTGTCGGTTATCTCGATGAGTTGAATCGGGAAATGGAATGGATGGAGCTGCAGCAGTTTGACATTGTGGAAGACAGGAAGCTCAACAGGCTTGCCATTCTATGGGAGATGATGGATCAGGTGGATCGCCGAGATACACTCCATTATCTGTCCGAACGGCTTGCCACGTTCAAGAATAGCAGTGTTTACATCAAAAATGTTCATGTGCATATTCGCACGATTGGTAAAAGCATTTCCGCCACTCATGGGATTGATGATTACAACAGCGATTCCTATAACTATTTCAGTTCAGGTGTGCAGGGAAAAGGAACTCGTTTTGTGGTGAAAAAGGATGAAATGAACCTGAGTGCCGTAAGGTTGAGCGGTAAAAAAGGAGAGGCTCCGCTATTTGTAGTGCAGGTCGAGCTAGATACGGAACAATTTCAAAATGCACTGACCCAGCTTAACCTGTATCCTGACAGCGGTTCGTTTCTGATGGAGGAGCAAACGGGCCATATCATCACAGACCTTTCGCAGCGTGATTTTATTCTTCAGGCTTATCGTGATCACATCATTAAAGGCGACCATGATGCATTTCAGGTAAGGGTGGATGGCACACGCTATTATGTCAGTCAGAGCCGGTTGGAATCACTGGGTTTGTCTGTAGCGACGTATTTGCCGGAAAAGAGTGTGAAAAGACCACTAAGCAAGTTCTACCACTGGGCATGGCTGTTTGCAATGACATCGTTTGTGGCAATAACGGCCTTTCTCTATTCAGGCTATAGGCTCATCCACATTCCCCTGCTTCTGCTTGTGAAGAGATTTAAGAAAATGGAGACCGGGGTACTGGACATCCCCATTGTGCATAAGCGAAAGGATGAGTTTGGCTTCCTGTATAGTCGATTTAATCAGATGCTTGAAAGGCTTCAGCTGCTAATTGATCGGGATTTCAAAAAAACAATGATGATGCAGCGTGCCGAATTGAAGCAGCTCCAGTCCCAGATTAATCCCCATTTTTTATATAACAGCTTTTTTATTCTCAATTCACTTGCAAGAACAGGGGATACGGAGCGCATTGAACAATTCACCCACATGCTGGGCGAATATTTCAGATTTATTACCCGAAACGAAACTGATCAGGTCAGGATGGAAGAGGAGGCAGCTCATTCACGTATTTATACCGAAATTCAGAAGCTGCGGTTTTCCAGACGCATACAGGCAGACTTCGGTGATATGCCCGCGGCGATGGAGCGCATTTGTGTTCCCCGATTGATCATACAGCCCATTATCGAGAATGCATATGAGCACAGTCTGGAAAAAATGACCGATCAGGGTATGCTTCGAGTGCGGTTTGACATCAAGGATAATGTCGCGGAGATTAGTGTGGAAGACAATGGCCATGAATTGGAGGATCATCATATTGAAGCACTTCAACACGGTTTGATTGAAAAAAGTGACTCGCATGAAATGACGGGTATGATGAATATTCATCGACGCCTGGTACTGACATATGGGGGAAAAAGCGGCCTGTTTTTGACGAGAAGTGAACTGTCGGGGTTAAAGGTCACAATCCGAATTCATTTGGAAGGAAGGGAAGACCGATGTATCGACTTTTGATTGTGGATGATGAGGAGATTATTACGGACGCTCTTTATGAAACCTTTGCAAGATATATGCCTGATCGTCTTGACGTATGCAGAGCTTACTCAGCGAGTGAGGCATTAACCTGGATGGAACGCTCAAGAATTGATATCGTGTTAACTGACATTCGCATGCCTGGCATGAACGGTCTTGAGCTAACAGAGCAGGTTCAGGCTTATTGGTCGCATTGTCGTGTTATTTTCCTAACGGGTTACAGCGACTTTAACTATGCTTACCAGGCTTTTCAGATGCAGAATGTCCGTTATTTGCTCAAAACGGAAGGGTACGACAAGATTTTGGCTGTGGTGGGAGAAGTAGTGGAAGAGATTCGACAGAGTCAGCACATGCACAAGCTGCTGGAGAAAACATACGAGGTTACCTGTCAGCTGGCAGTGTTACAGCAGGAGGAGTATCTGCGAAATCTATTGCAGAACGGGACTGCATATGCAGGTTCTGAGATCGACATCCAGAATCAGTTGGATCAATGGGGTATTGGACTGCGTGCTTCTTCTCCCGTTTATGTTGTGCTTGGCCGAATGACTTACAGGGAGAAGCTCTCACATGCGGAACGAGCTCAGCTTCATACATCTGCCCGAATGATCGGTTCTGCTGTGATGGAGGAGCAGACTATTCATATTAGCGTGCTGGACCATTATGGGGATATGGTGTGGCTTATTCAGCCCAAGCAAACGGAATTGGAACCAGGCAGTTCCCTTGTTCGGTATCTGGAGGGTACATTGGAATGGGTACAGGAGGCATGTATGACTTCTCTTGGCATATCCGTGGTCTTTGCATTGGCCGGCAATAGCTGTCACTGGTCCGAAATTCCCCGGCAATACGAGAGGTTGAGGCAACTACACTGGATGAAAATTGGCGATGGCATATCCATGGTGCTTCGGGATTACGATGAGGTTCTTCCGAATCAGGGACAGAGGGAGTTCACACGTATCAGCAACCGAATCGAAGTGATGTCAGGGTATTTGGAGACAGGGAAAATCCAGCAATTTTACGAAGTGTTTGAGGCGTTGGCCAATGAACTGATTCATGAGGATGTGACCATGGAGAGGGCCATGGAAACCTACTATAATCTGGCGCTGCATCTGTATTCGACCATCAATCGTTGGGGTCTGCATCAGGATATACCCGATCAGCGCAGGCTTTTACATCTCCACGAGTATACTTGTATGAAGGATGCGGTGCAGTTTCTGTATCAGGCAGCCGACCAATTGGTGCGCTTCAAGAGCTCGAATGAACAGGAGCGGGCAAATGCCGTAATTCATTCCCTGTGTACTTACGTCACGGAGCATCTGGAAGAAGATCTTTCGCTTGTAAGACTGGCCGAGCTTTATCATTTCAATCCATCGTATCTGTCCCGTTTCTTCAAGCAGGAAATGGGAATCAACCTCTCCGAATTCATTGACGAGCTGAGAATCAGGCGGGCAAAAGAGCTGCTTCGAAATGCCGATCTGATGGTTCGGGAGGTTGCGCTGCAGGTCGGCTATGAGTCAGCTCATTCCTTCACTCGTTTTTTCAAAAAGGCGACAGGTATGACACCTCAGGAATTCAGAGAATCTCTATTGGTTCGTTAAAGAGAAAATGAAGAGAAGCAAGGCTGCAGGAGCGAATGCCCCATGGCCTTGCTTTTTTTGCCTTAACGGGTACGGAAGTGCTTCTAAACTAAGCAGTGAATGCTTTTTGTTTTCGATAGGCATTGGGACTTACGCCTGCGTATGCCCTGAATTTTTTATAAAACCAGTCTGTATCCATATATCCTACCTCCGCTGAAATTTCATAGATCCGCAAATCGGTGGTCGTCAGCAGTAGTTTGGCTTTTTCCATTCGCTGCTGAAGCAGGTAATCATTGAAGGAGATGTTCTCTTCCAATTTAAATTTCTGTCCAAGGTATGCGTAGTTAAAATGAACCATATCGGAAATTTTCTTCAACGTGATGTCACTACTGAGATGATCGAGGACATAAGCTTTGATCATCTGGATGACCTGGGCGGAATGCACCTGTTTACCCTCAAGCTGAATGATCGACCTTAAGGAGTACAGATTCCGCTTTGGTTGTTCAGGTTCCAGCTTGGTCTGGAGCCTGTCAAGACTATGGAGGAGCGCAGATGCGTTGAGTCTTCCAGGCAGATAATCACTTACTTGATAGGCTAAAGCTTTGCGGACAAGCTGGAACTGATCATTGCCTCCCATAATAAGAATGGGAATCTGGCTTATCTTTCGAATATGGTGACATACCCATAAACCTGCAGACGAATATCCTCCGGTACTTACGAGCACCACAGCAAATTGCTGCTCGGACAATGCCGATAACGCGGTACGGGTGCAAATAACTCGTTCTCCTATGGCATAATCGGAGTTGCTGCGACGCAGCAGCTGGTGCAATTCTCCGCACATGTAACGACTGAAATCCACAAGCAGAATGTTATGCATGAGCAATCCCTCGCTTTCAATTGTTATAAACCGAATCCCACCGCACATCGATAGCTGAATGACAGATGTCTACATTCCATTAATTCCATTATGAGAAACAAAGAAAGCGTATACAATGTGCATTTGTTTGCTGAGGGAGCATTTATTTACCAATTACCTAGGAAAATGCTTCAATTTGGATTCGAATGGCCCAAACCTATAGTTTGACCGGGTAAATACCTTTATTTCCACAGGTTGTTTGCGCTTTCATTCGAAGGCTACACTTTGATGGCAAACCGAAAAACCACATTCAGGGGGGACAACAATGAGAAAAAACATGTTCATGCTGATGAGTCTGGTCCTTGCAGTCATGCTGTTGCTGAGTGCTTGCAGCTCTGGCTCCAGCGCTCAGACAGAGCCGGAAACGAAGGCACCGCAGGAGGAGCAGGCTGCGAATGAAACAGAACCAAAGAATGAGAACTCTACACCAGAAATGGATTTTGACATGGGGGGAAGAACGATCAAGGTCGTTGCCTGGTGGGATATGGAAATGACCGATAGCAATCCGGACAACATTCAGCGAATCGAGAACCTGGAGGCACTGAAGAAAAAGCATAACTTTGACATCGAATATATTTCAATTGATTTTGGTGAGTACCAGGAAAAGGTCGTAGCCTCCCTGATGGCAGGAGAACCCCTTGGTGATATTGTACGGCTGGGCAAAAGCTACGCTATTCCCGCACTCACCAAGCAAGACTTGTTATGGCCAGTGGATGAGTATACCAAAAACGATAAAGTGTTTAACCAGAAAACAACGAACCAATACATGCAGTATGAAGGTCGGGGATATGGCTTCACAGAGGACCAATCTTCATTCATAAGCGGTATTTTCTATAATCGCACACTCATGCAGGAACTGGGTATGAAGCCGTTACAGGAATACGTGGACGAAGATCAATGGAGCTGGGATACGTTCATTGAAGTTGCCAAAAAGGCGAACAAGGATCGCAATAACGATGGCAAGCTCGATACCTGGGGTTTGGCACAAACAGGGCTGCTTGAACCTGTGCTGTACTCCAATGAGGCCTCGCTGACCAAGGGTGACAAGCAAAACCTGGATGATCCAAAAACAAAAGAAGCGCTGAAATTCGTGTCCAGAATGGCTACGGAAAAAGTGGGAAGAGCTTCGGAAGGCGGCGACTGGACGGAACCGGCTACCTTCTTTCGGCAAGGCAATACGCTGATGTATTCCGGCGCCATGTACGAGATTGAAGGAATTAAGACAGATATGCAGGATTATGATATCGGCTTCCTTCCGTTCCCGAAAGGACCAAGTGCGACCACCTACCACTCCGGTGAATCGCAATATCAGGCACTTACCATTCCGAAAGCGGTTGAAAATCCGGAACAACTGATGTACATCTGGGAAAAAATCAACGAGATTGACTCCATCTACGATTACCCTAGTCAGTCTACCCTGGAGACTCACCTGACGGACGAAGCCGATATTGAAAATGCAAAAACGGTTGCCGAGGGCATGCTGGTGCTGGACCATAATACGTTCCCATCTCTGCCGTTCTGGGATTTTAACGGTGAGCTGGTCGATGGTGTTTCCGTTTCCACCGTTATTGAAAAATATAAAGCACCCTTCCAGGCAGCCATCAGTGAGGTATACAAATGAGTCATTTGCTAAATCCAATTGATGCAAAATGCTGAAATAAAAGGGGGACATATGGGAACATGCGGTCACGAAAGAAAAAGGGACTAATTGTGCTGCTCGCCTTTGCCATGATCTTCTCCTTATTGAGTCTGTACCCTACGCGAGATCGCGGTCCGGGCATTGCACAGGCGTACGAGGACTTTGAAGCGGTGTCGGGTACAGCTGATTCCCGCAGCTATGAGCACTACATCTCCACTCTCTCAAACATAGATACACCTGATCAGATTATACGAATTGAGGGGGAAGCTTTCCTGCAGGCTGCGGACGGGGAGTTTGAGGTTATTGATGGCTACGCAGGGCTGGACGGAAAGGCTGTAGTCACACCTGAGTCTGGCACCATCAGTTGGAATGTTCCTGTGCAGTCCAGTGGTTTATACCAACTACGCATTCATTATTATCCAGTAGCAGGCAAAAGCTCCGCGATTGAACGGAAGCTGGAGCTGAATGGAGAGGTTCCTTTCAGAGGAGCGGATGTGCTGCTTTTTGACCGAGTATGGGGGAATCGCGAAGACACGATACGAAGAGACGATCGTGGCAATGATCTCAGACCCCGGCAGGTCGAAACACCAGCTTGGCAGCTTGCCTCCTTCAAGGACAGCGCAGGTTATTTCGAAGAGCCCTATCAGTTTTATTTTGAAAAGGGCAACCAGCAGCTGTCGCTAACCTCGCTGCGCGAAAGTATGGCGATCGATTATATCGAGCTATATCAGGAAGAGAGTATCCCGGCTTACGAAGAGCTTCAGGCTGGTTATGAATCGGCGGGCTTGAAGCCGGCTGAGCCCGTCATGCTCAAGCTGCAGGGAGAACAGGCAGTGAGCAAATCCTCACCAACCCTTGCTCCCATCTCGGATCGCTCAAGCCCATCTCTTGAACCATATGACGTCTCCAAGATCCGTATCAACGCCATTGGAGGCCTCAACTGGAAGCTTCCTGGGGAATGGATCGAATGGGATGTCGATGTACCAGCTGACGGCCTGTATCAAATTGCGCTCAAAGTGAAGCAGGATCAGCTTCGCGGCGTGTATGCCACGCGGAGTCTGATGATCGACGGTAAAGTTCCATTCAAGGAAATGGAGCGTATTCGCTTCAACTACAGCCCTGATTGGCAGACGCGGGTGCTGGGCACGAGTGAAAGTGAACCTTATCTGTTTCATTTGAAAAAAGGAACGCACCGTTTGCGAATGACCGTTACGCTGGGGGATATTGCCCCACTACTGCGAACGGTGGAATCCAGCGTGCTGGAGCTAAATGAAATGTATCGCAAAATTTTGATGATTACATCCAACAAGCCTGATCCGCTCAGGGATTATCAGTTGGAGCAGCGCATTCCTGAGATGACGGAAGTATTCAAGCGGCAGGCCGGCATTCTCCGTTCTGTTGCGGATTATTTGGAGAAGGCAACTGGTGAACAGAGTGACAAGGTAGCCGTATTACACGCCATGGTTGTTCAACTGGAGGATATGGCGGCAAGGCCGGAGACGGTTCCGAAACGTCTGGATACCTTCAAGATCAATGTGGGCGGGCTGGGAACATGGATTTTGTCTGTCCGTGAACAGCCTATAGCGCTGGATTATCTCCTGGTGTCCTCGCCTAATCATGAGCTGCCCAATGCTGAGGCTAACCTTTTACAGCGGATGAAGCACGAAGTGGGTGCCTACGTCGCTTCCTATACAGAGGATTACGACAGTATTGGCAATATGAAGCAGAATACGAATTCCATTACCGTGTGGATTACTACCGGACGCGACCAGGCACAGGTTTTGAAAAGCCTGATTGATGATTCCTTTACTCCTGAAACTGATATTTCAGTCCAGCTGCGTCTCGTTCCGCCCAATATTTTGCTGCCTGCTACGCTTGCTGGAGAAGGGCCGGATGTAGCCATGCAGATGGGCGAAGATATTCCCGTCAATTACGCCATGCGGAATGCAGCGGCTGATCTGAGCGGCTTCCCGGACTTTGTTAAGGTTGCGGAGAGGTTCCGAGAAAGCGGACTGACGCCGTACCGATTCAACAACGGGGTGTATGCCCTGCCGGAGCAGCAGCATTTTCCAATGCTGTTTTATCGGAAAGATATCTTGAATGAACTTGGCCTGGAGCCACCCCAAACATGGCAGGACGTTTATAATGCCATCTCGGTATTGCAAAAACATAATATGGAGTTTTACCTGCCTATCGAGGATGCGACGAACAATGCCAACATGATACCGAACGCAACGTTTGCCATGTTGCTTTATCAGAACAATGGCGAATTTTATGCGGAAGATCAGAAAGCAAGTGAGTTGAATTCAGAGATTTCCATGGATGCGTTCAAGCGGTGGACCCAATTCTACACCAATTACAAATTCCCGCTTAAAGCCGATTTCCCCAACCGCTTCCGCACCGGAGAGATGCCAATTGGAATTGCGGACTACACAACCTACAACATGCTAACCGTCATGGCGCCGGAAATTCGCAATCTGTGGGATTTCACAATCGTACCTGGCACGGAGCTGGAAGATGGGTCCGTAAGGCATGAGGTGGCAAGTGCCACAAGTGCAGTCATGATGCTGGAAAATGCCAAAAACAAGGATGCTGCCTGGATGTTCATGAAATGGTGGACTGACAAGCAGACCCAGATTGAATACGGCAGGGAAATGGAAGGCCTGATGGGCGCTGCGGCTCGTTACCCGACCGCCAATATCGAAGCACTGGAGCAGCTGCCTTGGCCTGTTAAGGATTACCAAAACCTGGAGAAGCAATGGGAGTGGGTGCAAGGCATTCCTCAAGTTCCCGGTGGATATTTTACAGGCCGACACCTGGACAACGCGTTCCGCAAAGTGGTCAATGCGAATGAGAACCCGCGCGAGGCCTTGTCAGACTACGTTCTGTATATCAACGATGAGATCGAACTCAAGCGAAAGGAATTCAATCTGAAGTAGAGGAAGGGAGGGGAACGGTTGCACGCAGAAACCACCAAGGCATCGACTGCTCCTGCCATTCACGCAAGACAGGACAGTCGGTGGTCCCTTATGAAACGGGATTTGTATCGAAGCAGACACTATTACGTTCTAATGGCACCGTTTATGCTGATCTTTTTCATGTTTACTGTCATTCCGGTAGGTATCTCGCTGGGACTCAGTTTTTTCCACTTCAACATGCTGGAGCTCCCTCGATTTATTGGCTGGCAAAATTACTCGCGCCTGTTTCTGAATGACGATGTTTTTTTGATTGCGCTTAAAAATACGCTGCTGTTTGCCGTTATTACGGGGCCTGTCAGCTATATTGCCTGCTTTTTATTTGCATGGATTATCAATGAGCTGTCCCCGAAAATCCGTGCAGTCATGACACTCGTATTCTATGCACCTTCCATTTCAGGAAACGTTTTTTTCATCTGGTTAATCGTGTTCTCCGGAGACAGCTATGGGTATATGAACGGCTTTCTCATGCGCCTTGGCGTTATTCTGGAACCGATCCAGTGGCTTTCGAATGAGAAGTACGTGCTGGCAATTGTCATCCTCGTACAGTTGTGGCTCAGTCTCGGCACGAGCTTCCTGGCCTTCATTGCGGGTCTGCAAACGATTGACCGTTCTCTGGTCGAAGCGGGTACGGTGGACGGTATCAAAAACCGTTGGCAGGAGCTTTGGTATATTACACTGCCTTCGATGAGACCACAGCTCATGTTTGGGGCGGTCATGCAGATTACAGCCTCGTTCGCTGTGGCCGAAATCTCCATCGCACTGGCCGGTTTTCCGAGCGTTAACTATGCAGCGCATACCGTTGTAACCCACTTGATGGACTTCGGCACCATTCGGTTCGAGATGGGCTATGCGTCCGCGATCGCAACTGTTTTGTTCGCCCTGATGCTGGGAACGAACATACTGACACAAAAAATGCTGAGAAAGATAGGTGAATGACAATGACCAGCAAGGTACGTGCCGTTTTTGGCATGCCGAGAAGACTCAACCGGTCATTTTCCGTCAGCCTGATGCTGTTTGCGCTGCTGGCGCTGTTCGGGTCATTCATGGTATTGCCGCTGATCTACACGGTTAACAATGCCTTCAAACCGCTTGATGAGCTGTTTATATTTCCGCCACGCTTTTGGGTAAACAATCCGACGATGGAAAATTTCTCGGATCTGATCAATCTGATGGGTAACTCCTGGGTTCCTTTATCCCGGTATATTGCCAATACACTGTTGATTACGCTGCTCGGGACGGCGGGCCATATCCTGTTGGCCTCCGCGGCGGCATACCCGCTGGCTAAATATCGGTTTCCCGGCTCGAATGTGCTGTTTACCATCGTCATCCTGTCGCTGATGTTCTCGCCACACGTCACGGCGATTCCGAACTACATGGTGATGTCCTGGCTTGGATGGATCAACACACATGCATCCATCATTGTGCCTTCTCTCGCATTTTCCCTCGGGCTCTTCCTGATGAAGCAGTTTATGGAACAGATCCCCGATGCGCTGCTGGAGGCCGCCAAAATCGACGGGGCAAATGAATATCGTATATTTTGGAGCATCGTGATGCCTAACGTGAAGCCAGCCTGGCTGACGCTTATGATTTTACAATTTCCGGCCCTATGGGGAACAGACGGCGGAAGCTTCATTTACAGCGAAAATCTGAAAACACTGCATTATGCGCTTAGTCAGATTATCCAGGGGGGGATTGCCCGAGCAGGGGTCGGTGCTGCAGTGGCACTGCTGCTTATGATCGTGCCAATCACGCTGTTTATCATCTCCCAGAGCAGTGTCATGCAGACGATGGCAACTTCCGGTATGAAAGAGTAGAAGGGGGGCAGCAACATTGAAAAGCATGTGGAAAAGATGCGGATGGATCACCATGGCTCTTGCCTGCCTCCTTTACTTGGGGAATGCGGCGTCAATAGCTTACGCCGACGGACAGACGAATGCGTACAATTATTCGTACTGGGGAGAGGCGGTTCGTTCTCCTGCCGCATATGAGGCGACAACAATCATTACAGGCACGGGGCTGAAGATTGACGCATTCAAAGAACCGACTGACATGCACGTTACGGCTGATGAGCGAATTTACGTGCTGGATTCAGGCAACAGCCGAATCGTTGAGTTGGATCGGGATTTTAATCTGACACGGATTATCGATTCATTTGATCATGATGGACAGAAGGATCACTTCAAACATCCGCAAGGATTATACGTTTCGGACGACGGCCAACTGCTCATCGCCGATTCGGATAATCAACGGATTGTTCATCTGAATGAGCAGGGGCAATTGATTAAAATGGTGGACCTGCCTCAATCCGACCTCCTGAAGGAAGATTTCCAATTCAGACCCATACGCGTTGTTATGGATAAAGGAGAGCGGATCTATGTCATGGCGGAAGGTGTCTTCGACGGTTTCATGGAGTTTAATTCCGACGGTTCATTCGCCTCGTTTATCGGCGCTAACAGAGTTTCGGTCGATCCGGTGGAATATCTATGGAAAAGATTCGCCACTCGTCAGCAGCGCAGTCAGATGGTCATGTTCACACCAACCGAGTTTACGAATATGGACATTGACGAGGAGGGCTTCATTTATGCAACCAGCGGTGACCAGACCGGACTCCCCATCAAGAAACTGAATGCACAGGGCGCGGATATTCTAAGAAGGGAAGGATACTATCCGCCCCAGGGTGACTTGTTGTACAGCAATGAGAAAGGGCCTTCGCGGCTGATTGATGTCGATGTCGGGGACAGCGATATGTATTCCGTGCTTGATGCCAATATGGGTCGGATTTTCACCTATAACGGGGACGGATATTTGCTTCACATGTTTGGAGGTATCGGCAATCGGCTCGGACAATTTAATACGCCTGTTTCTCTGGAGCGTGCCGGGGATCGGATGCTGGTGCTGGACAAAGCACTTGGAGAAATCACCGTTTTTCAAACTACTGAATACGGGCGTACGCTTCATGAGGCAGTACGCAGTTATTTCAATGGGGACGAGGAAGGCTCTGCGAAGCAATTTGCCAAAGCTGCAGACATGAATGCCAATCTCGAATATGCCTACGCAGGTATTGGAAAAGCGCTGTTGCGGCAGAAGGATTATGCCGAATCTACGCAATACTTTAAACGAAGCATGGAACGAGAAGGGTATTCCAAAGCGTTTCTTCTGTATCGAAAAGACCTGCTCCGCGAGCATTTTTCATGGATAATGTCCGGGCTGATTCTGGTTGCTGCCGGGCTGGTAGCCATAACCATCGTTCGCAGACAGAGAAAGGGGACAACGAATGCAGGCATCAAGTAGACAATGGGTCCGATATCCGCTGCATCTTATTTTTCACCCGTTTGACGGCTATTGGGAGCTGAAATACGAGCGAAATCAGAAAACAACGCTGATGATTGCGTTGGTCATTCTGGGATTGCTGGCGATCACGACGATCCTTCAGGCACAATATAGCGGGTTCCTGGTCAATTATAACAATCCGAAACGGTTGAACAGTCTGCTGGAAATGGTCTATGTCATTGTTCCGGTATTGTTCTGGTGTACAGCGAATTGGTCGTTAACCACACTCATGGACGGTGAAGGCAAATTCTCGGAAATCTTCATGTCCACCTGTTTCGCATTGGTTCCGCTGATTCTGATTCAGTTTCCGTGGATTTGGCTCAGCCTAATGATTTCCGGGCAGGAAACGGCCTTTTATTATTTTTTCAACCTGGCTGCAACAGCTTGGACGGTATATCTGTTATTTGTAGGCAATATGACTGTGCATCAGTATTCGCCGGGCAAAACGGTGCTTACCATGCTTTTGACGCTGGTTGCCATGGCCTTCATGGCATTTCTCTGCCTGCTGTTCTTCAGTCTGGTGCAGCAGATTGTGTCCTTTGCAGCCACCATCTATCAGGAACTTGTACTCCGGGGCTAAGGAAGGAGAATGGAGATGATTTTGTACGTGGCCAAAAAAATGCCCGTGATCCTGCTCGTTTTCATCCTGTTTCTTGGCGGCTGTCAGCCCGACTCTACGCCTGTAACTACGTTGTCGGCAAATGCGGATGAACAAGCAGAAGTGCCTGTACTGCAGCCTGGTCAGAAGCTGGCCTCATCCTTCAGCGATGCCCGTCTGCCAGACATGCTCGGGCTTGCCCAGAATGATGAGCTGCAGCTACTCATCCAGGAGGATACAGCTGAGATTGCGGTGATTCACAAGCAAAGCGGGCAGATCTGGCGCAGCAATCCGGAAGATCGGAAGATCGATTCGCTTGCGTCGGGAATCAATAAGGATCTGCTGTCTGCACAGTCCAAGCTGAGCTTCTATAACAGTCTGGGTCAGAGCAGCTCGGTCAATTCCTATACGGACAGCGTAGCTCACCAGCAGATAAGCTACGAAGCATTGCCGAATGGGGTTCGGGTGAACTACCAGTTCGGAACCAATGAGAGTTCTGTGGAAGATCTGCCTGTAAAAATCAGCAAAGAGCGCTTCGAACAGAAGCTGCTTGCCTTGCTCGACAAGGCAGGACAACGTGCCTTGAAGATTGGGTATGCAGAGGAGAAGGACGCGGGTGTATACGTTCGGAACGACAAAGCGCTGCAGGGTCTTCAGTTGACGCGTGCTCTGAAGGCTTTTGAGACAGCCGGCTACACGTCCGAGGACCTTGAGCTGGACAATGCCGAGCATGGCATCGAGCAGGAAAAAAGCGGCCCCCGATTGTTTATGCTATCCATTGAATATGAGCTGGATCAGGAATCATTGGTTGTACGTGTACCTGCCTCTGGCATCCATTTTCCAGAGCAATACCCGATCAACAGCATATCCGTGCTGGATTATTTCGGGGCTGGCGCAGCGGATCAGGAAGGTTCCCTGTTTGTACCTGATGGGTCGGGAGCACTCATTCATTTTAATAATGGAAAGGTACAATACCCTGCCTATCAGCAGGATGTATACGGACCGGATCTGACGATGAAGCTTCGTGAAGCGGACTCCTCCGAGGAAAGAGCAAGGCTGCCGGTATTCGGTCTCATTCGTGAGGGCGGCGCATTTCTTGGCATCATTGAGGAAGGCGCAGCGGTGGCGGTTGTAAATGCAGATATCAGCGGAAAGCTGAATAGCTACAACAATGTGTATCCGAGCTTCTACCTTGTAAACAAAAGTGATGTAACACTCCAAGCCAGCGACATGGTACGGACACTTCCCAAGTTTCAGAAGAAGCCGACCGCATCGGATTTTGTCGTCCGTTATGCCTTTGCCGGGGCAGAGAAAGCCTCTTACTCCGGTCTGGCTTCCTTATATCGTGACTACTTAATCCAGACGAATGGCCTTCCTGCGAACCAAACAGCTGGGGGAGAAATGGATATTCCGTTTTACCTGAAGCTTATCGGCGGAATGACGACCAGAAAACATATGTTGGGCATACCCTACGATTCTACCGAAGCGTTGACCACCTTTGATGAAGCCCGGCAGATTCTGTCGATCCTTAAGAAAAAACAAGTATCCAACATTCAGGTTCGGTATGCGGGATGGTTTAATGAAGGGCTTCAACATCAGATACCGGATTCCATCAAAGTGGATGGAGCGATTGGAGGACGAAAAGGCATGCAAGAATTCAGCGACTATGCTCGTAAGGAGGGAATTGGATTTTACCCCGATGTCGCTGTACTAAATGTACATTCCAAGACAGGATTCAGTCCTTCCAAGGAAGCTTCACGCACACTGACGCAGGAGCCTGCACTTCTATATCCGATGGACCCGGCAAGACAGCGGCGTGACCGGGATCGACTTCCGTCCTATATCCTGTCTCCGCATTTGCTGGGAGATGTGACTCAAGACCTGCTGAAAGCACTCCAGCCCTATGAGCAAGGGGGATTGTCGGTGCGTGATCTTGCTGATCAAGTGAACAGTGACATGAATCCGAAGAAACTGCTGGATCGCACAGGAGCACAAACAGCCGTCACCGAGAGCTTGAAGCAGATTGCGCAGCAAGGGCTATCTGTTGTTGCCGAAGGCGGGAATGCGTATGCACTGCCCTATGTGACAGATCTCACGGATGCCCCAATGTCCAGCAGCCGCTTCAAGCTGGAGGATGAGGAGATTCCGTTCTTCCAACTGGTTGTACATGGTGGCATCAGCTATACGGGAGCTTCTTACAACCTGTCAACCTATACGGATGCGAGACAGTATGTACTAAAGCTCGTGGAGTATGGGGCAAGCCCGTATTTTACTTGGTTTAACGCACCGAATCATGTTGTGAAGGAAACGGATTACGACAATCTGTATGCTGCGCACTATGGACAATGGATTGATCTCGCTGCGGAGATGTATGAAGAGGTCAATCAGGCCAATCGTCCTTTCGCAGGGCTTCACATGGTGGCACACGAGAAGCTGGCTGAAGGGGTGTATCAAACGACATATGAAAACGGAAGCTTCGCTCTGGTGAATTATAACGACTTCCCGGTGCAGGCAGGCGGTCATAACGTGGAACCCAAAAGTTACGTGACAGGTGGTGAGCAACTCTGAAAGCGCTACTAAAGGGGAAGTGGGGACGCCGAACCTACGCTCAGCAGAAAGCGGTCTGGGGAGTCATCTATGTGCTTCCCTGGCTCGTCGGTTTTGTCCTGTTCTTCCTGGTTCCGCTGCTGGCTTCCTTGCGCTACAGCCTGAGTTCAATTCAGGCGAATGCACAGGGGATATCCATCCAGTTCACAGGTCTCGCCAACTATATCCAGGCAATGACGGTAAATACCAGCTTCAACCGGGCACTGATCGAATCCATCACAGATGTGCTCGTTAATGTGCCTCTGATCGTAATATTCAGCCTGTTCCTTGCAGTTATTCTGAATCAGAGGTTTCCGGGGCGAGCAGTAGCGAGATCCATATTTTTTCTGCCGGTGATTCTGGCATCCGGCGTCATCATGACGCTGGAAAGCACCAGTCTGATCGAGGCTGTGAACCAGAGCAATACAGGTGGCAGCGCCTTGGGAACCTTTGAGATTGAAAAGCTGATGCTGGATGCGGGGTTGAGCGAATGGGTCGTGACATATCTGAGCGGTGCGGTAGACCGGATATATCAGATTGTCAGTCAATCCGGTGTACAGATTCTCATATTTTTGGCAGGTATCCAAACGATATCGCCCCAGCTATATGAAGCATCCAAAATGGAAGGGGCCACTGGATATGAAGCGTTCTGGAAAATCACGTTTCCGATGGTCAGCCCACTCATTTTTGTGAACGTCATTTACACCATCGTCGATTCTTTTGCAAACAACGCCATGACCAAGCTTATTCGCGATACAGGCTTCGTTAAATTTGATTTTGGGTTAAGCTCAGCCATGGCATGGGTGTATTTCCTGGCTATTGCCGTCATTCTGGTGATCGTTTCACTTATTTTCTCCAAACGTGTCTTCTATCAAGATTAGAAAAGGGGGTGTGTGCGTTGATGATATCAAGACTGTTGTCGCTGGAGCAGTGGAAAAGCTGGCTGTGGTCTGTTGTGAGATTCACACTCATTGCAGGGCTATCCTTCGTTATTTTGTTTCCTATCTTTCAGAAGATATCAACGTCCATCAAGGATAAAAGTGATTTGTATTCCGCGGTTGTCGTCTGGATTCCACAGAATTTCTCTATCGACAATTTTCGAGAGGCTATTCGTGTCATGGATTACTGGGCAACGCTGTTCAATACGTTTGCGTTGTCTGCAACAACGACTATTTTGACCACGCTTTCCTGTGCACTTGCCGGATACGGGTTTGCCCGCTTGAAGTTTAAGGGAAGTAATCTGTTGTTCGCCGGAGTCATTCTGACCATACTGGTGCCGCCCACCACGATCCTGATCCCGGTGTATCTGAATCTGAAGAGCTTCGATCTCATGGGACTGATGACGCTGATTGCAGGCAAACCCGTCAATCTGCTGAATACGTACTGGCCGTTTATTTTGACTGCCATAACAGCCAATTCGCTCAAAGCAGGTTTGTACATTTTTATCTTTCGCCAATTTTTCAGGGGCATTCCCAAAGAGGTGGAGGAAGCCGCTTACGTTGATGGTGCAGGGATCAGCCGAACCTTTACACGTATTATGCTCCCAAATGCAATTCCATCAATCGTTACTGTACTGCTGTTTTCTTTCGTCTGGCAATGGAATGACAGCTTCTACACGACAACCTATCTGACGTCCAGCAAGGTGATGTCAACGCAGCTGTCTTCTCTTCCATATAATCTGGCACAGCAGGTTAGTGATGGCGCATCCAAAGCCGATCCATTCTATCTGAGCATGATTCAGGATACAGGCATTCTGCTGGCGATCCTGCCTTTAATCATCATTTATCTGTTTGTGCAGCGTTATTTCGTTGAAAGTGTTGAACGTACTGGCATCGTTGGATAATGATTCTCTCTTGAATGGGGGCTGGAAGGTCTAGCCCCTTTATAGTAAAGGAGGTGTTGCCTTCCGTTTTAACGTTTTACACTTTAAGCTCAGGAGGGATTATATTGAAGAGATGGTTGGTATCTTGTAAATTTATGATCATTCTCGGTTTGCTATTGTCTATTATGCCGTTCGGAACCGAACGTGCGGAAGCGTGGGTCGGCATGCCGATGGGCAAGCTTCATGTCAGCGGCAAAAACTTGGTGAACAGTAGTAACCAGCCCGTCGTGCTAAGTGGCTGGCATCAGCCTTCAGGCGCCTACTGGACATATCAGAACAGCAATTATTATCTGAATCTTCATGGCAACAACCGTCATGCTGCCACATTGGCTTACCTGAAGGATATTACGGATACATTCACAAGTACAAGCCCGAAATACGGAAGCAGCCACGGCTGGAATATGAATCAGATTCGGCTGTTCATTGACCGTGAGGACATGGGCGATGTGGCGGCAGGCACCTACAATTTTGCAGGTGTACAAGCCGTGACACAGAACGTCATTATTCCTTATATACAATATGCCAAAACCAAAGGCGTCTATGTTACGCTTGGACTCGATTTCACACTGAAGGATGATCAGGCCACCACTTCGGCCAATCTGCAAAAGTTCAATCAGATCTGGGGTTATCTCGCTGCTCGTCCAGAGATAAAAAGTGCCGATAATGTACATTTCGAGCTGATCAACGAGCCGGTAAAATCCTATGCGAACGGACATTGGGGTGGTTATAACGGCGAGAACGACTTTGTGGACCACTGGAACGACT
Source organism: Paenibacillus sp. MAEPY2 (assembly GCF_000499205.1). Classification (GTDB taxonomy): domain Bacteria; phylum Bacillota; class Bacilli; order Paenibacillales; family Paenibacillaceae; genus Paenibacillus; species Paenibacillus vandeheii. Next base: position 199,078 of record NZ_AWUK01000038.1, read on the forward strand.
TGCGCAATTTCCAGAATTCCATCATCTCGACCATTCGGAGCCAAGGCGCGGATAATGTCATCTGGGCCGCTGGTTTGGGATATAACCAATTCTACAGTCTGACAGCAAGCCATCCGTTGACAGACCCGCTGAACAATTACGGTTATGCCGTTCACTGGTATCCGGGTTACGGAGCATATGACAACATGTCCATTCTGCAAGATCAATGGAATACCAATGTAAAGGCAGCTGCTGATAATTATCCGATTAACATCACCGAAGTCACTTGGTTCAAAAAGAAAGCCGGCGATTCCGAATACTGGAATCTGTTCAATGGCAGCAATGAAGGCTTTGGTAACAATACGAAGACCATTTTCAACGCGGCAGGCAATGTAAGTATTGCAGCTCACATGAACGGTTTTATTCTGGATGCTGGACAGCGAAGCTCCTTTGCTGATCCTACGGCAGGATTGAAATGGGACGGTGATGCTTCAAGAAGCGCAATGGGACGATTTCTCTTCGAATGGTTCTATGAACGTGCTCAGACCTATCCAAACGGTGGCACTCCATCAAGCGGTCTAGTCTCGGGTGCGACCTACAAGATTGTGTCCAGACATTCGAACAAGGTTATTGATGTACCGGGTGGGGTAAACGAGAACAACTTGCAGCTTCAGCAATGGTCTGATCTGGGGGGCAATCCTCAAAAGTGGGTCCTGAATCAAATAGCTAGCGGAATTTACAGTTTGACGAGTGTGAATTCGCCTGATAAGGTGATCGACATCCGAAATGGCACCAGTACCAACGGAGAGGCAGTACAGCTTATGAGTAATTTAAACACCACTGCGCAGCATTTCAAAATCAATGATCTGGGCAATGGGTACTGGAGTATTATTAACGTGAATAGCAATAAAGCCATTGAGGTAACCGGTTCTGCGACGACAGACGGTGCAAAATTGCAGCAAAACGATTACACAGGCGGAACCAACCAGCAATGGAAGTTTGTAGCCGTCAATTAAACAAAATGTACAAAAGGAGCCTTCCAGCTATTGCGGCTGGGAAGGTTTCTTTTTGGTGTTCAGAAGTAGTCCTCTATTAACCGCTAGTGGTTTAGTACAAAAATTTCAAGTATTTGTACCAAAAAGATTAAGGTGTACCTTCACCACACACAAATGAAAGGTGTATTATGAAACAAATCAATTTTGTAAACGTTTACCAAAAAGGAGGTACAAATGCAGCGTCTATGGTTCAAATTCACGCCGTTATTCCGCAGATTTATGGTTTCTTATCTCATTATTCTGATGATTCCTCAAATTGCCGGATATGCCTCCTATAGGGCATCCATTGAAGCAGCGAGGACAAGCTCCATTGAAAACAGTCTGAAATCGCTCAACCTGGGCAAGGAAATTATTGAACGAAATCTCATGCAGGTCGAGGATTTCACAAGGCAGTTAGCGATTAACCAGGAGTTGTACCGTTTAATTGCTGATCCCAAGCCGCTCGATGCTAATAATGTTTATGGTTTGGGCCGTATGCAGCGCAGCCTGTCTATGTACAGCAGCACCAATGATTATTTGTCTCATTTCTTCATATATATTCCGAATTATAATGTCATCATCACGCCTACCACCGTTTACTACCGACCTGAGCATTATTACGCCACCAATGCGCTGGAAGGCATGACGTTCGAAGAATGGAAAGAAAACATTTTGAAAAAGCCACATTTAAACGAGATTATTCCCCTTCGGAACTACAAGCAGGAGATTCGCAGTAATCTGCTTGTGGACGCTCCGGCCATTACGTTTCTTCAATCGCTTCCTTTAAACAGCTTCAACAAACCTCAGGCTACCATCGGTGTCATGATTGATGAGAATCAGATGGCGAGCCTGACTCAACATATTGTGGAGCAATATGGAGGGTGGACACTGGTAACAGACGCCAATGGGAACATCATTTTTTCGCGTGGCATGAGTACAAGTGAGGCAAAGCAACTGAAGGATATTCCTGCTGCCAAGGATCGTGAAGTGCAGCCTATGGGAGACGGTCGTCTGCTGATTTCCATTCGCTCTGATCAAAATGGCTGGAATTACATGGCTGGCATTCCCGAACGGGCGTTAATGATAAAAGCAGACCAGATCAAGCAGGTTACCTTTACCTTCACGTTAGCCACACTTGGTTTCGGACTAATCATTGGACTTTTACTGGCTTACCGCAACAGTGCGCCGATTCATAAGCTTTTGTTCGTGTTTCGGGATCAGAATATCGGACTACCGGGAAAAATAAGTAATGAGTACGATTTCTTGGCCAGCAATATTACGAGTCTTATTACGAACAACCATCTTCTCAAAAATGCCTTGAATGAGCAGCTCCCGATGCTGCGAGACGGGTTCATCAAGCGTTTGTTGAACGGTGAGTTTTATACAACCCGTGAGTTGGAGGCGATCTCTTCCCAGACAGACATTTCGCTTCATACCAGTCGTGGGGTTGTGGGGATTATGAGAGTGGATGGCTATGGCAGCCCGGATAGCGAAGAAATTATTCAAGAATTAAGTGTTGCGAGGCTAATCGTGCGTGAAGCGCTGACGACATGGAATGCGGATGTTTTGATAACGGAGTGGGGAACGGATCAGATTGCTTTTGTGCTACCGCTCAGGGATGAAGCTTTGGATCAAACCTTGCTCACATGTGAAGCCCAATTGATGAAACTGATGGATTCTGTGTATCAGGACTACCGGGTATCGACGACCATCGGTATCGGTTCTTCATATGATGTATGGAATGACGTTGGCCGTTCGTTCAACGAGGCCAGACAAGCGCTCGAATATGCCATTCACATCGGGGCGGACCAATTAGTAAAATTCGAAAACGCTGTAAAGGAAACCGAATTGTACTACTATCCGATGGAGTCCGAGCAGCGGCTGATAAATACGCTTAAGGCGGGAGAGATGGAAGAATCCAAGCGTAACTTGGATCAACTGTTTAGCCGAAACTTCGCAGAGCAAGAGCTGTCGTACGATATGACACAGCAATTTATAATGGAATTAAGGGGAACATTTCTAAAGCTGGAGCCTAAGATCATGCTGGATGAAGCGCTTGTCGAGGAGTTCAAGAATCGGATCACTGGGATTCAGGTCACGGACAGTGTTGCCGTATTGCGGGACAAGTTCCATCAGCTGGCGGAAGAGGTCTGCCAGAACGTGCAACGTAAAAAATCCAACATGCATGCGGAAATTGTCAATGAAACAATGGCTTACATCCAGAAGCATTATACCGATGCGAACCTGACGGTGTACCGGATTGCGGAACAAATGGGCAAACCGGAAAAATATATCTCCCAATTATTCAAGGAGCATACCGGAGAGAACCTTTCCGACTATGTAGAGGTGGTGCGAATCAGCAAAGCAGCTGAGTTGCTGCTTGAGAGCCAGCAGACGATTGATGAGATTGCACAGACAACCGGATATAATAGCGCACATTCGTTCCGAAGAGCCTTCAAACGCGTTAGGGGCATCTTGCCAAGTGCATTTCGGCAGATGGAAGATCAAATGAAATGAAGTCGTACGTGATTCGTACCTCATTCGATAAAGTGTACCTTTACGCAATCGGGGAAGCGCTCTTATGATTACCAACAAGAAAGCGCTATCAAAAATGCGTTATCCAAAAAAAGCGGTCTGCCAAAAAGTCTTACTGGCCACCGCATGGGGGGATGAATCTGAGAACGACAATATCTAATGTGGCTTCGGCAACAAGGCAGAGCAGACGCTCGGCTGTCAAGCGAGCCGTATCCAGAAGTCTGCGGAGGCATTGGCAGCTCTATCTGCTAATCCTTCCACCGGTCGCTTACTTCATCATTTTCAAGTATGTTCCGATGGCTAATGCGGTCCTGGCATTCAAGGATTACAACGTTATCAAGGGGGTATGGGGCAGCCCGTGGGTAGGCACCAAGTATTTTGAATTGCTTTTCCAAAATCCCGCCTTCGCCACCCTGATCAAAAACACGCTGTATATTTCCTTCTATCAGTTAATTGTCGGCTTTCCGGTGCCCATTTTGCTGGCGCTGGCACTGAACGAAGTCAAGAGCGCAACGTTCAAGAAAACCGTTCAGATGGTTACCTACGCTCCCTACTTTATTTCGACCGTGGTTATGGTATCCATAATCATGTTATTTCTTTCTCCCCGGCTTGGCATCGTTAATACGATTCTGGGCGCTCTGGGGTTGGAAGCGGTGAATTTCCTGGGAGAGCCGGGATTGTTCCGGTCTTTATATGTGTTCTCCGACGTGTGGCAAAGCATGGGATACTCCGCAGTGATTTATTTGGCAGCGTTGGCTGGCATCGACCCTTCGCTGTATGAAGCGGCTAAAGTCGACGGCGCAAGCCGTTTCCAAAAAATATTGAACGTTGATCTGCCTGGCATACTGCCTGCGGCAGTGATCATTCTGATCCTGAGCGTTGGCAACATCATGGCGGTCGGATTTGAGAAAATTTATTTGCTCCAAAATCCGTTGAATTTGTCGGCTTCTGAAATAATTTCTACCTACGTGTACAAAATGGGGCTGCTGAACGCCAATTACAGCTTTGCAACGGCGGTTGGCCTGTTTAATTCCCTGATTAACCTGATCCTGCTGCTGACCGTGAACGCAGCCGCGAAGCGATTGTCCAATACAAGCCTGTGGTAGTGCACTAGGCCTCAGAAGGGAGGAAGTTCATCTGATGAGCGAGTTACAGACATACTTACGCCGTTCGACGAATAAAGGGAAACCCACGATCAGGGAGTCCTTTGGGGACCGAATATTCATGACCATCATCTACATCGCTCTGATTGTCATTTTAATTGCCGTGCTTTACCCGCTAATCTATATCGTTAGCTCTTCCCTAAGCAGTCCAGCCGCTGTCTCTTCCGGGAAAGTCTGGCTGTGGCCGGTTGACTTGACGCTGGATGGATACAAGGCGGTATTGCAGAACGATCAGGTCATTACCGGATATGCCAATTCCTTGTTTTACACCGTAAGCGGCACGCTGATCAGCGTAGCGCTGACGATCATGATCGCTTACCCGCTTTCCAAAAAAACCTTTGTCGGACGCAGCCCACTGATGATGTTCATCACGTTCACCATGCTCTTCTCCGGCGGATTGATCCCAACTTATCTCGTAGTCAAAACACTGGGATTGATCGATACCCGCTGGGCGCTGCTGATCCCCAATGCCATCTGGGTGTGGCAGGTCATCATAGCGCGCACGTTCTTTCAAAATTCCATTCCAGAGGAACTGTCCGAAGCAGCCGACATTGACGGATGCAGTGATATCCGTTTTATTTTCAGCGTCATTCTGCCTCTGGCGAAGCCAATCGTTGCGGTGTTATCGCTGATGTATGCAGTCGGGCAGTGGAATGCGTACTTCGATGCATTGATTTACTTAAAATCGCAATCGCTTTATCCGTTGCAGCTAATTTTGCGGAGCATCCTCATTTTGAACAATGGTACCGGAAACATGGACGCGGGGGAAATGTTGAAGCAGCAGCAAATGGCGGAGTTAATGAAATTCTCGTTAATCGTCATGGCCAGCTTGCCGGTGCTGGTTATCTATCCCTTCGTTCAGCGCTATTTTGTGCAGGGCATGCTGATTGGCTCGGTCAAAGGCTGACGTTTTACAATCATCAGTAAAGGAGAGGATTTTTTTTGAGAAAACCAGGGTCCATCATATTTGCCTGCCTGCTTCTTCTTGGCGTGGCGCTCACGGGATGTTCATCCACCGAACGAGGCAACGGATTGAAGGGGGAGGGTACCTCCGGCAATAAAGTTTCTATTAATGTATTTGCACATCAAGGTTCGGATACGAATCTTCAAACCAATAAATTCACCAAAAAGATGGAAGACAAGTTCAACATCCATTTTAATTGGACGACAGTTCCGTTTGACGGAGCATCGGAGAAGAGACAAATCTCGTTGGCTTCGGGAGACTATCCCGATCTGTACCTGCTCATTCCATGGGTAGATCGATTTTCGCAAACGGACTTGTTGAAATTCGGCCAGCAAGGTGTCATCGTGCCACTCAACGATCTGATCGACAAATATGCTCCGAATATTAAAAAGGTGCTGGACAGCAACGAATATTATAAAGCGATTAACACGGCTCCTGATGGCAATATCTATGGTCTGACGGGCTTGAATGAATGCTTCCACTGCTCCTATCCTAACAAGATGTGGCTCAATACAAAATGGCTGAAGCAGCTTGGATTAGCTGAGCCCAAAACCTTGGAGGACTTCAAAGGGGTGCTTGAGGCGTTCAAAACAAAGGACCCCAACGGGAATGGCAAGGCGGACGAAGTACCGCTTAGCGGCTCCATTGAAAATTTTGGCGTGCACATTATTCCGTATCTGATGAATGCCTTCATTTATGACGACGACAGAACGTATCTTCTCGTTAAGGATGGCAAGGTAGACACTGCTGCCAATAAATCGGAATGGAAGGAGGGACTTGCCTATATCCAATCCCTCTACGAAGCAGGTCTGATTGATCCAGGTGCCTTTACACAGAATTCGGGCGCATTCAAGAAAATCGGTGATAATGCTGATGCACAACTGTTAGGCGCAGGTGCAGCCATGCACCCGGCCCTTTTTGTGAATACCGATGAGGGCTCGCCTTATGGCAAGGACTATAACGCGATTCCTCCACTGCAAGGACCGCATGCCAGCTATGCAACCTACAACTATCCGATTGATCCTGGGGCGTCGTTTGTGCTGACGAACAAGGCAAGCGAAGAAACGCAGATTGCAGCCATTCAAATGCTGGATTATCTCTACACAGAAGAAGGAGCCATGAGTGCATATCTTGGTGAGGAGGGCACAAGCTGGCGCAAGCCGCAAGAAGGGGAAGTGGCCCTGAATGATCAAGTGCAGCCACTCTACAAAGCAATTCCACTCCCAACAGGAGCAGAGCCACGCAATGACAGCTGGGGTGCGCTGAGTCAGTACAATCACCACAGGGCATACCGTGATGCCGAAGTTCAGGGCAAGGACATCTACGCAGGTGACGGATATGAGCGACGACTTTATGAGGCAACGCTGTTGATGGAAGGCAAAGAACCCGATGAAGTGTTTCCGCATTGGGCGCTATGGGTGGATCCGGCAAGCGCCGATGAAACAAGCATGATGCAGACAAATCTCAAGGATTATATTGACCAGAATGCGCTGCAATTCATTACAGGAGCGAAGAGTCTGGATAAGGATTGGGATGATTACGTGAAAGGGCTGGAGGGCCTGAACATCAAGCGTTATCTGGAAATCATGCAGTCTTCGTATGATTCTTCATCCATTTCTAAATAAAGAGCGGGAATGGAGGTGACCGATATTGTTTGCCAATTTTGGATTGAATGAAGTGAGGTTAAATAGAAATGAATTTGCTACCCGCCGGCAATACATCAAATCGTACCTTGCTTCATTTGATGTTAACCGGCTTATGCATACATTCAAACATAATGCGGGAATAGCTTCTCATACCGAGCCGCTTGGGGGTTGGGAAGCTGAGGATTGCGGCCTTAGGGGACATTTCGCTGGACATTTCCTTTCGGCTTGTGCCAAATACGCCTTTGCCGATCAGGATCAGGTGCTTCACAGCAAAGCCAGCGAGATTGTGGACATCATGGAATCCTGTGCTCAGCCCAACGGATATGTGAGTGCATTTGGTGAGGATCAGCTCGATCTGCTGGAAAGCGAGGAGAATCGGAAAGTATGGGCCCCGTATTATACTCTGCACAAAATTATGCAGGGACTTATCGATTGCCATGTTTACCTGAGCAACTCGAAGGCACTGAAGATTGCTGTGAACCTGGCCCTCTATATTCATGGGCGGTTCACAAAGCTCTCCTTTTGGAAAATCGATGGTATTCTCCGCTGCACACGGCTGAACCCGGCTAATGAGTTCGGAGGCATGGGAGATGCGCTGTACTCACTCTATAATCTCACAGGAAGTGCCGAAATACTGGAGCTTGCCCAGCTGTTCGACAGAGACTATTTTGTAGGTCGCCTTGCCAAGGGTCAGGATGTACTTGCAGATTTGCACGCCAACACTCATCTCCCCATGATCATAGCGGCCATGCACCGTCATGATATTATTGGCGAGGAGCAATACAGAGCGGCAGCCTTACATTTTTACGAATGCTTGAAGGGGAGAACATTTGCAAACGGCAATAGCAGCTCAAAGGCTGCAGCTCCTGTTGAAGGTGGAGTTTCCGAAAAGTCGGAACACTGGGGAGGATTCGGAAGACTGGAGGATGCGTTGACAGGTGGAGAGAGCGAGAGCTGCTGCGCGCACAACACAGAGCGAATACTGGAGAGATTGCTGTCATGGTCAGGAGCAGTTGAATATCTGGATCATATGGAATCATTGAAATATAACGCGATTCTGAACAGCGCGAGCAGCCAAACGGGGCTATCGCAATATCATCAGCCAATGGGGAGCGGTGCAACCAAAGCCTTCAGCAGCGCGAATGATTCCTTCTGGTGCTGTACGGCTTCCGGAATCGAGGCGATGAGCGAGCTGCAGAAAAATATCTGGTTCAAAAGCGAAAACATGCTGCTGTTGAATGCATTCATATCGTCAACGGTGGAATGGAGCGAGCACACCAGCATTGTGCAGCATACCCGTTTTCCTGATGGGTTTACGTCCACCCTGGTGATTGAGACGCTCATACCCGTGACACTAGCATTGCTCCTGAAAGCAAAGTCTGTCAAAGCGGTGAAGATCAACTCGGTGCCGGTGGAACTGGAACATAACAACGGGTACATCGTCATTCAGCACGAATTTCATGATCGGGATATAATCGAGATCGCAATCGCTGCCGAGCTGCATCTGGTCCCACTGCAAGGCTCGGACAGCATGGCAGCGGTAATGTATGGCAGTATTCTGCTTGCACAACTGGGGGAATACACAATATTGAAGGGAATTACCGAGGGCAATCTGCATGAGAAAATCGTCAGACTTCCCCAGGAACAACTGGCATTCGCCGCAGAGAGTGAGCAGGGGAATCAAGTGAAATTCATCCCGCTGTTTCGCGTGGAGGAAGAACAGTACTCGGTCTATCTGGATTTGAAAAATGATTCTCCTGGTGTCCAACGATTCTCAATGGCCGAGGTGGGCAGCGCGGCTTATGAGCAAGAAGGGACAACTTGTCCTTGAAGAGAATAGGGTGAGGGCAGAAAAGTGACATTGGTTGCCTGGATTTGCATACCCCAAAACGTTCCCGATTCGCAGGAATACGATGCGAGCGGGAACGTTTTGGGTTAGATATATTGAAATTTTATGTTGCAATGAAGCGTCTATTTCAGTTTTCCGGCACGAATATCGTCGGTCATACCGGGATAAGGCGCGATGGAAATAAGCTTCTGATTGTCGATCCCGGCATTTTCCATAAATGTGATATCGGCAAATTTGGGAACGACGTATTTAGGATATGTTTCATACTTTTCGCGTGACTCGATCATGAGATCGATATAGTCGTTCTGGTAGCAGACGGTAATTTCCGGATGCTCATGAACCCATTTCGGGAAAAAAATAATCCCGTGCATCCGCTTCTCGCGCGGCATAAAATTAAGGGAAACATCTGTTCCCAGTCGGCTCGGTCCATGATACTTTGTAGACACCCTCGGTTAATTTCACAATGTTGACTTCCTGATCCCGCACCCAACGTCCTGCAACCATCCCGCTGTGAATGCGATAATCAATGGTATGATCGTTTTTGATGTAGATTTCGTATTCCCAGCCGTTTTCGGCTTTTGTCCCGTCAGAATTTCAATGGCGTTGAGGGGAGTGACCCACCTATCTCAATCCTGTAGACAGTTTACGTTTACGGCTTGAAATAGGCGGAAATATGGCCCTGAAATCTATATTAATAGATACGATAGTTGCCGCTCAAAGCCAGCAGACTAAAGAAATAAAGACAGTTGTCATAGTATCGGCGCACACCTTTGCGCAGCGGCGTGTTCCAAAACTGGTGCACGAACTGGCTTGCATGTGGACCGTCTGCTGCCAGAGAAGCCATGGCATTGGTAGCGAGGAGCCCAACCGGATGCAGCGATGGCTCGTCGAAAGGCTCACCTTCAATGGTATAGCGACGATAATCAGATACTTCAATTTCACTGAAAAAAGTCTGTATGCGATTGGACTGCTCCACTTGCCAGTGATCCTTACGGAACCATTCCCAGTCGAGGGCTATATTGGCCGCAACCCGGTAAGCATCACTGTAAAAGTGTCTGAAATCTCCATGACGTTGTGGCGGTGCGGGTGTGCCGTCAAAATTGGCGTACTCGGGTGAGAGTCCGGTCACCGGGTGACAGGCTTTGTGCAGATACGCCCGGCTGGTTGCCGCAGCCTTTTTCCAAAAAGCTTGATCGCACTCATCTGCGTATTTTGCGAACAGTTCATAAAAATGGGGCAGATGATAGGAGGGGTCGCTAAACGGTGATTCCGGTATGAACTTGATTAATTTCGTTTCCGGGTCCCACATCGGATCGCCTTCGCCATGTTCTCCTTGATGCAGGCATGCATGTAATACTGTTCTCGCTTGCTCTGCATAATCATATGGCGGGGGTCCATCTCCCCAGCGGTTGGAGGCAAAGAAAAGGGCCATTGCAAAAAATTCTTCTCCGTCCGGTGCTGGGCCTTGCGATATTCGCGTGCCATCAGGTTTGCAATGCCATGCAAAATAATCCTTGTATCGACCTTCCGCATGCTGCATGAATGTTTTCGAGAAATTCCAGAGTCGATCGAACTCTTCTTTTTTGTTCATTTGCACAGCCATCATCATGCCGTAAGACATGCCTTCGGAACGCACATCAAGATTGCCAGTGTCAAGGATGTATCCTTTGTCCTCACCCATGGGGTGATAGATGCGTGTATCCGGGTCACCGTAGAACAGTTCGGTCCAAGTGTCCTTGATTCTTGCCTTGATTTCCTCATCCGTATAACCGAGTTCCAAAAACATATTTCTGTATTCAGAGGTAGTGTAAGCGCCTTCAATAGTGTGAGTCAAATTCGTTGCCTCCTTTTAGTCAATCATACTTGCTAAAGTATATCATGCGGGCTACTTATCAAATTAAAGCATTCACTTATAAAATTACAGTATTTTGGCCCGAGCTATTGGCATGAAGAAAAATATACATATCATGAAAGAGTACTGATTGGCTGGATTACGTCATTTTCTTTCCATATTTGAATGTTAAAATGAATTATAGCCCTAAAAGTTGTATCGAATATGAATATGGGAGGAACACAATGACAGAAGCAAATCAGAATCATCAACGCATGTGGTACAGCAAACCTGCCAAGGTGTGGAACGAGGCTCTGCCAATTGGAAATGGTCGCCTTGGTGCAATGATATTTGGAGGCGTAGCCGAGGAACGCTTGCAGTTGAATGAGGATTCCATGTGGTACGGTGGAGCTCGTGATCGTAACAATGAAGATGCACTCCCTAATCTGCCTCGTATCCGCAAGTTCATTATGGAAGGGAAACTTCGGGAGGCTGAAGAGATTGCTTCCATGACGATGGCGGGACTTCCAGAGGCGCAGCGACATTATGTGCCACTTGGGGAACTGCAGTTATCGTTAAGCCATCATGATGGTCCTGTCGAGGATTATGTACGTGAGCTTGATTTGGAACGGGGCGTTTCAAGGGTAAGCTATCAGGTCAACAGCATCCGTTATTCACGTGAGCTGTTTGCCAGCCACCCGGATCAGGCCATCATACTTCGAATCTCCGCAGATACAAAGAATGCAGTATCGATAAAAGCCCGATTCAACCGACAGAATTGGAGGTACATGGAAAAAACAAAGAAGTGGGACCAGAGCGGCCTGATCATGCTTGGTGAATGCGGTGGTAAAGAGGGTAGTTCTTTTGCTGCTGTTATGAAAGCGGTACCAAAAGAGGGTTCCTGCCGCCTTCTGGGCGAGTACCTGCTGGTGGAGGGCGCGACCTCGGTCACACTGATGCTTGCTGCGGGAACGACTTTCCGTCAGGAAGATCCGGAGTCACACTGTAAACTTCTCCTGGAAGAGCTTGGCAGGATTCCTTATGATACGCTGCTTGAAAGGCACACAACGGATTATGGTGAACTCTACAACAGAGTAGCATTGGATCTGACAAAGAGCTCTGATCGTAATGAACTTCCAACTGACAAAAGATTAGAAGAATTCCAAAAGGGATCAGAGGACCCGGGATTGATAGAGACCTATTTTCAGTATGGCCGTTATCTGCTCATTTCCTCCAGCCGACCAGGCTCTTTGCCTGCAAATCTTCAAGGGATATGGAATGACAGTTTTACACCTCCGTGGGATAGTAAATTTACGATCAACATTAATGCACAAATGAATTACTGGCTGGCCGAAAACTGCAATCTTGCAGAGTGTCACGAGCCATTGTTCGATCTGATTGAGAGAATGCGGGAGCCGGGCCGAATCACGGCACGGGTTATGTATGATTGCCGAGGGTTTACGGCACATCACAATACGGATATTTGGGCAGACACAGCGCCTCAGGATACCTATCTTCCAGCTTCGTTCTGGCCGATGGGAGCTGCTTGGTTATGCTTGCATTTGTGGGAGCATTATCGCTATAGTCAGAATCGCATTTTTTTGGAACAGGCCTATGAAACCATGAAGGAATCGGCCGAATTTCTCCTGGACTATCTGATCGAGGATGCAGAAGGCCGTCTGATTACTTGTCCATCCGTCTCTCCTGAGAACAGCTATAAGCTGCCTAGTGGCGAGATTGGGGTGCTTTGCGCTGGGGCTTCAATGGATTTTCAGATCATCGAAGCACTGTTCAACGCTTGTATTCGCAGTGCCGAGATGATTGGAAGAGACCATTCATTCAGGAAAGAACTCGCTGATGCCCTGAAGCGAATCCCGAAGCCGCAGATCGGCAAGAACGGCCAAATTCAGGAGTGGATGGAGGATTATGAAGAAGTGGAACCAGGCCATCGACACATCTCGCATCTATTCGGGCTGTATCCTGGAGAATGTTTCACTCCAGCACATACGCCGGAATTGGCGAAGGCTGCACGAATCACGCTTGAGCGCAGGTTGGAAAATGGCGGTGGACACACGGGCTGGAGCCGTGCCTGGATCATTCACTTCTGGGCACGCCTTGAGGATGGAGAGATGGCTTACGAAAATGTCAGAGCTCTGTTGGAGCACTCAACGTTGCCTAATCTTTTTGACAATCACCCACCGTTTCAGATTGACGGCAACTTTGGTGGAGCATCGGGAATTGCCGAGATGTTACTTCAGAGTCACACTGACGTGATTCGGCTTCTGCCTGCTGTACCTGTCCAGTGGCATGAAGGGAGTGTTAGAGGCCTCAGAGCCCGAGGCGGATATACACTCGATTTCTCCTGGAAGATGGGGGAGGTGACTACAGTAACCGTAAAAAGTACAAACACTGGTGTTTGTCAGTTGCAAGGCCCTGGTCTCAAGCCCATTTCCTTTAATGCAGAGGCTGGACAGTCCTATACTTTCACCTGACGGATTGACATTCAAAATTGGCTGCCAGAAGGCTGGGTATTGGAATACAAACTATACTTTGTCAGGTAAAGACATAGCATTTAACAGGTTGTCTGCTTTACGTGCGAGCGTTAGACTTTAAGTTAATAAAGTATAAAAGACATCTGTTAGCATACGATGTTACTCTCATTTATCCGGGAAGGGATGATTTTTCATGCAGGACATGAGTGAGACATCCTTGAACTTCGAGTCGCAAGCTTATCGTAATCTAATTGCAAAATCGCTGCTGCATAAAGGTCATAATGTCAGACTGAAGAAGGCTATCGAGAAAACAAAACGCGGTGAGCATGTAACGATTGCATACATCGGTGGCTCGATTACTCAAGGTGCCGGGGCTGAACCGATTCATATGAATTGTTATGCATATCAATCCTTTCACCTTTTCAAGAAAATGTTCGCTCCAACAAGTAACAGCTCACTACGTTTTATTAAGGCCGGGTTAGGCGGAACACCTTCCGAGCTTGGTGTAATCCGCTATCATCGGGATGTACTTAGAGAAGGGGAGGTCAAGCCAGATATAGTCATTGTGGAGTTCGCCGTGAACGATGCCGATGATGAAACCGAAGGAACATGTTATGAAAGCCTTGTGCTGCAAGCGCTAAGAGCTGACAATGATCCTGCTGTCATTCTGCTATTCAGCGTATTTAAGAACGACTGGAATCTGCAGGATCAGCTGGCACCTGTAGGTTGGCACTACAACCTCCCGATGGTAAGTGTGAAAGATGCGGTTGTAGAACAGTTTCAACTTCCCTCTGAGGAAGGAAGACTCATCTCCAAAGAGCAATACTTCCATGACATCTATCATCCGACCAATGCCGGGCATCTCATCATGGCCGACTGTCTGGGCTGGCTGTTTGAGGTAACGGATCGTTCTGACCTGGATCATGGAAAGGATATGATTAATAAACCACCACTAATCGGAAATGCATTTGTCGATGTGAAGCTGCTGGACCGACTGAATGGCGAGAGCGTCGCCCGCATCGATGTGGGAGGTTTTGGAGAAACGGATACGGATCTGCAAATGGCTGAGATGGATGATGATCCATACGGCACGGCTCATTTTCCTAATAACTGGATGTATTCTAGAGAGAGCGGGAGTCAAGCTGGCAGCTTCAAGATGATTCTGCGGAGCAAGCGGCTCATTCTGATTTTCAAGGATTCTGCAAGTGATGAGTTTGGTACCGCAAATATATGTTTGGACGGGGAGCTGGTCCATAAAGCTGACCCGCATCAAATCAATTGGACGCATTGTCATGTGCTGCTCCTGTTCGATGAGAAGCAGTCCAGCGAGCACATCATTGAGATTGGAATGGCCGAAGGTCATGAAGACAAATCGTTTACGATATTGGGGTTTGGTTATGTCGATTAACAATGGCATCTGGCTCAATAGAAGCTTGAGATGCAAGTGTAGGAGAGGAGAATGAGGATGATCGCAGCACCAAAAGGATATGACCAGTATAGGGAGGGCATACCGCGCGGGATCATTGAGACGGTGGAATATCCCTCGACCACGGTGGGGAATTCGCGCAAAGCAATGGTGTATACGCCTCCCGGATTTTCTTCGGATAATACGTATAATGTCCTGTATCTTTTACATGGCATAGGCGGGGATGAAACTGAGTGGTACAATCATGGCACTCCTCAGGTCATTCTCGATAATCTGTACGACGATGGCAAGCTTGAGCCGATGATTGTCGTTTTCCCCAATGGCCGCGCGATGCCGAATGATCGAGCAGAGGGGGATCTGTTTGATCCGGATAAAATTCAAGCGTTCGAGAGATTTGAATCCGACCTGCTTGACGATTTAATTCCTTATATTGAAGAGAATTACCCGGTGTGGATCAATCGGGAAAACCGCGCGATTGCCGGTTTATCGATGGGCGGTGGTCAATCCTTAAATATCGGATGGAGTAATCTCGATCGATTTGCATGGATTGGAGCCTTTTCCGCTGCCCCAAACACGCGTGCTCCGGAAGTGCTCATCCCTAATCCGAGTGAGATTACCGGGCTTGTGAGAAACCTTTGGCTTTCCTGTGGAGATCAGGATAACCTCAAACATATCAGTGATCAAATGCATGCTTATTTGGCTCAGCACGGCATTTCTCATATTTGGAATGAGGAACAAGGTGGGCATGATTGGCCAGTATGGAAGAATGGACTGTATCAATTCTCCCAATTGCTTTTTAAAATTTGATTTAGATCTCTTGGATCACTTAACTTAGTGAAACCTGATTTAAACGGTTAGACTCTATCCTGTCAAACCGTTTTTTTGTTGTCTGATCATTCGGGGGATCAGGTGATCCGAATCCTGATTAGGTTTTGCCATTTGACATCTACATCACTATATCGTAATATTACAATATAACGTTTTAGGAGGAATGAGTTTGAATACACCTGCCTTTGATAGTAGTGATCTTAAGCAGTTCGACGAACCTGCTAATCTGCTGAAAGCTTTATCTCATCCCATTCGTTTGTGCATTGTACGTGGGCTGATGCGCAAAAAGAAATGTAACGTTTCATATATGCAGGAGTGTCTTGATCTGCCGCAATCAACCGTATCTCAGCATTTGCAGAAGCTGCGCAGTGCAGGTATTGTCGCCACTGAGCGCAATGGCCTTGAAGTGAATTACGTGCTTGCGGATCAACGGATTGAACAGATTATACCTATTCTTTTTGGAGAGGACGATTGTGAATCATGAGCAAAAAAGTATTGATTGTTGGTGGCGTAGCAGGGGGCGCATCTGCTGCTGCTCGCCTGCGCCGCCTGGATGAACACGCCGAAATCATTATATTTGAGAAAGGACCCTATATTTCATTTGCCAATTGTGGGTTACCTTATTATATTGGAGGCACGATCGCTGACCGCGATCGTCTGTTGGTACAAACACCCAAAGGAATGGCGGATCGTTTTCGAATCGATGTACGTACGAAGAGTGAAGTCATCGCGATTAATCCGGACAATCGAACGGTTCAGGTACAGAGCCATGAGCGCGGACAATATGAAGAAAGCTACGACGAGCTAATTTTGTCACCAGGTGCACGGCCTATTATTCCTGATCTGCCGGGGAAGGACAACCCGCTTATTTTCACCGTTCGCAGCATACCGGATATTGACCGCATCAAAGAGCAAGTGAATTCAGATAACAACGCTTCTTCAATCGTTATTGGTGGTGGATTTATCGGTGTTGAAATGGCAGAAAATTTAAAAGAAGCAGGACTGGACGTCACACTGGTCGAGGGTAACGGACAGCTGCTCACCCCATTTGATCCCGAGCTGGCAGCGGCACTGGCACAGGAAATGGAGCAGCATGGCGTTAAGCTGCTATTTTCACAGCGTGTTCAGGGTTTCCAATCACGTGAACAAGGGATTGGTGTGGAGCTTGCCGATGGTCAGATTCTGTCCGCAGATCTGGTCATTCTGGCGATAGGCGTAGCTCCGGATACTTCTTTTCTGCAACATAGCGGTGTTTCCCTGGGTGCACGTGGACATATTATGGTCAACGAAGCGCTGGAGAGCAGTGTACCGCATATCTATGCAGTCGGTGATGCCATTGAAGTAAATGATTATATTCATGGAACGAAGACTGCGATTCCGCTGGCTGGACCTGCCAATAAGCAAGGACGCATTGTTGCCGATCGGATTGCGGGATTACATTCAACGTACAAAGGAACACAAGGGACGTCCATTATTAAAGTATTTGGAATGACCGGTGCTTCAACCGGCAGTAATGAAAAAACACTAAAACGTCTCGGAATTGATTATCGCACGGTTATCGTACACCCTGGCTCTCACGCCTCGTATTATCCAGGTTCCAGCGCGATCACTCTCAAGCTGCTGTTTGCACCGGATGGTAAAATTCTTGGCGCTCAGGCCGTCGGTTATGACGGAGTGGATAAACGAATAGATGACATTGCGGTAGCCATACATTTTGGCGGTCACATCAGCGATCTGGCTGAGCTTGAGCTGAGTTATGCACCGCCATATTCCTCTGCGAAAGATCCGGTTAACATGGCTGGATATGCAGCAGAAAATATCATGACTGGGCGGGTAGACACGTTCACCTATGATCAGTTGTCTGCACGCGAACCCGAACAGTCTATATTGCTCGATGTGCGCAGCGAACTGGAGTATCGTAATGGGAACATTCCGGGTTCATTAAATGTTTCAGTGGATGAGCTTCGTCAGCGTATTCATGAATTGGATTCCTCTAAAGAAATCTGGGTCTACTGCCAGGTCGGCTTGCGCGGATATACAGCTTCGCAAATTTTACGACAGCATGGCTTTAAAGTGAAAAACCTGAGTGGAGGCTATAAAACATACCGTCAAGCGCAATTTATGCCCACACCATTTTTTACAGAAAGTCATGATAATACAAACGGTCAGAGTTCTGTCGAACAACTGCCTGCTACCAAAGAAGCTGCATTGGAGCCGACCCAGCCGTCGTTAATGCAACCTTTGCATATTGATAATGAACTGAACGTATGCGGTTTAAGTTGTCCCGGTCCGCTAATCCAGGTCAAGAAAAAAATGGATCAACTGACAGACGGACAGACCCTGCGCGTAAAAGCTTCCGATCCGGGATTTTATGAAGACGTCAAGGCATGGGCAACCATGTCAGGCTCCACACTTCTACAGTTGGAACGTGGGAAGGGGAGCATTATTGAGGCGGTACTTGCCAAGAACACAGCCCAACCCGTATCCTCAGCTAAGCAAACTCCTGAAGCTGAGCCTGCAAGTACGTTGGTTGTTTTCAGCGGCGATCTGGATAAGGCCATTGCGTCATTTATTATTGCGAATGGGGCAGCGGCAAGTGGACGAAAAGTAACGATGTTCTTTACCTTCTGGGGATTGAATATCATCCGCAAGCAGCAGCCACAACCTGTATCCAAAACAGGGATAGGCCGAATGTTTAACATGATGCTGCCAAGCAGCAGCCGCAAGCTGGGTATGTCCAAAATGAACATGCTGGGAATCGGGCCAAAAATGATCCGCGGTCTGATGAAAAATAACAATGTTGCTTCTCTGGAGGAACTGATACAGACCGCAGCTGAGCAAGGCGTTGAGATGGTGGCTTGCCAGATGTCCATGGATCTAATGGGCATTCAACGTGAAGAAATAATGGATCAGGTTACCATTGGTGGCGTGGGTTATTATTTGGGACAAGCGGCTCAGGCAAATCATAACCTGTTTATATAAAATTCGATATTAATTGGATCTCTGTTACAACCTGAACATCCTAATCTTATAAAAAAATCATCTATTTGAGTCTGTACGTTTTCCGATGAAAGCCACTAATGTAGTGGCTTTTTCTTTATATACTTTTTCTTTACGAACCAAACTTCGCTCTTGTTGTTTATAAATGAACCTTCTTGTCCTTTCACGCAATAAACGGAACGGAATATGCAATGAAAATGTTCCTTAATTACCTTATTATGTAATAAACCTGCCATGATTCAGTTCATATAGTAAGCGCTCTCCAATTAGTTTCTCATGGGTTAGTACAATGTACAGGATTCTTTATTTGAAGAGGAGGATGAGGTTAATGAGTGTACGTTTCAAAAAAACGATTAGCGTAATACTTGCCTGCTTGACTGCTCTGCCCGTTATGATCACGGCACAAATGCCAGTGAAGGTGTCTGCAGCCAGTGATGTAACGATTAACCTGTCGGCAGAAAAACAGATTATACGGGGCTTTGGAGGAATTAATCATCCTGCCTGGATCGGAGACCTTACAGCGGCGCAACGGGAAACCGCTTTTGGTAACGGTCAGAATCAACTCGGCTTCTCTATATTGCGAATTTATGTCGACCCGGATCGGAATAACTGGTATCGCGAAGTCCCCACAGCCAAACGTGCCATTGAACAGGGAGCTCTCGTATTTGCTTCACCATGGAATCCGCCCAGTGACATGATTGAAACCTTTAATCGCAACGGGGATACAAATGCCAAACGACTCAAATACGACAAATATGCCGCATATACGCAGCACCTGAATGATTTTGTTACCTATATGAAAAATAATGGTGTAAATCTGTATGCGATTTCCGTACAAAACGAGCCGGATTATGCACATGATTGGACTTGGTGGACGCCTCAGGAGATGCTTCGGTTTATGAAAGAAAATGCCGGATCAATTAACAACACCAAGGTGATGGCACCCGAGTCGTTCCAATATTTAAAAAACATGTCTGATCCCATATTGAATGACCCGCAGGCTCTTGCCAATATGGATATTCTCGGTGCCCATACGTACGGAACACAGTTCAGCAATTTCCCTTATCCGTTGTTCAAACAGAAAGGCGCAGGGAAAGAACTTTGGATGACTGAAGTTTATTATCCAAACAGCAACAATAATTCGGCTGACCTCTGGCCAGAAGCGCTCGACGTCTCCTATCATATGCACCATGCTATGGTAGAAGCAGATTTTCAGGCGTATGTCTGGTGGTATATCCGCAGGCAGTACGGTCCCATGAAAGAGGACGGCACAATCAGCAAACGCGGTTACAATATGGCTCATTTCTCCAAATTCATTCGTCCAGGTTATGTCAGGGTTGACGCAACCAAAAATCCGGATACGAACACATATACCTCAGCTTACAAAGGAGATAACAAGGTCGTTATCGTTGCAATCAACAGAGGTACCTCGGCAGCAAGTCAAAGATTTGTTTTGCAAAACGGCAATGCTTCTACAGTTTCCTCCTGGGTCACGGACGTCAGCAGAAACCTGCAGGCAGGATCACCCATTAGTGTATCCAGTGGTGCTTTTACAGCCACGCTGCCACCACAAAGTGTTACAACCTTCGTTGCCAGTCTGACAGGTGTTTCGAGTGTTTCCAATACGGATAGTACCTATGAGGTCGAGACGGTTCCTAATCAGGCAGCAGGCAATTGAAATCATTCAATGTTAAAGGAACAGCCTGCTGCATTTAAGGCCAATTCATTCAAGAAAAAAAGACGTTCCTGGATTACCGGGAGCGTCTTTTTTTCGTATGACTGGTGTAACTTATAACGGGGAGGTGACTGTTCCTTCTATAATAATCCAGCCCATTTCAGACCATGCCAAATCCCGTCTTGCTCTGCATGGGTCGTCACATGGGAAGCTATTTGTTGCAGAGGATACGGGGCGTTGCCCATGGCAATGCTACAGCCTGCATAGCGAAACATCTCCATATCATTGAAGTTGTCACCGAAGGCATACACATTTTCAGGGGGAAATCCGATTCGGGCAGCAAGTTTGGAAACACCTTCCGCTTTGGAGCCCCCCGCAGGCAGAACATCCATGGAGAACGGATGCCAGCGGACAAAGTGGAGATCACGAAACCTGTCGCGGTAGGACGATTCCTCTTCTGGTGAACAGAACAGCATCGTCTGATAGATAAGTCTGTTTTTGCAGAATTGCTGATTAACCCCAGGGTGGGTCACGCCAAGCGAAGTTAGGCAAAGGTCTACATGGGGGTGATAATCCTGACTGCAGCTCATTTGCGAATGATCAAGATAGACGAGTGGATGTCCGGATAAGCCAGCGAATGCAGACAGTTGATTCAAAGCATCCGACCGGATGGGATTGCTGTGAATGAGTTCCCCTTGATGAATCACATATTGTCCATTGAAGCTAACATAAGACGACAGTCCAAGTTCAAGGCGAACCTGTTCCAACATGAAAGGAGATCGTCCTGAGGCCAATGCTACCGTATGACCGGCTTCTTTTAACGTCTGAACGGCTTGCTTCGCGGAAGCGGGAATCCGATTATGACGATCCAGAAGAGTACCATCGATGTCAAAGAAAATCAGTTTCTTGGTTTGAATCAAAACGTCACACTCCTTCGCCGCTGACGGAAGAAAGACTCAGACTCACTTGGTCGTTCAGGGAGAATGGAAGGGGAGAGATGACTTCCCAACGTGTATCATCGCTGCGGATGTCATAATGAAATTCTTTCCCTTGAAACTGGACATTGACAATCTCACCCGATATCCCGGCTTTGCCTGAAGGCTGCAGTTGGAACTGATCCGGCCTGACGGGATATAAGCCGTGTGATTTGAAATAGTTCGCAACCTGCTTGCCAGGCCAGGAAATATTCGTACCGCCCTTAGGCATGAAGACATCTGCATCCCAGTTACCTGTGACCAAGTTGGATTTTGAAACGAATCTCGCTACGAATTCGGTCTCCGGCCGCAAATAAATTTCCTGCGGCGTTCCAGCCTGCTCAATCCGTCCATCTTTCATAACGATGATGCGGTCAGCCATAGCAAGGGCTTCGCCTTGATCATGCGTAACGTAGACTACAGCCGATTCGGTATTTCGGTGTACCTGTTGAATCTCACGTCGCATATCCATGCGAAGCATGGCATCCAGACTGCTGAGAGGTTCATCCATCAGCAGCAGTGATGGTTGGGGAGCGATGGCCCGTGCGATAGCGACGCGTTGTTTTTGTCCCCCGGACAGCTCATGAGGCATGCGGTCTGCCAGATGTGAAAGTCCCGACATATTCAGAACTTCATGGATCCGGTTCTGTTCGTTATTTTTAATATGAGAAGGTGTTGATTTGTGTGTCCGTATGGGGAAGCGGATGTGCTCAGCCACATTCATATGCGGCCACAGTGCAAAGGACTGGAATACCATGCCGATTCTTCGTTTTTCCGGGGGAAGCAATGTCCCTGAGCCTGCAACCACCAGGTCATCCATGAGAACCTCGCCGCTACTCGCCTGCTCGAATCCGGCAAGAATGCGCAGTAATGTAGTTTTCCCACAACCTGACGGTCCAAGGATCGCTACGAATTCTCCATCCTTAATCGTTAAGTCAATGGAATGAAGTGCCTGGAAACTGCCGAAGGATTTGCTAACCTGTTTGATCTGGATACTCATGACTTCACTCCCTTACGTGCAGCCCATCGCTGAGCGATGAGCAATATTACTCCTCCTGCCGCAATAAGTGCGACAATCAGACTGGACAATGCGGTTGAATAGAGGGTATCCCCTGCCTGCTCAAAACTAAATATGGTGACACCAATAGTCTGTGAACCCGAAGAATATAACAGTGCCGATACGGTAAGCTCGGTCAGGGCAGTCAGGAAGACCAACATGCCTCCTGTCAGAATACCCGGCAGCAATAATGGCAGCAAAACTGCCGTCCACTTGCGCCAGAAACCTGCCCCGGAGATCCGTGCAGCCTCCTCCATCGATGAATCCAGCTGCATGAATGAAGTGACACTTGAACGAATCTGAAGAATAAGAAATCGACAGATATATGCGATAAACAAAATGGTCATCGTCCCATAGATGCCAGGGTTCCAGCCAGGGATCGGCTCCATCCATACCAGAATCATGGACAGGGCGAACACGATACCAGGTAAGGTGTAAGGAACAGCAGTGGCCAGCTCGGCCATTTTATTGAATCGATTAGGCTTACGTACCCGTATATATGCAAATCCTGAGCCTATAATCAGACAAGCGAGCATCGTGACGAGGGCGAGGACAAGACTGTTCTGGATCGCCTGCCACACACGCTCATTCTCAAAGAGAATATATCTGTAATTGTCTAATGTCATATTGGCACGTGTAAGACCGAGCCCATAGGCTCTTTTGAAAGACATCGAGAACATGGAAGACAATGGAACAATAGTAATCAGCAAGAGACCAGACCATATAGCCAATGTTAATGGCTTCCGCATGCGACCCAAAGCATATCTGGGGGCCAGATCGGGCTGCATCGTGTCGGAGGCATGATTTTTGCGCAAAAGCATCCATTGCAATAGACTTCCGACTATCGCAGCTGCACCGAGCAGCACAGATAAGGATGCACCACGGGCGAATGCTGAAGGTCCAAACCCGATAATTTCTTCATATATAAGCGTGCTGAGAACTGAAATGTTCACAGGTGTGCCGAGAAAGGCTGGTATGCCGAAATTGTCCAGCGAAGCCAGAAATACAAGCAATCCTCCAGCCGTCAGGCCCGGCAGGGCAAGTGGCAATGTAATGCGAAGGAAAACTTCCATCCTTCCGGCACCTCCAGCTCTTGCAGCCCATTCCAGATCACGCGGGATTTTGCGCAGTACATCCAGTGTGAACATGTACACCAGCGGAAAATGATGAATACCCATAACAAATACAATTCCACCTAAACTGTACATACTCCTTGGGGCGAGTCCGGGATGAATCCATTGCAGTACACCCGCAAGCCATCCCTGTGATCCGGTAAAAGAAGACCAGGACAACGTAAGAACATAGGAGGGTAGAATAAAACAAAGTAAAATCCCCATATGCAGGGCGGACTTATTCCGGATATCCGTGTAGGCAACGATCCAGGCCAGTGCTGTTCCGAGCACCAGAGAGAGCACAGTAGAACCGGTAACGATAAATACGGTATTGCGCAATGTGGACCAAAAACGGTCCTGTTGCAGTAATTCGCTATAGTGAGATAGCGTTAAACCTTGCTCGCCCTGAAAACTGAGAAGAACCAGCTTCAGGATGGGGTATACAAAAAATATCAGTACGGCTGCTGCACCCAACAGGGCTGCCAGTCGATTCCAACGTAACAGACCGGAGAGGGAGGAAAAGGGCTTGCGCCCTTTTGCTTGTCCCCGCAGAACCATTCTATTTGTTTTCACTTTCTCCATAAGAACAGCTCCAATCCTTACTCGCCAAACACATTAATGAATTGCTGTTTGTCTGTTTCGCGATCAACTGCAAGTTTGGCTGCATCGCCAGGCAAAATCTTCATTTCCGATACACCTTTAAGTCCTTCAGGTGGAGCAACGCCTTCACGGATAGGGGAGTATCCGATCTCGGCTGACAGCTTCTGGCCATCTTCAGAGAGAACGAAATCCACAAAAGCCTGGGCAGCAGGAACATTGGCAGCTTCTTTCATGATCCCAATCGGTTCAGTGATGATCGGAACACCTTCTTCCGGATAGATCAGTTCAACCGGAGAACCTTTCGCTTTTTCTCGGGCCACGAGGTAATCAACAACGACCCCATACGATTTTTCACCGCTGGCTACAGCTTTTATTACGGCACCGTTACCTTTAATGACGGACATACCATTCATCTTGGACTCCTGCAGAAAATCCCATCCGAATCCATCTGTACGGCTGAAGACACCAATGTTGTAAGCGGCCGCGCCAGAGTATAGAGGACTCGGCATGATACTTGCATTTTTGCTCTCAGGCATGGTCAGCACTTGCCAGGAAGTTGGTTGGGCTGTGACTTTTTGGGTATTGGTAGCCAGTACCGTTGCCATCACCTTCGTACCAGCGTACATGCCATCGGGATCAACAAGATCTGTCGGAATCTGACTTAATTCTGGTGACTTGTAAGCGAGCAGAAGATCATCGCTTTTCAGATTTTCAAAGGTAACTGCATCCGCCAGCAGGAGTACATCCGCCTGAGTTTTGCCTGCCTGGCGCTCTGCCTGAATTTTGGCTGTGACTTCCTCCGTTCCAGAACGGAAGATGCTAACCTGAACATCGGGATATTTTTGGTTAAAAGCATTGATCAGTTTGCCTGCATCCTCTTCAGGCTGAGAGGTATAGAAGGATAGCTTGCCTGATACCGAATTTGAAGCGGCACCTGAATTGCCTTGATCTGGAGTGGCTTGTCCCTGAGCGGAACAACCACTGAACACAATCATGCCTGCCAGCAGGGGCAGTAGTAACGTCTTTTTAAATGGAATCACAGATAATCTCTCCTTTGGGTGTCTATCTTATCGGTTATTAAGTCATACTATCTCAGAAATGAGAATCGATTAGAGCAAGTAATTGTGGATGGCCTGTGCCACACCGTCTTCAATGTTGCTGCCCGTAACTATATCCGCGATTTCCTTCACATGAGATTCGGCATTGCCCATGGCTATACCAATTCCTGCCCATTGCAACATATCCAGATCATTATCATAATCCCCGGCAGCCGCAACCTGCTGAGGTTTGATATCGTGTGCGCGGCACAATCTCTCCAGGGCTTCACGTTTACTAATACCAGCGGAGTTGACATCGAATCGCAACCTTCCAGTTCGCGTGCATTCAAACAATCCTAACCCGCCAAGGGTATGAAATAGTTTCTCGCGTGAGGCATGGTCCTTACAGATGACAGCTGCTTTGTAGAGCATGTTCGGCATATTGCGTACAAAGGCTCTGAAATCCTGTCCGACCTCGACCAATTGAATAAGATCAGCCTGATCCTTGTACCGTTCTTCCGATCCTTCTAATTCGGGTCGGATGACGACATTGTTCAAGGCCCAATACCTGTTGATATCATTGATTTCCTGAACATAGAGCACATTGTATCCATAGAAATGAATGTAGGCTCCTTCTTGCTGGATGACATCCAACATAAGCAGAATATCTTCCGTTTTCAGTGGAACACCTTCAAGCATTTCACCTGTCACCGGATCTACGGTCACCGCTCCGTTAAGTGCAACCAGTGGGAAAGTCATGGAGACTTCCCTGGCATGAAGCCATACGGAAGCGGGAAATCGGCCGGATGCAATGGTGACATTCACATTCCCTGACATGAGTTGCTTGATGGAGCTTCGTGTCATGGGGGTTATTACTTTGTCCGGATTCAGCATCGTGCCGTCCAGATCAAGGGCCAACAATTTGTACATGAGAAGATCCCCCCGATTAAATAGCTTACACGGTATACATTCGCAGTGGCACGGGTATATCCACAAGCCCCCCATAGGAACGACTTGCTTCATGGCGCATCAACTCGAGATTGCCATCCCCGGGAAGATGAACCAGGACGAGCTGTTTTACATTGGCTTGTCCAGCAATCATGCCTGCCTCAAGTGCATCCATATGTCCCTGGCCGGTGGTATGTACACTGCCTTCACAGATGGTAGCCTCGCATAAAAAAATGTCAGCATCCCGTGCAAGTTCGATAAGAGAATCACAATAGGAGGTATCGCCGGAATACACCAGCACCTTGCCTTTATATGTGATCTTGACGGCATAACACGTAATGGTATGCTGCACCTGTACAAATTCAATCTCTGCACCTGCTAGTCGAATCGTGGTTGAAGGGTCAATGGTAATGACCTCGGTATGCTCACCACGCAGACCACTCAGGAGCTCAACTGGATTATCCGGAGCATACAGCTTCAGTTTATGCAACATACGTCCATTGCGAATGGCGCCGGCAGCAGCATATTGGAGCACACCAAGATCTGCGATATGATCATGGTGTAAGTGAGACAGAATAACACCAGATAATGCCTCTACACCTGTCTCGGAGGGAAGCTTACTCATGACGCCACTGCCACAGTCCAGCAAAATTTGTCCTTCATCTGTGGTTACAAGGTAACCCGCAGTGGCTCCCCCTGCGGCGGGATATCCCCCCCAGTAACCCAAAATTTTCACATTCATCTTTTGCACCTCAGTCTGTCTTGTTCTACACCCTTTACAAATGTTCCGTACAGTTACAATTGTAAGAAGGCTTTATTACTTACGTGTCAAACGAATGTCAATCTTGTGTAAAATGCTATTGGGGCATATCTTCCTTGCTTGACTCGACTGTGAGTGCCATTCTATAGTGGGACATATGTACGGATGGAACTATAAAATTAAAAGGCGGACTTGTATGTGAACATAGACGAACGCAAAAATATGGTAAGAGTCTGTAAAATGTATTATTACGAATCCTGGACACAGGAGAAGATTGCCGAGAAGTTGGGTGTATCCAGGCCAGTCATATCCAAGATGCTCCAGCGTGCCCGTGAAGAAGGAATTATTGAAATTGTCATTCACGATGATGACCATGAAGTCTCCAAATTGGAGAACGAGCTCGAAGCTCTGTTTAATCTGAAGCAGGCGTTAGTTGTTCCAACCAAGGATCTCAACAAAGAATTGTTATCGAGTGCCGTGGGTAAGGCATCAGCACAATTTGTTCTGAAATTAATCAAAAACGGAGATCGTGTAGGTGTTTCTTGGGGCAATACGCTGTATCATATGGTTCGGGAATTTCCTCTGGAGAAAAAAGAGAATGTTAAAATCATTCCACTCGTTGGCGGAACAGGAAATTATCGAAATGAAATGCATTCAAACCAAATAGCTTATGAGTTATCCAAAAAGTTGGGCGTGACCTGTGATACATTGTATGCTCCTGCGGTCGTTGAAACAGAAGAGCTGCGAGAGCAAATTATCGGCATGCCCAATATCTCGGCCGTGCTTCAAGAGGGAGAAAATATCGACCTCGCACTGGTAGGGATCGGGAATCCGTATTCGATGTCAACAATGGAACGCTCCGGTTATCTCAACGAGCAAGTATTAGATGAGTTAGAAGAATTGAATACGGTTGCGGACATTAATTCTGTTTTTATCACCCGTGAAGGCACGGTTACGGAACACCCCATCAATCACAAAGTGATTGGTCTTGGACTTGAGCAGTTAAAGAAGACAAAAACAGTGGTGGGTATGGCATTTGGTCTTCACAAAATTGATTGCATCCTGGCAGCTGTACGTGGAGAGTACATCAATATGCTGATTACGGATGAATCTACAGCAAGTCATATTATTAAGCTCACCAATGCAAAAAAATGAGTGCAGAAAGAACCTAACGACAGTCAATGATTTGGCTGTCGTTTTTTTACTCAAAAGAAAGAGGAGAACACCGCCAACTCCTCATCTAGCGCTTATAATTTACTATTGCGATCAGGCGTAACCTTCAGTAAATTGGGAGGTATACACCGATGGAAGGGCTGAGCAATAATCATGTGGACCCGATGGCTGCAACGAATAACCCCTGGCACCTTTAAACACCGAATATTATTTTCCTTCCTGTTATTTCTCCTCGCGCCCATAGCCATATTATTCCTCTACAACTTCCGAGAATCAGAAATGATGCTTCAGCGGGACGCTTCGGACAGTAACGTCAAGCAGCTCGAAGGCATCAAAGCCGATCTTATCGATTTGATGAGTCTTGTGATGAAGACTGGGATGTTGTTGGATCAGGATTCTGTCCTTCGCGAAGTGATGCAGAAGCCGGAATTATACGATGCCATCCATCGAAAGCGGATTGTGGAAAATAAATTCGCCAGTATTGAAAACAGCTTTTTCCTTACAGGTGCTACGGTATTCTACACATTGATCGATTTAAAAGGAAACGCTTACACATCGTATACACCGGAGAATTCTCTGAACTATGCCCACATCAGCACCGAGCCCTGGGTACAGGAGCTAAAGAGGACTGAGGGACAGCGGTACGTATGGAAATCCAATGATCTGACGACCGGCGTTCGTGAGAGAAAAGGTAATCGGATGCTGAGCCTTTATGAAGTGCTGCGGGACGACGGATTACAACCATTCGCCTACGGACGTTTTAGTATCGATTATGAAGAATGGTTTCAGGAGAAAACGAAAAAAAATCCATTCGGCAGCGATAGGGAAGAAGCCTATTTTCTGCTGGACGGACATGGAAATACGATGCTTCAATCAAAGTTAGGGGAGGACGTGCCCTCTACCGTGTCATCTGCCATAGCGACAGCAAGTCAGAGCCAAGGGCAGGAACAGGGACAGGATTCCTCCTCCCAATCCATTGTGAACAATCACATGCTGTATACCTATACCAAAATTCAAGAGCTTGATGGTTATCTTGTGAAAAAGATTCCTCTTTCCTTGTTATTTGAAGAGGTGA
Organism: Paenibacillus sp. MAEPY2; assembly: GCF_000499205.1. Lineage (GTDB taxonomy): Bacteria > Bacillota > Bacilli > Paenibacillales > Paenibacillaceae > Paenibacillus > Paenibacillus vandeheii. The sequence continues at coordinate 228,236 of NZ_AWUK01000038.1, forward strand.
ACAAACAGAAGCTAAGGTTTTATACCGTATATGGTGCCATCCTGCTGCTGTTTGTGCTGTTAACTTACCTCATTTCTTCAACCGTTACCGGTTCATTAAAGCAACTTCAACGCAAGATGGAGACCACAGTGAAATTGAACTTGAAGACAAAGCTGCCGGAACAGGGCAGAGGTGAATTGCTGGCGCTAACCCGAAGCTTCAATTTCATGATCGCAGACATCAATAATTTGTTGGAGCAGTTAAAGCTTGAGGAGCGGCAAAAGCAGTTTGTCCGATTTCAGGTGTTGCTGGGTCAGATGAATCCACATTTTTTGCTCAATACGCTGAATACAATTAAGAGCATTGCACTCGATAAGGACGAAGATGAGATTTACGAGATTTGTGTATCACTAGGAAAAATATTAGAAACAACGCTGAATTTGGAGGTTGACCTTATTCTGCTGAAGGAGGAAATTGTACTAATTGAATCCTATATGGATATCCAACGGAAACGATTTGGACATGGTATTGAGCTCCACTATGAAGTGTCCAGGGATCTGGAGTATGCGCTGATTCCGAAATTTTGCCTGCAGCCGCTGGTAGAAAATTCGTTGATTCACGGGTTTGGTCAAACACAGCTTGAGGGGCGGATCGACATTCGTGCATCATGCGACCATTCGCTGCTTATCTTGGAAGTTGTGGATAATGGCATGGGGATTAAGAAATCGCAGGCGAATCAGTCCTACCGGAAACGAAAAAGCATTGGCGTACAAAACCTTCGAGAAAGCTTGGAGCTTATGTTTAAGAACCAGCCAACAGGACTTCGATTGGAGTCGACGGACGAAGGAACGAAGGTTATCATGCATTTCCCATTATTGTTATCCAAACCATATTTGAAGGAGGGGAACACCATTGTGGCGCACATTGATCGTTGAAGATGAACAGTACGCGAGAGCAAGCTTACGCAAATTGTTTGCGAAGGCGAATGTCCCGTTTGAAATTATAGGCGAGGCGGTAAACGGCGAGGAGGGGTTGCAGTTGATCCGTGAACAGCAGCCTGATGTGGTCATTTCGGATATTTTCATGCCGTTAATGGATGGTGTCCGGTTACTCCAGCTGACGAGAAAGGAAGGCTACGAATGTCGGTTCGTTATGTTGACGGTAGTAAGTGAATTCGAATATGCCAGACAAGCGTTGGAATACGGTGCCTCGGGTTATTTGATGAAACTTTCTCTGGATTTGAAGGAACTTACGCAAACCATGGACAAAGTAGCCGGAGAACTGACAAGAATGGATAAGCTTCGCCTGGCAGATAAGTGGTTCCCAGATAAGACTGCCCAAGAACCAACGGATCATCCGGAGCTGAATCGAATGATTACCTACATTGAGGAGCATTTCGCCGAGGATGTGACATTAAAGAGATTGGCTGAATATGTTCGCATGGATGCCAGTTATGTTAGTGACTTATTCAAGAAAAAGACGGGTATCACGATGACGCATTTTATTCAGAACCGCCGTGTTCAAGCAGCAAAAATGCTGCTGACAGTGACAGAGAAAACGGTTAGTGAAATTGGCCGGTTGGTAGGCTTCGAGAACGACAATTATTTTATTAAAATATTCAAACGGTGGTGCGGATTAACTCCGAACGAATACCGGAAAGAACAAAAAATCGTTCTATGAATATCCAAACACCGTTCATACCCCCAATGGCAGGCTGGTGATAAAGTTAAAGACGTAGCAAGCAGCTTATCAACTCGATAAGGGGGGACTGTACATGAAACGTAGAAATTGGTTAAAGGCAGCTTTGATTACGACCTTGGCAGCTTCGATGCTCAGCGCGTGCGGAAACGCTAACAGCAACGAGGGAGCAAATGCAGGATCGGCAAAAGAAAATTCCGGTGAGACTATCAACCTCACGCTTTGGGGAGCTGTTCCTGCTGAGGCTGGACCTCAAGAAGTGATTGACAGCTGGAATAAGGAAAATCCAGATATTCAGGTCGAGTACTTCCGTTATGTAAATGATGACCCCGGCAACCTGAAGCTGGATACAGCGCTCATGACGGGTCAGGATGCGGATTTGTTTATCAACTACACCATTAACCGCTTACAGAAGCGTGTTGATGCAGGAGTCGCTTTGGATCTGAGCAGCAGAACAGATTACAACATCGACGAGCAAATGGGAGTGGATGCCGCTCAATGGAAAATAGGAGATAAATACTATGGCATCCCGACAAAGAAAAATATGTTGTTCATCTGGCTAAACAAAAGCATGCTGGATGAAGCCGGTTTACCGATTCCTCCCGTCGATTGGACCTGGGACGACTTGAGAGAATATGCGAAAGCGCTAACAAAATCGAATGTGTACGGTCTAATGCAGCATGATGCTGCCTTTACCGCTGCAATCGATGGTACCATCGCGGGTCTTGGTGTAACCACACCGGAAGGAACATCTAACTTTAATAATGACCTTTGGAAAAAGCAGCTTCAAATCGTGCATGATATGATGTTTGTGGACAAATCGACACCGGAATATGGAGAACAAGTAACAAGCAAGATGCCGGTAGATACCATGTTCCTGAAAGGTGAAGCAGCCATGTTAGCCGCAGGAGAATTTATTTTCCGCAACGCCAATAACCTGAAGGAATTTCCGCATGACTTCAAAATCGCATTCGCAACGATTCCGAAAATATCCGCCGATCAAAAGGATTATAAATATGCTGGCGGTTTAGGTGACATGCTCTCCGTTAATGCAAAATCCAAGCATCAGGATGCGGCATGGAAATTCGCAAAGTGGTATGCCGACGGCGGAATGCTGCCGATGGCAAGCGGGGGACGCCTTCCATCCTCAAAGAGTGTTGATAACAAGCAGGCAATGGACTTACTGCTCAAGGGTGTTGAAGACAAATACGATACAGAGTCCATGAATAGCGTAGTGTTCGGTGAGTTCCCATCGTTCCAGCTGAATGTACGGCAGCAAGCACTGGATGCCCGCAAGGAAGAATACGAGAAATACTTCCTGAATGAGCAGGATATCGATACAACGCTTAAGAATATGGCCAAACGCCATCAGGATTATATCAAATAATCGAATATCGATAATAGTCCTTAAGAGAGAAGAAGGATCTTCCGCTTCCTTCTTCTCTCTTTGTTGTATCTACAACGTTCCATACGAGAAGAAAGGCGGCGTTTTCTGTGAAAAGGAACAGCTGGATTCGGAAACAAGGCTGGGTTGGCTACGCATTTATTTTGCCTAATATGCTGGGTATTCTGGCATTTTTTATTCTGCCTGCCTTGTATTCTTTCTTTATGATGTTCACGGACTATCAATTCGCTAATCCGAATTGGACGTTCACCGGATTAGATAATATCAAACGCCTTTTTGGTGATGATCAGTTCTATGCTTCAATCAAATATACGCTCATATTCCTCTTGTCCGTTCCCGTCTCATTAGCCATTGCGTTTCTTGTTGCCCTTGTGCTCAACCGGAACGTGTATTTGAAGGGATTGCTTAGAGGAATGTTCTTCCTGCCATACATCTCGAGCGGGGTTGCCGTTGCTTTTGTATGGATGCTGCTGTTCCAGCCGTCCCAGGGGCCAATAAATCAAGCCCTTCGCTTTATCGGAATTGAATCACCTCCAGGATGGTTCGCTGATTCAAGCTCGGCGATGTATGCAATTGACGTTGTGCAAATCTGGTTTATGTTAGGTTACAACATGATTATCTATTTGGCGGCCCTGCAGGAGATTTCGACCGAGCAGCTTGAAGCGGCACGTATCGACGGTGCAGGGAGAGCGACTATTACATGGAGAATTGTATGGCCACTTGTGAGTCCAACCACATTTATGCTTTTGATTACGGGGCTGATTATGACCATCAAATCCTTCTCTCTCATCCAGGCGATTACAGGCGGCGGCCCAAGCGGAAGCACCACGATTCTGTCGCTGTTCGTCTACAAAACGGCATTTAGCTATTATGAGATGGGTTATGCGTCAACCATTTCCTGGTTCCTGTTTGCGGTTATTCTCATCATTACCATTATCCAATGGGTCGGCCAAAAACGCTGGGTCCATTACTAGAGAGGAGATGGCTCTATGTTTAGAACAACTAAGATACGCTCGGTTAAGCTTTCCGTCACAATCCTTATGCTGATTGCAGGGTTGTTTATGATCGTCCCTTTTTTATGGATGCTCAGTACTTCCTTCCAGACCCCAAGTGAAGTATTCCGTCAATGGCTCCCTTCGAAGCTGGACTGGACCAGTCATAAGCGGATCTGGACGGGAAACTATAGTTTTTTCCCTTACTACTTGAACTCCCTTAAGATTGCCGTGATTGGTACAGCAGGTGCCGTTTTTATGTCTGCTTTTGCTGCTTATGGCTTTGCACGTACGGAATTTAAGGGACGCAATACACTCTTCTTGGTGTATCTATCCATGATGATGATTCCTCCTCAAGTCGTTTTTGTTCCGAAGTTTATCCTGTTTAACTGGTTTCATATTTATAACACGCATTGGGCATTAATACTGCCTGCCATGTTCTCGATCTTTGGCGTATTTATGCTGCGCCAATTCTTTCTTAGTATCCCGAAGGAGATTACAGAATCTGCGTTTCTCGATGGTGCCGGTCATTTTCGAATTTTCTTCAAACTGGTGTTACCGTTAGCCAAACCCGCGCTTGCAACGTTTGCAATTATCGATTTTTCCTGGCAATGGAATGATTATGAGAATGCGCTGGTATTCTTACAGAGTCCAAAGCTTTATACAATTCCTCTAGGTCTACAAAATTTCGTGCTGGAAAACAACGTAGACTATAACGGCATGATGGCAGCTTCTTCGGCAGCAATCATTCCTATGATTTTGATCTTTCTGCTTGGTCAGAAATATATCATTCAGGGCGTATCCAGTTCGGCTGTGAAAGGCTAATTCAAAGGAGGCTTATATGATGAAACGTGAAACGATATCATTCGATGTTACGGTCATTGGCGGAGGACTTTCCGGGATTTGTGCTGCTATTGCAGCAGCAAGATTAGGACAAAAGGTAGCGCTCGTTCATAATCGTCCTGTACTTGGCGGCAATTCCAGCTCCGAGGTACGTGTATGGGTATGCGGTGCAACCGGGCATGGCGTGAACCGTTATGCGCGGGAGACCGGTATTATGGGTGAATTGTTCATTCAGAATCAATACCGGAATCCGGAAGGAAATCCATATTTGTGGGACGTTACGCTGCTGGAGGCGGTAAGAGCCGAGCCTAATCTGACGCTGTTTATGAATACGGATGTTAGAGAAGTAGAAGCAGACGGTGAGAAGAATGCAAGGATCATTCGCAGCGTGAAGGGCTGGATGATGGGCTCCGAGCGTGAGATTACGTTTGAAAGCGAGATGTTCCTTGATTGTACAGGTGACGGACTCATCGGATTTCTCGCTGGAGCAGCATACCGGATTGGTCGTGAAGCCCGTCATGAGTTCGGTGAAGAATGGGCACCGGATGTTGCTGATGATATTACCCTAGGCAGTACAATGTTGTTCTATACGAAAGATACCGGAAAACCGGTACGATTTGTTGCTCCATCGTTTGCTAAAGACATTACGACAACCTCTATTCCGATAAAGCGTGTGATCCGTAGCGGAGATTCCGGCTGTCATTACTGGTGGATTGAATGGGGCGGTGAGCTGGATACGGTACATGAGAACGAGCAGATCCGGGATGAGTTATGGTCTGTTATTTATGGCATTTGGGATTATATTAAGAACTCCGGCAAGTTTCAAGCCGAGAATATGACGCTGGAATGGGTAGGCTCGATTCCAGGCAAACGCGAATACCGCCGCTTCCTTGGTGATACGATCCTGACGCAAAATGATGTCATCTCTCAGCGCCCATTCGAAGACCGGGTCGCCTTTGGCGGTTGGTCCATCGACCTGCATCCTCCACAAGGGATGTATGCAACCGAGAGTGGATCCAAGCATCTGCATGCGGATGGCATTTATCATATTCCGTTTGGATGTCTGTACTCCCGGAATGTCAGCAATCTGCTGTTTGCGGGACGTAATATCAGTGCATCGCATGTTGCATTCGGAACAACCCGTGTCATGGCAACTTGTGCGGTAATGGGAGAAGCGGCAGGTGTAGGCGCTGCCTTGTCGGTAATCAAGGGCATCACGCCTCGTGAACTGCGTGAGCTGCATTTGACCGAATTGCAGCAAACGATGCTGCGGACCGACGCTTCGATTATAGGTCTGCACAATGTTGATTCTGCTGACCTTGCGAGAAAGGGAACCATCACGGCTTCAAGCACGATGACCCGAATTTGGCTCAATGAACCTTCCGAGGAGTACCGTCTGGTCGCTGACGTTGGATGGCTGTTTCCGGCCGATGGTGGATTTGAAGGATTGACTCTCTTGGTCTCCGCCCATGAGGTGACAAGTCTGACTATAGAACTGTGGGATACGGGTCGCCCTGAGAATTATGTACCGGCAAACTTCAAACAAGCTTTGCAGATCCAGGTCGATATAGGTGAACAGCAATGGCTGGATGTGCCTGCAGATCGTGCAATGTTTGGAGGCGATCCTTGTAATGTATTTATCATTGTTCGTGCGAATGAAGCAATCAGTCTCTTTACATCAGCTGTCCCGGTTAGCGGCGTCCTCGCGTTCGAGCGGGAAGTCAAACCCATAGTCAGCTCGGATCTGGAGGAGCATCAGCCGGATCAGCCCGTTATCGAATGGTCAATGAAGGGCCTTGTCCGAAAACCATTCTGTTTTGCAGTGGAGACCGGTGCTTATTTACCTGATAAAGTCATCAACGGCTACGTTCGTCCGTTTGGCGGTCCGCAGCTGTGGGTATCGGAGCCAATCACTAACGACCGTGAAGAATGGATTGAAGTCAAGCTCCCAGAACCAGTGGATATCCGGGAAATCCACCTTACCTTTAATGACGATGTTAATGAGGATTTGATTAATTTGCATCATCACGAAACACCGTTTTTGATTATTCCGGAGATGGTTAAGACCTATGAGGTGCAGGCATATATAAATGGGGAGTGGGAAACGCTTGCTGGTGATAGTCATAACAGTGCTCGCAAAAAGATCCATCGACTTGAGAATCCGATACAGTCAGACCGGATTAGAGTTGTCATCAATGAAACGCACGGCGGAGATCGGGCAGAAGTGATTGAAATTCGACTATATGATGTTCATAGAAAATAAAAAAAATTACTTTTAGACGGGTAACATGGACTGATGCTGATCAGCATCAAACCAACATTTACGGCGTTTCATAGTAAAGTAGACGATGCTAGTTTAATTTATTTTGGATAATAATGACATTGACAACGAAAGGTTTTTCGAAAATAATGGGATGTAATTGAATACTGGTACCTTTAATTCAGTCCAGAGAGGCTGGCAAGGGCAGCGGATTTTTGTAATCACGCGTGAATCAGGGCATATTCCGTCAGGGATGCTCTGTGTCTTCGCGCGGGTTATGATGTAAAAAAGAGGCTACTTGTCAGTTTGAGACTTGACAAGTAGCCTCTTTTTTCTGCTTTTTTTGGTATCAGGACACTTTAAGTTGGAGGTATTCTGATGAGCAAACAAGATCAAGAGTTTTCGTGGCAAGAGGTGCCGAAAGCACAGAGAAATCATTTTTGGAAGACGTTAGCCGTGATGCTGGGATTCACTTTCTTCTCGGCAAGCATGCTGGCAGGGGGGACGCTTGGAGTCAGCTTGACGTTCATGGAGTTCATCGGCATCGTCCTTGCGGGCAATCTGGTGCTCGGTATCTATACGGGAGCGCTGGCACATATCGCAGCCAAAATGGGCCTGTCCACACACTTGCTGGCCAAATACGCGTTCGGTGAGAAAGGATCATACCTGCCTTCGTTCCTGCTCGGCTTCACACAGGTTGGATGGTTCGGGGTAGGTGTGGCCATGTTCGCGATTCCGGTCGCTAAAGCGATGGATTGGAACGTGTACCTGTTGATCTTCCTGTTTGGTCTAGCCATGACGGCATCGGCCATCTTCGGCATGAAGTCACTCGTCATCCTGGGTTATATCGCGGTTCCGGCGATTGCCATTCTCGGCGGTTACTCCATGTTCGAAGGTGCAGGTACATTGGGCGGTCTGGAAGGCATGCTCGATTACACCCCGTCACAGTCGCTCACTGCGGCAGCAGCATTGACCATTTGTATTGGCTCATTCATTAGTGGCGGAACGCTGACGCCCGATTTTGCCCGATTCTCCCGGACGTCCCGGCAGGCGGTTACCGCAACGGTCATTGCATTCTTTCTGGGGAACTCCCTTATGTTCCTGTTCGGTGCAGTCGGTGCAATGGCTTATAACCTGGCAGATATCTCGGAGGTCATGTTCCTGCAAGGCTTGCTCATTCCCGCGATCATCGTGCTTGGACTCAATATCTGGACGACCAACGATAACGCCTTATACGCTTCCGGTTTGGGCTTTGCCAATATCACTAAAATTTCGAAAAAATTCTTCGTTATCGTCAATGGCATCGTGGGTACCGTATTTGCTATGTGGATGTACAACAATTTCGTCAGTTTCCTGAATGTGCTGGGCGCGGCAATACCGTCGATCGGCGCCATTATCATCGCGGACTATTTCTTCGTGAAGCGCAGAAACTATAAACCGTTTGCTGACATGACTTTTAAAACGGTAAACTGGGTAGCGATGGCAGCTTGGGCCATCGGTGTTGCATTTGCCCAGCTTGCCCCAGGAGTAACACCTTTAAATGCACTGATCGGTACGGCGGTGGCCTACATCGTGCTGATGCTGATCGTTCCTTCGAAAGAATCCAACAAAGAAAAGGGGAAAATAAATGATTATACAGAACGCAAAATTGCGGGGTAAAGAAGGTCTATGGAATATCGTCGTGAAGGACGGGAAGTTCGTACAAATTACGCAGGAGCTGCAAGCAACGGCAAATGAGGAAGTACTTGACGTCAACGGTTCACTTGTACTGCCGCCGTTCATTGAACCTCATATTCATCTGGATACTACATTAACGGCAGGCGAACCGGAATGGAATTTGAGTGGAACGCTGTTCGAAGGCATCCAGCGCTGGTCGGAACGCAAGGCTTCCCTGACGCATGAAGACGTCAAAATACGTTCCAAAACGGCACTGAAATGGCAAATGGCCCAGGGCATCCAGCACGTACGGACGCATGTGGATGTCACCGATCCAAGCCTTACCGCTGTTAAAGCGATGCTTGAAGTAAAAGAGGAAATGGCACCCTACATGGATATCCAGCTTGTCGCTTTCCCTCAAGAAGGCATTCACTCTTATCCGAACGGTGTGGAGTTGTTGGAAGAGTCGCTGAAAATGGGCGTTGACGTGGTCGGCGGTATTCCACACTTCGAATTTACAAGGGAATACGGCGTCGATTCGATGAAGGTCGCGTTTGATCTCGCCGAAAAATACGACCGTCTTATCGACATCCATTGCGACGAAATTGATGACGAGCAATCCCGTTTCGTGGAAGTCGTTGCCAAAGAAGCCTATGAACGCGGACTGGGCTCCCGCACGACGGCAAGCCATACAACGGCGATGGGGTCATATAATGATGCCTATACGTACAAATTGTTCAGATTGCTGAAGATGGCTGACCTGAATTTCGTCTCCAATCCGCTCGTCAACATCCACCTACAGGGACGCTTCGACACGTATCCGAAAAGAAGAGGGCTGACTCGTGTCAAAGAATTGCAGGAAGCCGGCCTTAACGTGTGCTTCGGTCACGATGACATCTTCGATCCATGGTATCCGCTAGGTACGGGCAACATGCTTCAGGTGCTGCACATGGGCATCCATGCTTCACAGCTGCTCGGTTACGACCAAATCGTGAACTCGATCGATCTTATTACGAAAAATAGCGCAAGAACGCTGCATATCGAAGAAGTGTACGGCATTGAAGAAGGTAAGCCTGCCAACTTCATCGTTCTTGAAGCAGAGAACGAATATGAGGCTATTCGCAAACAGGCCGGCGTACTTTATTCGTACAGAGGCGGCCGTAAAATCGCGGAAACGAAGCCGCGGGACACATCTATTATTCTTGAGAGTGGTTCGGAGAATGTCACGTTCAATAAATAATTCAATGTTTTGATTGAGACAAATCAAAATCAAAGCACCTTCAAGAAAATGAAACCTTGTCGACAGATAGGGAAATCTTCTTGGAGGTGTTTTTGCTTAATCTGCTTTAAAATTATGATTTGACTTACAGTTAACTCTATGTCTTATACTCCGAATATGAAAGAAAAAATAAGTGGCTTTTCTGGGGTAGGGCAGTTACAATTTGTTGGGATCAAACTAAATCTATGAAAAACCGTAGATAGATCAAACTCATTTGAATTCTTTGCCTTTAAACTAATGGGGGTGTGAACAGGAAAAGGAATGAACGCCAAATGTATTGCAACGGGGATTCAAATAAAATAAATGAAGTAATGAATTGGAGATTTATTGAATAATGACAAAGAGTAATAATTGGAATGTATATGGCCTGGCCTTGTTGCTGGGTTTATTTTCAACATTAGGTCCATTTACGATTGATATGTATTTACCGGCATTTCCTGAGATTGCAAAAAACTTCAATACAAACGCATCACTCGTACAGTTTAGTCTTACAGCTTGTTTATTAGGGCTAGGTATGGGACAACTCGTTATGGGTCCTTTGAGTGATGCTCACGGTAGACGTAAACCGCTGTTAATCTCCATGGCAGCCTATATTATTTGTTCCTTGGCGTGTGCTTTTGCTCCTAATATCGGACTATTGATTTTATTCCGTTTCACTCAAGGATTTGCAGCTTCAGCAGGGATTGTCATCTCTCGTGCGATAGCTAGAGACCTTTACAGTGGACATGAACTCACTAAATTCTTCTCTCTACTTTTGCTTGTAGGGAATTTGGGACCTCTGGCAGCACCGATCGCTGGAAGTGGCATTCTTTCATTCACGTCATGGATTGGTGTGTTTATCTCACTCTCAGTTTTGGGCATTTTCTTATTAATCATGACAAAATGGGGCTTAAAGGAATCAAACCCACCTGAACGACGTATGGCCCCTGACTTCAAACAACAGTTGGGGAACTACAAAACACTTCTACGTGACCGCAAGTTTGTTGGTTACATGCTGGCACAGGGAATCATGACAGCTGGGGTATTTGCATATGTAGCAGGAACACCATTTATTTACCAAAATATATATGGAGTCACACCTACTGTATTCGCTATATTGTTTGCTTCAAACGGAATCAGCTTGATCATCGGTTCCCAAATTGTAGGTCGATTGGCACAACGTATACCTGAGCAGACCCTTCTATTATCTGGACTGTGGCTTGCTTTAGCGGCAAGCGTTGCTGCTCTGGCGGTAACTATAGCTCATGGCCCGCTTTTCGCTTTGGTCATTCCATTGTTCTTCTTTGTTTGTTCCATAGGTATTACATCTACTGCGGCATTCCCACTTGCCATGGAGAGCCAAGCCAAGATGGCCGGAAGTGCAGCAGCACTGCTCGGCGTTGTTCCCTTTCTTCTAGGCGCGTTGGTGGCTCCTCTGGTAGGTATTGCAGGAGAAGACACTGCGGTCCCGTTAGGACTCACTTTATTAATGACCAGTCTCGTTGCGATTCTCACGTACTTCCTATTAGTTAAAAAAGTCTCGCATCACACGCCTCAACATACGCAGTCTGATCCTGATTTTAATTGAGAATATATTGATCCTAGATGAATTTAAAACCGTTGAACTTTAATTCAAAGATTCAACGGTTTTTTTATTGTGTGTAATCAAGGGAAAAAGGGGGGATTTCCGCGGACTAGCCTTTTGGAATCTTCCGATAGCTGGAAGGGGAGAATCCCGATATCTTCTTGAAAAGCCGGGAGAAATAATAGGGATCACTAATGCCTACTGCCGAACTGACTTCCTTGATGCTCAGCTCGGTAAGATCGAGAAGATGACCAGCCCGCTGAATTTTGAGCCGTAGGAAATATTCGATCGGAGCGATGTCAGTTTCAGAATTAAATAGAAAGATCAGATGCTGTTTCGATACCCCGACATGATTAGCCAATTCCGCAAGAGAAATAGAACCATTCATATGTACATTCATGTATTGAATCGCCTGTTCCAGATAAGTTTCACGTTTCTTCTCTTGTGCCGATTTGATGGCATTCAAGCCAATCCCGGAGAGCAGCTGTCTTGTAGTTTGGGCCACATGTACATGGGTAGTCAGGGCGTATGTCCGCTCGGCCAGCATTTCATAGGTAGGTACGAACCATTCCATTAAACGGGCCTTGCCGCTTGGTGATAAAGAGAGTGAAGCGTTAGACAAACCAAACATCTTCACCAATCTATTCGCATGACTTCCTTTGAAATGAAACCAGTAGATACTCCATGGATTTTCCTGCATTGCCCCGTAACGGTGTACAGTTTCGGGTGGGATTATCACCATATTGCCTTGCTGCATGATTAATCGTTCTCCATGATTCAGCTCGACCCATCCTTCTCCCGCTTCGCAAAAGATGAAAATATGCGACGAGCTGCCTTCCAGACGCTCTCTGAAATGATATTGAGCATTAGCAAAATAACCGATATCCGTAATAAATAAGGTAGAAGTCAGTTCCTCCTGTTCCAGTTCTCTCATCCAGTATTCCGGAAGTACATATAACTTTTCCTCTACAAATCCTTCAGGCTTGCGTATATGGTCAGGACTCATTCCAGTTACCCCCGTAATTAATAATCAGAATAAGAATATAATCCATCACTTCCCGTATTTCGTCAATTGGAACCTTTCTTGCCAGAAGATACAGTATAACTATCAAGATAAGGGAGGCCATTCTAACATGAAGCATGAGGCTGTGGATCGTACGCTGGAGGAGAAACCAACCGGATCCAGTCAGGTTCAAGTGTGGGAAACAAACGTGTTGATACCTACATATGAGGCGGGTAAAGCTGACCCCAATCCTATGTTTCTGGAGAAAAGAGTCTATCAGGGAAGTTCCGGCCGTGTGTATCCGCATCCGGTGATTGAGAGTATATCGGATGTGAAGCATGATAAAAATTACAAATTGGTTATTCTGGAAAATCAATATATCCGTATTGAGATCATGCCAGAAATCGGGGGCAGAATCTACCGCGCGCTTGATAAGACGAACAATTATGACTTCGTCTATTATAACCGCGTCATTAAGCCTGCGTTGGTGGGCCTTGCCGGTCCTTGGATCTCCGGGGGAATTGAATTTAACTGGCCCCAGCATCACCGCCCGAATACGTTCGGTCCGGTTGAATACAAATACGAAGCAACGGAAGATGGCAGTGCTACAGTATGGGTAAGTGAGATTGACCGGATGTACGGAACGAAAGTTACAGCGGCTTTCAAGCTCTATCCGGACAAGGCTTACTTGGAGATCAATGCTCAATTATACAACCGGACATCTGAGCCGCAGACCTTCCTGTGGTGGGCAAATCCGGCTGTAGCGGTTAATGAATATACGCAATCCGTGTTTCCTCCAGACGTAACGGCTGTATTTGATCATGGCAAAAGGGATGTCTCGCGTTTCCCCATCGCTACCGGAACCTATTACAAACAGGATTACTCGGAAGGCGTAGATATTTCCCGGTATAAGAACATCCCGGTTCCGACTTCGTATATGGCTTACAAATCCGATTATAATTTCGTCGGTGCATATGATCACAGTGTAGAGGCAGGATTGCTGCATGTGGCGAATCATCATATTTCTCCCGGCAAGAAACAGTGGACCTGGGGGAACGGAGAGTTCGGTCAGGCGTGGGACCGTCAATTGACGGATGAGGATGGCCCGTACATTGAACTCATGACTGGAGTGTACACAGACAATCAGCCAGACTTCACTTGGCTTCAACCTTACGAGGAGAAGACCTTCAGCCAGTATTTCATGCCTTACAAAAACATAGGTGTCGTAAAAAATGCCTCCATTGAAGCAGCCGTCAATCTGGAGGTTGACGTTAAAGCCGGAGAGGCAGTGATTAGGGTATATGCAACCTCTGCACTTGAACATGCCATTGTGGAGTTGAGCGGAGCAGCAACCCGGTATGTGCAAGAGAACGTTAAATTATCCCCGGTAGATGCATATCTGAAGGTCGTACCGCTGGAAAGCGGGGAGAAGGAGCATGATTTGAAGCTTTCCGTCCGAAATAGGGAAGGCAGATTACTGATTTCCTATCAACCGAAACGTCCGGATATTGAGCGGGTCCCCGAAGCTGCGAGACCACTGACAGCACCAGAACAACTGCGTTCGACCGAAGAGCTGTATTTGGCGGGCCAGCATCTGGAGCAATACCGGCATGCTACGTTTGAGCCCGAAGCCTACTATCTGGAAGGCTTGAATCGGGATAGCGGTGATATCCGATTAAATGTAGCTTATGGAACCCTACTGATTCGCCGTGGATTATATGTAGACAGCGAGCAATATTTCCGCAAAGCAATCGAGCGTTTGACCTGGCGCAATCCGAACCCATATGACAGCGAGGCCTACTATCAGCTGGGAGTAGGCCTTCGTGGCCAAGGCCGTTTGGATGAAGCTTTTACTGCTTTTCACAAATCGGTATGGTCGGCAGCGTGGCAGGATGCAGGGTACTTCTCTCTAGCTCAGATTTCCAGCATGAAAGGCCAGTACGCCGAGGCAATGGAGCAGATTGAGCGTGCACTCATCCGTAATTCACGAAACTACAAAGCACGTAATCTGAAAGCCGCTTTGCTGCGCAAGCTTGAGCTGATTGATAAAGCAAAAGGCTATGCGCTTGAGACCATCGAACTGGATGTCGCGGATTTTGGAGCTTATAATGAGTTGGCCTTGGCTCATACAGCTTTAGGGGATAACGCTGCTGCACAAGGTATTCTGTCTGAATTGCAGCGATTGATGAGAAATGATGATCATAACTATTTGCATGTCATCGCAGACTATATGAACAGCGGTTTCTATGAAGAAGCCATTGCCGTAGGTGAAAGAATAGTGAACCCGGAAAAATCCGTCTATCCCATGCTGCATTATGCACTCGCAGAATTATATAAACGTACCGGACAACATGAACATGCTCATGAAGCTCGCCGTAAGGGACAATTGGCTAATCTAACCTATTGTTTCCCGAACACGTTGTTTGAACTTGAGCTACTGGAAAGTGCTGTTCATGCTAATCCGAAGGACGACAGGGCTCATTACTATCTCGGAAACTTCTATTATGATAAGAAACGGCCTGTCGAGGCGATTGCGAGCTGGGAGCGTTCACGTGAACTGCGAGATGATTATCCAACTGTACACCGCAATTTGGGGTTGGCCTATTATAACAAACAGAACAATCCCCAAGCAGCTCTGACTTCGCTTGAACAGGCCTTTGCCTGTGCACCGGATGATGGTCGTATTTTCTTCGAACTGGATCAGCTTCGTAAAAAGCTCGCGTGGTCAGCAGACGAACGCCTCCATATCCTTGAAGAGAGGCGAGATCTGGTCGAGAAACGGGATGATCTGTATGTGGAATACGTAACCCTGATAAACAATGCTGAATGTTATCAAGAAGCAATTGCTGCCCTAACTCAGCGCAATTTCCATCCGTGGGAAGGTGGAGAGGGGAAAGTGACAGGGCAATATAAGTTGGCTCATACCGAGCTTGGTAAACAAGCGCTGCAAAACGGTCATTATGAAGCAGCAGCTCAGCATTTACAACAAGCATTAGTTTATCCGTTGAATTTGGGTGAAGGAAAGCTGGAAGGAACTCAGGAGAATCATATTTATTATTATCTCGGCATGGTCTACGAAGGTCTGCAGCGGGAAACAGAAGCCATCTCCAGTTACACCATAGCTTCACAGGGCCTTGCTGAGCCGACAAGTGCGTTGTTCTACAACGATCAGCCGCCAGAGATGATCTTCTACCAAGGGTTAGCTTGGTTGAAGCTTCATAACGCGAAGGAAGCCAAGCGCTGTTTCAATAAACTGATTGATTATGCTGAAAAGCATATGTTTGATGACATCAAAATGGATTACTTTGCCGTATCCTTGCCAGACTTCCTGGTATTTGAAGATGACCTGAACCGTCGCAATGTAATCCATTGCCGGTACATGAGAGGCTTGGGACTTCTGGGGCTTGGCCGTGATGAAGAAGCCGAAACCGAACTTGAGTTGGTTCTCGAAATGGAGCCTAATCATCAAGGGGCGATGGTCCATAGAAGGTATCCTCGGCAATTGCGCGAAGGAGTTTAACCTTGATAGTCCATTATCAATGAGATATTGTCCATTGGTTGGCTTATAGAGGAAGAAAACGGTATTGCTAAAACAAAAAAAGAAGGTGTGATGATAATGGATGTCGTGCCTGGCAGGTTGCCGCGCAAACTGACCATCACTATGTGGGATTTCTCCTGGTACACCATGACCCTACCGGGAGAGCCGTACAGCGATCTTGAGGCAAGATTTAAGGAAGCGGTGGAGAGAGGCTACAATACGATCCGAATCTGTGCGATGCCTTTCTTACTGTTCACGGCGGAAGGCAAGCGGCCAGGCCCGCTACACTTTGGCAGCCTTGGAGAGATCGGGCAGCGAACACGCTGGTACAACTGCCGGGGCGGCGCCGTGCTGGACGGGCATGCGCATTTGCTAGAATTGTTCAGACAGGCCAAGGCCCATGGTTGTTATATCATGTTATCTTCGTGGGAATATCAACAGAGCCCCAGCTTCCTGACCTTTCCCGCACTGCGTGACGAGCTGGCTGCCATCGCTCCGGAGAACCGGTTTATGGCTATTGCCAAATCCCTGGATCAGCTTATCCGCTATTTAAAAGCGGAAGGATACGAGGAACAGATCATCTATGCGGAGCTGCATAATGAGGTGGAGTTCGGGCAATTGACCGCCATAGGAATCACTCAAGGCATTGTCCCATCCAATATACCAGCACTTGTGGAAGCCATGCAGCCGTATATTGAAGAGGCTGTCAGATATCTCAGAAGGGTCCATCCGGATATCCTGATGACAGCAAGCTATACATTAAACGAAGCATATCCCAAATGCTATGTAGCGGGAAATTTACAGGTTGCACATTTCCATCTGTATATCAAAGGGGTATTGAATGAATTAACCGAAGCAGCCGGACTGGATGATGAGCAGGCGCCTTTTCCGGGCATGCTCGTCCAATCGATCCTGCGGGAGGATGCGCCTCCATTCAAAGAGTATATGCTGCCGCGCGGCCAGGAATGGAGGATGGAAGGCAATCCGGTAGGGCTAAGACTGCTCTATCTGCATGACTGGGTGGAGCCGGATAAATGGGATCTTTTTTTATACGACAATTATAGTAAACATAAGCTGGCTATGCTGCAAAAGGCAGATATGCGCTTGGAGGAAGCGCACGAATGGGCCGTTCATTCCGGGTTACCGGTCGTTATTGGAGAAGGTTATGTCGGTTATACGCCGCTGTTAGCCGGATTTGAGGAAGGGCCTGTCGGGAAATTTATTGCAGAGTACGCTGTACGAAAAGGAATGACTCTTGGCTTCTGGGGAATGACTCTGTGCTCTAACTGTGCGCCGCATCATCCCTTCTGGGACGATATAGCCTGGCAGCAGAAATGGAATCGATACATTCTTGAATCGAAATAGCTGAGAAATAGATGTAGCGTTTTTAACTAAATATGTAATCGATAACAAAATATAAAAGACCTTGGCGCCCGTATAAATTACAGCGAGCTATGGTCTTTTACGTTTCTATGTAGAATCCCCCCAATCAAGATAGGGATTACAAAACCTATTCAAAACCGATTTCTTGGTTTCCAATTGAATAACGTGGTACTAGATGATAATGTAAAATAAGGATTAGGCTTTGGGCTTGCGAAGAATATACGATTTGAATCGAGGTTCTGAAAATGAGGGTAAAACGAATTGTCACTAATATTAATACGCAGAACATTCCAGCAGCAAAAAGCTTTTACCAGGACGTGCTTGAACTTGATTTATTGATGAATCATGGCTGGATTGAAACATACGGATTACTAGGAAAGGAGAACGTTCAAATAAGTATCGCCACTCAAGGTGGCTCCAATACACCTACACCTGATCTTTCGATTGAAGTCGATGATGTTGATGTAGTGTATGAACGCATGAAAAGTGCTGGTTACACAATAGAATATGATCTTACGGATGAGCCCTGGGGCGTTCGTCGATTCTATGTCCGCGATCCATTTGGTAAGCTGATCAACATCCTTGCTCATAGACATTAGATCAGTTGTCAGGGTGTGCATTCAAGCCGGGTTACTCTTCAAATTAAAGCATTTTCTTTAAAAATTATTGTGAATTGGTTTGAAGTGTTGGTTTTCTTTTCACGGATGTTATGCTTATATAAAAGTCGCTACTTGAGGTGTACAGTGACAGAATTGAACCTGAATAATCGTCGAATGGGTACATAAAGCTACAGGTAAACATTTTCCAGTGTGCAATGATCCATGATTGTGTCCAAGGTAAAAGCAGATTATTCATCACTATTAACGGGGGGAAACAAGAATGATGAATGTTGTGTTGGTGGATGATGAGCCATGGGTACTGGAAGGTCTGCGAACAATGGTAGATTGGAACAAATACGGTTTTCAAATTTGTGGAGAGGCCGAGAACGGGAACGCTGCATGGGCCATTATTGAAGATCTTCAGCCAGACCTGGTGTTTACAGATATTCATATGCCTTCGGTGAGCGGACTTGAACTGATTGATCGTTCTATACAAAAATTAGCCAAACCACCGCGATTTGTCATATTAAGCGGATACGAACGCTTCGATTATGCGAAAACAGCGCTGGAACAGCGTGTAGAGGATTATTTGCTCAAACCCATTGATGAGGTTGAAATTGAAAACGTATTAGAACAGATGAGTCGTAAAATTCAGAACGAGCTTGTCTCAGAGAAATTGCATCAACACGAGCGTACTTTATATGTAAACTGTTTGTTCAACCGCCTGTTTCAGGGTGAGGAGAGCAGCGAACTTCAAGCTGAAGTGAAAAGTATAATGCAAATGGAGGGCCATGAGAACATGGCCTGCCTTTTAATTGAAACAGATGCTTGCCATGAGGACATCAAGTCACAGGTACAGCGTTTTGCTAGCGCTCAGCACTACGAACTTTATATGGATACTGAAGGAAGAATTGGGGTCTTTGCTGCTGGAATGGATGATTCTCTAAGTTGGCTTGAGAGGTTAGGTAGCACCCTGTTTGAGATGTACTCCAGTCAAGCAACAATTATTGTGGCATTTGCATATCATTCAGGTGGAGTAGTCGCTATGCGGACGGCCTATGAAAAAGCATTTTCTGCGCTAAAATGGAAGCGTTATCAGATAGGGAGCGGCATTATTTACGATCAAGATCTGCCAAGGGATGGTAGCATGGCGACTGTGAACCAAAAAGCTTTGACTAACCTGTTTAAAATCATTTTAACGGGTCAAGAGGATGGACTGGAGAAAGAGGTATATGAACTGCTGGTGAATCCAGACTCAGGGCTTCCTGCGTCGGATATAGAATATGTTCGGGTGCAATTGCTTGCCCTTGAAATGGGAGTTCTCAAGCAACTGAAGGAGCTGGATGGAGATGTGGAGAGGTTTGTGTTGCAGCTACAACATACGTTGGGCGTCTTAACCGACATTGAATCCTTTCCTGCATTTCGGGAATATGCACTTATATTAAGTCTCAAAGCTTTGAGAGCTCTGCAGGAGCAGCGGAGAGAAAAGGAATGCTGCACCATTTTTCGTGTGGTGCAGTATGTTAACCAAGAGTTTCGGGAGAAGCTTCAGCTTCAAGAACTTGCACAGAAATTTCATATGAATGCCAATTATTTGGGGCAAGCCTTCAAACAGCAGACTGGCAAGTCTTTTCGGGAATATCTGAATGATAAACGGATCGAGGAGGCCAAGAAACTGTTGCGTCAGAGTTGTTCCAGCATAGCCGAAGTTGCGGTCAACTCAGGGTACCCCAATGCCGACTATTTTGTAAGTCAGTTCAAGCGCATGACGGGCATGGCTCCTTCTGCATATCGGAAACAACCATAGATCCACTCGACAAGTAACGAATGAAGGATGGCGATTGAAGACATGTTTAAGAAATTCCGATTTCGCGGCATCGTGAACGATATTCCTTTGAACTACAAGTTTACGCTGATATATGTTATCGGTATTTTACTTCCGATTATTGCAAGCAATTATTTGTTCATGGATCGTATGTCAGGGCTGATCAAGGAACGGGAAGAACAGAATTTGCAAATATCGCTGGAGCGGGCTAGAAAGGACATTCACACCATGATTGACGGGGGTATCGCTGTCAGTCACGCCTTAATCACGGACAAGCTGTTGTCCGAATCCATGGATCGTGTGTACAATGGTCAACTGGATTTCTATAATACGTTCGATGAACAGCTTCGCCATAGGGTGACATCTTATATTCCCGTGAACAACCAGATCCAGCGAATCGGCATCTACACGAATAACCCAACCATCGTGTCTGGAGGAGATTATTATTATTTGGACAGCTCAATGTATGCGAGTGCTTGGTTCAGACAATGGGAAAAGGCAGGGGAATCACTGAGTGTGCTCGCTTATCGCGATCAGGCGGCGAATGATCGCGCGGCGACCTCATCATATTTTAGTGTGATTGAAAAAATGGACTATTACAACGTAGACAATTCTTACGAGAAGCTGGTGCGGATTGATTTTTACCTTAATCGATTCTATGACGTTATTGCGAGAGAGAAAAGTTCGCTGGACCTGTATCTGGTCAACGCCAAGAATCAGATTATTGTGTCTGCAGATGACAAGTACCAGGGCGAGGTAGACAGTGATTATGCGTTGTTCGATATGAGCAAGACAGCGGAAAAGGATCTACATATCGTTCCGATTGGTAATGCCAGCTATGTGAAAGGTTGGAAGCTCATCGGCGTGCCTCAGGAAACACGTGTCAAACAAGCGATGTTCTCCATGAAGCTTTATTTTGGCATGTTGGCCGGTATCATTACTTTGGTTACCTCGATCTTCATCTATGTCATGCTGCGTTCATACAATTATCGAGTAAAGCGTCTGTCCAGACATATGCAAAAGGTGGGGAACGAGAAATTTGATCTGATCAACATTGATGGTGGACAGGATGAGATAGGTCATTTAATTCGTAATTTCAATATGATGACCGCGCAGATCCATTCCTTGATCAATAATGTGTACAAGCTTGAAATTCAGCAGCGGAGTCAGGAGGCCGAGCGCATTCGCGCTGAGCTAAATTTGTTGCAAAGCCAGATGAATCCTCATTTTTTATTCAATACGCTTAATGCGCTGCTGGTGGTCAGCACCAAAAACAATTACGCGGATGTCAAAGATATTATCAAGGACCTATCCAAGTTGCTTCGTCGCCTGTTGAATTGGAAGGATGATGTGGTCACTCTGGAAGAGGAAATGAGTTTCACGGTCATGTATCTGGGAATTGAAAAATTCCGTTTTCGAGATAAGTTTGAATATTACATTGAAATTAGCGATGAGGCGGGGCAGTATAGAATTCCAAAAATGAGTATCCAGCAGTTGGCCGAGAATGCTTGTAAACATGGAATTCAGGCTATTGAAGGACTTGGCTATGTGAAGATTAAAGCAGAAGTAGTAAGCGAGCGCTTGCGTGTTGTTGTATCCGATAATGGTAAAGGCATGGATAAGGAACGGCTACAAGAGGTTCTGTATCATATGCGGAGCAAAGAGGAGGATGGAGGAAGTAATATTGGCATACGCAACGTATATCGTCGTCTTGAATTGTATTATGACGATAAAGTGAGCTTTAACCTGGTGAGCAGAATAGGTGAGGGAACAGAGGTATCCTTCGAAATTCCATTACAACTGCTAGAGTATCAGGGAGCAAAAGGAGGTAGGGACAATGGCATTTAAAGTGCTGCTGATTGATGACGAGCCATGGGCGCTAGAGGGTTTGGAGCTGTGGATTCCATGGGAAAGTCTTGGCTTTGAGGTATGCGCATTGTGCGGCAACGGGGTGGAAGGGCTGCAACAAATGGAAGAGCTTAAGCCGGATCTTGTTATGGTTGATATTCATATGCCAGTGATGAATGGACTAGAAATGATTGAAGAATGGCGACATCGAGGGAATTGGTCGACCAAGTTCATTATTCTTACGGGGTACAGCGATTTTGAGTTTGCGCGAAAAGCGCTTAAATTCAAAGTTTCCGGTTATCTGTTAAAACCATTGGATGAGGAACAGGCGAAGTCCGAGGTTCGTATGATGGGCATCGAACTAATGAAGGAGCAAGAGCAGCTTTATATTGGACAGATTGCATTGAGAGAGCAGGAAATGTTGACGATGAAGGAGGCTTTGATGGGAAAAGTGCTGTCTGCAGAAGGTACTCAACTCATGGAGTCCCTGTCCCGGTCAGCTGGATCCTGGAATGTGTGCCTGGTTCAGGTGTCCGAGAAAGAGGTTGGCCGCTGGATTAGTCTTGCTTCAGAGGTTCTGAGCGGACAGCATGTCATTTATATCATTCGTATGCGAAATGATCTCGTGTCCATTGTGTTCGGCGATGTTTCCTCCGAACCGCATAGAACGAGCGGGAATTTAAGAAAACAATTAGAAGCACTGGCTCGCCGTCTGGCGGGCTTTCGTACATATATGGCGATTGGCACAACCGAATCCTCTCTTCATCTTATCAGCAACTCTCGAATAACAGCAGAGAAGGCGCTGCTGCACGCCTTTTATGAAGTGCAAGGGAACAGCATAATGGATTATGCCGATCTCCAGCACCACGATTTTCAAAGGCATAACAAACAGGTCGAACTGGTCGAGCGAGTACTGGGAGCACTTCAGCTCATTGATTACGCCAACTTCCAGTCCGCTGTGGAGTTTATTGAGCAATCCTTTCGACAGATGCGGGTTCACCCGGATGAAGCTCGAAAATTTGTGATTTACCTTCTTCATGAAATTCGGGCGTATATGAGGGCGCAAATGGCAGAAGATTCAGAGAATTACCGTTTGTTCGAAATACCGGATCTGGATGAAGCACTGTTAACCTTTGATGATTTAATTGGCATGTTGCAAGCGTGCGGAAGAGTCTGCTTTGAGTTTTTGCTTAAAGAAAGCGTCTTCGAAGCACAGGGTATTGTACAGGATATCAACGATTATATTCATGTACATTTCCGGGAGGGATTGACCATTAAGATGCTGGCGGAACGTTTCTTCCTGCATCCGGCCTATTTAGGGCAACTGTTGATACGCAAAAATGGAATCGGATTCAACGAACTGCTTCATAACCTGAGGGTAGAGGAGGCGTGTCGGCTGCTTCAGAAGAATCAGTACAAAAATAGCGAGGTCTCGGAACAGGTTGGATACGCCAATTACCATCATTTTTTAAAACAATTTGAGAAACGCATGGGCATGTCTCCTAATGAATACAAGAAAACCTGAGCTTTTCTCGGAAAGAGCTATAATTCGAATATAGTTTCCATAGTGATGTAAATTTATAATTAAATTATTCAAATGAAAGGGCTTTCATGTAGTGAGATCAAACTTTGGAGGTGCTTTATGGGGGACAGTAAAAAATCATTTTTCCGTATGGGGGCAACACTGTTATTGTCGTTGAGCGTTGTGCTAGCAGGTTGCTCAAGTGGCAATTCAGGCAGCGGAGAGGAAAGCAGTAAAGGTAGTGAGGTTGGGGCTGATAATCCGTTAGAAATCTCGGTATTCCTGAACGAGGCCGGACAACAGCCAACTGCTGACAACAAAATCTACAAAAAAATCAAGGAAGAGCTTGGCGTTACATTCAAATTTGAATTTTTGGCCGGCGACAAAAACCAAAAGCTCGGCGTCATGATTGCCGGAGGAGATTATCCCGATTTGATCTCTGCGGATACCAAGCTGACAGCAGCAGGGTCGGTCATTCCTCTAGAGGACCTGATCGAGGAACATGCGCCTAATCTGAAGAAGCATTACGAGAAATACTGGAACCAGATGAAGGACCCTAACGATGGACATATCTATTATTTGCCTAACTACGGTGCTTACAATGGTGAGGTGTCAGATACCTACTACAGCGGACCTGCCTTCTGGATTCAAAAAGCCGTGTTGAAAGAGTTTGGCTATCCAACACCAAAAACACTGGACGAATACTTTGATCTGATCGCGAAATACAAGGAGAAGTATCCTACTATCGACGGCAAGCCGACCATTGGCTTTGAAGTGCTGAACTATGACTGGAAAAACTGGGGATTGCTGAACCCGCCACAGCATTTGATCGGTCATCCGAATGATGGGGGTGTCGTTGTAAACGACGGCAAGGCAGAGATCTTTGCAGACAAGGATTATGCCAAAACATACTATGAAAAGCTTAATGAAATTAACGGACAAGGCTTGCTCGACAAGGAGGCTTTTGCCCAAAACTACGATCAGTACATGGCCAAATTGTCCAGCGGCGCAGTGCTCGGCATGTTCGACCAGCATTGGAACTTTGGCAGTGCGGAAGATTCTTTGATAACGCAGGACAAAATCGAACGCACATACGTCGGCTTCCCACTGGTATACGACAGCAGCACGAAGGACTACTATCGCGATCGCGCAGCCCTTAACCTGAACAATGGTTACGGCATTACGGTAAGTGCCAAGGACCCTGTGAAAATCATTAAAGCGCTCGACAAGCTTATGGAAGAAGATTGGCAAAAGACGCTCACTTGGGGCATTCAGGATCAAGACTATTACGTCAATGACGAAGGTCGTTTCATGAAAACCCAAGAACAGCGCGACAATGCTGCGGATGCGGCCTGGAAGCTGGCCAACAAAGCAGACGCTTTCTATGGAACCGCACCGAAGATGGAAGGTTATTTCAGCGATGGCAACGCCACTTCAGCAAGCAATCAGCCGGAAGAATATCAGGCCAGCTTGAAACCGTTTGATAAGGAAGTTCTGGATGCATATGGATTAAACAGCTTTATAGAGTTCTTCAGTGATCCACCGGAAAACCCAATCTATTACCCGGCTTGGTCCGTCGATCTGGTTGAGGGCTCTCCAGCTAAAATCGCCAATACGAAGCTGAACGAATTATCAACCAAATATTTGCCGAAAGCGATTTTGGCCAACACATCCGAATTCAGCAGTGTATGGAGCGAATACGTTTCCGAAATTCAAAAGCTGGATATCAAGGCATTCGAAGGCCGCATCAATGAAGTATTGCAGTGGAGAATCGATAACTGGTCTGTGAAATAAGAAGTTGCTGTCAGGAAGGAAGGTTAACTTCCTTCCTGATTTTTCAAAGAAACATGTCACTGGGCGCGGATTGTCATAGTGGGAAATGTGTCGCTAGACGTTTTTCCTTACAATATAAAGATGGATAGGGAGCTTGATATTATGGAGGAAATTGTAGTGGGCAGCAAGCCGCTCAGCCCAAAGAAAAAACCGAAAATTCGACGGCTGACCTGGCAGAACATCAAAGCGCAGAGACAACTGATCTGGATGTCTGTTCCTTTGCTCGCGTATATTATCACCTTTTCTTATGTGCCTGTCTGGGGCTGGACAATGGCTTTTCAGGATTATAAGCCTGCGAGAAGCTTCTCCCAGCAAACCTGGGTAGGATTCAAGCATTTTCAATTTTTATTCACCGATGACAATTTCCTGCGTGTGCTGCGTAATACGCTGGCCATGAGTGTTATCAATCTAATTTTGGGATTTGTAACCGCTATTATTCTGGCCCTTCTGCTTAATGAGATCAAAAAGGTCATGTGGAAGCGGACAGTGCAAACGATCTCGTATCTGCCCCATTTTTTATCATGGATTATCGTTACTGGCATCGTAGCGACCTCTCTTGCTTCCGATGGTATTATTAATGATATTTTAATGAAGCTGCATCTCATCAATGAGCCTATTCTCTGGCTGACCGAAGGGAAATATTTCTGGGGAGTTGTTGCGGGGTCCCATGTCTGGAAGGAAGTTGGCTGGAACACGATTATTTATTTGGCAGCCATAGCCTCTATTGATCCGGCGTTGTACGAAGCTTCTGACATTGATGGAGCCAATCGCTATCAAAAAATGTGGAACATCACCTTGCCGGGAATCAAGCCTACCATTGTCATCCTGCTGATTATGTCTATCGGACATATTCTGGAAGCAGGTTTTGAGGTTCAATATTTGCTGGGCAACGGACTGGTTGTTGACTGGTCGGAGACCATTGATATCTTTGTACTCAAATACGGGATCGCCCAGGGCAACTATTCGCTCGCTACTGCCGGCGGTATATTCAAAACGGTAGTCAGCATTACCATGTTGCTCATCGCGAATTGGACCGCCAAGCGGCTTGGGGAAGAGAGGCTTTTATAATGATGAAAAAAACACCATTGTCTGGTTCTGGAAATACAGGGGCACTTTCCGTTCGCCGCCCGGGTGGCAGAGGCATCGAACCACTTCTGTTCAACACCTTCAATTCAATTTTCATGATTTTGCTGGTCATTGTAACGTTGTACCCGTTTCTGAATACGATTGTCGTTTCGTTCAATGCAGGGAACGACACCATCCGGGGGGGGCTTTATTTATGGCCCCGCGATTTCACGATGCAAAATTACAAAGCCGTATTTGCGTCAGGCACGATCTATAACGCGTTTTTGGTGTCCGTGGCGCGTACGGTTCTGTCCACTGTACTGAATATATTCCTGACCACGATGCTTGCCTACACGCTGAGCCGGCGGGATTATATTTTTCGTAAACTGATTACGACCATTTTTGTACTTACTATGTATTTCAACGCAGGGCTTATTCCGGGGTATTTCCTGATGAAGGACCTGCACTTAATCAATTCATTCTGGGTATATGTTTTACCATCGCTGATTAGTGCGTTCAACCTGATCGTTATTCGTACCTATATTTACACGATTCCCGAAAGCTTGATTGAATCAGCAAAAATCGACGGTGCGGGGGATTTCAGAATCTTCTGGAAAATCATTTTCCCACTTTGTAAGCCTGTGCTCGCAACCATCGCGCTTTTTGTTGCGGTAGGTGCGTGGAACTCGTGGTTCGATGCATTCCTGTACACATCCTCCCGTCAAGAGCTAAGCACGCTGCAATATGAATTGATGAAGCTCTTGTCTTCCAGTATGAATGCCAATAGCAATCCATCGGTAGCCAATGGTGTGGGCATGGAACATTCCACCCAAGTTACACCGATTTCAATCCGAGCCGCGATTACAATTGTTGCTTCGGTACCGATCTTGCTGGTGTATCCGTTTATGCAAAAATACTTTGTTGTGGGACTAAATGTAGGGAGCGTGAAGGAATAGATGAAACAACTCCAAACTAATACCATCTATTATGCCAACCCAATCCTTCCCGGATTCTATCCGGATCCCAGCATTGTAAAGGCGGAACAATATTTTTACCTCATTTGCAGCTCGTTTGAATATTTTCCCGGAGTGCCGATCTTTCGGAGCCGGGATCTCATTCATTGGGAGCAGATTGGCAATGTGTTAAATCGGGTCAGCCAGCTTGATTTGACCGGGCGGAAAAGTTCAGACGGCATTTATGCTCCTGTACTGCGTTACCATGAAGGAACATTTTATATGATTACGACGGATGTGAGAGGCATTGGCAATTTCTACGTTACGGCAACCGATCCTGCTGGCCCTTGGTCTGATCCGATTCGCATCCCATATGGGGGAATCGACCCATCGCTGTTTTTTGATGATGATGGCAGAGTGTACGTGACCGCTCAACAAGGCGCCGATTACGATTCTCATGCCATCCAGTACGAGATCGACATCGCCACGGGTGAGGCGCTCTCTGAGCCACAAGTTGTGTGGCATGGGGATGGCGGGCCGTGGACCGAAGGACCGCATCTGTATAAAATTAATGGTTTGTATTATATGATGTCCGCTTCTGGCGGAACGGCTAAGGAGCATCGTGAGATCATCGGCCGAAGCGATCGACTTTATGGTCCGTTTGAACGCTATCCTGATCCCATTCTGACCCATCGCCATCTGGATCATCCGATTCAGTATTTGGGTCATGCCGATCTGGTGGAGGATCACAATGGAGACTGGTGGGCCGTTTTCCTTGGCGTGCGTTTGACAGCGGATGGATATAGCGTGCTTGGACGTGAAACCTTCCTCGCACCGGTTGTTTGGAACGAGGGGTGGCCACACATTGACAACAATGAAGGACTAGTGAGTTTGGATATGAAGGTCCAACGTTTGCCAGTGGCATCGCCTTCCTTGCCCGAGAGCCATACAGCCATCATTGTCGGCCGGGAAGAATTCGACGGTGAGCTTGGGTTGCAATGGATGTTTGTGCGCAACCCGACAGAAGGAGTATGCATGCTTACGGAAAAACCAGGTTACCTGACGTTGTATGGCCAGGCGGGAAGTCTTGATGACATCGGTCAGATCACGTTTGTAGGCCGCAGGCAGCAGCATATTCATGCCAGTTTTACGACCTGCCTTTCATTCATGCCAGCTGCCGATGGAGAAGAAGCGGGATTGTGCGTTCGACGGGATGAGGACGCACATTATGAGATTGGAATTAAGCGGTTGAAAGGACGAAACGTTCTCTTTGCTCGCTTGACGGTGCGGGGAGAGTCTAACACGGTTCACGAGAGCGAGATTGTAACAGAGCGGCTATCGCTCCGAATTGAATCAACAGAGAAGGAATATAGGCTGGCTTGTTCCGAGGACGGACAGAACTGGACAGTATTGGGTTCAGGCTCGGCACAAGCCATTTCCCCGGAGGATTTTGTGCACAAAATGTGCTTTACCGGGGCGGTGGTCGGACTATATGCTACCGGAAATGGTCAGGCAAGCAGTGCACCTGCCCGATTCGACTGGTTCGAATACTCGATCTAATCCGCCAATAACAAGAGCTAAACTGCTAGTCAATTAGAAATATTAGAGGAGGGAAATCATGGGTTCATTTCGAGAAGAGGTTCCACTGAAGGACCTGTACAAGGATAGCTTTCACATTGGAGCAGCAGTGAATCCAAAGACGATCGAAAGTCAGCGTTCATTGCTTGCATATCACTTCAACAGCCTAACGGCAGAAAATGAAATGAAATTCTCCAGTGTGCATCCACAGCAGGGACTGTATACGTTTGAGGATGCGGATGTGATCGCTTCCTTTGCCAAAGAGCAAGGCATGGCGCTGCGCGGTCACACACTGGTCTGGCATAACCAGACTCCGGATTGGCTGTTCGAGAATGAAACCGGCGGACTGGTGGAGCGCGATGTATTGCTGGAGCGATTGAAGGAGCACATTCAGACCGTTGTTGGCAGATACAAGGACGTTATCTATGCATGGGACGTCGTGAACGAGGTTATTTCCGATGATGCAGATGACGAAAGCGCGCTCCTGCGTCCATCCAAATGGCTGGATATCGCCGGGGAGGATTTTATTGCCAAAGCGTTCGAATTCGCCCATGAGGCAGATCCACAGGCGCTTTTGTTCTATAACGATTATAACGAATCCAATCCGCAGAAGCGGGAACGCATCTTTCGGCTTGTTCGTTCGTTACTCGATCAAGGCGTGCCAATTCATGGTGTTGGCCTGCAGGCACACTGGAATTTGTATGATCCTTCCCTGGATGATATGCGCGCCGCGATTGAGCGGTATGCGCAGCTTGGCCTGCAGCTTCAGCTCACCGAACTGGATGTATCGGTATTTCGCTTTGAAGACAGGCGGACGGATCTAGTTCAGCCTTCGCAAGAGATGCTAGAATTGCAAGCCGAGCGATATGAATCCATCTTCCGCCTGCTTCACGAATATAAGGGACATATTAGCGCTGTAACATTCTGGGGGGCTGCCGACGATTACACCTGGCTGGACCATTTCCCGGTCCGAGGGCGGAAAAATTGGCCATTCCTGTTCGATGAATTGCATCGCCCCAAGGAAGCCTATCAGCGTGTTGCGCGAATCACTGTACCTAAGTGACATGGAGCGGAAATACCGTTTCGTTTAATCCATAGCAGTCTCGAAGAGAAACTCGGGAGTGCATATCTTTTGGAAGGAGCCATTTGTATGTCCGAATTACCTAAACCGCATCAACCTATAGTTACGCATATATTCACTGCTGATCCTTCAGCGCATGTGTTTGAGGGTCGCATTTATATTTACCCATCCCATGATCTGGATCACGACGGTCCGGTAAATGACAACGGAGATCAGTACAAGATGGAGGATTATCATGTGCTATCTATGGCGGACACGGCTTCACCCGTGACGGATCATGGCGAGGTGCTGCATGTGAGGGATGTCCCTTGGGCGTCCAGTCAGATGTGGGCACCGGATGCCGCATACAGAAAAGGTACCTATTATTTGTTTTTCCCGGCAAGGGACCATGATGGCATTTTCCGCATCGGCGTGGCTACATCGTCGTCTCCAGCAGGACCGTTCAAGCCAGAGGAGCAATATATTCAGGGCAGCTTCAGTATTGATCCCGCTGTATTCGTGGATGAGGATCAGCAGGCCTATATGCTCTTTGGTGGGCTGTGGGGGGGACAGTTGGAAAAATGGCAGACTGGAAGCTATGTGGAACAAGCGGAGGGCCCTGCTCCGGGTGCTCCGGCGATCGGCCCAAGAGTTGCAAAGCTGAGTGAAGATATGCTCTCAATGGCTTCGGAGGCGCTGGAGATATCCATCGTGGATCAGGAAGGAAATCCGCTGACCGCTGGGGACGAGAATCGCAGATATTTTGAAGGACCATGGATGCACAAATATAATGGAAAATACTATTTGTCCTATTCCACAGGAACGACGCACAAGTTGGTGTACGCCATCGGTGACAATCCCATGGGTCCGTTTACGTTCCAAGGTACCATTTTGCCGCCAGTCATGGGCTGGACAACGCATCATTCGATTGTACAATTCAAGGAAAAGTGGTATTTGTTCTATCACGATTGCTCCCTTTCCGGCGGAGTTGATTACAAGCGCTGCGTAAAATTTGCCGAGTTGACGTACAACCCGGACGGCACGATTCGCATGATTGATCCATATCCAGAGAAATAAGATGCATCATTAAACTTTAAAACTCCGTGCTTTGGCACGGAGTTTTAGTTATTTAGTTATTTAGTTTTTATTGTACAGGCAGATTGAGGCTGATTAACCTACTTGGTGCGATCCATTGAACCATACGGATTTGATCGACAAGGTATCCGAAATCGTAGTTGTTGGATCACCGTCAACGAGAATGAGATCTGCTCGCGCACCTTCGGTAATGCGGCCGCGATCGTGAAGACCAAAGCAACGGGCCGGTTTCGAAGTAGCCGACTGCAGAGCTTCGATCGGAGTGAATCCGGCCTTCACCAGCAGCTGCATTTCGTGGTGGACACTTGCCCCATGAGCAAGGCCGCCAAGATTTGGAACGGGAACCGGCGCGACATCCGTCCCTACCAAAATATCAACTCCAGCACGGTGAAGGTCCATCACATTTTTAAAGCTGTTCTCCATATTGCCTTGAGGGAACGTATTGAAGCTTGAGTTCAAAATATCAATCCAATCTGAACTTAATTTGGAATGAACACGCGGATCATTCGCCAATTCGGATGCTGGATTTCCGATAATCGATGAATTCAACACCAAGCACGGAGTAACAAATGCGCCTGAACTCGCTATAGATTTCACTAACTCGGAGGTGTACTCGGGTCTGTCGATGAACAAGTGGCCCAAACCGTCGACTCCAAAATCGATGGCTTGTTGAGAAGAAAGAGCCGTCAAGACGTGGGCGATGACCAGCTTACCGGACTTATGGGCTTCTGTCACGGCTGTTTTTAGAATCTCGTCACTCAATACAGGCAGGCCAGGTGCACCCATGACCGTTCCTTCTTCTATCATGATCTTAATATAGTCGGCTCCATTCTCGACTTGGGTATGCACATGTTTAATCGCTTCTTCCACCGTTGTCACTTGCGGTATTTCTTCATGATCGTGAGCGTAAGCGGCTAACATGGCTTCCCGGTCTGCCTCCGATAACTTCGCTAATTCCTTTAATACGAATTCCGGTATTTCATCTCCATCCGGTAGTAATTCATCCGGATGTCCGCCTGGAGCGGTGATCGCTGTGCCAGCAGAACGCACATCTGCGATGTCATTCACATTTTTTAACTGAATTTCGCGCCCTCTTTGAGTAAAATCTCCGTTCATTTCGAGTTCCGTGGTAACGCCGAATTTTAGGGCATCTCGTAATCCGCCGATCGAGGTGTGAACGTGTGCATCAATCAGACCAGGCATTAAAGTCGCATTTTCTCCATCGATAATCTTTGCATTGGCTGGAAAGTCGCCACCGACTGAAATAATAGACTCCCCTTTAATAACAACATGTCTGGGCGCAATAATTTGCTCTCCATCAAAGATTCGTACATTTGTAATCGCCGTAACTTGTTCTAACGCAGCAGTTTGAGTTAACTTCTCCATCTGAATTCCTCCTGAATGTTGTATATGAACAATTTGAATGTTAACTGTTAGTTTTCTAACTGTCAATAGACTAATGTTTTTTTTGACAAGCGAATAGGATCGCTGTATAGTTTATTTACTTACAATTAGATAACTAACAATCAAAGGGGGGACGATGATGAAATCCCGAAAGGAAACACCTTATCTGGATTTATTTCAGATTATCGGTCTTAAGTTAAAGAAAAGAGCAGACGAGAGTATAAAAGAGCTGGGGTTAAACGCTCAACAAGGAAAAGTAATTGACTATCTTTACGAGAACCAAAATAAAAATATTATCCAAATGGATCTTGCTGATCGGTTTCATTTAAGTCGGGCCAGCATTACAAGTATGCTTCAAGGTCTAGAGCAAAAAGGGTTCATCGAACGTAAAATCCCGGCCAATAATGAACGGCAAAAAAATATATACGTATTGCCAAAAGCGGTTGAACTGATTGAAGACTTTCAAGACTCTTTTCAAAAGGTGGAGGAAGAAATCGTTCAAGTCCTTACCGACGAAGAGAAGCAAGTATTAAAGAAATTGTTGATCAAAATCAATGAGACTGTATAAATCCTCTGGGGTGAAAAACAAATCATTTGACCCCGGCATAACGAGTGCAGGAGAGGAGATTTTACGTAATGCCTGCTCGAAGTTGTACCGATCGACGGGATTATAGCTAATGTCTCCACTTATTCCTGTACGTAATCTCCTTGTTACCTGAAATTTTTCTGAAAGAAGACTTGAGAGAGGGCAGGCTGGTTGCCTTACCATGGGATCTATCGGAGGTTCCTTTCCGCACAGATGCTCTGGCATTGGGAGAAATGGATTTCTCTATCAATGGCTGCCTTCATCCATACAGCAAAGAGTGAGTTGAAAACGGATAAATAGCTGGCTCATAAGAGGGTGAATGCCAAAGGCAATGCGCGTAAAAGGAAGGGTTGGCAGGACAAAACTGAACCTTAAGTCGTGCTGTTAAAAGGTCCGCTGTAAGTAGATTTAATTCTCCGTTTTACTTAAGCCATTTATACCGCTTTTTCGATATGCTAGCGGAACTAATCCTATTTGTTTGCGAAAAAGGGATGAGAAATAACTCACACTTTGAAAGCCGCAGGCCAGTGCGATTTCACTCACCGATCTTTTGGTCTCTCGCAACATCTCACAACTTTTATGAAGGCGGTATCGAATGAGATAGTTGTTGGGAGTTTGACCCACGTATTTATTAAATAAAGTACAGCAGCTGCTCCTACAAACGGCTCCTGCGGATGCGATGTCTTGAAGAGTTATTTTTTGCTCGTAGTTTTGATGAATGAATCGAGTCATTTTCTGAATATTCGTCCATAATTGCACATCTTGAATCCCCCCCACCTTCTGTTGCAAATGATCTCCCACACCAGCACATAGAGATAAAGCCTGTGAAGTTAAACGGAACGGATTTGGAGCAAAGCTATTGTGCATTTCCTCATAGATCGCTTGGATAGATGACAATATGTTTTGCTGCCAGGCGATCTCATCTGTTAGTACTAGAAAATCATCCATGTTTGGACCGAACTTCTCTCCCCAGTATGCTTGCATCAACGAAGCACCTTCCCCGATAAGAGAGGAATGAATGACTACAACTATAAATGAACAATTACTATGAGTGTGAGAAAAACCAAAATGCAAACGATGACTGTTCACAAAAATCCCAGTTCCTTGGTCTAAGCAAACGGTTTGTCCGTTAATAGAATACTCCATAGAACCTTCAAGAATGTAAATGAATTCCACATCCGAATGCCAATGAGCCGCAGCTTCAAAATTATCAAATTGATTCAAGCTCCCCTTCCGGACATACAAGGGCAACTCAGGTAGATTATAATTCAATCGTTCCGATAAATCAGAAAATACTTCTAAATTTTTCATAAAACAAAATGCCTCCGACGAATATACGATTTTGACAAAATTATAGCAAATATTTATGGAAAGGACAATGATTTTATCCTATCTTGATAATATGGAGATCAACAGAGAGGGGTGGATAGGTGAAAAAACGTGTACCGTTAACTGCTCCTATGACTCGGAATTTTAATAAGGAATTAATTACTCTTGTCATTCCGATTGCATTACAGAATCTAATCTCAGCCACAGTCATATCAGCTGATGTAGTTATGCTGGGAATGATTAGCCAATCTACAATGTCGGCTGTATCTCTAGCCGGACAAATTACCTTTGCATTGACCTTGTTTTACATGGGGATGTCTGCGGGGGCAGGAATTCTAACCGCACAATATTGGGGGAGGAAAGATGTACAAACCATCCAGCGTATTCTTAGCACTACCTGCATGTTCTCCTTTAGCATCTCCATTTTGTTTTTCTTCGTATCTTTTGTATATCCTGAATCGTTAATGCGATTTTTCACAAATGATGTTGAGTTAATTCAGTATGGTTCATTATTTTTAAAGATGAATTCGTTTTCTTATCTTGCGATGGGCATTTCACAAATGTATCTCAGCGTGATTCGAAGTATGGAGAATGCAAGATTAAGTGCTTGGATTAGTTCATTATGTTTAATTTTAAACATTTTGTTTAATGCGTTATGCATCTTTGTCCTTTTTCCAGACAGACCTCTAATGGCGATTGCGGCGGTGGCTCTTTGTACAGTTTTAGCTCGGTTTATTGAATTGGCCTGCTGTGTTATTTATTCCGTGACAAGAGGATCGATTCGGTTTCGTTTCCCGATACGTGATGGCATTCAACGCAATCTCCTCAAGGATTTCCTGAAATACACCATGCCTGTACAGGGCAATTATATTGTTTGGGGAGGTGCACTAACGGCGACTGCTGCAATTATTGGACATGTAAGTGCTGATATGGTGGCAGCGAATTCAGTTGCATCCGTAGTTAAGAATTTAACCATTGTACTGTGTGGAGGTATTGCTAGTGGAGGTTCTATACTGGTTGGAAAATATCTAGGGAAAGGGGAGATCGAGAAAGCCAAACAGGTGGGAAACAGAATGAATCTATATGCTGTACTATTTGGAATAATAGCAGGGGTCACAATTATCCTGATAAAACCGCTTGTTTTTACCGTAGTAAATCTAAATGTCATTTCTCAAAGCTACCTGGATGGAATGTTATATATTAGTGCATTTTATTGTATTGCCAAATCCGTTAATGCAACCAATATATCGGGAATATTCACTGCAGGAGGTGACTCTAAATTTGGCTTTTGGTGTGATTCAATTGTAATGTGGGGCATTATTTTGCCGCTTGGCTATTTCTGTGCTTTTGTATGGAACGTATCCCCCCTTGTATTATATATCGTTATCAGTTTGGATGAGTTCATTAAGTTACCCTTGGCATTCATTCGTTACCGACAATACAAATGGCTAAATAACATTACAAGGACTTTTTCACCAGTAGCTTAAGAAATATGCGATCAAAGAATGTACGGTCAACTAAAAGAAATAGATTAAAGGCAGAGGGGACAAAGGCATGAATATTATAGAACGAATGGCAAATCGGCAACTGTTTACGGATCATGATGCGAATTATCCAAAGGAAGCATCGGATCTGGCTCGTGCGCGTCAACGAGGAAAGGCACTATGTTATGAGATCAATCGTTTACATCCCGATGATATTGAAATGCGCAAGACGCTGATGGCACAGCTTTTCGGTAGTATTGGTGAACATGTTTGGATGGAGCCTCCTATTCGGATGTCATACGGATCAAACACTACGGTAGGCAATAATGTCTATATCAACTTTAATTTAACTGTTGTCGATGACTATAAAGTGACGATTGGAAATGATGTTATGTTTGGTCCAAATGTTACGATTGCGGTAACCAATCATCCCGTACACCCAGAAAAACGTAAAGAAGGTGGGATGTTTGCTTTGCCCGTAGTTATCGAGGATGGCGTATGGATCGGTAGCTGTGTTGTGATTGTACCAGGAGTCACTATCGGTGCTGGAAGTGTGATCGGAGCAGGAAGCGTGGTAACCAAAGATATTCCTAGCAACGTAATTGCTGTTGGAAATCCTTGCAGAGTCCTTCGTGAAATCACGGATCATGACAGAGAGTATTACTATAAAAACATGCGTTTCGACCAAGTGGAATGGTAATGGATAACCAAGCAAATCATGAAATTTAACTTGGCCGACTAGACGCTACCTGGCAAGGAGAGAAAATGGGAGAATGATGCCACTCATGGTTGAAATCATTATATCAGTATGTATTTTGATTGGATTATATTTTGTAATAGGTAGGTTATTGGAATCCCCGCGTGTTGTCCGTTACGCAGAGCATATAGAAGAACAATTTGAAAAAAATCTTTATGAAGACAACCCAAATTGAATAATAAGGTATAGGAACTATAGGATTAAAATTGCTGTTATCCCCTTTTCGTAGACAAGATAAAAAAGACATCTGTTAAGATGGACTTGATCTTGCTGAGCAGAGGGGGTTTTTTCATGAAAAAAAAGGAAAAACCTATAAATGGTGCCGAAAGGGTCGGCTCGCATATGGATTGAACGAACACGATGACATTCAAAATAAGTGGAATAGGGTGGAAACATGGATAAAGGATTTACATTAGCTAGTCAACTACTAACGCTGCTGGATACGGAACAAAGATGGTTTACCTTAGCCGAAGTTGAAAAAAGTTTAGGGGTCTCAGATAAAACAATACGTAAGATGGTTGAGGAAATCAGCAAGCAATTGCCCCCGACTGTAACTATAGAAGTTTCTAGAGGAAAGGGAATCGTTCTTCTGCGTGATGGGCGAAGTGAGACGATGAGTGAAGTGATTTCTTCGATGTTCAGACAAACTATTTTTTATCGACTGATGAATGTTTTGTTCACGAATGTGGACCGACTGTCCGTGGAGGAGCTTGCCGGAGTCATGTTTATGAGCACCTCATCTTTGAAGAAACTGATTGTGCAATTAAATAATAATGATCTAAAAGCTTATAAGTTACGCATTACGTATTCAACCCCTATGATCAAAGGGAATGAAATGAATATTCGATATTTTTATTGGAAGTTGTATTGCGATGCGTATGAGTTTACAGGATGGCCTTTTGCGAATGTCGATTATGATTACATCAATCAGTTGATCACAAATATAGAGAATGAGAAAAACATCGTATATTTTATCAATTCCAAAAGGAGACTTTCCTTTTTGCTGGCCATTGTTATAGAAAGAGTCTTTCAAGGGAAATTCGTAAACATCGACGAAAGTGCTTACCCCTGGGAAAAGGGGATGTTTTATATGCCTGTGAAGACCCTTGCCAAAAGTCTTGAAGAGAAGCTTTCCATTGATTTTCCCAAAAGTGAAATCTACTTTATGCAATCCCTGGTTAGTCTCAGCCAATATCATTATTATGAAGGATCAGAAATAACGCCCAGGAAAGAAGTCGAATTACATAAAGATAAAGAGGAATATCAAATGGGTAATCTGCTCCTAAGTCTATTGGCAAAGGTATACCCCAATTTGGAGATGGAAGAACGATTTATATTGGAGATATACGCGTTCTTTGACAAGTTATTAATCGATAATGCAATTTCTGAATGGATGATGATTTCCAAAAGTAATTTAACGGCATATGTTCAAAATGAATGCCAGCAGCTGTATCAGGAACTGCAAACCTGCATGCAAACATGGGGCAAAGCTTACCCTGCCGTCATGTACAATCATTTTCATTTAACCAAGCTAACCTTAATGGTTCGTTCAAGTTTACGTTATAAAAGGAAAAGGGCCTTCCTAGTAATCGGAGAAGAATTTTCAATTCGTCATTACATAGCGGATTTGATCAAGAAGGAAATTGGGGATCAGCTGGTCATCAATACGTCCATAATGAAAGGGCTCTCTGACGAAATGATGCAGCAACACCAGATTGATTTTGTCATTAGTAATATTCCGGTTTCATTGCAGACCGTGCCTGTTGTTATTATCTCTACGATCCCGTCCAAAAGAGATCTGGACAATATACGTAAAGAGTTGCTTTTATAATTTGACCAATTATTTCCCTTACCCTCCGTAAGATTTTGGTCTAGTTTGTTATGACAAAAAATCTTATGCTCAATGTACTTTCCGAACTGATTTTCTAGGCATGCAGAAGAGATGTCGGTAAGCCTGAGTTCAATATTGAGAGTAGGGGGCAGAAATATGAGTAGGCATCTAGGCGCGAAAAAAGGAGAAATAGCGGACATCGTTTTGCTTCCGGGAGATCCTTTGCGTGCAAAATTCGTAGCAGAACACTTTTTAGATGAGACGATTTGTTATAACGAAGTAAGAGGTATGTATGGGTACACCGGATTGTACAAGGGCATACCGGTGTCGGTTCAAGGGACAGGAATGGGAAATCCATCGATGAGTATCTATGCAACGGAATTGATCGTCGATTATGAAGTTAAGAAATTGATTCGTATCGGTACATGTGGCGCCATGCAGAAAGAAATTAATATCCGCGATATTGTAATCGCTCAAGCCGTGTCTTCAGATAGTAATATGACGGATAAGATCTTCCATGGCTGTAATTATGCACCTACGGCAGATTTCTCATTGTTAATGAAAGCGTATCAACAAGCACAAGCTAAACAGGTAAGTGTCTTTGTGGGTAACATCTATAATTCCGATGAATTCTATCGTGAGAACTTAGATCGTCTTCACAAGTTTATGGATTTTGGTGTATTAGCGGTCGAAATGGAAAGCACAGCCCTCTATACTACAGCCGCTAAATATGGTGTAAAAGCCCTATCCATTTTGACAGTAGGCAGTCAACTGTTAACACAGGAGCACTTAACTCATCAAGACAGTGAGCAATCCTTTTATGAAATGGTCGAAATAGCACTTAACACAGCCATTGAGAGCTAATTTATCGATATGAGGATTCCAAAAAAATGTACCGATAATTTGGAGGGTTAAACATGCATTATCTAATTTCTGTTGTCGGTCTGA
This sequence comes from Paenibacillus sp. MAEPY2, assembly GCF_000499205.1. Classification (GTDB taxonomy): domain Bacteria; phylum Bacillota; class Bacilli; order Paenibacillales; family Paenibacillaceae; genus Paenibacillus; species Paenibacillus vandeheii. Next base: position 267,553 of record NZ_AWUK01000038.1, read on the forward strand.
TTATGGTTCTATTGCTGGCATGGCTTGCGAGTAATAATAAGCGGAAAATTAAATATCGTCCTATCATTATTATGATTGTTATTCAGATAGGCTTGGGATTAATTATACTAAAAACGAGTATAGGCGAATTTTTAATTAAAGGTTTTGCCGATAGTTTTTCGAAATTACTTGGATATGCCAACGAAGGAACGAACTTTGTTTTTGGCGGGATGGCGAATGAAGGAGCACATACATTCTTCCTGTATGTTTTGATGCCTATCGTTTTTATGTCAGCATTAATAGGGATTCTGCAACATTACAAAATACTGCCATTCATTATAAAGTATATTGGTCTGGTGCTAAGTAAAGTAAATGGCATGGGGAAATTGGAATCTTATAATGCGGTTGCAGCCGCAATTGTAGGACAAAATGAAGTATTTATTTCGGTGAAAAATCAACTTGGTTTATTACCAAAGCATCGCTTGTATACATTATGTGCATCTGCAATGTCGACAGTATCGATGTCCATTGTTGGTTCATATATGACGATGCTCGAACCTAGGTATGTAGTGGCTGCATTAATATTAAACCTATTTGGCGGCTTTATCATTGCATCCATCATTAATCCGTATGAAGTTACAGCTGAAGAAGATATTGTTGAAGTCCAGGAAGAGGAGAAACAAACGTTTTTTGAAATGCTGGGCGAATATATTATGGACGGCTTTAAAGTAGCCATCGTGGTTGGGGTCATGTTAGTTGGTTTTGTCGGGATTATTGCCTTGATTAACGGGGTCTTCAGTGGCATATTTGGCATCTCGTTCCAAGGAGTTCTAGGGTATGTGTTTGCACCCATTGCCTTTATGATCGGTGTGCCATGGCATGAAGCTGTTCATGCCGGTAGTATCATGGCAACGAAATTGGTTGCGAATGAATTTGTAGCTATGCTTGACTTTGTTAAGATCCAAGATGGTTTAAGTGGCCGTACTACAGCCATTGTCTCCGTTTTTCTAATCTCATTTGCTAACTTTGGGTCCATTGGTACAATCGTAGGTGCAGTGAAAGGACTGAATGAGAAACAAGGGAATATTGTTGCCCGGTTTGGATTGAAGCTGTTATATGGGGCAACTCTTGTAAGCGTTTTATCGGCCATAATTATCGGTATTATATTTTAGGTGAACCAACTCGAAATGGAGCTGTTGTTTAAAGAATCAAGTTCTTGCCCCAAACTGAGGACAAGAACTTGGTCCTAATCATTAAACTCAACAAATACACACGGGAAAAATACCATCAAATGATAGCCTCTCCATATCCTACAGGTTGTTCCTCAGATGTCCTTGATGGATGCGGCTTGCGAAATTCTTTCGCGAATGGCTTCTTCAGTTCGTGGGACAAGAAAATCTACCATCATTTCCGCGTTTTCTTGCACTTCCTCAATGAAAGGACGGAAACTCTTATTATATTCTTGGAACGCAAGCTCAAAATTCCCATCGTTTTTTTGGAAAGCATCAGCCAAGGCTGCCGCCCCATCTATCGCCAGTGATCCACCCATGCCAGCAGCCGGAGAGGCGCAGTATCCAGCATCACCGACTAGCGCTACCCTGCCTTTTGTCCACGACGGCATTTTCATTTGGCACAGTTTGTCAAAGTAAAAAGTTTTCGAGTTCTTCACTTCTTCCAGCAATTCCGGCGTTCGCCAGCCTAGTCCAGAAAATTGATTCAAAATGATATCCCGTTGCTGTTCTTCGTTTCGGTAATCGTAGGGGAGCTCCTTCTCCGAAGAAAAACATAGGACAATATCGGTTTTATTGTTATAGGTGTTCAGCATGATCGCTTTGCCCGGCTCGTTGTACATCTGTGTCGTATTCTCCCTGATCAACACCTTATCCACGATCGTGATAGAGAAATAACTTTTAAGAAAATGCGAAAATTTCGTCTCCTCTCCGAAGCATAATTTTCTGACCGCCGAATGAATACCATCACAGCCGAATACCAGGTCATACGAGCGCTTTTGTCCTCCTTTGAAAGCTACCTCAACGCCATTATTTTCTTCCTTCAATGATGTAATGCTATCTCCGAAAATAAACTCAACGTCATCTTTGACAGCCTCGAACATAATATCCAGCAATACATCTCGCTCGATTTCATATTCATCTTCTGCCAGCTGCTCACGGATTTCGAATCGTTCTGTGACATCATCGGCATTTTTGAATTCCATCAATTCCATGTCTATTTTGTTCGACTGGATTTGGCCTAGCAGCCCCATACGTTTCACGATGTCGACCGTATGTTCACGAATATTTACAGGTGTGCCGCCTTTTTTAAGACCTTCAGCAATCTCAACAACGGTCACGTTGTAGCCAAACTGCTTCATCCAGTAGGCTGTTGAGATGCCGGCAAAGCTCGCCCCGCTGACGAGGATGTTTTTTTTCATATTCGTTCCTCCCGTGATCCATAATATTTCTAATGATTTTGTATAGAGTAAAATAGCTTTATGAACTGGAAATGAACAGATCGTGCAGAATAAGGCGTTGACCTTTTCATCACGAAAAACTTTAGAAATGAATATCTATCTTTAAAGATTGTTATAGTTATTCCATTTACATCCATATAGAATGAAAACACCAAACATGTAAGCGCTTTATATTTTTGCTGCCGCAAGAGTATCTACTCGTTTTTTTTTGGGGATCGCTTGCCCAAACTTCGACATGTTTGAAATCATTCATGGAGGTGTGTGATGAAGAGGAAGTCTTGGTACACGTTGGTAGTGGCAGGTGTGGTATCGTTGTTTATTTCGGTAAGTGCTTTTGCAAGTTATGTTTTTTGGGAACCATTAACTTATTTTAACCCGGAAACATGGCAAAAGGCAGATGGCTACTCCAACGGAGATATGTTCAACTGCACGTGGCGCGCCAACAATGTCAATTTTACGAATGATGGAAAGCTCAAGCTGGGTTTGACAAGTTCTGCATACAACAAGTTTGATTGCGGGGAGTACCGTTCGACTAATAATTACGGATATGGGCTTTATGAAGTCAGCATGAAACCTGCCAAAAATACAGGCATAGTTTCCTCCTTTTTTACGTACACAGGACCTGCTCATGGCACGCAATGGGACGAAATTGATATTGAATTTTTAGGAAAAGACACGACCAAAGTGCAATTTAATTATTTTACAAATGGGGTGGGTGGTCATGAAAAGGTTATTAACCTTGGCTTTGATGCATCACAGGGGTTTCATACCTATGCTTTCGACTGGCAACCAGGGTATATCAAGTGGTATGTTGATGGCGTATTAAAGCATACCGCAACCAGCAATATCCCCGTAACACCAGGTAAAATTATGATGAATATATGGAATGGAACCGGGGTTGATAGCTGGTTAGGTCCTTATAATGGTGCCAATCCATTGTACGCAGAGTACGACTGGGTTAAATATACGAGTAATTAGCTATATAGAGGCAGCCGCTCGCCGGCTGCTTTTGTTTTGATCAATTTCATCTCTACATATCTACTAAATAGAAATTTCGATTAGGGAGTGTTAACGAAATGTTCTGTAATTCCGATAAAGAAACCTGTGGGAATTATAGAATCTTGCTCTGGGCAGCCTACGTGAAAAGTGAAAAGCGATTCATATTCAGTTCACAAATGCATTTTACAATAAGATTAATTCTTGTTGTTAGGAACCTATTTTCACGAAAAGCTGCTTATTGCAGATCAATATGGAGGTAAGATTCGTTTGGAATTGTTTGAGTTTATTTTACTAATGCTTGCGGTAGTTTCATTATCTAATTTAGTAAACCGGTTTATCCCTTCGATCTCGGTGCCTATTATTCAAATCGCGCTGGGTATGTTAATTACTTTGCTGCCTTTGCACTATGAATTGAAATTAAATCCGGAGCTTTTTTTGCTACTATTCATTGCCCCGTTGCTGTTCAATGATGGCAGACATGCGGATAAAGAAGCGCTGTGGAAGCTGAAGAAACCTATCCTTTTGCTTGCACTGGGTTTGGTATTTGTAACTGTGGCCGTGATGGGTTATTTCCTAAATTGGCTGCTTCCGGTCATCCCGCTGGCGGCAGCCTTTGCATTGGCGGCTGCACTAGCACCTACCGATGCTGTGGCCGTGGGTGCATTGGAGCAGAAAGTGAAGATTCCCCATCAGACGATGCAAATTCTTGAGGGAGAATCTTTAATAAATGACGCATCGGGGCTGGTCTCATTTCAATTTGCCGTAGCCGCAATGGTCACTGGTGTGTTCTCACTCCAATCTGCCAGTATCAGCTTTATTTCCATTTCACTTGGGGGTGTTGTACTGGGCCTTCTGCTTACCTTTGTAAAATATGGTGTGGTGAAGTGGTTACGAAAACTGGGGATGGAGAATGTCACGCTCCACATGCTGATTGAGATTTTGACTCCCTTTTTGATTTTCATGGCAGCGGAGGAGTTAGGAGTCAACGGTATCCTCGCCGTCGTCGCTGCAGGGATTGCACATTCTCTGGGTTACAAGAAAATGAACCCCGAGGTAGCCAAGCTAAGTGTTGTATCCAAAAGCACCTGGTCGGTCATTATCTTTGTGTTGAACGGACTGGTATTCCTGTTGCTTGGAACACAGCTTCCTGATATTATCCAGACGATTTGGAGTAACCCGGAAATAGGGAATTTTAAAGTCATTATGTATACACTGGTATTGACTTTGGCTGTACTTGGGCTGCGTCTCATCTGGGCTATTCTGATGGATATTTCTAAAGGGCCCAAACAGAGCGAACCTTGGAAGCTTAGATTGAAGAATGCGCTTATCCTGAGCCTATCGGGAGTCCGGGGAACGATCACACTGGCGAGTACGTTGTCATTGCCGTTTTTTCTTAATGATGGCACTGCATTTCCGGCCAGGGATCTGATCATTTTCCTTGCATCTGGAGTTATCCTGTGGACGCTTCTGGCATCCAACTATCTGTTGCCGCTTTTATTAGGTAAAGAAACACAAACGGAGCAGGAAGAGGATGAGATTCAGGCCAAAATTGAGATTCTGAGGAATGTGGTTACTGGATTAAATGAACTGACCACGGACCAGAACCGGCTTGCAACCGCTCAGATCATCAATACGTATACTTCCAGAATCCGAACACTCAAGAAAGATGAAAATAAAAATAAGGCACAGCGATCCTTGGGTTTGTCCGTTCTGAACTGGGAAAGAGAGAATACGCTGCTTGCACTTGAAAAGAAAGAAGTGAATCCGTACACAGCGTACCGTTACCTTAACCGAATTAACCAACTGTTGTTTATGCACACAAGAGATGCGCGTTATAAAAAAGAGTTATTCCCGGTAAAACATTGGGACGAAGTGCTCGGAGTACTGAAGCAATTCCGGTTAAGTTTTCGAGAAAGAAGGGCAGAATTGAACAGACTTAGAATTCAAAATGTTACTTATGTCATTAAGCAGCTAAATGTTCTGCTCGCAGAAGGCGAGCGGGATATGGAGCTGGTCAGCTCGCTGATTCTGCAATATGAACGTATGCTGCTGGGTCTGACCAGAAATGAACGGGATGCCGACACTCGAAAAGACTTCGGTACAGCGATGCAGGAGCTGGCACGGGTCGGAATTCAGCTGGAGAGAGACAACATCCAGTCCATGTTCGAGGCTGGCCGGATTTCAAGACAGGGCATGAAGGAAATGAAACGCGACATTCTCTTCATGGAGCATGATTTGCGAGAAGAGACAAGTTGAGATCGATCCGGATTAATGTTCTTGTTAAAAACCTAGTAGAAGTGCATACATCATTCCTGGTAACCCATTGAGAGTCGCTATTTTAGCGGCTTTTTTGCTTTGCGGAACAAGTTTCTTCCCAAGTCCAGCACAGTTCTCGTCCCGATTAACTATAGGCAGTTTTTCAGAGAAGGAGTTGTCTGGATGCTCACAACGCTGCCATTGCTTGCTTTCGCGCTGCTCTCGCCGTTCGCCCCCATTCTGGCACGCCGTTTTGGGGTGGAACGAACCCTTCTTTATGCGTTGGTTTTACTCATAGTAGGTATCGCGACCCGTTCGTTGGCCGCAACCGCTTCTTTGTTTGCAGTCACTGCTTTGATTGGGCTGGCGATTGCGGTGTGCAACGTGCTCATTCCAAGTCTGGTCAAACGTAATTTTGCTCATCAAGTCGGCCTCATGACCGGTGTGTACTCCGTGTCGATGAATTTATCCGGGGCGATTGCATCCGGTGTCAGTGTTCCGGTCGCCCGCGACCTCGGTTTCGGCTGGAATGGTGCACTTGGCATTTGGGGCGTACTCGTTCTGTTGGCCGCGCTATTCTGGTTGCCTCAAGCTCGGGCGAGTAGAGGGTCTGCCATAGCGGCAACAAGTGGTGTGCTCAAGCGGCGAAGTCTGTGGCGTTCGCCTCTGGCATGGATGGTTACGATTTTTATGGGGATGCAATCTCTCTTATTCTATGTTTTGGTTGCTTGGTTGCCTGAAATGATGACAAGCCGGGGCTTGAGTGAAGACAGCGCGGGTTGGATGTTATCACTATTTCAAACAGCTGCGCTGCCCGTAGCGTTCATCGTGCCGATCGTTGCGGGACGCATGAAGAACCAACGTTTACTGGTCATCATAATGACTATCCTGTTGTTTGTCTCATTGGGAGGCCTTTACTTCGGGGGAAATGCTCTCATTTCATTATGGACAGTTTTACTTGGAATTGCTGGGGGATGTGCATTCAGCTTGGCCATGATCTTTTTAAGCTTACGGACGAAGGTTACCTGAGGGAGACAAAACATAGTCCGATTGAAAGTCGCTATTTAAGCGGCTTTTTATTTTATGATGTAGAAAGAATATAGTAGATAGGGTACATAGGTTGTGAGCGGATAGTGGAATGACCCTATATATGGAAGGTTTTTAATATATCAATTGCGAAATTGATTGGCTATAATGCAAAAGGATATAGAAGGAGATGTGAAATTTAACAAAAAGGCGGAATGTATGTGGTTTACTTTTTATGGACGATGTATCTTGGACTGCTGGGAACAGCATCTCTCGCGTTTTTATTTAAAGGGAAGTATAAATCAAAACTTAGCAAAATAGATTTCATCGTATCTGTCATTACATGGATTGGGTTGTTAGGGTTCGTTACAGAAAACACTATTCTAACTCCTGCTTTCTGGAAAATTGTTACCGTGATAGCTTTTCTGTGGGATATATCGTTTACGATGCTTCTAAAGGATTATGAAGATAAAGAAATTCTAGAGGAATTACCGATTGCGGTGAGGAGAGTTTGGATGTTAATAACGTTAGTTATCATGATTGGACCTCTTTACTATGGGCTTTTCAAATATTCTTTTTTATGAATATGCATTGAAAGATCCCTTTTTAACGAAATAAAGTGTAAAACCAGTGGGATTTAAATTCATTCACTGGTTTTTTGATTATCATAGAATGCAGTTTGAGAAATTACAAAGGAATCATAGAGCTTCCACAATTCAAACTACAATTAGAATAAAGATATTTGCAAGTTATTACTTTCTTTTTTACGACACACATAAACGTAAGCTGAAGGAATATTCAGAGGGACAAACACAATTTTTTCGATAATAAATTTTTCGGATAGTTGTTTTTTCATTTGTAGAGAATATTGAAAAGCAATAAACTGTCCTCCAGGTTTGAGAGCTTGGTGAATCTGTTCGATTAAAGTGGTCCTTAATGTACGTTCAAAATTAAAAAAAGGCAAACCGCTAAAGATATAATCCAGTTCATCTATGCCTTCATTCCTCATTGTGTTCATTAAAGTAGCCGCGTTCGGGTAAGAAGTGAAATTTGGATATTCATTTTGTAAAATGGTCCGCATCGTCTGATCCATTTCAAATAATAAAACTATGGTGCTTTTATGTGCATTTTTTTGAATGTATCGGGTAATGGCTCCAGTCCCTGCCCCAAGCTCTGCAACTGTCATATTTTCTTGCCAACTTGCTTGTTTAACCATCGCATTGGCCAAAAAACGAGAACTTGGAATAATACTCCCCACTTTTTTGGGGCTCTTCACAAAACTCTTTAAAAATAGCAGACTATCATTTGATTTCATTTTATATCCTCCAGCATGGATAAGATTGGGATTCCAAAGAAACTTCCTAATGCAAAAAAAGTGATCGTCCAGAGCAGAGCGCTTGAGTACGTTATAAATGCAAATTTTTGATAATTAATACCGCTCAATCCAATGAGCAAAGGCATGAAATAACGCACAATCGGGATAAACATTCCGATACACATTGCTACATGGCCTCTTTTTCTTAAAATGGATTCGGCTATGAGATAGTGCTTATTGTGTGAAAATTTATGTTTGAATTTGTGGCCGAATAATTTGCCTGTAAAATAAGCAACGGTGATGGCTGTTAGCAGGCCAATCAGGATACTGATATAAGCAACCCAGTGATTGATAAAACCTGAGCGACTTAGAATAGCACTGGTAAGAATCGTTACTTCATTTGGAATGGGGATTCCGAACGGGCCTAAAGAGAAGGCCAGAAAAAAGAAAAGATAGCCATATTGATGGATAAGATTTAATACTGTATTAATAATCATTTTTTCAACTCCTCATGTTGATAGCTGTATCTTAACGAGAGAAATTAAGGAATTGATTAGTGAATTTCTAAAGAAAATCTAAAGAATTTGCAGTTAGTAGGAAAGAAACTACGATGTTTAAAAACTTCAGAAATTCCTTCGTTTTTATACCAAAGATTTTTCATTTAAATCGTGTATGATGGTCTGGTGAAACGAAAATGGAAAAATGTATTCGCTTTACGTAACTGGTGCCTCTGCAGAAAGTATTGTAGAGTTGTAGGAGCAATTACGCGATGAAGGTGAGAAATATGGAGATAAATAATATTCTTGTTGTAGACGATGAACCGGAAATTCGAGAAGCTCTCGTTATTTACTTAAAAAGCAATGATGTAGATGTATTTACGGCCTCCAACGGATTGGAAGCGCTAGAAATCCTTGAACAGGAAACGATTCATCTGATTATCATGGACAACATGATGCCACAGCTGGATGGAATTAAAACCACATTTAAAATTCGTGAAAGCAAAAATATACCGATCATTATGCTTTCGGCCAAATCGGAAGATAGCGACAAAATTTTGGGACTCAACGTTGGAGCCGATGACTATATCACGAAGCCGTTCAATCCTCTGGAGCTAATTGCCAGAGTCCAATCTCAGCTACGCCGGTTTACGAATTTAGGTTCCTTCCAGTCAAATGGGGATGAAATTATCCAAGTCAGAGGACTCATGCTGAACAAAAGCTCGAAGACTATCGAGGTAGATGGAGAGGACGTAAGACTGACAGCGAAGGAATACAAAATTTTGGAGTTACTTATGGAGAACAAGGGCAGAGTTTTTTCAATTGAGGAAATTTATGAGCGCGTGTGGAATGAACCGATCTTTGCTTCAGAGAATACGGTTGCCGTTCATGTGAGAAATATTCGAGAAAAAATTGAAATCAATCCCAAAGACCCAAAATATTTAAAGGTGGTATGGGGAATTGGATACAAAATCGAGAAAAAGTAAAGCAGATCGAAAGGTTGGAATCGACCTGCTTGTCATCATTGTCGCCGTTATTTTATGGATCTATATACTTATAAACGAGTATTTATATCTGGGGTTGAGTCTGAGGTTTTCAACCTCAATTTTTATTTTGGAATTGCTGTCCATTATAATCCTTGGGTTGTTGGCAGCTCGACTGTATCTTTATTTTAAGGAACCTCATAGTAGACGTTCCTTCTGGCATGGCTGTGTGCTGATGGATTATTTTCATAATTGGGGAACGGGCCTTAGAGCCAGCTTACAAAACGGGAGACTAACGTTTGGCCTCATCATTATGTTTCTGCTGACTGCGATATCCGGCATTTGTTTTTGGGAGGCAGTCACATATTACGGACAGGAATGGCTCATCCTTTATTTGTTGCTATTTGTGTTATTTCTGGTTCCATATGTACTTTCCAAGCTTAGACGTTTCATCGCCATCATCAATGGAAGTAAAGAGATTGCCGAAGGGAATATTCAGAATTCCATTCAGGATAACGGAAACGACTCCCTATCTGAACTTGCTGGCTATATTAACAATATGAAAGCCGGATATCAAAGTGCATTGGAACATCAAATGAAAAGCGAGCGTTTAAAAACTGAACTGATTACCAACGTATCGCATGATTTGAAAACCCCGCTTACTTCTATTATCAACTATGTCGATTTATTGAAAAAAGAAAATCATTCTGAGGAGACATCCCGAGCCTATATTGAAACGCTGGAACGTAAGGCACTGCGGCTGAAGCTGTTGATTGAAGATCTGTTCGATATATCAAAGATGGCCAGCGGCACAGTAGATCTGGATATGGAGTACGTCGATGTGGCAACTTTGTTGACCCAGGCGATTGCGGAATCAAACACGCATAGGGGACAAGCGTCGCTTGAAATTCGGGAGAGGATTGCGAAATTCCCAATTCATGCATATTTGGACGGCAATAAAATGTGGCGTGTATTTGAAAATTTAATTAACAATGCGCAGAAATATTCGCTTCCAGGAACTCGAATCTATATTTATTTGGACGAGTCTGATAATCAGGTAACCTTCAAAATTCAAAACACCTCTGCCTATGAAATTGATTTTGCTGCGGAAGAATTGTTCGAGCGTTTCAAAAGAGCTGACGAATCCCGCCAGACAGAGGGGTCGGGACTAGGGCTAGCCATTGTGAAAAGCATCGTTGAGTTACACGGAGGGCAGATTAAAATCGAGATTCATGGTGATCAATTCAACGTAATTTTGCTTTTACCTAAAAAGCACTAAATGTAATAAAAGATCATCAACATGGACACAAGTTGGTGATCTTTTATTTTTAACGAATTGAATTTAAACACAATGTACTAACTCAATAAACCCCAACGGAAAGCAGAGGCAACGACCTGTGTCCGGTTTTTGGCACGAAGCTTGATCATCAAGCTGCTTACGTAATCTCTCACGGTATACTCACTTAGGAACAACAAGGAAGCGATTTTCTTGTTATCGTATCCTTCTGCCAGAAGTTTGAGAACGGTAGACTCCCTTTCTGTTAACAGAATGGCCATCGTTTTCGCGGTGTTTTCCTTTTCTTTTCTGGATAAAAACAACCCAATTCGCTTTCCCACTTCTTCAAGCAACTCCAGTTCACCCTTCGTGCAGTCAAATGAATCTCCCATTTGGTCAAAAGTAACCCAGCCATACAATTGATGCTCATGAGCAATCGGTACAAATATGATGGAAGACAAGTGAAATAACTCGATATGTTCGTCCCTTAGATAAGGCTTTGGATTTTTCAAATAGATCGGTCTTTTGGAGTTGAAGATTAGATTTTGCTCAGTCAATTGTCCCTTCATACTCTGAACCTTTGGAAGCTCTTCGCCGATGACCCCATAGAACTGGTTGGACCAAGGTACATAGGCATAGAAAACACAACGTTTATAATTGAAATACTTCTCACATTTTTTAAGAATAAAGGCTAGATCGGAAACTCCGGAAGAACTGACTAGGAGTTTGTTTAATTGGTCCAGCAGACGGAGCTTCTTCAATTCGTCATTTTCATCCGTATCATGAGTTACAGGCTCCGTATCTGCCCACTTATGAAAGCTATGCATCAGATAAGAAGAAACAGATAGCATAAACATGACTGGTTCCATCATTCGCTGATGTTTCAATTGGATCAATAGTGTCAGCAAAGCTTTTTCAAAGATAATTTGAAGCCAATTTAAGCTTGCCATATTTAACATGGATAGCTGAGATTGAACCCAGGTGTCCAAATAAGAAGAGTAGTGATGATCCATATTTTCAATATCTGAATAAGTAAATATGCGAAAAAAGGATTTCATCAACGCTTCCGTTTCGATCCGATGTGTTTCAGAGATGTTAATTTCCGATATCAAGTAAATGTTTGTATTTTCTTCGAGCTGTTTGCTATGCGTTCTGAAAAACAATACAAATTCCTGAAAAGTCATTTCAGCATATGGGTGAAAAGATTGTGTCATAATAAGCCGTTCCCTTCAAAATAAAATACCCTACAAACGGGGGGTATACAATCCATTATTACACAGAACTTTATAGGATAGTATTTCAAAATTAAAAGAGTAAGATTGAAGAGTACAAGGTCTTGAATCTTTTGAGTCCGATTAGGATTTATAAGATGGTAATGAATGGACAAAATATGTATATAAACTTAACTAATGTTGAATGGAGCGGTTGAATCGTATGAAATTAAAAGATAAAGTTGCTATTGTCACAGGTGGGGCCAGTGGAATTGGTGAAGCCACCGTTCGTCTTTTCGCACAAGAAGGAGCAAGAGTCGTCATTGCTGACTTTTCCGATCATGGTAAAGAACTAGCTGCCGAACTCAATGGGGAAGGTCATGATACGGTATTCATCAAAACAGACGTTACTAAAGAAGAAGATATTAAGCACATGATTAATGAAACTGTTGAGAAATACGGTAAACTGGATATTATGTATGCAAATGCGGGGGTTGCAGATGACGATACTGCTGATGCATTATCCTATGATAAATGGAAACGTACGATTGATATTAACTTGTCAGGCGTATTTCTTTCCGATAAATATGCAATCGAACAGTTCCTTAAGCAAGGAAATGGCGGAGTTATTGTGAATGCTGGTTCAATTCACAGCTTTGTTGCGTTGCCTAAAACCACAGCATATGCCTCGGCAAAAGGTGGAGTTAAGCTGTTAACTCAGAATTTATGTACTGCTTATGCAAAAGAGGGAATCCGTGTCAACGCGGTATGTCCTGGATACATTGAAACTCCTTTATTGAAGAACGTAGATGAAAAAAGTAAACAATATTTAACTTCACTTCATCCGCAGGGCAGACTTGGACGTCCGGAAGAAGTAGCAAAAGCTGTGTTGTTCCTGGCCAGCGATGATGCTAGTTTCGTGAATGGTACGACCTTGCTTGTTGATGGAGGTTATACTGCACATTAATTTGGGTGAGAAAAACATAATTTGATCTGAAAACAGATTTCCGAATCGTAATAAACCTCTGAATGTTGAAGACTTCTTCAATGATTTAGAGGTTTTTTTACGTTTCGATCAAGTAGAGTACTGGAATCCCCCACGACTTTTTAGATACGCTAAACAACTATATAAATTGAACTAAACATTTACACGATAACGGAGAGGACAGAAATAACGTGAAGAAGCGAAGCGTTCGCCTTTATCCCCGGATTTCCCCTTTATAAGGGATTTAAAAAAATCTGGGGATAACA
>NZ_AWUK01000039.1 GCF_000499205.1 Paenibacillus sp. MAEPY2
CCACCGACAGGCGTTTTTAACTTGGTGTATTTGAGTACGTAGTTCCTCATAAACTCTTCTCGATCGACCCCAACCTTCTCGACTGCCGTCAGGTGCTGATCGTATTTCCAGTACCCTGAATTCTTCATATCACCCAAAGGTACATTGCGTAGTCGTTCATTTAGAACGACATAACGCTGGACTGTATCCTCTGCAGATCCAATTTTCACAAACGGTTTCTCATTGGTTTTGTAATACAAGTCAACTGGTATTGGTGTACCACCGGCCTTACTTACGTATGTAAATGTCGGTGTTATCCGAATTCCATCTTGTTTACTGAACATGTTCCCCTTCGTCTTGAAGTCAAACTTGAAGTGATATCCAGTTTTTACTGAGACATTGCCCATACCCGTTAATGGGTTGCTACCCGGACGGATCGGCAAGGTGAACTGGGGTAGGTTACCGCGGGGATCTCCATCGATCCCATTCTGTCCAACCCAGTAGCTCGCACCGCTCGGATCTTTGCTGCCGGCGAATGTCCGGAACACTCTCTCCCAGTTGTAGTCCGCGATGTCCGTGATGTGGAAATCGTACAAGCGGCCGATTACTTCAACGGATACTTCATCAACTGCTGCATGATTGGCCAGGTCCAAGTTCGCGTCCGACTGCCAGTTATATCCCTCCGGAGCATTTTCTGCGATATTCCTAAAGTACACTTGGTAGTCGCCTTCATCCACCCATACCGGTAAGTAGAATTCGGTATCAAGCTGATTTACCGGAATGTCTATCCAGGTGTTCGCCGGGATGAATTGGCTGCGATCGCTGTTATAAACATCAAACATGAATCGTACCTGCTTCGTCCGGAAATACTTCGCATAATCTCGGTTGCCGTACCCCGGATACTGGGCGACATCCAGGTGCTGCCCCGATGTAGGGATCCGGACCGTAAATGGTCTCTCCAGGATTAATGCCGATCGGCTCATATTGGGTTTAGTCTTCTGGTTGTGTGGCTGATCATCTGATACCGCTGAGTAATTTACGACCGGCGTATGAACAGTTACCGTATTTATGCCGTTAATCTCGTACTCCAATTCCTCTTCTTCCGTATTAATGCTGCCTGCAGCCATTATAAATTCGATTTTTCCTGTACTGATCTGATCTTTCTTATTGACCTTATTGGACGGAATATAATTATACGGACTGTATAACACATCTTTTCCTATTTCTCCTGGAGCCGGTATGTTCACTGGCTGCGGACCGCGTTTAGCCACTCGCTGCTTATCCATAATGGTCTGGCCTTTGAAGATCAACGAATCATTTTCAACCTGAATATCTGGGATAGCAGCTTCAGCTACACTTTGCAGGTTTTCCTCGTCCATCGTTGGCCGACTGGTACCGCCATCTTTGGTTCGTGAAGGACCAGGAACTGGGCTCGGGTTGTCGGCTGGATAATAATTTCCTGTCTGTTCGGCTTGAAATTCCGGTGGTCTATATCCGGAAGGCAAAATGGTGATTTGATCGCCAGAGAAGGCATACTGCATCAAACTCGCTTGCTTGATGTTGTAGACACTCAGCTCGTCAATCGTCCAGTAAGAGTAAGGCCGAACCACTTGGTATGATGGCCGTCTCACGTCCGGATCGGATCGCGGAATATCATAGACGGTAGTCGAACCACCGTTAGGCAAAGGGACCGATCTGCCATCCTTCCAAGTCAATGTCCAGTTCTGTTCGACTACAACGGTGTATGTACATGTGCCTGACATCTCCACAAACTTATTCTGGACCAAGTAATCTTTACTGAAGACATTACCGTACAAGCTTTCCGATGTCGGAATACCCTTCAAAACGTCAAACGATTCATTTCCTCGTGAATCAGCCTTGATGACGCCTGTCGCAACTGGATCCATGTACTTGCCTTCCAATGTTCGTCCAGGTTCTGGTCTCGTGCAAACTGTTCCTGGTCTCGTAGGCGGCGGAGGGTCATTCTTAGGTTTGTAATAGAAGTTGAGATAGTACACGGGAAATGTGCCGGTATATTTAAAGCCCGTTGGATCTCCCTGACTTGGTGATCCACCTGAAGGTGGCGCGACCGTACTTTTCTTAAACCCTTCAAACGTGTAATTGCTGCCTGGATCTGTATGAACATAGTTATATTCCTTGTTCATTTCCAGCTTTTCTTCCCGATCAACGAAATGTTCGACCCCATTCAATCTTTGGCCAGTGGTAGTCCAGTGTTGAATAATCGTCTTACCTTCATCCGGTTCAAGCTCGATCGTGAACAGAGTTGGGAAGAAATATCGCCAGCCTTCAACGCCAGGGGCAAAGACTTTGTCCTTATCCTTATCCTCTTCTTCTTTCTTTCTATCAATTGCACGTACAGTCGCTTCCAACTTTCCTGGATCAACATACACTGGTATAAAAGCTTCGTTTGTTCCTTTCCCATTCCAGCTTCCTTTTTTCAATTGATAGTTTGTCGATGTAGCCTTTTTGTAATATTCCATTGGGTTTGATTCAAGCTCCCCCGTCCTTGAAGCGTTAAATGTTTCATCTGCATATTCCCAGTTGAATAGGAACTTATCTACCTTCACATCTTTAATCTTCCTATTGGCATTAAAGGTGAAAGTATAGTCGAATCCATCGACTCTGTAAGACTGGCCTGGTCTTTTCCCATCTGTCCATGTCCCATCAGCTTTTCTCCATACCTCGAAATATACCATTCCAACAAAATAATAAATATTGGGATTGTTTATGTCTTGATGCATCCTCGGAACGCCAATTGCTTGAGCGTTCCCAGGTTGAAACATGAAAATTGTAAGTACGGACGAAAGGAACAGTACCATTGCGAGTAGAGAGCTTGTTATTTTTTTTGTCACAAATTTTCCCCTCTCTTACTTGAATGGATTGATTATTACAACGCCGTAATCTTTTAGTTCAGATGCAGAAAAAAGAATATAATCAGCTTGTTTAAATCTGAATTTTGTATAATCAAAATTCTCAACGTATTTACCATTTTGGAATTTATCAGTGGCTGTTATTTCTGGATAATAACTCATCCCTGTTTTATCTCCATTGTTTTCGAAAGCATTATCAACATGACTGCGTCCTTTAGCAAAATCATTTTTCACTAAAAATTCAATCGGTGTACCTCTTTGGGTACTTCTAATGGCTACGTAGTTTTCTCCTCTTCGTTGTGTTAACTCCATACTGTAAATAACGGGACCATCATCACCCAAACGAATAGGTAGATCACTTTCTTTAATGACTTTAATCCCATTGAATTTTTCATCTTTTATGTTGTTGAAGACATAATTAGATTTTCCGTATACCTTGAAATCGCTCAAAGGCTTTACCTTAAACTCCTTATCATCCGTACTCCGGAATTCTTTATTTCCAATCCATACCCAGCGACCGATCTTATCCCACTCAACCTTTTGCCCAAGCCCTTCACTAACCAAGCGCAATGGCACAAATGTCCGGTTCTGTTTTAAGATAATTTGTGTGCCATAGTCTTTCTTTTGGCCATTCACCAGGGCAGTTGTCTGTCCAATCGTCATATCCACGGTATTATCCTTTGTCTTAATTCCAACACGAGATACTTTACCGGTTTTTGAATATGTGACTTTAGCGCCCAGGGCTTCTGAAACAAAGCGGATCGGAACCATAACACTACCTTGGCCGTCCTGGAACGGCTTTGCGTCTGGAAACTTCATTTTTACTGTATTCAGCAGTACCTCTACTTGTTTCGGAGTGCTAGCCGCATGAATTGTTGAACCCCCTGCTGTTGCAGTAATTGCCATTGCACCAATCAAAGTAGCAAGTAAGATTTTTTTCATTTTATAATTTCTCCCTTCAATTTGGACTCTTTACAATTTATCGGCATATTAATAAATCTCTCTTAGCCGACATTTAATACTAAGTATACCCGGTAAAAATCAATATATTAATTAATATATTACTATTATATCATGGTGTTAAATTTTCTCCTAAATACTTTTCAGCCTAAATCAAACATAATTAATTTTTAGGGGCTCGACTCTGTGCCGGTTCTGAATCATACTCTTTAATGCACCCACTTAGGAGAATAATTCTCTTTTCTCCATCCTTCCCTTAAGGATGAACCGACACAAGATCCAACACCCACATCTTTATCTCTTATTCAGCGAGTCAGTAGGCATGTATCCTGCAGCTGCTGCATCCTTCTCGGATGTAAAGGTTTCTTGAACACGAAGGTTTAAGTGATAGTTACTACGGTAGTAGTATTTAAGGCCTGTACTTTCGTCTACTGCACCATAGACTACGTTCTTCTTCAAAATCCGACCGCTCCCAAATGCATAGTTATTATAGAATTGATGTCCTACCGGTAGTCCCTGAATAAATGCCATGATTCCAACGTCATTAATGCTGTTTACCCAATCCTCATTAGGGATCAGTGGGAGTTTAAATTGATAATAACTACCCAGTCGAGTTGCAAAAGTATTGTGCTTGTTTATGAAGTAAGCCACATCTTTCTGAACCGACTTTACGATTGTATTACGACGTACTTCGTCAAACAGTTTTGCGTTATTCAGTAACGGAACATCAGTGAGTCCTTCCAACTCTTCACGATATCCTTCGACCCAGGTCTGAGTTGAAGCTTGATATACTTTTACATAACTGTCTAACGTGAAATTGATACTGTTCCCAGCTTGATCCGAATATGCATAAGGTTTTTCAGGCTTCCATGCGTGCTTATAGACTTTTTGACCTGAAGTATCCGTATATTCAGTGAATGCATAGAGATGAAACCCGTTATAATCGGTAACTGCTATAACCGGTACATACGATTCGAGGACACCCTGGGAGATCTGGTCAGATCCTGATCCAAAATTGAGGTACATTGTTTTCCAAAAAGTTTCTATTGCTACATCTTTATTGGCATTAAAGAACTTAGTAGACTGATAAGAAGCCTCTTTATCTTGGTTTTCATTTTGGTTTAGTGCGTATGCAGCATCTTGGACAGCTGTATGTAGTGCTGCTGAATATTGTTTTTCTAAACGGTTTACAGTTTTCTGATCCGATACCCTTATGTCCATGATTAGATAAAACGGCACAACGATGAGAATAAATATAATTGCCAGATTAGTTGTCTTCATTGATTACCATCCCGCCGTATGGAACAAAAATCTTGGTGTTATCGCCTGTATTACTAGCAAGGAACATATCTTTCATATGTGTTGCTGGTGTTCTGTTTTTGTTTTTAATGGTTACCGTGAAAAAATCACCGACTTCTAAGAGATATCTTCTATTTTGACTTTGCAAAGACTCTGTTGTATTTGGAAACAAAACTTTCATAATATCATCCGTGTAGAAATTGCTGAAATCCGTGACATATTTCCCCTCGAACGTATTCGGGTTTGCTGGATCTCGATACACTGGAATGTACAGCTTATGTTCATGTACCATTTCAACCTCGAACAGGTTACCCGTGGAAGCAAGCTCCTCATTAAATTCTTTATACATGGTTGGTGTGACGTATCCCTTAGTTCGTACCGCATCCACAAATCGGGTGACGGTCTTGTGTGCAACAATTTGAGCCAAGTCATCTTGACGTTCCATACTTTGATACAAAGGATATATGAACAAAAGTATGATTCCTATAATCGAGGCAAGTAATTTTGATAATTGAGACCCCAACGTGCCCTCCTCCTTATGTAAAAATGATGATTGTAATTACTCCCTCTGAATTACGGACATATTTTGCTTTGTACGATTTATTCAGGTTAACCATGGATACATCGGTGTTATCAATGTCAATGGACGGAGTGAAGGTAATTCCCTCTACCTGGATGTCTGCTTTAATGCTTTGAATACGTTGTACGCTCTGCAAGACTTCGGCGCCAGTGTATGTCTCTTCTTCAATCGATCCAGTGGTAGTAAATAACCTATAGTCCATTGTGGATACTTCTTGAATGGATCCCTGATATCTCTGCTGTTGTTCTAGACCTAGAGCAGCCGATCCTAAAGCTATAGCGAAGATCATTATCCATGCTGCGTAATAAATAAAATCATGTGTATTCTGATTCAACTGTATCGTTCCTTTCTTGAGAATTCCCCTTCCCTATGAGAGAGAAGGGAAACACTTGAGAAATTAATCAGGGCGCTTGTTGAAATTCGATACCTACAACAACAGAGTTAGCATCTCGAACGACTTTAGGTTCGAACATTCCCGATAAATTAATGTAAGCAGGGGATTTAGGATCTTCTGCTTTAGCAAAGTCATTCGTTTTTGTTGAAGTGACTGTTCCGTCACTTGTAAAAGGGTTACCGTAGAAGGAAACGTCGCCTTTACCCGTAATTACTTTTATTCCAAATTGAGGCTTTCTCGCGTACTGACGGATTGCGTTAACGACCTGGCTACCTGTTTTTGAACCACTGGTGTATTGGGTGTATTTGGAGTTACTCATTACATTAAAAATACCATTGATTTCATCACCAGCTTCTTTAGTTTTTTCTTGTGCTGTATCTGTAAAATAAACAATAATGGCTATTAGCGTTACTGTTAGAAATATTCCTGCAGCTACCTTCAGCCAATCTGGTACGTTATTCATTTTTATTAACTCCTTTTAATTGATAGTTTGTGTTTGATCAAACAGTAAAATAGAAATTGCGATGATCCTAGTGAATTCACCAATCATTTAGAAACCGATTCCTGACATGCTCTTATACGACATATAGATCATCGGAAAAACCAGATACGCTGTAATTAAAAGACTGGTGGGCATAAATCCAATCAACTTCCCCATCACTGCTTTTTGTAGAATAATCCGAGTAATCTTTTCCTCTTTATCCTTGGCATGGTATTCTTGCTGCATATTAAGATCATTGAAAGATTCTCCAACGGACACTCTCTCGCTTGCACGGATCAACCTTCTCACAACCCGGTCAAATGATGCAAAAGGTGCTTCTTCACGTAACTCTTGTAATGCTTGTTCTGCACCACTTTCAAAATTTAGTACAGCTTTTCGTAAGGGTGTCTTGAAAATGACACTAAAGCGTTCCAGCCATTCTAAGACCGTATCCACTGACATCTGATCAAACTGCATAAGGATCGAGATTAACGTGTGGAACTGGTCCACCTCATTTTGCATCTCCATGGCACGCATTCGTCTCTTAAACTGGAGAACCCACATCGGTATGTAATAGACGATAAATGCTACCCCGAAGGCTATGAATAGTTCCCACCATTTGAAGTATTCATTCTGAATAGTGTTCATTTTGGATAAAATTCGAGCCATGGTTTGCTCCATCATTGCCGGATCCATGTTGATGCTGGTCTGAGCTTCAATGGTCTGAACCAAACTATCTCTTGATTGATCTTTCACCTCCTTAAAATCATTCATTACTGCGTTGTCAAACGATGTTAATTGATTCGCTTGCTGTAGTTCATCACCTGTTAACGAACCCAACAGGTTTGCTTGTGCTACTGTGGGAGTCGTTAGAATTTGATGAGCTGCATTGTAGTGCAGGAATACACATAGAATGACAACGGCAATAAAACTTGCCAAACTCACCGTCAACCGTTGTATATAAAACCACTCTTTAGTTAGTGGCGAGTTTGATTCTTTTAGAAGCATAGATAGTTTATAATGCGCCCTTGTATGTCGTTGAGGAACTAATCGATCTATAATCCATTTAGCCCACGGCCAAGAGTAAACTTTCTTTTCCCACTGTGTCTTAGGAGAAGAAACCCCGCCCTTATCCTCATCAAGTTCTCCAACCTTACGAACGAACATATAGCTGATTACAGAAGCAGCAAATATGAGAATTAATATGATGTATCCCAATCTGCTACTGTAAAACTGTTCTGTGACTGGAAAAGAAGTCTCCGCCCACTTTCGAACAGGAAAAGATAAAAGAAGTGGCGATAAGGCAATCATTGTCAGACCCTGTAGTTGGTAATTCAACATTCTTCTACGTAGCATGTCATCTCTAATTTGTTTAACAATCTTAGTGATTGTGCCCAAATACATTGATCCATCAGAAGTTATTTTGTCGCCGTATTCCATAATCATGTGAGATGCACCAGCAAAAATTTTGAGATAGCGGTTGGGTGCAACCGTGTAGTACTCACTTAGTTGGGCTTGAGGATCTTCTGAAGAAATCACATCATGAATCTTTTCGATTTGCAGTTTAATGGTATGTGGTGATATTTGAGCTGCGTTATACAGGGCATCATCCACTCGCTGTGATTCTTGATACTCATGGCGCGTTTCTTCCAAAAAATCTGCGAACTGATTCAATAATCGACTTTCCACTCGACTCACAAAAATAGTAATAAGCAGTCCGTTTGCCACTATGGCTACGGCTATCGCAATCATGATAGCGATAAAGCTCCAACTGACAAAGGCAACCAACGTTATACCAACAAAGATTAAGCCTAGAATCAAAAAGGTAATCCGCATGGTTTCTTTACGTATGGTGAATTCGTCATAGGTATTGATTAAAGACAGCCTTCTACGAATACTATTAAGTTGGTTCCGTAGAATTGGGATCGCTGAGAATCTGTCATATGACTTTTGATAAAAAACCATCATTTTGGCGTTTGTTCGCTTTTGAACACGACTAGCGTTAAAGATATCTACTCTTTTTTTCTGATCTTTCCTCGATTTAAAAAAGTAGTAAATCAACGGGATACTCGTAAGTGCCATAAGTGAGAGGAGAACGATTAAACTGGTAGACATTGGTCCTGTCCTCCCCAATGTTTATTTAAAAACATATCAAAAGCGATACAATCTTCCTCAAGCATTGCTTCTTTCATCTGCTTGACTCGTTCCGGAGAAATTGGATTGACAGCTACATATCCTCCATCTCTATATTCAATAACATTAGCTTCTTTCCAAATTGGTCCGTACTGTCTTCGTAAGCTTTCTTTCTTCATCTCCTCGTAATCTTCTGTACGATCGAAAAATGTTTCGTCGTACTGAACCAGATTAATCTCCGTGAAACGCTCAAGATAACGTTTCCCCGTATGATCACGAGTTGCATGTACGTCCCATTTGATTGCTTCCGCGACTTGCTGCTCCGCTAATCGTTCATCTTGAAGTATGTCCATGGATAGGAGCGCATCTCGGAACCATTTAATTAGCTGCTTAGTCGATACTGCGTGATGGGAAAAAATCGTAAACAAACTGCCTGACTGCGTCATTTGAATCATCCAGGAAGCAACTGACTGACTTGCTACCTCTCCCAAAATGCTTACATCCGTATCCAATTTCTTCTTTAGATCCAAGGCTTTCTGTCCTGGAACGGTTGGTATTTCTTTGAGTGCCATGGAATTTCTACCTGGGTAGAGTTGTCGCAAGTTAAGTTCGAAAATAAGTTCCAGCGTTCGCAAATTCAGAAAGGCATAAATAAATCCGATACTAGTCATCATCAATGAGGTTTTACCTGCACCCGGATTCCCTGTGAATCCGGTTGTTTGCCCACCTTTCATTAAAAACTTGAGCATATCTCTTGGTAGCTCGGCATTTTTATGAGAGTCTGGAATCAAAAATTCCATAGATAGATTGGGAATATCAAATTTTCGTACCCAAAATGCCCAATTCTCAGCAAATGGTGGACGGACAACGACAACACGCGATCCATCTGCCATATCATTCACTACATAGCCTGTTGTTTCTGTTAAGGGACCAGGACTATTATGCTTGTATATGTTTTGTGCAACACGCTTAGTTTCCAATTCTGATTCGAATTCCAAAAATGATAGGTGAATCGTTTTACCTTTGTGAAAAATCGAGACAGAGTTATTGCCGCGTTTGGTATATCTCATCCTGCCCAACAACTCAATTTCATGCTCTACAGTCTTCATTTTTTCTGGTGCCCCGGAGACACCTCCAGATACTCCATCGATGGTCATATCCCGAATTTCATCGATTACGCCAAACCCTTTGTATAACTGATATACTCGCTGAACAACGATACTGAGTTTATCCTTGAAATCAAGGCTGCGGATCTCTTTTCGGAAGACTTTTTGGATTTCATCATCTGTAATAATGTAAGATGGGGTTTTCCCATCTTCAATGACATATTTGAGTTGACCTAAATCATACTTTTCAATCATGTATGTCAGTGCTTTATAGCCGTGCTCTTTCTTGAAGTGGTGCATCAGGATGTCGAAACGATCCTGTGAGGTTAATTTATCTGGTTGCGTAAACGGCAGCACCAGATCGATATTGGTCTCATTAATTCCATAATCACGTTCAAGAATGTTTTCGATCTGCTGCTTCACATAAATTTTGTCGCTAATTTCTCCCGAAACCGTGTTACGCAATGATCTGCGAAATTGATTGACGATGGCTTGTCGCCTTTCAAACTCTTCACCTGACAAACCCATATCCATTAAGTTTGTGTTAATGAATTCATTAATCATGACTTTCGTGAAGTCGACCAAAACAGGAATGGAGTACTGTTCTGCTCTCGCTTGTGCCAAGTCATCATTTTTTCGAATTGGTTTTTTCCAAAGCAAGTATAGGAAAAGCGTGATAAAACCCAAGACAGTAGTGGCTATAATCAAAAAATTAATAATGCCTGATGATGCCATCTACTTAGGCTCCTTTTCCAGAAATTTGTTTGATGCTTGTGTTGACTCCCGCTGCATTCAAAATGTGGATCGCAAGCTTCCGAGCCTCTTCGATAAAGAATCGATTCGGATGGAACATAGCCAGCTGCTGATTCCTCCGGAAGAACCCCTGAAGGTCTCCATCGTTGGAGTGGTCTTTGAAGCTGGTATTGTACGGCAGTGAGAACACTGGTCCTTTATAACGGAACTTATTACAGATATTTCTGATTTTAAATTTGGAGTCCTCATCATACTGACTGATGAGCAGGATAAATGGCTTCTCCTTGATTGCTCTGGGCATGCTTTCGCGTTGTAAGAAGAATCGTTCTAATACATTGATGTTTTGAGATAAACAAACCACATTCAAGTCAGATTGATTTAATGCATCCTGAATCACTGGGCTGTTACCGCCGCTGTGTAGATCGAGAAGCACCAGATCGTAATATTCAGTGGCTTTTTTATAGATCAGATTAATGACTTCACTTGCATCATCAAATTGAATGCGATCACTTTTATTTGTACCCTTGAGAATATCAAGTCGGTCAGGCACTAAAATAAGTGAGTTATTCTTTACTGCATCACGGTCAATCTTGCCGGCTCGGACTGCCCGTTCAAGAGCATCAAGCCCTCCACTCGTCTGGAACCCCTGTGGGTTTTGAGACTGGACTGTTTTTTGAAATATGCGCTGAAGCGTATTATCTGCCCATTGCGGCTGTGAGACTAATGTGCGCACTTGGTATTCCATTCCGATTAAAGCAGCAACCGCAGCCGTGCTGCTTGTCACACCTAAACCATGCTGAATTCCCCAAAACGATATAATTGTCATGTTTTATTTTCCCCTCTCAGCTTTCTTCCAGAGCGATTTTATTTCTTTATCTGACTGCCCCGAGATCTGTCCCAAAACGCCCTGTAGTGCCAATTTCAGTGCGCTTGATAGCCTTTTAATGTGCAACATTGATAGTTGCTGATTCATATGTTTACTTTCGAGATCCCTTTCGTCTGGATAAAAGACAAAGGTCTCTTTCCAATCAATGGGGTGCTTCTCAAATAGCTCATTGATCACTTGTTCCGTATATTTTGTTGTCTCTTGAACTAACTTGAACATTGGGACGAGGTCCGATTGGCTTTTCCCTTGAAAGAAAGCATCCATAAGTTCCGCGTTTCGTTGCATGACAGCATTATCATGTGACGTGACCAGGAAGTACTGATCTGCATTTGGCCAGCGTTGAAGTTCTTCCTTATAACTGATGTCTATAAGGGCGAAGTCATAGGCTTCTTCCATTTTTAATTGCTCATATTTTTCAAGTGTCATATTTTCGATCACATCAAATCGATCATGTTGTTGGGTCCCTGTTTGTTCAGGAATCTTAGGATACGCGTAACGATAATCAGCATTGGATGTTACATCCACAACCGCGACTCGGTGATGTACGGAGAGTAACTTTGCGATATAGAAGAGAATGTCTGATTTTTCAAAAGCGCCGATAAATACGACTTGCTTCATCATGGTGTCTCAGCTCCTACACTATTTTGATCATTGAAGATCATTTCGGTATCGACTTGGGGAGTTGATTCCGCTTCAGTTATCAAATCGTTTGATGATTGTTGCTGTGTTGTTGACTGTGCGCTTTTGGCTTGATTTTCCGCTATCTGTTGAGTGTTTAGCTTATTTTTATACTCTTGTTTCTGCTCCGGAGTCATTGCATTCATTGCCTCTTCCAATTTGATTCTATTTCTCCGCTCCAGCTCTGTAGTAGCTTTTTGGACGATGTTCGGGTCCGAATCGATCAGATCCAGTACCGCTTTATTGGCCGGATACGTGGTGATGGCTTTCTCTTGAATACCCGGTTCCACATAGGACAGTGCATAGATGGTTGCATCTTGAATATATGCATCAACAATTGCACCGGAGATATTCAGGATCTCTTTCTCATTCATGTGATACCAAACAGTCCCGTCAATCAAATCTTCTACGCGCTTCTTAGATAGGATGATGTAATCCTGTCCGGACGGGAACTTAATACGTACATCGACGTAATCACTTTTTTTCAGTTTGGAGGGAAGTTCCATCAACCTGAACTCTTGACTACGAAGGTCTCTCGAAGTGATTTCATCTTCGTAGATTACAGTGGAGGTAACGGGTGTATTAGTGGGCAACTCCACTTTTGCAACCTTACCCCGAATTAATTCTTTAGAAAGCACCATTTCCTCTGATACAGCATTGCGTGGCATCAGACGTGTTTCCAAATCACTCTCCTGTATGGGTTCACCAGATGAAATGTTCCTGGTGACGACTTCTACCTTAATCATGTCTTCTTTAAGTACTTGCTGGGTTTGTGCAAGTTCTTGTTCTACTGATAAGCGCTTTTCAGTGTACTTATTAGTCAAGTGGTTAACATATAGAACACCAAAGATACTGCAAAGCAGTAATACAGAAAGTGCACCAATTCCTCCTGCTAAAAGTAATTGTTTTTGCCGAAACCGGATTTTTGACATTGTAAATCTCCTTTGACGTTAATATATAATAATATCAATATACTAATATACTAATATTGTTTCACCAATATTTCGTTATAATGAACGACTCTGTTCTTTCCGAGTGATTTAGCTTTGTACATTGCCTCATTTGCATTCTTGAGACATTCTTCAGCAGACCATTCTTCTGTCCAGTCACAAACACCTATACTCGCAGTTACTGCATGTACACTTTGATCTGACTGGTACATAACTTCATTTTCAACTCTTTTCCGGATATCTTCAGCTTTTTTCAGTAACGAGCCAGAGTATGAATCTGTTAGAATAGCAACTACTTCCTCTCCACCATACCTACCTACAAAACCAATCGCATCAAATTCTTCCTTTACTATTTTTGCAACTGATTTTAAGACTTCATCACCAGCAGCGTGTCCAACAGCTTTATTTATTGATTTAAAGTCATCCAGGTCCAAGAACATTATACTGAAATCCAATTGTGCATCAATCGTTGATCGTATAACTTGTTTTATCTTTTTGTTGTTCAGCAGGCCTGTTAATGAATCAGTAATGGCTTTGACGTAAGTCCCTTCTATGATACGTGATTGATAATCTATCGTTACCAATAAAAGAAGTATACAAAGTGCAATTCTGACTACTGTCACTACATTACTTAGAGCATCCGGGTTACCGTCGAGCCCCTGGTACAGATAGATCAAACTAACTATATTTATTAAGATCAATAATATAAAGTATTTTATCTCGTTTCGAATTTCTTTAAATGTTTTGACGGCAATAAAAAGAGAAAACAATAACGAAGCTGCATAAGTATAGGGGGTTACCCCCATTACAATTGATGCTCCTATTACTAAAAAGGTCGTCCTTGTTTCCTTTAATTTGCTTTCTCCACTAAATCGCCTAATCATAAAATAGAATGTATACGCGTATATCAGTTGAGAGAATACTCTGATGAAGAATAAATCCCATACATACAAAATTATCAGTACAATAATCTGAGTACTAAGAAGTATTCTCTCAAATCTCTTGTATTGATTGTTCTTCACTGGTATTCGATTTAACTTATACATTAAAATAAACGTAAGTATCAGCTCAAAAAATAAAGCATTAAGCTCTATAATCTCCTCCTCCCTATTCCATGATGTTCAGCATTTTTTTACGCAGTAAAGATAATTTATGTTGCTGATTGACCTTCAAGATATTTTCCATTACTCCATCTATTTCTGAAGTTGAATCAAATGCATCAGGAAAATAAGGTATACGATAAATTTTACGCCGATCCATTTTTTTGCTTATATCTTTAATTGATTCTTTCTCAGCTAGAGGTAGACATAATCTCCACTTACTTTGGTCTAAGTGAATCTGGCTATGAAAGAAAGTATGGATTTTGTTTTGCTTCCACTCACTACTTCCCCCTACTACTATCTGTAGGTTTGCTCTCAAGAATTCATTAAATGACGAAGTTGTATCGTAGCAACCCAGATCCAGAATGATGTAAGAATAGTTCCCTGAGAGCAGAGAGATCATATCAATACAACTTTCGTTCTTATAATAATGGACTCCATTAATAAAGAAACTCACTGTATTCAGCAGATCTGCATCTACACCTTCATAGGCTGCTTCTATCTCTTTGTACTCATTAGATTCATTTGCTTCCACTAATGCTACTGAAAACTTCTGCTTGGCTAAATAGTTAGCTATCATAAGTGCTGTGTGTGTGCACCCAACACCCTTCTCCACACCGGTTACTGCAATTACTGCTGTACCAATGTAACGATCTCTAACTTTAACCTTATTCCTAGACTGGTTAAATACAGCATCAAAGTTTAATCCTTCTATATCTAATGTATTAGATTGTTTGTTTCTCTTATTCAGAAACGTTTTAAACTCATTACCTTTATTGGCTAATACCTTAAGTAACTTGTCTGATGCTTTTCTCGTATTCCCCACTTCATCAGTTGAGACATTACCCGGTTCGTTCATAGGTTGCTGAGATTCAGACGATTCTTCAGATTCTTCGGTTGTGGACTCTCTTAAAGTTTCATCCACCTCGCTGCGTTTAAACATTACCGAGTCACTATTCACCTTTTCGGGAACTTCAGTTTCGGTATGAGTATTCACTTCAGGAACCTGTCCAAGCTCTCCTTTGATTCTCATTTCTATTACACCGACATCTAACGAATTGTAAGATATACAGATCAACCCGATATCAGTTAATCTCCTCACAAAATCATCCGCATCTCTGAAATAGAGAAATACCATTTTTACATACGGATAGTTTGTTTTAACATTGTACAGAAGCTTTTCGAATGATTCAGTATTCTTAACAACGTTCTCTGTAAGTATGAGAATCTCCGATTCTACTGATTCCCATTGAGAAATAAAGAAATCCAAAGAATCTATTGCTTTTACTACCCTACCGAAATCTTCTAACTCTTCCTTAATCCATTCACATTCATCTGGATCAGACGATGCAATAAAAATTCTCTTCATGCTATCACCTATTTTCAGCATTATTGCAGATCGTAGTAAACCTTTTCTCCATTACTGAAGAAAGAGAAACTTTTTGTTAGAACCATTTCTTTGTCAAACAAATCTTCATCGGTTACAAACCAAACAGTAGATAATCCTTCTTGTTCAAAAATTTTACTAACCAAGCTGGCTTTGTCCGTTGTAGATACATGAACGATCATAATACTGCTATCTTCACTATTTTTTAAATACTGTTTATAGAACATGGCTTGATAACGAATTGTTTTGAGCCATTTTTCTTCCTCACGATGACATAATAGAATGAAGGACATTTCTTTGCCTACAGGATTAGTCAAAGTAAATTTCGCGGTAGGAACTTGTTGTTCTTCTTGTAGCTTAAGGATTGGATGAAATTCAAAATGTACCAATTTAAAATGCTCTCTCAACTGAAGATACAACTCATTGGTGGCTATGTACTTCATTCGAAAAAGCATGGTCGTGGGTTTCGGATTTCTTGGATCACGATGTCCCAAAAAAGCACCGAATCTAAATTTCAATATATCCGCCCCACTTGCACCAATTTCGTAGAAACTTGGTCTTCCTACAGATCCTTTCGAATAACTTGACCATTCGATCTTTCTCAATAGACCATATTTCATCATTTTTCGTACACGATTACGAACTGTCTCCTCACGTTCAACATTAGGGAAGAAGATTTTTAAAATTTGAGATAGCGTAACCCATCGATGTACGGATATAAAGTTCACAATTTCTATATCCCGGTCTGTAATCCATCCATGCTCAATTTTTTTCAAGATGTAGTGATAGTTATGTTTTGTTAATTCACCTAATTGAGTAATATGAGCATACGGATCATCGAGTAGAGGATAACTATGAACCACTTGTTGTGGAGAATTAGTTAAAGGAGATACCAGATGTTCCAATCAAGTTCCCCCCTTAAAGTATTTCGTGTGGAAAGTGGACAATTTTTGTACGCATTCGTCTGTCTTCAGCTTTGATGTTTTTAATCATGACTGAAACGGTTTTGCCGACTAACTGTCCATGAGATGGAACGCGATTAGGGAACCACGCGATTGATTCAACACCAGGAGCAAGTTTAACAAATATACCCACATTCTCTACTACACTCGTAATTGTCGCGCGATGAAAATCTCCAACTTTAAAGTTTTCTCTAACTCTCTCCCATGGGTCCTCCAGCAATTCTTTTCTTGTTACCCTTACTTGTTTTTTGTCTCTGTCAATATGCTTAATTTTGACAGTCAATTGACTGCCTAACGGGATCAGATTTTTACCCGAGACTGTCCAGTCATATTCATAGTCTTGTATCGGTAAGACACAACTTACCCCTTTTATCATTACATATAGACGTTCGTCCTCAAAACCAGTAACTGTAGCAGGACAAATATGATCTACATCTGCAGTCTCCCAAAATTCTTCTTGGAGCTCTTCAAGAGCTTGAACACGAGATAATAAAACAATTCCTGTTTCTTTATTGAAGACTTCTAAATTCGGATCAAGACCTTGTTTTGCAACATCCAGAACCATGTAATCAATTTTGTGATCTATAAAGCCGACTAATGATCTATATTTCACAGCGTCAAATTGATCTGCATGAATCAAACCTTTCAGGCCGTTATTCAGTTTAACAATTGCACACTGCATATTTTTTCCGAAAGGAGCATGATTTTCAACAGCATCAACGACACCTTGATGGATTTGTTTTCTTCTTAGAGATACTTCATATTCTCTCATTGGATCTGGATTTATCGAATTCCCCTCAAGTAAATTATTCATATTTGCTCTCTCCTTTTAACTTTAAGTACAAGCCATATTTATTTTCTCCTGTTTTAACCAACCCGACTAAAAGTAGTTCACCATAGGTTTTACAAGTGACCATAATTTTTTTTGTTTTAAAGCACAAATCAATTTGCTCGTATTCCATATTAGAGTTCCAATCAACAAAGTAATAACCGTTACTGTTAGGTTCTTTTGCACGCAGATCAGTTTCTACGGTTATCACAGATTTGGTTTTGGTATCTGATGGAAGGTTGAAATCTAATTCGGTGGTGACTTTATGTATTAGATCATTCTCCTTAGACCACTGTGTGAGCAAATCGGGCCTTTTGAACTGTATATGATTCACGATAACAATTAAAGGCACAGTCTCATAAGAGAATAAACAATTATTGTAAAATGATTCCAAGTTCCTCGTACCACACATTGGATGGGTCAATATGAAGTCCAATTCCTCAATGAGTGTGTCATGTCCCAAACTAGTTCTCCCTTCCTAATTATTTAATTAGTTAATATGTTAGTTAATATACTGATATATTACTATATTGAATCAAAAAAAAGAAGAACTTATTTTATTCTTCTCAGTCCTTCTTTCATTTTTATTCTATTTTTCTGTCTATACTGCTGCTTTAATTCTACAAATTCTATCTTGAAGATCTCCAAAAAGGAGTTTCCGAATCGGTCACTACGTGTCGTCAACTCGTAATAAATCCCCTCGATTTCAATTGAAGTTGAATCGTCAATAACTGTTCCAGACTTTAATTTGTCAACGACATAGGCCAATATTTCTATTCCTTCATTTTCTGTACCACTAATCTCAACCTCCGGCAGCCCAAATAATTCAGATAGTCCTTTGGTTTTATGTTTAACGATCTCTTGTGAGAACGGGTCTCTATATGTAGTTATCTTCACTTCACTCTGTTTACTGATAGTTATAATTGCATTGTTTTGTTCATCTAAGGTGAATTTCACTTCATTGTTGTTAAACATGAAGATTTTGTGTGTGTCAAAATCAAGTGAAAAAATGCTATCTAAAATCATATAAAAAAGTGTCTCATAGTCTCTAATAACTTCATACATTATCAAATTCGGGTAGCCATAATACTCCAGTCCAAACGTTCTCACAGCAATGATTTCATCAGATAGATCTGTAACTACAATTGGTTTTATGGAAGGATCAAAAAAATGGTGCATAACCTTTCCCCCTTTTATTCCTTTCTTTTAGTATAATATGGTTTTCCTAAATATCCAAGATAATTATTATAGGATAATAATTAAATTATAATTAAATTATAATTTAATTTAGATTCGAATAGATTATTTGCTGTATATGTGAATCATTAATTGAGTAATTAACCATATATATCTTTATTCGTGTGAGAATTCTATTATAATGAACTTAATGTGGGAAAATAATACATAACACGAAAATCAATAAAGGAGCTTTTTTAATGGATCTTCCTATCGGAAAATATCTCGAGTATTTAAGATTGTCCTGTGGTTATTCTCTCCGAGAAGCTGCAAAGAGAACAAGTTTAAGTCATGGCTATATTCGTGATGTAGAATTAGGAGACAACAATACAATCGGAAATGCAATAATCCCTAGACCTCAAACACTTCAAAAGTTTGCAAGTGCTTATACCGCCTCATTCAATGATCTAATGCAAATTGCTGGTCATGTATCATCCATAGAGAAACTAGCTACATTTGAATTTATTGAACTTAATTTTGAGAATGTTTTATACCTAGAGGTTGGAACTGACAATAGAATTATTTATCACCAAGAAAAGTCACGCGTACTCACGGAAAGACTTAGTCTTCATGATTTCATAAAATTCGAGGAACAACTAGAAAACAATGAATTTCTGAGGGTTCAGAGTGGTTTATATGCAAACCTAAAAAAAATAAAAGTATTCGATAAAAAATCATTAAAACTATATTTTAATGAGCAGAATGACGGACATTTTGTATCCATTAGTTGGATCCGTGCTTCAAAACTCAATAAAACAATTTTAAATGCAATAAATAAAAACAACGAGAATGTAAAAAAAATTAAGAGCAAGCATACCCCCTTCATCCGAATCATTCGTAATATTTTAACTGAGTAACTGCCTTTACCTGGAGAATTCTAAACGAACTGAAATAACTAAAACCATTACTATGCAAGTAAAAGCAACGACAAGAGTACCCAGGATTGAATTATTGATGAAATTTGTTCTCACGATAATATCAAAAACGCATAAAGTTAAAGAAGAGTATGTTAACATTTCTATATTCTTACGATATATATATTCACTCCTTAAATAGGTGAACGTTATGCGATATCTTATAATTACAATAGTCAAAGCGAAAATAATTATTGAAGTTATACTGCCAGTTGCTGCTCCTATATTCATGCCTGGTAAAACAATTTGAATTACTGCGGAAAACATAAAACGTATTTGTTTTAAAAAAATGGCTACAATTAAAGCATAGACTAGTTTTATCTTAAAGATAATCACATAGAATGTGGTTATCGAAATTACAAGAAACAATTCTGCATATCCTTTCTTAAAACCTAACTCATTAATAAGAACTAAAACAAAAGTCAAAGCTATAGATCCAATAATATATTTGAATAATTTCACTTTACCTATGTCAAAAAATCTGATGCCTAATAGCAGTAAAGTCGCGCATTCACAAGCATAATTAATATAAGTGAGTAGAAATTGTATCTGCATAGTCTCCTCCTTGTTTATCTCACCTAAACATTAAAAAGTATATTTTATCCTTTTCTTCACAACTTAGTACTTTTCAATTTTAGTGATATATATGTATCCGATTAGTT
>NZ_AWUK01000040.1 GCF_000499205.1 Paenibacillus sp. MAEPY2
TGTTATCCCCAGATTTTTTGGATTGCCTTTTTCAAAGGGAAAAATCCGGGGATAAAGGCGAAGCGTATGCTTTCGATGCAGCTTTCTTTTAGAAAGCTTCTAGCTCCGCTTCTTCAGGTTATTTCTGTCCTCTCCGTTATCGTGTAAATGTTTTGTTCAATTTATATAGATTGAACTGACTCGTTGGCTTTATGCAAATTGTTTACATATGAAGGAGTAATGAAATGTCACGTAAAGTATCCATCCAGTCGCTGGCTGACCAGCTTGGATTATCCAAATATGCCGTCTCCCGCGCACTCAGCGGCAAGACAGGTGTCAGTGAAGCGACTCGTGCCCGTGTTCTGGAATTAGCCCGTGCCTTGGGATATCGCCAGAGCACCCCAGGTAGCAGTGCTGTGCCCACTGGAAATGAAGATCAATCTGAGCCGCCGTTTGCTCTTATCTGCATGAATCAGCTCAACCGGGGCGAACCGCACTACTGGCAGCGTGTACTCTCCGGTATGATCTCTGCCTGTAATGAAAGAGGATGGCATCATGCCATCGTATCCCCCTCTCTGGGAGTCGCTGATGAACACACACCTCCTGAACGGGCAATCGCTCCTCACTTGGACTGGGAAAGGTGTGCCGGGGTCATCGTCATGGGCGCTTTCCCCCATGCTGTCCTGCAACGACTGGCTCAGACAGGTCGCCCGATTGTGCTCGTAGATCATCAGGAGCCTCTATTGAACTGTGATACCATCAGCCATGATAACCTGGAAGCAGGCATTACTGTGGCGAGATATTTAATGTCGATGCAGTGCCGCCGCATCGGTCTGATTACAGATGATGGCCGGGCTGCCAGCTTTGCACAGCGGAAGATCGGCATCGAACTGGCCTTGAACCATTTTCATGCAGACAGCAGTCGTATGACTGCCTTCAGAGAATGGAATATTCCTTATGAGAACGGCGAATGGATCAATCAATTGGCTGCTACAATTAAAAACATGCCCGCCGACGAACGCCCCGATGCCTGGATTGGCGTCAATGATGATATCGCCTTGCAGTGGATGAATAAGTTGCAGGAAATGGGTCTCTCCACGCCCGGGGATTGTCTTGTCATCGGTATCGACAATGTGCATGCCGCCGCTACATCGTCCCCTCCCCTGACCACAGTCAATCTCTGCAAAGAGGAGCTCGGTCAGCGTGCGATCGAAGCTTTGCAGCGTCGAATTGAACGCCCTGGTACACCAAAGGAAACAGTCATGTTATCCACGTCCCTTATTCCAAGGGAATCGGCGTAATTTAATGTGGGCAACCTCCTTAGCGTCTGAGCAACTTAACTTTATTGAATACCAAAAAGGCCCCGCATGTTATTATGCGAGGCCTTTCATCTCTATCTAGTTATTCATACCAAGCTCCGTTCCGTTCTTGGCAGAGAATAACCTTCTTGACTGTTATTTCTGCCAAGGCAGGCTTGTGTACGACGGAAGATCTACTTCCCATTTCACATCACGATACTCTCGATTAATTACTGCTGTTCTTTTTAAGGTGAATTTCGTTCCGTTTTCTTTGTAAAAATCACGGATAACCAATTTCAGATTGTCTGCAACGTATTCTCCGTTATTATTAGGCTGGTCTGGAAAACCGATTACTTGAACAGGATACTCTTTTCCTTCCGAATCTACGGCCACCCAGCGATCGCCATTAACAGCATTTTGGAACATCCCTCTTCCCTCCAGCACAAGTGAGGAGTTTTTGTCATAGGACTCCCACACCGGTTTGTAATTGAAGTCAGAAACTAAAATTTCATCTCCATATTGTTCAAATTGCAGTACGTAGGTGTAAATTTCAGCATCCTTACGCATCTTTTCCAGATCCACTTCCACGGACTTCTCCTCCCACACCGGGATAGTATAACCATCCAGGACAAAGCGAATCTTCTTCGCATCCACCGTAACATAAGCAGGGTCCCATGTCTCCGACAACTTTAACGGCCCACCATCCCTAATACCACTCTGATCACGGAGTCGGAACTTGGCTTGACGAGCACTGGGTCTGCTCTCGTTAAAAATTCGATACTCATTCGTTTCCGGGATTTCGATATGATACATGATGTCCATATCTTCCGCCCAAGTCTCTCCCATTATAGCCCGAAGTTGATCATCCAGACTCACATTCATGTCAAGGCGGGTCCCATTTGGTGTACGTACAAGCTGTGTCATATCCAGTTTTAAGCCCTCTGGAGTGGTGTAGGTATTGTTCATGGGAGCCTCAACAGCCATTAATTTGGCTTTGGTCATATCGATGTTGAATTGGAAGCTCCAATCCACCGTTGTATTACTTGCTGTAATTTTTCCAGTATCAATATTATAATGATCAGGGATTTTTAAATAACTTAATTCTCCCCGTACAAATACGTGATCTGGAATATCATCATTCAGCTGGAATACAAACCTTTGATACTTCCCACTGCTAAGCCTCGTATCTACCGCCATGGAAGCAACTCTGTTTCCTTTTTCATCTGTAACATGAATTCTTCCCGCCTCCGGATAAACAACCGGTGTCGTGCTGCCTTCAGGGTTGCTTTGCTCAATTATAATAATAATTTGTGAACGATCCACAAGGACATCGCTAATCTTAAGCGTATACCCCTGATCTACAATTTGAATTTTCGGGTTGATGACAAGATCAAGTGGTTTCAGACGTTTGTAATCATCCGTCAGATAACCAGATCTTATCTCTTCTGGTACAGGTATGTCGGGAAGCCGCTGATTTACGGCATTTACCGTGGATTGCGTGGATTTTGCTGTGTGATCAAAAGCAAACCAGGCCCCTCCCGCAAGGATCACAACGGCCGCCACTGCAATCCCAGTACGGCGCATCCAATGGGATTTGGAGGCTTTTTTCGTAAACAGATTCCCGTCTTCTGCGCTCAACATAGACACGCCATCCAGCTTCCGCATCACCTCAAGCGTAAAGTCTGCATCCGGTTCCTCACGGAACAAATGCTGTTCCCACAATCGATCCTCATCATTTGGAATAGGCTTCATACGTTGATAAACCTCCTTTGCGTTCCATTTGTTTTTTCAACGTTTTCTTCCCCCGGTAAAGCGCATTACGCACTTGCGCGGAACTCATGTCCGTGATATCTGCAATCTCTTCGTAGCTTAACTCATTCGTATATTTAAGCAGCAGCACAAGCCGATACGATTCCGGCAGTTGCTCCATCTGGCGATAGATTTCACGCTGCATCTCCTTATGCAGCACATGCTTCTCTGGCGTTTCACCATTGGTCTGTTCCAAGCCCGTATGAACAGCAGTCATCACGGGTTTCTGTTGCCGCATAAAATCCCGCATCCGATTAACAACGATGGTGTACACCCAGGATGAGAAACTGCTTCCTTCCCTTCGTGTCGGAAGATAACGGTAAATTCGCAGAAACGTATCCTGAGCGAGATCCTGTGCATCCTGATGACTCGCACCCATTCCGCGCAAAATGCCGAATACTTTATTTTTATATCGATCCACGAGCACTGCAAAAAGCTGTTTGTCCCCCGCAATAATACGCTGAATGAGCTCCTCCTCTGGTATCTGTTGAGTCATGTAATCCCCCTTCTCTACAGCTTCCATGCATGGTTCTGTACTATATAGACGGAAGCACTTCCCGAAACCTCTCACTTTATCCAAAAAAAAGAATTCGCGCCACCAGGTGAAAACCGGATGAGCGAACTCTACAACCATTCTTGGTTCTTTGTGACTGCTGCAATGACTGTAATCCCAAGTTCTTTCCTTGCTTCTTTCTTCAGTCGTCCTTGCTTTTCTCTGATACAAAATCACTAAGCTGTGAATAGATCGCTACAATTTCGTCCATCGACATACGCACTAATCCACTGGATGATGGGGCAACAAATTCATGTATTTCCTTGACGACCGGGTCGTCCTGAAATCCCCATTCCGCTTTGGCACGCTGACTGTACTGGGTGTATACTCCTTTTCCAACAAAACAGGCGATGTCCGGTCGGTATTCCTCCAGCTTTTGCCGTAAAATCTTCCGTCCCTCTGCATATTCTTCCTTCGTAATATCGTCCATGCCTCTTGTCGGCCGGGCCACTATATTCGTAAATCCATACCCCAGCTTCAGCAACTCTCCATCCTCTTTTGCATCATATAAACGAGGGGTCAATCCGGAGCGTTCAAGAATGCGCCAGAAACGATTTCCTTTGTAAGCATAATGATGACCCGTCTCCCCAGACGTGATGCTGGGATTAAATCCGATAAATAAGATCGATAAACCATAATCCAGATGATCTGGAATCATAAAGAAAAGCCCCCTTATCTTTTTTAGTCATTTACATCTTTCATCTGTGTATAAAATGATATAATGGTTGAAGTATTTTCGAATCGGACTGAAATTTTCATGAAAAAGGAAGCTGAACTGATGATTGCAGACATCATGCTTGAAGTCGTCCTACCCGTCTTTCTCCTGATTGCCGTCGGGTCCTGGATGCAAAAGGTGTTCAAGTTGGACTTGTACACCCTCGCCAAAATCAATTTCTATTGTATTACCCCCGCAGCCGTCTTTATGAGCATGTATCACTCCGATATGTCGGGTGAGTTGCTCGGAACCGTTACGCTTTTTTACGCTTTATATGTAGTTATTCTCTATATTGTGGGGTCTGTGTTCGCACGTTCGCTTCGGATGAATAAAGGCATGAAGGCCGCCTTCAACAACAGTATCATGCTGGACAACGCAGGCAATTATGGTCTGCCCATCAACTCCCTAGTGTTCCGTGGCGATCCACTGGCATCGTCCATCCAGGCATTGGTCATGTCTTTACAGGCATTGCTGACCTTTACCTATGGTGTGTTGTCCATTCAGGGTGCGAAGCTCAAAGGCAATTACCGTGCGGTGATCATTGGATTTCTAAAAATGCCCGTTCCTTATGCGTTGTTGCTCGGCATTTTGTTTCATATGGGAAATATCCCACTGCCAACCTTCCTGTCCATGCCGCTGACCTATGCGCAGCAAAGTATGGTGGCTGTAGCCCTATTAACACTCGGAGCGCAAATTGTAAAATATCCGATCCGCCTGTATCGTCTTGATGTGTATATTAGCACATTTTTGCGTTTGCTGATTGGCCCAGCCATTGGGATCTCAATCGTGCTGCTGCTCGGTTTGCAAGGCATCGCCGCCCAGGCGCTCATTATTGCATCCGGTATGCCTACCGGAGTCAATGCGTCCATTCTGGCGGAGGAATATGATAACGAGCCG
This sequence comes from Paenibacillus sp. MAEPY2, assembly GCF_000499205.1. Lineage (GTDB taxonomy): Bacteria > Bacillota > Bacilli > Paenibacillales > Paenibacillaceae > Paenibacillus > Paenibacillus vandeheii. The sequence continues at coordinate 5,252 of NZ_AWUK01000040.1, forward strand.
GATTTTGCCGCCCAGACAGTTCTGATCTCGACGCTGCTTAACATCATTACGATTACTGCTCTGATTTCATTTGCGAAGACGTTCTGACCTTATACGCAAAAAAACTAGTCCACTCTCCCTTATGGAGCTGTGGACTTTATTTTGTCAGAGGAGAAGCCAGCATAACCAAAAAAAGTTCGAACGCAGCCTTATTTGGATGCGCTTGAACTTTCTTTGTTAATGAATATTCCATCTAATCAAGTCTATTGTTTAACTGACAGCCCTAAGAAAACTAAGATTCACATGTCGTCCGCTCAGGGAACTTGCCACCTTCTCTGAACAAACATCTAACCAGTCGCTGCGCGGCCCGATTGAAGTAAAAACTCGGACTCACACCCTCCACCTGAACAGGCTCCAGTTCCTTCACACTTTCCTTGACCTTATTCATTTCAATGAGTCCCATCTTCCGCTCATTCGGTCCGAATCGATAAATAACCTTTTCATCGTCTTCCGTCTGTTTCACCAGCAGAATGATTGACGCCATACAGGTTACCCCCTATCGTTACGTTGTGAGATTATGATGACCACTTGCTTACTATTAATTATTACCCAGAATAGAATGGAAGGATATAGGGCTTTAGTTATTTATATTGACGTTAAAACTCCTTATTTTAATTATCTTAATTGAAATATTTTGACGAAAAATAAACAAAAACAGGCTTGGATGTACCAAACCTGCCCAATTACCTTGCATCCAAAGGAATCAGAAGTCTCATGTTTCACTATTTCAGTTACAAACGTGGGTCCACCGGTTCAGATTCCAGAGCCAATGTCGCCAGCACGCATTCATGAATTCTTTCCACAGGCTCCATGCGTACAAAACGCTCAATTCCCTCCATGCCCAAGGCACTCTCCATCAGAGCGTGGCGCTCTTTTTTGGACGTTTTGCGTTTGCTGAGCCGGGACAAATTTTCCGGTGCGAGGTAATCCATACCATAAATGATGTGCAAATACGCACGACCTCGTACTTTAATCGCAGGTTGGATCATTTTGTTGGCGTTCCAGGCACGGAATGTTTCCGGCTTGATGACAATGCCCTCATGTCCTTCAGCCGTGATCTCATCCCACCAACGAATGACTTCCTCTTCATCTGCCCTACTGGTGATTACACGGTATTCCGTTTCCATCATCATCGTGGACATCCGGGCGAACTCACGATTTTGCTCCATATGCCACTCATGCGTCTGATCCCAAAACGCCCCAGTGCTATGTGCCAAGGTATGAAACGGTGCAATACGAATATCTCCGATATCCTCTACATCCCAGCAATATTTCTGAAATACATCGCGGAATGTTCTAGCATTGGCAAGCTTACGTTCTGTGTCCTGCAACCACTCCTCCACATTTCGGCCGGCTGCTTTAGCATCACGCAGCTTTCCAAGCACCAACTCCCGATCCATCAACGAAGCCTCAGCTACATGTGCATACTGCGAGGAGATTAGCTCCCGCGCTTTCAGATTCCAGGGTACGATCTCTGCATCGAGTAATACGAACTCCGTCTGGTGACGGTCAAAATAACCCGCTGCAATCAAATCCGTGTGTAATCTTAATAACACATCCTTCTCAGTTGTCCTGTCAAAAAAGGAGCGGCCCGTCCGGGTCACAATGTTCCCCAGTGTTGGTCTTCCTATTCGCTTCTCAGCTACCTGTTCGTCCCGGAACAGGAGCACAATGGCACGGCTTCCCATATGTTTTTTCTCCGCTACCATTCGAGTAACGCCCTGAGACCGGTAGTACTGGAACGCATCCTGTGGATGTTCCAAATATCCTTCTATCGAAGAAGTTGTTGGTGGTGGACTCATCGTGGGCGGGATATAAACCAGTTCCTCCAACGGTACGGTAAAATGAGAAAAGGTATCGATCGCCGTTTTTGCCACCTCAGAATGAATGGATACATCCATCCGGGACCCGGTTTGCACTGTGAATCCTTCCTTGAACTTGCGCAAGTTAGGTGGAGCAAATCTCCGCCGTTCCCATCGTTTGAGCGGACTGTCCGGATCTTCAGCGTAATCCTGCTTCGCTGGAACACTAATTGCCTCGCGTTCCGGCATCCGCCACGCCGTGAGCATACCCCCAAAGACAACGCCTTGGTCAATATTGATCGTATCATTCACTATCGTTGGATATGGATGCGGATCATGTCCCCAGACAATGCATTCACCGGAAGCGTGATCTACGTACCAATCCTTGCGAATCGGTCTTCCGTGTTCATCCGTTCCCTCCACATCGCCGTAGCGGCAATAATCCTGAATGCGTTTGGACTGTTTTCCGATAAAGTGATCCCGAATCCCGGCATGTGCTACGACCACCTGACGTACGCCATTTCGGGAAAAAATCAGATGAGATGGTGCATCAAGCAGAAATGCCCTTAATTCTGTTCGCACTATCTGTGCCATTTCTTTACCTTGCTCCTGCTCCAACTGAATAAGCTCGGCCTCCACATGTTCATCGCCATGGCTCAATGTAACATCACGACCGTCCAGATAGCGTCCTATTTTCCACCCATGATTGCTGTCGATCATGTAGGCGAGTCCAGATGCACAATGCCGCTGCCAGAACAACAGACACTTCAGCGATTCTGGTCCCCGGCTGGTTACATCACCAACCGAGACCAGCTTTCTTCCTTCTGGATGATGGTATAGCCCGCTTCCATCCTTATCCACATATCCAAGTCGGAGAATTAATTCCATCATTTCCTCGTAACAGCCATGAATGTCTCCAATAATATCGATACCTGTACCCATGTCGATTATAAGTGGGTTGGATGTACGGACAAACGAGATGTCTTCCGGATGCTTCAGCACATAATTAGCGTCGAAGCCATCTTCACGAATGGCGCGTAGTGTGCGTTTGAATTGCTGCACCTGTTGTTTCACCCGCTGACGTCCGCGCGGATACTCTCGCTGAGCATCACGTTCGAGCAGTTCTTTTTCAGGGATATCCAACACCACAGCAATCACGGGCACATGAGCTTTTCTGGCCAGTTGAATCAACCGCTGACGATCCTCCGGATACAGATGTGTGGCATCAACCCAGGTCAGCTTGTTCAGACGGCAACGGGTCGCGAGCATGGCTTCCATTGCTTCAAACGCCTTGGCCGATACCTGCTGGTACTCGGCATAGATTACATCTGCTTCGCTACGGGGCCTATGTTTCCAATCCACATACTCGTCATCTCCAATTAGCATTCGGAATTGATCAGATGATACCGCCTCGGTTCTTCGGATGACACCTTCTACAACGAGACGATCCAACAACGTGCTTTTCCCACTGTTTGAGGGCCCTACCAGAACGACGATGCCTGCATGCGGCAAGCGAATTTCACGCTGTACTTGTTCCAAACCCTTCGCACCATCGACCTGGCGTCTGACTGTATCTTCTATTTCTTTAGGCTCTCTGTTGTTCTTCATAGTTGGTCTCCTTTCTCCGTTCAAAAATGACCAGTTGTGTAGGTTGTCCATATCCCTCTGCGCACTCACCAATACCCCTTATTTCAAAGTTATAATTTCCTTTGAGTGCCCATTCTTCACATTGGGCTGCCAATTCCGCCCGAGTCCACTCGAAACGATGATCATGGTGACGAAAGCTATCCTGCTCCATCGCATACACTTCGTTGTACTCTTTGTTTGGAGTTGTCACCAGCAACACATCGGGTCGATAATCACTCATAATGGTTTCCATAATCCCGTTCAAGCGATACGCTTCGATATGCTCTATCACTTCGCACAGGATCATGACATCCTGATTTTGCATCTGTTCATCAAAATAAAACAGCGAGCCGATCACAGGTTTGGGCATAGCAACGATCCCGCTTCGGTCTTCCAGCTTCGCGAAGCGCTCCATGGCCCGAAGCCGTGACTGACCTGATGGCTCAACGGCCAGAATGGATTCCACGCCCGAAATATAGGCCAAGCGGGCAGAAAGTTTACCTTCCCCGGCTCCCATATCGACAATACGTCGCTTAGATGGAAGAGCTTCAACTACTTCCGCTATTGCTCGATAACGCAGTTCATTTAACCTTACTGGTGACTCAGATCGCTCAAGCTCACCTGCAGAGGTATCTTGAATCCCTTCATCACTCTCATTGATTCCCTTATCGGAAATCTGATTCACTCCACCTGCCCGCTCAACCGAGACGGACAGGTTCCCTTCCTGGTGCTCATACTTCCGAATTAATTCGGAAAATCGCAGTGTGCGTCGGACAATAAGCTCTTTCAGTGGATGGTTTTCCAGCCATCCTTCGCCATAACGTTTGATCTTATCAATCTCATCTTCACTAATGAAATAATGTTTGTAGTTGTCCAACACTGGAATCAGCAGAAATAACTGACGCAGTGCATTTTGTACTGTAACTTGTCCGCTCAGTCTGATACGGCGGACAGTACTATTCTTTTTCAGATCAAATGTATAAGACAACTCATCCCGCTCAAGGGTAACCGTGTAGCCTAGTGACGAGAATAGTTCCTCCACAACCCGATCAGGGAGGTCCGATGCCACAGGTCCAAATGACAGCTCCATATCGAACGAGTGCTCCACCCATTGCAAATGGTCTTCCTTCGGTTTACCATTCAACGCTGTCCCCAGCGCAGAGCGTATGTAAGAGCAGAACAAACTGCTCGTTACAAATTCACGGTCGTTAATATATTGTGTAATGTCGTAACCGTTCGGAGTACCTCTTACCAGATCAACAGGATCTGGCTCGGCATGAATCAACACTTCGGTTTCGCTCTCTGTGTCAGTGATATAAACAATTCGTACACGCGCATCCTTTTCCGTCCGGTCATATACGTTATGTGGATTCTTCGCCAGCAAGCGCGATACAGCTCCTGCCCCTGCTCCTCTTACTTTCAATATCAGATGCATCAGATCTCCTCCTTCTTCTTATACCTTTACCTCCCACACCTCTTGCAGTGCAAAACGGAAGATCCGGTCCAATTCTTCATATTGAATAACCTGCTCATTCTCCATCTGAGCGGCCATTTGTTCAAAATGCGCGATCTTCTCCGCCAAAAAAGCCTGTATCGCTGGCAGCTGCGGTTCCAGATCAAGTTCCTCGCCTGCCTTTTTCCGGCGTAACAATTCATGGATTTCCGTATAGAGCGGCCCGCTCTGAGGAACAAGCTCGTGCACCAGCTCTTTGAATGCCATCGGCGGCATCGCATCATAACGTTCGATCCAGCCACAGGCGAGCAGTGGGCGCAGCACATAGAAGTACTTTTTGATCTTCACCTGCTCACCCTGCAAATAATCCCGGAAGTTTCCCTTCGCCATATTCAGATAATGGTACATACAGGACTTTGGTGAGAAGGTCAAAGGCGACAGTGCACGAATATGCTCTGCCACGCTGTACGGTTCGTCATACTGAATCGGGGATTGCAACCACTCCAACAGCGGTGGATTCGACTTGCGAAATAGCTTCAGGGCTTTGCGCAAATCCCAACCATTGATATCAAGCTGATCACTGATCGGGCGTTCGATGACATCCCTTTTATCCTCAATGGACAAGTACCATTCCAGCGGTCTCACATATAGGAAACGAACATCGTAATCGCTGTCCTGTGAAGGGAAACCCCACGCCCGGCTGCCCGATTCACAGGCATAGATGATCCGTACGTTCTCCTCCTGTTCAATCTGCTTCAGCTGCTGTCTAATCGTATCTCTCATTTCTTCATGAACATGAGTCATCTCTATTGCCCTCCACATTTCCCAATTTAAATATCCATCGCCCGCACCCGGTTAGCGAGTGTATCATATCCCGCCACAGTCTCGGCAATATACGTCAATACCGTTTCACTCCAGCCATAGATATAAAAAGTTTTACCATCACGTGGTGGTACCATTGCCTGCTGATAAGGTGCAATATCCACGATAAACGCCTTCAACTCCGAATTCATCATCCGGCGATAACGTTCAAGCTCGGCATATAACGGACTGCCCTCATTCTGCTGTTCATCGGTGATCATAATGATCTGATCCACTTTCTCTCCAATATCCCGAAGCTCACGCACAGGCCGCCCCGTGTCGGTTCCACCTTGTGCCCGAATACGATGAGCCTGGGAAAGAATGCTTTCATTCATCTTCGGACGAGCATCTTCAACCATATGGTCGAATAACCAGAACAGCGAGTTGCCTCGGGTTTGTTTATAAAGCGCCAGTGCCAGCACCGAACCGATTCGCAGATAATCCCCTTGCATAGAGCCGGAGCGATCCAGGAAAATGGCCGTTCTTCCAGGCAACGCTGGCAGATTTCCAATCGATAGCTCCACGGCCTGCCGCAAAGCCTCCCGCAGCTCTTCCCTTGCAGTCATTTCATATGCACTGGCGAATTGGAAAGGTAAAATGCGCGACTTACGCAGGGCTTCCGCATCCGTTAGACGACGTGTGACGTAATCCATATTTTTTGATTTTTCAAAAACTCCAGCCCGATCCATTGCATTCAGATGACGCAACAACGCAAAGGTCGGCATTTGTAACATCAATGCCTCCCATACCGTACGTGTTGGCTGCATGATCGATGTGACCACCGAATACGGCAGTTTGCCTTTTTCGATCAGATGCATCTGACTTGCCGGATTCGGGATAGCCTTCAGCTTCTCCAGCGCCTGCAACTGCGGCAGGTCCGTAAGATCTACTTCAAGCCCCCGTAAATAACGGAACAAGGCTTGCTGTTTCATATCTCTCGGCTTGGGATGTGCTGTAGCGATCATATCGCCCAGACTGTATCCACGCCCGCGTCCGTTGTATTTGATCGCCCAGTATTCGCTGACTCCGTTCAAAAAAAGGCTCACCTGACGCTTCACAGCTCGACCGCCTTGCCCCCGGCCAGTTCCTCTTAGAATGGTCAGAAAATCGGCCAAGTCAGCCGGTGTCTGTACCACTTGGGAGAATACTTTTGCAAAGTGATCCGGGTCCACCTTCGACAACAGCGCCAGCCCGAATAGGGGCTGTAACCGCATCAAGGCTTCATTACGCGCATAGATCAGCGCCCGCGCCATAAAACCCGCATCCACCTCAGCCATCTCCTGATGACTCACCATCGCATCGTCCATTAGCTGCTGTGTATCTGCATAAAACGTATTGTTCAATGTATTGGTCAACAACAACTGTATATATTGTTCCTCCACCAATCGCTCATAGGCTCCATAGCCTTCATGATTACGTGTGGTTGGCTGAGGTTGATTGAATAATTGTTTCGCTCTGCTCATCACTCATGACCTCCCGGTGTGAGTCTATTCATTCATCTTCCATAATAAAATGTTCCGAGGAAAAAGGTGGGAAGGTATAATACCCGCTCTACCGCTGAGCTACACCGCCATGGACGGCGGCGATTGGATTCGAACCAACGACCTGGTCGATTAACAGTCGAAGTAACCCTCCCTGGCGCCTCGGAACCTTGATCCGCAGAGCTTGTTGCTTCCCCGCTTCACAACCTTATTATGCCTCATGCATTTGCACGCGAACATGGCGAAAGTATGGCGACGAATCCATTTCATAACTCATTAAATGATCGTTTTGTAACGATTGAAGCACCTAAAGGTATGATGAAATTGATTCAACCTCCATAAGTTTAAAATGAAACCAGCCACTCATCCTGATACAATGAAGGGATAACAAGGAGTGAATGCTCATGGCTAAAGAGAGCTTTGACAAAGAAATTCAATTTCTGCGCATGTTGTCCCTGACAAGCGGCGCGTACAACCGTAAACAATACGCCGAGCGGCTCGGCATATCCGTACATACTTTTGATAAAACCCAACGCAGGTTAAAAGAAATCATGCAGTCCGTCGCCGACCAACGCACCGGTTCGGAACAAAATAAAGAAATGGCAGAGCTCGTACGCTTCCAGTATGGGGAATCCGCTGAGCCTATGCTGCTCTTCCTATTTCGTGCCAAGTCGATGAAAGAGACTGAAGTTCAGCGTCTATCCGTCCTTTTGCATACCTTACAAGACCAAGCTTTGACCGCTATGGAACTGTTGGACGCCTGCTGCGCAGATCTGCCGGAGGATCTGGCTTTGCCTGACGAAAAGACGATTCGTTTAGATCTGAAGTATTTGGAAGAAGTCGGGGTAATTCGCAAGGAACCCGGCGGTAGACCTTATCGTTACCTTTTGCAGCAGGATGTACTTACGGGGCTAACCGTGGAAGAACAGCTGGAGCTGTATGATTTTGTGGATATTATGGCGAACACCCAGGTTCCTTCCGTACAGGGTTATTTATTACGCGACAGTCTCAAAAAAGCCATTGCTGCAAGCTATCCGCAGGAAGAAGCCACCGAACCATTTATATACAAGTACCACTATTATTCCCGCATTCTGGACGAAGCTCATCTGTACACCCTGCTTAGTGCAATTCGACAACGAAAACATGTGCAGTTCCTGTATTATTCACCCAAAAAACCGTCCAGCTACAGCTCGCAGAATACGAATCCACGCTTTGAACGGGAAGCAGGCGGACGATCCAACCGGATCATCCCCCTTGAAGTGGTCTATGATCATCAGTATGGCCGCTGGTATGTCATTGGATATCAAGGGCGCCGTGGCTTTGTGAAATTTCGGATGGAAGGCATTACGCAGCTGGAGGAACAGGATGCAATTGAAGAAGAATATATGCTCGAATTGAAGCAGCAGTGGGCCGAGAGCAGCCGCTACAGCTGGCTGGTGGATACGGGAAACACCGTGACGGTTCAAGCCCGATTCTTCCATCCACGGGATGGTCAGCGTAACTTCATTCTGGACCGTGTACGTTTGCAAGGTCAATGGGGAACGATTACGCCCGAAACGGAACATACCTTTCTGTATGAAATTCAGGTCAACGGTACCACCGAGATTAAGCCGTGGCTTCGGAGTTTTGGCTCAAGCTGCGAGGTGATCGCTCCACAGAGGCTGCGTCAGGAGATGATTAAGGAATGGAAGGAGATTGCGCAATATTATGAATCTGTTCGAGAAGATGTTCAACTATCAGATGATGACGAGATTGAATGAAACCGGACTGTTCACCTGGACCTCACAGGAACGAGCCTGGCTGCGCATGATGCTGAATCACCCTGCTGCACCGGAAGCGCTGAACCCCGACACGTTGCACAAAATGCATGACATGCTGGATGCGGAGCAGGATCTGGACCTTCAGGATTATCTGACCGAAAAGGCCAAAAGTGAAGAAAACAGCGTCTTTCATCCGCTGCTCAAACCATTACGGCAGCTGATTCTGCATCATCAGGGGTTTCGTTTGACAGGGCGTGTCCGCAATGGACGCATCAGCCAGGATCAGTTCGGATTTCCCTACAAGCTCGAATATTCCATGGTCAAAAAGGAATGGTACGTGCTCTGGTATGCTCCACGCTTCGGCAAGCTGATGTCAACCAAACTGCACAGCATTATTGCGGTGCAGGCTCAGAATGTTGAACCGGAGTTTGCCTCTCAATATGCTACCAAAATCGCTAATTTGACGGAGAACCGGAAGACAACCGTGACCATTGAAGTACTGCCTGAATTCAACCAGGAGTTATCGCGGATTCTATACGCCTTCTCTTGCTTCGAGAAGCAGGTTGAATATGAAGAAGAACAACAAACCTATCGAATTGAGCTGACGATTCCTCGGAATGAGATGGATTATGTGCTGTCCAAAATGCGTTTTCTGGGCAAACGGGTACGGATCGCAGACAATGCTGCCCTTCGAGCGCGAATGTCTGAGACAGCCGCCAAAGTGCTGGCACGCTATGCGGAATCTGGGACTGAATTACAGCCTGAACGAACTTATGAAGGAGTGCGGAGCCAGCATGTGGAGGAGCCTTTCATCGAGGCAGACGGAAGTGACTCTGCCTAACGTGCACGTCAACTGATGGGCCAATAGTTGCTGATAAATTTCCACAATACACAAAGGGCTCCCCATAGTCATGAAGATGATGGGGAAGCCCTTTTGATGATTTGCGATACGAACGTTTAACGAACTGAGCAGGCTCTATTCGAGTACCTGGCACTATCCCACTCCACTCGTCTGCTTCTACGTGCCGTTACTGGCAGCTGAATTCCTTCTTTTGTTAATCGCATGCACACCCATCACAACGGCAATCAATTCATACGTATCCAGATGTTCGGATTGGTTGTCTAACACAAACGCACCTGAACCGAACCAGCCACTTGTACGCCTGAAGCTTGCCACAATTTTGCCGCCCATCCCGGTGATATCATATTCCTGTGAAAACGCTGGAGCGGAGACATCATACACACCACGCCGTCCGGCATCGTACTCATACTTTTTGCTGAAGAAGCTAATCCTCGCCCGTAAGCCCCCCCATTCCCTTCCATCGGCTGAGGTCACATCCCAACGGTTACTTAACATGCGGAATTTACCACTGCAAATGAGTCCCGAGTTATCGAATACATCAAGCGATGAACCAAAGGCACTTTTCAAATCGAGATGACCCGCCTGCTCCTGTTCATGGTTCATAATCTCGGTGTACCCTGCATTAAAGAAATTATCTCTGAAATAGAGTTCCATGGAATTCCTCCCTCATAAGAAATAAATGTTCTCCCTTATTGCAAAAGACATATATCCCTATTTACGTATAAGAACTGGGAAATGCTTCAAAATAAAAAAACTGTCAGCTCAACCTGCAGCTGACAGAACTTTTACTTTTACTTTTACTTTTACTTACACTTCCACTTTTTTATTATTCAGGTATACGGCAGCTGCAACCAAAATCACAGCCACGATGATTTCGAATATAACACTCCACCATGTTCCCTGTGACCACAAGATCCGATTGGACGTAATAGAGATCCCTGTACTTTTTTCCGTGACCTGAAATAATTCATTCGGGTTAAAACGACCTGAGAAGATAATATTCTCCAACCAGCTAATGAGATTGGTTAATACGAAGAATGCAATGATACTAATCCATGGCCCTGTTTTAAAGCGGAAGCTGCCTCCAATGGATATGGAGAGAAAGATGATGACGGTTATGAACAAAACTGCCCACCAGACAAACAACAGCAAGGAAATGATCTCGGAAACATGAATGCCCGACATATTAATGGCACTGACCAAGTTCATATCTGTGTGCGTTGCACTGAAGATGAAGTAATGAATGGTAGCTACAACCATCAGTCCCAGCCCGCAAAGCGTTCCGAATATTAAAGGAGACAAAACGTGAGACAGTCCTGTTACGGGAACGAGACGGCGATTATACGAACGGATATTGGACCAGTACGTCTTAATCATCTTCACATAAATAGACACGCCTACTCCGACATATGCCATAACACCTATAACGCTGCCTGTTATATCTGACATGAACATTGCCAGCCCAATTTGCACGATAATCAATACTGCCAGCCCGGCAAGCAGTATGTTCCAATTCCTTCTAAAGTCGTACTTCAGCAACGTCATCATTCTGCATAGACCTCCTTGAACATTTCATCCACACTTTTTCCGTACTTGAGACGCAGGGTCTCAACCTCTTCACGCATCACCATTTCACCTTCACGAATGAAGATTACTTCATCAAAAATTCGTTCGATATCCGTTACAAGATGCGTAGAAATGATCAGACTGCTGTCTTCATCGTAGAACTTCACAATGGCGTCCAGAATTTTGCCCCGGGCAACCGGGTCTACACCGCCAATCGGTTCATCCAGCAAATAGAGGCGAGCCTTGCGGGAAAGAGCCAGTGTTAGTTGTAGTCGTTCATTCATGCCTTTCGACAAATGCCGTACCCGAACTCCCTCTTCAAGCTTCATAAATTCAAGCATCTCTCTGGCTTTAACTTCATCAAAATCAGCATAGAAATCACGGTAGTATGCAATTGCATCCCGGACCTTCATCCAATTCTCGGTCAATGGCCGGTCCGGCATAAAGGATACCAGCGACTTGGTTTCCAATCCAACCGGTTTTCCGGTTACGCGAATGTCTCCGCTGCTGGGGTGCAGCAAGCCTGCAACCAGCTTCATCAGGGTGCTTTTGCCACTTCCGTTGCTGCCCAGCAAACCTACAATTCGGCCTGGTGCGATATCCAATGTGATGTCATGAAGGGCCTTCTTGCTGCCATACGTTTTGTTTATATTGTTCAGCTCAAGAATATTACTCATTCAATGTTCCTCCTCTTCCATCGCGACCCAGTGACTGCCTTCCGTCTGCAACAGCATCAGCCACGATGGTTACGATGTCCTGTTCATCAATGCCCAGCTCCTGCATTCCTGTCAGAAAACGCTCCAGCAATTCGCCAGCCATCTCTTTTTTGATCGTCATAATTTTCGACTCCTCACTTGTCACATATCGGCCCAGACCCCGTTTGGTTTCGACCACTTCTTCACGCTCCAATTCCTGGAATGTCCGTTGCACCGTATTGGGATTAATCTGTAATTCGGCCGCCAATTCACGAACCGAAGGAATTTTATCGCCTGCCTTAAGTGTGCCTGTTACGATCTGTCTTTTGATGTACTGCATGATCTGCAGGTAGATGGGCAAGTTGTTGTCAAATTCGATGCTCACAATATTCTCGCTCCTCTCTGTATCTGTGTGTTAGTTACATAGTACACTAGTGATTTGGTGTTGTAAAGCCCATTTATTTAAATTGCCTTCTATACAAAAAAAAGAACAGATCCTGAGATCTGCTCTTGATTCTTCTGACTATGATCATGATATGAGGTGTCCAACCTAATCAGAAGTTATCTATACAATATCCAAAGGCACTTTGCCCTTAGGTGCAGGGAATGCCTCGTTTAACCGAACCACTTCATCTTGAGTCAAAGTAACATGCATCGCCGCCGCATTTTCTGCAACATGATCCAACTGTACAGCTTTCGGGATCGCAAGTACATCACCATCCCTGATAACCCAGGATAACGCGATTTGCGATGGACTAACTCCTCGATCACGGGAAATGTCAAGGATGGTTGGATGCTCCAGCAGCTCTTTCCGGAGCCTGCCACCCTGAGCCAGCGGGCAATACGCCATCACAGGAACATGACGTTCCCGTAGCCAGGGTAGGAGATCGTATTCAATCCCCCTGGAAGCCGCATGATACAGAACCTGATTCACTGCACAGTTTTTACCCTCTGGAATGTTCCATAGTTCCTGCATGTCCTCTTTGTCCAGATTGGAGACACCCCAACGCAGAATTTTACCCGATTGTTTCAGCTGTTCCATCGCTTCGACCGTCTCTTCCAACGGTACACCCCCACGCCAGTGCAGCAAGTACAAGTCCAGGCGATCTGTACCCAGACGTGAGAGGCTGCGCTCACAAGCGGTGATCATTTGCTTCCGATCCGCATGATGAGGATACACCTTGGATACCAGAAATACATCATCCCGACAGTCCATTATCGCCTCACCAGTAACCTCTTCTGCCCCGCCTTCCGCATACATCTCGGCCGTGTCAATCACTGTCATACCACGTTCAATCCCATAACGCAGTGCCTGAACTTCTTCTCTCCGACTGGATTGCTTCTCACCCATGTACCAGGTTCCCTGTCCAATTGCAGGCAGTGTTGTTCCATCGGATAGCTGGATCGTGTGAGCTTGATTTCCTCGTTTCATCTATACTCCTCCAATCTGAGAATGCTATTCTTCCCTATCTATTCATTATTAAGCAGATCAAAGCTATTGCCCTCATTCGCCCCTTCATTCGATCGCTTCCAACGCTCCACCATCATCGTATACAACTGATCCAGCGGTAACGTGAGGCTGTTCTGAGCAATACTTACGGTAGCATCGACCATGCTGCTGTTGACCAACATTAATTTGCGTTTCATCCCATTCTGGCGATCCAGAAAGGCATTTTCGTCCCATAGTTTAACCCCAATCATCTTCTGTCCCATGAATTCATACATAAAAATACTCTCAACATCTTTCCAGGCAATTATCCCTCCAGATGTGTAAGAAGAGGAATCCACAAAGCCATGCTCATCAACAACAAAGGAAGGTTCCTTCTTAATCATCTTTACCAAACTATAGCAAAGACAAAGCCCAAAAAACAAAATGGAGAACAAGCCTATAACGGAAGAAATAGCGGATCCCATTGTTGAAGAATCATCAAACATCAAAAAAAATCCGGCTGCTACAAAAAGTGCCGCCCCCACTGTTAGCAATGCCATGCGTTTCCGGCTCGGGTATTCCACGTGCTGTTGATCATAGGATGTGGACAATGTGATGCTCCTCCTTCATGGTGACTGAGACAAGAATGATCTATATAAACAGGGTTCAGCTCATTGAATGAGCTGTTACCAAATATACTCAAATGGCATTGTTCATTAAATAGAATTAAATTAAATTAAATTAAATAAAAAAACATTTTTTGACACATTTCGTCCATTTCATGACTATTCAACATTAGGATTCGTCATGCTTCCAATAATTCCTTTTCGGCGCAGGTGATATTGTTAAGAAATAGGAAAACGTTGGTTCACAATCGTATTGTCCTGCCTCATGCTTTCCGTTAATATAAATGGAAAGGTTAGGAAATTAACATATTCTGATTCATGGTGGGAGGACAAACAATGAACAGTCTGCGCGGCATAACATCGGAAGATCTTTTTCAGATTACTTGGGTTAATGATCCAACTCCGTCTCCTCAGGGTGGACAACTGGTATATGTAAGCCGAAAAACAAATGAGGCACGGGACGGTTACTCTTCTCACCTGAGACTCCTCCATCTGGAGAACCAGAAGGACAGGCCTTTCACATCTGGAGATAAGGATCATGCTCCTGCATGGTCACCGGATGGCTCACAGCTTGCTTTTTTACGAGAGCATGAAGGCAAAACACAAGTGTGGCTGATCGCCTCAGATGGTGGAGAAGCACAGCAAATCAGCCATTTGAAGCATGGAGTCAGTTCCCTGCTCTGGTCGCCGGATGGACTTACTTTACTGGTTAAATCATCGGTGGACATGAGCAAGAAAAACGAAGATGAAACCGAAGATTCAGATAAAAAACTGCTGCAAGAACTTGTTGTGGATCGTATTCGAATGAAGTCCGACAGTGGCGGACTGTGGAATGGCAGACGCACCCATCTCTTCCGTGTTCCAGCCGAAGGCGGAGAGGCTATCCCTGTAACTACAGGCCATTATGACGTTGGGGACTATGCGTGGTCGCCAGACGGTGAGTCCATTGCCTGGATCGCTCAGATGCCTGAAGAGGGCGAGCAGCATAACGATTACACCCTGACGAACCATGTGTATCGTGCCAAGGCTGACGGATCTGACATGCAGCAGTTGACCCCGGAAGGATACTCTTTCGGGCGGCTGACGTACGCACCTGATGGACAATCCCTTGCGCTGCTTGCCAGTGACCGCTCCTATGGAAATGCTACGCTGGTCAAGCTCTATACCCTTCCGATCTCAGGCGGCAAACCCGTATGTCTGAGCAAGGATTGGGATGTACAGATGAATCACAGCCTTGTCGGTGATATGCGCTCACACTTAACCAATACGGGTCCGGTGTTCAGTCGTGATGGTTCATCCATTCTCTGTCTTGCTACTATTGAAGGCAGTGTCCGAATTGCCCGATTTGCAAGGGACGGCAGTCATGCCGAATATATCTTGCCGGACGAGAAAGAGTTCTACCAGTTTGCCGAGCTGGAAAATGGACAGATTGTGGCTGCCGTAGCAGACGTATTAAGTCCTGGCGATCTCTTTTTATATACTCAGCCTGAAGATACAGGGGCCCAATCTATACAATTAACCCATAGCAATCCCCAACTGGAAGAAGAAATTCAGCTGAGCACACCAGAGACCTTCTGGTTCGATTCCTCTGACGGCTTACGACTGCAAGGCTGGATGCTGAAACCAGCTGGCATGGTGGAAGGAGTCAAAGTCCCAACCATCCTTGAAATTCATGGCGGTCCACATATGATGTATGGGTTCACGTTTATGCATGAGTTCCAGATCCTCGCAGCACAAGGATACGCTGTTGTATACATCAATCCGCGGGGTGGCCTCGGATACGGACAGCAGTTCGTGAATGCCTGCCGGGGTGACTATGGCGGTGGGGATTATCGTGATCTGATGGAAGCCATGGATTATGCGTTATCCCGATATCCGTTTATTGACGAGTCCCGTCTTGGCGTCACTGGCGGCAGTTATGGCGGCTTCATGACCAACTGGATCGTTGGACATACCGACCGTTTCAAGGCAGCCGTCACTCAGCGTTCGATCTCGAACTGGCTCTCGTTCTACGGGGTCAGTGATATTGGATTCTTTTTCACGGAGGACCAGATTGGCGGTAATGCGTGGGATGACACCGAGAAATTATGGAAACACTCCCCGCTTGCCTATGTGGGCAACGTCAACACCCCGCTCCTGATATTGCATGGTGAGCAGGATCTGCGTTGTCCGATTGAACAGGCTGAACAGTTGTATGTTGCTTTGAAGCGACGCAAACAGACCACTCGGTTCGTTCGTTTCCCGGGAGCCAATCACGAGTTGTCCCGCGGAGGTCACCCACACTTAAGGGTACGTCGGCTGGAGCATATTGCTGGATGGTTCAATGAGCACCTGTAATGCCATCATAAGATCGCTTAACTATGAAATAAAAATAAATAATTAAACTTCTTCTTGCTCCTCATCTCTTCCTGGGAAAGAAGAACAATGGATCAGCAAAAACCATCAGTAGAAGGGTCATCATCTTGACCTTTTCTGGTGGTTTTTACTGTGTTCACATTTGGGTTGTTTCTACATGAACAAAAGTCCTGGAAATAGCCCCTTACAAAATGGAATCTATCTGCTGGTTACAAGTTGCGAAATCAGCCAATTTATTAGATAATAATCTGTCGATTGTAGTCGAAGGAACGGATATCAAGGGGGATTCAAGTCATGAACAAGAACAATAATCAACCATTTGACGAGCCGATTAGTCGGCTCTCCACAGGATCAGAGAAATGGGATGCGCTTGAAGAGATTTTTGGCGTCGCAGATGCGCTCCCCATGTGGGTTGCCGATATGGATTTCGCCGCTCCACCCTCGGTCATTCAGGCGCTGAAGACTCGCATGGAGCATGGGATTTTTGGCTATACGGTGAGAACAGATGCGTATCACGCAGCGCTATCGGGATGGATGGATCGGCGTCACAACTGGAGTATTAACGATGAATGGATCGTATTCACCCCGGGGATTGTGCCTGCACTCAGCATTGCTGTACAACGTTTCACTGAACCGGGAGATGCGGTAGTAATCCAGACTCCGGTATATGCCCCCTTCTATGAAGTGGTCCGCGGTCAGGGCAGAGAGCTGATGACCAATCCATTAGTGGAGAACGATGGACAATACGCTATGGATCTGGAGCATCTGGAATCCTGCCTGAAGACGGGTCGGGTCAAAATGCTGATTCTGTGCAGTCCTCACAACCCGGTTGGACGGGTATGGACTCGTGAAGAACTTCAGAACCTTGCTGCACTCTGCGTGCAATATGATATACTCATCGTTTCGGATGAGATTCATGCCGATCTGGTACACCAACAAGGTGCACATACGCCACTAGCTCTTATTTCCGAAGCTGTCGCTGATCTCAGCATCATCTGTACAGCACCAAGCAAAACATTCAACATTCCCGGTCTCTGTACCTCCAATATCATCATTCCAAATGCCAAGCTGCGAGAATCATTCATGCAGGGCGTGAAAACGATGGGGCTTGCCAACATCAGCACGCTGGGAGCAGTGGCAGCCGAAGCGGCTTACAATGGTGCTGAAGAATGGCTGGATGACTGTCTTGCCTATATCCGTGGAAATATGGAATACGTGCAAGAATACGTCGTTGAGCATATGCCGCAAATCGGAATCCAACTTCCAGAAGCAACTTACCTGCTGTGGATGGATTTCCGGAAGCTGAATATCCCGCATGCACAACTGTGTACGATGCTGCTCAAGGAAGCGGGACTCGCTTTCAATGATGGGAGCATTTTCGGAGTGGAAGGCACAGGATACATGCGCATGAATGTGGCCTGTCCACGTTCAACAGTAGAAGAAGCCATGCGCAGATTGTCAGTGCTGGTGGGCAGGCTGTCGGCGGAATGAGTTCAATCAGGTGCAAAGCTATATTTTCAGAATTTCAGCTAATAGACCCTGTATAGTGCGTTAAAATTGTAAAGAGGGTGTCCCGTAGTCAATTTCATGATTAATGTCATGATGGACTACCCGGACGCCCTTTTATAATTTGTACCCATTATAGAAATCGAATGATACAAAATACTGATATCCAGCAAACTACGACGTTGGCATTTGAATAATGCGATCACATAACCTGTCCAGCAACACTCTATCATGGCTGATAATCAGCAGTCCCAGATTACGCTGACGCGCGATGTTCATCACGCTATGCCAGATCTGTGCCTGGGTGATCGCATCCAGCATAGTGGTCATCTCATCGGCGATCACGTATCGAGTTGCTAAGCCGAGTGCGCGCGCTACACAGAAGCGCTGCAATTCGCCGCCTGACAATTCACCGGGCCTCCGCTCCAGCCAATTCGTTTGGATCCCCAAGTCATCGAGCAGCTTCTCATCCTCAATCGCCGCTTCTTTCAAGACACGGTGCATCCGCCAGCGAGGATTTACCGCTTTCTCTGGATGCTGGAATACTAGCTGCACCGGACAGGGGCCGGTTTTAGGAAGCGGCTTCCCATCCAGCAGCACTTGACCTGCCAACGGTTCCACATAACCTGCAAGGATACGTCCCAGACTTGTTTTGCCACAACCACTGGGCCCCCACAAGCCAACGAATTCCCCTTGCTGTACTTCCAGACTTATATTCTGAAATACCCAAGCGTCTTTACTATAACGATAACTTGTCTTTCGAGCCTCAAGTGGCATGAATGCACCTCACTTCCCCACCGCGCACCTTGCGCAGCTCAGGACGTTCGTTTGTGCAAGCCGTGGTCGCTCCGATGCAGCGTGGTGCAAATGAGCATCCTTCTATCCGTTGCCGGCCTGCTATAGGCTGGGTACCCGACAGAGGTTGAAATTCGTTTTGCGGCAAAGCGCTCCAGAGCGCCTTCGTGTATGGATGTCGTAACCGTTCGCCCTTACCTGTAAAATCACAAACCTGCGCCGTCTCTACATTGGAGCCTGCGTAAAATACGGATATGCGATCAGCTGCCGTCAGGGCAGTCGTAATATCATGGGTAATCCAAAGGATGCCAACACCTTCATTGGCCAATTGACGAAAATGCTTCATCGTTTCAGCCAGCACTTCGGGATGTATGCCAGGTGTTGGCTCATCCGCAATAATTAATTTCGGCTCACCCGAAGTGGCTGTTGCCATCAGCACGCGACGAGCCATGCCGCCTGATAATTCAAACGGATATTTGCCCGAGGTGCCCTGTGGTAATCCATAGTGTCCCGTCAGTTCCTGCTCTGCTTTTTGCATTACGGATCGGGATGTCGGTCGATGCTTTCGTCCTGACTTTTGGCTTACCGGATGAACCTGCCTGCCTACCTTCAACAACGGGTCCAAATAACTGACCGATTGTGGAATGTACACCAGTTCATCTCCACGCAGATGAAGCTGTCGCTCCAGGGTTAAGGGTTCGCCCGCATAGCTTATCCGGCCCTCCAGCTTGGCATTGGCAGGAAGAATGCCCATGATCGCCTGCGCCAACACACTTTTGCCAGATCCACTTGCCCCTACAACCGCTACAATCTCGCCTTCATTCACAGACAGGTCCAGATCCTGTATTACAAGGTTCTCCTCGTGCCCAAACCATCCCCGCGCACGCCGGAACGAAACCGATACACCCTGCACTTCCAGAAGAGCCATGTTATCCTACCTCCCTTGAACTGCCGGTACCCGTTATTGTCTTCAGACTACCGCCCAGTACATCAAACGCACGAACAACCAACAACAATGCGAGTCCCGGGAAAAAGGCCAGCCACCACATGCCTGCGGACAAATATCTCATCGACTCTGACAAAATAATACCGATCGCTGGCTGCTGCGGCGACAGCCCCAGCCCCAGAAACGTAATCGCTGCCTCATGCAGAATGGCATGAGGGAAGATTAGCAGCACACCCACGAACAGCTGCGGAATCAGATGCGGCAGCATGTGCTGCACCGCAATTCGTATTCGCGAATGACCCAACCTGCGTGAAATGTGAATATACTCTGCTGATTTCAGCTGAATCATCTCTGCCCGGACAATCCGGGCCAGATTCGGCCAATGAGTCAGGGCAATCGCTAACGCTACCCCACGCAAACCTCCACCGAACACAAAGGCCAGCATCACCAGCGATACCAGATGAGGAACACTCAGGAAGAGGTCAATGATCCAGGAGATGACCCGATCAGCAGTCTTTCCCAAAGCAGCAGCCAGACCCAATACCAGCGCGATAAACCCGCCGCCACAAGCCGCAAGCAGCCCCACCTGAATGCTCGTTGCCAATCCTTTTAAGGTGCGCATGAACATATCACGTCCCAGCCAATCCGTTCCAAAAGGATGAGCCCAAGTTGGGGCCAGATTCCGATCCATTAAGGATGTCAGCGTCGATTCAGCGGGAAGCAGTCTGCCTGTCAGCCACACGATGGCAATCCAGATCACGCCCAGGCTGCCCCAAATGAGCGCCCATTTGCGCGGATTACGGAAACGTGGAATGCTGACGCCGGGATCGGGATACCCTTTCCGACCATGAGTACGTGGATGTACTGACCTCCAATTTCTCTTGTTCCCCGCCTCACTTTTGGCAGAGTTAACTTTCGGATGCTGTGCAATCTGAGCCACAGGTCGGGAGGGACGTTCCAATGTTTGCTTCATCCTATCGTCTCCTCCTTCATACGCGGATCAATGAACCGGTATAAAATATCAGCCAGCATATTGCCTGTAAACACAAACATCGCACTGCACAACACAAGTCCCAGCAGCAGCGGTACATCACCGCGCAATCCCGCCTGAACCGTGGCCTGCCCCAGGCCGGGGTAGGAAAACACCTGCTCCGCAAGTACAGCCCCACCGAACAATTCACTAAATGAAGTCAACTGCAGCGTCAGAGCTGGCAGTACCACATGCCTGAACCCATGACGACGAAACAGTTGCACACCTCGCTCACCTCGCGCCCTCGCAAAAAGAATAAAATCCGAGTCCAGCACATCCACCAGCTTCTGCCGGGTATGCAAGGCAATGGCGGCGACGCCCGTCAGACTCAATGTCAGCGCAGGCAGAATCATGTGTATGGCCCGATCCCCCCACGTCACTTGATCTGCTGCCATACCCGCAGGTACACCAAGTCCAATTGGCAACCAGCCAAGCCATACACCGAATACCATAAGCAGTAACAACGCAATCCAGAATACCGGTGTGGAAGCCAGTGTGTAACAGTACCAACAGATCAGACGATCCAGCCGCGAATCCCGCCTCATGGCAGCAACGACACCCAGGCCGAAACCAATCAGACCAGATAACATCCATGCTACCGCCATAAGAGCGACAGAATTCATGAACCGTTCCTGGATGATGTCTGCAACCGGCTGCCTATAGATCATCGATGTTCCCAGATCTCCTTGAATGAGTGCCTCTCCCCAAGTAAACAGCCGTTCTATTGGTGAATCATTGAGCCCCCAACGTTCTTCAATCAGACTGCGCTGCTCTGCACTCACCCTAATCATGTCTCCACCAATATATGCCTCCACCGGGTCCACTGGAGAGAATTGCATCAATACAAAAGACACCACACTGACTCCTGCCAGCAAAGATACAAGCCGCAGCATTTTAAATCCGACGAATCTGGTCCACCCCATCCTGTCCTCCATCCAATCTCTCCCCAATTCAGGCTATTGCTATCGCAGAGTTTCTATTTCAAATCGTCATCCCAAGACCATTCCTCCAGGTTGGATGTCACCGGCCAGCCGTGACCATGTGGATGGATCTGCTGTTCACCGATACTCAGACCATTCTTCACCAGATACAGATGATCAATGTTCACCAGCCATGCCCATGGCGCATCTCCCTGGTAACTGAATCCTGTCGATCCATCCCACTCCGCGTTCTGCCAGAAGGGCAATGCCTCTTCTTCCGTTGTCGCTTGGAGCGCCTGCTGCATCCAGTGGTCCACGGTTGGATTACTGTACAATCCAGTGTTGTAATACCCTTCGCCTTTATGAGTACTGCTGTAGAGGTTGTAGGTTTCCAGCGGATCATGACTTCCCCAGCCGAATAATACGGCATTGGTATAGGCCAGCTTTTTTGTCTCTTCGCGGCTCTTGCCCTCCACATTGATCTTGATCCCTGCCTCGGCTACCATATCCGCAGCAGCCAGAGCCAGTGATTGTCTCGTTAAATCCCCTGCAAAATAAAGCAGATTGAACTCGGCCTTCGTGCCGTTCTTCTCCACAATCCCATCACCGTCTGTATCCACCCAGCCGCCATCAGCCAAAATCTGCTTCGCTTCAGCCACATCCGCATCTGCGAATACAGAATCCGGATTGCCCCAAGGCAAATCATCACTGACCGAATAGGCCGGACGACCATGCCCCTCCAGTACTCCTTCTACCAAAGCAGTTCGGTCAATTACCACATTCACCGCCTTGCGAATGGAGATGTCGGACGTAACATCGTTACCTGCTGGCAGGCCGTCACCAGACTTAGCGCCTGAGGGTTGCATCGGGAACATGATGCCCCGGTTATCAACTGTTTTTACCGATTCCATTTTCATTCCGTTCACCTGCTGCTTGCTGAACGCCGCCGGGATAGCCGCGATATCGACTGTACCGGCCTGCGCCGCCGCAAAGGCTGCATCCTCATCAAGATAGAGGAACGTCAGTTTATGGAATGTAGACTTTTCCCCGTAGTATTGCTCGTTCGCCTCAACGATCGCCTGCTGACCCTTATCCCACTGAACCAGCTTGTAAGGACCAGACCCAATCGGATGCTCGGCATAATCAGAACCATAGGCGTGCTCAGGTACAATACCGAGTGTAGTCAGCAGACTGATAAATGTGGACTGAGGCGACTTTAATGTGAAGACGACCGTTGTCGCATCTGGGGCTTCCACATTAGCCATATTGGTCAAATCGATGACCGATCCGCTGTTGGCCGCCGTTTCAAACGTAAACCTGACATCTTCGGCCGTCAGTGGCTCGCCATCGGAGAACTTTACATCATCTCGTAATGTGATGGTCCAGATCAGTCCATCTTTACTGACGGAATGGTCTGTAGCCAAATCATTGACCAGTTGAAGCTTGGCATCCCTTTTCAGCAAGGTACTCTGAAAGAGTGGCGAACCGTACTGTCCCCAACCCGTAGTTGGATCAAATCCGCCTTCCGGTTCCGTACCAACAGCCAGCACCAATTCGTCTTTGGGAAGAGAAGCCGCCTGCTGGGCGTTCTCTATTGTGGATGATTTCCCCTGTGTACATCCCGATAATCCAACGGTACATATAAGTAAAATGCCTAATCCCGCTCTAACCGATCGTTTCCCCCATGAAAATTCGCGCATCTACGCTGTTCCCCCTTTATTTTTCACTATCCAATCCAATTCCGTGTTACTTTTTTTGAAAATTGTAGCACAAAACAGTTTTATAGTGTCAACAAACTTAACTTCAAAATCCATTTATTTTCATTTATAGGGAATTAAAATGAGATGAACAGGGATTCATTGAGATTTAGGCAAGGTGATTCGCCGTTTGAAGTGAGGTATTGTAACAAATAAAAACAACAGTTATCGGTATTGGACCAATAATCTGTTGTTCTAATCACGGGGCTATGGGCAAAGTCAGCTGAAGCCAATGAATAGCTTGTTGAGAATTCAAAGTTACTCCGATGAAGAATCAGAATGATGATGAGGACTTTGTTGATTGTGACTATGATCATGACTGTAAGTATGATGGCTTGCCATTTTGTTAAGCTCATCCACATACGTTACAGACAGCTCTGCATACAGTACTCCTTTTTGAACCTGAATCTGCTGATGCAGATGACGCAATCGTCCCAGGTTACCCCGGACCGCAATCACCTCCAAACACTGATCATGGTTCAGGTGCACATGCATGTTGGAGATGATGTCATGGTGCGCCTCATGCTGCAGCTCCATCAACCGAATAGGGAGATCACTGATATGGTGGTCATACACCATCTCAATGGTTCCGGCTACATCCTGCTCGGCATGCAATGCAGAAGGCTCCAGCAATGTTTTGCGGACCAAATCACGGAAAGCTTCCGAACGATTTTTGTATCCCTGCTTTTCAATATACCTGTCAAACTGTTCAATCAGAGGCGTGGGAAATGCCACACCGAACCGGGTCAAATCTTCTTTGTCTGCCATTCATATCCTCCTGCCGCCTCGTTTGCTTCGAGTGTACCATAGTCCTGTCTTCTCATCGACTATACTGTTGTTTTTCGGTAGTGGCAGAAAGGATAGTATAGTACAGTGCGGTGAGATAGGTTGTTTGTTATGATGTTTTTATGGCGCTTTGATGGTGTACTTTTATTTAGGTCTCTTGGTCAGTTCCTGACTGACTTTCGCATAGGTAGCACTTACCTTCTGTTCCAGTGAATAAATATGTTGTTTGGAGACTGCCCATTTCTCTGCCGCTGCAGCCAATGAGTTTAGCGAACTTAATACACGTGACGACTGGCCTTGCTTCGTACTCTGTTTGAACTGTTGTAATGCGTTTGAATATCGCTCTTTCGACAGGCTCGCCTGTTTTTTGCCCGTTTGAATCTGCTTCTTCACCTGATCGGCTCCAGCCAGTAAAGTGCGCAGCCGTTTCACTTCTGTACTTTTCCGTTTGCGGGCTTCGGCAAGCTCCTTTTTCTTGAAACGAATGTCTTCTCGGGCAAGCTGAACAACAGGTTTCAACGTATCCGCTTGGGTTCGAATAGCTGCACTCCATTCCTTGTTTTTGACCGCTTGGGCGGCGTCGAGCTGCCTGTTCACTGAACTGTACAAGGCAAACAAAGGCTCATAGCGGACCTCGGTTTGTTTTACCTTTTCGGCTAGACCCGCGATCTTTACATCATCGATTTGCCTTATATTTATACGTAATTGCTCCAGCTCCTTGGTATTGGCGGCATGAATGGTCTTTGTCTTTTGTTCCCAAGTTTGCTCTTGCGTCGTCCAGTTCCCTACATTCTCGTACGCTCGTTGCAGGGACAACTTGGTGTGTGAATCGGCCTTGTTCAGCATGGTCTCCCATGCTTTCTGTGCGGTTACACCAAGCTCAGGACCCGCCGCCGCTTCAGCTATGGAGGAATAATAAATTACACTCATACTGAACATGATTATGAGCCCCAAGCTCATACGGGTCCATATGTTAGCAAGAAGGTTAGGGCGTGCCCCGTATCGGTTGCTCATGAAACTATGATTGCTCAAGCTCCTCATACGGGATTGATTCATAATCTGTTGCTTGTCTTCATCCGCCTCAATTATGCCCTGTTCTCTGATTTGTGTTGAACACGAACAAAGATCCGCCTGATGACTTGCATTTTCCTCCAAAACTCCATTTTGCATTCTCTTCTGCTCCCTTCAATATGAATAGATAGTAGAAACTGCTGGATGTATCTTTGCAGTGTGATTCGATTACGCTCCCTGAAATAAAAACTGCCAAAAAACAAAAAAAGCACCCGCAAGTCAGGCGTATTGCCTGCTCTTACGGGTGCTTCCCTCATAAGCCGTTCCATATGGGATTCGCTGAAACAGTCATCATTTCAAATCGAATCATTCCTTTTTCTAATATATTCCATTCGTTGTATCTGGTCAAGTCAGATTGAGAAATCTACATGTTTATCGGGAGAACCCTTCCCGCTTAAAGATTGTCTTACTGTCCGACCAGGATGGCTTTCATCTCTTCTGTCAGGTCTTCTTCTTTCAGTATCATGTAGATGTTCTCCCCGCGGGTGACATTCAACTTGATCTGATAGATGGTATCTCTCTCTGTTTGATAACCGGACCGTTGACGCTTGAGCAGTTGGCTGATAATTTTTTTATTTTTAGTAGCGACCTGCTTGTTGCCATTCAAATTATCGTCAATATACTCTGATTGTGGATAAATCGTCTTCGGATTTCCTGGACTATCGATCTCCTGCTTCGCAAATTGCGCCGAAGCAATTTCGTCTGCTGGGACTTGAAGCTGATCATATAAATGGTTCTCTTTCAACCATGCCAGCACTCGTTCGAAGTTGGGTTTGATTTCAAAATTCCACATTTCCTTCGGCTGATTAGAATTAGAAGATGATGACTCCTGATTCATTTCCGCGAATGCAAAAGACTGCCATGGGGAGCGCTGTTCTTCATACGTCTGATCCAAAATATCCTGTTTCAACAATTCCTTGAATTCACGGACTTGTTCTGGATTGCTGATGTACACTTTTCGATAAGAGCTAATCGTGGAGCGAAGCCCGATACTCAGTGCGTCCTCTTCCAGCTTGTAGGTATCATATGTGAATTTTTTATAATCCCGAGACTGCTTCAGGGCCATCAATTCCTGATGGAATTCGGCTTCCGGAATGTAGTACTTACGTTTCATTACCTTGCCGTTATTCAGCTTGTAGTTAATAAACACATACTCGTCATTACGCATACCTTGATTGAAGGAAGCATCCAGCAGAGGAAGGTCCGAATCCACGATCTTTTGGTGGAGGGCAAGTACAGCTTCCATATATTCTGCATCATTTGAATAGAATGGAGCATCATCCATCTTCTGTGATACACCGTTAGTATAGGTGTACCGTTCCCCTCCAAGCTTGATACTGTTAACTTTGTTCAGCTCAGGCACACGGGCGGCATATCCGTTCCAATCAGCGACGGGTACATACAGAATCAATCCAGCCACGATACCATATAAAGCAAACTTGGGCAGCAGCTTGCTGCTCCAGATGAGCCACGTCTTGCGGATAATCATCTCGGCAACAATATAACCGACAATACCACCGAGGATATATCCGAAGATGCCCCACCCCGATGATTCCCTTGGAGCAATAATGGTGAAGTAGGCTCCGCCAATTAAAACCAGCGTAAACATTAAACCAAATCGGAATATGGGTTTAACCAGCGTAAACGTCACCGCTTGGGTAGCAGACTCCACCTGTCTCTTCGCATAGAATACATAAGAAAGCGGGATGAACAACAGTGTCAATAATGAATAAATAATAAGTTCCCAACCGATCACAGGAGCTCCACTAATTGAAGCCATGCGAAGGACTAAAGATATTTTTTCTGCATTACGTCCAACATCATCGTACGGATATCCAAGCAGGTAATGCTGGAGATGCAGAGATAAAATGAACCATACGACAACAGGCAACAACAAAAGCGCGTACACGGTGAGTCCCTGCAATACGGACTGTCCAATGCACATGCCTACCACCACAGTTAACATGAACATAAACAACGAGTAAATGCTCATACTGAGGCCCCACATCCAGATTGAACTACCTCCGAATATAAACGCGGGCTGATCCAAAACGCCCCATACCCAGCCAGTAATGGCAGTTGTTATCCAGATTGGAAGCAGGATCATCATAAATCCTGTCAACAAATTAACGGTTAACAGATGCTTGCGACGCAGCGGCAAACTGTGGAACAGATCCGAAGGTGCACCGGATTGCACATACCGGAACAGAAAAATACCCGCAGCTACCGGAAGCGTAATGGCAAACAGAATCTGTACCTCTCCATTCGCCTGAAACAAACTTGTTATCTGCTGGGGCACTTCCCGGTACTCCGTCGCGATATAAAGCGGTAGTGAAAACAACAACGTGATCAGGTACAAGATGCCGATCCACCCATGCTGCCTGAAATTTTGGAACAGGATGCCCCGGTTACAGAACAATCGGTTGAATATCATATCCTGCATCCTCCATTTCATAGATAAATATTTCTTCCAGCGTCAGCGGCAGCACATCCAGCAGATACGGATCCAATGCACGGAATCGTTCCGTCACAGCCTCGCGATTGCCTTTCACAATAAACAGGGATACACTCCCCCGCTTCTCTTCATGTAAAATATTCACCTGTTCATCCATTGCCTTGGCATGATCTGGATGACGGAAAGCCACTTGAATTTTATGCGTATCCGCCTTCAGATCATCCAGATCTTTCTCTACGATAATCCGGCCTTTGTGCATGATGGCAACATGGTCGCACAGGTCTTCAATCTCACGCAAATTGTGGGACGAAATCACAATCGTCACTTGACGCTCCGCTGCTTCCTGGAACAGCAGATTCTTGATCTGCTGCCGCATGACGGGATCAAGTCCATCGATCGGCTCATCCATGAGCAGCACTTCTGGCATACAGCTGAGTCCAAGCCATACGGCTGCCTGACGACGCATGCCTTTGGACATGCGATGCAGTTTTCTTTTGACATCCAGTTTAAATACACTGCTGAGCTGTACGAATCTTTCCTCATTCCAACGCGGATATACCGTACGATAGAAGGCCGCCATCTGATGGATGGACGATTGTGGGAAAAAGTACGGGGAATCCGCCATAAAAATGGTGCGGCCCTTGAGATCCATATTTTCATATATTTCTTGCCCATCCATGCGAACCGTGCCGCTGTCCTGTCGATAGATGCCTGCCATAATTTTGAGCAACGACGTCTTGCCTGCCCCATTGGAACCAAGCAAACCATAGATGGACCCCTTATGTACCTGCAACGTTACACCATCCACTGCCTTTTCCTGTTCAAACGCTTTGATGACCTGGTTCAGCTCAATCATTCGGCTCCCCCTTTTCTATACGGGCCATCGCTTCCTCAAATAAAAGCGTCATATCGGCTTTGGTCAAACCGGAATACGATGCTTCCGCAATCAGCTTCACCAGAGCCGCTCTGATTTCATCTCTCATGGCTGCATTCGGATGTTCCACGGACGATGATACGAAGCTCCCTTTTCCCTGTAATGAATAAATATAGCCTTCACGTTCAAGTTCCCGGTACGCTTTCTGAATCGTATTCGGATTAACAGTAAGCTGCCCGGACAGCGTGCGAACGGAAGGCAGCTGCTCATCGGGTTGGAGAACACCGTACACGATCATTTCTTTGATTTTGTCCACCAGCTGCTCATAGATCGCCTTACGGCTGCGTACATCCAATTCGAACATCCCGCACCTCCTCTCTATAAATGT
Source organism: Paenibacillus sp. MAEPY2 (assembly GCF_000499205.1). GTDB lineage: Bacteria > Bacillota > Bacilli > Paenibacillales > Paenibacillaceae > Paenibacillus > Paenibacillus vandeheii. The sequence goes on from NZ_AWUK01000040.1 coordinate 34,335, forward strand.
TGTAATACCCTATCAATGAACGATGACTGTATATGAAGTATATTGGTTCCAACACCAAGGTGTATCAACTGTACTACCATTATTAATACAGTTGATACAGATTGTCAACCAATTACTTTGACTTATCGTATTTTTCGCGTTAGGTTTATATATGATTGAAATGACATATAAGGCTAAAGGAAATAAATCATTCTGCAATTAAAACAGGCCTTTTTGGGGCGTCAGATTAGTTCGAGGGACGGGTATGGTCATGCCGAATGTTGTTACAGTTAGTCAAGCTGCTTTTCGAGTTAAATACGTTCAAAACTTGTTCTGATCTTTGCCCTTCCGGTATGATGGAAAAGAAATATGTGCTTGTTCATTGCTCGCTTCGCTTGTTGTCTGTACAGTGCTCTCAGCGTCCGCTATATGCGTACATATTGCCTATTAGAGCTTTGAATCTAACACTTCATAAGGGAGAATCCGGGATGAATGAACAGAACCAGAATGATTCTATACAATTTAATCACCCAGAAACTGCAAGCTTGGCAAGCAGCCCAGAAACATACTCGGCATCAGCAGCTGAGATAAAGCGTGTATTAATCGTAACCGCCGTTGATGCGGAAAAAGAGGCTGTACTGCGCGGCCTGGGTGACCAAGCTGCGCACTTTGATGTGATTGCTGCGGGTGTAGGCCCTGCCTCTGCCGCAGCAGGAACCGCTGCCGCGCTGGCATTTGCCTCAGCGGCGGCTGGCCCCAATGCGCTGTCGCAAGGCTCCGCAGCGCCAAGCGAAACCGATGCGGCACAGGTATCTGCCGCATCCTCAAGGCCGGGGTCCCTTGCCGGGACCGGACTGACCCCAGCGTACACGCTGGTGGTCAGTACCGGCATCGGCGGCGGGTTCCCCGGCCGGGCGGCCGTCGGCTCCCTCGTGGTAGCCGACGCCATGGTTGCCGCCGATCTGGGCTCGCAGACGCCAGACGGCTTCCTAAGCGTGGACGAGCTCGGCTTCGGCTCGTCCCGAGTGGCGGCGGACGCGGCGCTTGCCGCACGCCTGCGCCATGAGCTGCAGCGGGCAGGGCTCGCTGTCAGCGGAGGCACGGCGGTCACCGTATCCACGGCGACCGGAACTGCCGAGACGGCCGCGGAGCTGCTGCGCCGCGTGCCGGATGCCGCCACCGAAGGCATGGAAGGCTTCGGCGTGGCAACCGCAGCCCAGCAGTTCGGCGTGCCTGCACTCGAACTGCGGGCCATATCCAACGCGGTCGGTCCACGCGACCGCGACGCCTGGCGCATCAAGGACGCCCTAGATGCGCTCCAGGCTGCAAGTTCCATTTTACGGGAGGTACTTACATCATGAAAATTGCATTTTCCCCTTGTCCCAACGATACATTTATCTTTCACGCCTGGGTGCATGGACTGATTCCAGGTGCACCTGAGCTGGATGTCCGTTACGCGGACATCGATATTACCAACGGCCTTGCCGCTAATCCGGATGGACCAGATACACCTGAAGTCATGAAAATATCCTATGCAGCGCTACCTTATGTGCTGAAAGATTATGCGCTCTTGCCTGCAGGCGGCGCACTTGGCAGAGGATGTGGTCCACTGGTTCTTACCGCTAACGGTACAACCGATCCAGCCTATCTCTCGGGACGGCGAGTTGCCGTGCCGAGCGAACGATCAACAGCCTACCTGCTGTTCCGTCTCTGGGCAGCACAAAATGTTCCCGGCGGTGTAGGCGAGATTGTCGTTATGCCATTCGACCAAATTATGCCTGCTGTCCGTGATGGCAAAATTGATGCCGGACTGGTCATCCATGAGGCACGCTTCACGTACCAGAACTATGATCTCAAGCTTATGACAGACCTCGGTAACTGGTGGGAAAGCGACACTGGCCTGCCAATCCCGCTGGGTGCGATCATTGCCCGTCGCAACCTGGATGCTCACGCTCTTGCAGGTTGGGCACGTGCCTCGGTGGAATACGCTTGGGCACATCCGGAAGAGTCCAAAGCATACGTCATGGAACATGCACAAGAGATGGACCCTGATGTAACTGCGCAGCATATTGGCTTGTATGTTAACGAGTTCAGCGCCAACCTGGGCGATGACGGTTACGGAGCAATTACAGCGTTGCTTGGACGAGCGATGAAAGAAGGACTTGTTCCCGAGTTTGATCTCGATTTATTGCGGATCTAATTCTGGCTCACCCGGCAGAGATGCAAAATATTAATGAGGCTGTGCCAAATCTCGTTCCTATACTTCTGTTGGGTACCGTCTCCGTGCTGATAATCTTCGTGACTAATGCGCTAACGAATCGGTAACACCTTATTAAGCAGGATCGAGCGGAATGGCGATACTAACGAACCTCAGTAACGTTATTCCGGTAAACCTCTGCGAAAACACAAAATAAACAGAAGAAACGGCGAAATAACGCTCCTTAAATTCGTTAGATTCCAGTGTCTGTGGAAATCCGCTTATTAGCGTGACTCTAGTTCGTTAGATGTGATGGCTGGAGCGCTCGTCTGCAGTTTCGTTAATTCGGCGCTTCGCTTGTTAGTATGTGGAACGATTGGTCCGTAGGTACGTTGATTGGTTGGCCGATCCGTTAGATCGCTTCTGCCTTCGTTCACTCCTTCGTTGATTATTTCGTTCTTCCGCAGGCTGGTTTGGCAAGAGTTCTACTAGTAAGTCATAAGTCCATTTCCATTTTTCTTCATAATCGGTTCTAAGCGCCGATTATAATTTCGTGAAACAATTCAAAAAAAACGGCCGCTGTTCGCATCGTTTGCGACAAGGCCGTTTTTTGTTTTTCCTACGCTAGCTTCAACTTGCTATTCTTGCCAAACACTCATAGGGTCCCATGGCTTGATCTGATCGCCATATTTTCCGGCCAAAAAAGCTTTCATGTCTTCCAGCTTAGCAGGCACCTCGTTCCAAATTGGAAGGGGTGGTAATCCTCGTTTGCTTTTCAATAGGATATCCACTGTAACATACAACCGTTCTGGCTGAATCCAATGAAGGAAGCGGGAAATATCAATTTGCTTGGTCAGGGACAAGGTATCAATTTCGTCATTGTAATGCTTGTTAAACTCGCTAATCAGGTTCAGGAGGTAGTCTCTTTGCTCCTTCACGAAGTCCAGACCGCAGATGGCGCCATGTCCTGGAACAACGATTTCGGGTTTAATTTCATCAATAATCCGATCAAGCACTTTAACCCAATTGAGAGTTCCCTCTTCGCTGTATGCCGTACAACCGTTAAACACGACATCGCCGGCGAACAGCACCTTTTCTTTTGGCATCCACAGCAGCAAGTCACTGTCAGAGTGGGCCGGAGCTACGTTGTAAATCATAACTTCCGTATCGCCAAGACGGATGTTGATATCGTCCTTTATCTCAATATTCGGGAGCACCCATTCTACGCCTTCCAGATCGAATCCTTCAAATTCCGCTGCAAAAAACCGCTCGCCCGAAGTTGATTCCGGAGAATCCTTTCCTCTTCTGATGACGCTGTCCATCCAGGCGATATTTTCGGTGAGACGCTCTCTGGACGCTTCCTTGTGCATAATAATGCAAGCATCTTCAAACACTTTGTTTCCCCAGGCATGGTCGCTGTTATAGTGCGAATTCACCACATATGCGGGAGAGCCGCCGTTGCTTACTTCCTTAAAAGCCTCCCGCATTTCCCGCGCATGGAACAAATCGAAGAACGTGTCATACACCAGCCCTCCACCCTTGTTGATGAACCCGGCATTGGCCCAACTGATGCCGCGATACGGCGAAATACCGGCAAAGACGCCATCTGCGACTTCAAAAAATTTAACGCGAGGTTTTTGGATAATACGTCCATACTTCATGAAAATTCTCCTTTGCGTATATGTTTTTGGGGTAAAGCACACTGATTATGTCTTTAGTATAGAGAATCAATAACATAAATGCAAGCAAGCACTTGCATGCATTTACTCTATGCTATACGATAGTAACAGAACAACATCACACTACATGGATGGAGGCGCTGCAACATGAAGCTAGTAACCTTTCAAACCAAGACATCCCAGGAACCTTTGTTTGGGCTTGTAATTAACGAGGAATTTGTCGTGTCTTTTGCTGCAATCATGAAAAAACAGGGGACTTTCATTGATAGTCTTGAAAGTATGGACAGCTATCTTCATTATTTGCCGGCAAGTTATGATGCCGCTAAGGAATTGATGCAATATGCTGTCGAACAGTCACATCAATTCAATGAAAATGAAATCTACCCAATTGCAGCGGTAAAACTGCTGCCGCCAGTTCCGAATCCGGCTGCGCTTATCGATTTCGGGCTGACGCCAAGACATCTAAGAAATGCTGGCGTAAATCTGCTGCAAAGAGAATATACAGGGCCGGAAAGAGAAGAGCTTAAACGAAAAACCGCCGAAAAATTCCAGCAAGATCCGAATAAAGTAATTTTCAGTTATTACAAGTGTAACCATAATGCACTAATTGGCGATGGGGATACGATTCATTGGCCTTCGTACTCTTCCTACCTGGATATCGAGCCGGAACTGGCCTTTGTTACAGGGAAGGGAAACTGCATTGCAGGTTATGTTATTTTTAACGACAGTACTGTCCGCGATGTGCAGTGGCCGGATTTCCAGGCGCTGACCGGACCGACGCGCTGCAAAGATTTTGATCGCAGCAAAGGAATAGGACCATTTCTAGTTACACCGGATGAAATCGACAACCCGCTGGCACTGGATGTGGATGTACACATCGGGGAGAGACTGCACTGGAAGGGAAGCACATCCGAGTATTCTGCACACCCTGCAAAAGTGATGGAGGAGGTTCTCAAAGTTTTCACGCCGCTCCCGGGCACGATTATAGGAATGGGGACGATACCGGATTGCTGTGCAATCGAGACCGAACAATGGCTGTTACCCTCTGACCGAATCCAGATTACATTCGATAAATTAGGCACGCTCACGCAATTGGTCCCTGATCATGTCAAGATTACGGAACCAAGCCGCTGGGAAAAAAGAAGCGATTTGCCTTAAATAAACGTTTATGAAAATGATGAACCCCGACCCTGCTGCATATGCAATACTTGTAGTAGAATGGGTTTAACATATGTTAAAGGAGAACTGCAATGCAAACTTCAGACAGAATCATTGAAGCCGCGACACGTCTCATCAAAATGAATGGCTATCGGGGAGTAAGCACCAAAGCCATTGCAATGGAAGCTAAGGTCAATGAATCTACAATTTTCCGGCAATTTGGAAGCAAGCAAGGCATATTGGAAGCCATCATTGAAAGACATTCGGATATCCCGCAATTTGAGAAGCTGTTAAAAGAGGACGCGACCGATAACCCGGAAGTCGATCTGCTGAATGTAAGTCAGCAGTACCGTTTATTTTTCCATAAAAATGCGGACATCATTTTAATTGGCATCCGCGACAAAGGAATGTTTCCCGAATTAGACAGAGTGCTGGCCGATCCGCCGGCGAAGCTTCACTCCTTGCTGGTTGAATATTTTGAACGCTTACAGAAGAAAAAAGTTATAGCCAGACAGAATGAGCGTCTTGTCGCCATGTCTTTTCTCTCGATGTGCTACGGATTTCAGATGAGCGAGCTGATTCACCGGCAATATCAGTCCCAACTCGTCACCGAGGAAGAGTTCTACAAGCACAGTGTCTCATTGTTTGTTAAAGGAATTTTGTCTCAGTCATAAGCTTTGTTGTTAACGCGAAGCGAGTACACCGTCTGATGAAACTCCAGGGCACCAGTCTGTCACCCGAAGAAAGAGGAAGAAGTACGTAGGCTCTACGCCTCAGCAGGTTGCAGAGAACGTCCTGAATCGTAAATTTGAGGCGGAAATGCCAAACAAAAAATGGATAACCGATGTCACGGAATTCAAGTACGGCAACGTAAAGAAGGCCTATTTAAGCTTTAAGGAGATGTTGGATGAAGCGAAACTCACACAAAGTATGTCCCGGGTGGGTCGTTGCATTGATAACGGACCCATGGAATCCTTCTGGGGAACGCTCAAATGTGAGGAGTACTACTTGCATACCTACTGGACCTTTGAAGAGCTCCAAAAAGACATTGATGATTATATACACTTTTACAACTATGAACGGTTGCAGGCAAAACTAAATGGCCTCAGTCCCAAGGAATTCAGGACCAAGGCCGCTTAACTATCTTTTATTTTTTGTACTGTCTACTTGACGGGGTGCAGTTGTAATCTCATTCGTTCGTCTTACAACGATCCAAACTTAATTACTCCCCCACCACCGTACGAATCATAACCCGCAGAGCATCCAGCATCATGGGAATGGGCAGCGAAGGCACGGAAGGCTGAAGCACAGCCATCTCTGTTGAAGCCGGAAAATGTACAAATCCGGCACGAATCGGAAGCTGTTTCAAGCGGATATGATCCAGTACCCGATACATCGTATTATTGCAAATATACGTGCCTGCGGTATTGGACACCGCAGCCGGGATGCCAGCTGCCCCCATGTTATTCACCATCGCACGAATCGGCAGCGTGGAGAATAGGCCGTCCGGGCTGCCTTCCACTATGAGCTTGTCCACGGGATGCTGGCCCTGATTGTCCGCATAGGAGCCAGGAGGAATGTCTTTGACATTGACAGCAATCCGTTCAGGTGTAATGGCTGTCCTGCCTTTGGCCAGTCCACAGGCGATGACGACATCCGGTTGATAGGATTCCATCTCTGCGATTAGCAGATCCGCACATTCATCGAAGTGCACAGGCAGCAGCACTGTTTTCAGCTCCGCTCCCTTGATCACTTCATGCGCAAGTGCTTCCATCAGTTCTCCCGTCGGATTCACCGCATCCCCGCCAAAAGGTTCAAATCCGGAGATCAGAATTTTCACCATCGCTTCTCCACTCCTATCTATTTATTTCGGATTTGTAACGCAGGCCCCACTGACCACGAATCGTGTCCATCAGCTTCATAATTTCCAGGGATTCGTCCAGTTGGATCGTTCTGCTCTCTGTACGTCCCTCCAGGATGCAGCGCCCTGCTTCCTCCGCTTCAAACGCATATCCGATACATGTCCGGTCATCGGTAAATTTCTCCGGTTCATCCTGACCGTTCACGTGCAGATAGGCTTCCTTGCCTGCCAGGAAGAGCGGTAAACGAATGTATCCTTCTGTGCCATATATGACCGCTTCGTTACTCAGGTTAAGCCGAATGGCCCCATTCAGCGATGCAGAACGACCTTCGGAATAAGACAACAATACGGAGAACTGTTCATCCACACCCGTCTGTCCAATGTTGGCCGTACTCCACACATGCTGAGGCTGCTCGCCAAAAATCATGGACGCAAAGGAAATCGGATATACCCCTGCATCGAGCAAAGCACCTCCACCCAGATCCGGGTTAAGCAACCTGCCTTCCGGCTCCCAGCCTACACGGAAACCAAAGTCTGCTTTGACCAGACGTACCTCCCCGATTCTGCCTTCCGCAATCCATGCTCTGGCCTGAGTGATCGGCGGCAGGAAGCGTGTCCACATGCCTTCCATGAGAAAAAGCTTGCGCTCACGCGCCTTCTCCACCAATTGCTCCAGCTGACGAGCATTCATCGTAAACGGTTTCTCACAGAGTACCGCTTTACCCGCTTCCAGACAGGCAAGCACATTTTCCTTATGTAACGGATGGGGGGTTGCCACATAAATAATATCCACTTCAGGGTCCTGCAGCATTTCATCATATGAACCGTAAGCGCGTGCAAAACCATATTCAGCTGCAAACTTCTCTGCGCTTTCGGCTGTTCGTGAACCTACCGCTGCTTTTACGGCGTTCCCGGCATGCTCCAAATCCCGCGCGAACTGAGATGCAATCCATCCTGTGCCCATAATGCCCCAATTTACTTTGTCCCGTCCAACAACTTTCGTCATCGTAAAGCCTCCCCTGATATCAAATATTTTAAAAAGATCACGATCTTGATTAGGCCAAAACGGAGTCTTCTTTATTTTACCAAAAAGAACCGCTTGCGTCAGACCGGTTTCATCTCCCCCATTCCATGATCTACATTCAACAAACGAATTGAGATTCACTCTCATTTCAATTATTCCGTATTTTTGCTAAGATAATTGCAGATCACGGATGAAAGGACGACCCGACTTTGTCCACACTTTTAACCATTAATAAGCTAGTGAAACGTCTCGGTTTAACCGAACAGCGTATTTTATTCGAAAAAGTGAACGCAGCAGTGGAACAGGGAGAGCGTATTGCCATACTCGGTGCATCCGGCCAGGGGAAAAGCACATTGCTTCGCATCCTCGCCCTGCTGGATATTCCTGATGAGGGAGACCTGATCTGGAAAGGAATCTCTTACCGGGATTCGGACCCTCGTACCTGGCGTATGCGCATGACTTATGTGGCACAACAGGCTGTTATGCTGGCAGGCAGTGTGGAAGATAACCTGAAAACGGTGCATCTGCTTCATAGGCAGCCCTATGATCAGAACTTGGCCCAACGACTGCTTGCAGGGATGGGATTGGAGGACCTTGATATTCAAAAGCGGGCCAGCGACCTCTCCGGTGGGGAGAAACAGCGCATAGCCCTGATCCGTTCCATGATGCTGCGGCCCGAGGTGCTGCTGCTGGACGAAGTGACAGCCTCCCTGGACCGGACTAACGCCCGATTCGTGGAAGAACAATTGACCCGGTGGAGCCAGCAGGAAGGCACTTCTCTTGTCTGGGTTACCCATGATCAGGAACAGGCACAATCATTCAGTACAACCACCTGGTTCATGGGCAACCAGACCTTGCTGGAGCGTCAGCCAACAGCCCGTTTTTTTGACAATCCGGCCACCGAACTGGCCAGACAATTCATTATGCGTCCTGTCCCTGTGGCAGAATAAGGAGAACTCATGTCACTCATCGCTCTGAGTTTTACCATTATATTTGTAATGCTCACCATGCTCATCTCGGTCTGGCAGAAGCTTGATTTGGAGAAGGATATTGCCATAGGCACTGTTCGTTCCGCTGTACAGCTGTTGCTTGTCGGCTATGTACTTCAATTTATTTTTAACTCGGACCACCCTGCTCTGATTATTGCCATTGTCGGATTCATGATTACAGTAGCTTCAATTAATGCCGGCAAACGCGGAAAAGGCCTTCGCTGGATTTCCTTATATATTGCGGCTGCAATTACGGTTACAGAGCTGCTCATGATGGGGTTATTGTTAGGTCTGGGTATTGTGGAGCCTACTCCCCAGTACATTATTCCATTGAGCGGCATGACCATCGGTAATGCCATGGTGGTGTCCGGGCTGTTTCTGAACCAGATGAAACGCGAGGTCGAGTCCTCCAAAGGAGAGATTGAATCCCTGCTTGCACTGGGTGCAACGCCAAGACGTGCTTTTCAGGACGTGTTGAAACGTTCCGTGAAATCCAGCATGATACCCACGATTGATGGGATGAAAACGGTAGGACTCGTACAGCTTCCTGGCATGATGACAGGTATGATTATTGCGGGTGCCGATCCGGTTGAGGCCGTTCGTTACCAGATTCTGATCGTATTTGCTTTTACCAGCTCAGCCGCTATTACCAGCATCCTGCTCAGCCTGATGACATACCGACAGTGGTTCACATCGGATATGCGGTTGCGCTCGCTATGATACATCCAATCTGTCAGGAAAGGAGGTCACACCATGTTAATTCATTCGAGCAACAACCCTAACCCATGTACCGCCCACATGTTGACCCAACCGGATCAGCCAAACAGCGACAAAGAAGCCGTGACACGGACGGAAATGGATTCTTTTCTAAACGACTCGTTACTCGAACTGCATCAAGCAGAACGGATCACCGTAGATACGCATTGGCAATGGAGTCAGACCGAGCTCCCTCACCATACCTTTGTCTACATGCACAAATTTACGGGTAAACTGGTGGCGAACGATATCGAAACCCTTGTTGCCCGCAAATCCGCCTTCCTGTGTACGCCGGGAAGTTCTCTGGAGCTCTTCTCTGATGCTGACCATGAAATTGAACTGTATATCATTCATTTTGATCTGTTTCGGGTTGCCGAGAAAACGGAAGAACGGCGAATATATGAGCGAGAGCTTGGTTCACCTGTAACAGGGTGGATTCAAGGCCCTTACTATGGGATACAGCGAATTGCCGCACAATTAACAACCGAAGCTTCACAAAACAGCTTGAAAGTGCAGCTGCTCCTGACCGATCTGCTTCATATGCTCTGGCCGCAGGAAGGTCAGTCGGATGCGGAAGGACAGGACGAGCCTGAACAGTGGCTCAGATCAACCTTACAGTATATGCGCGAAAACTATATGAACGAAATCAAGCTGGAGAAGCTGGCCGAATTGGCCGGCATGCACCCGTCGTATTATTCACAGCTGTTCAAGAGCCGGATGCAGAAAAATCCTATCGAATATATCACTCATTTACGAATGAATCGGGCCAAGGAACTGCTCATGACTTCAGATCTGCGTATTCGTGATGTGGCCCGCCAGGTAGGCTATCGGGACGAATTCTATTTCAGCCGACGATTCAGGAACCATGCCGGTTATGCGCCAACTTCCTATGCCAAGCAGGTCCATCGAAATATCGTATCGCTCTCCTATCCATACACCGATCACCTGATGACGCTTGGCATCACACCATGTGCGGCTCAGATCCAGGGCCATCTGCCCCATGTTCCCAAATCGTTGACGCTGCCGTTCCATGCCTATGAACCCTGGGAACAGGGACGCCAGGCATTCCTTGATGTGAATCCCGATTTGATTCTAACCAAGGATAACGCAGCAGCTATAGCGATGGAACATATCGGAGATGTGGCTCCAATCATCACCATTCCTTGGAATCAGACAGACATCTTCGGTCATTTGCAGAAAATCGCCTCTATCGTGGATCGTACTCAAGCGGCGAAGGAGTGGCTTGATCAGTATGAGCGCAAGGCGGAGCGGGCTCGCAAAAAGATCAGGGAAACGGCAGGTCAGGTCACCGTCGCTGTCTGTACTTTAACTGCAAAAGGACCACGCATGTACAGCAATCGCAACTTCGGCCATGTATTTTACCGCAGCCTGCAACTGGCCGCTCCCGATCGGATTCAGAGAGAGTTGGCAGGCAAACCTGTCGGTGTAGGTTTCAACTGGATGTCCTTCACGCCTGGGGAATGGGATGGCCTGGAAGCAGATGTGCTCCTGATTGCAGTTACATCCATGCATGAACGGAGCGCCCTGCTGCAGCAGATTACTACAGATCCGTTGTGGAAAAACTATTCCGCAGTAAAAAACGGACGCGTGCATGTCATAGACTGGAATTCATGGGTGGTATACGCTCCCTATTCCATCAACATCCAGCTCGATGAAGCGCTCTCCATGTTGACGAACAAAGCCGCATTTCTGTAATCTAAAAAATGTCCATCTCTATAATCTTAATTTAAGCCATGTACGGGCCTGAATTAAGATTTTATAATGTTCACTAATTGATAATGATAATCAATAACAACAGCAAGGTGTTGTTGGTAACAAAGGAGTGACCCGCATTCAACATCCGGGACTGTCACAACGTCCGTCCAAATCACAAAAATCCGCAGTGACGGTGGGCTTGATGTTTTTGGCGGCTATTGCCGCGCTGCTGCTTAGTATGTTTGTCGCCATTTCTCTGGGGGCCAAGGGGTTAACACTGGAGACCGTATGGACTGCCATATTCCAGTACAACCCGGCTTTGACACCGCATCAGATTATTCACGAGCTGCGGCTGCCACGTGTTATTGCTGCTGCTGTCATTGGCGCCGCCTTTGCTGTGGCCGGAGCGCTCATGCAGGGGATTACACGCAATCCGCTGGCAGACACCGGCATATTGGGAATCAATGCAGGAGCTACCTTTGTCGTGGCTCTCAGCTTCGCTTTCTGGCCGGGATTACCTTATGGCTGGATCATGTTCCTGTCATTTGCAGGGGCTGTTCTGGGCACTCTGCTCATTTTCCTATTGGGCATGGCCGCTCCCGGAGGACTGACGTCGATAAGGCTTACCGTTGCGGGTGCCGTTATTGCAGCGATGTTAAGTTCGCTCAGCACTGGTGTAGCCATATATTTTGACCTGAGTCAGGATTTGGCCTTCTGGTATGCCGGTGGTTTCGGCGGTATTGAATGGCGGCATCTGAAGCTGATTCTGCCTGTGCTGCTGGTTGCCCTCGTGCTCACCATGCCCATGGCCCGTCGTGTCTCCCTTATGTCGCTCGGAGAAGAAGTTGCGATTAATCTCGGGATCAACCTCCGCTGGACCAGGCTGTTTGCCCTGACGGCGGTTGTAGTGCTGGCTGGCGTATCCGTATCTGCTGTAGGCTCAATCGGCTTCGTTGGATTAGTTATTCCACACATCTCTCGCAAATTGGTTGGCGTGGATTATCGACTTATCATTCCGATGTCCTCCCTGCTCGGAGCCGTCTTGCTAGTGCTTGCCGATCTGGGATCACGCATTGTGAATCCGCCTCAGGAACTGGCAGTAGGCATTATGGTCGCCTTTGTCGGTGTACCCTTCTTCCTCTATCTGGCCCGTAAAGAAAGGAGGGCCTTGTAGCGATGAACTCCAATACACCCTCACGAGGCAAACGTTCCATAGCGGTCAGTGTTACGCTGCTCTGCATCGCCTGTGCCGTCATCGTGATCAGCCTCAACACGGGAACGATTCGCCTGTCACCAATGGCCGTGCTTCACACCCTGCTAGGCAATGGTACGCCGGATGATCAGATTGTATTGTTTGACTATCGACTGCCACGCATTCTGGTTACTGTACTGGCTGGAGCAGGCCTCGGCGTCGCTGGTGCTGCGCTGCAAGGTATTACACGCAATCCACTTGCCGATCCAGGCATCCTTGGATTGCATGCAGGAGCGGCCTTTGGATTGATGGTATTTGTAAGCTTCGCCCATTCCATGAACGGCTCGGTTGCCTTGCTGATTCCGTTGTTTGCTTTTGCAGGCAGTGTCGCCGCGGCGCTAATTATCATGCTGCTATCCTATGATCGTCATAACGGAGTATCCCCCATTAAGCTGATTCTGGTGGGCATTGCCGTAGCGGCCGGATTCCATGCCTTGACGCTGTATTTGTCCCTCCGTTTGGATGAAGATACCTATTCCTTCGCCGCTCGCTGGCTGGCTGGCAGCGTCTGGGGCAGAGACTGGGTTCATGTCCAGGCTCTGCTTCCATGGATTGTACTCTGCATCTCGTACATATGGAGTCGCTCCAAAACGCTGGATGCCTTTAATCTGGGAGATGCTGCCGCGACCAGTATTGGTACACCCGTCCGATCCCAACGTGTTATTTTGCTATTGTGCACAGTGGCATTGTCTGCCGTCAGTGTGTCCATGGCCGGCGGGATTGGATTCATTGGTCTGGCGGCGCCTCATCTGGCCCGCAGACTGGTTGGCCCGATGCATCGCCATCTGATCCCAGCCGCCGGACTCATCGGTATGGTTATTCTGGTCGCTGCCGATACGGTTGGGCGAACGATCTTTCAGCCCAATTCCATTCCGGCAGGCGTCGTGGTCGCGGCGATAGGCGCACCTTACTTTTTATACCTACTGGTACGAACCAAGTAATAGCTTTACCGCAACAATCCAATGATTCCACCGTTATACCCAACATAAAAACGACATCCATGAGATGTTCAAGGAGATTGAGATTACCCATGTTAAAGAAAAACCTTATGCTCTTCATGAGCATCTGTCTGGTGCTTGTACTCGTAGCCTGCGGGAACGCCAATAATTCATCCTCTGCTTCGGAAGGTTCCACTACGGACACTTCGAACGCTTCACAGGACACCAATTCCGCTTCCGGAGACCAACGCATCGCATCCATGTCGATCCATCTGACCAATGACCTGCTGTCTCTCGGGATTACTCCGGTTGGTTCGGTAATCGGCGGGGAAGCCAAAGCCTTCCTGTCCCACGTTGCTGACCGTCTTCAAAATACTACACCGCTCGGTCCCGTTAAGGACCCGGACATGGAAGCTTTACTTGCCCTGAAACCGGATGTCATCTACCTGGACGAAGAATTTTCCGGTGATGATATCGCCAAATTCGAGAAAATTGCTCCTGTACACGTCTTCAATCTGGATGATGGCACGTGGCGCGACCACTTAAAAGACATTGGCAAACTCGTGAACCGTGAGAAGGAAGCCGAGCAATATATTCAGGATTATGCGACAGAAACGGATGAAGTGAAATCTCTAATCCATGACACCATTGGGGATGGCACCGTAATGGCTATCCGTGTTACTGCCAAAGAATTGCGTGTGTTCAGTACACGCCGTCCGATGGGACCGATTTTGTATGAGGATTTGGGCTTGACCCCAGCTAAAGGCATTGAGGAATTCGATTCGTCCAAACCCTATCAAGTTGTTTCACGTGAAATACTGCCGGACTTTGATGCAGATGCGATCTTCGTTGTGGTGAACTCGGATGATGAAGCTCAGAGCATGTTCAAAGAACTGCAAAACAATCCAATCTGGCAGGGACTTAAGGCTGTCAAAGCAGGCCATGTTTACCCGATCGGTGCTCAGCCTTGGCTGGATTATTCTTCAATCGGCAACAAAATGGCCATGGATGAAGCCAAAGAAATGTTCTCCAAGAAATAAAATAATCCTTACTCACAACCCATAATAAAACATCAAAAAACCTCTCTTTGTAGATTGGAACAGAGTCAACTACATGCTCTCTCCATCCGCTCAAAGCAGAGGTTTTTTTGTATCCAAAATTGTATCTCTGAAGGTAAAAGTCCGTCGGCATGGTCTAATCACAGGGTACAAACGACGATCTCAACATCCGTTTCGGCAAAAGCATCCTGGATAATGCCTCTCACCTTATCCCACTTCAACCTGTCCAGCCCGCAGCCAATTTGCGGCATTGCCAGTTTGTTGATCCCTTCTCTGGCACAAACGTCACGCATGGATTCCACCGCACGAGTAAAGGATTGATAGGTTGGTTTGTTCGAGAACTTGGCTTTGGTGACCAAATTCAGGGTCCGCCCTACTCGATAGCACTGTCCAATCTCTAGTGGCTCCTGCTGCGCCTGCTCCTGAAGAACCTCCAATCCAAATCGCTGCCGGAACTGCACAGCAATTCCTGCCCCCATGCGGGCATCCGCGGAAATGCAGTGTGCAAGCGTGTAATGATCATCCATGGCAAACAAATCCAGCTGTATCTCGCGAAACTTCATACCTGTCCTCTCCCACACACCTTTTGACTTTGTAAACTTCTCCAAATCACTCTCCAGCCAAACGATCCTCAAATGCTTTGAACGTTTTCTGTCCGGCTGTCCGGTCCAATACGGCAAATACGATGCGCTCAAAGGAATGCTTGAAGCCCTCTCTTACCAATACATCATGGAAATATTCCGCTACCTTTGCCGGATCATTCCTGAATACACCGCAGCCATATGCGCCTAATACAATAGTTTGATGCCCATGCAGCGCGGCCACGTCCAGAATATAGCGAATGCGCCCTTTCATGACGGACTCAATTAGCTGATCATCAGCATCTCCCCGCTCTCTCACCACTCCTGCATTTACAGCAGGCGCTGTGATGAATGCCGTCAGATTATATTTGTCGAGCAGCCGATCCTCATCATCACGGATCACCGGAACAGCAGGCGAATAGATCATGTAATCGGAGTACAAACAAGACCGCTGCTTGCGATTGTAATCATACATTTCGTTCATTTGGGCGATACACGGGTACAGTCCTGTAGCCCGAGCCAAGCTTTCCTCCTGTGCCTGGCTGCCTCCCAGGAAGCCGCCACCGGGGTTTTTCGCCGATGCAAAGTTCAGGCAAACAACATCTTTCCTTCCTTCATCCACAGAAAGGCGTGAAGCGGCCGCGAGTGTGGTCTCGCCCGTAACCTCGATGCGAAAGGCTGAAGCTTCCGCCGGAGCTTGCATTCGAATCATTTCTTCACTTCGCTTTTCTCGAAGAGCGATAAGCTCCGTAGGACGGTATAATACCGAATCCCGGATCGCTCGCTGTAAGTCCGCACCGATCTGAACCCGGCGATCATATCCGTTCACATATTCTCCTGCTTCCAAAATAACCAGTGTCTGATGGGCAATACGAGAACGTTTGGAGCGTGCATTCGTGCTGTTGACGCCTGTTGTTATATTGCGGTTGTTATTCTGAATATCGTTCTTATGTTGTTGGTCGTTCATCTTCATCACTTCCTATATTTTCTCTTAGACGGGTGAGAATCTCACCCAGCCAGTTGGTCCCCCGCCACGTTCTTCTATTGCGAATGCGCGGGTCTTCCTCCGCCAGCCCAACACCCCAGATGCGGTCATCCGGGCTTGCCTCTACAAGAGTCGTTCCTCGGGTGGCGAGCAGCGTGGTCAGTAGTTGTTTGTTTTGGGTGAATTTGGCTTCGTTGCCCTCATAGACAATACGTCTGCACTCCTCTTCCCATACAGTCTGGTCGAATCCTGCGACCTGCCTGCCCAGCTTTTTTTGTACAGATGCGGAGCTTGCTTTCAGGATCTTGTCTGCAATAATCTGATCGCCGAACAGCAGCGCTTTCTGGTGCATCATATATTGTTCTGCACTGGTGTAGTGAACGCCATTGACGGTAAAATCCACCGGGTGCCACTGTGAGAACGGAGACGCTGTACGCCAAAAAAATGTAAACTTCTCCATCGATATTCCCTCCTAACTTTATGGTGTCAATCTTTCCGGATTCAGTCTGTACAAACGTGATGGACGATGTCCTGCATTCCCCGTATACTCACCCGTTTCGATAACCCAATCGGCGATTTTGCGCCGGAAAGCGGCAGCCAGCAGTTTTTTGCCACTGATGATTTCGTATACTTTCTGGAGAGCAGTTAATGTGAATGTCTCTGGCATCAGATTAAAAGCAATAACCGTATATTCCACCTTGGCCCGCAGACGTTCCAGCGCGTAATGTATGATCTTCGCGTGATCAAAGGCAATTCCTTGAACCTCATTCATCGAAATATTGCTGTGGCGCACTCTGCCTTCCACTGTTTCCTTCGTCTCAATGACTGCCGACAATTCCTCTGTTCCATTGGTCAAAATCAACTGCACCCTGCGCTCCGTCACGCGTCCACGCTCATGGATATGACGTTTCTCCTCCAGCAGCCGCTGCTCCATCCGAAACCAGTCCGCTTCGCTGGCGTCGTCGCCAGCCTGAAGCTGCAGCTCGCTGCTGTCGACCAGCGCCATGTAAGAACAGCTGATTACACGCGTACGCGGATCACGATGCACATCCCCCCAGGTATAGAGCTGCTCCAGATAAATATCATCCAGTCCGGTTTCGGTAAAAAGTTCCCGTCTGGCGGCATCTTCCAGCGATTCCTGCATAGAGACAAATCCACCCGGAAGCGCCCACTGCCCCATATAGGGATGACCTCCCCGACGAATCAGCAGCAGCTGGAGCTCTGGCTCCGCGAGTTTGCGATAATTCTCCTGCGTTTCACTTCGTATTGTAAATACCAACATGTCCACGGTAACGGAAGGACGTTCGTATTCGCCTGCGTCATAGGTTTCAAGAAACTGTTGTTCGCTTATGTTCACGAGATTCTGATGATCTGATGAATTTTGATCCGAATTACCCGCATGTGTCATTTCGAAAGACCCCATTCTGTTATTAACAATTTGTTATTAACAATTAGATAATAACACTCTAACATATGCTTCTGACCCGCGTCAATATTTTCCATCCCTTCACAAACCCACATTATGTCTCGCTCTAACAAGCTTCTTCGGAATATCAAAAAGCACTTGACGATATGTCAAAGGAAACTTATCATTTAGTTAGTCGACTAATTAAAAGGATGGAAGCAGTTATGAAATCAGCTCGGAATGAACGTTTAATAGGCCAGTTATCGGAACTCGTCAAGCTACAGCGATACAAGGTTCATGAGAAGCTTGTCAACCACCCTGAGTTATATCCTGGACAACCGCCGCTGTTATTCCAGCTTGAACGGGAAGATGGTCAGACCCAGAAACAGTTGGCCGAACAGCTGCGCCGCGCCCCTGCAACGGTAACAGTTATGCTGAAACGCATGGAAAGCTCGGGGTTTGTACGGCGTGAAGCCGACCCTAAGGATCTGCGCAGTCTGCGTGTCTATCTGACCGATCAGGGCCGTGATGCGCTTAAGGAACTGAGAGAAGTATTCCAGGAGCTTGAACGCCAAGCACAGAAAGATTTTACACCTGAAGAATCGCAACTCATGTCGGCGCTCGCCCAGCGCATGGTTCAGAATCTGCAAGAATATTAAATGAGGTGCTTCTGTCTCATGAATAGTTGCAACATGATTATTTCACAACGAATGAGGTGATTTTTCCCATTGTGGACGTTAAAACGATTCCTTACCCCGTATAAGTCAGCGGCCATTCTTGCTCCGCTGCTCATGGTCCTTGAGGTTGCCATGGACCTGCTTCAACCCAAGCTGATGTCCAGCATTGTGGATGATGGTGTGCTTGCAGGGAACCTGTCCCACATCGTGACTACAGGTTTGTTTATGTTTCTTTTTGCGTTAATCGGATGGGTTGGCGGTGCAGGATGTACGCTGTTTTCAAGCAAAGCCGCCGTTGGATACGGCACCGATCTGCGCCAGGAATTGTTTGATCATATCCAGAAGTTCTCGTTCCGTAATCTGGATACCTTCCAGGAGGGCTCGCTGATCACCCGCCTGACGAGTGATATCACCCAGATGCAGACCTTTGTACAGATGCTTCTGCGCATGTTTATCCGTTCGCCGATGCTGATTATCGGCAGTATTATTATGGCGTTTACGATCAGTGTCAAACTGGCGTTAATTCTCATTTTGTCCGTGCCGATTCTGTTTATCATCTTATATATCCTGATTTCCGCTTCCTATCCGCTCTTCGCCAGCGTTCAGAACAAGCTCGACAAGGTGAACGCCGTTCTTCAGGAGAATCTTGCCGGCATTCGTGTCGTCAAGGCTTTTGCACGCGCACGTCAGGAGAAGAAGCGTTTCCAGCAAGCCAATGAGGATTACACTCATACGGCAGTGAAAGCATGGCGCATCGTATCGCTGAATGCACCGGTACTAAGCCTGATGCTGAATGCTACCATTGTAGCAGTGCTCTGGTTTGGGGGCTTTCAGGTGGTCGGAGGCGATATTGCTGCCGGGGATCTGATTGCTTTTATCAACTACGTGACCGTTGTACTCTCGTCCCTCACTTCAATCGGCATGATGATGATGAGCTTCTCCCGCGCCAAGGTATCTGCTGCACGGATCAATGAAGTGCTTCATACCCAGCCTGATATCCAATCCGGTCATGATGTGTCTCGTAAAGGAGCAGGTCAGGTGGAATTCAGAGACGTCTATTTCCGCTATGATGGGGAGCATACTCTATCTGGAATTACACTGACGGCTAAACCGGGAGAAAAAGTGGCCTTACTCGGCTCAACAGGCTCGGGCAAAACTTCACTTGTACAGCTGATCCCCCGCTTGTATGATGCCTCGCAGGGTGAAGTGCTTGTGAACGGAGTGAACGTGCGTAACTGGGATCTTCAGGATCTTCGCAGCCGTGCGTCCATCGTTTTACAAGAATCCATTCTGTTCAGTGGCAGTATTCGGGATAACATCTGCTTCGGCCGACCTGACGCAACGGAAGCTGAACTGCGTGCCGCAGCCCAAGCAGCGGCGGCTGATGATTTTATCATGAACCTGAAAGATGGATACGACACGGAACTTGGCCAGCGCGGTGTCAATCTCTCGGGTGGGCAGAAGCAGCGGATTTCTATTGCCCGCGCCCTGCTCATGCAACCGGAAGTTCTGATTCTGGACGATAGTACCAGTGCCGTCGATCTGCGTACGGAAGCGAGCATTCAGAAGGCGCTGCATTCCCTAATGAAAAACAGCACCACCTTCCTGATTGCACAACGGATATCTTCCGTAAAGGATGCAGACTGCATTTACGTGCTTGATGAAGGAGAAATCGCGGCAAGTGGTACACATGAGCATCTCATGGCCCATTCGTCACACTACCAATCCATCTATTATTCGCAGCAACGGAAGGAGGATGTTCAATTTGGCTAAAAATGCTTCTTCCTCCATCCATCAGACCGTTATTCCGCCGATCGGAAGACCTGGGCCACCCGGCCGAGGTCCGGTTCCCAAAGTAAGAGCCAAGAACGCCCGGCACGCCATCATTCGAGTATGGTCATACATGGGACGTCATCGCAAAGGGGTTATCTCGGCTCTGGTACTGACGGGTCTTGGAACGTTGCTTAATCTGGCAGGACCTTATCTGCTCGGCCGTGCGGTCAATGAACATATCGTCCCCAAAATGACGGATGGCCTGCTGAAAGACTGCATGCTATTGCTGACCGTATACGTGCTCGGCTCGCTCATGATGTGGGCTCAATCCTATGTCATGATCGGCGTATCCCAACTGACCGTGAAGGATCTGCGCCATGCTCTGTTTTCTAGGCTGCAGCAGCTGCCGATCCACTTTTTTGACAAAAATCAGAGCGGTGATCTGATGAGCCGGGCTACCAATGATATCGATAACGTGTCCACGACGCTGAATCAAAGTGTAACCCAGCTGATGTCCAGCGCCATCTTGCTGGTTGGCTCCCTGTCGATTATGTTTGCCCTGGATGTCCGACTGACTCTGCTCAGTCTGGTGACGGTTCCCCTGATTACGATCGCCACTCGGCTGATCGCTTCAAGAACACGCAAACATTTTACTGCACAACAGAAGCTGCTTGGTGAGCTTAATGGCTACGCTCAGGAGACCATTGCCGGACAAAAGGTGGTCGCAGCTTATAATCGTCAGGAGCAGGCGCATAAACATTTTCAGAACCTGAACGAGAAGCATCGCACTTCCAGTACCCAGGCTCAGAGCGTATCCGGTCTGGTAGGCCCAACGATGAATGTCATGAACAATATCGGTTTTGCCATACTGGCAGCGGTAGGTGGCTGGATGGCTTATCATGATCTGACGTCCATCGGGCTAATTGTAAGTTTTCTTGCCTACTCCCGCCAGATTGAGCGGCCCATCAATGATCTGGCGAACCAGTATAACCTGATTCAGGCAGCCATTGCAGGTGCTGAACGTGTATTCCATATTATGGATACACCAAGTGAATACGTGGAAGAACAGAAGAAACAGCTGGAGCAGATTCAAGGTAAAGTGGTATTTGAGGAGGTATCCTTTGGGTATAGCCCTGAGAGAGAAATTCTCAAAAAGGTCAGCTTTACCGCGAAGCCAGGCGAGATGATTGCACTTGTTGGACCGACTGGTGCGGGTAAAACGACCATTATCAACCTGCTGCCTCGTTTTTATGAGATTACGGGCGGGCGAATTACCATTGATGGCTGCGACATCTCGGAACTTGAGAAAGATCAGCTTCGGCGCGAACTTGGTATTGTGTTACAGGATGCTTATCTATTCTCCGGAACCATTCGTGACAATATTGCCTACGGCAAACCGGATGCAACGGACGAACAGATTCAGCAAGCGGCGAAGCTAGCCAATGCCCACTCCTTCATCCGCAAATTATCGCAGGGTTACGACACCCCGATCATTTCCAGTGGGAGCAATCTGAGTCAGGGACAGCGGCAACTGTTAACCATCGCTCGTGCCATTCTCGCTGATCCTGCCATTCTTATTCTGGATGAAGCGACCAGCAGTATCGATACGCGCACCGAAATGCAGATTCAGGAAGCGATGCGAACCTTGATGAAGGATCGCACCAGCTTCGTCATCGCCCACAGGCTAAGCACGATCCGTGAAGCCGATCAGATTCTCGTCATCGATGACGGCAAGATCGCCGAACGAGGCAGTCATGATGAGTTGATGCAGCAGCAAGGTTTCTATTATCATTTGCATCAGGGACAACAAAATTAACGCACCTTTCCCTTGAAGACAAGACGAAAACGCCGCATTAGGTTCCGTTTTATTCCGGACCTTTGCGGCGTTTCCATTTTATCGCTTCATTCGCACAATTCCGCGTGTAGATTTATTTAGAAAACTCAATGTGTGTTCTTTAAATTCAGAAGGAGGTAAGTTGTTTATTTCTTCAATAGATTGATCGAGAGTTCGCTTTTGGCGAAATAAAATGGTATTAATCTTTTTTATCGTGCTTATTTCTTCATTTGAAAATCCATTTCTTCTTAGACCAACGATATTAATACCATGTATGTACGAACGCGGACCATCTGCTAAAGAATATGGAATAATATCTTGTGAAACTTTACTTCCCGCTCCAATCATTGCAAACCTTCCTATGTTACATGATTGGTGCACACCAGAACCACAACCAAATGTGATATAGTCTTCAATATTAACATGTCCGCCAATTTGCACATTATTGACGATGACGTTATGGTCTCCCATCAATACATCATGTGCGATATGAGCATAATTCATAATAAAGTTGTTACTACCTACTCTCGTGAAACAATCTCCTTTATGTGTGCCTTTACATATGGTGACATACTCTCTCACGGTATTATTATCTCCAATAATGAGATATGATTCTTCGCCTTGGTAACTTTTATCTTGTGGGACTGAACCGATAATGGCACCATGTGAAATATAGTTATTCTCCCCCAATATCGTGTTAGCTCCTATGATTACGTGACTTCCAATCCTACACCCGCTACCTATTTTCGAATTTTCTTCAATGATACTGAAAGGTCCGACTTCGACATTGTTCCCAGTTACTGCCGTAGGATGAATAATGGCTGAGTGATGTATCATTTAGCACCTTCCTTTGTTTTGGAAAGTTCATCGAGCTTCTCATTTAGTTTTTTTATCATTTTCGGTAGTCTGGAAAGTGCAGCGGATTCTCTTAGTTGTCTCTTATGTGAACGAGCTGTATATCCCGACACCGTTGAGTTCTCGGGCATGTTTTTAGTAACCATGGTTTTAGCTAAAACCACGCAGCTGTCTCCAATGGTAATATTATTAATAACCGCACTTCCACCAGCCAATATGACTCGATTACCAATCTTCGATGAGCCCCCAATTGCACTTGTACCTGCGATAATACAGTGCTCACCAATTTGAACATTATGGCCAATTTGAATAAGGTTGTCCATTTTGGTCCCTTTACCAATGGTTGTTGAATCAATCGTTCCACGATCAATAGTCGTGTTTGCACCAATTTCAACATCATCAAAAATAATGACATTTCCAATATGGGGGATTTTCACTTGTTTTTGCCCATCCCATTCAAAACCAAATCCGTCAGCACCAATCACTGCGCCTGAGTGAATGATGACGTTATCTCCAATGAAAGTATCATGTAACACAGTGACATTAGGGTGTATCAAGCAATTCGTTCCAATGGTCACATTTTTACCAATAAATGAATGCGCGGAAACGATAGTATGATCCCCAATAGAAACATCTTCTTTAATTACCGCGAAATCGTCAATCTGCACATTGTAGCCTAACGTTACCGAAGGCTCAATTGTTTCTGATGATACTACACCACTACTCTTGGTTTTTTCACTAAACATTTCAATTAAGCGAATAAAATCGAGTCGGGGATTTTTCACCTTAATAACAGGTACTTTAAATTCTATTATTGTTGTTTCTGGCACAATGAAAGCTGAGGCATTACATTGATCTAATTTATTTAGATTTTTATCCGTAACAAAAGCAATTTCTCCCTCTTTAGCAGCATTAATTGAACCTACGCCTGTTATAACGACATTGCCATCACCTATTAAAATCCCATTTAACTGTTCAGAGATTTCATTCAAATTACATGGCATAATGGTCTCCTTTTGTATTTAGATTAGATTATTTAATAATTCTTGAGCAAAAAGAGTGTTCAAAGAATGAGACGTTCCCGATCCTATGATTTTTGCATGAAAAGGTGGATTCAAAGCTAAATCGCCAATAAGATCCAGCAGCTTGTGACGAGACAATTCATCAGGAAAACGTAAATTGGGATAAATTTTCTTTTCACCAATAACTATTCCATGCTCTAAAGAAGCTCCTTGAATTAAACCTTTGCTTTTTAAGTACATTATTTCTTCTTCAAAACAAAATGTCCTAGCTGGCGCAATATCAGTTAAGTAATCGTTTTCTATAAAATTAAAATTGGATGTCTGATCCGAGAGGTAGGCAATTTCATGTTCATTTTTAAAACACACGCAATAGGAGACCATAGAGGAGGGATGAGCTTCAAGAAAAGAATTACCGTGCTCAACTCTAACTTTTTGTTGTAAATGAAGGTAGTTTTTTTTGACTTCTTGCTGCAGATGGCCAACTTCTGAAATCTTGGTTGCAATCTCGGTAGAGCTGCCATCAAAAATGGGTAATTCTTCACCATTAACATCAATAATCACGTTATCGATGCCCATCCCTCGAACAGCAGACAGTGTATGTTCAACCATAGATACAGTGTATCCATGCATGTTTTTAAGCTGTGTGCAACGTTCCGTATTGGATACATTATCGATTTTAGCTTGAATAATTTCATATGGATCTACATCAACTCTTCTAAAAACAATACCTGTGTTTGGTTGTGCAGAATGCAGAGTTATCTTTGACAAATTCCCACTATGTATAGCAATGCCGTCCAATGTAAAGCTACTACGAATCGTTTTTTGGTACATAGCATCCCCTCCGTTTTAATTGAATATTATTCTACTGAACTATTGCAACAGCCCACCCAGTTTATCGTGTAACTCATTAAACAGCCCTTCCCCCTTTGACATAATTCTCACATCGGATCCTATTTACATGTATTATATCGATTAAGATTAGCTGATGTTGTCGATATTTGGAGGATCTTCAAATTCACATGAATGTATAATTTTATAATAAAAGTAGGACAAACCGTTTATGGAGTATAAAGGACTCCAGTTGAAGTACGGATTTACAAAGAGCATATCTTGTGTAAGTCGCAGTTTGGATAACCGGCGGTCTGTCTCCGAACGAATACAGAAGAGCGAAGAGCAGCATAACAAGAAACCTTAGCACGTCATTGAGCTAAGGTTTCTAAACGAACCATTTTTTTGTTTTTTAACTGTCTACTTGACGGGGAGCAGTTCAGTTGGAATTATGCCCCAATAGGTAAATGAAGGGTGAATGTAGAGCCAATCCCCATTTCACTATGAACGGTGATTTTGCCATGATGGTCCAGAGCGATTTTCTGACAGAGTGCCAGTCCAAGTCCTGTACCTTCTTCCTTGGTTGTATAGAATGGATTAAAGATCGTGGCCAAAGAGTTCTCCGGAATGCCGCTGCCCGTATCGCTAATCGAGATAAGCGCCTTATCTCCATCATGCAACAGATCAATATGCACCTCACCCGGGTCTGTCATCGCTTCAAAAGCATTACGGATCAGGTTGATCAGGACCTGTACGATCTTGTCCCGATCCATGTTGACCACGACTGGCTCACCGGTCATTTCAAGTGTGATTCGATGGCCCCGTGATGCTGCATCCGACTCAGTTAACGACATGACTCGTTCGAGACAATGCCCCACTCGTTCAGGTTTCATGTGATTGGTATGTGGTTTGGAAAACTGCAAAAACTCAGCAGTCAGTTCCGTAACCCGTGTGATCTCCCCCATAATGACTTCATACCAAGGAGCGATATTGAAGGCCTGCCCCCGTGACAACTGCAGGAATCCGCGAATGGCCGTCAGCGGGTTGCGAATTTCGTGAGCCATGCCAGCGGCCAGTTCACCAACAGCCCGGAGTCTTTCGGAACGGAAGACCTCCTCTTCGTTTTTCAACCATTTATTGCGCTGATGCTGGAATAAACTGTCCTCCGCCACCGTAATAAAGTGCTGCAGCGTCTCGGACATTCCCGGATAGAGGGAAATACTGTAGTTTACCTGCAGCCCCCGCAAATCCCCTGACAGGAGTGACGTCACGCGTTCTTCAATGTCCTGTGTCTCAGGCAAAATGACTGCATAGCGATCTCCTGCATAGCGGGATATACCGTACGAATCCGAAAATTGTTTTGTAATGCTCTCGCCCGTATTTCTGATTACGCTGCACCAGTTGTCTTCGACATCTTTGTCAAACCCGTTGAGATTCTGAATATTCAAAATTATCAGCAAAAAGGAGCGGTGCTCCTCCACCGTTTTATTAAGGGCATCCATGTATCCTTCGTAATTCAGTAGCCCGGTGAGTGGGTCATGGAGGGTCAGAAAATCATTTTTCTCTCGAAGTCTGCGCTTCTCTGCCTCGATGTTAATTAAGGTATGATACAAAAATATAATGACTATCGCAGTTAACATGTCAAACAGGGATACCAGCAAATTATATGTATCTATCGGTACATAGGTGAGCCGAATCACTGTATATTCGAGCACAAGCAGCATCGAAATGGGCAAAGTCTGGGCAACGCGTTGTTTATCCTGAATCATCGACATGATCAGCAGATAGTACAGCATATTGCACCAGTTCAATGCACTGAAATAGTGGAATATCCCAAGAAAGACCCAGTGGACGTTACGCAGTGCAGGATAACGTTTCTCCCCATATATACTTGCTACAAATAACACACCAGCACATATCATTAACGCGAGATGGGAAGTAAGCCCTAGAAAATAAGAGGACAGCATTACAAGCAGACATCCTAGCGGGAAAATAACCATTTTCATCGTGTAACTCAGCAAACAGCCACGCCCCCTTTGACATAATTCTCGCATCCGGATTCTATTTACATGTATTATATCGATTATGATTAGCTGATGTTGTCGATATTTGGAGGCTCGTCAAATTCACATGAATGTATAAATTTATAATTAATTTAGGACAAACGGTTTATAGGAAAACGGAGAATGCGAAACTATTTTACATCACATTGCCCAACACTATGTTACAATACATTAATGGGTTTATTTAGGATATCGCACTAGTTATGGAGGGATTGAATGATACAACAAAGAAAACCGATGGGTATCGGGACAGTTTCTTTGCTTCTACTTGTTCTGGGCTTTGCTTTTAATTATGGTTGGGGAGAACAGAATTTCAGTTTTGGTTATTACCTGTTTGAACAACTGAACTTGCCTATTTATAGTGGCGGAGATCAGGGGCTTCACTTCCCCTTTGTAGCTGCGGCAATCTTCTGGATACCTGCTGTGATTATCGCTAGCAAGTATCGGTCGCACTATGGTACAAGGGTAGCCTTTAACGTAGCCGGGTTTATGCTGCTCCTCTGCTTCGTTGGTCCTGTGGTTGATATTGTGGACAGGTTTGTAAATTCATAAAATAAAGAAGCCAGCAC